>MEGH01000048.1:5461-42646 GCA_001725415.1 Pseudonocardia sp. SCN 73-27
GAGCCGTGGCAGGCGCCCGGCACCGTCGACGCGTTGCGCGGCAACGCGGTCAGCTTCTCCGGCGACGGGCTCGTCCTGGTGCTCGGCATGCACCGGCTCGAGGCCTTCGAGCACGCCGTCCGCGCCGCCCCGCCCGGCACCGAGATCACCGCCGCGATCGTCACCGCCGACCCGCACGAGGCCGGGATGCTGGCGCAGCTCGTCATCACCGAACTGGCCACGGCGCTGCGCCCGATCTTCCCGACGCTCCTCCCGCCCGGCCTGCGGCTCGTCCTCGACGACGGGACCCTCGCCGCCGCAGTCGGCGTGACCTCGGTGTCCGACATGACCGAGGCCGGCATCCGGCTGGCGGGTGGCCGGGTCGTTGCGCGCGTCGACGGCTGGGGTGCCGCCCACGCGATCGGCGCCGCCCGCTGAGCGCAGCACATCAGCGCGCAACCGCGGGCGAGGACGTGCAGGAGCGTCGACCTGCCGCGGCCGTTCTCGCCGACGACCGCGATGCGGTCGCCGGGCGAGGCGACGAGATCGAGGCCGCGCAGGACGGGGCGGCCGCCGCGGGCGACGTGGCCGTCGGCGCGCGGACGTGGCCGGTGTGCAGGGTCGGGCGATGGCGGAGCACGGATGCCTCCGGACACGGGCAGCAGCCCGCGGTGGGTACCCGCAGGGACGACGGGGTCGGCGCACGCGTGTGAACCGCGGCGCCGGGGGGCGGGCGTCGTCAGGAGTAGAGCTGGTACCGAGGCACGAATCGGACGTCAGTCGGAGACGACGTCGTCGGCCGACCGGGTCTCGAGGAACCGCCCGCGGTAGCGGTGGAACAGGCCGAGCAGCACGATCTCGATGACGACGACCGCGACGACGAGGTCGGCGTCGATGTAGCCGAGCACGACGTTGACCCCGGCGAGGCCGAGGCTCAGCCCGAGCCGGCCGACGCGCAGCGCGAACCGGTCGCGACCGGCGAGCAGTGCGACCGCCGCGACGACGAGCATCAGCCCGACGACCGTCTCGCCCGCCGAGGCGATGATCAGGGCGGGCGGGCGGCTGCCGTGGGGGACGGTCCGGTCGTCGATGATGATCGTCGCGTCGGGGTCACCGGTGGCGAGTGCGATGAAGACGGCCAGCCCGACCAGCGACAGCAGCCCGACGAGCAGCGAGCCCAGGATCAGGACGATCCGGTGCATCCAGCGGGGGAGCAGTGCGCGCTCGACGCGCACGAGCGCGCCGAGCAGCCGCCGCGTCCGGTGCGGCGCAGGCGCGACGGGTGCGTTCTCGACGGCGGGCCGCACTCGTGTGGCGAGGTCGGCGAGGTCGGGACGTGAGGGGTCGGCGGCCAAGGAGTCGATGTCGCGCAACAGTTCCCGGCGCGCCGCGGGCCGCAGCGGACCGTCGGCCACCGCCTTGAGTGCGACGACGACCGAGTAGGCGAGAGTGCGGCTGCGGGCCAGCTGGGCGCGACGGGCGGCCACCGCGACAGCGAGCACCCCGAGGAAGACGAGGTAGATGATCGGGGCGGCGAGCGGGGTGAAGTAGTCGTTGCTGGGTGATGAACTTGCCGACCTCGTCGACGAACAGCCCCGACCCGGCGCCGACCAGGATCGCGGTCAACGGTTGCACCCAGCGGTTGCTCCACAGCAGTGTGCACTCCCAACGGTGGCGGCCACGGCACGCCGAAATGTTCCTGCAGGGCGGCGCGACCGTCGTCGGTGGGGCGCAGTGCCCGAGACCTCGGTGTCCGCCGGACCCAGCCGCGCTCGACGAGGGTGTCGAGCAGAGCGGCTCCGAGCGGGCCGGCGACGTGGTGGCGTTGCTCGGTCCAGTCGACGCAGCACCGGACGCCGTTCGCCGGGGGCACGGCGACCCCGAGCCCGGTCAGGGCGGATCGGCCGGACGGTGTGAGCAGGTAGGTGGCGTCATCGGGGAAGCGGCCGCGAGGGCGCGGGACGTCGAGACCAGGTTCCGCGACGAGGTGCCCCTGGTCGCGCAGGGCGTCGGTCAGGGCGACGCCGAGCCGTCCGGCGACGTGGTCGTAGCAGCAGCGGGCCAGCCGCATCGCGTGCGCGCGGGTGCCGTCGCGCAGCGACCGGATGGGCTGTGGCGGCGAGAGCCGGGCGATCTGCTCGAGCAGCCGTCCGACCTCGTCGCCCGCCAGCCGGTAGTAGCGACAGCGGCCCTGCGGGGCGACCTCCAGCAGTCCGGCCGCGCACAGGTGCTTGAGGTGGGCGCTGGCCGTCGCGGCGCTGACCCCGGCCTCGGCGGCGAGCATGCTCGCGGGCAGGGCGCGGCCGTCGTCGAGCGCCATCAGCATGCGGGCGCGACCGCGGTCGGACAGGGCGGTACCGATGATCGGGAGGTCGGCGTCGCTCATGCCTCGAATGTAGGCGCGCGATGCTTCGGCGGCGGACGAATCGTCGGCCGAGTTCGAACTTGACGTCGAGGTCAGTTCTTGAATAGCGTCGACCGGTCACCCTGCGAGTGGAGGACGACGCCGATGTCGATCTCGGATCCTGTGACACTGCCCGCGGTCTCCTACTGGCCGGCGACCACGGACGTCGATCTCGACGTCACGACGGTCGGCGCCCTGCTGCGCCGGGTCGCAGCCGAGGTGCCGGAACGGATCGGTCTCGTCGACGGGCTCGTCGACCCCGCGGCGCGCCGGCGCTGGACCTACGCCGAGATGCTCGACGCGGCCGAGGCCGTCGCCGCCGCACTGCTGGCGCGGTTCCGGCCGGGGGAGCGCGTCGCGGTCTGGGAGTCCAACCGCGCCGAGTGGGTGCTGCTGCAGATGGGAGCGGCGCTGGCGGGGATCGTCGTCGTCACGATCAATCCGCAGTACCGCACCGAGGAGCTCCGCTACGCGCTGCGCCAGTCCGGCAGCGTCGGGATCGTGCACGGCACCGAGCACCGCGGGGTGTCGATGAGCGGCATCGTCCAGGGCGTCCGCGACGATCTGCCCGACCTGCGCGAGACCATCTGCTTCGCCGACTGGGACGCGTTCGTCGCGAGCGGGGACCGGTCGACACCGCTGCCCGACGTGTCGCCCGACGACCCCAACCTGATCATCTACACCTCCGGGACGACCGGCTTCGCCAAGGGCGCGCTGCTGCACAACCTCGGCGTCGTCAACGCCTCCCGGCTCTCCGCCGAACGCGCGGGCTTCCGCGACGGCGACGCCTGGATCAACCCGATCCCGTTGTTCCACACCGGTGGCGGGGTGCTCGCGAGCATCGGGACGCTGGCCCGGCGCGGCGTGCACGTCGTCGTCCCGGTGTTCGACCCGGCGCTCGTCCTGGAGCTGATGGAGACCGAGCGCGGCGCCCTGATCCTGACGGTGCCGACGATCCTGCTCGGACTGCTCGACCACCCCGACCGGCCCCGACGCGACGTCTCGGCGTTGCGGACGGTCATGTGCGGCGGGGCGAAGGTGCCCGCGGATCTCGTGCGCCGCACCAAGTCCACGTGGGACTGCGACTTCTCGATCCTGTTCGGCCAGGCCGAGATGCACGGGGTGCTCACCCAGACGTTCCCCACCGACTCCGACGCCGACCAGGCCGAGACGCTCGGGCAACCGATGCCGCACGTCGAGGTCAAGATCGCCGCCCCGTCCGGTGAGCCCGTCGAGGTGGGCGCCGAGGGCGAGATCTGTGCCCGCGGCTACCAGAACATGATGGGTTACTTCAACATGCCGGACGCGACGGGCGCGACCATCGACGCCGACGGCTGGCTGCACAGCGGCGACATCGGGACCATGGACGAACGCGGCTACCTGCAGATCGCGGGCCGGCTCAAGGACCTCGTGATCCGCGGCGGGGAGAACATCCATCCGCTGGAGGTCGAGGAGCTGCTGCTCGAGCACGAGCAGGTGGCCGAGGTGGCCGTCATCGGCGTCCCGGACCCGAAGTGGGGTGAGCAGGTCGGCGCGGTCGTGCAGGCCGTCGACCCGGCGAACCCACCCGCCCCCGACGAGCTGTTCACGTTCTGTCGCAGCAGGGTCGCGCCGTTCAAGACCCCGAAGCTCTGGTACTTCGTCGACACCTTCCCGCGGACGCCGTCGGGGAAGATCCAGAAGTTCGTGCTCCGCGAGCGGGTCGCCTCGGGAGAGCTCCCGCCGGCCTCGTGAGTGGCCTTGCCGGCTACAGCCAGTAACGCCACTCACAGGCTCGTCGACGACGTCGTCGTAGCGGTCGGCCACGTCTCGCTGTGAAGGAAGCAGTCCGCTTCATCCCTTTGAGGCGGCCCGGGGTAGGGCCATGAGGTCTCACAGGCTCTTTCGGTTGCCCCACATGTCGGCGTTCGGGGCGGCCTGGGCGACCAGGTCCGGGACGACCTCGCCCAGCTCCTCGGCGTCCCAGCGGGCGCCCTTGTCGGCCGACGGGCCGGCGCTCCAGCCCTCGGCCACGCTGATCCGCCCGCCCCAGACGTTGAACACCCGCCCGGTGATGCCCGCGGACTGCGTCGAGCCGAGCCACACGACGAGCGGCGCGACGTTCTCGGGTGCCATCTCGTCGAAGTCGCTGCCGGAACCCGGGCCGGCGACGCCGTCGAGCACCGCGAGGTTCTCGGTCATCCGGGTGCGGGCGCCGGGCGCGATCGCGTTGACGGTGACGCCGTAGCGCTGCAGCTCGGTCGCGGCGATGACGGTCAGCGCGGCGATCCCGGCCTTGGCCGCGCCGTAGCCGGTCTGGCCGACGTTGCCGTACAGCCCCGACGGCGACGACGTGCTGATCACCCGGGCGTCGACGGGGTCGCCGGCCTTGGAGCGTTCCCGCCAGTGCCGCGACGCCGCGCGGGTGCAGGCGAAGACGCTGCGCAGGTGCACGCGCAGGACCTCGTCCCACTCCTCGTCGACGGTGTTGACGAGCATCCGGTCGCGCAGGATGCCGGCGTTGTTGACCAGCACGTCCAGACCGCCGAACTCGCTCAGTGCGGTGGCGACCGCGGCGTCGGCGCCGTCGGTGGACGCGACGTCGCCGTAGGAGGCGACGGCCTCGCCGCCTGCCGCCCGGATCTCGGCGACGACCGCGTCGGCGAAATCGGGCGAGCCGCCGGTCCCGTCGACGTCGACCCCGCTGTCGTTGACGACCACCTGGGCGCCCTGGCGGGCGAACTCCAGGGCGTGCGCCCGTCCGATGCCGCGTCCGGCGCCGGTGACCAGGACGGTCCGGCCGGTGCAGAGGGCTCCCATGTGTGCCTCCAGTCAGCCCGGCGAGCCGTCGAGGTACTCGTCGAGCCGCGTGATCAGGCCGGCCTCGTCGACGCGCGCGACGACGCAGACCGCGTACTCCGCGGTGGTCGCGCCGGCGGCGTCGTGGAACCGGACGGTGTGCTGTTCGCAGAAGCCGTCGTCGGCAAGAAGGCGTCGCACGTCGCGGTACTCGAAGCCTCCGGTGCGCATCAGCTTGCCGGTGTAGCGGATGACCTGTTCGACGCCGCGTTCGGCGCCGTCGACGTTCTGCCAGAACACGGCGTCCTCGGCGACGACGGCGCGCATGCCGTCCCAGTCGCCCGCGGCGGCCGCCGCGAAGAAGGTGTCGGCGGCGCGGGCGGACGTCGTGGTCACGGCGCGGACATTAACCGAACTTGACGTCGAAATCAATTGATGCGTAGCGTGCCGCTCGTGGAGCCCCGTGAGGAGATCCGTGCCGAGCTGGCCGCCTCCGTCCTCGAGGTCAGCGCCACCGCCGGGGTGCGGGTCGCGGGCGGGCAGGCCATCGTGCTCCTCGAGTCGATGAAGATGGAGATTCCCGTGGTGAGCGAGACCGGGGGGACCGTCGTGTCGGTCGCCGTCGCCGTGGGCGACGTCGTCCAGAGCGGCGACCTGATCGCGGTCGTCGACGCCGAGGAGGCCCCGGAATGACGTATCGAGCAATCCGCTACGAGTCGGCCGATCACGTCGGCTGGCTCACGTTGAACCGTCCCGAGGCGCTCAACGCCTACACGACCGTCATGTGCGACGAGATCGTCGACGTCCTCACCCGCTACCAGGCCGACGACGACATCCGCGTCCTCGTGATCACCGGTGAGGGCCGGGCGTTCTGCGCGGGTGGCGACGTCCGCAACACCGACGAGGTCGACGAGGCGGAGCGCCGTCAGCTCGGACACGCGATGGTGATGCGCGAGGGCATGCACCGCGTCGGACGGCTGCTGCACGGCCTCGACAAGCCCACGATCGCGATGGTCAACGGCGTCGCCGTCGCCGGCGGGCTGACGCTCGCGCTGCTGTGCGACCTGCGGGTGGCCGGCGCGTCCGCCCGGCTCGGCGACACGAGCGGACGCGTCGGCCTGCTTCCCGACGAGGGCGGCGCCTGGCTCTTCCCGCGCGCGATGGGCATGGAGGCGGCGCTGCGGATGACGTTGCTCGGCGAGATCTACGACGCCGAACGCGCCCGTGAGCTGGGCCTGGTCGGTGAGGTCGTGCCCGACGAGAAGCTGCGCGAGCACACCGCGGAGCTGGCGGCGGTCCTCGCCGCGAAGGCGCCGCTGGCCGTGCGCGTCGCGAAGAAGCTGATGCTGCGCGCCGCGGGGACGTCCTTCGACCACGCGCTGGGCGACGCCGAGTTCGCGGTCGACGTCGTCAACAACAGTGCCGACGTCGCCGAGGGGGTGGCGGCGTTCGTCGAGAAGCGGCCGCCGCGGTTCGAGGGCCGGTGACCAGCGCGTTCATGACCTCCGACGAGCTCGTCGCCGCGTCGGGCCGCGACCTCGGCACGAGCGGGTGGGTCGACGTCGACGCCGCCCGCGCCGCCACGTTCGCGCAGGTCACAGGAGACGAGACCTGGGATGGCGCGCTGCCGGGCACCCTCGTGCTGTCGTACGCCGCGGCGTCGCTGGCCGAGGTCTTCGCCGTCCCGGGCGCGTCGATGGGTGTCAACCACGGCCTCGACGACGTGCGCTTCGGCGAGCCGGTGCCCGTCGGGACGATGGTGCGGCTGCGCGCCCGGATCGACGACGCCGCGCTCGGTGGGAAGGGTGCGGTGCAGGTCGTGTTGGGCGTCGTCGTCGAACGTGCCGACACGGGTGAACCCGCCTGCACCGCAACGCTGCTGGCCCGCTTCCATTTCGAGTCGACGACACAGGGGGCGACCCGGTGAACCTGGAACCCGACGAGGTCGCATCGGTCAGGCCGGGCGAAGAGCTCGACTGGGCCGCGCTCGAGCGCTACCTGCGTGAGCACGTCGAGAGGCTGGACGGGCCGTTCGCGGTCGAGCAGTTCCCCAACGGTTCGGCGAACCTCACCTACCGGGTGTCGTTCGGCGACCGGCGCCTCGTCGTGCGGCGGCCGCCGTTCGGGGAGATCGCCCCGGGCGCGCACGACATGCGCCGCGAGTACACGACGCTCGCCTCGCTGTGGCAGGAGTACCCGCGGGCGCCGCGCGCGCTGGCGTTCTGCGACGACCACGGCGTCGTCGGGTCGGACTTCCTCGTCGTCGAGTACCGGCCCGGGGTCGTGGTCTGGGGTGCGGTGCCGTCGACGATGACGCAGGTGCCCGACGCGGCCCGGCGGATCGGGTTCGCGGTCGTCGACGCCCTGGCCGACCTGCACGTCGTCGACCCGGCGGCGTGCGGGCTGGAGGGACTGGGCAAGCCGGAGGGCTTCCTGGAACGGCAGGTCGGCGGGTGGCGGCGACGCTGGGAACGCGTGGGTGGCGACGCCGGCGCGCTGGCCGGGCGGATCGACGGCATCGGCGTGCACCTCGCGTCGACGATGCCCGTGTCGTCGCGGGTGGCCGTGCTGCACAACGACTACAAGGTCGACAACTGCCAGTTCGCGCCCGACGACCCGGACACGGTGGTGTCGGTGTTCGACTGGGACATGGCGACGCTGGGCGACCCGATGGTCGACCTGGGCATCCTGCTCAACTATTGGCCCGACCCGTCGGACGCGTCCGACGCCCGTGCGATCACCCCACCGGGACTCGACGAGCTCGGGCTGCCGAGCAGGGCGGAGGTCGTGGAGCGTTATGCGCAGCGCGCGGGGCGCGACGTCGGCGACAGTGCCTGGTACGAGGCGTTCGCGGCGTGGAAGACGATCGTCGTGCTGCAGCAGCTGCACAGCCGCTGGCTGCGCGGGGAGAGCACGGATCCGCGGATGGCGCAGCGCGGCGAGCTGATCCCGCAGCTGGTGCGGCGGGCGGAGGCGATCCTGGCGGGGGCGAGCTGAGTCCGCGCAGCTCAGGCCTCGTGAGTGGCTCACAGGCTCTGGGGATCAGGGGGTCGGGATTCCCAACGCGTTGGCCCACAACAGGCTCAGCTGTGACGCGGCCTTGTCGAGCTCGAAGTCCTCGTCGCGCAGGCACCAGCGGTAGGCGAAGTTGCTGACCATGCCCGTGAGCGCGGTGGCGGCGTAGCGGGCGTCGATCGCGGCGGTGACCTCGCCTGCGGTCTGCATGTGCTCGATGGAGCGGACGATCCGGGCGACGGCCCGCTCGCTGGCCTGGCTGCGCAGCTCGGCGACCTCGTCGTTGAGCGTCGCGGCCTGTTCCCAGACGACCATGATGCCGCGGTTGTCGTGGTAGGCGGTGAGGTAGTCGGTGTTGGCGCGCAGGATGCGGGCGTAGGCCGAGCCGTCGGTGGCGCCCGCGCGCTCGCCGTCGCCGCTGACCCGCAGGTCCTCCTCGAGCTCCTCGATGAGCGCCAGGAAGATCTCGTCCTTCGACTTGAAGTACGTGTAGAAGGAGCCGTGCGCGACACCGGCCTCGTCGGAGATGTCGGTGATGCGGGCGTTGGTGAACCCGTCGCGGGCGAACACGACGCGGGCGGCGTCGAGGAGGGCCTGTCGGCTGCGCCGGCCGCGTGCGGTCGCGGGCACGGCGTGTCGGGCCGGGGTCGCGGCGACGTCGGTCGCCGCGCTCTCCGCGGTCTCGGTCATCGGGTCGCACCTCTCCCACGTGTTGCGGGCCGCGGCGGAGTGTGTGGCACCGCACGGGGTCGGCCGATCGTATCTCCGACGCCGCAGGGCGCCGGATGCACGACCGCTACGAATATTGACTTCGACGTCGAGTTCATGCAAGGTCGAATTCGTCGGAAATCACGAGGTCGTGTCGGCGGAGGCATGCATGGAGCGGGTCGCCATCACCGGGATCGGGATCGTCTCCCCGCTGGGGCAGAGCGCGGGGGAGTTCACCTCGGCCCTGCAGGACGGCCGGATCCGGATCGTCGAGGCACCCTGGGCGGACCCCGCCGCGGGACGCCACGCATGGGTCTCGACCATCGAGGGCTTCGACCCGCGCGCGTGGATGGACGACCGCGTCGTCGACGGCACCGACGTCTTCGCGCAGTACGCCATCGCGGCCGCGGCGCAGGCCGTCGCCGACCACGGCGAGGAGCTCGACGTCGAGCGCACGGGCGTCGTCCTCGGTACCACGATGTCGGGTGTCCAGTCGCTCGCCGAGGCTCAGCGGGCACTGGATCTCGAAGGGCCACAGGCGATCCATCGCAAGCTCAACATCCGGGCCTGGCCGAACATGGCTGCCGGCCAGCTGGCGCTGCGCTGGAAGCTGCACGGTCCGCTGCTCACGGTGTCGTCGGCGTGCGCGTCGGCCAACGACGCGATCGGCACGGCCGCCCAGATGATCGAGGCGGGCCGGGCCGACGTGATGATCGCGGGCGGCACGGAGCACGGCCTGACCGAGATCCTCTACTGGGCCCAGACGTCGTACGGGATGTCGCAGGGTGCGCCCGACCCGGCGATGGCCATGCTGCCCTTCGACGTCCGGCGTACCGGGATCGTCGAGGGCGAGGGCGCGGCCGTCCTCGTGCTGGAGCGCTACGAGCGTGCCGTCGCGCGAGGCGCCCACATCCACGGCGTCGTCCGCGGGTACGCCTCACTGTCCGACGGGTTCCATCCGTCGTCGCCCGACCCGAGTGCGAAGTGGGAGGCCGAGGCCATCCGGCGCGCGCACTCCGACGCCGGACTCGCCGCGTCCGACGTGGACGCGATCGTGGCCCATGCCACGAGCACGCCCAAGGGTGACACCGTGGAGATCAAGGCGGTCAACGAGGTCTTCGGCGACCGCGGCGACTCGTTGCTGGTGACGTCGCTCAAGGGCAGCATCGGGCACACCGGGGCCGCGTCGGCGGCGATGGGTGTGATCGCGGGGCTGCAGGCGATGGATGCCGGCGCCCTGCCGCCCGTCGGTGGCACGTCGGAGGTCGAGGACGGCGCGCAGTTCCGGATCGTGACCGGTGAGCCGGCGAAGGCGGACATCGGCGTCGTGCAGGTCAACGCGTTCGGCTTCGGCGGGCAGGACAGCTCGCTCGTCATCAGCCGCGACTGACCGGCGCAGCAGTGCTACCCCGAGCGGCGTCGTCGCAGGTCGGGGTGCTGTTGTGTGGGCGCGAACGGTGTGACCCCGTGCACAAGTCGGACTTGACGTCGACTTCAACATCTGCTCGAATCCCTCCAGCGCGAACCGCATCGACGCCCCAGTCGTGACATTCGACCGACCGGAATCGCATGCGGGACCCCTCGGACGAAGGAGTCTGCAATGCGTTCCACCCGTGTCGCCGCGGTCGGCGTCACCCTCACCGGAGCCCTGGTCCTCGCCGCCTGCGGCGGGGCCAGCGGCAGCTCGGCCGCGAGCGGCGACTGCGTCGTGAAGATCGGTTCGGTGTTCAGCACCACCGGTGCGGCCGCCGCATTCGGGATCGACGGTCAGAACTCGATCGACATGGCCGTCAAGGACATCAACGCCAAGGGCTTCACCGTGGCGGGCAAGCAGTGCACGTTCGAGCTGAAGTCGGCCGACATGCAGAGCAATCCCGACAACATGGCGCGCAACGCCCAGGACCTCATCACCGGCTTCGGTGCGCACTACCTGATCGGCGGCGACATGTCGCCCGCGATCCCGCCGATGGTCACCGCCGCCGAGCGCACCGGCAACGTGATGGCCCTGTCGGTCACGACCTCGATGCAGAACTACGTCAAGCCCGACAAGCCGTTCTTCAAGCTCTCGGCGTCCGACGACAAGATGGTCAACAACGGCTACATTCCCGCCGTCACCAAGGCGCTGCCCGACATCAAGCGCATCGCGATGCTGATGAACAACGACGACACCGGCCGCGCGCTCGCCGATTCCTACGTCCCCGCGTTCGCCCAGAACGGCGTGGAGGTCACCCAGAAGATCTTCTTCGACCCGGCCTCGCAGGACTTCGCGGCCGTCGTCAACCAGATCCCCCGGGGCAGCGTCGACGGCATCTTCATCGGCTACAACGGCGACGGCCGCGCCGCCGCGATCATGGACGCCGCGCTCGACGCGGGCCTGACCAAGAACTTCATCACGCGCGGCATCTCGGCCCTGCCCGGCCAGCAGCGCGCCGCGAAGATCGACAACTACGCGTGGCTCGTCCTCGGCGCCGACCCGGCCTTCCCCGGCACCGACAAGGTCAAGGACTTCATCGGCCGCTACGCCGCCGAGTACAAGATGGACCCGGCCAAGGTCACGTGGTTCCCGTTCACGCACTACGACTACATCGCGATGCTCGCCCAGGCGATGGAGAAGGCCGGCACGACCGACGACGTCGACAAGGTCGCGGCCGCCCTGCGCGGAGCGTCCTACGACGGCGTCGTCCAAGTCTCCTTCGACCCGTCCGGGGCCAACACCAGCCCGATGGGCGCCGGGATCCTCACGCCGACCGGCGGCAAGGTCGTCACGTTCGGCATCAGCTGACCCGCTCTCACCAGCAAGAACAGCCCGGAGGAGCAGCACATGCAGTACTCGGTGGCCGACATGCTGGGCATGAGCGCCCGGTCCCGCCCCGACGCCCTGGCCGCGACGGTGCTCGCGACGCCGACGACGCCTGAACGGTCGTGGACGTTCGCGCAGGTCTGGCAGCGCGTCGCCGGGCTCGCGGCCGCGATCGCGGACACACCGGAAGGCCGCAACGGCCGGATGGTCGCGACGCTGCTGCCCAACGGGCTCGACGCGCTGCTGATCTACCCGGCCGCCATGGTGGCCGGGGTGGCGTCGGTGCCGGTCAACACCCGGCTGGCGCTGCCCGAGATCGCGCACATCCTGTCGGACTCCGGCGCCACCGTCGTGGTCGCGGCGGGGCCGCTGCTGGACACGGCCCGCGAGGTCGCCGCGCTCCTCGACCACGACGTCACGGTGCTCGACCTCGACACCGTGCCCGACGATGCCCCGCTGCCCGACCCCACCGGTGACCCGGCGGTCGGGCAGCGCGTGGGGGCGGTGTTCTACACCTCCGGCACGACCGGGCTGCCCAAGGGCGCCACGATGACCAACGACACCTGGCTCATCAACTGCTTCCGGTGGGGCTGGCAGCTGCGGCTGGGGCCCGACGACGACATGCTCGTCCCGGGCCCGCTGTTCCACATGTCCTACTGCAGCTTCGCGCTGTGCTGCTGGATGATCGGCGGCCGGGTGCGGATCATGCCCACCTTCGACGCCGCCGTCGCCTGCGACGAGTTCGCCGAGCGCTCCACCGCGGCGTTCCTCGTCCCGTCGATGACGACGATGATCTCCCAGGAGTGGGAGCGCCGCGGCCGCACACCGCTGCCGGCGATGAAGCGGATGATGACGGCCGGTGCCGCCGTGTCGCCGGTGCTGTTGAAGCAGGCCTACGACATCTTCCCGAACGTCGAGATCTCCGAGACCTACGGCTGGACCGAGGGCGGGTTCGCGACGTTCGAGCTCAAGTCGCCCGACACCGTCCTCGACGGCACCGTCGGCCACCCCACGGTCGGCTGCGAGATCCTCGTCGTCGACGAGGACGACCAGCTCTGCGCGCCCGGGCAGCGGGGCGAGATCCTGCTGCGGACGCTCGCCTGCTCGTCGGGCTACCTCAACCTCCCCGAGGCGACCGCCGCGTCGTGGACCGGTGACCTCATCCGCTCCGGCGACATCGGGATCATGGACGCCGACGGCCGGCTGCGGATCGTCGACCGCAAGAACGGCATGATCATCACCGGCGGCGAGAACGTCTACGCCGCCGAAGTGGAGCAGGTCGTCGCCCAGCACCCCGCGGTGCTCGAGACGGTCGTGCTCGGCAAGCCCCACGAGAAGTGGGGCGAGCAGATCGTCGCGGTCGTCGTCGCGAGGCCGGGGGAGACCGTCGAGCAGGACGACCTGCGCGCCTTCTGCCGCGACCACCTCGCCGACTACAAGATCCCCCGCGCAGTCGTCGTGTGGCCGGAGGCGCTGCCGCGCAACTCGATGGGCAAGCTGCAGCGCTTCGTCGTCGAGAAGTCGGTGCGCGACGCCGCGGTACCGGCGGGCTGACCCGTGGACGCACTCGTCACGACGATCCTGCTCGGCATCATGCAGGGCGGGCTCTACACGCTCGTCGGCCTCGGGGTGACGCTCACCTTCGGCGTCACCCACATCCTCAACTTCGCCCACGGCGAGTTCATCACCGTCGGCGCCTACGCGTTCGTGCTGTTCGCGGGTGCCGTCGGAGCCGGGCTCGCGCTCCCGTTGGCGCTGCTCATCGCGGGTGGGATCGCGGCACTGCTCTACGTCGTCGGCTTCCGCCGGACGATCGGCAACCACCTGCAGGGCCTCGCGTTCTCGCTCGGCCTGCTGCTGTTCGTCGAAGCTTTCATGATGCGGACGTTCACGGCGACGCCACGCAGCGGCCCGCGCATCGAGGGCACCGTCTCCCTGATCGGTCAGGAGCAGATGCCCGTCGGGCGGCTCATCGTCATCGGAGTGACGATCGTGGTGGTCGTCGTGACGGCATTCGCCATGCGCCGCACGTGGATCGGCCTCGCCCTGCGGGCCTGCGGCGACGACGAGTTCGCCGCCTCGACCGTCGGCCTGCCGGCCAAGCGGGTCGGGCTGTACGCGTTCGTCGTCGCCGGGGTGCTCGCCGCCGTCGCGGGCGTCTGCATCGCACTCGTCGTCCCGATCACCCCGCTGACCGGGCTGGCGTTCCTGCTCAAGGGCTTCGTCGTCGCCATCATCGGCGGGCTCGGCTCGATCGAGGGCACGTTCGTCGCCGCGATGATGCTCGGCCTGCTCGAGGCACTGGGCACGCGCTACGTCGAGGCCGGACTGACCAACGCCTACGGCTTCGTCCTCATGATCGTCATCCTGCTGGTCGCACCGGCGGGGTTGTTCAACCGCAGGCAGGTGCGGGCCGGATGAGCGCCGGACGGAGTGCGATGTCGGCGCGGCGCAGGCGGCAGGGCGCGGGCGTCCTCGCGGTCGGGGTCGTGCTGCTGGCGCTGGCGTTCGTGGTGCCCGAGAACCGGGTGCTGCTGCTCAACGCGTTCCTCGCCTACGGCGCGCTCGTCGTCGGCCTGGATCTGTTGGTCGGCGACCTGCGGATGATGCCCGCGGGGCACGCCGCGTTCTTCGGCGCCGGCGGCTACGCGACAGTTCTGCTCTACCAGAAGGCCGGACTGCCGCTGCCCGTCGCAGGCGTGCTGGCCGTGCTCATCGTGGGTCTGCTCGCCGCGCTGATCGGGCTGCCCGCCGTCGGCCGCTCGTCCGGGTTCTCGTTCGCGATCATCACGTTCGCGTTCGGTGAGCTGCTGATCCAGCTGATCGCCAACGTCCCCGGGTTCTTCGGCGGCTCGTCGGGCCTCACGATCGACTGGGGCGTCGGCTCGGACATGCCGTTCGACTTCTCGGTGTACCGGTACTTCACGCTCTGGCTCGTCGTGGTGCTGGTCGTCGTGATGGGCGTCGTGGTCCTGGTCCGCAACTCCCACCTCGGGCTGCGGATGAAGGCGGTGCGCGCCGACGAGAACGGCACCCGCGGCCTCGGCTTCAACCCCACGACCTACAAGGGGATCGCGTTCGTCCTCGCCTCGATGCTGGCCGGGCTCGTCGGCGTCTTCTGGGCGCCGATGAACGGGTTCATCAGCCCCGACACGCTCGGGGTCAACCAGTCCATCCTGCTGCTGGGCATGCTGATCATCGGCGGCGTCGGCCGGATCACCGGCGCGCTCGTCGGCGTCGCCCTGCTCGTCACGCTGCCCGCACTGTTCGACATGGACCCGGTGCTGCGGACCGTGCTCGTCGGTGGGCTGCTGGCGATCGTCGCGCTGCTGCAGCCCTCGGGCATCGTCGGCGGTCTCGCCTCGCTGTGGACGCGGCTGCGCAGGCCCAGGACCCCACCACCCGCCGACGGGGCCGTCGACGCCACCCTCGAACCGGCGGGGGCGGGCCGATGACCGCAGCGAGCAACGGAGCCGTGGTCTCGAACCCGGCCGTGCCCGCCGCCGGCGCCCTCCTCGACGTCGACGACGTGTCCTGCGTCCTCGGCGGCGTCCGGGCGCTGTCCGAGGTGACGATGCACATCGCGCCCGGCGAGCTCGTCGGCATCATCGGGCCCAACGGCGCGGGCAAGACCACGCTGTTCAACGTCGTCACCGGGTTCGTGCCCGCCACGACCGGCGAGGTCCGCTGGGACGGTGCCCCGCTGCGCGGCGGCAAGGCCCATCGCGTCGCGCGCAGCGGGCTCGTGCGCACCTTCCAGAACGTCGGCGGCTTCACCGGGCTCACCGTCGCGGAGAACCTCGAACTGGCGACGCGCGGGCGCGATCCCGACGCCATCGACCGCGTCGAGGCGCTGCTGCACCTCGCCGACGTGCGCGACAAGGCGGTCGAGGATTGCAGCCTGGCGACGCGCAAGCTCGTCGGCATCGCGATGGCACTCGTGCGTACGCCCAAGCTGCTGCTGCTCGACGAGCCCCTCGCCGGCCTCGACGACACCGACCGCGACCGGGTGACGTCGCTGATCGGGCAGGTCCACGACTCGGGAGTGACCGTGTGCATGGTGGAGCACGACATCGGCCGGACGCTCCGACTCGCCGACCGGATGGTCGTCCTGGACGCCGGACGGCTCGTCGCCGTGGGTACACCGGCGGAGCTCGCACGTGACGACGTGCTCGCCCGGAACTACCTGAGCTCGTGACCGCGCACCTGGAGGTCCGAGACCTGGCCGTCCGCTACGGGCAGGCGCTCGCCGTCCGCGGCGTGTCGTTCGCGATCGAGCGGGGCGAGACGCTGGCCGTGGTCGGGGCGAACGGCGGCGGGAAGAGCTCGCTGGGCAAGGCGGTCGCCCGGCTCGTCGGCTCCACCGGCGACGTGCTGCTCGACGGCGCTCCCGTGCCGAGGACGGCCGTGGCCGCGGTGGGTGCCGGCGTCGTGTACGTGCCCGAGGGCCGGATGGTGTTCACCCAGCTCTCGGTGGCCGACAACCTGCGGGCGGGCGCGTTCGCCGTGCGCCGCAAGCACGACTGGGAGGCCAGGCGGGCCACCCTCTACGAGCGGCTGCCGCGGCTCGCGGAACGCGCCGCGGTCCGGGGCGGGCTGCTCTCCGGCGGCGAGCAGCAGCTGCTCGCGATCGGCCGCGCTCTCATGGCGTTCCCGTCCGTGCTCGTGCTCGACGAGCCGTCGCTGGGGCTCTCGCCGTCGGCGGTCGTGACGGTCACCGACTTCCTGCGCGAGATCCAGCAGGAGTACGACATGACGATCCTGCTGCTGGAGCAGAACGCCGCCTTCGCGGCGAAGCTCGCGACGCGTGCGCTGGTGCTGGAGCTGGGCGTCGTGCGCGACGAGGTGGAGGCGGCGACGCTCGCGCCCGTCGAGGGGCCGTGACGGTCCACTCAGCCGATGGCGCCGCTCGCCCGCAGTGCGGCCACCTCGCCCGCGTCGACACCCAGCTCGGCCAGCAGCGCGTCGCCGTGCTCGCCGGGCCGCGGGCGCGGCGGCGGCAACGTCGCGGGCGTCGCGTCGAATCGCGGCGCGGGGGCGGGCTGCACCAGCCCGTCACGGGTGACGATCGTGCCTCGGGCGGAAAGGTGGGGGTCGGATGCCGCCTCGTCGCGGCTGAGCACCGGTGCGAAACAGGTCTCGGCGCCGGCGAACACGGCGCACCACTCGTCCCGGGTGCGGGAGCGGAAGATCGCGTCGACCCGCCTGCGCATTGCGGGCCACGACGCCTGGTCCATCTGCGCCGGGAGGTCGGTGTCGGCGAGGCCGAGGCGATCGAGGAACACCGCGTAGAACTGCGGCTCCAGCGCGCCGACGGCGACGTGCCGGTCGTCGGCGGTGGCGTAGACGCCGTAGAAGTGGGCGCCGCCGTCGACCATGTTGGTGCCACGCGGCCCCCATTCGCTGCGCGCGAGGTAGGGCGCCATCAGCAGGGCGGCGCCGTCGACCATCGCGGCGTCGACGACCTGGCCCCGACCGGTCGTGCGCGCGGAGACGATGCCGCACACCAGTCCGAACGCGAGCAGCATCCCGCCCCCGCCGAAGTCGCCGACCAGGTTGAGCGGCAGCACGGGATCGCCGCCGCCCGCGGGCCCGATCGAGTCGAGGACCCCGGTCAGCGCGATGTAGTTGACGTCGTGACCGACGGTCGGGGCGAGCGGGCCGTCCTGGCCCCAGCCGGTCATCCGGCCGTAGACGAGCGCGGGGTTGCGGGCCAGGCAGGGTGCGGGCCCGACGCCGAGCCGTTCGGCGACGCCGGGCCGGTAGCCCTCCATGAGCGCGTCGGCGCCGGCGACGAGGTCCAGGACGATCGCGACGCCGCGCGGGTCCTTGAGGTTCACCGCGATGCTGCGGCGGCCACGTTCGATGACCTCGCTGAGCTCGGTCGACTCGGCCACCTCGTGGTGGCGGGTGACGCGGTCGACGCGGATCACGTCGGCGCCCATGTCGGCCAGCATCATGCCCGCGAACGGCGCCGGGCCGAGCCCGGCGAGCTCGACCACGCGCACGCCGCTGAGGGGTCCCGTCATGCCGGCAAGTCAAACCGGACCCGACGTCGACGTCAAGTTTGTTCGAAGTTGACGTCAGAATCAGATAATCGTACGGTGAGGATCGAGGGGGGCCGACGATGACCGACACCGTGCTGGTCGAGACGCGCGACCGGGTCCGGCTGGTGACCCTGAACCGTCCGGATCGCTACAACGCCATGACCGACGAGCTCCTCGGAGCCCTCGTCGCCGCACTGGACGACGCCGCGGCCGACGACGCGATCGGCGCCGTCGTCGTCACCGGAGCCGGCAAGGCGTTCTGCGCCGGCGGCGACCTCGGCGCGATCGACGACTTCCGTCCCGACCTGAGCCTCGACGAACGTACCGCCGGCCTGCGCGAGCTGCAGCGCGCGAGCCTGCTGCTCCACGACATGCCCAAGGCCACGATCGCCGCCGTCAACGGGCCGTGCGCCGGCGCCGGGCTCGCCCTGGCCTGCGCCGCCGACCTGCGCTTCGCCACCCGCACCGCGGTGTTCAAGACGTCGTTCCTCGGCGTCCAGCTCACCGGCGACTTCGGCGGCACCTGGTCGCTGCCGCGCATCGTCGGCTGGGGCCGCGCCCGCGAGCTGTACCTGCTCGACGAACGCGTCGACGCCTCGCGTGCCTCCGCGATAGGGCTGGTGGCAGGGGAGATCCACGACGGTGACGGGTTCCTCGACGCCGTCCTCGACCGCGCCCACGCGCTCGCGGCCGCGCCCGCGAACACCGTCGCCGGCATCAAGGCCAACTTCACCGACGGCGAGACCACCGACTTCGCCACCGCCCTCGACACCGAGGCCGTCCGGCAGGTCGAGGCCGTGCAGGCGGCGATCGACCGCGCGGGCGGAACCGCGTGAGCGCCGCCGTCGAACACGTCCCCGACGCCGCGCGGCGCGACCCGGCCGTCCGGCTCGCCGACCTCTGCGACCCCGGGACGCTGCACGACGTCGTCGCCGTCGACGGGCTCGTCGCCGGCCGCGGGCTCCTCGACGGTGTCGCCTCCCGGGTGTTCGCCACCGACCCGCGCGTCCAGGGCGGCGCACTCGGCCGCGACGGCTGCGCGCTCGTCGTCTCCACCTACGACGCCGCGCTCGCCGCGGGCGAACCCGTCGTCGGCATCTGGCAGTCCGGCGGGGCCCGGCTGCGCGAAGGAGCCGGCAGCCTCGACGCCATCGGCCGCATCTTCCGCGTGATGACCCTGGCCAGCGGGAGGATCCCGCAGGTCAGCGTCGTCCTCGGGCCGTCGGCGGGCGGCGCGGCCTACGGGCCCGCGCTCACCGACGTCGTCGTCACCGGGCCCGACGCGCGCGTGTTCGTGACCGGCCCCGACGTCGTCCGCAGCGTCACCGGCGAGGACGTCGACGCCCTGTCGCTCGGCGGGCCGCAGGTCCACGCCCGCCACTCCGGGGTCGCCCACGTCGCCGCCCCCGACGACGACGCCGCCTGTGCCGCCGCCCGCGGGATCGTCGGGCTGCTCGCCGACCGGCGCCGGCCCGCACCTCGGGTGCGTCGCGCCGTCGACCCCGCGTCGCTCATGCCGTCCTCGCCGCGGCGGGCCTACGATGTGCGGCCCGTCGTCGACGCCCTGCTCGACGCCCCCGCACAGGAGCTGGCCCCGCGCTGGGCGCCCAACATCGTCACCGCGTTGGGCCGCATCGACGGCCGCTCCGTCGGCGTGCTGGCCAACAACCCGCTGCGCCTCGGTGGCTGCCTGACGGCGACGTCGTCGGACAAGGCGGCCCGGTTCGTCCGCACCTGCGACAGCCTCGGCGTCCCGTTGGTCGTGCTCGTCGACGTCCCCGGCTACCTGCCCGGCGCCGCCCAGGAGCTCGACGGCGTCGTCCGCCGCGGGGCGAAACTGTTGCACGCCTTCGCCTGCGCCTCGGTCCCGCGCGTCACCGTCGTGACCCGCAAGGCCTACGGCGGCGCCTACATCGCCATGAACAGCACGTCGCTCGGTGCGACGCGGGTGTTCGCATGGCCCGACGCGACCGTCGACGTCATGAACCCCGTCGCGGCCGTGCGCATCCTGCACCGGCGCGACCTCGCCGGGCTCGCCGGCGCCGAACGCGACCAGGCCGAGGCCGCGCTCGCCGACACCCACGCCCGACAGACCGGCGGGCTCGCCGACGCCGTCGCCGCCGGGTACGTCGACGAGATCGTCACGCCCACGGCCACCCGCGACGCGATCGCCCGCACCCTCGCCTCGGCGGCCGACACGCGCGGCCGGCCGGGGAACATGCCGCTGTGAGCGCCCCCGCCGACGCCCTCGACGGGCTCACGCCCCGCGGACGGCGCACCCGCGAGGCCCTCGTCGACGCCGCCAAGGACATCTTCGAACGTGACGGCTTCGGCGCTCGCATCACCGACATCGCCGAGCACGCCGGCGTCGCGCACGGCACCTTCTACACCTACTTCGACTCCAAGGAGGAGATCTTCCTGGCCGTCAGCCAGGAACTCCTCGAGGAGTTCTTCCCCGCCGCCCGAACCCGGCCGCCGCAGGCCCGCGATGCCTACGCAGCGATCGAGGCCGCCAACCGGCAGTACCTCGAGGCCTATCTGCGCCACGGCCGGCTCATGGTGCTGTGGGAGGAGATGCCCGGTGTCAGCCCCGGCCTCTCCGACCTGATCGACGACGCGCGCGTCACCGTCGTCGACCGCACCCGGCGCGCGATCCTGCGGCTGCAGGACGACGGCCGCGCCGACGCCGGCGTCGACGCCCGCTACGCCGCCCACGCGCTCGGCGGCATGGTCAACCGCTTCGCCTACAGCTGGGTCGCCAAGGACGAGGCATTCGACCTCGACACCGCCGTCACCCAGCTCAGCCTGTTGTGGGCCAACGCCTTGCGCGTGCCCGTCCCCCGACCGGAACGGAGGCCGAGATGACGACGTCGCCCGAGGCGACCGAGATGACCCCCGCGCCCGAGGCGACCGACGTCGCGGCGTTCACCGAGACCGCCCGCGCGTGGCTCGCCGCGCATGCCGCACCGCGGCGCGCCGGCGACGACCGCGGTACCGACGTCGCCGTCTTCCACGACCTGCCGGCCGACCGCGAACGCGCGCTCATCGACGGCATCTGTGACTGGCAACGCACCAAGTTCGACGCCGGCTACGGTGCCCTGACCTGGCCCGCCGAGGCCGGGGGCGCCGGGCTGAGCGACCGGCACGCCGAGGCGTTCGGCGAGCTGGAGGCGGGATTCGACGTCCCCGGCCAGCACGAGCTGACTTCGGTGAGCGTCTCCCTGATCGCCCCGACCGTGCAGATGTTCGGCACCCCCGAGCAGAAGGAGCGGCTCGTCCGCGGGCTGCTTCGCGGGGACGAACTGGCCTGCCAGCTGTTCTCTGAACCGTCGGCCGGGTCCGACCTCGCCGGGCTCGCCACCCGCGCCGTCCGCGACGGCGATGGCTGGGTCGTGACGGGGCAGAAGGTGTGGAGCTCCGGCGCCCAGTTCGCCGGCTGGGGCGAGCTGATCGCCCGCACCGACCCCGACGTCGTGAAACACAAGGGGCTCACCGCCTTCCTGCTGCCGATGGACACCCCGGGTGTCGGCGTCCGGCCGCTGCGCCAGATGTCGGGTGGGTCGTCGTTCTGCGAGGTGTTCCTCGACGAGGTCCGCATCCCCGACTCGCTGCGCCTCGGTGAGGTGGGCGACGGCTGGAAGGTCGCGCTGGCGACCCTGGGCTTCGAACGCGGCCACTCCGGGTCCGAGGCCCGCGTCGGTGGCGGGTTCACCCAGCTCCTGGCCGCGGCGGAACGCCTCGACCGCACCGGCGACCCGGACGTCCGACGGCTGCTCGCCCAGGTCTGGGTGCACGAGAAGCTCGCGTCGGTCGCCGCGCAGCGCGACCGGGAGGCCCGGCTCGCAGGCGTCGCGCCCGGTCCGATCGGGTCGCTGCGCAAGCTCGCCTGGGCCCAGGGCCTGACCCTGGTCTCGGAGGCGGCGTCGACGATCCTGGGAAACCGACTGGTGGCAGACACCGACGGCGACCTCTTCGGATGGACCGAGCACGTCCTCGGCGCCCCGGGCTACCGCATCGCCGGGGGGTCCGACGAGGTCCAGCGCACGATCATCGGCGAGCGCCTCCTCGGCCTGCCGCCCGAGCCACGTGGGGACCGCGGCGTCCCGTGGAAGGAGGTCCCGCGATGACCCGTCCGGAGTCACGGTCCGTCGCCGAGGCCGTCGCCGCTGCCCGGGGCGTCGAGAAGCCGATGGCCGGGCGCACCGCGCTCGTCACCGGCGGCTCCCGTGGCCTCGGCCGCGAGATCGCCATCGCCTTCGCCGCCGCCGGTGCCGACGTCGCCGTCGTCAGCCGCAAGAAGGACGCCTGCGAGGCCCTCGCCGCGGAGCTCGCCGACGCCACGGGGCAGAAGGTCACCGCGCACGGCGCGCACGTCGCCGACTGGGACCGCGTCCCGTCGCTGCTCGACGAGGTCGAGGCCGAGCTCGGCGTCGTCGACGTGCTCGTCAACAACGCCGGGATGGCACCCGTCTACCCGAGCCTCGACGAGGTCACCGAGGCCCTGTGGGACAAGGTCATCGGGGTGAACCTGAAGGGCCCCTTCCGGTTCATGGCCGCCGCCGGCAGACGGATGGTCGCCGCCGGCGGGGGTGTGATGCTCAACATCAGCTCGACCGCCTCGATCCGGCCCACCGCCCACGACCTGCCCTACGCCGCCGCCAAGGCGGGCCTCAACGTCCTCACGAAGGGGTTCGCGCAGGAGTACGGGCCCAGCGTCCGGGTCAACACGATCGTCGCCGGGCCGTTCTTCACCGACATCGCCGCCGGCTGGGACATGGAGTTCTTCGACCGGCTCACCGCCGACTGGCCGCAGTCCCGCGGCGGCGACCCGTCCGAGATCGTCGGCGCCGCGCTCTACCTCTGCGGACCGACGGCCGGCTTCACCACCGGCACCCTGCTCACCGTCGACGGCGGCGGGACGGCAGCCCCATGAGTTCTCCCGGAGGTTCTGTGGCCCGCACGGTCGACGACTCGCTGTTCACCTCCGACGGCACGGCCCTGCTCGGCAGCCGCTGCGACGACTGCGGCGCCCACACCTTCCCGCGCCAGAGCGGCTGCCCGCGCTGCACCGGCTCCTCGATGGCCGACGTGCCGTTGCACCGCGAGGGCACGCTCTGGTCGTTCACGATCCAGGGCTTCCGGCCCAAGACGCCCTACCAGGGCCCGGACGAGTTCGAGCCCTACGGCGTCGGCTACGTCGAGCTGCCCGGGCAGCTGATCGTCGAGGCCCGGCTGACCGAGAACGACCCCGACCGCCTGGAGATCGGCATGCCCGTGCGTATGGAGATGGTCCCGTTCCGCACCGACGACGCGGGCGAACCCGTGCTCACGTTCGCGTTCACGCCAGTGGGTCGGTCGTGACCGCGGCGCTCGCGATCGTCGGGATCGGCATCCATCCCTTCGGCCGCACCGAGGGCGTCTCCGGCCGGGCCCAGGCCGTGCATGCGGTCCGCGCCGCCCTCGCCGACGCCGGCCTGCGGTTCGGGGACATGCAGTTCGGATTCGGCGGCAGCTGGTCGGCCGGTGACCCCGACACCCTCGTCTCCGAGCTGGGACTGACGAGCCTGCCGTTCGTCAACGTCGCCAACGGCTGCGCCACCGGTGGCAGCGCGCTGCTGAGCGCAGATGCCGCCATCCGGTCCGGCACCCACGACCTCGGGCTCGTCGTCGGCTTCGACAAGCACCCGCGCGGGGCGTTCAACACCGACCCGGCCTCGCACGGTATCGGTGCCTGGTACGGCGAGACCGGCCTGATGCTGACGACGCAGTTCTTCGGCCTCAAGATCCAGCGCTACCTGCACACCCACGGCATCGGCACCGAGGTGCTCGCGACGATCGCGGAGAAGGCGTTCCGCAACGGCGCGCTCAACCCGAACGCGTGGCGGCGCAAGGAGATCAGCGCCGCCGAGATCGCCGCCGCGCCGATGATCAGCCACCCGTTGACGCAGTACATGTACTGCTCGCCGGGGGAGGGGGCCGTCGCGTTCGTCGTGTGCCGGGCCGACCGGGCGCGCGACTACTGCGAGAACCCGGTCCACCTCTCCGGTGCGGCGCTGCGGTCGCGGCGCTACGGCTCGTTCGAGGTGTTCAGCCCGTGGCTGGCCGTCGACGCCGCCGACAGCCCGACCGTCGAGGCCTCTGCCGCGGCGTTCGCGCAGGCCGGGCTCACCCCCGCCGATGTCGACGTCGCCCAGGTCCAGGACACCGAGTCCGGCGCCGAGCTCATGCACATGGCCGAGACCGGGCTCTGCGAGCACGGCGCGCAGGAGGAGCTGATCTCCTCGGGCGCCACCGCGATCACGGGGAACCTGCCGATCAACACCGACGGCGGCTGCATCGCCAACGGCGAACCCATCGGCGCCTCCGGGCTGCGGCAGGTCTACGAGACGGCTCTGCAGCTGCGCGGCGAGGCCGGCGACCATCAGGTCCCCGGCGATCCGCGTGTCGGTTTCACCCACGTCTACGGCGCACCCGGCATCTCCGCGTGCACCGTGCTGACCCGCTGAGAGGCACGCACATGGGCTGGGACTTCGAGACCGACCCCGACGTCCAGCGGGAGCTGGACTGGGTCGACGAGTTCGTCCGCACCGAGGTCGAACCCGTCGACCAGGTGATCGAGCACGCCTGGAACGTCCACGACCCGGCGCGCAACGCGCTGATCAAGCCGCTGCAGGACGTCGTCCGCGACCGTGGGCTGTGGGCCTGCCACCTGGGCCCCGAGCTGGGCGGCAAGGGCTACGGCCAGCTGCGGCTCGCCCTGCTCAACGAGCAGCTCGGCCGTTCCCACTCCGCGCCCGTGGTGTTCGGCTGCCAGGCTCCCGATTCGGGCAATGCGGAAATCCTGGCCCACTACGGTACGGACCACCTGAAGAAGACCTACCTCGAACCGCTGGTCGCGAACGAGATCGTGTCCTGCTTCTCGATGACCGAGCCCCACGGCGGATCCGACCCCACCGGGTTCCGAACCACGGCCGTCCTCGACGGCGACGACTGGGTCATCAACGGCGAGAAGTGGTTCTCCAGCCACGCCCTGTTCGCCGACTTCCTCATCGTCATGGCCGTCACCGAACCCGACGCGCCCCGGCACAAGTCGATGTCGATGTTCGTCGTGCCCGCCGACACCCCCGGCCTCGAACGCGTCCGCGACGTCTCCGTCTGGGGGCACGAGGAGTCCGTCGGCACCCACCAGTACCTGCGCTACACCGACGTCCGCGTCCCCGCCGAGAACCTGCTCGGCGAGCGCGGCGCCGCGTTCGCCGTCGCCCAGACCCGCCTCGGTGGCGGCCGCATCCACCACGCCATGCGCACCGTCGGCCTCGTGACGACCGCGTTCGAGCTGATGAAGCGCCGCGCCGTCTCCCGCACCACCAAGGGCGACCGGCTCGCCGACAAGCAGCTCGTCCAGCAGATGATCGCCGACACCTGGATCGAGCTCGAACAGTTCCGGCTGCTCGTCCTGCGTACCGCCTGGCGGATCGACCGCTACAACGACTACCGCAAGGTCCGCGCCGACATCTCCGCCGTCAAGGCCGCCATGCCCAAGGTGCTGCTCGACGCCTCGTCGCGCGCCATCCAGATCCACGGCTCGCTCGGCATCTCCACCGAGCTGCCCTTCGGCAAGTGGGTCATGGAGTCGTTCCACATGGGACTCGCCGACGGCGCCACCGAGATCCACAAGGTCAACCTCGCGCAGGCCCTGCTGCGCGGCACCGACCCCGACGACGGCCTGTTCCCGCCCTACATCCGCCCCACCCTGCGCGCCGCGGCCCACGACCGGTTCGCCGACGTCCTGGCCGCCGCGGACGACGACTGAACGGGAGATCGCATGCGGTACACACCCGACGCCGACGCCGAGGAACTGCGCACCACCGTGCGCGCCTTCCTCGACAAGCACCTCCCCGTCGACGCGGTGTTCGCCGAGCTGCGCGGCGACCGCGGCTGGGATCCCGCCGTGTGGCGACGGTTCGCAGGCGAGCTCGGCGCCGTCGCCCTCGACGTCCCCGAGGACCTCGGCGGCGCCGGTGCCGGCATCCGCGAGCTCGCCGTCGTGGCCGAGGAGCTGGGCCGCGTCCCGTCGCGGCTGCCGTGGTTCTCCACCGCCGTCCTCGCCGTTGGCGCGCTCACCGCGTGCGACGACGCCGCCGACCTCCTCGACGGACTGCTGTCCGGCGACACCACCGCCACCCTCGCCCACCTCGAGGACCCCGCCGGCTGGGACCCCACCTCCGTCGCGACCGTCGCCGAGCCCGGCGCCGACAGCTGGCGGCTCACCGGCACCAAGACCCTCGTCGTCGAAGGCGCCGGCGCCGACCTGCTCCTCGTCGTCGCCAAGGCCGGGGACGACCTCGGCCTGTTCGCCGTGCACAGCGTCGCCGACGGGCTGACCCGCACCCCGCTCGAAGCGCTCGACCCCAACCGGCAGCTCGCCCGCGTCGACATGGCCCGCGTCGCGGCTCGGCGCATCGGTGCGGGTCACGATGTGGGCGCGCTCGTCGCCCGGGTGCTCGACCGGGCCGTCGTCGCGCTGGCCGCCGAACAGCTCGGCGGTGCCGCCGGAGCGCTCGACGCGGCCGTCGCCTACGCGGGCGAGCGCCTGCAGTTCGGCCGGCCCATCGGCACCTTCCAGGCGGTCAAGCACCGCTGCGCCGACATGGCCGTCCAGGTCGAGGCCGCCCGCTCCGCCGTCGCCTGGGTGACCGCGTGCGCCGACGAGGCACCGGAGGAGCTGTCCGCGGCCGTCGCCGTCGCCGCCATGACGTGCGGGCAGGCGTACCGCTACGTCGCCGGGGAGAACATCCAGGTGCACGGCGGGATCGGCTTCACCTGGGAGCACCCGGCGCACCTGCACTTCCGGCGGGCCGCCACCGACGCCGTGCTGTTCGGGGACCACGCGGCGCACCGGGAACGGCTGCTCGCCGCCATCGGTGTGGGGAAGTAGAGAAGAGAGAGCGGACGACGGGATTCGAACCCGCGACCCTCACCTTGGCAAGGTGATGCGCTACCAGCTGCGCTACGTCCGCATGTCCGGCACCGGGCCGGTGGGGCAACGGTAGCCGACGCGATGATCGCGCCGGCCACCGGTCTCCCCGTCGGGCGACCTCCCGGTCGGACGACCTCCCCGGGTCAGACGACGGCGCCGTCTGCGCGCTTCGGCGTGCGCGTCGACGACCGGCCCGCCGGCCGCTTCGCCGGAGTTCGCGGCTCGGCGTCGCCGAACCTGCGCTGCAGCGCGATCGTCAGCGGCACCGCGACCGTGACCGTCGAGATCGTGCCCGCGACGATGCCCAGGATCAGCGCCAACGCGAAGTCGGCCAACGTCTCCCCACCCAGCACGAGCAGTGCCAGCAGGATCATCGACGTCGACAGGCCCGTGTTCACGGTGCGCGGCACCGTCGACAGCACCGCCTGGCCCGCAACCCGGTGGAACGGCTCCTTCCGCCGCGTCGCCCGTTCCGCCCGCACTCGGTCGAACACCACCACGGAGTCGTTCACGGTGTAACCGATGACCGTCAGCAGCCCCGCGACGAACACGCCGTCGATCGTGCGGCCCGTCCACGCGAACCAGCCGACGACGACCGCCACGTTGGCCAGCAGCGCCGCCACCGCACCCGCTCCGTACGTCCAGCGGAACCGCACGGCCAGGTAGATCAGCTGCGCCGCAAGCGCCACCGCCAGCGCGATCAACGCGCCCCGCGCCAGCTCCGCGCCCAGGCTCGGCCCGATCAGCTCGTCCTGCTCCAGCTCGGCGCCACCACCCGCTGCCGCCAGGGCCTCCCGCAGCGCCGACACGTCGGCGTCGACGATGTCGTTGCCCCGCACCGAGATGCCGCCGTCGCCGGTCATCTGGACCGACCGCCCACCCAGCCCGGCCTCGGCCACGGCCGCGCGGGCGGTATCGGCGTCCACCGGGTTCGTCGTCGTGAACTCGACCGAACGCCCGCCCGTGAACTCCACACCCAGGTCGAGCCCTCGCACCGCGAGCCCCGCCAGCGCCACCACGACGACCACCGCCGACACCGCCAGGTACCGGCCCGCCGGCCGCAGCAGCCCCGGGTCCACCTTCTCCAGCCGGCGCCGCACCGGGCCGATCGTCGACAGTCCCGTCCACGCCGGGTGCTTCAGAACCACCTTGCGGCGCAGCGTCCAGATCGTCAGCAGCCGCGACAGCACCAGCGCCGAGAACAGCGACACCACGACACCGAGTGTCAGCGTCACCCCGAACCCGCGCACCGGCCCCGACGCCAGCCAGAACAGCAACGCACCCGCCAGCAGCGTCGTCACCGCGGAGTCGATCACCGCCGTGAACGCGCCCTTGTACCCGCGTTCCGACGCCCGCTCCAGCCGCGGCCGTTTCGCGTACTCCTCCCGGGCCCGCTCCGCGACCAGCACGTTCGCGTCGACCGCCATACCGATCGCCAGCACGAACCCCGCCAGGCCCGGCAACGTCAGCGTCGCCCCCAGCGCGATCAGCCCGGCGTACGCCACCAGCGCGTAGCCCGCCAGCGCGACCACCGCCACCAGACCCGCGAGCCGGTACGCCACCAGCAGGAACACGCCCGTCAACGCCGTCCCGATCAGCGCTGCCAGCATGCTCGCCTCGATCGCCGACGCGCCCAGCGTCGGGCCCACCGTCCGCTGCTCGATGATCTCCACAGGCACCGGCAGGGCGCCGCCCTGGATCAGGATCGCCAGCTCCTGGGCCTGCTCCACGCTGAACGAGCCGCTGATCTGCGTGCTCCCACCCAGCATGCCGACGCCACAGCCGATCGACGGGTCCAGCTGCGGCGACGAGATCACCTGCGAGTCCAGCACGATCGCGATCCGTCGCGCAGGATCCCCGGCAGGCGCGCACGCCGTCTGCGCCGTCAGCTGTCGCCACCTCTCCCCGCCCTCGCCGGAGAACGAGACGTCGACGACCGAGCCGATCACCCCCTGCGACCCCGCTGCCGACTGCGCCGACTCCACGTCCTCGCCCACCAGCGCGGGCGGGCCCACCAGCAGCGGCGCGCCCGAGTCGTCGACGATCTGGCGGCTGTCCGCCGTCGGCGTGTTCAGCACCGGGCGGATCGCCAGCTGCGCGGTGCGGCCCAGCACCTCCGCCGCCTCCGCCGGGTCCTGAAGGCCCGGCAGCTCCACGACGATGCGGTTCTCGCCCGACCGGTTCAGCGACGGCTCCGCGACCCCCAGCCCGTCGACCCGGCCGCGCAGCACCTCCAGCACACGGTCGGTGGCGGCGGAGTCGGCGGCGATACCCGGGGCGTCCCGGGTCTCGAGGACGATCTGCGTGCCACCACGCAGATCCAGGCCGAGCGTGGGCGAACCGGTCGCGGCGACGGCGGCCGACCCGCCGACGACGACGAGCGCCGCGAGAGCGCGCGCGAGCAGGGGACTTTTCACGGGGACCTTCGGTGAGAGCCCGCACGAGGCGGGGTGAGGAGACGGACGGCGTCAGACGGTCGGCACCGGAGGTCCGCGCCCGCACCGCGGCGCCCACTCCGCGGCAGGCCCCGTCGCCGTCTCCTCGGACGCACACGTCCACGCCCCCACCGGACGCGCGGACGTCACCGCCGGCGTCACCACCGCCGAGCCCGCGGACCAGGTCACGACCGACGACACCGCGGCCGCCGGGGCGTCCGACGCCGCCGGCCGCCGCGTCCCCGACTCCGCACGCGCCGGCGTCACCGTCCCGATCGCCCGCGTCGCGCCGTCGGCCTGCTGATGCGTCCGCGCCGACACCGGACCCACCGGCACCAGCAACGCCACCAACAGTGCCAGGAGCAGGGGCCACCGCAGCGACACACGCGCGGCGACGCGGGACACGGCACTCCTCGGGGCTCGGCGGACCCCGCCACGGTACCGGCGTTCCGTCACCGACTGTCCGGTTCGTCCACCTGTCACGCGGATATGGAACGGATGTGGAAGACGTCCCGCGGCTTGCGGCCGCCGCGACGGCGACGCACGGTGGGGGAGCGGTCCGTGACCGTCGGTGAGCTGCCCGCGCCCCTGGGACGCGCGAGGACGGCCCGGGTTGCGTCGACTTCAGATCAACCCGTTGCGCTGCACGGCGGAACTTCGCAAAAGGCGGTAACAGCCCGTCTTTCTCCAACGCTGGGGAGATCAAGGAGATACGGATCCCCGCTGAGTATCTCCAGGCTTCTGCAGATTTCCCGACGTCCGGCACCCCGACCGGTCGTCTCGTGCTGGAAGGACTGGACGTGAACAAGAACCTGCTCCGTGGCGCGTACGTCGCCGCCATGTCGGGCGGTCTGCTGCTGCTGGCGAACGCGGCAGCGCACGCCGACGAGGCCAAGGACACGACGAAGACCACCGGCGACGACATTGCCAAGTCGACGACCGTCGACAAGAACGATCCGCGTTTCAATCACACCAGCACCCGCGGCCACGGCGCTGACCCGACCGTCGAGCGCAACCGCGGTGGCGACAGCGGCACCCGTGCCGGGGACCACAACGGCACCCGCGGCGGCAACGGCGGCTGGGGCGGCAGCGCCGGTCAGACCGGTGGCCAGCAGAACGGTGGCCAGACGGGTGGCCAGCAGAACGGTGGCCGCGGCCAGGACAACGGCGGCCCGCGTGGCGGCCACGACAACGACCCCCGCGGCGGCCACAGCAACAACGGCGGCAACAACGACCCGCGCGGTGGTCACAACAACAGCGACCCGCGCGGTGGTCACAACAACAGCGACCCGCGCGGTGGTCACAACAACAGCGACCCGCGCGGCGGTCACAACAACAACGACCCGCGTGGTGGCCACCAGCACGGCGACCCGCGCGGTGGGCACCAGGGCGGCGTGAACAACGGCCACGGCCCGCAGCGTGGGCACGGCCAGCAGTGCGGCTGCGGCGGCAACCACAGCGCCGACGACCACCGCTGGAACAACGACCGGGACCGCGACGACCACCGTCACGGTGACCGTGACCGGGACCGTGACCGCGGCGACCACCGCGGCGGAGACCGTGACCGCGGCGACCGCGACGGCCGCTGGAACGGCGACCGTGACCGCGACCGCGGGGACCACCGCCACGGCGACCGGGACCGTGACCGCCACCGGGGCGACCACCGCCACGGTGACCGGGACCGTGAGCGCGGGCAGCAGCACCGCGGACACCACCACCACGGGCACCACCACGGTGACGGCCGCCGCGTCCAGGACGCGCGCTGGGACCGCGGTGGCGACCCGCGTGGCGGCCACGACCGCGACCGTGACCGCGGCGACTGGCAGTACGACGGCTGGAACCGCGGCGGCGACTGCGATGACGACGCTCCGGTCCGCGGCGGCGGCAACTGGAGCGGACACGACCGTGACCGCGGCAACGACCGCGGTGACCGCGGGAACGACCGTGGCGGCTGGAACGGTGACCGTGGGAACGACCGGGGTGACCGTGGGAACGACCGGGGTGACCGTGGGAACGACCGGGGTGACCGTGGGAACGACCGGGGCGACCGGGGTGACCGTGGGAACGACCGGGGTGACCGTGGGAACGACCGGGGTGACCGTGGCAATGACCGCGGCGGCGACCGTGACCGGAACGGCGACCGCGGTGACAGCCGGCCGAGCGGCAACAACAACCCGACTCGGCCCTCGTTCGATGTCGACGGCTTCGTCAACAACGTCCTGAACGCCAGCCGGAGTGTCGCCGGCATCCGCTGACCTTCGAACCATCCCGACACGGCCCCCGCCTCCCCACGAGGCGGGGGCCGTGTCGTGTCCGGGGTCAGCGCACGAGCCGGTAGCGCAGGTGCGTCGCCCAGGGCGAGGCGATGACATCGGTGCGCTCGAGCTCGATGTCCTTCCCGAAGCCCTCGAAGAGCCGCGTGCCCCCGCCGAGGAGGAGCGGCGCGACCGACACGACGAACTCGTCGACGATCCCGGCCGACAGCGCCTGCCGGATGGTCTCTGCGCCACCCATGACGCACACGTCACGGTTGCCGGCGGCCTCCTGCGCGCGGTCGAATGCGGCCGTGAAGCCGTCGACGAAGGTGAAGCCCTTGTCGGCGTCGGGCTGCTCCCCGGGACGGCGGGTGACGACGAACAGGGGCCGGTCCCAGGGATTGTGACCACCCCAGGCGCCGGCGGAGTCATAGGTGTTGCGTCCGCAGACGACGGCGCCGAGGCCCGCCATGGCGTCGTCCAGGAACGCCTTGTCGACCGGGTCGGGGTCGCCGGTGGGTTCCTCGGCGTAGCTCCAGGGGCCGCCGAAGACCCAGTAGTGCAGGCGTTCGCCGCCGATGCCGAGCCCGGCGCCGGGTCCGGCGTCGGGGCCGGTGACGTATCCGTCGACGGATGTGGTGATCGTTGCGACGACCTTGCCCATGATGTCTCCGCTCCTCGTGGTTGCCGGTGTAGACGTCCGGAGGCGTCGGAAGTCATCGGCGGGCCTGACATCCGTCACGGGAGCGGAATGACGGGGGGCATCGGGTCGGGGCGCCGAGGGTCGCAGTATCGATCCTCATGAACGAGCAGGTGAATGCTCCGGCCCAGTTGCGGTACGTGATCACGTCGTTGTTGGTGAATCTCGCGCTGTCGGTTGTCCTGGCGACCCTGTTCGTCGTCTTCCACGCGTCGTCGATCGATCATCAGATCGCGCATCTGCGGCTGCCGGCAGGCGCAGTACCCGGGCTGGGTGCGGGTGGAGCAGGTGGTGCAGGCCGTCGTGCTGGTGGGGCTTCTGTGGGCGACGACGCGTCCTGCGGTCCGCGCGCATGTCGCGCAGTGCACCGTTCCGGAGTCTGACAATGGGGTTCTCCCCCGTCGAGGCGTCGGGTGGAGCCCGTGTCGTCGTAGGGCCTGCTCGGTCGATCCCGGGGCGCGTCGGCGGCATTCTTCTCATGCACGGCCGATCACGGAGGAATTGATCCCGAGCTCGCCGTCACCGCGGGTCATGGGGGCATTCGCGGTGGCGGCGTCACGACGAGCCGCCCGCCGGACGACGACCGACGGGCGGCTCGGTCATGTGGAGGAGGTGCAGCAGCCGCAACCGTCGGCACATCCGGTGTGGATGGTTGCGGCGGGCGCGCAACAGAGGTCGCCGCGCCAGGCGTTGCGTGCCTCGCGGAGGGCGAGGGCGGCGAGGACGAGGCCGGCTGCGGGGTCGGCCCACCACCAGCCGAGCGTGGAGTTGAGCAGCAGGCCGACGAGCACCGCGGCCGACAGGTAGGTGCAGAGCAGGGTCTGGCGGGAATCGGCGACGGCGCTGGACGAGCCGAGATCGCGGCCGGCGCGCCGTTGCGCCCAGGACAGGAACGGCATGATCGCGACGCTGAGCGCGACGAGCGCGATGCCGACCGTCGAGTGCTCCGCTTCCGCGGCGCCGAGGAGCCCGCGTATCGACTCGACGGTCACGTAGGCGGCGAGCGCGACGAACGAGAAGGCGATGACGCGCAGGGCGACCCGTTCGCGTCGTGCCGGGTCGGGGCCGGAGAACTGCCAGGCGACGGCAGCGGCGGAGCTGACCTCGATGACGGAGTCGAGCCCGAACCCGATGAGCGCGATGGAGTCGGCGGCGCTGCCCGCGGCGATCGCGACGACGGCCTCGACGACGTTGTAGGTGATGGTCGCGGCGACGAGCAGCCGGATGCGGCGTGTGAGGACGGCACGGCGCGCGTCGGGGAGGACTGTCATGACGCTGCGGCGGACACGCCGTGGACGGGGCAGAGGGCGACGGCCTCGCCGGTCTCGGCGAGCAGGCGTTCGGCGGAGCGCAGCAGGGCGACGAGCTCGGGCCGGGTCAGCGAGTAGAACGACTGCCGGCCCTGGGTGCGGTAGTCGACGAGGCGGCAGTCACGCAGGCAGGCGAGGTGCGAGGACACGGTGGACTGCGGCAGGTCGAGCAGCCGGGTGAGGTCGACGACGCGTGCCTCGCCCTCGGCGAGCCGCGTGAGGATGGCCAGCCGCGTGGGGTCGCCCAAGGACCGGAACAGCGACACAGCAGCATCCATCGACATCCACCGATGATAACGGCAGCATCCGATGACCGGTATCCGTACGTCGACGCGCACGATGGGCGGCATGACCGACGCCCCGGCGACGCCCTACCTCGCCGTCGACCTCGACGTCCTGTCCCACAACCTCGAGAACACCGCCCGGTGGGCCCGGGACCGCGGGCTGCGGCTACGTCCGCACGCGAAGACACACAAGAGCCCGGAGATCGCGCGTCGTCAGATCGAGTCGGGCGCCGTCGGCCTCACCGTCGCGACGGTCGCCGAGGGCGAGATCTTCAGCCGCGCCGGCGCGACCGACCTGTTCGTCGCCTACCCGGTGTGGGCGGCGGGCGAGCGGGGTGCGCGGCTGCGGGCCCTCGCGCAAGGGGTAGCGCTGCGCGTCGGCGTCGACTCGGCCGAAGGGGCGCAACACCTCGGCATCGCACTGGCGGGGACGTCGGCGTCGGTGCTGGTCGAGGTCGACTGCGGGATGCGGCGCACCGGCGTCGCGCCCGGCGAGGTGCTCGACGTCGCCCGCGCCGCCGACCGGGCCGGGGTGCGCGTCGCCGGGGTGTTCACCTTCCCCGGCCACGGCTACGCACCCGGTGGCGCCGCCCAGGCCGCCGCCGACGAGGCGATCGCACTCGCCAAGGCTGCGGAGTTGTTGCGCGGCAGCGGTTTCGACGATCTCGAGGTGAGCGGTGGCTCCACTCCGACGCTCGCGCACTCCGACGCGGGCGTCCTCACCGAGGTCCGGCCGGGAGTCTCGGTGTTCAACGACGCCCAACAGGTCGAGCTCGGCACGTGCGGCTGGGAGGACGTGGCGCTGACCGCCGTCGGGACCGTCGTCTCCCGTGGTGAGGGCCGGTTCGTCCTCGACGCCGGCGGCAAGGTCCTGGGTGCGGATCGCCCAGGATGGGCGACGGGCGCCGGGCGCGTCCCGTCGATGCCCGACGCGCGGGTGGTCCTGCTGTCGGAGCACCACGCCGTCGTCGAGGTCCCCGCCGGCGCGCCGCTGCCCGAGCTCGGGGAGCGCGTCGCCGTCGCGCCCAACCACGTGTGCGCAGCGGCGAACCTCGCGCGCGAGTACGTCGTGACCGTCGGCGGCCGGGTCACCCGCTGGCCGATCACCGCGGCGGGCGCGAACACCTGACCGGTGCGTCACACCGCGTCGCCGACGACCACCCGCACGACGTTGGCGACCTCCGCGAGGTCGCGCGTCCCCGCCCCGACCCCGATCGCCTGCGGCACCATGCGCGGCATCGGACCCCACGACGTCACCGCCGCCGCGAGCAGCGCCGCACCGGTGGGCGTGCACATCTCCCGTGGCGACGGGCCCGCGAAGCACGGTGCGCCCGCCGCGCGCAGCACCTCCAGCGTCGCCGGCGCGGGGATCGGCACCAGGCCGTGACTGCCCCGGCTGGTCCCACTGCCCAGCGCGACGGGGCTCGCGTGCACGGCGTCGACGCCCAGCAGGTGCAGCGCCGTCGCCACCCCGACGACGTCCGCGATCGCATCCAACGCCCCGACCTCGTGGAAGTGCACGTCGTCGGGGGTGGTGCGGTGCACCCGGGCCTCGGCCTCGGCGAGGCGGGCGAACGCGTCGTGGGCGAGCGTCGCGACCGGTTCCGGCAGGCCTGCCGCGTCGAGCACGAGGCGCACGGCCTTCCATGTCCGGTGCTCCGGGTCGGGCGCGGTGTCGACGTCGACTTTCACCGCGCCGATGCCGTGGCGCTCGACCTCCGTGCGGCGCAACGTGATCGGCTCGACCCCGAGCCGGGCGACGTGCTCGGCGACGACGTCGAGACCGGCCCCCGCGTCGACGAGTGCGGCCAGCAGCATGTCGCCCGCGGCCCCTGCCGCGCAGTCGATCCACGCGATCCTGCGTGCGGGCTCGGGCTCCACGGCCGTGTTCAGTGCACGACCCGGACGGTCAACGGGTAGCGGAACTCCTCGCCGTTGCCGGCCCGGATCGTCCCGATCACCACGAACACCAGGTAGAAGACGCCGTAGAGCGGCAGCAGCACGAACCCGATGAGCACGAACATCAGCAGCGCGAACACGATCGTCAGCACGAACGCGTTGAGCTGGAAGTTCAGGGACTCGACGGCGTGCCTGCGCACGTACGGGGAGAGGTTGCCACGCACGAGCAGCACGACCAGCGGCGCGACGAGTCCGAGTGCGAACCACGCCGTGACGATGCTGCCCACGTGCGCCGCCATCGCCCAGTTCCGGTCCTCGGCAGTGACGGGAACGGGCCGGCCGCGCGGGTCCCAGGAGCCCTGTGGAGGTGGAACGGTCATGTCCCCATTGAAACAGTTCCGGCCGGTCCGGACGGGTGGTTCCGGTCCGTCGCAGGGGCTGGCGCGCAAGCCCGCCGGGGGAGAGGGTGAACGCGGATCACGACGACCGGAGCGTGACCGGCGATGGAGGACAGGAGCTCGATGACGGAGGACCAGGGGCCCACGAGCCCCGTTGCGGTGGTGACGGGTGCGGGCTCGGGTATCGGGAAGGTCGTCGCCCGTGCGTTCCTCGGTGCGGGGTACTGCGTCGCTGTGACAGGACGACGGCGCGAACGGCTCGAGGAGGCCATCGCGGGTGCCGACGGCGCGGCCGGCGCGCTCGTCGTTCCCGCCGACGTCGGCGACCCCGACTCCGTCGACGAGCTCTTCGCCGCGGTCCGCGCCCGGTGGGGCCGCGTCGACGTCTTGTTCAACAACGCCGGCACGTTCGGCCCGGCCGCTCCACCCGACGAGATTCCCGTCGACGCCTGGCTCGACACGGTGCGCACCAACCTCACAGGAGCGTTCCTCTGTGCACGCGCGGCCTTCGCGACGATGCGCGCCCAGTCCCCCCAAGGCGGCCGGATCATCAACAACGGTTCCATCTCCGCGCAGGTGCCGCGGCCGTGGAGTGCCGCGTACACGTCGACGAAGCACGGGGTCACCGGCCTGACCAAGTCGTTGTCGTTGGACGGGAGGCCGTTCGGCATCGCGTGCGGGCAGATCGACATCGGCAACGCCGCCACCGACATGACCGCCGGCTTCTCCGCGGGTGCACGTCAGGCCGACGGTTCGACCGCCCCCGAGGCGACCTTCGACGTCGCGCACGTGGCCGACGCCGTGCTCTACATGGCGGGCCTTCCCCTCGAGGCCAACGTCCAGTTCCTGACGATCGCGGCCCGCACGATGCCCTACATCGGGCGCGGCTGAGACGGGTCTTCGACGACTTCCGGGCCGCTGACCTGCGGAGACTCGCTCATGAGTGGGTCCACGTCTCCGCGAATCGACGATCTTGAACGTGACCTGGGTCATGAAGTGCCCCGAAAACGGGCCGAATTCGCCTCGTTGTCGCAGGTCAGACACCATTCAGGGGGGCGATTTGCACCTGCTGGAAGGGCTCCTGTAACTTTCTCCCTGTCAGCGAGACGCCGGACAGAACGGGCCCTACGGGGAACGGTCACCAGGCCCGCTGGCCACCTTCCTCACAGGGTTCGGTAGACTCTCGGGTCTCC
>MEGH01000049.1 GCA_001725415.1 Pseudonocardia sp. SCN 73-27
CACGATGTCCGACGACACGATCGGGTCCTCGGTGTACTTGAGGACGCCCTCGAGCGGGCCCTCGGCCGCGGCCTTCATCGCGGCGTTGACCTCCTCGGCGGAGGTCTCGCGGCCCACGGTGGCGGTCAGGTCGGTGGCCGAGCCCGTGGGGATCGGCACCCGCAGCGCGTAGCCGTCGAGCTTGCCCTTGAGGTGCGGCAGCACCAGCGAGATCGCCTTCGCCGCACCGGTCGAGGTCGGCACGATGTTGAGCGCCGCGGCGCGGGCGCGGCGCAGGTCGCCGTGCGGGCCGTCCTGCAGGTTCTGGTCCTGGGTGTAGGCGTGGATCGTGGTCATCAGGCCACGCTCGATGCCCACCAGGTCGTCGAGGACCTTCGCCATCGGGGCGAGGCAGTTCGTGGTGCACGACGCGTTGGAGATGACGACCTGGCTGCCGTCGTAGTCGCCGTCGTTGACGCCCTTGACGATCGTGATGTCCTCACCGGTGGCCGGCGCGGAGATGACGACCTTCTCGGCCCCGCCCTCGAGGTGCTTGTTCGCACCCTCGCGCTTGGTGAAGATGCCGGTCGACTCGACGACCACGTCGACGCCCAGGTCCTTCCAGGGCAGGTTCGCCGGATCGCGCTCCGACAGCACCTTCAGCGCCTTGCCGTCGACGATGATGTCCTCGCCCGACGTGCTGACCTCGTAGGGCAGGCGGCCCAGGATCGAGTCGTACTTCAGCAGGTGCGCCAGCGTCTTCGTGTCGGTGAGGTCGTTCACCGCGACGATCTCGATGTCACTGGTCCCGGCGGTGCGCTGGGCGTCGACAGCCCGCCAGAAGTTGCGGCCGATGCGACCGAAGCCGTTCACGCCAACCCGAAGCGTCACGCTCTCTCCATCCTTGAACCGGCGGCCGCACCCTGCGGCCGAAGTCGTTCCGTTCGGCCAGGGCGCCGGCGACGACACCCGGTGGCCGTCGAGCTCAGCGGTCGCGCCACCAGGCGGCGTGCACGTCGATCGCGCGCTGTGCGGTCAGCGGGCCCGCGTCGCCCTGGGCCGCGCCCTCGTCGTAGCCCGGCAGCACCAGGGCGGCGGCCGAGAAGTCCTGCGTGGCGGTGTAGCCGTTCGTGACGACGATCGTCGCCAGCCCCGCGCCCGTCGCCGCCGTGGCGCCGACGCCGGAGTCCTCGAGCGCCAGCGCGGCCGACGCGTCGAGCCCCAGGCCCTGCAGTGCGAGGACGTAGGCCTCGGGGTCGGGCTTGAGTCGCTCGACCTCGTCGCCTGTGATCATGACCTCGACGACGTCGCCGATCAGGTGGCGCACCAGCGGTACGGCCCAGTCGCGGCGGCCCGTGGTGGCCACGGCGATGCGGATGCCCGCGTCGACGAGCCCGCCGACGAACTCGGTGAGGCCCGGCCGCGGGTCGAACGCGCCGGACTTCACGCGCTCGACGAACAGGGCCGTCTTCGTCTTGTGGATGTCGAGCGCGACGTGGTCGGCGTCGTCGGGGTCCCAGCCGCGGTCCTTGAGGTCGGCGGCGACGCGGCGGTGGCCGCCGGTGATGCGCAGCAGCGACCCGTAGTGGTCGACGTCCCAGTCGAGGTCGACGCCGTGGCGCCGGAAGGCCTCGTTGAACGCCGGGCGGTGGCCGTCGCGCTCGGTGTCGGCCAGCGTGCCGTCGACGTCGAAGATCACCGCTTCCAGACGCCCGGTCCCGACAGTGGTCGTCGCCGCCGCAGCCGCGTCCGCGCCCGTTCCCTGCACCGCAACCCGCTTCCTGCGCACGTCGTCGGACGGCGCGCCCCTCCGCGCGGGGATCGAGGGCCCCGCCACCTGCGAGGAGTGTTCGTGCCGTCCCGAAACGGCCCATCCCCCGGGCGGGGGGCCATTCGGGGTGTCCGACCAGGGCTCCACCCGGGATGCCCCCCGGTATCCCCCGCGGAGGGGAGGTGACTTGACCGCCACGGCGGGACCCTGCTCGTTCCGGATGTGCGAGCACAGTGGCCGTGGCCCCGTCGGACCGGCTCGGCCCGCGCGATCACCAGCCACGTTCGGCCCGCCCATCCGAGGCCACGGCAAGCGGCGGGACCAGCGGCGATCCGGAGGTGCGGTCTATGGAGGCATTACAGCGGCGGACCCGGCGGATGTTCGCGTTCCGCAAAGGGATCCTGGCGCTCGACACCGCGCCCGACCAGCTGAGCAGGCGGTTCGGCACGGCCGGGGCCACCGACGCCCCGGCCGATGCGGCTGCCTACCGCGACATGGTGCTCGGCACCCCCGACCTCGCCTCCTTCGCGAGCGCGGTCGTCCTGCCCGCCTCGGCGTTCGGGGCGGCGGCCGCCGGATCGCCCCGGCTCAGCGCAATCGGGTCCGACGCCGGCCCACGAGGGCGTGGCCTGCTCGACCGGGTCGCCTCGTCCGGGGTGCTGCTGGGTGTCCGCGCCGACACGGGCGCCGAGTCGTTGTCCGGTGAGCGCGACGAGTACGTCACCTCCGGCCTCGACGGCCTCTCCGACCGGCTGCGCCGCTTCCAGGGGCTCGGCGCGAGCTTCGCGGTGTGGGCCATGTCGTCGGGCTCGGCGATCGACTACGGCGCTCTGCGCACCCTAACCGTCAACAGCCAGGCCGCCGCCCGCTTCGCCTACACCTGCCAGACCCTGGGCGTCGTCCCCGTGATCCGCGTCGGCACCCGGATGCGCGACGGCACGCCCGCCCAGCGCAGCGCCGCCCGCGCGGCCGCGCTGCTCAGCGTGTGCGGCCACCTCGAGGACATCGAGGTCGACCTGCCGTCGGTGGTCCTGAGCACCGAGGCCGAGTGCGTGCACGACGCCGACCCCGTCACCGGCGGCCCGCTCGTCGCGCTGCCCGACCGGCTCGGCGGCGTCGCCCTCACCGCCGGCGACAACGCCCTCTCCGCGGCCGTCGCGGCCGTCACCGCCGTCTGCGAGGCCGACCCGCCGTGGCCGGTCACGTTCTACCTCGGCCGGGAGGTGACCCGCCCGGCGCTGCTGGCCTGGCGGGGACGGACCGGCTCCGTCCGCGCCGGGCACCAGGCCCTCCGTGACGGACTCACCACGGCCTGTGCGGCGCTGGGCAGGCAGTCCCTCGCGGCGATCCCCGGTTCCTGACCGGGCCTCCGCTGTGTTCCACGCAACACCCCTGCAACGGCGCAGGTCAGTCTGAACATCAACAACCCGTTCCAGGGCCGGCTCGTTCGAGCCGCGGGAAGTCGGACCGACCTCGGGCCCCTGCCCTCACGCCGGTCACGAAGGAAGAAGGAAACGCATGTCGAGGACTGCTGTCGTCGCTCTCGGGGGCAACGCGTTCACCCGCGAGGACCAGAAGGGCACCTTCGAGGAGCTGGCCGCCAACGCCCGCACCATGGCGAACACGGTGCACGCGCTGCGCCGCAGCGGCTGGAACGTCGTGATCGTGCACGGTAACGGCCCGCAGGTCGGCAACCTCGCGATCCAGCAGGAGGAGGGCTCCTCCGTCGTACCGGCGCTGCCCCTGTCCGCGCTCGGCGCGATGACCCAGGGCCAGCTGGGCAGCCTGATCTCGATCTCGCTGCGCCAGACCGCGCAGGCCGGCGACGACATCGACGTCGCCACGATCGTCACCCACGTCGCCGTCGCCTCCGACGACCCGGCGTTCACCGACCCCCGCAAGCCGATCGGCCCGTTCTTCCACGGTGACGCCGTCAACGAGATGGTCGAGACCCGCGGCTGGACGATGATCGAGGACTCAGGCCGCGGCCACCGCCGCGTCGTCCCCTCGCCCAAGCCGCAGGCGATCCTCGAGGCCGCCTCGATCCGCACGCTGGCCGACGCCGGCGTCGTCGTCGTGGCCGCGGGCGGCGGCGGTGTCCCGGTCGTCGACGAGGGCGACGGCCTCAAGGGCGTCGACGCCGTCATCGACAAGGACTACGCCGCGCAGCAGCTGGCCAACCAGCTCGGCGCCGACGCCCTGGTCCTCGTCACCGGCGTCAAGAACGTGATGGTCGACTTCGGCAAGCCCAGCCAGCGCGCCATCGAGGAGGTCGGCGTCGACGAGGTCGAGGTCCACCTGGGTGACGGTCAGTTCCCCGAGGGCTCGATGGGACCGAAGGTCCGCGCCGGCATCGCGTTCCTGCGCAACGGCGGTCAGACCGTCGTCGTCACCACCCCGGAGTTCGCGGCCGACGCCCTGGCCGACGACGAGGCCGCCCGCGTGGGCACACGCATCGTCGCCGCGGGCGCGTCCGTCGAGGCGTGACCCCCTTCACGTCGCCGATCCACGGCAAATGAAGAAGGGGCCCGCACCGAATGGTGCGGGCCCCTTCTTCGGTATTACGTGCGGATCAGAACAGACCCGCGCCGGTCGCGAGCAGGATGACCGGGAGGAAGAACGTGTAGAGCGTGGTGAGCAGCAGAATGCCGCCCAGCGCCTTGGCGGGGAGCTTGCCGTAGACGGTCAGCGTGACCGACAGGAAGGCGACGACCCAGACGACCAGCGTCGACTGGAAGAAGACCAGGCCGGAGAAGACCGGCAGCCACGCGAGCGGCACGAGGCCGACCGGGACGGCCAGGTTGGCGATCGGGCGGAGATCCATACCGAGGAACGCGGCGAGACCGACCGAGGTGAAGAACAGGCCGTAGAACCCGACCAGACCACCGATCAGGAGCGGGGCGTTACCCGCAGAGGCAGCATCGGCGGCGGCGTCGGCCGACGGCCACACGCCTGCGACAGGCGCGACCGTGCTGCGGGTGACGATGTAGATCGCCGAGAGCAGGTCGACGACACCGGCAGCCGTCGCAATCGCACCGACGGTCTTCAGCGGGTTGGAACCCGCGTCGTCCGCCTTCGCACCCCAGCCGAGGAAGAAGCTGGAAATGACGAACAGAGCGCAGCCGGTGACGACGAATACCAGAATGATGGGCGGCATGGCCTCCCCTTCGAGACGAGGGTGTCCTGAAAGTTCGCTGAACGTGTCGGATCGTAAACGGGACCCGTACTATAGTCCACAAATGCAACACTGCGTTACTGAACTGTGACGGCCTGGTCGGACCACTGACATCGCACGACAGAACGCCCTGTCGGAGTCGATTGATCGCAATTCCTCGTAAGTGTGGTGATCCGGATTACGCCCTCACACTCGGTGTCCAAACCTCTCCTGGAGGCCCATATGGGTGACTTCGCTGCTCCATCCGCCCGCCTGGTCGCTGCGGCACGTGGCCTTCTGGCCCTCGACCAGCCCGACACCAACACGGTCGGGATGCTCCGCGACGCCGGCGTGCCCCTCGCCCCGGGCACGGCCCAGGCCTTCCGCGACATCGTCCTCGCCACCCCGGGCCTCGACCGGGCGGTGAACGGCATCCTTCTCGACCCCGCGACATTGCACAGGGTCACCGGTTCCGGATCGACCCCCGCACTGCACCGTGTGCGCGTTCCGGTCGGGGTGCGGATGGGCGACGAGAACCTCCGCAGCTTCGACGTCGCCGGATCGGTCGACGGGATCGTCGACGACATCGCCCGCCACCGGGCCGCGGGGGCGAGCTTCGCCCGCTGGCGCATCGTCGCCATGGCCGACACCGCGGTCACCGAGCTCCGGGCCCGCGCCCGCCTCGTCGCCGGCTGGGCCGCCTCGTGCGTGACCGGTGGCCTCACACCGTTCGTCGACGTCGTCGCGATCCCCGGTGCCCGCGACGGTGTCCACGAGGCCGCCACCGCTCACGGCGAGGCGGTGCGAACCGTGCTCGACGCGCTGCGGACCGAGGGTGTCCACCTCGACGAGGTGGTCCTCGGCTCCAGCATCGTCACGCCCGGCAGGCGTGCCTCCGACGTCGCGACCGCCGAGGACGTCGCCCGCGCCACCCTGCGCGGCCTGCGCACCGCCGGGGCCGAGGACCTCGCCGGCGTCGTCTTCACCCCGGGCGGGCGCCCCGACCGGCTCACCGCCCACCTCGCGGCCGTGCAGTGGCTCGGCCCGCGCATGCCCGTGGGCTACTGCCTCGGCCGCAGCATGCTCGGCAGCGTCGCCCGTGCCTGGGGCGGCAAGCCCGAGCAGGTCCTCGACGCCCACACCGAGCTCATCACCCGGTTCACCTCGGTCGGTGCCGTGGTCCGCGCCGGGATGGGCGAGGAGCCCCGCCGCCGCGTGGCCGGCTGACCCACCTCACGACGAACGCCCCGGACGGAAGGTCCGGGGCGTTCGTCGTGGTACTGGTCGGGAACGGTCAGCGACCGGCCTCGATGAGGTGATGCAGCAACAACAGCTGGGTGATGACGAGCGGTTCGCTGCGCTCCCCGCCCCCGATGCCGCCCAGGCACTCCGGCGCACACCGCTCCGGCTCCCCGATCGACGCCCAGATCGCCTTCTCGACCGCGATGCTCTCCTCGCGGTCCACGTAGCCGTGGACGTGCAACGAGTCGACGGGGCGGCCGTCGGTGTCCCGCTCCAGCTTGAGGTGCATCGCGCGGTGGACGCCCGGCTGCATGACCTCGCTCAGGTCGGGATGGTGGATCGTCGGACGCAGCAGCAGCTCCGCCGACAACGGCACCGACGGGTCGTCGTGCCCCTCCACCGGCGCGAACCGCACGACGATGTCGGCGTGTTGGCGCTGCGGCCGGATGAAGGCCTCCGACTCCGGCTCCCGCAGGTCGAGCTCGTCGAGCACCTGCTCGGCGGTGTAGCCGCGCTCACGTGCGTCACGCTCGACCTTCCACGCCCGCCGCGTCTGCTCGTGCGGGTCGAGGAACACGGTCACGTCGAAGCACGCCCGCGCCAGCTTGCTGTACAGCGGAAAGAGACCCTCGACGATGATGAAGTCGTTGGGCTCCAACAGCTCCGTGTGCGTCAGCCGGCCCGTCGTGTGGTCGTAGACCGGCTTGAGGATCGGCTGACCGCTCGCCAGCAGCTGCAGGTGCTGCTCCATGATCCCGAGGTGGCTGTACTCGGGATGCAGCGCCGTGAAGGGCAGCGACTGCCGCTCCTCACGGTCGTAGCGGTGGTAGTCGTCGGTGCACAGGGATACGCACCGCTCCGGACCGAGCGCCTCGACGAGCCCGGCGGTGAGCGTCGTCTTGCCCGACGCCGAGTCGCCCGCGATGGCCAGCATGACCGGTCGCCGGTTGACCGACGACCGGCCCGCGGCCCGGTGGATGCGCAACGTCTTGTCCGACACCGACAGCTGCCCTAGACGTCTTCCGCCCCGGCCGTGGCCAGCGCGACCCGGGCGACGGCCGACGCCGACAGCCCCAGGTGGTCGGCGACCTCGTGGCCCGGACCGCTCTCACCGAACCGGTCGATGCCGATCACCGCGTCGCGCGGACCAGCCAGGGCACGCCAGCCGACGGTCACGCCCGCCTCGATGAACACCGCAGGCGCGTCGGGAAGGCTGTAGGAGCCCGCGCGCAGCGACGCCTCCAGCCGCTCACGCCACGGCACCGACACGACGGACGCCTCGACGCCGCGGTCGGCCAGCAGCTCGGCGGCCACCAGCGCCAGCGACACCTCGGACCCGCTCGCGACCAGCACCACCGCCGGGCCGCCCTTCGCGGTGCGGACGGTGCGGGCTCCGTGGGCGCGGACGTCGTCGAGACCGGCGCCGCCCAGGTTGGGCAGGTCCTGACGGCTCAGGATCAGCGCCGTCGGGCCGTCGAGCGTGGCCGCGGCGATCCCCCACGCGGCCGCGGTCTCCGCCGAGTCGGCCGGGCGGAGCACCGTGACGCCCGGGATGATCCGCAGCGACTCGACCTGCTCCACCGGCTGGTGCGTCGGACCGTCCTCGCCGACGTGCACCGAGTCGTGCGTGAGGATGTGCACGACGGGCTGCTTCATCAAAGCCGCGAGCCGCAGCGCCGGCCGCAGGTAGTCGGCGAACACCAGGAACGTGCTGCCGAAGACCCGCAGACCGCCGTGCAGCGAGATGCCGTTCATCGCCGCGGCCATGCCGTGCTCACGGATGCCGAAGTGGATCGTGCGGCCGGACGCGTCGTCCGGGGTGACCTCGCCGCCCGGGATCGCCGTGTTGGTCGACGACGCGAGGTCGGCCGAGCCGCCCACCAGCGCCGGGTACACCGCGGCCAGCGCGTTCAGCGCGGCACCGGACGCCTTGCGGGTCGCGGCGCGACCCTCCGCGACGGCCTCGTCGGCCAGCGGCGCCAGCGCCTCGACAGCCTTGTCGGCCGCCGGGATCCTGCCCAGCGTGAACGCCTCGGCCGTCTCCGGGTTCGCCGCGGCCCACTCGTCGTACGTGCGCGTCCAGTCGAGGCGGGCCTTCGCGCCCTCGGCGGCGCGCTCGGCCGTGGCAAGCCGGACCGCCGTCGGCACGTGGAACGCCTCGTCGGGCCAGCCGAAACGCTCGCGCATCGCGGCGATCGTCTCGTTGCCCAGCGGGCTGCCGTGCGCCTTCGACGTGCCCTCGATGCCCGGGGCGCCGTAGCCGATCGTCGTCTTCACCGTGATGAAGGTCGGCCGGTCCTCGGTCGCGGCCGCCTCGGCGAACGCGCGGTCGAGCGCCTCGATGTCGTTGCCGTCGTCGACCCACAGGGTGCGCCAGCCGTAGGAGGCGAATCGGGCCGCCGCGTCGTCGGCGCAGCTCTGGTTCGCCGAACCGTCGATCGTGATGTCGTTGTCGTCGTAGATGACCGTGAGCCGGCCGAGCTTCAGCTTCCCGGCCAGCGACGCCGCCTCGTGGCTGATGCCCTCCATCAGGTCACCGTCGCCCGCGAGCACCCACGTGCGGTGGTCGACGACCGTGTGCTCCGCGGTGTTGCAGCGCGCCGCCAGCATGCGCTCGGCCAGCGCCATGCCGACCGCCGTCGCGATGCCCTGGCCCAGCGGGCCCGTCGTCGTCTCGACGCCGACCGTGTGCCCGAACTCCGGGTGACCCGGCGTGCGCGACCCGAGCTGACGGAAGTTCTTCAGCTCCTCGATCGGCAGGTCGTAACCGAACACGTTCAGCAGGCCGTACAGCAGCATCGAGCCGTGACCGGCCGACAGCACGAAACGGTCGCGGTCGGCCCAGTCGGGCGCCGCCGGGTCGTGGCGCAGGTGCCGCGACCACAGGGTCCACGCCGCCGGGGCCGTGCCCAGGGGCAGGCCCGGGTGACCGCTGTTGGCTGCCTGGACCGCGTCCGCGGCGAGGAAGCGCAGCGTCGCGACGCCGAGCTCGTCGGTGTCCGCCGACTGGCCGGCACGCTCGGCCGGAACGCTGGGAGCGGTGCTCATGCCGCAACCTCCGCACTGATAGGAGTCGCCGTCGATGTGCTTCCTTCCCGCCAGCGCGGCAGTCGGACGCACACCTCCTCGAGATTCGGCCACGGACGCTATGTCCGGCGCGCTCCCGTGCCCTCCCCGCAGCGGGGGAGGCCGGGGTTGAACCTCACGACCCCTGGTCACGGCTTACAGTCCTCGTATGAGTACGCCGACGTCAGCGGGTCCACTACGGATCGTTCTCGTGGACGACCACGAGATGGTGATCGCCGGTCTGAAGGCGATGCTGTCGCCGTTCCGCGGACGCGTACGCGTCGTCGGCGAGGCGATCGGAGCCGATCAGGCGATGTCGATGGTCGCCAGCCTGACACCCGACATCATCCTGTGCGACGTGCGCATGCAGGGGGCCAGCGGCCTCGACCTGTGCCGCCAGCTGCGCGAACGCGACCCGAACTACAAGGTCGTCCTGCTCTCGGTCTACGACGACGAGCAGTACCTCTTCCAGGCCCTGCGCGCCGGCGCGTCCGGTTACCTGCTGAAGAAGATCAGCGGCGAGGAGCTCGTCCGTCAGCTCGAGCTCGCGCACACCGGCACCACGGTGATCGACGCCGCGCTGGCCGGCCGTGCCGTCGACACCGCGGCCCGGCTGCAGAGCGACGAGTTCTGGCCCGGCGCCCGCCACGGCCTCACCCACCGCGAGTCCGAGGTGCTCTCGCTGATGGTCACCGGGCTGTCCAACCGCGGCATCGCGACCCGGCTCGTCGTCAGCGACGAGACCATCAAGAGCCACCTGCGCTCGATCTACCGCAAGCTCGGCGTCGGCGACCGCACAGGTGCCGTCGCCACCGCCCTCCGCGAGGGGATCTTCCAGTGACCTCCTCGTTCGGGCGCGAGCCCGGACACGCCCTGCTCAACCCCTACGGCGAGGGCACCGTCCTCGGGCTCACCTCCCCCGAGCGCGCCAACGCCCTGCTCCTCGGCATCATCGAGGCCGCGTCCAGCGGACCGCACGTCGAGCCGCTGGCCGCCGCCGTCGCCCGGCTGATCACCGACGCCACCGCCACCGACGTCTGCTTCGTCCACGTCCTCGACGACACCGAGCGCTCCCTCACCCTCGCCGGCGCCACCCCGCCCTTCGACGAGTACGTCGGCGACATCCACCTCCCCATCGGCTCCGGCGTCGCCGGCTGGGTGGCGTCGCACCGCGAGCCCGCGGTGATCGTCGAACGCAAGGAGGAGGACCCGCGCTACATGCCGATCCCGGCACTGCGCGGCACCGACTACACCTCCATGGCGTCGGTCCCCATGGAGAGCGGACCCTCCGGACTCGTCGGTGTGCTCAACGTGCACACCGTCCGCCGACGCCAGTTCACCGACCGCGACCTGCAGCTCCTCCGCGTCATCGGCCGGCTCGTCGCCGGCGCCCTGCACCAGGCCCGGGTGCACCGCAAGCTCGAGGCCCGCGAACGCGCCCACGAACGCTTCGCCGAACAGGTCATCGCCGCCCAGGAGGCCGAGCGCCGCAGGCTCGCGGGCGACATCCACGACGGCATCTCCCAGCGCCTCGTCACGCTCTCCTACCACCTCGACGCCGCAGGTCACAGCATCACCGACGACCCCGAGCTCGCCGTCGAACAGCTCGGCCTCGCCCGGGGTCTCGTCGACCTGACCCTTGACGAGGCGCGCGCCGCCATCGGCGGCCTGCGCCCGCCCGTGCTCGACGACCTCGGCCTCGCCGGCGGCCTCGCGAGCCTCGCCCGGTCGGTGCCGCACTTCGAGATCGAGCTCGAGCTCGACGACGACCGGCTCCCCGAGCACGTCGAGATCGCGCTGTACCGGATCGCGCAGGAGTGCCTGCAGAACATCACCAAGCACGCCCGGGCCACGCTGGCCCGCATCCGGTTCCGGGTGCACCGCGGCACCGCCTGGCTCGAGGTGATCGACGACGGCGTCGGTTTCGACGTCCAGCCTGCCCCCTCCGTCGACCCCCACTCCCCCGGCTACGGGATGCAGTCGATGGCGGAGCGCGCCGAGCTCGTCGGCGGCCGGCTGCGGGTGATCTCCCGCCGCGGCTCGGGGACGACGATCATCGCGACTGTCCCCCTGGCGACGGCGGAGCCGGACGCCGACCCCGAGGACGCCTGACCGCGCGCAACCTCATTGCTGTCCCGGGGCGGCCCGGACGACACGAGGTTGCGCGCCATCGTGGGGCCGCACCCGCGGTCCGCTCGCGGACGTTGCGCCCGACGACCCGCCCGCACCCTCACTGCTCTCCCGCGGCGGATCGACGACCGTCAGGTTGCGCGCGGTACTGCGGCACGACGCGACGCGGCCGGCCCCCGGATCGGGGGCCGGCCGCGTCGGGAAACGGTGTGGATCAGGCGGGCTGCAGCTCGCCGCGGCGGCGGACGGCGGCGGCGTTGGCGTCGACGCGGTCGGCGAGAGCGGCCTGGCCGTCGGCGATCTGGTCGTCCTTGCCCACCCATGCCTTGAGGGCGGGGTCGACGAGCGCGCGACCGAAGGAGAAGGTCAGCGGCCACGGGGTCGTGATGGCCTGCATGGCCTCGAGGTTGGCGGTGGCCCGCTCCGGCGACATGCCGCCGGAGAGGAACGCGACGCCGGCCAGCTCGGCGGGCCAGGCGTTGAGGACCTCGACGGTGGCGGCGGCGACGGCCTCGGGCGAGGACTGCTCGGTGTTGCCGTTGCCCTCGACGATCATGTTGGGCTTGAGCACGATTCCGGCGAGGTCGACGTTCAGCAGCGCCAGCTCCTCGCGGACGGCGGCGTGGACCTCGGCGGTGACCTCGGCGCAGCGCTGGATCGAGTGGGTGCCGTCCATCAGCACCTCGGGCTCGACGATCGGCACGATGCCGGCGGCCTGGCAGGCCGCGGCGTAGCGGGCGAGCGCGTTGGCGTTGGAACGGATCGCGCCGGCGCTGGGGGTCTGCTCGCCGATGACGTAGACGGCGCGCCACTTGGCGAAGGCGGCGCCGATCTCGGCGTACTCGGCCAGGCGGGCGGGCAGCCCGTCGAGGCCCTCGGTGATGGTCTCGCCCTCGAGGCCGCCCGGGAGCGGCTTGGCGCCCGTGTCGACCTTGATGCCGGGCAGGATGCCCAGCGCGTGCACGGCCTGCGCGAACGGGGTGCCGTCGGCGAAGTTCTGCCGCAGCGTCTCGTCGCAGTAGATGATGCCCGACACGCCGTCGGACAGGTTGGGCGTGGCCGAGAGCAGCTCCCGGTAGATGCGCCGGTTCTCGGCGGTGGCGTCGACGCCGACGTTCTCGAGGCGCGACGACATCGTGCCGATGCTCTCGTCGGCCGCGAGAACGCCCTTGCCCGGCGCCACCATGCGCGCCGCGATCTCCCTGCACGTGCTCATTCGAAAGTCCTCCCGTTGTGGCACCGGCGGGCACCGTACGAGCGCGTCAACTCCGCTCGACTCCCCCACGAGGTGGAGACACCGGGGGCTGTCACGACCCGGTGAATAGCACCCGAGCGCGCAACACTTGAGTGATCACTTAAGCGTTCACGCGTAACTATTGATAGACAGATTCATGATCAGCCCGCAAGCTCCTTGTATGGCTGATCGCTGGAACGCAGGTGTCATCCCCTACGCCGAGATGGGCTACTGGCAGCCCGACTACGAGCCGAAGGACACGGACATTCTTTGTGCCTTCCGCATCACCCCTCAGCAGGGGGTTCCGCCGGAGGAGGCCGGTGCGGCCGTCGCCGGCGAGTCGAGCACCGCGACCTGGACGGTCGTGTGGACCGACCGCCTCACCACCTTCGAGCACTACCAGGCCAAGTGCTACAAGATCGACCCGGTGCCGAACACGCCCGGTCAGTGGATCGCCTACATCGCCTACGACCTCGACCTGTTCGAGGAGGCGTCCATCGCCAACCTCACCAGCTCGATCATCGGCAACGTCTTCGGCTTCAAGCCCCTCAAGGCCCTGCGCCTGGAGGACATGCGCATCCCCACGCACTACGTGAAGACCTTCCAGGGCCCGGCGCACGGGATCGTGACCGAGCGCGAGCACCTCGGCAAGTTCGGCCGCCCGATCCTCGGCGCGACCACCAAGCCGAAGCTGGGTCTGTCGGCGCGCAACTACGGCCGCGTCGTCTACGAGGCCCTGCGCGGTGGTCTGGACTTCACCAAGGACGACGAGAACATCAACTCGCAGCCCTTCATGCGCTGGCGTGACCGCTTCCTGTTCTGCATGGAGGCCGTCAACCGCGCCCAGGCCGCGACCGGCGAGATCAAGGGCCACTACCTCAACGTCACCGCCGGCACGATGGAGGAGATGTACGAGCGGGCGAACTTCGCCGCCGGGCTCGGCTCCGTCATCGTGATGATCGACCTGACGGTCGGCTACACCGCGATCCAGTCGATGGCCAAGTGGGCCCGCGACAACAACGTGATCCTGCACCTGCACCGCGCGGGCCACGGCACCTACACCCGCCAGAAGAACCACGGCGTCAGCTTCCGCGTCATCTCCAAGTGGATGCGCCTCGCGGGTGTCGACCACATCCACGCGGGCACCGTCGTCGGCAAGCTCGAGGGCGACCCGATGACCACCGCCGGGTTCTACGACACGCTCCGCAAGGACAGCATCAGGACCGACCTGTCCAAGGGCCTCTACTTCGACCAGGAGTGGGCCTCGATGCCCGGTGTCATGCCGGTCGCCTCCGGCGGTATCCACGCCGGCCAGATGCACCAGCTCATCCACCACCTGGGTGAGGACGTCATCCTGCAGTTCGGCGGCGGCACGATCGGCCACCCGATGGGCATCGCCGCGGGCGCCGAGGCGAACCGCGTCGCGCTCGAGGCCATGATCAAGGCCCGCAACGAGGGACTCGACTACTACAAGGAGGGCCCGGAGATCCTCAAGAAGGCCGCGTCCCGCAACCGCGCGCTCGACACGGCGCTCGCGACCTGGGGCGACATCACCTTCGACTACGAGTCCACCGACACCCCCGACGTCGTCGCGACGCCGACGAACGCCTGATCGGAGCCATGACGATGCGGATCACGCAGGGAACGTTCTCCTATCTCCCCGACTTCACCGACGAGGAGATCACCGCCCAGATCAACTACGCGCTGGGCAACGACTGGCCGTTGTCGGTCGAGTTCACCGACGACCCACACCCCCGCAACACCTTCTGGGAGATGTGGGGCCTGCCGATGTTCGACCTCAAGGACCCGGCCGGCGTCCTGATGGAGGTCAACGCCTGCCGCACGGCCAACCCGAACGCCTACATCCGGCTCAACGCCTACGACGCCAGCCTGGGCCGTCAGACCACGGCGCTGTCGTTCATCGTGCAGCGCCCGGCCGACGAGCCCGGCTTCCACGTCAACCGCACCGAGGTCAAGGGCCGCGCCATCCAGTACACGACACACTCCTACGCCACCGAGCGTCCCGTCGGCGACCGCTACAACCGGGACTGATCATGAGTGCCGGAACCGCCTTCGGATTCACGCCGGGTAGCGTCTCCGGGCCCCAGCTCGAGGCCGACCCGTCCGACGAGCCGGAGGTCGAGTACCTCCCGCCGGACACCGTCGTGGACCTGGCCGCGCTGCGCGCGGAGTCGGGTATCGACGAGGTCCTCGCCAAGCTCGACCAGGAACTCGTCGGGCTGGCACCGGTGAAGACACGCATCGCCGAGATCGCCGCGCTGCTGCTGGTCGACCGCACCCGGGCGAAGTTCGGCATCACCGCCCCGCAGCCGACCCTGCACATGAGCTTCACCGGCAACCCCGGCACCGGCAAGACCACCGTCGCGATGCGGATGGCCGACCTGCTCCACCGGCTCGGCTATCTGCGTCGCGGCCACCTGGTCGCGGTCACCCGCGACGACCTGGTGGGCGAGTACGTCGGCCACACCGCCCCCAAGACCAAAGAGGTCATCAAGCGGGCGATGGGCGGCGTGCTGTTCATCGACGAGGCCTACTACCTCTACAAGGTCGAGAACGAGCGCGACTACGGCGGCGAGTCCATCGAGATCCTGCTGCAGGTCATGGAGAACAACCGCGACGACCTCGTCGTGATCCTGGCCGGGTACCAGGACCGGATGGACACCTTCTTCGCCGCCAACCCGGGCATGCAGTCCCGGGTCGCCCACCACGTCACGTTCCCGGACTACACGGTCCCGGAGCTGGAGCGGATCGGTGTGCTGATGACCAAGGACATCGGCTACACCTTCTCCGACGAGGCACAGGACGTGCTCACGCGCTACCTGGAACGACGTGTCGGTCAGCCCTGGTTCGCCAACGCCCGCAGTGTGCGCAACGCGGTGGAGCGCGCCCGTCTGCGGCAGGCCAAGCGCCTGCTCGAGACCGGCGACGCCAAGGTCGACCTCACCGCACTCACCACGATCGAGGCGGCGGACCTGCTCGCCAGCCGGGTCTTCGACACCGCCCCGGACGAAGTGCTGACGGCCGAGGAGTACAACGTCAGGCGCTGATCCCCTGCGTCCACCAACGCACGCCTCCGTGCCCTGACGGAGCCGGCCGCAACCTGCTCCGTCCGAGCAGCGGCACAGCGCCTCGCCGTCACGAGGTCATCGGCATCCCCCTACGGCGAGCCGCTCGGGAGTCGCGCCCGGCCCCGGCGCACCTCACCGACACCCGGCGCGACCGTCTGTCAGTCCTGGCGAGCGCGGTCGTCAGGCCGCTCACAGGGGTCAGACGGCCTGGCGGTTGCCCGTACCCAGGGCGCGGCGGGCCAGGGCGTCGAGGATCGAGCCGAGCAGGCCGATCACGAGGATGACCGCCATGACCTTGTCGTAGGCCAGCTGGTCGCGGGAGTTGAGGATCTCGTAGCCCAGCCCGGAGGTGACGCCCAGCATCTCAGCGGGGACGAGCACGACCCAGCCGATACCCAGCGCGAGCCGCAGCCCCGTCAGGACGTGCGGGCGGATCGCCGGCAGCACCACCGACGTCAGCGTCTCGGCGGGCGTTGCGCCCAGGGAGCGGGCGGCGAGCAGGAAGCCCTGGTCGATCGAGCGCACGCCTGCGGCGGTGTTGAGCACGATCGGCCACACCGCGGCCGCCGCGACCAGGAAGAACACCGGGCGGTCGCCGATGCCGAACAACCCGATCGCGACGGGCGCCCACGACAGCGGCGACACCATGCGCAGGAACTGGAACACCGGTCGCGACGCCGTCTCCAGGCTCTGCCACGTGCCGATCGCCAGACCGGTGACCACACCGAGGACGACGGCGATCAGCAGGCCGACGAGCAGCCGCCACAGGCTCGTCCAGATGTCGGGGAAGAGCACACCCTGCGCGGCGAGGGCGCCGATCGCGGGGATGGCGTGCTGCGGTGCGAAGTCCTGCAGCATCGAGGTGGGCGACGCCAGGACGGACGTGATCACCCACCAGATCGCGACGGCGACGACGACCGCGAGCAGCTGGAGCCCCAGCCGCGAGGCCCAGGTCCGCGACGTACGAGGAGACCGGGTCACGGGAGGCGGGGAGATCGTCTCGGCGGTGCTCATGCCAGGACATCCTGTTCGGTACGGGTCAGCGAGTCGGGCAGGCCGAAGGCGGCGGGGCCGCCGAGGGTGTTAACGCTGTTGACGACGAACCGGTCGTCGACGAGGTCGCGGTGCACGGTGGCCGGGTCGAGCCGGTCGACGAAGCTCGCGTCGCCGTCGACGACGGTGCCGCGCATGGCCTCGACGAGTGCCGTCGTGTAGCCGGGGAACGGGTAGGGCGTGTAGCCGATCCGCTCGCCGTGCCACTGCGGGTGCGTGAGGACGGACGTGTAGTCCTTGTCCGCCCGGGTCAGCGTCTTCGTGATCGCGGGCAGCGGCTGGGGCATGTACTTGTTGCCGCTCAGCAGCTTCGCCGCGTCGGGACGGTTGCCGTTGATCCACTGCTGCGCGCCGGCGACGCCGTCGGTGAGGGCCTGCACGGTCTGTGGGGAGCCGTCGATCAGGTCCTGGCGGACCATGACGACGCAGCAGGCGTTGTCGCGCCATGCGTCGCCGGTGAACCAGAGCACCTTGCCGACCTTCTTGACCTCGGCGACGGCGTTGAACGGGTCGGCGACGATGTAGCCGGAGATGGTGCCGGTGTCGAGCGCGGGGACCATGTCGGCCGGCGCCATGACGACGAGCTGCACGGTCCCGTCGGACACCGACGGCGCCGTCCGGACGACAGGGGTGAGCCCGGCAGCACGGAGCTTGCGCTGCAACAGGATGTTGTGGATCGACCACCAGAACGGGATCGCGACGGACGTGCCGGCGAGCTGCCGGATGTCGTCGATCTCGGGCCGCACGGTGAGCGCGGAGCCGTTGGTGTGGTTCCAGGCGACCATGCGGACCTGCGCGCCGAGCTGGTAGCGCAGCTGCAGCGCGAACGGCATGAGCAGGTGCACGACGTCGACCTCACCGGCGACGAACGCCTGCGCGAGCGACTCCCAACCGCGGAACAGCACCGGCCGCGGGATCTCGACGCCCGCCTGCGCGTAGCGGTTCTGCCCGTGCGCGACGAGCAGCGGGGCGGCGTCGGTGATCGGGAGGTAGCCGATGCGCGGCGCGGTGCCGGTCTTCACGGTGGGTCGCGACGCCGTCGCCAGGTCGGCGATGCCCGCCACCCCGCCGACCGCGGCGGCGGCCGCGCCCAGGGCGATACCGCCGCGCAGTACGGCGCGGCGGTTCAGCCCGGCCATCAGGAGGCGGCCGCGGCGCCCAGCTGGGAGCGGTAACCCGCCAGCAGGGTCGCCCGCAGGGGGTGGTCGGCGAGGTCGTCGTGGCCGGTCGGGGCGTCGCAGCGCCAGTGGCCGGCGGCGCGGCCGGAGCCGTCGAGCAGCGTCACCTCGGTGGCGAGGTAGAGCGCCTCGTCGACGTCGTGGGTGACCATGACGAGCGTCAGCCCCAGCGCGGCGGCGGCGTCGCGCAACCACACCTGCAGGCTGCGGCGGGTGGCGGGGTCGAGGGCGGAGAACGGCTCGTCGAGCAGCAGGATGTCGGGCCGCACGGCCACGACACGCGCGATCGACACGCGCTGCGCCTGCCCGCCCGACAGCGCCGACGGCAGGAGGTCGGCCTGCGCGCGCAGCCCGAACAGGTCGATGAGCTCCTCGACGTGCGCGGCGTCGAACCGGGCCTTGTTGGCGCGGTAACGACCGCCGAGCGCGATGTTGTCGCGCACCGTCAGCCACGGCAGCAGCAGCGGCTGCTGGAACACCGTGCCGACGACGGCGCCCCGGGCGTCATCGGCGTCGGGCCTGGTCAGCGCGCCGGCGTCGAGCTCCTCGAGCCCGGCGAGGACGCGCAGCAGCGTCGACTTGCCGCTGCCGGAGTGGCCCAGTACGACGAGGCGGGAGTCCCGCTCGACGTCGAGGTCGACGCCGTCGAGGACGGCGTTGTCGCCGTACCGCTTGGTGGCGCCGGTCAGGCGTAGCGCGACAGTTCCCACCGGAGCTGTCCTTCCGTCGGTGACTGGATGGGGAGGAATGCGGCCTCGCGCAGCCGACGGCTGACGTCGCTGGTCGCGACGTACCCGGCGCCACCGCGGGTGGTGGCTTCCAGGCGGGTCGCGTCGCCCGCCGCGGCGGACGCCTCGAGGCGCAGCCGGAGCAGGTCGGCGGGGCCGGGCTCGTCGGGCGCGGACGCCCAGTCGTGCAGCCGGTCGCGCACCGACACGACGCGGGCGCACACGTCGTCGATGTCGGGGCGGAGCTCGGCGTTGAGCCCGGTGCAGTGCTGTTCGGCGCCGGTGGCGGCGCGTGCGGCCAGGCCGGCGCAGAACGCCGTCTGGGTGAGCAGGAACGCGGGCCGGACGGCCTTCACGAAACCGGTGAGGTCGGTGGTGAGGACGTCGGCGGCCGGCACGTGCACGCCCTCGAGCGCCACCGACGACGACGCCGTCCCGTCGAGGGCCAGCAGCTTCGGCGAGGTCCGGACGTTCACACCGTCGGCGGAGAGCCGGAACTGGACGATCGCCCTGCCGTCGTCGTCCTCGAACCGCACCGGCGACACCACGAGGGCGTCGGGGAACAGGTTGGAGGCCCAGCGGATCGGGCCGTCGAGGCGGACGCCGCCGTCGGGGAGCCGGGTGCCGAGGACCGGCACCGGTTCGATCCCGGCGACGTCGCGCAGGGCGGGTGCCATCGCCGTGACACCGATCGTCTCGCCGCGGCGCAGCGAGTCGACGAGGCTCTCGTCGGCACCGCCGCGGTCGAGGTAGTCGATCACCATGCCCTGCGCCCAGAGCGAGAACGCCGAGCTCATGCACTCGCCGGCGATGGCCTCGATCAGTGCGACCCTGCTGGAGAGCGCGCCACCGAGCAGTCCGCGCGACCCCAGCCAACGGAGTCCGTCGCGCAGGTCACCCCGGCCCTGGTCGACGTCCTTCGCGCACTCGCGGAACCGGTCGGTCACCTCCGCGGGGACGGGAGGCGCGACCTGGTCGAGCACGACCTGCGCGGGACTCATCCCTGGTCCGCGGCGAGCTGGTGGAGCCGGTCGATGGGGGTGTCGACGACCTCGCGCGCCTTGACCACGCCCGCCTCGTCGTCGGCGTCGTAGAAGCAGAGGCACTTGGTCATGTCCTCGCGCACGTAGGTGCGCAGGAAGGCGACCTCGGGGACGTTGGCGTAGAGCGGCGCCTTGGCCTTCTTGCGGGCCAGGTAGGTGTCCATGTCGAGGCCGTCGGGGAAGTCCCACTCGACGAGGTAGCCGGCGGTGGGCTTGGCCGCCTTGATCTGCTGGAGCTCGGCACCGACGAGGCGGACCTCGTCCGGGCCGACGACCTCTGTGGCGCTCGCGAGGTTGGCGGCGTCGAAGGCGTCGCCCAGCGCCGCGGCCGAGGCGGCCTCGACGACGGCGAAGACGCGGTCGTGCGCGCCGGTCACCTGGGACTCGATGAACTCGGCGCCGGCGGTGGCGGCGGCCTTGTCCACCTCCTCCAGGACGGCCGACGCACCGGCCCGGTCGGCTGTGGCGGGTACGAGCTCGAAGAGGAACAGGGACATGGGAACTCCTTCTCGGATCGGCAGGACGGATGCCGGGCAGCGGCCTTTCCCGCTCGCCGGGCGGGAACTCGGACGATCGGAGCACGTGCGACGTGGTGTCCGGCCGGACACGGCCGTGGAAGGACGCGTGCGACTACAGCGGACGGGAGGCCCTCGACAGGGCGGCGGGGCGGCTCAGCGGACCCGCGGGAGAGCACCCGGACACGCCGCGGCAACGACCCGGAGGAGGTCGATGTGGCGGCGCTGTACCAGCAGCACGGGGCTCATCACGTTCGAGCGTAACAGACAGAACGATCGGTCTGGTGAACCTTTCGGATTATGCTGTGCCCGTGCGCGGAACCCCCCGCAGGCCACTGCCGGCCGAACGACTGCTCGACGCCGCTGCCCACCTCTTCGACCGTGAGGGCATCCGTGCCGTCGGCGTCGACCGGCTCGTCGCCGAGGCCGACGTCGCCCGGGCCAGCCTCTACCAGAACTTCGGGTCGAAGGACGCGCTCGTCCTCGCCTGGCTGACCCGCCGCGACGAGCTCGACCGCGCGGCCTACGACCGCGCGCTGCGCGCGGCAGCCCGCGACGCCGACGCGCCCGCCGACCCGGCGACGCGCATCCGCATCTTCTTCGACCTCGCGGCCGCCTCGATGCGCCGCAGGCACTTCCGCGGCTGCCTGTACGTCAACGCGCTCACCGAGTTCCCCGACGACGACCACACCGTCCACGCGCTCGTGACGGAGCACCGGCGGTGGATGCGCGAGGAGATCGCCGACGCCGCCGCGATGGCGGGCGTCCCGGACCCGGCGACGCTGGCGGCCTCGATCCAGCTGATCTACGACGGTGGCCTGGTCGGCGCGAAGACCGCCCGCTCGGAGGAGCCCGTCCGGCTCGCCGAACAGCTGGCGACGTCCCTGCTGACCATGTCGTCGGTCAGCGCCGCGCCCGCCTGATCCTCACCGCGGCACCCGGAACCGGCGGCGGCGGGGGACGCACCGGAACCGGATGCCGCGGCTCGGCCGGGTCGGCGGCGGTGCGGACCGGGCGACGTGACGGTGCGCCGCCTTCGCTCCTGCCGCCGGACCCGACTTCCCGACCGCGGCCGCCTACCGGGGGCAGTAGCCGCGGGCCTTCAGGAACTTCGCCCGGGTGCGGCGCCAGCGGCGCGGCGTCGAGATGCGTTCCATGGCCTCGGTGTACTCGACGTACTCGGCGTCGGCCTGGTCCTGCTCGAAACGCCGACGCACCGCGGCGCGCTCCTGCGCGGTGAACCCCGGCCTCATCGGGCGCCGCCCACAGCGCGCGAGGAGAACCGCGAACCGTCCACAGCGCTCATGCCGAGTCCCTCCGTCGATGATCCACGTGATGGAACTCACTGACTGACGGCGCGGGCACCCCGATCCGGGGGGACGACAGGGGGATGCCCCCGAGCGACTGTCTCCTATAGTGTGTCCCCGTCTACTTTGATGAAGTACACGATCCACTGGCCGACCCCCGAGGAGGAACCTCCCGATGACGACACCGCTGGCACTGCCTGACGAGGTCCAGGTGGTCAACGTCGGGCTGCCGATGTTCGCCGATGCGGTGCGTGCGCAGGGTCGCCCCGTCCAGCACGTCGACTGGCGCATCCCCGCCGACGGCGATCTCGACGCCGTCCGCGCGCTCAGCAACCTCTACGGCGACGCGGGTGCCGCGATCGACGAGGCGAACACCGAGGTCGTCCGCCGTCTCAACGAGGGCGTTCCGCAGCTCGTCGACGTGTCGACGTTCGGCGAGGTCGTACCCGGCGTCGAAGGCCGCATGATCCTGCACTGCGGCCCGGTGCTCCCCTACGCCGAGCACACCGACCCGCTGCAGCGCTCGATGCGCGCCGCCGTTGTCGCCGAGGGCTGGGCCGCCGACGTGGCCGAGGCCGAGAAGCTGCTGCAGAGCGGCGAGATCACCCTCGACGCCGCGAACCACCACGACGCCGTCGTCCCGATGGCGAGCGCGGTGGGCCCGTCGCAGCCGGCGCTGGTCGTCGAGAACCGTGAGGGCGGCACGCGCGCCTTCTCGTCGCTGAACCAGGGTCCCGGCGAGGTGGCGTGGTTCGGCCGCGACACCGACGCGGCGATCGCGCGGCTGAAGTTCCTGGCCGACACGGCCGGTCCGTCGGTCAAGCAGATCATCGCCGAGGCCGGGCAGCTCGACATCCTGGCGATCGCCTCCCAGGGCATCACCATGGGCGACGACCTGCACATGCGCACCCAGGCCGCGACGAACCTGCTCACCCGCACCTGGCTGCCGCAGATCACCGCGCTCCCCGACGCCGCACGCGTCCCGTTCGGCACGTACCTGGCCGGCAACCACCTGTTCTTCCTGAACCTCGCGATGGCGGCCGCCAAGTCGCTGCAGCTGTGGGCACACCAGGTCGAGGGCTCCTCGATCGTCACGCACATGGCCCGCAACGGCACCACGTTCGGCATCAAGCTCGCCAACGACGACGCCTGGTACATCACCGACGCCCCGCCCGTGGGCGACGCGATGTACTACTCGGGCTACGGCCCGGACACCGCGGCCAAGGACATCGGCGACAGCGCCGTCCTGGAGCTGACCGGCATGGGTGGCCCCGCCGCGGGCAACTCGGCGGCGGTCGCGGCGTTCCTCGGTGGTGCGATGTCCGACGCCGCCGCGGCGACGGAGTCGTTCCAAGCGATCTGCGCCGGCGCCAGCACACGCTTCACGCTGCCCGCCATGGGCTTCATCGGCGCCCCGCTGGGCGTCGACGTCCGCAAGGTCGTGGAGACCGGCATCACCCCCAAGGTGACCACCGGCATCCTGCACGCCAACTCGGGGATCGGGCAGGTCGGCGCGGGTGTGGCCACCGCTCCGGTGTCCTGCTTCGCCGACGCCCTGAAGGCGCTCGCAGCTCGGGTGGCCTGACCATCCACCCCTCCCGGCCCGGCCGTCCGCCGGCCCGGCCACGGCAACGGCGGTCCCCTTCGGGGGGCCGCCGTTGTCGCATTCGCAGGGTGTCCCACGCCTCGCCCGATGTCTGCTCGTGGGCCACCGATCATGAATGCCATCCACTATGGTGGACGACATCCAGCATCGTGCACGAGGAGCGGTCATGAGAAGCGTTGCCGACATCGGTGGCGCCACCGGCTGGGGACGGGTCCGCCCGCCCACCCGCGACGACGACATCCGGTTCCACGAGTACCGGGAAGAGCGAGCCCTGGCGCTCACCCTGCTCACGATGAGACGGGTCTCCGGGCAGGACCTCGACGCCTTCCGCTACGCCCGGGGCCGCCTCGATCCCCGCTCCCACTTCGACGACGGCTACCTGCAGGACAAGGAGCGCAGCGTGAGCACCGCCCTGAACCCCGACCCCGCGCTGCGCACCGAAGCCCTCGAACAGCTGCTCACCGAACGCGGCCTGGCCACCCCCGACGCGATGGGCACGACCGTCGCGCTCGGCGCCACTCCCCTCACCGAGTTGGAGAACCCGATGAGCACGGCCCCGATCGCGCCGGCCCTCGACACCGACGAGACGTCCGCCCCACCCCGCGCCAACGGTGAGCTCGTGTTCGCCGAGCCGTGGGAGTCCCGCGCCTTCGGGATGGCGGTCTCGCTTCACGACGCCGGGCTGTTCGCGTGGCCGCAGTTCCAGGCCGCGCTCATCGCCCGCATCGCCGCGTGGGAGAACCACCACCCCGAGGGTGAGTGCTACTCGTACTACACACAGTGGCTCGGCGCCCTCGAGGATGTCCTCGCCGGTGACGGCACCGTCTTCACCGACGAGGTCGTCCAGCGCGCCGCGGAGCTCGCGATCCGGCCCGCGGGCCACGACCACGGCGACGCCCCCGGGCGCTGACCGGGCATCCGTCCGTCACACGTACGGCGCGGTGATGATCTCGATGTAGTGGCCCGCGGGGTCGCGGAAGTAGACGCCGCGGCCACCGTGCCCGGTGTTGGTCTCACCGGGCCGCTGCATCTGCGGGTCCGCCCAGTGCTCGATCCCGCGCTCGCACAGCCGGCCGTACGCGCGGTCGAACAGCGCGTCGTCGACGAGGAACGCGTAGTGCTGGTTCTGGATCTCCGGGAACGCCTCGACCGGCAGGTCGGCGAACTGGATCAGCACCCCGCCGTCGAGCTGCAGGTTCGTGAACGGCCCCCACGACGGGGCCTCCCGCGCCTCGATGATGTCGACGAAGAAACGGGCCGACTCCGCGCGGTCGCGGGCGGCGATGATCGTGTGGTTGAACGTGGCGGGCACTGAGGTCCTCTCGGTCGGTGTGCAACACCGGAGAGGGGCGCCCGGGCCGGCTGCCCAGCGAAGGACCGGGAAGGTGTTGCGCCCCTGGGCCTGCGGGGTGCTCGACGACGGCGATGCCGCGTCGGCCGGTACAGCCGCTCCTTCCCGGTAGGCCCATCTGGGGCGCACTTCGACTCTACGGGGTGTCCGACGGATCGCACACCCCTACGCAGAACGGCCGCATCCCGGGAGGGGATGCGGCCGCTCGACGACTCTGGATCAGGCCGGGATCAGGCCTTGCCCTGCCGGATCTCGTCGTAGATCTCGCGGTGCTTTCGGGCGCTCGCCTCCCAGCTGAACTGCGGGAGGATCGCCTCGCCACCGGCGCGGAGCCGGTCGCGCAGCGCGGCGTCGCGGACCATGGTGCGCATGGCCTGCGCGAGCCCGTCGGCGTCCTCGACGGGCGGCAGCAGCGCCGACACCCCGTCCTCCAGGTACTCGTGGAAGACGTCGAGGTCGCTGGCGATGACGGGCAGGCCGGCGGCCATCGCCTCGAAGACGACGAGCCCCCAGCCCTCCTTGACCGACGGGAAGCTCAGCGCGTCGGCCGCGTGGTACCAGCCCGCGAGATCTGCCTCGCTGACCGTGCCCAGCAGGTGGACGTCGCGGCCGACCTCCAGGCCCAGCTCCGCGAGCTCGGCGATCGCCGCGTCGCGGTACGGGGTGTAGTCCTGGAACGAGTGGCCGCCGACGACGGCGAGCGTCGCGTCGATGCCCTCGCGCGTGAGCTGCGCGAGCGCGCGGAAGGCGTACACGGTGCCCTTGCGGGGCTCCACTCCGCCGACGGCGAGGAAGACGAACCGGCCCTCGCCCGCACCGATGCGCGCACGGAGCTCCTCGATCTTGCCGTCCTCGGGCTTGGCGAACCGGCCGAGGTCGACGCCGTTGGGCACGATGTCGGCGTCGCGGCCGTAGTCGTCGTGCATGATCCGACGCCACTGCTCGCTGACCACGAGGATGCGGTCGGGCTCCACGATCGCCTGCTTGGAGCAGTTGATCAGCGCCGGCGTCGTGAAGTCGTCGACGTGGTGCACGGTGCGCACGACGGTGATCGGATTGCCCGCGTCGCGCACCCGGGCCGCGGCCCGGGCGGCGATGCAGTCCTGCGCGTGCATGATGTCGTACTCGCCCGCGAGTTCGGCGAGTCCGGCCTCGAGCATGTCGATCGACGCGAACACCTTGTCGTCCAACGTCTCGCCCGGGTTCCTGGGCTGCGGCAGGACGGTGTTCGGGACGTCGGTGTGCCGGAAGAGGCCCACCTCGGGGTCGCCGAGGGTGAGGAGGTGCACCGGCACACCCTGCCGGTGCAGCTCCTCGGCCAGGCTCAGCGTGTGGACCAGCCCTCCCCGCGGCTTCGTGCTGTGCGAGACGAGCGCCAGTCCACGCCCGCTCAACGCACTCCCTCGCCGGCGCTCGGGCGGCGCTTCGCGCAGACGCTGTGCCAACGGTTCACTCGCTGACTCTCACTCACAGGGAGATCGCCGCGATCTCGGGCTTGCGGCTGGCGATCGCGGCGGCGGCCAGGGCGGCGCGCTGCGCGGTCTGCGTGACGAGCACGCCGACCTCCTCGAACGCCTTCTTCTGCGCCTCGTAGCCCTGCGGGTCCTGCTGGGTGCCGAGGACGTAGACGATGACCTGGGGGCCACCGGCGTCGCGGATCTCCTTGAAGACCGGGCCGAGCTCGCCGGCCGGGTTCTCGTGGGAGCCGTAGCCGAGCACGACGTCCATGAGGATCGCGGCGACCTTCGGATCGGCAGCCTGCTCGCGCAGGAGCTCGATCCGGGCCTCCGGGTCGATCATCGGGTGCGGACGGCCCTTGGTGTACTCCTCCTCGCCCAGGTCGAGCGAGGTGTGCGCGCCCTCGGGGGCGGGCAGGCCGAGCGACTTGTCGAGCGGGGTGTTGGAGTACACGTCGCCCAGGGTCTCACCGAGCACGACGAGCGACTCGTAGCAGAGGGTGCCGCCGGAGTAGAGGCCGCGGACCAGGGTGCGCTCGGCCGGCATCTTGTCGGCGATCTCGCGGACCTGGTCGACGAGGCCCTCGGTGACGTCGGGCGGGGTCCGGCCGGCCAGCTTGGCGGCGGCGATGGCGCCGGCCTCCAGCGTGCGGGTGACGATGACACCCTCGGGGGCCTCGAAGTCCTTGTCGATGCCGATGAGGGCGGCGACGACCTTCTTGCCCTTGGCGGCGGCGAGGACCTCCTGCGCGACCTGCGGGTTCGGCGGCTTCGAGACCAGGAAGATGATCTCGGTGTTGTCGTCGGCGACGAGGCGACCCATGGCCTGCTTGGCGGTGAGGCCACCGATCTTGGCGGTGAGGTCGCGCCCGCCGAGGCCGATGACGTGGGAGACGCCCGCGCCCCAGCGGTCGACCAGGCCCGCGGCCTCCTGCGCGCCGGTACCGGCGGCGGCGACGACGGCGATGCTGCCTTCCTTGACGACATTCGCGAACGCCAGGCAGGTGTGGCCCAGCATCGCGGTGCCGGCGCCCGGGCCCATGATGAGGCGGCCGATGCGGTTGCCCCGCTCCTTCAGCGCGATCTCGTCCTCGACGGACACGTTGTCGCTGAACAGGAGGACGTCGAGACCGGCCGAGAGTGCCTTGTGCGCCTCGAGGGTCGCGTAGTCGCCCGGGACGGAGATGACGGCGACGTTGGTGTCGGGCTGGCGCGCGATGGCCTGGGCCATGGTGCGTGCCGGCTTCTCGGCGGCCTCGCCGGAGGCGTTGGTGCGCGGCGCGAACATCGCGGCCTCGCCGGCCTCACGGGCGGAGTCGGCGAGCTCGTCGGTGTCGGCGTTCACGGCGACGAACAGGTCGTTCGCGCCCGCGTGCCCGATCTCGGACGTGTCGAAGCCCTCGCTCGCCAGCGTCTCGACGTTGGCGGGGGTGGCCATCGCGGCCGAGGCCCAGACGACGCCGTCGAGACCGCGCATCGCTCGGGTGCCGGAGAGCTGTACCACCGAGTCCACGTAGGTGTCGGTGTACAGCGTGATGCGATGGATGCTCACGGAGCGGCTCCCAGGTGCTGATCGGCGGCAACGATTCGAGTGCCCGGCTCGGCGTCGTCGCCTGCTCCGGGGTTCAACGACGCGACGGCGCGGGCGGCGTTGGTGACGACCGCCGTGGCTCCGCCCTCGCGGACGAACTGGATGGCGGCCCGCATCTTCGGGCCCATGCTTCCCTCGGGGAACTGGCCGTCGTCGGCATGGCCCTGCGCCTCGTCGGCGGTGATCTCGCCGATCGCGCGCTGGGTGTCCTTGCCGAAGTCGAGCATCACCGCGGGGACGTCGGTGACGAGCACGAGGGCCTCGGCCCCCAGTGCGTTGGCCAGCCGCTGTGCGGCCGAGTCCTTGTCGATGACGGCGTCGATGCCCTGCAGCGACCCGCCCTCGTCGACGACCGGGATCCCGCCGCCGCCCGCGGCGACGACGATCAGGCCCTGGTCGATGAGGCCGCGGATGGCGTCGAGCTCGACGATCTCGACCGGCTTGGGCGAGGGGACCAGGCGGCGGTAGCCGCGTCCGGCGTCCTCGCCGACGACCCAGCCCTGCTCGGAGACGAGCCGGGCGGCCTCCTGGACCGTGTAGAACGGTCCGATCGGTTTGGTGGGCAGCCCGAACGCCGGATCATCCTTGCGGACGACGACGTGGGTGACGACGGTGACGACGCCCGGCAGGTCGACCCCGCCGGCCTCGCGAACGGCGAGCGCGAGCAGGGAGCCGAGCTGGCCCTCCGTCATCGCGCCGAGGACGTGCAGGGGCATCTCGGGGACCTGGTCGGCCCCGGAGCGCTGCTGGATGGCGAGGTTCCCGACCTGCGGACCGTTGCCGTGCACGAGCACGACGTTCCAGCCCGACTCGCGCAGACCGCGGATCGCGGACGCCATGGCCCGCGCGTTCTCCATCTGTTCTGAGTGCGTGCCCTGCTGTCCGCTGCGGGTGATGGCATTGCCACCCAGCGCAACGACTGCGGTCTTGGACATCGGGACGATTGTCTTTCCGTCGGCGGTCCCGTCGCGCGGGGCCGGTCTTCATCATCGGAGGTGTTCGCCCACTATAGTAGACGCCGCCTGGCCTCGTCACTCCCCGAGACCCGGGTAGAGTCCGCGCGTGCCCCGGGCCCACCTGCGGTTGCGCCTGCTCGGTCCGTTCACCGTAGAGGGCGGATCGTCGGACATCGTGCCCGTCGGCAAGGCGCGGCGCGTCCTCGCCGTGCTGGCTGAGCGCCCCGGTGAGTTCGTCTCCGTCGGCGACCTGGTCGAGGCGCTGTGGGAAAGTGCTGCGCCGCAACGGGCCGACCGCAACGTGGCCGCCCTCGTCAGCAGGCTCCGCAAGGTCCTCGGCCGCGAACGCATCGACGGCACCGCCACCGGCTACCGGCTCGTCGCCACCGATCTCTCGACCGACCTGGCCGAGGCGATCGAGCACGTCGAACGGGCCGAGCTCGAGCTCGGGCACGGCCGTTTCGCCGTCGCCGTCACCGGTGCCGAGCTGGCCACCGGGCTGCTCGCCGCCGACGTCGCGCTGTCGGGCGAGCAGCCCGACCGCTGGGTGTCCGACGTCCGGCTGCGCGTCGCCCGCTACTGCCGACGGGCCCGGATCTGTTGGGCCGCAGCCGCTCTGGAGCTCGGGACCCCCGAGGTCACCGTCGACGTCGCCTCCGCCGCCCTCGACCAGGACCCCCTCGACGAGGAGGCCTGTCGGCTCGTCATGACAGGGCTGGTCCGCGCGGGCCGCCCCGCCGACGCCCGCGCCGCCTACGAGGCGCTCGAGGCCGCGGTGTCCGAGCAGCTGGGCTGCGACCCGTCCCCGGCCACCCGCGCCCTGCTCGACACCACCCGTCCTACCGACGAACCCGTCGCGGAGCCCGAGCCCATCGTCGGCCGCGACGCGCAGCTCGACACGCTGCGCGGGCAGTGGGCCCGGTCGTCCGACGGACGCCCCGGGCTCGTCGTCGTCACCGGGGAGGGCGGTGTCGGGCGCAGCGCGCTCGTCGAACGCTTCGCCGACGAACAGCGCCACGACGGCGCGCTCGTGCTGTCGGTGGCCTGCCACGAGGCCGAGCGCTCGCTCTACCTGGAGCCGCTGGTGCAGCTGGTGCGGGCGGCGCTGCGCCGCGTCGACCCGGCCGACGTCCTCACCCTCGCCGGCTCCCGGCTGGGCGCGCTCGCGCAGCTGGTCCCCGAGGTGGGCGACATCGTCGCCGCCACCGACTACGAGCGCGCCGATCCCGAGCTCGAGCACGGCCGCGCCCTCGACGCGTTCGCCGGCTTCCTCGCCCGGCTGTCGGCCACCCGCCCGGTGCTGGTCACGATCGAGGACGCGCACCATGCCGGCCGCTCGACGATCGGGGCCCTGAGGTTCGCGATGCGCGAATGGGCGGCCGACGCCGGTGCCCGGCCGGTGCTCGTCGTCGTCACCGAACGCGGCGCGGGCGCGATGACGGAGCCGCTGCGCGAGCTGGCCACCGAGTGGATCGAGCTGGGCCCGCTCGACGTCGACGCCGTCGCCGATCTGGTGGCCCGCGCCGGGACCGACCACGACCCCGCCCGGCTGCACGCCTGGACCGGCGGATCGCCGCTCTTCGTCGCCGAGCTGCTGCGCTCCCCCGGCCCCGCCCTGGCCGGCGACGGGCCCGTCCCGGTGCCGCCCTCGTTGCGCGACATCGTCGCCGACCGCATCGAGGCCGCCGACGAGGAGATCGCCGAGCTGCTGGGACAGGCCGCGGTACTGGGGGCGTCGTTCACCCTCGACGCGCTCGCGCAGCTCACCGGGACCGAGGCCGACCGTTGTGCGACGCGGGCGGCGGAGGCGGTACGGATCGGCCTGTTGCATCCCCTGCCCGACGGGATGCGGTTCGTCAACGACGTCGTCCGCCAGGTCGCCTACGAAGCCACCCCGACGCCCGTGCGGATCAGCAGGCACCGACGCGCGGCCCGGCTGCTCGACGCCCGTCCCGAATCGGCGGCACGACACTTCGCGGCGGCGGGCGACTGGTCGTCGGCGGCCCGCGCCTGGACCGACGCCGCGGCGGCCGCGGCCCGGGCGTTCGCCAACACGGAGGCCGTCGAGCTGCTGTCGAAGGCCGTCGGGGCAGCCCGCAGCGCCGACGACGTCACGCAGCTGGTCCACACGCTGGTCCGGCGGGGCCGGGCGTGCTCACAGATCGGCCGCTACGCCGACGCGGTCGCCGACCACGAGCAGGCCCTGGAACTGGCCCGCGGCCGCGACGACCCCGAGCTGGAGGCGCTGGCGCTGGAGCAGCTGGGCTGGACGGCGCTCTACGCCCGCGACGCGATGGCCGCCGTCGACCTCGCCGAGCAGGCCACCGAGGTCGCCGAGAGCGCGGCCGCGGCCCCGGGCGCGCTCCCGAGCGCGACGCTGCTGCTGGGCCGGGTGCGGCACTGGGACGGCGACTACGACGGCGCCGGGAAGGCCTACGAGCAGGTCCTCGACTGCGCCCCCGACGACTCGACCCGCGCGATGGCGCTGGCCTACCGGGGTGCGCTGCTGCAACACCTCGACCGCTTCGCCGAAGCAAGAACCGTCCTCGCCCGCGCCGCCGCACTCTGCCGCCGCACCGGCGAGTTCCGCCCCCTGCTCCAAACCCTCTTCTTCACCGCACTCGCTCGCGGCGACTCCGGCGACTTCTCCGGCGCCCTCCGCGCCCTCGACAACGCCCGCCGCCTCATCGACGCCGAAAAACTCGGCTTCTACCGCGCCGGCATC
>MEGH01000050.1 GCA_001725415.1 Pseudonocardia sp. SCN 73-27
TGTCCGGATGGCTGCACTTCTACAATCACCACCGCCGACACACCGGCATCGGCGGTCACCCACCCGCAAGCCGTGTTCCTAACCTCTCAGGGCAGAACAGCTAGTTCTCGTCGCGGCCGGTGAGCTTCTCCTCGAGGTCGTCCGCGACGTCGGCCACGTGCCGGAACGGGCGGTCGAAGCTGCCCAGGTTCGCGTCGCCCAGCGGCACGGAGTGCCGGAACACCGCGACCCCGTCGACCGACGCGACCCCGCCGACGACCGACGCACCTGCGAGCGACAGCAGCTGCGTCAGGTCGACCTCGGCGACGCGACAGATCGGCGAGGAGATCTGCGCCCACGTGTGCCCGTCGTCGCCGACCACCTGACGCACGACGACGAGCTGCGTGCGCTCCCCCGTCGTCGGCAGGTTGAACCACAGTTCCTGGTCGTGCTGGCGCATGATCTCGTAGCGCACCCGCACGTAGGAGACGAGATCGTCCCAGCTGGCCACGGCGGCTCCTCCCGGTCGTCGACGCGACCGTACCGCGATCAGCCGGGACGGCCGCTGGGAGTGTCGGACGCTCCCTGACCTAGAGGCCGAGCTGGCGGGCGATCAGCATCTTCTGGACCTCCGAGGTGCCCTCGCCGATCTCCAGAATCTTGGCGTCGCGGTAGAAGCGGCCGACGGGGAACTCGTTCATGAAGCCGTAGCCGCCGAAGATCTGCGTGGCGTCGCGGGCGTTGTCCATCGCCGCGTTCGACGACACCAGCTTCGCGATCGCCGCCTCCTTCTTGAACGGCTTGCCCGCCTGCATCTTCGCCGCCGCCGCGTACCAGGCCAGCCGCGAGGTGTGGGCGCGCGTCTCCATCTCGGCGATCTTGAACTGGATCGCCTGGTAGCTGCCGATCGGCTGGCCGAACGCCTCGCGCTCGTGGGCGTAGCGGACCGACTCGTCGACGCAGCCCTGCGCGAGCCCGGTGCCGAGCGCGGCGATGGCGATGCGGCCCTCGTCGAGGATCGACAGGAACTGGGCGTAGCCGCGGCCGCGCTCACCGAGAAGGTTCTCGGCGGGGACGCGGCAGTCGTCGAACGACAGCTCGTGGGTGTCGGACGCGTTCCAGCCGACCTTGGAGTATTTGGGCGCCACCGAGAACCCGGGCGTGCCCGACGGCACGACGATCGCGGAGATCTCCTTCTTGCCGCCGTCGCGCTCACCGGTGATCGCCGTGACCGTGACCAGCGACGTCACGTCGGTGCCGGAGTTGGTGATGAACGACTTCGAGCCGTTGATGACCCACTCGTCGCCGTCGAGGCGGGCGGTGGTGCGGGTGGCGCCGGCGTCGGAACCGCCGCCGGGCTCGGTGAGCCCGAACGCGCCGAGCTTCGTCGCGGTGACGAGATCGGGGAGCCAGCGGGCCTTCTGCTCGTCGGTGCCGAAGCGGTAGATCGGCATGAGGCCGAGCGAGACACCGGCCTCCAGGGTGATCGCGACCGACGAGTCGACGCGCCCCAGCTCCTCCAGCGCGATGCACAGCGCCGTGTAGTCGCCGCCCATGCCGCCGTGGTCCTCGTCGACCGGCAGTCCGAACAGCCCCATCCGGCCCATCTTCGCGACGAGGTCGTAGGGGAACTCCTCGCGCTCGTAGAAGCCGCCGATGACGGGGGCGACCTCCTTGCGCGCGAAGTCCTCCACCGTCTGGCGCAGGGCCTCCTGCTCCTCGTCGAGCCAGAGATCCATCAGTTCTCCTCCGTGTCCACAGTGAGCAGCACCGCGTCCTTCGCGACGGCGGCGCCCGCCCGGGCGCGCAGGTCGCGGACCACGCCGTCGGCCGGCGCGGTGAGTACGTGTTCCATCTTCATGGCCTCGACGACGACGAGCCGCTGACCGGCGACGACGGTGTCGCCCTCGGCCACGTCGACCACCGTGACGGTGCCGGGCATGGGGCTGACGACGGGCCCGCCCGTCGACGCCGCGTCGGCGCGGGCGGCCTCCAGCCGACCCTGCTCCCGCACCGCCCACGCATACCCGTCGCGCCCGATCCACAGCGTCCCGTCGTCGGCCCGCGCCGCCCGGTAGCGCCGGGTGACACCGCCCTGTGAGTGGCAATAGTCGCTGTAGCGACCATTGCCGCTCACGAGCTCTGTGCTGGTGCTTTCCGCCGGCGAGCCGCCGATGATCAGGGACGCGTCGGCCGCGCGGCCGCGGGCCGTGACCTCGACCGGGTCGTGACCCGGGACGAGCAGGGTGCGGGTGGTCGCGGCGCTGTCGCCGAGGCGCCAGCCGCCGGGGATGTCGAAGGGATCGACGACGGCGCCCGTCGGTTCCAGGTCCAGCAGCGCCACCCCGGTCGCGGCGCCGAGGACGTCGGCGGGGAGGTCGGCCGAGGCCCAGTCGTCGAGCCGGCGGCCGACGAGGCCGGTGTCGAGGTTCGCGGCGCGGACGTCGCCGTCCGCGAGCAGGGCGCGCAGGAACCCGATGTTGGTGCCCAGCCCCAGCAGCGTGGTGTGGGCCAGCGCGGTGTCGAGGCGCCGGATCGCCTCGTCGCGGTCGGCGCCGTGGGCGATGACCTTGGCGAGCATGGGGTCGTAGTCGGAGCCGACGACACCGCCGCTCTCGATGCCGGCATCCGTGCGGATCCCGGCCCCGGTCGGCGCCTCGAAGGCGAGGATGCGCCCTCCGGTCGGCAGGAAGCCTGCGGCCGGGTCCTCGGCGTAGACACGGACCTCGATCGCGTGCCCGTCGAGACGCACGTCGTCCTGCCCGATCGGCAGCGGCTCCCCCGCGGCGACCCGCAGCTGCAGCTCCACCAGGTCGAGCCCGGTGACCATCTCCGTGACCGGGTGCTCGACCTGCAGCCGCGTGTTCATCTCCATGAAGAAGAACTCGTCGGGCCGGTCGCCGCCCACGATGAACTCGACGGTGCCCGCACCGGTGTAGCCGACCGACCGGGCCGCCTCGACCGCCGCCGCGCCCATCCGCTGCCGCTGCTCGGGCGTGAGCAGCGCGGACGGCGCCTCCTCGACGATCTTCTGGTGCCGCCGCTGCAGCGAGCACTCGCGCTCACCAAGGTGGACGACGGTGCCGTGGGCGTCGGCCATGACCTGGATCTCGATGTGCCGCGGCGTCGTGACGAGCCGTTCGACGAGCAGGGTGTCGTCGCCGAACGCGCCCTTGGCCACGCGCCGCGCGCCGACGATGGCGTCGACCAGGTCCTCGGGGCGGTGGACCTCGACCATGCCCTTCCCGCCGCCACCCGCCGAGGGCTTGAGCAGCACCGGGTAGCCGATCTCGTCGACGGCCGCGGCGAGGTCGTCGTCGGAGAGGCCGGCGCCGTCGGAACCCGGGACGACCGGCACACCCGCCTTCGCGACGGTCTGCTTCGCGCGGATCTTGTCGCCCATCGCCTCGATCGCCGACGCCGGCGGGCCGACGAACACGATGCCCGCGTCCTCGCACGCCGCGGCGAACGCGGTGTTCTCCGAGAGGAAGCCGTAGCCGGGGTGGACCGCGTCGGCCCCCGTCGCCCGAGCGGCGTCGAGGACGCGCTCGATCGACAGGTAGGCGTTGGTGGCGCCCAGCGACACCGCGACGTCCGCCGCGGCGACGTGCGGCGATCCGGCGTCGACGTCCGTGTACACCGCCACGGAGCGGATGCCCAGCCTGCGCAGCGTGCGGATGACCCGCAGCGCGATCTCGCCACGGTTGGCGACCAGCACCGTCGAGAACATGTGCCTCACATCCGGAAGACGCCGAACGCGGGGTCCCCGAGGGGCGCGTTGGCGGCGATCGAGAGGGACAGACCGAGGACGCGGCGGGTGTCGGCGGGGTCGATGACGCCGTCGTCCCACAGCCGGGCCGAGGAGTAGTAGGGGTGGCCCTGCTCCTCGTACTGCGCGCGGATGGCATCGGGGTCGGCGTTGCCGACCGTGCCGAGCACCGTCGCGGCCTGCTCCCCGCCCATGACGGAGATGCGGGCGTTGGGCCACATGAACAGGAAGCGTGGCGAGTAGGCCCGGCCGCACATGGCGTAGTTGCCGGCGCCGAACGAGCCGCCGATGACGACGGTCAGCTTCGGCACCCGCGTCGACGCCACCGCGGTCACCATCTTGGCGCCGTTCTTGGCGATGCCCCCGGCCTCGTACGCAGCGCCGACCATGAACCCGGAGATGTTCTGCAGGAACACCAACGGGATGCCGCGCTGGTCGCACAGCTCCACGAAGTGCGCGCCCTTGACCGCGGACTCGCTGAACAGGATGCCGTTGTTGGCGACGATCCCGACGGGGTGCCCGTGGATGTGGGCGAAACCGGTGACGAGCGTCGTCCCGTACTCGGCCTTGAACTCGTGGAACCGTGAGCCGTCGACGACCCGCGCGATGACCTCACGCACGTCGTAGGGGGTGCGGGTGTCGGCCGGGACCATGCCGTAGAGCTCGGCCGGGTCGACGACCGGCTCCTCCGTCGGCTGCGTGGACCAGGGCCGGGCGGCGCGTGGGCCCAGAGTCGACACGATGGAGCGCACGATCTGCAGGGCGTGCGCGTCGTCGTCGGCAAGATGGTCGGTGACGCCGGAGACGCGGGAGTGCAGCGCCCCGCCGCCCAGCTCCTCCGCGGTGACGACCTCGCCCGTCGCGGCCTTCACCAGCGGCGGACCACCCAGGAAGATCGTGCCCTGGTCGCGGACGATGACGGCCTCGTCGCTCATCGCGGGGACGTAGGCGCCGCCGGCGGTGCACGAGCCCATGACTGCGGCGATCTGCGGGATACCGAGGCCCGACATCGTGGCCTGGTTGTAGAAGATGCGGCCGAAGTGCTCGCGGTCGGGGAATACGTCGTCCTGCTGCGGGAGGAAGGCACCGCCGGAGTCGACGAGGTAGACGCACGGCAGCCTGTTGTGCAGGGCCACCTCCTGCGCGCGGAGGTGCTTCTTGACCGTCATCGGGTAGTAGGTGCCGCCCTTGACGGTGGCGTCGTTGGCGACGATCACGCACTCGCGACCCGCCACGCGGCCGACGCCGGTGATCATCCCGGCGCCGGGGGCGTCGCCGCCGTAGAGGCCGTGGGCGGCCAGCGGGGACAGCTCCAGGAAGGGCGACGACGGGTCGAGCAGTGCGTCGACCCGGTCGCGCGGCAGCAGCTTACCCCGGGCGACGTGGCGTTCCCTGCTGCGCGCGGGTCCGCCGAGGCGGGCGGTGGCGAGCGTCGCGTTGAGGTCCGCGACGAGGTCGCGGTGGGCGGAGGCGTTGCGCGCGAACGCGTCGCCGCCGGGATCGGCCGCCGTGGCGAGCACGGGGGCGTCGGTCGGGCTCGTCATCGACCCTCCAGACAGGCAACCATGTTAGCGATCGTTAACAGGTTAGCGAACGTTAACGTGCGGCGCCAGAAGTCGTGCCGCCCGTGCGAGCAGCGCCACTGCCCGACGGATGCGGTCCGGGGACTGTGCGGCGTACCCGAGAACGAGGCCCGGGAGTCCCGGCGCGATCCGGTGCTGCGACAGCGACTGCACCAGCACCCCGTCGGCGGCAGCCGCGGCGGCGAGGGCGACGTCGTCCCCGTCGACCGTCACCATCAGGTGCAGCCCGGCCGCGACGCCGTGCACCTCCGCCGCCGGCAGGTGCTCGGCCAGCGCGGCGAGCATCGCGTCGCGACGGGCCCGCTGCCGCACCCGCACCCGCCGCAGATGACGCTCCAGCGCACCCGACTCCAGCAGCCGCGCGAACACCAGCTGCGGCAGCGAGGGCCCGCCGAGATCGGCCATGTACCGCTCGCGGGCCAGGTCCTCACGCAGCTCCGGCGGCGCGATTAGCCAGCCCAGCCGCAGCCCCGGCGCCAGCGTTTTCGACACGCTCCCGGCGTGCGCGACCCGGTCCGGCGCGAGCCCCTGCAGCGCGCGCACGGGCGGGCGGTCGTAGCGGAACTCGGCGTCGTAGTCGTCCTCGACGACCAGCCCACCCTCGGCGGCCCACTCCAGCAGCGCACGACGCCGGGCCGGGGCGAGCACGACGCCCGTCGGGAACTGGTGGGCCGGGGTGAGCAGCGCCGTCGTGGCCCCGGTGCGGCGCAGCGCGTCGATGTCCATGCCGTCGCCGTCGACCGGCACGCCGACCGGTCGCAGCCCCCAGAACGCCAGCTGCTCCCGCGCACCCCGCGAGCCCGGGTCCTCGACGGCGAGATCGAGCCTGCCGCGCCGGGCCAGCACCCGCCCGAGCAACGCCAGCCCCTGAGCCACCCCGCCGACGACGAGCACGTCGTCCGCTGCCGCGTGCACCCCACGGGTGCGCCGTAGCCAGTCCGCGAGCCGGCGGCGCAGCACCGGGTGGCCGCGTGGGTCGGGATAGGCGAGGTCTCCCGCCGACGTCGTGTCCAGCACCTCGCGCTCCGCGCGCAGCCAGGCCGCGCGCGGGAAGGCGGAGAGATCGGGCAGGCCGGGCGAGAGGTCGAGCTCCGGCGGGGCGGGCGTGGCCGTGGCGTCGGCCGGTGCACGGCGCGGCACCGTCGCGACGACCGTCCCGCGGGCTCCGCCGCTGGTCAGCAGGCCCTCGTCGGCGAGCCGTCGGTAGGCCTCGACGACCACGCCCCGGGACACGCCGAGGTCGGTCGCGAGGGTCCGGGAGGCCGGCAGCCGCGCCCCGACGCCGAGCGACCCGCCCGCGACGGTGTCGCGCAGGGCCTCGGTCAGCCAGCCGGCGAGGCCGCCGCGCGGGACGCCGGTGGGGTCGAGCTGGAGGAAGTCCGATCCGGCTGTCACGACACCCCCTGTGAGCGGCAATGGTCGCTACGGCGACTATTGCCGCTCACGACCTCTTGGTCCACTCGCGGCGAGCAAGCTTGGCCCTGTCGAACGGACCATGCCCCGCCGACGATCGACGTCATGCGAACGGGAACCGCGCTCGCGATGGGCGCACTGGGCATGTGCTTCGTGGGCGGGAGCGTCGCCGTCTCCGGACTGCTGCGCGACGCCCCCGTCCTGACGACCCAGGCCCTCCGCTACGCCGCCGCCTTCGTGGTCCTGCTGGTCGCGGCCCGGGTGTCGGGCCGCGTCCTCGTGCGGCCGCGCGGCCGGGAATGGCTGTGGCTCGGCGGGGTCGCCGGCAGCGGTCTCGTCCTGTTCAACGTCGCGCTCGTCCAGGGCTCCGCCCACGCCGAACCCGCGGTGCTCGGGGTGGCCGTCGCCGGCGTCCCGGTGCTGCTCGCGCTCGGCGGGACCGGCGACCGGCGGATCGTCCTCGCCGGAGCGGCGCTGGTCACGGTCGGCGCGGTGCTCGTCGAGGGCGGCGGGCGGACCGACGCACAGGGCCTGCTGTGGGCACTGCTGGTGCTCGCCTGCGAGGCAGGGTTCACGCTGCTCGCCGTGCCCGTCCTCGGCCGCCACGGCCCGTGGGGCGTCTCCGTGCACACGTGCTGGATGGCGGCGATCGGGCTCGCGGTCGGCGGCCTGCTCACCGAGGGACCCGCGGCGGTCGCCACGCTGCGCCCCGAGCACCTGCTCGCCATGGGATACCTGGCCGTCGGCGTCACCGCCGTCGCCTTCGTGCTCTGGTACTCCGCCGTCGGTCGCCTCGGCGCCGGGCGCGCCGGCCTGCTGACGGGTGTCGCACCGGTCGCCGCCGCGCTCATCGGCGCCGCCCTCGGCGCACCCCTGCCCGGCCCTCGGGTGTGGCTCGGGTTGGCGCTCGTCGGGGCCGGGCTGGCCGTCGGGATGCGCCGGCCGCGGCGAGCGGCGCCGGCCCCGACGCCGGCGACTGTCTCGATCCCGTGACCCGAACAGGATTGAGGTGCCCGGGAACGGGCAGGCCACCGACAGCGCGTCCGTCGGAGGCGCATCGGACAAAGGAGGCCCACATGGCTCCGACCACCCCCTGGTCGACGACACCCATCGCGGTCGACGACCCCACCGTCGTGACCGGACAGCGAGGAACGGCGTACTCCTGCCCGGACCTGGTCACACTGGACGGCCACCTCGCCGCCCTGTGCACCAGGATCCGGCAGGCGACACCCCAGTTCCCGAGCCTGGTACAGGCCTTCCGCGACGACGTCGACCTGCTGCTCGACCGAAGGCGATGGCTGGAGCTCACCTCGGTGTGACCATGCCGGCCCGACCTCTCCGGTCAGGCCGGCCGACCCACCACCAATGCGGCGACACCCGCCCGTGAGGTGAGACCCGTCCGTCGCATGATGCTGCTGACGTGGTTCTCGACGGTCCGCTCCGACAGGTGCAGCCGTTCGGCGATGCCCCTGTTGGTGAGGCCGTCGGCGACCAGCGTGGCGACCTCGGTCTCGCGGGGCGACAACGGCCCCCGGGACGTGACCGTCGCGAGCGCGGCGCAGGCCGCCACGAGCGGTGCCATCCCCAGCCGCGCCGCCAGCGCGGACGCCGCGTCGAGATGTGCCCGCGCCTCGGCGCCACCGGGACGGTCGGCGGTACGCGCGAGCTCGAGGTGCGCCCAGCCGGTGTGCGGTAGGTCGTGCACCGCCTCGGCGCAGGCCAGCGCGTCGGCGAGATGGGCGCGCGCCCGGGCCCGGTCGCCCAGCAGCCACGCGAGCCTGCCCAGATCCAGGGCGACGGGCCCGCAGAGCGGCGTATCGGCCGGACCGCCGACGAGCAGCTCCGCGAAGGGCTCGAGCATCGCGTAGACGCCGGCGGCGGTCGCGACGTCGTCGAACAGCACGCAGAGCCGGGCGTGGCCGGACGTCGCGACGAGCCATTCCGGGGTGGCGCGCGGCATGTCGCCGACGTGCGGGGCGACCGCGCGCCACAACGGCTCCGCCTCGGCCTGCCGTCCCATCGCGCCGAGTACCGACGCGTGCCAGCCGCGGGCGAAGAACGGTGCCCCGTCGAGCAACGTCCGCACCCGGGCCTCGACCTCGGGCAGGCCCTCGCCGGTGAGCACCGCGGCGTGCGACGCGAGGACGACCTGCAGATGCGGCGCCGCACCGAGGGCGGCAGCGTCCGCGGCGGTCGCCGCCGAGTCCGCGAACCGGCCGTCGAGCAGCTGCATGCAGGCGCGGACCATCCCCAGCCGCGCGCGCCACCGCGGCTCGCCCATGCGTTCCACGACCTCGGCGAGCGCCGGCACCTCGCCATCGATCTCGACCCGGCGGCCGAGCACACCCCATGCCGCGATCCGCACGAACCGGCCCCACGCCTCGTACTCCGCTTGCCCCGCCGCCCGGCCCAGCCCGACGGCCTCGCCGCCGATCGCGAGCCTGCGCGCGACACCGTCCGGGCCGAGGCCTGCGGGTCGCCGTCGGGCGTCCCCGGTGCCGAGACCGGCTCCCACGGGCTGCGCGTCGCCGCGAGCTGGGCCTCGACGCGGGCGCGGCGGACCGGGTCGAGTCCGTCGGGGCGGGCCAGGACCTCGACGCACAGCAGATGCACCTGCCCGCGGACGGGTGTCCAGTCGAGGTCACGCAGGGTCGTCGCGGCGTCGGCGAGCAGCGCGGTGTCGCCGGTGTCCCGGGCGGCGTCGGCGGCCGACCGGCAGGCCTCCCAGGCCTCGACGACCTGGCCGTCACGGAACCGCTGCCCGGCCAGCGCGAGCCAGGCCCGAGGGTCGTCCATCCCCACCTCCGCCCGGGGCCGCGGTTGCGCGACAGCGTACGGACATGGGTGGTGCGCGGGTGAGTGCTTTCCCCGATGTGGCGGACCGGCCGTGGTTCCTACGGTCGCTGCAACTCCGCGACCTGCGCGGACCGTGAGGGGGAGACGATGAGCGGGACGACGGTGCAGGCACGCAGCACCACGGACACCGGCGGCTGGATCTGTTTCTGGGGCGGCCTGGTCGGGGCCGTGCAGGCCGTCATCATGCTGCTGTGGACGCCCGAGGTCGGGGCCGACCGGTACAGCTACCCGATGACGCCGGGCGGATACGTCGTCGCGCAGCTGACCTTCGCGGTGCAGCACGTGGCCCTGCTCGTCGGGCTCGTCGCACTGGCCCGGTCGGCGTGGACGGCGCGGTCGCGGCCGGCGCGCGTCGGCGCATGGGCGTCGGCGGCGGGGATGGCACTGCTCACGATCATGGAGGCGGTCGCGATCCTCGCGGCGTCCGAGCCGACCGGCAGCGCGACCGCGACGCTCGTCGACTCGCTCTACGGCATCCCGACGATCGTGCTGGGCGTCGCGCTCGTCGTCTGCGCGGTCGCGCTCGTGAGGGACCGGTCGCTCGGCGCCGGCCCGCGATGGATGGTGCTCGTGCTGGGCGTCTACGTGTTCGTCGTGCTGCTGCCGGGCATCGTCACCGGGTCGTACACCCTGGCCCGCATCGCGATCGGCGTCTGGATGCTCGGCTTCGCCATGCTCGGGTTCCTCCTGGCACGTCGCTCCGAGGGCTGACCACACCCGCTGCGTTAGCGCTCGCTAACCGGCTACGCTGCGCCGATGGCCGTTCCGACGGGTGCCGCGACCGGTCGGCGCGAGCAGATCCTCATCGTCGCGGCCCGGCTGTTCGCCAAGCACGGGTTCCACGGGGTGAGCATCGCCGACCTCGGCGCGGCCGTCGGCGTGAGCGGGCCGGCGCTGTACCGGCACTTCCCCGGCAAGGAGGCACTGCTCGCGGAGATGCTCGTCGGCATCAGCGAGCACCTGCTCGCCGGGGGCCGGGAGCGCGCCGCGGCCGGTGGCGACGCCCGCGCCACCCTGGAGGCGCTCGTCGACTTCCATCTCGACTTCGCGCTGACCTCCCCCGACCTCATCGTCGTGCAGGACCGGGACCTCGCGAACCTGCCGCCCGAGCCGCGGCGCAAGGTGCGGCTACTGCAACGCACGTACGTCGAGATCTGGGTGGAGGTGCTTCGGGAGATCACGCCGGGCCTGCAGCCGGAGGCGGCCCGGATCGCCGCGCACGGCACGTTCGGGCTGCTCAACTCCACCCCGCACAGCGGCGCGCGGGGCAGCACCCGCGAGGTCGCGACGCTGCTGCGCGACATGGCCCTCACCGCGCTGACGACGCTCCCCGCCGCCTGACCGAACCCCGGCGCGCAACCCCATTGCTGTCCGGAGGCCGCGAACAGCAGTGAGGTTGCGCGCGGCTTCTCGGGCGCAACCTCACTGCTGCCGGCGGGCCGATCCGCGACCGTGAGGTTGCGCGCGATCATCCGACCGCGACCTCGCCGCGCGTCGCCCGCCGGTCGGCGACCTCCGGGGTCCGGGACGCCGAGCGGCCGGCCAGCAGGCGCAGGCCGTTGAGGCAGACGACGACCGTCGACAGCTCGTGGCCCGCGACCCCGAGGACCAGCGGCAGCGTCCCGATCAGGTCCCAGGCGACGAGCCCCGCGATGACGGCGCCCGCGAAGACGAGGTTGGCCTTGGCGACGCGGGTCGCCCGGCGCGACAGGGTGACCAACGCGGGGAGGCCACCCATGGGGTCGCGCAGCAGCACCCCGTCGCCGGCCTGCACCGACAGTGCGCTGGCGCCGTGTCCGACGGCGAGCCCGACGTCGGCGACGGCGAGCAGGGGGGCGTCGTTGACGCCGTCGCCCGCGGCGAGGACGGTCCGGCCGTCGCGCCGCCAGTCCGGACGACGCAGCCGTCGACGACGTCGGCCTTCCCGTCGGGCAGCAGCCCGGCGTGGACCTCGCTGATGCCGAGCCGTCCGGCGACGGCGGCGGCGGGGCGGTCGGCGTCGCCGGTGAGCAGGGCGGGGGTGCGGCCGGTGAGCGCGGTGAGGGATGCGACGGCGTCGGCGGCGCCGGGGCGCAGGTCGTCGGCGAGCGCGAGCACACCCGCGACCTCGCCGTCGACCCGCACGACGACGGCGGTCGCGCCGTCGACCGCGGTCTCGGGGGAACCAGGAGCCGGGCGCCCGACGGTCACGACCTGCCCGCGCACCGTCGCGCGGACCCCGATCCCCGGTTCGGCGGTGAACCCGGTCGCGGCGGGTACGACCAGCCTGCGCCGGTCGGCCTCCTCCCGGATCGCTCGGCCGAGGGCGTGCTCGCTGCCGGCCTCGGCGGCGGCGGCGAGCGCGACGAGCGCATCGGGGTCGGTCGCGCGCACCTCGACCACGCGCGGCGTGCCCGAGGTCAGGGTGCCGGTCTTGTCGAGGGCCACGGTGTCGACGGCGGCGAGGGCCTCGACGACGGTGGCGTCGCGCAGCAGGGCGCCGCGGCGGGAGGCGACGGCGATGGCGGCGAGCAGCGGCGGCATGGTCGCGAGCACGACCGCGCAGGGGGACGCGACGATCATGAAGGTCATGGCGCGCAGCAGGGTCGGCTCGAACTCGGCGCCGACGAGCATCGGGATGCCGAGCAGTGCGAGGGTCACGACGACGACGCCGACCGAGTAGGGCTGCTCGATCCGCTCGATGAGCAGCTGCCGCTCGGAGGACGACTCGGTGGCGCGCTCGACGCGTTCGCGGATGCCGGCGACGACCCAGTCGCCGGGGTCGCGGTCGACGCGGACGCGCAGGACGCCGGTGCCGTTGACGGTTCCGGCGTGGACGGCGGTGCCGATGCCGGCGGGGCGGGGCAGCGGCTCACCGGTCAGGGACGCGGTGTCGACCTCGCTCGCACCGTCGACGACCTCGCCGTCGGCGGGGATGCGGTCACCGGGCCGGACGAGGACGACGTCACCGGTCCGCAGGTCACGGGCGGGGACCTGCGACTCGGACCCGTTCTCGAGCCGAACGGCGGTCTCGGGCGCGAGGTCGAGCAGCGCCTCGATGCCGCGGCGCGTCCGGGCCGTCATGACCGCTTCGAGCGCACCGGATGTCGCGAAGATGACGACGAGCAGTCCGCCGTCGAGCGGCTGGCCGATCGCGGCCGCGGCGAGCGCGGCCACGATCATGAGCAGGTCGACGTCGAGGCTGCCGTGGCGCAGGGAGCGCAGGCCCGACCAGGCGGGTTCCCACCCCCCGGCGACGTAGCAGACCACCCAGGCGGTCGCGGTCAGCGCGACGGGTGCGTCGAGCAGCTGGGCGGGGACGGCGACTGCGAACGCCGCGAGGGCGAGCAGGGCGTAGCGGACCTCGGGAAGCACCCGCACACCTTATCTGCGTATTCACGCAGATGCGTAATCAGAAGATTTTGCTCACACCCCGTGCAGCCCCGAACTCACAGGAGGCCCGCGTGCCCCAGCCGCTCCTCGTACAGGTCGAGCGCCTCCTGCTCGTCGGTCGCCTCCGCCTCCGCCCGCTCCCACAGCTCCCCGATGTCGACGGTCGAGCGCGCCACCCGCTCCGCCCACGCCGCGGCGTCGCACCGCCAGTAGCCGATGACCCCGTAGGAGTCGGCGGGCAGCTCCAGCTCGTGGCGCAGGTACTTGCGCACGGCGCGCGTCGCCGCAGCCTCGCCCGCGACGTAGACGTACCCCGGGCCGTCGGGAAGTTGCACCTCCCGCGCGATGCGTTCCAGCTCGGACCCGCCGTGCACCACCTCGGGGTTGTGCACCCAGGTGACCTCGGCGCCGGGCAGCTCCTGCTCGTCGGCGGCCGACGGGACCTCCGCGACGACGATCGTGCGCATCCCCGCGGGCGCCTCCTCGGCGATGCGGCCCGCCGCCGGCAGCCCGGTGGTGTCGACGAGCAGCAGCTGCCACTCCGCGCCGTCGGGGCGGGTGAACCAGCTGTTCTGGTAGGTCAGGGAGAGCTGGTCGCCGGGTCGCCCGCGGCGCGCCCATGCCGACGCGGCGCCGCCCTCGTGGACGATCACGTCGAACGTGAGGCGGTCACCCTCGACGCGGCGCACCGTGTACCAGTGCCCGCGTTCCACGTCGTCCCCGGCGACGGTCGACCCGTCGAGCGGGAATGTCAGCACGCACCCCTCGTCGGGCACCTGGAGCGACTCGAAGCCGGGCACGTCGAGCGCGACCCGCACGATGCTCGGCGAGAGCGTTCGCACCGCGACGACCTCGGCAGGCCGCACCTGCGGCTGGCCCCTCATCCATCCTCCTCGACCACGGAAACCGCTCCGCTCAGTGTCCGCCCACACGGGCTATTGAAAGTAAGCCTTCCCTTAGGGAAGGGTAACCTAGTCCTCACGAAAGGGAGCGCGTGCATGTTTCGATGTGGGTCGTTCGACGTGGTCGGTGTCGGTTTCGGACCATCGAACCTGGCGCTCGCCGTCGCTGTCGCCGAGCACAACACCACCACCCCCGGCGAAAGGTTGAGCGCCCGGTTCGTGGAGCGACAGAGCACCTTCGGATGGCATCGCGGCATGCTGCTGGAGGACGCGACCATGCAGATCAGCTTCCTCAAGGACCTCGCCACCCTGCGGAACCCCGTGAGCCCCTACGGCTTCCTGTCCTACCTCCACGACCGGGGTCGGCTCATCGACTTCATCAACTACGGCAGCGCATTCCCCACGCGCCTGGAGTTCCACGACTATCTCGAATGGGTCGCCGGACGATTCGTCGACGACGTCGACTACCGCACGACGGTGACCTCGATCGATCCGGTACCCGACGCATCCGAGTTCCTCGACATCAGGACGTCGGACGGGGCGACGATGCGCACCCGCAACGTCGTGGTCGCCACAGGGCTCGCCGCGAACCTGCCCGACGGAGTGGTCCCGGGAGAGCGGATCTGGCACACCCGGGACCTCCTCACCCGCACCGACCGGCCGGTCGACCCGCGTCGCGTGATCGTCGTCGGGGCCGGGCAGAGCGCTGCCGAAGCCGTGGACCACTTCCACCGCAGATTCGAGTCCGCCGAGGTGTGGGCCGTCTTCAACCGCTACGGCTACAGCCCGGCCGACGACACGCCGTTCGCCAACCGCGTGTTCGATCCGGGCGCCGTCGACGACTTCTTCGGAGCACCCCCCGAAGTCAAACAGATGATTCTCGGCTACCACGCCAATACCAACTACTCCGTCGTCGACCCCGAGCTCATCGAGTCCCTCTACCGTCGCCACTACCACGAGAAGATCAGCGGACGCGAACGGCTGCGGTTCCTCAACGTCAGCCGCATCGATGACGTGGTGGCGAGCCGCGACCACGTCGAACTGGTCCTCGAGTCGATGCTCGACGGCGGGCGCGAAGCAGTCCGAGCCGACCTCGTGGTCTACGCGACCGGATACCGGCCCTCCGACCCGTGCGACCTTCTCGGCGACCTCACCGGATCCTGCCTGCGCGACGACGCCGGCCGCCTGAGCATCAATCGCGACTACCGGGTGGCGACCGACCCCGCACTGCGCGCAGGGATCTACGTCCAGGGCGCGACCGAGCACACCCATGGACTGTCCTCGACGCTGCTGTCGAACATCGCCGTGCGGAGTGGGGAGATCGTGCAGTCGATCGCCGAGCGCACCTCGGCCCTGGTCTGACCCCCACCCCCGACAGAAGGCGAGACACGGATGTCCACCAACCCGTTCGACGACCCGGACGGCACCTTCCACGTACTGGTCAACGACGAGGAGCAGCACTCGCTCTGGCCGGCGTTCGCGGCGGTCCCCGACGGCTGGCACGTGGTGCTCTCCGCAGCCGCCCGCCAGGAGTGCCTGGACTACGTCGACCAGCACTGGGACGACCTGCGCCCCCGGAGCCTGCGTGAGCGCTCCGCACCGGCCACGCCGGCCCCCTGATCCCGGGCGGTCCAGCGCCCGAAGAACGTTCCTGATCGACCCCCGGAGGAGCACGACCGTGAGTATCCGCATGCCCCGAACACTTCGACGACGGATGCTGCTGCCGCTCGCAGCGGCGCTCGCCGTGGCCCTCGCAGGCTGCGGCACAGCGCAGTCACCCTCCACGTCCCCGTCGGCGCCGCCGGCCGGCCCCGGCTTCCCGGTGACCATCGACCACGCCCTCGGTTCCACCACCATCACCGCCGCGCCGCAGCGCGTGGTCACCATCGGCTGGAGCGACCAGGACGCCGTGCTAGCACTCGGTGTCCAGCCGGTCGGCACCACGGAGTGGTTCGACGAGCAGCCGGGCGCCGTCTTCCCGTGGGCGACCGCGGCCGCGAAGGGCGCGACCCCCGAGATCGTCGCGAACGCCGGCGAGATCAGCTTCGAGAAGGTGGCCGCCCTCCGCCCGGACCTGATCCTCGCCCTGTACGAGGGCCTGGACCGCTCCGAGTACGACAAGCTGTCGGCGATCGCCCCCACCGTCGCCCACCCGGCCGAGTACGACGCCTTCGGCGCCCCCTGGCAGGAGACGACGGTGACGATCGGCCGCGCGCTCGGCCGTGAGGCGCAGGCCAAGGACCTGGTGGCGGGCGTGGAGCAGAAACTCGCCGCCGTCCGCACGGCTCACCCGCAATGGGCCGAGAAGACCATGCTCGTGATGGCGACGGCCGAGGCCGGCACGTACGGGGTCTTCTCGCCGCAGGACCCGAAGGCCCGGTTCTTCGCCGACCTCGGCTTCAAGACTCAGCCCCCGTGGCTCGCCCCGCGCGTGCAGGACAACCTCGCGAACGTCAGCGCCGAGGAGTTCACGCTCCTCGACGTCGACCGCCTCGCCTGGACCTCCGACCCCGACCTCGTCGCCACGCTGCAGAAGGATCCCATCTACAACCGGCTCGACGTCGTCCGCGACGGCCGCGTGTCCTACTTCGACTACACGCAGGCCCCGTTCCCGGGTGCGGCGATCACCTTCAACACCGTGCTGAGCATCCCCTACGCCCTCGACCAGGTCGTTCCCGAGCTGGAGAAGCTGGACGCCGAGCCGTGACCGCACTGAGCATCGACGAGCTGACGCCGTGGGCCCGCAGTCCCCTGCGGGAGGTCGACGAACTGCCGTGGTCACGGCTGTTCGAGAAGCGTGCCGCGGAGCGGCCCACGGCGACCGCGGTCGTCTGCGAGGACGAGTCGTTGAGCTACCACGAGCTCAACGAGCGTGCCAACCGGATGGCCCGCCTGCTCCGGGCGCGGGGGGTGGGGGCCGAGGACGTCGTCGGCCTCGCGCTCCCCCGCTCGCCCGAGCTGGTGGTCGCGGTGCTCGCGGTGCTCAAGGCGGGAGCAGTGTTCCTGCCGGTCGATCTGGACCATCCGGCCGAGCGGGTCGCCTACCTGCTGGACGACTCCGGCGCCGAGCTGATCCTCACCACGACCGACCTGGCGGGCGAGCTGCCGCCCGCAGCGGCGGCGGTGCGCGTGGACGCCGCCGCCACCGTGGCCGAGCTGTCCGGGCGATCGGGTGCCGACCTCGACGACGCGGAGGTGGGCGGCCCCATCCATCTGGACCGGGCCGCCTACCTCATCTACACCTCCGGCTCGACCGGTCGCCCCAAGGGGGCGCTGCTCACGCACGAGGGCATCGGCAGCCTCGTCGCGACGGCGGTGGACCGGCTGGGGGTGGACGCGCGGAGCAGGGTCGCGCAGTTCGCCTCGATCGGGTTCGACGTCGCGGTCTGGGACCTGACGATGTCGCTGTGCGTCGGCGGAACCGTCGTCCTCGTGCCGGCCCACCGCCGGGTCGCGGGCCCCGAGCTCACCGACTACCTCTGCGGCCACGGGATCACCCACATGATTCTGCCGCCCTCGCTCGTGGCGGCCCTGCCGCCGGAGAGCCGGTTGCCCGACGGCGCCGTGCTGGTGGTGGGCACGGAGACGGTGCCGCCGGAGGTGCTGCGGCGCTGGACCGGCCCCCTGCAGGTGGTGACCGCGTACGGGCTGACCGAGGCGACGGTGAACTCCACCTTGTGGACGGCCGAGCCCGGGTGGAGCGGGCCCGCCCCGATCGGCCGCCCCGACCCCAACACGCACGCGTTCGTGCTCGACGAGCAGCTGCGTCCGGTCGGGGTGGGCGAGGTCGGCGAGCTCTACGTCGCCGGTCGGGGGCTGGCCAGGGGGTACCGCGGACGGGCCGGGCTGACCGCGTCGCGGTTCGTGGCCGACCCGTTCGCGGTCGACGGCTCCCGGATGTACCGCACCGGGGACCGGGTCCGGTGGCGGACCGACGGGACACTGGACTTCCTCGGGCGCGCGGACCAGCAGGTCAAACTGCGTGGCCACCGGATCGAGCCGGGTGAGATCGAGGCCGCGCTGCTGGCGCAGCCCGGCGTCACCCAGGCCGCGGTCGTCGTCCGCGAGGACCAGCCCGGCCGCCGCATGCTGGTCGGGTACGTGGTGCTCGACGCCCCGGCCGACAGCCCGGCCGACGTGCGGGCCCGGTTGGCCGACTCGTTGCCGGCGCACATGGTCCCCACCGCGCTGGTGCCGATCGCCGGCGGACTGCCGATGACGCCGAACGGCAAGCTCGACCGCGACGCCCTGCCCGCACCGCAGATCGAGGCCGCCGGCGGTCGGCCACCTCGCGACGACGCCGAGCGCCGCTGGTGCCGGTTGCTGGCCGGGGCCCTGGACCTGCCCGAGGTGGGGCCGGAGGACGACTTCTTCGTACTCGGCGGCGACAGCATCACCGCGGTCCGGGTGATCCGCGGCGCCCACGAGGACGGCCTCCGGGTGCGGGTGCGGGAGCTGATGGAGCTGCGCACCGCGGAGGCGCTCGCCGCCCGGTTCCCCGCCGCGGAACCGGAGCACCGCGCAGCCCAGGCTTCCGACGGTTCGGGCCCACTGCTCGACCCGCAGGTCGCGGCCCGGGCCGCCGCCCGCTACGGAGTCGGCACCGACGCGGTCTTCCCGGCCGCACCGCTGCAGTCCGGGCTGTACTTCCAGTCGGTCTACGAGGGCTCGGGCGACGTCGACCCCTACACCGCGCAACACGACTTCGAGTTCGACGCTCCCCTCGACGTCGCCCTGCTCGGCCGCGCGTGCGCGACACTGCTGGAGCGTCACCCGTTCCTGCGCGCCGGCCTGACCGCCGAGGGCGTTCCGCAGCCCGTGCAGGTCGTGCTGCCGACGGCCACCGTCCCCATCGAAGAGGTCGCCCTCACCGACCTGCCCCTCGACCACGCGCTGGAGCGCCTGGCCGCCGTGGCCGCGGACCACCGCGGCCGGCGGTTCGACCTCGCCACGCCGCCACTGTTCCGCATCGCCGTCGCCCACCTGCCCGGTGGCCGGTCCCGGCTGGTGCTCACCCAGCACCTCACCGCGTGGGACGGCTGGTCGCACCACATCGTCCTGCGAGAACTGTTCGCGCTGCTCGGCCACGACGGCACCGATCCGGGACTGCCCGCCGCGCCGTCGCACCTGGACCACCCGCACTGGCTGGCCGTCCGAGACCACATGGCCGACGCAGCCGCGTGGCGGCACGCGCTGGCGGGGCTGGACGGCGGCACGCTCGTCGCCGGCGCCCGGCAGGCCGCGCCCGCGGACGCGCCCGCCCTGCCCTCGACCGCCGAGCTGGAGCTGCCCGCGGAGGCCGACGGAGCCGTCCGCGCCGGCGCCCGCGCCCTCGGCGTCACGGTCAACACCGTCCTCAACGCCGCCTGGGCGATCACCCTGGGCGGGCTGACCGGGCGGACCGACGTGGTCTTCGGCACCACGGTGGCCGGGCGGCCACCCGAGCTCGCGGGCAGCGACCGGTCGGTCGGCCAGTTCCTGAACACCGTGCCGGCCCGCGTGCGTCTCGACCTCGCCGAGCCCGTGGGCGCCCTGCTGCAGCGAATCCAGCGGGACCGGGCGGCCCTGCTCGACCACGAGCACGCCGGGCTGGCCGAGATCCAGCGTGCCGCCGGGCAGCAGCGATTGTTCGACACCCTGTTCGTGCTGCAGAACTTCCCGAAGCTGGACCCGGCGGTGCTCGACGCGGTGGGCGCCCGCTACGTCGACTACGCCGACGCGACGCACTACCCGCTCGCGCTGATCGTCGCCCCGCAGCCGCGGATGCGGTTCACCCTGCAGTTCCGGCCCGACGTCCTGGACCGGGCGACGGCGACGGCACTGCTGGACCGCCTCGCGACGACGACGCGGCGGTTGCTCGCGGCGCCCGCCGAGCCCGTCGGGCGGGTCGACGTGGTGACCGACGGCGAGCCGGCGGCACTGCGCGCGGCGTGGTCGGCCACCGAGCGCGACCTGCCCGACCGCACGGTGGCCGAGCACCTCGCGACGCTGGCCGCGGCCACCCCGCACGAGACGGCCCTCGTGTGCGGCGACGACCGGCTGACCTTCGCCGAGCTCGACGCGCGGGTCGACCGCCTCGCCCGGCTGCTCGTGACCCGCGGCGCGGGCCCGGAGCGCATCGTCGCCCTGGCCCTGCCCCGCTCCGCCGACATGGTGGCGACGTTGTTCGCCGTGCTGCGCACCGGCGCCGCGTACGTGCCCATGGACCTCGAGCTGCCGCCCGCGCGCATGGCCTCGATGGTCGGCGACGCCCGGCCGATCTGCCTCGTGACGCTCGCCGACGGGCCCGACCTCGACGTGTCGACGATCAGGCTCGACAGCCCCGAGATCGTCGCCGAGCTGGCCGCACTGCCACCCGGGCCGCCGCCGTCGACCGACCTGGCGGGTTTCGCCGCCGGCTCACCCGGACGGCTGGACCACCCCGCGTACCTGATCTACACGTCCGGCTCCACCGGCACACCCAAGGGCGTGCTCACCCCGCACCGGGGCCTCACCAACATGCTGGCCGAGTACCGCGCCGAGATCGTCCCGCGTGCCCTCGCCGGCACCGGCGGCCGTCGGCTGCGCGTCGCCCACACCACGTCGTTCTCCTTCGACATGTCCTGGGACGAGCTGTTCTGGCTGCTCGACGGGCACGAGCTGCACCTGTGCGACGAGCAGCTGCGACGCGACGCCCACCGCCTCGTCGAACACTGCCGCGCGCAGCGCCTCGACGTCCTCAACGTGACGCCGACCTACGCCCGCGCCCTGCTCGACGCCGGCCTGCTCGACGCCGGCCTCCTCGACGGCGAGCACGTGCCGTCCCTGGTGCTGCTCGGTGGCGAGGCGGCGACCGACTCCGTCTGGACCGCGCTGCGCGAAGCGCCGCGCACCGACGGCTACAACCTCTACGGGCCCACCGAGTTCAGCGTGAACGCGCTCGGTGGCGGTGTCACCGACAGCCCCACCCCGACGGTCGGGCGACCGGTGCACAACACCCGGGTCCACATCCTGGACAGCGCGCTGCGACCCGTGCTCGACGGCTCGCCCGGCGAGCTCTACCTCGCCGGCGCCGGGTTGGCCCGCGGCTACCACGACCGGGCCGGCCTGACCGCCGAGAACTTCGTCGCCGACCCGTACGCGGCCGAACCCGGCAGACGCATGTACCGGACCGGTGACCTGGCCCGGCGGCGGCCCGACGGGACCATCGACTTCCTCGGCCGCACCGACGACCAGGTCAAGATCCGCGGCTACCGGATCGAGCCGGGCGAGATCGTCGCCGCACTGGAGGCGCACCCGCTCGTCGCGCAGGCAGCGGTGGTCGTCGACAGTACGTCGTCGCGCGGGGGCCCGGCCGTCGCCCGGTTGGCGGCTTACCTGGTGCCCGCCGACCCACGCACCGGCGCCCCCGCCGCCGCGATCCGCGGCCACCTGGCACTGCACCTCCCCGCGCACATGGTCCCCGCCTCGATCGTCTCCCTCGACGAGCTGCCGTTGACCGCGAACGGCAAGCTGGACGTCAAGGCGCTCCCGGCGCCGGTCTACACCGGCGGCGGCAACCGCCCCCCGCGGACCGGACCCGAGCGGACGCTCTGCGCCTTGTTCGCCGAGCTGCTCGACGCCGCCGACGTGGGAGCCGACGACGACTTCTTCGCACTCGGCGGCGACAGCATCAGCTCCGTCACCCTCGTCGGTCGAGCCCGGGAACGCGGGCTGGTCCTCACCCCGCGGCAGGTCTTCACCAGCCGGACCCCCGAGGCACTCGCCCTCGTCGCCACGATCGAGGACACCCCCGAGCAGGCCAGGCCGCCGGTCGGGCCACTCGAACTGGTACCGCTCGACCTCGCAGCCCTCGGCTCGCTGCGGGAGCGGTTCGCCGACCTCACCGACGTCTGGCCGCTGTCCCCGCTGCAGTCCGGGCTGTACTTCCAGGCGGTCTTCGACGACTCCGGGGCGCTCGACGTCTACACCGGGCAGACCACCTTCGAGCTGGACCACCGCGTCGACACGGCCCGCCTGCGCGGCGCGACGCAGCTGCTGCAGCTGCGGCACCCGACGCTGCGCTGCGCGTTCGTCGACAACGGTGACGGCACCGTCCACCAGGTCGTGCGGGCCTCCGCCGACGACCCGGTGACCGAGCACGACCTGGCAGGCCTGGGCCCCGCCGAGGCCGCGGCGCGGACCGAGGACATCGCGCACGCCGACCGCACCCGCCGGTTCGACCTGACCGCGCCGCCACTGTTCCGGATGTCGCTGCTGCGCCTGCCCGGCGGAACCGACCGGCTGGTGGTCACCTACCACCTGCTGGCGTGGGACGGCTGGTCGCACAGCACCCTGTTCGACCAGCTGTTCACCCTCTACGCCGGTGGCAGCGCGCAGGCGCTGCCGCCCGCGGCCGGCTACCCCGAGTACCTGCGCTGGCTGGCCGAACGCGACGGCGACGCCGCGCGCGCGGCGTGGGCCGGCGCCCTCGCCGGGATCGAGGAGCCCACCCTGGTCGGTCCGGCGCTGTGCGTCGGCACCACTGTCCCCGCAGCCATCCCCGCCCGGACCACGATCACGGTGCCGGCCGCGGGGTCCGAAGCCGTGCGTGCGGGTGCCAGACGCTGCGGGGTCACGCTCAACACCGTGCTCAACGCGGCGTGGGCGCTGGTCCTGGGTGGCCTCACCGGCCGCGACGAGGTGGTCTTCGGAACCACCGTCGCCGGGCGGCCACCGGAGCTGCCCGGGGCCGCGCACGTCGTCGGGCAGTTCCTCAACACCGTGCCGACGCGGGTGCGCACCGACCCCGCCGAAGCCGTGGGCGCGTTCCTGCGCCGGCTGCAGGACGAGCGGCTCGCCCTGGGCGAGCACGAGTTCCTCGGGCTCGGCGACATCCAACGCGCCGCAGGGCAGCCGGTGCTGTTCGACACCCTGTTCGTGCTGCAGAACTTCGCCGACATCCCGCAGCGTGCCCTCGACGCCGCCGGGGTCGTCGGCCGCCGCCACGTCGACGCCACCCACTACCCGCTGGTGATGATCGCGACCCCCGGCGACGAGCTGGGTCTGACCCTCGAACATCACGTCGCCGTGGGCGACGCCGAGGCGTCGGCGCTGCTGCGGCGCACGGCCGACGTAGCCGCGACGCTCGTCGCCGACCCGGACCGTCCGCTCGGCCGGCTCGATCTGCTCGGGCACGACGAGCGAGCACGCCTGGAGCGGGAGTGGTCGGCCACCGCCCGCCCGCTGAACGCGGAGTCGGTGGCCGAGACGCTCGCCGCGACAGCTGCGGCGCACGCCGGGGACACGGCCCTGGTCTGTGGGGCGGAGCGGCTCTCGTTCACCGACTTCGACGAACGGGTCGACCGGCTGGCCCGGTTGCTGCTGGCCCGCGGTGCGGGCCCCGAACGCGTCGTCGCGCTCGCCCTGCCGCGCGGCACGGACATGGTCGCCGCACTGTTCGCGACACTGCGCACCGGCGCCGCCTACCTCCCGCTGGACCTGGAGTACCCACCGCAGCGCCTCGCCGTGATGGTCGCCGACGCCGACCCGGTGTGCGTCCTCACGACGGCCGACGCCGCCGCGCTGTTGCCCGCCGGTGTCCCGGCGGCGGCGCTCGACGACCCGGCGGTGGCCGCCGAGCTGGCCGCCTTCCCGTCCGCCCCGCTCGGCGACGAGGAGCGCCCCGGCTTCGCCGTCGCCGACCCCAGCCGGTTGACGCATCCCGCCTACCTGATCTACACCTCCGGTTCCACCGGCGTCCCCAAGGGTGTGCTCACCCCGTACCAGGGGCTCACGAACATGTTGGCCAACCACCGGGCCGAGATCTTCGACCCCGTGGTGAGCGCCGCGGGCGGGCGCCGCCTACGGATCGCGCACACCGTCTCCTTCTCCTTCGACATGTCGTGGGAGGAGCTGCTCTGGCTCGTCGAGGGCCACGAAGTGCACGTGTGCGACGAGGAGCTGCGCCGCGACGCCCACAAGCTGGTGGCCTACTGCCGCGACCAGCGCATCGACGTGGTCAACGTGACGCCCACGTTCGCGCACGCGCTGCTCGAGGAGGGGCTGCTCGACGGGCCGCACCGACCGTCCCTGGTGTTGCTGGGCGGCGAGGCCGTCACCGACACGGTGTGGACCGCGCTGCGGGAGGCCGACGGGGTGACCGGCTACAACCTCTACGGCCCCACCGAGTACACGATCAACACACTGGGCGGGGGCACCGCCGACAGCGTCACCCCCACCGTCGGCAGGCCGATCCACAACACCCGCGGTTACGTGCTCGACGCCTCCCTGCGCCCGGTCCCGGTCGGCTGCCCCGGCGAGCTGTACATCGCCGGCACCGGGCTGGCCCGGGGATACCACCGGCGGGCCGCGCTCACCGCGGAGCGGTTCGTCGCCGACCCGTTCGCCGCCGGGCCGGGCCGGCGGATGTACCGCACCGGTGACCTGGTCCGCCGGCGTCCGGACGGGAACGTCGACTTCCTGGGCCGCACCGACGACCAGATCAAGATCCGCGGGTTCCGGGTCGAGCCCGGCGAGATCGCCGCCGCCCTGGAGTCGCTGGGGCAGGTGGCCCACGCCGCGGTCGTCGCGCGCACCCATCGCCCGTCCGGGCGCACGCGGCTGGTGGGCTACGTGGTCCCGACGGTCGCGGGCACCCCGGCCGACGAGCTGGTCGCCACCGTGCGGGGCCTGCTGGCCGAGCGCCTGCCCGCCCACATGGTCCCGGCCGCGCTGGTCCCGGTTCCCGAGCTTCCGCTGACCGTCAACGGCAAGCTCGACACCACCGCGCTCCCCGAGCCGACGTTCGCCTCGAGCCGTCGGCGGCGCGCCCCGCGCACCGACCCCGAACGGCTGCTGTGCGGGCTGTTCGAGGAGTTGCTCGGGGTGAGTGACGTGGGTGTCGACGACGACTTCTTCGAGCTCGGCGGCGACAGCATCGTCTCCATCGGGCTCGTGGGCCAGGCCCGCCGGCTCGGCATGGCCATCAGCCCGCGGCTGGTGTTCGAGCGCCGCACCCCCGAGGCGCTCGCACTCGCCGCCGCGACCGCCCCGGCCGCGCGACGGGCACCCGAGTCCGGGGTCGGGCGCGTTCCCCCGATCCCGATCCTCGCCGGGCTGCGCGACGAGGCCGTCGGCATCAACGGCTTCTTCCAGTCGCTGTGCGTGCAGACCCCGGTCGGCGCCGACGCGACGACCCAGATCACTTTGCTGCAGGCCCTGCTCGACCGCCACGACCTGCTCAGGGCCCGGCTGGACCGGGCCGACGACTGGGCACTGCAGGTTCCCGAGCCCGGCTCCGTCGCCGCCGCGGACCTGCTGCGGACGGTCCCTGCGCCGGACGACCCGGCCGCGCTCGCCGCACTGCTCGACGCCTGCGAGGACGACGCGGTCGGCCGGCTCGACCCCGACCGCGGGGTGATGGTGCAAGCCGTGTTCGTCGACGCCGGGCCGGCGCGGCGCGGGCGGCTGCTGCTCGTCGCCCATCACATCGTGGTCGACGGCGTGTCCTGGCGCATCGTCGGTGAGGACCTGGCCGCGCTGTGGCGACAGCACCAGGACGGTCGTCCGCTCGCCCCGGAGCCGGTGCCCACCTCGTTCCGCGGCTGGGCCGAGGCGCTGCACCGGGAGGCCGGCCGCGACGAGCGGCTGGCCGAGCTGCCCCGCTGGCGCGACGAGCTGGCCCCGCGGGACCTCTGCCCGATCGGGGACCGGCCGCTGGACCCGGCCCGCGACACAGTCGGCACCACACGGTCGTCGACCGTGACCGTGCCGCCCGCGGTCACCCGACGGCTGCTCGGCGCGGTCCCGGCCGCGTTCGGCGGCACCGTCAACGACGTCCTGCTCACGGCACTCGCGGTGGCCCTACGGGGTGACCGCGGCGAGGGCGCGGTACTGGTCGACCTGGAGGGCCACGGCCGGGAGGGCGCCGCGGTCGACGAGACCGTCGACCTGTCCCGGACCGTGGGATGGTTCACCACCATCGCACCGGTCCGCCTCGACCCGGGGCCCGTGGAGTGGGTCGAGTTCCTGGACGGCGGCGCCCCGATGGCGGCGGCCGCCAAGCGGATCCGGACCGGGATCGAGGCGCGCCGCGACCGCGGGATCGGCTACGCCGCGCTGCGCCACCTGCACCCGGATCGGGCGCAGGCCTGGGCCGGTACCGCCACCCCCGCCGTGCTGTTCAACTACCTCGGCCGCTTCGGCACCGGCGACGACCCCGAGGGGCAGGACTGGGGCCTCGCCCCGGAACGCCCGGCGCTCGGCGAACGGGCCGACCCGGACACCGCGGCAGGCTACCCGCTCGAGATCAACGCCGCGGTGACCGACGGCGCCACGGGCCCGTCCCTGTCGGCCACGTTCTCCTGGCCCGACGGGGTGCTGGCCGAGGGCCAGGTGGCGACGATCGCGCTGCGCTGGTCGGCCGCGTTGGAGGCCCTCGCCGAGCACGCCCCGCCCCCCGGCGGCTGGGGCCCGTCGCCCGCCGATTTCCCACTCGTCGACCTGACCCAGCCCGACGTCGACGCGCTCGCCGCGACGGTCGCGGGCGGCCTGGCCGACGTGTGGCCGCTGACCCCGCTCCAGCAGGGGATGTACTTCCACTCCCGCTACCACCTGCACAGCGACGCCGACCCCGACGGCTACATCGTCCAGTACGTCCTCGAACTGGCCGGCCCGCTGACCCAGGAGCAGCTGCGCGACGGGCTCGCCGCGCTCACCGCCCGCCACCCCGCGCTGCGCGCCTCGTTCCACGAGACCCTCGACGGTGGGCTGGTCCAGGCCGTGGCCCGCACGGTCGAGGTCCCGCTGCGCGTGCTGCACCCGGCCGACGACGCCACCACCGCCCGCGTCGCGCGGGAGGAACGGCGCCACGCGTTCGCGCTCCGGCAGGCGCCGCTGCTGCGGGTCGCCCTCCTCACCGGCGACCGGCCCGAGCAGCCGGACGCCGCGCACCGGGTGGTCGTCACCCTGCACCACCTGGTGGCCGACGGATGGTCGCTGCCGGTCCTGTTCGACGACCTCATCGACCTGATCGAGGCCCGGGAGGACGGCCGGGACCCGGCGCCGGTGCCGTCCTACCGGGAGTACCTGGGCTGGCTGTCCCGCCAGGACACCGGCCGGACCCGGGCTGCCTGGCGTGCGGCGCTGGAGGGGCTGACGGAGCCCACCCTGATCGGGACGGCCCTCCCCGCCGACGCTGCGCCCACCGCTCCCGCAGCACTGACCGGGACGGTACCGGCGGAGCTGACCAGCACGCTGGCAGCGGCAGCCCGACACCGCGGGCTGACACTGAACACCCTGGTCAGCGGGGCTTGGGCAATCGCACTCGGCACCCTCACCGGACGCGACGACGTCGTCTTCGGCGCCGTTGTGTCCGGCCGCGACGCGGACGTGCCCGGCATCGACTCGCAGGTCGGGCTGTTCATCAACACGGTGCCGGTGCGGGTCCGCTGGTCCCCCACGGAACGCATCACCGACGTGCTGCTCGCGCACCAGCGTGAGCAGGCCGACCTGCTCGGCCACCAGTACCTCGGGCTGGCCGAGGTCCATTCCCTCGCCGGCATGGAGCAGCTCTTCGACGTGCTCTTCGTGTTCGAGAACTTCCCACCCGGTGCAGACGGGAGGGCAGCCGGTGGGCTCCGGATCACCGGCACCGGCGAGTCGGTCGAGGCACGCACTCACTTCGCGGCGTCCCTGCAGGTCTTCCCGGGCACGGAGCTCGCACTGCGGCTGCAGTACGACGAGCGGCGCGTCCCGGTCGAGCGGGCGCAGCGGCTGCACGAGGCGTTCCTGTCGGTCCTGCACGAACTGGCCGCGGACAGCGACCCGCCGATGGGCCGGCTGCAGCTGGTCACCCCGGCGGAACGGGCTGCGCTCGAACAGGGCTGGGCGGCCACCAGCCACCCCGTGCGCCCGTCGACCGTCGCCGAGCTGCTCGCGCAGCGCGCCGCAGCGCAACCCGACACCGTGGCCCTGGTGTGCGAGGACGAGCAGCTGACCTTCGCCGAGCTCGACGCACGGGTGAACCGGGTGGCCAGGCTCCTGCTGGCACGCGGTGCCGGGCCGGAGCGCATCGTCGCGCTGGCAATGGCCCGGTCGCTGGACACGGTGGTGGCGCTGTTCGCCGTGCTGCGCACCGGGGCGGCCTACCTGCCGCTGGACCTCGACCACCCGGTCGACCGGTGGGCGGTGATGCTCTCCGACGCCCGGCCGGTGTGTGTGCTCACCGACGGGTCCGGGGCGGGCCGGCTCCCCACCGAGGTGGGCGCGGCGGTGCTGGGGCTGCACGACCCGGAGACCGCCGCCGAGCTTGCGCGTCTGTCCGCGGTCACGCTCACCCCTGCCGAGCTCGGTCCGTTCGCCCCCGGCACGCCGGGTCGGCTGGAACACCCGGCATACCTCATCTACACCTCCGGCTCCACGGGTGTCCCCAAGGGCGTGCTCACCCCCTACCGGGGCTTGACGAACATGCTGGTGAACCACCAGGCGAAGATCTTCGGCCCCGCCCTGGCCCGGACCGGGGGCCGCCGCCTGCGGATCGCGCACACCGTCTCCTTCTCCTTCGACATGTCGTGGGAGGAGCTGCTCTGGCTCGTCGAGGGCCACGAGGTGCACGTGTGCGACGAGGAGCTGCGCCGCGACGCCCAGCAGCTCGTCGCCTACTGCGCCGAGCAGCGCATCGACGTCGTCAACGTGACACCCACCTACGCGCGGACGCTGCTCGACAGCGGTCTGCTCGACGGCCCGCACCGACCGCCGCTGGTCCTGCTCGGCGGCGAGGCGGTCACCGAGTCGGTGTGGACGCAGCTGGCCGACGCGAAGGGTGTGGTCGGCTACAACCTTTACGGCCCCACCGAGTACACGATCAACACCCTCGGCGGCGGCACCGAGGACAGCGCCACACCGACGGTCGGCACACCGATCACCAATACCCGTGCCTACATCCTCGACCGCGCGCTCCGCCCTGTCCCCCCCGGTTCGCCCGGTGAGCTCTACATCGCCGGCGCCGGGTTGGCGCGCGGCTACCACGACCGCCCGGGACCGACGGCGGAGCGGTTCGTCGCCGACCCGTACGGCGCCGCCACGGGCGGGCGCATGTACCGCACCGGCGACCTCGTCGTCGCGCGGCCCGACGGGAACATCGACTTCCTGGGCCGCACCGACGACCAGGTCAAGATCCGGGGCTATCGGGTGGAACCGGGCGAGATCGTCGCCACCCTGGAACGCCACCCCGGGGTGGCCCAGGCCGCGGTGACCGTGCACCGGCGCGGGGAGGCCCGGATCGCCCACCTGGCCGGCTACCTGGTCGCGGCCGAGCCCGTCGACCCGGCAGCGCTGGTCGCCGCGGTGCGCACCCACCTCGCCGAGCAGCTACCCCCGCACATGGTCCCCACCACCCTCGATGTGCTGGACGAGCTGCCGCTGACCGTCAACGGCAAGCTCGACACCGGGGCGTTGCCGGCTCCGGAGCTCACCGGTACGCGAGAGCTCCGCGCTCCGCGCTCCGAGGCCGAGCGGAGCCTCTGCGACCTGATCGGGCGGCTGCTCGGGGTGCCGGAGGTCGGCATCGACGACGACTTCTTCTCACTCGGAGGCGACAGCATCAGCTCGATCGCGCTCGTCTCGCAGGCCCGCCGGCTCGGGTTGGCGTTGCGGCCGCGGGACGTGCGCACGGCCCGCACGGTCCAGGCCCTGGCCGCGCTCGGTTCCGGCCCGGCGACGGCGGCTCGCGCGGACGAGGAGGGGACGGGGCGGGTGCCCGCCACGCCGATCATGGGGTGGCTCGCCGGGTCGACCGCGGCGGCAGGCGGCTCGATCAGCGCCTTCCACCAGGCGGTGGCCCTGCAGACGCCGGCCGGGGTGGACGCATCGGAGCTCCTGCCCGTCCTGCAGGCCCTGCTCGACCACCACGACCTGCTGCGGGCCCGGCTGCACCGCGGGACGGCGCGCTGGGAGCTGGAGGTCCCCGAGCCGGGCACCGTCCGGGCCGACGACCTGCTGTCGGTGGTCGAGATGCGGTCCGGCACCGACGTCGGGATCGTCGTCGAGGAGCAGCGGCTGCGGGCCGCGGCCCGCCTCGACCCCGACCGCGGGGTCATGTCGCAGGCGGTGCTGCTCGACACCGGCCCGGCCGATCCGGGGATCCTGCTGCTGGTCGCCCACCACCTGGTCGTCGACGGGGTGTCGTGGCGCATCCTCACCGAGGACCTCGCCGAGGCGTGGGCGCGGCACCGCGCGGGCGAGCCGATCGCCCTGCCGGACGTCGGGACGCCGTTCCGCGCCTGGGCCCGTGGGCTGGACCACGCCGGGCGCACCGGGGCCCGTGCCGGAGAGCTGGCGCACTGGCGGACCACCACGCAGGCGGCGGTCGGCCGGTTCGCCCGCGCTCCTCTCGACCCTGGTCGCGACACCGCCACGACCGTCCAGGAGCTTTCCCTGGTGCTGCCGACCGACTGGACGACGCCGCTGCTGTCGTCCGTCCCGGCCGTCCTGCGCGCCACGGTCAACGACGTCCTGCTCGCCGCGCTGGCGGTCGCCGCCGACGAGTGGCGGCGCCGCACCGGCCGTGATCCGGGCGACGGGACGTTGGTGGCGTTGGAGGGGCACGGCCGGGAGGAGCAGGTCGGGGACGTCGACCTGACGCGGACCGTCGGCTGGTTCACCACCGCCTTCCCGGTGCACCTGCCGGTCGAGCCCACCGCCTGGTCCGCCGTCCTGGCCGCCGATCCCCACGAGGTGCGCCGGATCGTCGGCGGCGTCGGCGAGCAGCTCTGCGCCGTCGCCGACGGAGGGTTGGGCTACGGCGTGCTGCGCCACCTCGACCCCCATGCCGGTCCCGAGCTCGCCGCCGCGGCCGAACCCGAGCTGCAGTTCAACTACCTCGGGCGCTACGCGGAGGGTGCGGGGGAGGGGAGTGACTGGAAGACCCCGCCGGGGTTGGACCCGCTGACGGGCGGGCGGGACGATGCCATGCCGGCCGGCCATCCGCTGGTGCTCGACGTGCTCGCGGTCGACGTCGACGGGCGGCCCGAACTGCACGCCTCCTGGGAATGGCCTGCGGCGGCCTTCGCCGCCGGCGAGGTGCCGAGCCTGGCCGAGCTGTGGTTCGAGGCGTTGCGCGGCATCGTCAGTGCGGTCACCGGGCAGGACGGCCCCGGGCATGGTCCAGGGCAGGGCGGCCGCACGGAGGGTGGCCTCACATGACCGTGTCCACCGGCCGCTCGGTCCTGACGGGGTCGATCGGCGCCTTCCGTGGCCGGGTCGGGCTGGCAACGCTGTGCTTCGGCGGCCACCAGATCGGCGAGGTGCTGGTCCCGGTGCTGGTCGGGGCGGTGATCGACACCGCCCTACGGACCGCTGACACGTCGGCCCTGCTCGGTTGGCTGGCCGTACTCGGCCTGGACTTCGCCTTGCTGTCCGTCTGCTACCGGCTCGGCGCCCGGCAGGCCTGGATCGCGGACGTGTGCGCCGACCAGCGTCTGCGGCTCCTCATCGCCCGCCGCCTGCTCGCCCCGGCCGGCGGCGCCGAGAAGGGTCGCCTGCCCGGCGAGCTCGTCTCGATCGCCACCTCCGACACCAAGCGCGTCGGGCTGGTCAACTTCGGGCTGCCGCTGGGCCTGGCGGCCCTCGCCGCGCTGCTGGTCGCCGCGGTGGCGCTGCTGCGCATCTCGGTACCGCTCGGGCTGCTGATCCTGTTGGGCACCCCACCGGTGCTCTACCTGATCCACCTGTTCGGCCGCCCCATCGAGCGGCGCAGCGAGGCCGAGCAGGAACAGGCCGCGCAGGCCGCGGGCACCGCCACCGACCTGGTCGCGGGCATCCGGGTGCTCAAAGGTCTGCGCGCGGAACCCGCCGCGGTCCGCCGCTACGCCCGGACCAGCGCCGACTCGCTGGCGGCGACCCTGCGGGCCACGCGCAGCCAGGCCTGGTTCTCCGGGACGGTGCTCATCGTCAATGGCACGTTCCTCGCCGTGATCGCCCTGGTCGGTGGCCGGCTGGCGGCCGCCGACCAGATCAGCACCGGGCAGCTGGTCGCCGCCGTCGGCCTGGCCCAGTTCCTCGTCGACCCGTTGCAGGAGCTGGGCTGGGTCAACGAGCGGTTCGCGCAGGCGAGGGCGTCGGCGCGGCGGATCGCCGAGCTGCTCGGTGCACCGGCGGCGGTACGCGCCGGAACCGGCCGGCCGCCCGCCCGGGTCGACGGTGCCCTGCACGTCCGCGACCTGCGCCACGGCTCGCTGGCCGGACTCGACCTCGACGTCCGGGCGGGCGAGCTCGTCGGGATCGTCGCGGCCGATCCCGCGGACGCGGCGGCCCTGCTGAGCTGTCTGGCCCGGGAGGCGGACCCCGAGCACGGGTCGCTGCAGCTCGACGGGGTACCGCTGGCCGACTACGCACCCGAGTCCGCCCGCGCGGCCGTGCTGGTCGCGGCCCACGACGCGGAGCTGTTCGCGGACACGGTGCGCGCCAATGTCGGCGCCGCCGCCCCCGGCGATCGCGACCTCACCCCGGCGCTGGCCGCCGCACGGGCGGACCAGGTGGTCGACGCGCTCGCGGACGGGTTCGACACCGTCGTCGCCGAGCACGGCCGGACGCTCTCCGGCGGGCAGCGCCAGCGGGTGGCACTCGCCCGGGCGCTCGCCGCGGACCCACCCGTCCTGGTGCTGCACGACCCGACCACCGCCGTGGACTCGGTCACCGAGGCCGAGATCGCCGCCGGACTGCGCACCCTGCGCCACGGCCGGACCACCGTGGTGGTGACCAGCAGTCCCGCTCTGCTTGCCGTTGCCGACCGGGTGGTGCTCGTCGACGGGGGCCGCGTCACCGCGCTCGGCCGCCACGGCCGGCTCCTGGCCGACCGGGCCCGCTATCGAGAGGTGGTGCTGGGTTGATCGACCGCGAACTGCTGCCGGTCGCCACCCCGACCCGCACACGCCGGATGCTGGGCGAGCTGCTGCGCCCGCACCGGGCCCGCGTCGTCCTGGCGGTGACGGCCCTCGCGGGCGGCGCCGCCGCAGGCCTGCTCGTCGCGCCGTTGCTCGGTCGCATCATCGACCTGGTCGTGGACGGTGGTGGGCCCGAGGCGGTGACCTTGCCCGCCGTCGGGCTGGTCGGCGTCGCCGTCGTACAGGGGCTGCTCGCCACGCTCGGGGTGGCCCAGACCGCGCAGGTCGGCGAGGTCGTGCTGGCGCGGCTGCGAGAACGGCTCGTCGAACGCGCGCTCGGGTTACCACTGGACCGGATCGAGGCGGCCGGCGCGGGCGACCTCGGCTCCCGGGTGACCGAGGACGTCGCCCAGGTCGGCGAGGCGGTCCGGGAGGGGGTGCCGGCGTTGGCCCGCTACGGGCTGATCATCGTGCTGACCTTCGTCGGACTCGCCGTCCTGGACTGGCGGTTCCTGCTGGCGGCACTGGCCGCGGTACCGATACAGGCGCTCACCGCCCGGTGGTACCTGCGTCTCGCCACCCCCCTCTACGCCGAGCAGCGAGTCGCGGGGGGCGCCCAGCAGCAGCAGCTGCTGGACAGCACGGTCGGCCTGCCGACGGTACGGGCGTTCCGCCTCGCCGGGCGTCACACGGAGCTGGTCCGACAGCGCTCGCAGCGGGTCGTCGACCTCGCGCTGCAGGTGGTCCGCCTGCAGAACGGGTTCTTCGGGCGGCTGAACCTCGCCGAGTTCGTCGGCCTCGCCCTCGTGTTGGTCGTCGGGTTCCTGCTGGTCCGCTCGGGGACGGTGTCGATCGGGACGGCCAGCGCCGCCGCGCTCTACTTCATCGGCCTGTTCGGGCCCCTCAACGAGGTGCTGTTCCTGCTGCAGACCGTGCAGGCGGCGGCCGCCGGTCTGGCGCGCATCGTCGGGACCGCCGACCTGCCGGAGCCGGATCATCCGGTGCCGGTGCGGGGTGCGGCACCGGCCCGGGTCCACGTCGAGGCGGTGGCGTTCGGCTACCGCGACGGGCCCGACGTGCTCACCGGTGTCGACGTGGACATCGCCGCCGGCGCCCGGCTGGCCGTCGTCGGCGCCAGCGGCGCAGGCAAGACGACGCTGGCCAAGCTGGTCGCAGGGGTGCACCGTCCCGACCGTGGAACCGTCCGGCTGGCACCGGAACCGCCCGGCAGCTCGCTGCGGGAGGCCGTCGCACTCGTCGCCCAGGAGGTGCACGTGTTCGCCGGCCCGCTCGCCGACGACCTACGCCTGGCCGACCCGGACGCCGGCGACGCGCAGTTGCGCGCGGCTCTGGACCGGGTCGGTGCGCTCGACTGGGTCGACGCGCTCCCCGACGGCGTACGGACCGTGGTGGGCGCCGGCGGCACGGCGTTGACCGTCGTGCAGGCCCAGCAGCTGGCACTCGCCCGGCTCGTCCTGGCCGATCCACCGGTCGCGATCCTCGACGAGGCCACCGCCGAGGCAGGCAGCGCGGGCGCACGCGTCCTGGAGTCCGCCGCGCAGCGGGCGCTGGGCGGCAGGACCGCGCTCGTGGTGGCCCATCGGCTCAACCAGGCGGCCGACGCCGACGCCGTGCTCCTTCTCGACGGCGGAAAGGTGGTCGAGGTCGGCAGCCATGCCGAGCTGCTGGCCGCGGACGGGCCCTATGCCGCACTGTGGGCGGCCTGGTCGGGTGACCGATGACCCCGTGCGCCGGTGGTCGTCGACCGCGGCCGACGCCGCGATGTTCACACCCGAACGGTTCGTCAGATGGTCCTCGCCAGGTACAGTGACCATGTGCACGACGGCATAGCAGGCTTCGAGATGCCCGATCCGGACGACGTCCGGCGGGCCGCCGATTCGTTGCGCCTGCTGGCCGACGCCACCCGGATCAAGATCCTCTACGCGCTGCTCCAGGGCGAGACCAACGTCGCCTGCCTCGCCGAGCTGGTCGGGTCCCAGCCCGCGGCCGTGAGCCAGCACCTCGCCAAGCTGCGCCTCGCCGGCCTCGTCGAGGGCCGCCGTGAGGGCACCTTCGTGTACTACACCGCGCCCGACGAGCGCGTCCGCCGGCTGCTCACCGAGGCGCTCGGCCAGCCCGTCGGTACGACCTGACCGGGTTCACCCCCGGAACCCTCCTCCTCGCGGTCGCGCACACCCCGTCCGCGGGTGCAGGATGTGCGCTTCACGTCGTTCCCGCCGTCGCGAACGAACCACCACGCGAGCGAGGACACGATGACGGCCGACACCTCTGTTCAGTCCGTTCCCGGCTCCGTTCCCGGCTCCGTTCCCGGTGCCGCGCAGGCGGTCGCCGCCGGTGTCGTCTCCGAGGCCGAACACGAGGCCCTGCGCAGCGACATCCGCACGCTGTCGACGATGCTCGGCCGCACCGTCGCCGACCAGGCCGGCGAGGAGCTCCTCGAGCTCACCGAGACGGTCCGCATGCTGGCGCGCACCGCCGTCACCACCGGCGGCGCCACCGACGACGAGATCGCCCGGCTCCTCTCGGGTCTCGACGCGTCCACCACCGTCACGCTCGCCCGCGTCTTCTCCCAGTACTTCCAGCTCGCCAACATCGCCGAGCAGCTGCACCGGGCCCGCGAGCTGCGCACCCTGCGCCCCAGCGACGACCGACCGCTGCGTGCCGTCATGCGCCGGCTCGCCGCCGAGGCCGATCCCGCCGACGTCGAGGCCGTCCTCGCCCGCGCCGAGCTCGCACCCGTGTTCACCGCGCACCCCACCGAGTCGTCGCGGCAGTCGGTGCTGCGCATCCTGCGGCGCATCGCCGAGCTCCTCGCCGACGAGGCCCCCGACGACGAGCTGCACGCCATGGTCGACGCCCTCTGGCAGACCGACGAGATCCGGCCCGGCGCTCCCACCGTCGCCGACGAGGCCCGCGCCATCGGCTGGTACCTCGAACAGCTCGGCAGCAAGGCCGTGCCCGACCTCGTCGCAGAGCTGGAGGCCCAGGCCCGCGAGGCGGGGTTCACCGTGCCGCCCGGCGCCCGCCCGATCGTGCTCGGCACCTGGGTCGGCGGCGACCGCGACGGCAACCCCAACGTCACCCCCGAGGTGTCCGCGGAGGTCATGCGCCTCTACGCCGACCGCGCCCTGCGCATCCACGGCGACCAGATCGACGCGCTCGTCCACGAGCTGAGCGTCTCCACCCGCGTCGTCGAGGTGTCCGACGAGATCGTCGACTCGCTCGAACGCGACCGCGAGGCCATGCCCGACGTGCACGACCGCTTCATCCGGCTCAACGCCTTCGAGCCCTACCGGCTCAAGACCAGCTACATCCGCGCCCGCATCGACAACACCGCCGAGCGCATCGCCCGCGGCCTGCCCCACGTCCCCGGCCGCGACTACGCCGACACCGCCGGCTACGTCGCCGACCTCGAGGTCATCGACCGCTCCCTGCGCGCGCACCGGGGCGAACGCATCGCCGCGGGCCGGCTGGCCCGGGTCCTGCGCACCGCAAAGGCCATCGGCCTCGCACTCGCCACCCTCGACGTCCGCGAGCACGCCGCCGCCCACCACGAGGCGCTGACCGCGCTGTACTCCCGCATCGACATCCCCTACGACACCCTCGACCGGCAGGCCCGCACCGCACTGCTCGCCGAGGAGCTCGGGGGCGGTCGCCCCCTCGCGCCCCGGCACGGCACGCTGCCCGAACCCGCCGACCGCGTCATGGCGACCTTCGACATGCTCCACGACGCCCAGCACCGCTACGGCCCCGACGCCGCCCACACCTACATCATCTCGATGTGCCAGGGCATCGACGACGTCCTCGCCGTCGCCGTCCTCGCCCGCGAGGCCGGGATGATCGACCTCACCGACGGTTCCGGCCGGTCCTCCCTCGACGTCGTCCCGCTGTTCGAGACCGTCGAGGAGCTCTCCCGCGCCGGCGAGCTGCTCGACGCCCTGCTGTCCGTGCCCGCCTACCGGCGCCACGTCGCCCAGCGCGGTGACCTGCAGGAGGTCATGCTCGGCTACTCCGACTCCAACAAGGGCGCCGGAATCACCACCTCGCAGTGGCGCATCCACGGCGCCCAGCGCCGGCTGCGCGACGTCGCCGCCGCCCACGGCGTCTCGCTGCGGCTGTTCCACGGCCGCGGCGGATCCGTCGGCCGCGGCGGCGGACCCGCCGGTGAGGCCGTCGCCGCCTCCCCCTTCGGCACCGTCGACGCCACCCTCAAGCTCACCGAGCAGGGCGAGGTCATCTCCGACAAGTACTCACTGCCCGAGCTCGCCCACGACAATCTCGAGATCCTCCTCGCGTCCATGCTCGAGTCGACGCTGCTGCACCAGGCCGCCCGCTGGCCCGCCGACGTCCACGCCCGCTGGGACGAGGTGATGGAGTGCCTGTCCGACGCCGCCCAGGCCGCCTACCGCGACCTCGTCGACGCCCCCGGCCTGCCCGAGTTCTTCACCACCGCCACCCCCGTCGACGAGCTGGGCCGGCTCAACGTCGGCTCCCGGCCGTCGAAGCGCCCCGGCCAGGGATCCCGGCGCCTCGACGACCTGCGCGCCATCCCCTGGGTGTTCGGCTGGACCCAGACCCGGATGGTCGTGCCCGGCTGGTTCGGGCTCGGCACCGGCCTGCGTGCCGCCCGCGACGCCGGCTACGGCGACGTCCTCGACGAGATGCGCGGCTGGGCGTTCTTCGCCAACCTGCTCGGCAACGTCGAGATGACGCTGGCCAAGACCGACATGCGGATCGCCCGCCGCTACGTCGACGTCCTGGTCGCCGACGAGCACCGGTCGCTCTTCGACGTGATCCGTGATGAGCACGAGCGCACCCTCGGCGAGGTGCTGCGCTGGACCGGCTCGACGACGCTGCTGCACCGCCACCCGGTGCTGCGCAACACCCTCGCCGTGCGCTCCAGCTACCTGGAACCGTTGCACCACATGCAGGTGCAGCTCCTGGCGCAGCGCAGGTCGGTCGAGGAACCGGGCCCCGACCTGCACCGCGCCCTGCTCCTGACGATCAACGGCATCGCCGCGGGCCTGCGGAATACCGGCTGACCCCGTGAGTGGCGTTATTGGCTATAGCCAATAACGCCACTCACGAGGTCTCACAGCGGCGGCTCGACCTCGCCCAGGTACTGGCGCGTTCGTCGCCCTCGGTGTCGGCGTAGTCCTGGCCCGACCGGATCAGGCACAGTCCGCCGGCGGGGCGCCCCCGGCGGTGCGGTCGTCGGCGGGTTCGGCCAGGATCCGGCGCATGACCGCCATCGACCTCAACTCCGACGTCGGCGAGTCCTTCGGGCGCTGGCAGCTCGGTGACGACAAGGCGATTCTCGGCCTCGTCGCCTCCGCGAACGTCGCGTGCGGATTCCATGCCGGAGACCCGTCGACCCTGCGGGCGACGATCGAGGTCGCCGTCCGCAACGACGTCGTCGTCGGCGCCCAGGTCGGCTACCGCGACCTGGCCGGATTCGGCCGCCGGTTCGTCGACGTCGCTCCCACCGAGCTCGCCGACGAGGTGGTCTACCAGCTCGGCGCCCTCGACGGCATGTGCCGCGTCGTCGGCACCCGCGTCCGTTACGTGAAGCCGCACGGCGCCCTCTACAACGCCGCCGTGCACCATGCCGAGCAGGCGAACGCGATCGTTGCCGCCGTCCGCGACTACGACCCCGGCCTGCCGATCCTCGGTCTTCCCGGCTCCGCACTCCTCCGCGCGGCCGAGGCCGCGGGCCTGCGTGCAGTCCCGGAGGTGTTCGCCGACCGTGGCTACGCCCCCGACGCCACCCTCGTCCCGCGCTCCGAGCCGGGCGCGGTGCTGAACGACCCCGACGAGGTCGCGCAGCGGGTGCTGCGGATCATCTCCGAAGGGTTGGTGCGCAGCGTGTCCGGTGACGACGTCGCCGTCAGCGGAGACTCGGTCTGCGTCCACGGCGACTCGCCCGGTGCCGTCGAGATGGCGTCGGCCGTCCGCGCCGCCCTCGACGCGGCCGGCGTCACGGTGGCGGCGTTCGCATGATCCGTCCCGATTCCGCCGAGCTCGACCTCAGGCTGGTTGTCGACCCGCCGGAACGAGCCTCCTGTCGAACCCGGCGTGTGCGGTGAAGGCGCTCAGCTGCGGGGATGCGGCCGTTCTGTTCGAAGTCGGCACCCTCGACGAGGCGGTCGCGCTCGCCGCCGCTGTCCGCGCCGCCGAGCTGTCCGTGGTGGTCGACGTCGTCCCTGCCGCCCGGACCGTCCTCGTCGTCACCGCCCCGGGTGCCGACCTCGGGGCATTGCGCCGCACCGTCTCCGGCCTCCCGGTGTCCGATGCCGCCGTGACGCGGGAGGCCGATCCCGTCGAGATCTCCGTGGTCTACGACGGCCCCGACCTCGACGAGATCGCCTCCTTCACCGGCCTCACTGTCGACGAGGTGATCGCCGTCCACACCGGGTCGGGATGGCGGGTGGCGTTCGCCGGGTTCTCGCCGGGCTTCGCCTATCTCGTCGACGGCGACCCGCGGCTGCAGGTGCCCCGCCGTGACGAGCCACGGACCCGCGTTCCGGCCGGGGCGGTGGGGCTCGCGGGCGAGTTCTCGGCGGTCTACCCGCGCGCGACCCCCGGCGGCTGGCAGCTGCTCGGACACACCGACGCGACGTTGTGGGACACCGACCGCGACCCGCCCGCGCTGCTCGCGCCCGGCGACCGGGTCAGGTTCGTGCAGGTCGAGCGATGAGCCTGACCGTGCTGGCGACCGGCCCGCGCGCGCTCCTGCAGGACGCCGGCCGCGTCGGCCTCGCGTCGATCGGGGTGGGCCGCTCGGGTGCCGCCGACCGCGCGGCCTGGGCGCTCGGGAACCGGCTCGTCGCCAACCCTCCCGACGCGGCATCGGTCGAGGTGCTGCTCGGTGGGCTGCGGGTCCGGGCCGAGCGGAACCTGACCGTCGCGCTGACCGGCGCTCCCGCGCAGGCAGTCGTCGACGGGAAACCGATGGGGCACAACGCCCTGATCCCGCTGCGAGCCGGCGCAGAGCTGGCGCTGGGTACCCCCGACCGCGGGCTGCGGACCTACCTCGCCGTCCGCGGTGGGATCGTCGTCGACCCGGTCCTCGGGTCCCGCAGTACCGACACACTCTCCGGCATCGGCCCGCCCCCGCTGGAGGACGGGGTGCTGCTGCCGGTCGGGCTGACGCCGGCGGACCACCCACTCGTCGACGTCGCGCCCGTCCGGCTGCCGGAGGCCGGGCCGGTGGTGCTGCGGTTCGTACCCGGCCCCCGCGACGACCGCCTCACCGCCCCGGACGTCCTCGTCACGACGACCTGGACGGCGTCGGACCGCAGCGACCGCATCGGCTTGCGACTCACCGGGAAGCCGCTGCACCGCACCGACGACGCCGAGCTGCCCAGTGAGGGCCTGGTCCGCGGGGCGATCCAGCTGCCGCCGGGCGGGGAGCCGGTGCTGTTCCTCGCCGACCATCCGCTGACGGGCGGCTATCCGGTGGTCGGCGTGGTGCGCGACGCCGACGTCGACCGCGCCGCCCAGGTCCGCCCCGGCCAGCCCGTCCGCTTCCGCCAGACCTGACGCCCGCGCGCGGCCCGGCCGATCCGCGCGCAACCGGACGGTCGTGCGCGCGCCCGTCGACAACAGTGGGGTTGCGCCCGAACCACGGCGCGCAACCTCATGGTTGCGCTGAGGCCTCCCCGGAGACAGCAATGAGGGTGCGCGCCGCGGTTCCGGTCAGGAGGGGACGACGATCTCCTGCAGCACCCAGGCGTTGCCGTCGGGGTCGGTGAAGTAGACGAAGCGTCCCCAGGGCTGGTCGTCGACGTCGGAGCACTCGATGCCCTTGCCGCGCAGGTGGTCGAGCGCGTCGGCGGCGCTGGGGACGACGACCTGGATGCCCTTGAGGCTGCCCGGCTCCATGTCGGTGAGGCCCTTGCCGATCGTGAACGAGCATGCGGAGCCCTGCGGGGTGATCTGGACGAACCGGAGGTCGGGGCCCATCTGGTGGTCGTGGTCGAGGGTGAAGCCGATTGTGTCGACGTAGAAGTGCTTGGCCCGCTCGACGTCGGCGACGGGGAGGTGGATGAGCTCGATGCGCCAGTCGTTGATGGCCATGGTGCGGTCCTCTCGTCGGAGGGTCCGGAGTGTGCCTCCGAATCCGTTGAGAACAACTCTACGAACACTTGTGGACAGATCCTGACCACAAGAAGCATTGCCTTGACCTTTCCCCCGGGTCAAGGTCGACGCTTGCGCCATGGACGAGGACCTCCTGACGATCGGGGCCTTCTCGCGGGCGACCCTGCTCTCGCCGAAGGCCCTGCGCGGGTACCACGACTCGGGGCTGCTGGTGCCCGCGGTCGTCGACGCCCGCACCGGCTACCGCGGCTACACCCGCGTGCAGCTGGGCGACGCAGGGGTGATCCGGGCGCTGCGGCAGCTCGACGTGCCGTTGCCCGAGATCGCGCGGGTGCTGGCGGCGCGCGATCCCGTCGAGACCAGGGCTGTTCTCGCCCACCATCGCGACCGCATGCGTGAGCAGCTGGCCCGCACCGAGGCGATCCTCGGGGAGGTCGACTCGCTGCTCACCGACCCGTCGACGTTGACCAGACACGCCGTGGTCGAACGCGACGAGCCTGCACTACCGGTGCTGGCCAGGTCGGGGTCGTGCCGCGAGGAGGCGTTCTCCGGGTTCATCGGCGACGCCTTCCCGCGGCTGCTGGCGTTGCTCGCCGGGCAGGGCATCGCGCCGGCCGGGCCGCTGGGCGCGCTGTTCCCGGCCGAGTTCTCGGACGACCCCGCCGACGTCACGGTCTACCTGCCGCTCCCGGCGGGCATCGAGGTCAGGGGTGGCGACGGGTGCGCCGCGCTCACGCTCCCGGCGGCCCGGCTCGCGGTGGTGACGTTCGTCGGGCCCTACACCGAGCTGTCGGAGGGGTACCGCTCGCTGGGGGCCTGGCTGGCCGGGGCACGCGTGCCCGTCGCCGGGCCGGTCCGCGAGTCCTACCTGGTGGGGCCCGGCGACGGAGAGCCCGAGTCCGCCTACCGCACCGAGATCGGCTGGCCGCTGGGCCGGCAGGAGAGGAACGAGTCATGACGTTGCAGATGGGTGGGGTCACGTTCGACTGCGCGGATCCGGTGAAGCTGGCCGCGTTCTGGTCGGCGGCGACGGACCGGCCGGCGGAGGCGATGGCGGGCGACGAGGTCGTGATGGTGGGCCGGGCGGCCCCGGGTGCGTTCCCGCCGATGATGTTCATCCGCGTCCCGGAGGGGAAGACGGCGAAGAACCGGTGCCATCTCGACCTGCACAGCGCCGACCGCGAGGCTTCTGTCACCCGACTCGTGGAGCTGGGCGCCGAGGTCGTGGAGGACCACGAGATTGCCGAGTTCGACTTGCGCTGGACCGTGCTGCGCGACCCGGAGGGCAACGAGTTCTGCGTGGCGCAGAGCTGACCACCCGTGAGTGGCGTTATTGGCTATAGCCAATAACGCCACTCACGGGTTCACGGGTGTGGCGAGGCGTGTCGCGTCGGTGCGGCCGCGCAGGGTGACGGCGTCGCCGAGGCGCCAGTGCGCGGCTTCCTCCGGCGAAGCCGACGACACGGCCGCCGCCGACGCCAGGACCCAGCCGTCGGACGACTTCGCCAGCTCGGTGAGCCGCGCCGCCTCGTTCACGGGGTCGCCGATCACCGTGTACTCGTAGCGACGCGGGTCGCCGACGTTGCCCGCCACCGCGTCGCCCGCCGAGACGCCGATCCCGGCGGTCGTACCGGGCAGCTCCCGCTCGATGCGGGCGGCGAGGGTGCGGGCAGCGCACAAGGCCTGGCCTGCGGGATCGTCGAGCGTGGCGGGGGCCCCGAAGACCGCGAGCGCGGCGTCGCCCTCGAACTTGTTGATCCACCCGCCGCAGCCCTCGACGACCTCGACGACCACCCCGAAGAAGCGGTTGAGCAGGGCGACGACCTCGGTCGGCGGCCGGTGTGCGGCCAGTTCCGTCGACCCCACGAGATCGACGAACAGCACCGCCACGGAGCGGACCTCGCCGCCGAGCTCGACCTCGCCGGCGGCCGCGGCGAGCGAGGCGACGTCGTGGCCGACCTGCCGGCCGAAGAGGTCGCGTAGCCGTTCACGTTCGCGCAGGCCGTCGGTCATCGTGTTGAAGCCGGCCTGCAGCATGCCCAGTTCGGTGGCGTCGTAGACGGGGACGCGGGCGTCGAGGTCGCCGCCCTCCACGCGGTGCAGGGCGCGACGTACCGCGGTCACGGGGTCGGCGACGGCGCGGGCGGCGCCGACCGTCGTCAGGAAGCCGGCGAAGAGCGCGACGAGGCCGACGGCGATCGTGATCGTCGCGAGCTGCCCGGCGGGGACGTCCTGGAACACCAGCGACGACACCGCCGCCAGGATCAGCCCGACGACGGGCACCGCCGTCCCGAGCGCCCAGAACAGCACCGACCGCACCAGCACGCCGATCCGCATCCGGCGCCGCAGCGGCCGGTCGGCGAGCACCCGCGCGGCGGCGGGCCGCAGGATGCGTTCGGCGAGCAGGTACGACAGCGCGGCCGTCGTGATGCCCCCGATGAGAATCGTCTCGCCGACGGTCAGCGCGAGCCGCCAGGCGTACTGCAGGTTGACCAGCACGAACAGCACGGTGGCGGCGAGCCAGAGCGCCGCCTGCACGGTCGCGAGCCGCAGCGGGCCGTAGAGGACGAGGCGGCGCTGGGCGGCCGCGTCGTCGCGCCGGGTGCGCAGCAGCAGCCCGCCCCACACGAGGCCGAGCGGGACGCAGACGATCAGGTACCCGGCGAGGATCAGCAGGTTGATGGAGCGGATGCGGTCGGGGTCGTCGACGTTCCCGGTGGGCAGCACCCAGGCCGCCAGCGCGACGACGATCGCGGTGCCGGTCAGGTTCGCGGTGGCGACGACGCCCCCGAGCAGCATCCTGACGGGCCAGCCGACGACCGACCGCCCGAGTCTCATGGCGCCGGACTCTAGCCCGAACGGCGTATGGTCCCGCGCAGGTGCTCGACGCGCCCCGCCACGCCGAGGTCCCAGCCGCTGTCGACCGCCCTGGTCCGCAGATCCACGCGCGACGGCAGCCGCAGCGGTTTCCGGAACTCGACGTCGTAGGCGATCGCGTCGTCGGTCCGCCCCTGCAGCGAGGCCAACGCCCGTCCAGCCGTCCACATGCCGTGAGCGATGGCCGTCGGGAAGCCGAAGGCCTTGGCGCTCAACGGGTGCAGGTGGATCGGGTTGACGTCACCGGACACGGCCGCGTACCGACGCCCGGTGTCGGCGGGGACGCGCCACACCGCGGCGGCGGGCTCGTCGGAGACGTCGGGCAGCTCGTCGGGCGTCGCGGCGATCGCACCGGCCGGCGGCCGGGCGCCACGCGCGAGGTAGGTGCTGCGGCCGGTCCACACGGCGTCGCCCTCCACGGCGACCGCGGTGACCAGGTCGACCTGCGCGCCCTTCGGGTGGGCGACGAACCGCTCCGCATGCACGGCGAGGCGCAGCAGCTCACCTGCGTCGATCGCCCGGGTGGCGACGATCCGGTTCCGCACGTGGACCAGCCCGGGCAGGGCGAGCGGGAAGCTCCGCCGGGCCATGAGCTCGACATGCAACGCGAACCCGAGCACGTGCGGGTACGTCGGCGGCAGGGTGTCCGACAGCGCGAACCCGCATACCCGCGCGTAGTCGGCGAGGTGTCCGCGGTCGACGAGGACGTCGTCGCGGACGACCTCGTCGGTGGGCAGTTCCGAGCCGCGGCCGGGCAGCACCGCCCCGACCGCGGCCTTGGCGTACAACGGCGCGAGCGACATCAGGCCCCCAGCATCGACTGGCCGCACACCCGCACGACCTGCCCGTTCACCGCACCCGACGACGCCTGCCCCAGCCACCCGATGGTCTCGGCGACGTCGACGGGCAGCCCGCCCTGGCGCAGGCTGTTGACCCGCCGCCCGGCCTCCCGGGTGCCGACGGGCATCTTCGCGGTCATCTCCGTCTCGATGAATCCGGGCGCGACGGCGTTGATCGTCGCGCCGTGCTCGGCGAACCGCGGCGCCAGCGCCCGGACCATGCCGATGATCCCGGCCTTGGACGCCGCGTAGTTCGTCTGGCCGCGGTTGCCCGCGATCCCGCTCTGCGACGACACGCACACGATGCGGGCGTTCGCGCCGAGGAGGTCGGGGGCGGCGAGCAGCGCTTCGTTGATGGTGAGCTGTGCGCCGAGGTTGACGGCCAGCACCGAGTTCCAGCGGTCGTCGTCCATGTTGGCCAGCAGTTTGTCGCGGGTGATGCCGGCGTTGTGGACGACGAGGTCGACGCGCCCGAAGCGCTCTCGCAGGAAGGACAGCAGCCGGGACGCGGCGTCGGGGGCGGTGATGTCGAGCTGCAACGCCGTCCCGCCGGTCCGGTTCGCGACGGCGGCGAGGCCTTCGCCTGCGGCGGGGATGTCGACGGCGACCATCGTCGCGCCGTCGCGGGCCAGGGTGTCGGCGATCGCGGCGCCGATCCCGCGTGCCGCCCCGGTGACGACGGCGACGCGCCCGGCCAAGGGGCGCACGGGGTCGACGGGGTCGTCCATCCCGGTGGGGTCGACCGGCTCGCCGGCCGGGGCGCCGAGGTGCACGACCTGCCCGTCGACGTAGGCCGACCGCGCGGACAGGAAGAACCGGACCGTGGAGTCGACGGTCGCGGGCGCGGCGTCGGGGTCGACGACCAGCAGGTTCGCGGTCGCCCCGGCCCGCAGCTCCTTGCCGATGGACCGGACGAGCCCGTCGAGCGCCTGCGCCACGGCAGCGCCTTCGGCGCCTCGTGAGTGGCTGTATTGGCTATAGCCAATAACGCCACTCACAGGGCCCAACAACAGGAGCCGGCCCGAGGGGGCGAGCTTGCGCACTGCCGGAGTCAGGATCTGCTGGGCCGCGGCCAGGTCCGCGAGCGTGGTCGCGTCCGTCAGGTCGAGGACCACGGCGGCGAGCTTGTCGTCGCCCGCCTCCGTGACGACGGTGGCGCCTGCCTCGACGACGAGCGCGGCGATGGGCTCGGCGAACCGGCCGCCGCCCACGGCCGTGACGAGCGCAGGACCGCCGTCGAGCAGCGGCTGGCCAGGTGAGTAGCGGCGCAGGACCGGGATGCGTGGGGCGCCGAGCCGGCGGGCGAGACCGGTGTTGGACCAGTCTCGCAACGTGTCCGTGGGCATGTCAGGCACCTTCCAGGATCGCGACGACCCCCTGGCCGCCCGCGGCGCAGATCGAGATCAGCCCGCGGCTGCCGGGGCCCTTCTCGTGCAGCAGCTTCGCCAGCGTCGCGACGATCCGCCCGCCGGTCGCGGCGAAGGGGTGACCGGCCGCCAGGGACGAGCCGGTGACGTTCAGTCGGGAACGGTCGATCGCGCCCGGCGGGACGTCGAGACCCAGCCGCTCCTTCGCGAACGCCGGGTCCTCCCAGGCCTTCATGGTCGAGAGCACGGTGGACGCGAAGGCCTCGTGGATCTCGTAGAAGTCGAAGTCCTGCAACGACATCCCGACGCGCTCCAGCAGCCGCGGCACCGCGAACACCGGGGCGGTGAGCAGCCCGTCGCGGCCGTGGACGTAGTCGACCGCGGCGGTCTCGGCGTCGACGACGTGCGCCAGCACGGGCAGCCGGTGCGCGGCGGCCCACTCGTCGGAACCCAGCAACACCAGCGCGGCACCGTCGGTCAGCGGCGTCGAGTTGCCCGCGGTCATCGTCGCGTCCTCCCCGCGACCGAAGACCGGCTTCAGCTTCGCCAGGGCCTCGACGTTCGAGTCGGGCCGGAGGTTGTCGTCGCGCGTCAGGCCCAGGTAGGGGGTGACGAGGTCGTCGAAGAAGCCGCGCTCGTAGGCGGCGGCGAGGTTGCGGTGCGAGGCGGCGGCGAGCTCGTCCTGCTCGGTGCGACCGATCCCCCACTCCTTCGCGGTGATCGCGGCGTGCTCACCCATTGAGAGGCCGGTGCGCGGCTCGGCGTTGCGCGGGATCTCGGGGACGATCTGCCCCGGCCGCAGCTTGCCGACGAGCTTCACCCGGTCGCCGAGCGAGCGCGCCGAGTTGAGGGCGACGAGCACCTTGCGCAGGTCCTCGTTGACGGCGATCGGGGCGTCGGAGGCTGTGTCGACGCCACCGGCGACCCCGGACTCGACCTGGCCGAGCGCGATCTTGTTGGCGACGGCGATCGTCGCTTCGAGGCCGGTGCCGCAGGCCTGCTGGATGTCGTAGGCGGGGGTCGCGGGCGAGAGCTTGCTGCCCAGGACGGCTTCGCGGGTGAGGTTGAAGTCGCGGGAGTGCTTGAGGACCGCGCCCGCCACGACCTCGCCGAGCCGCTCGCCGGACAGCCCGTAGCGGGCGACGAGCCCGTCGAGGGTCGCGGTGAGCATGTCGAGGTTGGAGGCCCGGGCGTAGCGCTTGTTGGCGCGGGCGAACGGGATGCGGTTGCCGCCGATGACGGCGGCGCGCCTGGCCGGCATGTTCTCTCCTCGTGATGAAGGGGACGGGGCGACTTACCCGTCAGTAGCTGATACCCAAAGTACACGGTACTGTCGGTGCCGTGAAGCCGATCCGCGACCGCCGCGACAGCCGCTGGGACTCCCACCGGGAGCAGCGGCGTGCCGAGCTGGTCGCGGCTGCCGTGGAGGCGATCAGGGCGCACGGCGCGGGCGTCGGCATGGACGACGTCGCCGCGGCCGCCGGCACGTCGAAAACCGTGGTGTATCGACACTTCCAGGACCGGACAGGCCTCTACGTCGCGGTCTGCGAGACCGTCGCCGCGACGCTCGTGACGCGCATCCGCGCCGCCGTCGACACCGCGCGCGAGCAGACCGGCAGCCCCCACGCGATGGTCGCCGCCGGCATCGACGCCTATCTGTGGCTGATCGAGAACGACCGGGAGGTGTACCGGTTCGTGGTACACCGCCCGCTGCTCGACGCCGGTACGACGGACCCCGTGACGGATCTGACGACGGTGATCGGCGACCACGTCGCTGCCGTCGTCGACGAGGCCGTCCGGCAGCCGAGCGCTGCCCGCACCTGGGGCCACGCGATCGTCGGCCTCGTCAAGGGCGCCGCCGACGACTGGCTCGCCCGCCCCGACGGCACCACCCGTGCCGAGCTGACCGCCCGGCTGACCGATCTCGCCTGGACCGGGCTCGCCGGTCTGCGCACCCCGGAGGTGACCCCGTGACGACCACCACTGTTCCGACCGATCCCCGCCTGAACGCACTCCGCACCCTGCTCGACGGACGCTGGGCCCCTGTGCGCGAAGAGGTCCGCGAGCAGATGGGCCGCTTCAGGCCCGTCCGTCCCGGGCTGTCGACCGAGGAGTACCGCGCCCGCGTCCTCGACCTGATGGGCGAACTCGCCGCGACGAAGCGTCCGCACGCCGGGTTCGCGCCCGAGTACGGCGGCGAGGGCGACATCGGCGGGACCGTCGTCAGCTTCCAGACGCTCGGCTACGGCGACCTGTCACTGCTGGTCAAGGCCGGCGTGCAGTGGGGCCTTTTCGGCGGCGCGGTCCAGGTACTGGGCACCTCTCGTCATCACGATGAATACCTGCGCGCGATCATGGACGGCGAGCTGCTCGGCTGCTTCGCCATGACCGAGACGGGTCACGGCTCCGACGTCCAGCACCTGCGCACCACCGCCACCTACGACCCGGCGACGCGCGAGTTCGTGATCGACACCCCCGAGCCGGGCGCGCGCAAGGACTACATCGGCAACGCCGCCCGCGACGGGAAGATGGCCGTCGTCTTCGCCCAGCTCGTCACCGGGGGCGCAACCCATGGCGTCCACGCCTTCCTGATGCCGATCCGCGACGACGCCGGTGCCGCGATGCCCGGCATCACGATCTCGGACTGCGGCGAGAAGGCCGGGCTGAACGGCGTCGACAACGGGCGGCTGGTCTTCGACCACGTCCGCATCCCGCGCGAGGCGCTGCTCAACCGGTTCGCCGACGTCGCCGAGGACGGCACCTACTCCAGCTCGATCGAGAACGAGAACCGCCGCTTCTTCACGATGCTCGGCACGCTCGTCCGCGGCCGGATCAGCGTCGCCGGGGGCGCGGGCAGCGCAGCGCAGAAGGCGCTCGCACTGGCGATCCGGTACGGCTCGACGCGTCGTCAGTTCGCCGACCCGACCACCGGCGAGGAGGTCGCGCTGCTCGACTACCGCGCCCACCAGCGCAAGCTCCTCCCCGCCCTGGCGACGACCTACGCGCTGCACCTCGCGCAGGAGGACCTCGTCGCGGAGATGCACCGCATCCAGGCGCCGGGGGCCGTCGTCACCGACGAGAAGGCGCAGCGCGACCTGGAGTACCGCGCGGCCGGACTGAAGGCCGTCGCGACCTGGCACGCGACGTCGACGATCCAGGCCTGCCGCGAGGCGTGCGGCGGCGCCGGCTACCTCGCCGAGAACCTGTTGCCACAGCTCAAGGCCGACTCCGACGTCTTCACGACGTTCGAGGGCGACAACACCGTCCTGCTGCAGCTGCTCGCGAAGGGGCTCCTGTCGGAGTACGGGAGCCGCGTCTCCGAGCTGGGCCCGCTCGGCACAGCGCGGTTCGCGAGCGGGGTGGCGGTCGAGGCGGTGGCGGAGAAGACCGGTCTCGCGAAGCTCCGGCTGCGAGCCGTCGATCCTCGCTCCCCGCAGGCCCAGGCGCGATTGATTCACGACCGCGCCGAGCACCTGCTGGCGAGCCTCGCGCGCCGACTCCGCCCCGCGATTCGCCCCGGGTCGGACCAGTTCGGCATCTTCAACGACGCCCAGGACCACCTCCTGCACGCCTCCCGCGCACACGTCGACGCGGTCGTCTACGACGCGATCGCGACGGCCGTCGACAAGGTCTCCGACGCGCCCACCCGCGAGCTGCTCGCCCAGGTCCGCGACCTGCACGCGCTCTCGGTGGTCGAGGCCGACCGGGCCTGGTTCCTCGAGCACGGACGGCTCACCGTCGCCGAGTCCCGCGCCGTCACCGCCGCGGTCAACGACCTCTGCGCGAGCCTGCGCCCCCACGCCCGGCTCCTGGTCGACGCGTTCGCGATCCCCGAGAGCTGGCTCGACTGCCCGCTGCTGCGGACCTCCTGAACCGTCATCGACGCAGGGTCTCGCCGGGCGCGCAGCCGAACCGGCGGCGGTAGGAGTCCTCGAAGCGGGACCGTGAGCCGAACCCCCAGCGGGCGGCCACCGCGGCGACGGTGGCCCCGGCGGTGGTGGGGTCGGCATCCAGCAGGTCGCGGTGCGCGGCGTCGAGCCGGACCCGGCGCAGGTGCGCCGACGGAGTGATGTCCAGGTGGCGACGGAACGCCGACCGCAACGCCGCCGGGCCGACCCCGGCGGCCTCGGCGACGTCGGCGACCGTGATCGGCAGCGATGCGTGGGCGTCGACATAGGCGAGGGCGCGCCGCACCGTGGCCGGGCCGACGTGACCGGGGCCGGGCACGTAGCCACGGGTCATCGCGGTGTTCGGGAAGGCCGTCACGATCGCCGCGGCGACGGTGCCGATCAGCTCCTGGTGCACGAGCGGCGTGAGAACGCCTCCGGCAGGGGCGGCCAGGTCCTCCCACAGCATCCGCGCGGTCATCCCCCACAGCCGCCCGCGCGCCGCCGAGACCGGACACAGCGACGTGAACGTCAGTGCCTCGGGTGCGAGGCCCGTCAGCTCCTCGACGGCGCGGCCCACCTCGGCGGGCGACATCCGGACCGCCAGCCCGACGTAGTCGTCCATCTCCATCACCGAGGACGCACCCGGCACGTAGAGGGTGCTGTGGCCCTCCCCCGCGACGGTGGCGCCGTAGCGGCCGAAGTCCAGCGCGGCCCGGCCGCGCAGCCAGGTCACGACGATCAGCTCGGCGCTGCCCTCGACCGCGGCGCTGAACGACGCCGAGCTCCGAGCCACGTCGACGCCCAGTGAGCCCGTGGCCACGGTGTCGGCCACGTAGTTCAGCCCGCTCTGCGGTCGCCGCATCCGGGTGCGCATCCCGTGCCGGCTGACGATGTCGGCCACCTCGTCGGCGGAGTCCGACGCGAAGGAGAACCGTGTGACCGGTACCGGCAACGGTCCTCCCCAGGTCGTGATCGCCGTCGACCGGACCGGCCTCAGGAGCTTATCCGGCGGTGTGTCCCTCTTCCGGGCGGTCAGCCCGCGGCGAGGAACCGGCGTTCGAGCTCCGGGTAGATCAGGTTCTGGTCGTCGGACAGGCCTGCCTTGACCGTGCGACTGAAGTCGTCGACGGCGACCTCCGGCTCGCCGGCCTCCAGGCCGTCGAACGCGGCGGTGGCCACGGCGGCGGGATCGACCTTCTCGCTGACCACACCGGCGGCGAGCTCGGTGTCGACGAACCCGACGTGCACGCCCACCACCTCGGTCTTCTGTCGACGGAGGTCGATGCGCGCGGCGTTGGTCCACGCCCAGGCCGCCGCCTTCGACGCCGCGTAGGTCGACAGCGCGGGAGGCGCCGCCCACGAGACGACCGACAGCATCTGCACCACCGCACCACCACCGTTGGCGGCGAGGACCGGCGCGAAGGTCTGGGTGAGGCCGACGAGCGCGAGGTAGTTGGTCTCGATCTCGCGGCGTACCTGGTCGAGCGGCGCCGTCAGCGGCGTGCTGAACGCGGCGACGCCGGCGTTGTTCACGAGCAGCGTGACGTCGCCCAGCTCCTCCGCGAGGGCCGTGACCCGGGCGGGGTCGGTGACGTCGAGGGCGACCGGCACGATCCGCGGGTCGGCGACCTCGACCGTCGTGACATCACGCGCTCCGGCGTAGACCTTGCTCGCCCCGCGCGCCAGCAGCTCGGCGGTGAACGCCTTGCCGATCCCGCGGTTCGCCCCGGTCACCAGGGCGACCGCTCCCATGATCTGCATCCCGACTCCTTGAAAACGACCGGTCATCTTGAAATGGACACACGCTCACACCAGCAGGACGCCGAACGTGACGTCGAACCACTGGTCCAGGACGGCACGGTCGCCCGACACCTTGCCCCGCGCGATCGCACCCTCGAACCCGTCGAGGACATAGCGGGCGAGCACCGCGGCGTCGGTGTCGACGTGCAGGTCCCCCGCCTCCCGGGCCTCGGCGAGCGCGGCCGCGACCGCCGCCGTCCACTGCTCGAGACCCGCCGCGACCTGCGCCCGCAGCCGCCCGCACTCCGCCGGCACGCCCGTACTGAAGTTCCCCAGCAGGCAGCCGTGCGGTCCGTACTCCGCGAACCGCCGCGCCGCAGCAGACTCCAGGTGCTCGCGCAGGCGCGGCAGCGGGGCACCCGAGCGCACGTACAGCCCGTCGAGCCCGCCGTCGACGACCCAGCGGCGCGTGATCTCGACCGCCAGCTCCTCCTTACCGGAGAAGTGGTTGTAGAACGAGCCCTTCGGCACGCCCGCGGCGTCGACCAGATCCTGGATGCTCGATCCCTGGAATCCCTTCTCGAGGAACACGCGCGTCGCGTTGTCCACGATCCGGGACTTCACGCTCACCTGCGGCACGACACCAATATGACCGATCGTCTTGGTCGCGTCAAGGAACTGGGTCAGCGACGGAGCGTCTCGCCGGGCCGACAGCCGAACTGCGCCAGATAGGTGCCCTCGAAACGGGCCGGAGAACCGAACCCCCACCGCGCCGCCACCGCAGCGACGGGTCGGCCCCCGTCGGGTCCGCCGCCACGAGGTCGCGGTGCGCCGCGTCGAGCCGCACCCGGCGCAGGTGCGCCGACGGCGTCGTCCCCAGGTGGCGACGGAACGCCGACCGCAACGTCGCCGGACTCACGCCGGCGGCATCGGCCATGTCCGCCACCGTGACCGGCAACGACGCGTGCGCGTCGACGTAGGCGAGCGCCCGGCGCAGTGTCGCCGGACCCACGTACCCGGGGCCGGGCACGTAGCCACGGGTCATCGCCGTGTTCGGGAAGGCGGACACCACCGCGGCCGCGACCGTGTTGACCAGCTCCCGGTGCACCAGCGGCGTGAGTGTCTCCGTGCCGGGCGCCGTCAGCTCCTCCCACAACATCCGCGCCGTGACGCCCCAGAGCCGCCCGTGCGCCGCCGACAACGGGCGGACCGATGTGAAGCGCAACGCCCCCGGCGCGAGCCCCGTCAGGTCCTCGACCGCGCGGCCCACCTCGTCCGGCGAGAGCCGGACCGCCAGCCCGACGTAGTCGTCCATGTCGAACACGCCCGGCGCGCCCGGCGGGTACAGGCTGCTGTCACCCGCCGCGGCGACCGCCCCGCCGTAGCGGCCGAAGTCCATGGACACCCGGCCCCGCAGCCAGCTCAGCAGGATCAGCTGGTCGCTGCCGTCCGCCGCCACACCCGACGTCGGCGAGCAGCGCGCGAGATCGACGCCGAGCGACGCTGTCGCCGCGCTGTCGACCGCGTAGTGCAGCCCTGCCACGGGCGGCGGGAACCGGACGCGCATGTAGAGCCGCGACACCAGATCCCACACCTCCTCGGCGGAGTCCGAGGCGTAGGAGAACCGCGTGACCGGGATGTCCACCCCGGCCTACGCGCCCTTGAGCGTCAGCACGCGCGGGCCGTCCTCGGTGACGCCGATCGTGTGCTCGACGTGCGCGGCCCGGCTGCCGTCGGACGTGCGCAGCGTCCAGCCGTCGTCGTCGTGGCGGTAGCGGTCGCCCCCGCCGGCGATGAGCATCGGCTCGATCGCGAACACCAGGCCCGGCTCCAGCCGCATCCCGCGGCCGCGCTCGCCCTCGTTGGGGACGTGCGGCGCCTCGTGCATCTGCCTGCCGACGCCGTGCCCGCCGTGGTCGGCCAGCATGCCGTACCCGGCGGCACGGGCGACCGACTCGATCGCGTGCCCCACGTCGCCAAGGTGCGCCCCGGCCAGCGACGCATCGATCCCGGCCCGCAGCGCCCGCTCGGCCGTGTCGATCAGCGCCAGGTCGGCCGGGTCGGCGGCACCGACGACGAAGCTGATCGCCGAGTCGGCGCACCAGTCGTCGAGATGGACGGCGAGGTCGATGCTGACCAGGTCGCCGTCGGCCAGCACCTGCGGGCCGGGGATGCCGTGGACGACGGCGTCGTTGACGCTGACGCAGGTCACGGCCGGATAGGGCGTCGAGGCGAAGCGCGGGAGGTAGTTCAAGAACGTCGGCCGCGCGCCGGCCGCGACGATCAGGTCACCGGCCGCCGCGTCGAGGTCGCTCACCCGCACACCCGGCGCAGCCTGGGCACGGACCGTCGCCAGCACGTCGGCGACGATCGCACCCGCCGCCGCGATGGCGTCCATCTCCGACGGCGTCTTCAACTCGATCACTGCACACACCCTCCGCGGTTCCGCGCCGACAGTACCGGCGCCGACGCCGCGTCCCCGCCGCGTAGGAGAAGCCCACGACCCCGCCGAGTTCGACGTGACGCTGGTCCCGACCGCGGTGGCCGGCGCCAGGTCGAACTCGGCGACGAGAGGGCTACATGCGCAGCACGACCTTGCCCATCGCGTGGCCCGTCTCCACCGCCGCCAGGGCCTCCGGGGCCTCGTCGAGCGGCCGGACGTCGATGACGTGCGGCGACAGCGACCCGTCGGCGACCAGGGCGATGACCTCGGAGTAGACGGCCGTCGTGCGGCGGCGCTCGACGTCGCGCCCGCCCAGCTCCTTGACCAGGCTCTTGTCGGCGATGCTGATCAGGTTGGCGGGGTCCTTCACCAGCGTCGCGACCTCCCGCAGCGCCTCCCCGCCCACCATGTCGAACACCGCATCGACGCCGTCGGGCAGCAGTTCCCGCACCCGCGCCGCGACGCCAGGCCCGTAGCCGACGAGCGTCGCCCCGAGCGACTCGACGAGCTCCCGCTTCCCCTCGCTCGCCGTGCCGACGACCGCCACCCCGCCGTTGCGGGCCAGCTGCGCCGCCGCCACCCCGACGCCGCCGCCGATGCCGTTGACCAGCAACGTCGTACCCTCGGGGAGGCCGAGGGAGACGATGCCGTCATACGCGGTGCAGACGGCGACGGGCAGCGCCGCCGCGTCGGTCCACGACACCTGCGGCGGCTTCTTCGCCGACGACTCCGCCCACAGCAGGCTGTACTCGCCGTACCCGCCGGCGCCGGGCGCGGTGGAGCCGAACACCTCGTCACCGATCGCGAACCCCGTGACGTCCTGGCCGATGGCCCGCACGACCCCCGACACCTCACGGCCCAGGACGGCGGGGAACTCCGTCGGCACCGGGCCGGGGCCGCCGGAGCGCGACTTCCAGTCGGCGGGGTTGATCCCCGCGGCGCGGACCTCGACGAGCAGCTCCGCCGGCCCGGGCGCGGGGATCGGCAGGTCGAGGAACAGCTGGTTCTCCGGGCCGCCCACGGCGCTGAAGCCGTAGGCACGGAAGGTCTCGGTCGTCGCCATGTCCCTGTCCTACCCCGTCGCCGGGTCCGAGGCTTGGCGGCGGGCGCACGAACCCGGACGGGCGTCAGCTCAGGACGAGGGCAGGTGCAGGTCGTGCAGGTGGTGCTCGACGTCGTGCAGGAAGTACCGCGAGAAGCTGCCGACGGTGAAGACACTGCCGTTGCTGCGCCGGGCCGGACGGTCCCACTGGTCGTCGTGCACGGCGTCCCAGGCCGCGGCGATCCGCTCGCCCGCCTCGGTGAGATCCGCCGACACCATCTCGGGATCCTGCAGGTCGTAGCGGTCTTCGCGGGCCGTGACGTCCTGGTCCCAGTCGGCGAAGACGGGGTCGTCCTCGCGCAGCATCAGGGTGAGGCGCTCGTGGAAGATCCGGAAGACGTCGCGGACGTGGCAGCCGTACTCGAGCGCCGACCAGGTGGCGGGGTCGGGGCGGCGGCGCGCGTCGGGGGCGGCGAGTGCGGCGCGGTAGGCCGGCAGCGCCGACCGCACCCTCACGCCGACGGACCCCTGCGCGACAGCGGCGGCGTCGAACCCGCACTCCGGGCAGGGGCGGTCGAGCACCCAGGTCCAGTCCTTGTCGTCAGGGACGATGGCGTCGGCGTTGCTCGCGTCGGTCACGGGCCAGACTCTGCTCGTGAGCGGCAATGGTCGCCACAGCGACTTGTCGAGTCTCGGGACATGTGAGACATCTGCTGTCTCAACACATCGAGGACACTGACATGCCCGCTGGTGGGCTGACCCGCGTGTAGTGGGTCAGCCTG
>MEGH01000051.1:0-7071 GCA_001725415.1 Pseudonocardia sp. SCN 73-27
CGTGCTGGTCGCCCTGCCCAGCCGCGAGCCGTCGACACCCGGCCCGTAGTACCCCCACCACCCCCCGAGAAGAAGGAAACCCGCTGAAGATGCGTCTGCGATCCAGAGTTCCCATCGCCCTCCTCGCCGCCCTCACCGCGGTCGGGGTGTTGGCCTCCTGTTCGCGGGCGTCCGAGACCCCCACAGCGGGATCGAGCGGGTCGGGCGGCGCCACGTCGCCCGCCGCCGAGCTGCGGCTCGGCTACTTCCCCAACATCACCCACGCGCCCGCTCTGATCGGCGTCGACAAGGGCCTCATCGCCGGTGAGCTCGGTTCGACCAAGCTCACGACGCAGACGTTCAACGCGGGCCCCGACGAGGTCAACGCGCTGCTCGGCGGCTCGCTCGACGCGGGGTTCATCGGCTCCAGCCCCGCCATCAACGCGTTCGCCAAGTCCCAGGGGCAGGCGATCCGGCTCATCGCCGGGTCCACGTCCGGCGGAGCGCAGCTCGTCGTCTCCAAGGACATCACCACGCCCGACCAGCTCAAGGGCAAGACGATCGCGACGCCGCAGCTGGGCAACACCCAGGACGTCGCGCTCAAGAAGTGGCTCGACGAGAACAACCTGGAGATCGGCCAGGGGCCGGACAAGGTGACCGTCCAGAACCTGGACAACCCGCGCACGCTCGACCTGTTCAAGACCGGGCAGGTCGCGGGTGGCTGGCTGCCCGAGCCGTGGAGCTCGCGGCTGGTCGACGCCGGGGCGAGCGTCCTCGTCGACGAGCGCACGCTGTGGCCGAACGGCCAGTTCCCGACGACCGTCCTGATCGTGCGCACCGAGTTCCTCCAGCAGCACCCGGAGACGGTGGAGGCGCTGCTGCGCGGTGAGCAGAAGGCGATCGACTACATCGCGAGCGACCCGGCCGGCGCGAAGACCGCGTCGAACGACTCCATCAAGAAGCTGACGGGGTCGGCGCTCGCACCGACCGTCGTCGACCGGGCGTTCACCGAGCTGTCGTTCGGCCTCGACCCGCTCGCGGCGACGTTCCCGCAGCTCGCGAAGGACAGTGTGACGGCGGGCGCCCAGCAGCAGGAGACCAACCTGCAGGGCTTCCTCGACGTCACCTCCGTCAACAAGGTGCTGCAGGCCGCGGGCAAGCCCCCGGTCGACGCGGCCGGGCTCGACAAGCCTGCGGGCTGACCTGCTCGGGGGCCGGCTCCCCACGCCTCGGCGACATCGGGGAGCCGGCCCCGCCCCCCACCACGGACCAGAAGGGCGATCCGCCGGATGAGCACCACGACCAGCGCGGTTCCCGTGAACGACGTGTCGGCCACCGCCGTGCGGCTCTCCGGGATCGGCAAGACGTTCGGCAGCGGCGCCGACGCGGTGACCGCGCTGCAGGGCGTCGACCTCGACGTGTCCGCCGGCGAGTTCGTCTGCCTGCTCGGGGCGTCGGGCTGCGGCAAGTCCACGCTGCTCAACCTCGTCGCCGGGCTCGACGAGCCCACCTCCGGCGAGCTGGTGCGCCCCACCGGGTCACCGTCGTTCATGTTCCAGGAGTCGGCGCTGCTGCCGTGGCTGACCGCGGGCCGCAACGTGGAGCTGCCGTTGCAGCTGTCGGGGCTGTCCCGGTCGGCGCGGCGTGCCCGCGCCGCCGATCTTCTCTCCCTCGTGCGCCTCGACGGCATGGCCGACAAGCGCCCCCACGAGCTGTCCGGCGGCATGCGGCAGCGCGTCGCCCTCGCCCGCGCACTCGCCGCCGCGACCGGACCCGACGGCACCGGCGGCGGCGTCCTGCTGATGGACGAGCCCTTCGCCGCCCTCGACGCCATCACCCGCGACGTGCTGCAGGGCGAACTGCTACGCGTCTGGGAGGCCACCGGCACCACGATCATCTTCGTGACGCACGACGTCCGCGAGGCCGTCCGGCTCGCCGAACGCGTCGTGCTGCTGTCGTCGCGGCCGGGCACCGTCGTCGCCGAGTGGCAGGTCACCGAACGCCACGGCGCCGGCGGCGAACGGCTCCACGACCACATCACGTCCCGACTCCGCCAGGTGATCGCGAGCCATGCCGCCTGAGACCACCCTCCCCGGTTCGGCGGCCCGGTCCGACACCTCGGCCGCGGAGCTCGCGGGACTCGACGCGCTCGACACCCCCACCGTCGCCCGCACCCCCTGGTGGCGGCGCGCGATCACCGTCGGGCTGCCCCCGCTCGTCGCGCTCGTCCTGTCGATCGTGATCTGGCAGATCCTCTGGGCCGCCGCGATCTGGCCAGAGTTCAAGCTGCCCGCGCCGATCACCGTGTGGCAGGCCGTCGAGTCCCGGCTCGTCACCGGTGAGGTCCTCTCGATCCTCTGGACCTCGATCAGCCGGGCGTTCCTCGGGTTCCTCGCCGCGCTGGTCATCGCCACCCCGCTCGGCCTGCTCGTCGCCAAGGTCAAGGTCGTGCGCCGCGCCATCGGCCCGCTGCTGTCGGGGCTGCAGAGCCTGCCGTCGGTCGCGTGGGTGCCCGCCGCCGTCCTGTGGTTCGGCCTCACCGACGCCACGATCTACTTCGTCGTGCTCGCCGGGTCCATCCCCTCGATCGCCAACGGGCTCGTCTCCGGCATCGACCAGATCCCGCCGATCCTGCCCCGCGTCGGGCAGGTCCTCGGGGCCCGCGGCCTGACCAGCGCCCGGCACATCCTGCTGCCCGCCGCCCTGCCCGGCTACCTCGCAGGCTGCAAGCAGGGCTGGGCGTTCTCGTGGCGGTCGCTCATGGCGGCGGAGATCATCGCCGCCGGGCCGCTGCTCGGCGTCGGCCTCGGCGCCTACCTCAAACAGGGCAGCGACCTCAACGACATCAGCATGGTGTTCTCCGCGATCGCGCTGATCCTCGTCGTCGGCATCGGGATCGAGCTGCTGGTGTTCCGGCCCATCGAGCGGCGTGTGCTGCGTGCCCGGGGACTGGCCGCCGGTGTCTGAGCCCGCCCTTGTCGCCGTCGCGCACGGCAGTCGCGACGGCCGGTCCGCCGCCACCATGCACCGGCTCGTCCGGGCCGCCGCCGCGCAGGCCCCCGGCCTCGACGTCCGGCTGTCGTTCCTCGACTTCAACGCCCCCCGGTTGCCCGATGTGCTGCACGCCGTCGCCGCCGACGGGCACCGCCGCGCCGTCGTCGTCCCCCTGCTGCTCGGCGCGGCCTACCATGCCCGCGTCGACGTCCCCGCCGCCGTCGAGGCCGCCACGACCCGGCTGCCGCACCTGCGCGTCACCGTCGCACCCGTCCTGGGCGACGACCCCGCCCCGCTGCTCGCCGCCGCCCGCGCCCGGCTGGCCGAGGCCGGTGCCGCTGTCGACGATCCCGGGACCGGTGTCGTCCTCGCCGCCGCGGGCTCGAGCCACGAACGTGCCAACGACGTCGTCCGCGGGCTGGCCGCCGGGCTCCCCCGGGCCGTCGCCGCCTTCGCGACCTCCGCCGAACCGGGCGTCGACGACGCCATCGCCCGGCTGCGAGCCCTCGGTGCGCAACGCATCGTCGTCCTGCCCTGGTTCCTCGCGCCCGGTCGACTGCTCGACCGCGTCGAGGCCCGCGCCCTCGACGCCGACCCGCACACGACCCTCGCCGCCCCGCTCGGCGACCACCCCCTCGTCGCCGCGACGACGCTCGCGCGCCACCGCACCGGCACCGCATCCCCGGTCGCCACGCTCGTCGACGCCGGCTGACCCCTTTTCCGACGCTGCGCCGTTCGGAGCAAAGGTGTGCGCCGAATACGCGAGACCTCGCACAATCGTCTGCGCGATGGCATTATCGTCAATGGTACGGAGCGCATTCATGGCGTCGCCGAACAGTGATGAACAACGGTACCGAACGAAAAAAGTCGCGGTGCACCATTTCATCCCGATGCCCCAGCGCGGTCCCCGATCGGACGCCAACCCTTCTCAGTGCAACCCGTTCGGAGCAACGAGGCCACGTAAGATCGACAAGCGACTTGCGTCTCGCCTTCATCAAGCTGTGAGCTGCGTCGATGCACCCTCTCCCGCTGTCGGTGCGGTCTGACCGCCTCACTACACGTAGCGCCTGAAACACGAGTCGGGCGGGGTTGTCAACTCATCAGGTGACACGATCGGCACACTCCGTCAGTCAGGTGAACATGTGTGTCGACTGAAACGCAGCTGTGCGGAATACGAGAGAGTGAGCAGCAGCGCCATATGGCGCTGCACGATCCAGAAGGGAACACAATGATTCGCAAGCCCGTGCCGTCGATCAAGCACTGTGTGCCGAAGCCCCCGTCGCACTGCGACGATCGTGACGACGACCGCCGCCACGGTCACCACCACCACCGCCGTCGTCACCAGCACCACGACGACCCGTGTGGCCGTCGCTCGAAGCGCGACCGCCACCGCGAGCACTGCGGCCGCTGATCTCTCGCCCCAGCAGAGACCAGCAGTACGCATGACTCAGCACGGCTGAGAAGCTGTCCCGGCGGCCCCGCGCGAAGCCCCAGCGGCGCGGGGCCGTCGGCATGAACGGAGATCGTCGATGTCCACCACCGCCGACGAGGGACGTACACCCCCGCCGCGTCGGTCCTCGGTGACTCCGGACCACGAGCACGACCCCGAACACCGGGACTCCCCCGACCTGACGAAGTCCCCGCGCGGCTCCGACCGCGACCGGCACGACGATGACGACGACCGATACGACGACGACCTGTACGACGACGACCTGTACGACGACGACGAGCCCTACCGGCGAAGCTCCATCGCCGACGTCCGCGAGGCCGCCAAGGTCCCGATCCGGCACATCTTCAGACGGTTCTGGCCCGACACAAAGCCCTTCCGCGGCCGGATGTTCCTCAGCCTCCTGCTCGTCGCCGTCGGACCCGCACTGGGCACCCTGAACATCTACCTGTTCAAGGTCCTCGTCGACGACATCATCACCCCGCAGGACTTCAGCCTCTTCCCGCTCGTCGCGGGCGCCTTCCTCGCCATCACCGTCGTCGGCGGCCTCATCAACTTCGGCGACGAGTACATGACCGCGTGGGTCGGCGAGAAGTTCGTCATGGGCCTGCGCCAACGGGTCTTCGACCACATGCACCGGCTCTCGTCCGGCTACTTCGAGACCCGCCAGCTCGGCGACCTGCTCTCCCGCCTCACCGGCGACGTCTCGTCCATCGAGGCGCTCATGCTGTCCGGCGTCAACATGGCGCTGACCTACAGCTTCCAGATCGTCTTCTACGCCGGGGCCATGTTCATCCTGAACTGGCAGCTCACCCTCGCCGCCCTCGTCGCCGCCCCGATCTTCCTGCTCATCGCCCGCTCCTTCTCCCGGCGCATCCAGTCCGCCGCCCGCGAGAGCCGCCGCCGCGCCGGATCCATCAGCGCCGTCGCCGAGGAGAGCTTCGGCAACGTCGCCCTCGTACAGGCCTACGACCGCGCCGACCACGAGAGCCGCCGCTTCCGCGACCAGAACCTCGGCAACTTCCGCGCCCAGATGCGCGCCATCAAGATCGAAGGCCTGTTCTCCCCGATCAGCGCGTTCGTCGAGTCCGTCGGCACCCTCGTCGTCATCGGCATCGGCGTCTGGGAGCTGTCCCAGAACCGCATCACCCTCGGCGGGCTGCTCGTCTTCCTCGCCTACATCTCCCAGCTCTACGGCCCCGTCCAGGGCTTCGCCGGACTCACCAACTCGATCTTCGCCGCCAGCGCCAGCGCCGAACGCATCATCGAGGTCCTCGACGCGAAACCCGGCGTCGAAGAATCCGCCGAACCCGTCCGCATGCGGCGCGCCCGCGGCGACATCCGCATCACCGGCGTCGAGTTCGGCTACCCCGGCACCGACCGCACCGCGCTGCACGACGTCGACCTCGAGATCGCCGCCGGCACCAAGGTCGCCGTCGTCGGCGCCAGCGGCGCGGGCAAGTCCACGCTCACCAAGCTGTTGCTGCGCACCTACGACCCCGACTCCGGGACGATCACCCTCGACGACGTCGACCTGCGCAACCTCGCACTCTCCGACCTGCGGCGCAACATCACCGCCGTCCTCCAGGAGACACTCGTCTTCGACGGCTCCATCGCCGACAACATCCGCTGGGGCCGCCCCGACGCCACCGACGAGGACGTCGCCACCGCCGCCGCGGCCGCCGACGCCCACGACTTCGTCCTGCGCCTGCCCGACGGCTACGACACCCGCATCGGCCAGCGCGGCCGCATGCTCTCCGGCGGGCAACGCCAGCGCATCGCCATCGCCCGCGCCATGATCCGCGACGCGCCCGTCCTGCTCCTCGACGAGCCCACCACCGGCCTCGACGCCGAATCGACCCGCCGCGTCCTCGAGCCGCTGCGCCGCCTCATGGACGGCCGCACCACGGTGATCATCTCCCACAACCTGATCACCGTGACCGACGCCGACGAGATCGTCTTCGTCGAGGACGGCACCGTCAGCGCCCGGGGCAGCCACGAGAAACTCCTGGCCACCAGCCCCGGGTACGCACACCTCTACCGGTTGCACCACCCCGATGACGCCGCCGCCTCCGCCCCCGAGAAGGCCGCCGTTGTCGCCCGGCCCGTGCCGCGGCCGCGGGTCGCTCCGGCGGCTGTCGCCCAGCAGCGCGACCGCGAGCGGGAGGACTCGACCCGCCCCGTGCCGGTCCCGTTCCGGCGCCCCGAGCACGCCGAACCCCCGGCGCCGCGCCGGTACGTGGCGATGCCGGTCGCCGGTGCGCCCGCCGCTCCCCCCGCGCCGCGTCGCGTCGACGAGCCCCGCGAGCAGACCATCGCGCGCCCCCAGGTCTACGCCGACGCGCGCACCGGCCCGGCCGTCGAGGAGACCTCGCTGCTCGGGACACCCGGGCGTCGGCCGTTGCCCGGACCCGGCGGGGCGCCGGAGTGGGCGCCGGGGAACGCGTCACCGCAGCAGCGGAACGGGTCCGGCCGGCAGGGCGCCGGGTCCGACGAGGTCACCGCGACCCGCGCCCTCCACCCGGTGCGCCCCGGCCACAGCGGCCCCCGCCGCCCCGACGGTCCCCGTGCCGACCGCCCGCGCGACGACCGCGACCGTGCCGACCGCCCGCGCGACGACCGCGACCGTGCCGACCGCCCGCGCGACGACC
>MEGH01000051.1:7098-46690 GCA_001725415.1 Pseudonocardia sp. SCN 73-27
CGACCGCCCGCGCGACGACCGCGACCGTGCCGACCGCCCGCGCGACGACCGCGACCGTGGGCCGCGGGACGAGCGCGGCGGGCGTGGCCGCGAGGTGAACGGGTTCCGTTGGGATGGAGCAGCCGCGAACGGTTCGCGCCCTGACGGTTCGCGCCCTGACGGTTCGCGCCCTGACGGTTCGCGGGCCGACGGTTCGCGTGTGAACGGTTCGCGCGTGAACGGTGCCCGACCGGGCGACGCCACACCCGATGACCGCTACGCCGAGAGCCCTCGGGTCAACGGCTCGCAGGTCGACGGCTCGCGTGTCGATCGCTCCGAGGACGGTGGCCGGTTCAACAGCTCCCGGCACGACGGCTCGCGGCGCGACGGCCACGCCCCGGACGACGCACGCCCCGCCCGGACCCGCCGCCGCGACGACAGCGCCGACGAGCGCCGTCCCCGCCGGCGCAGGCCCATCGAGGACCGCGACCGCCACGACACCCGTCGCGACGACCGCGACCACGTCGCAGACCGGCACAGCGACCGCGGCCGCCGTGACGACCGCCGTGACGACCGCCGGACCCACGACGACCGCCGTGACGACCGCGACGGTCCGGGGCGTCGTCGCCGCGACACCGGCGCGCACCGCCCCGACCGTCACAGCGACGACCGGCGCCGTGCCCGCGAGGACGCCCCCGTCGGTCGTCGTGACGCCGGGGAGCCCCGGTTCGGCGCCGGCGCGGGCGAGGTGTCGGAGACGACCGCGCTCCCCCGCCGCCGGCCCCGCCGCGACGACACCGACGACCGCTACCGCGAGGACCGCGGCCGCGCCCGCCACTCCCGCGCAACACGACAGGACCGCGAACGCGACGAGTACCGCGAGGACCGGAACGGTCGCGACTCCCGGCACACCGACGACCGTCGCCGCCCGGACCGGTCGACACCGGACCACGAGCCCCACGCGCGCCGCGACAACGGCACCCGCCGCGACGATCGGACCAGGGACGACCACCGGACCAGGGGTGACCACCGCGACCCGGACCGTGACCGGCGCCCGTCGAACGACGTCGACTCCCCGACGGCGGCGCTGCCGATCGTCCACCTCACCCAGGCGTTCGCGAAGCTGACCGTGCCCGATCCCCGCGTCCCGGACGACGACGTCGACTCCGAGACCACGGCGTTCCGGCCGATCCCGCGCCCACGCCGCCGTTCGTGGCTGACCGGCGAGCTCCCGAAGGTCCCGCCGCAGCCGCCGCGCCGCCGCTGACCGGGGAGGCAGCTCAGGCCGCTGCGGCCGACTCCGCGGGCAGGCTGCTGAGCACGGCGCGGGCGATGGCGTCGTTGTAGCGCAGGCTCTGCGCGTTCATGCCGGGCCGGGTGAAGGCCCCGGCGACCTTGACCATCGTGTGCGGCCCGACGGCGAAGCGCCGGGGGTGGACGGCGCCGCGGGCGTCGACGATCGCACCGTCGGCGGGGCGGACGCGGATGAGGCCGGTGTTGCGCAGGACGGTGCCGTCGTCGGCCCGCAGGATCTCCTCGCTGACGGCGCCGTCACGGACGAGGGCGGCGAGGAGTGGGTCGGTGCTGCGGGCGGCGCTGGGGTCGGGGAGGCGGGCGTCGATCAGGATCGTGGAGGCCACGACCTCCGGTGTCGCGGCGCTTCCCGCGCGCAGCACGGCGCCGCCGGAAGAACCCGAGGAGTCAGGGGTGACCCACATTCCCGGGCCGAGGAACCGGACGAGTCCGGCGTCGGCGAGCGCGAGGATCTGGCGGACGCGGAACCCGGGAGGGCCGCTGGCGACGGAGTTGAAGAAGCTCTGCCACCAGGGGACGTCGCGGGCCCGGGAGGCGGCGGTGAGCGCGCCGTCGCCCTGCAGGCGTGTGACCTCGTTGTAGACCGACAGCATCGCGACGAAGGCGCCGAGGTGTGGGGTGTGACGGGTGTCGACGTGCTGGCGCAGGTCCTCGGCGATGCGCTCGACGACGAGGGGTTGCAGGGCGTCGAGGGACGGGGCGGTGATCCCGTCGAGGGGACGGTCGAGCGCGTCGAGATCGAGGCGGTCGAGGGGGTCGGGCGCGACCTCGGCGAGCAACGCGTCCATCGACGGCGTGCCCCACCCTGCCGCGTCGAAGCGGGCGGCGAACTCGTCGAGGTCGAGGGGGACGCGGTCGGGGTGCCCGGCGACGAGCTCGTGGTACCAGCCCCAGGCGATCTCCTTGGCCATGAGCGGCCACAGCGTCGTGCGGAGGTCGACGGGCCCGTCGGCGACGAGCGGTGCGATCTGGTCGGGGCCGAAGTGGCGCGGCAGGGGCGGGCGGCCGGCGCGGAGCTGGTAGTGGGTCTTGGAGTGGTAGGTGGTGCCGCGGGGGCTGCCGGCGACGAGGACGGGTTCGTCGCCGGACGGGATGTAGCGCAGGCGGTCCGAGGAGTCCGAGGCCGGGACGAACCGGCCGCCGCGGCCCTCGAACAGCAGGACGACGAGGTCGACGAAGGCGAGGCCGAGGCCGCGGACGAGCACGGTCTCGCCGGGGCGGACGACGGAGAGGTCGGTGTCGGTGGTCTGTTCGGGAGGCAGATAGCGCAGCCCGGCCGCGGCGGTGTGGGCGGCGAGGGCCCGTTCGTCAGGGGTGGGGACGGCGTCGAGGTGACCGCTGGCGAGCACGACCGTGTCGGCGCGCAGCGGGGCGGCGAGCCCTTCGACGCTGACCCACTGGTCGTCGCCGGTCTCGGTGATGCCGGTGGCGCGCCCGGTGTGCAGGTGGACGCGCACCCGGGGCGGGAGGGTGGCGACGACGTCGCGCAGCACCCACGCGAGGTAGCGGCTCTGCAGCTGCCTGCTGGGGAAGGTCGAGGCGTCGACCGCTGTGAGCTCGGCCCACAGCGCGGGGCCGAGGGCGTCGGCGGTCTCCGTCGGCAGCTCGCCGGCGCGGACCCGTTGCACCCATTCCCACAGCGACGGGCCGGGCACGATCGGGCCGGCGCAGACGACGGAGTCGTCGGTGTACATGGTGACGTCGGCGGCCATCGAGTTCATGGCCAGCAGCGGTGACTGGGCGTGCCGCCAGATGCGGCCGGCGCCGGGCGGGAAGGGGTCGACGAGGTGGACGTCGAGCTCACCGTCGGGCAGCAGCTCGGCGAGGTTGGCGCCGAGGCGTTCGAGAAGCCCCGTCCCGCGCGGGCCCGCGCCCACGACGACGATGGACCGGGGACGACGGGACATGGCTGACCTCGCGTGACGGTGGCGGGACGGGCGTGGGCGCGTCACCCCACCAGCGCGGCGCTGGTCCGGCAGAAGTCGACGTGGCGGCGGCGGGCGAGCAGCGTCACGGGCACGGCGGTGCCCCGGTGCGCACTGTCGTGGCCGTCGGTCATCGTCTCCGAGGGTAGGCGCCGGAGGCGGTCCGCGCACCGGGTCGGATCGGCGGGACCGTCACACACCCGGCTCGAGGACCGCCGCTACGACCGCACCCGCGAGGCCATCCGGATCCTCGAGAGGGCGTGGACCGAGCGGGAGCCTCCCGGGGACGCGCACGAGTTCGGTCGCGAGGTCATCCCGCTGGTGCGGGCGGAGGTGGCGCGCCGCGACGCCACGGCGGCCTGACCGGGCCCCGACCTGCGCACAGCGGTCGGAACCGGCGTAACGGCCGAGGTGGGGGCGGCGAGTCATGCGTCGACGGGGCGGGCGCTGGGGCGTCGCCCCGTTGCACGGGCCGGGCCGTGGCGGTCGCCACGGGTCCCCCTCCCGGCCGGTGCGGGTCCGGCCCGGCCCGATCGCCTCCGCCGGGAGAGCGGCGACCTCCGACGTAACGGACCCGTCGCACGGTGCGAGTGGAGAGTCACCTCGCCCGGCGCCGGGCCGCTTCCGGCGGCGTGTTCGTTCGCGCGTCCGATCGGAAGGAACGGCACATGAGTGCAGCGCCCCTCGCTCGTCCCGGCAGTGTCACGGTGGTCGTCGTCCTGACCTGGATCTCGGCGATCCTGCAGATCATCGTCGGTGTGTTGCTGCTGATCGTGGCCGCGACCGTCGGGACCTCACAGATCAGTGTCGCGACGGGAGTCCTGGTCGCGGTCGGCATCTTCACGTTGATCGTCGGCCTGATCACCGCCGCGGTCGCGTCCCGGCTGGGCAAGGGCGGCAACGGTGCCCGCCTCATCGTGACCGTCCTGGAGGTGCTGCAGATCATCGGCGCGATCACGACGCTCGCGGTGTACGGCACGTCCGGCGCGGGCTCGGGGTCGATCGGATCGATCGCGATCGCCGTCATCATCCTGGCGCTGCTGTGGAACAACCGCGCCAACGAGTACTTCGCGCACCGCTGACCGTCAGGTCAGGACGGCCTGGGTCTGGGTGACGCGGGCGACGAGGCGGTCCTTCGCGTCGCGCAGCTCGGTGTCGACGACGATCGTGGTGCGCCCCTTGTGGAGCACCCGCGCGACGGCGTCGACGTGCCCGTCGACGAGCGGGCGCATGAAGTTGGTAGCCGAGGAGATCGTGGCGGTGCCGGTCGCGGTCTCGGGCAGGTTCAGGTAGGCCGCCCACCCTCCGGCGGTGTCGGCCAGCGCCATGATCGCGCCGCCGTGGAGCATGCCCGCGGTGGTGGTGCGGGTGGGGTCCCACTCGAGCCGCAGGTGCACCTCGTCGGGGCCCGCGGCGACGGCGGTGGCGCCGATCAGCGCGGCGAAGGGCATGGCGGTGTGCAGGAACTCGGTCGGGTCCTCGGGGAGCATGCCCGCAGCCTGGCCGACGACGCCCGGCTCGTCCACGAACTGCCACGCCGAGTTCGACAGGGGACTGCTCGATCACGGCCTGGACCAGTCCTGTGTCGAAGTCGGCGCGAGGGGCGGGGCCGGCTCGGATACGGTCCGGCCATGACCCCTCCCGACGGCGACGCCGCCCCCTCGGAGCTCGTCCATCTCGACATCACGGCCGGCGTCGCGACCATCACGCTGGACTCCCCCACGAACCGCAACGCGCTGTCGGCGCAGCTGCGGCGCGAGCTGCTCGCGCACCTGCGCGCCGCCCTGGCCGACGACAGCGCCCGAGTGATCCTGTTGTCCCACACGGGAACCGTGTTCTGTTCGGGGATGGACCTGCGGGAGACGCGGGGGGCCTCGGCCGACCAGCAGGGCATCTCGGAGGTGCCCGCGATCCTGGAGCTGATCTGGACCTCGCCCAAGCCGGTGGTGGCCCGGGTCGCCGGGGCGGCCCGCGCGGGCGGGGTCGGACTGGTCGCGGCTTGCGACATCGCGGTGGCCGTCGACACGGCGACGTTCGCGTTCAGCGAGGTGCGGCTCGGCCTGGTGCCGGCGGTCATCTCGGTGACGGTGCTGCCGCGGCTGCTGCCCCGCGCCGCGCACGAGCTGTTCCTCACCGCGGCGGTGTTCGACGCGACGCGCGCCAAGGAGATCGGGCTGGTCAACGCCGCGGTCCCGGCCGAGGAGCTCGACGCGACCGTCACCGGCTACGTCGACGCCCTCAAGCTCGGCGCCCCGGCCGCACTCGCCGGGACGAAGGAGATGCTGCGCTCGGAGCGTCCGCGGTCGATGTCGGAGGACTTCGCGCAGATGCAGGAGCTGTCCGCGGGCTACTTCGCGAGCCCGGACGGCCAGGAGGGGATGCGCGCGTTCGCCGAGAAGCGCACCCCCGCCTGGGTCGTCCCGGACTGACGGGCGACGGTCAGGCCTTCCAGCCGGGGTCGCGGCCGGCGGCGCCGAGCGCCTTGACGAAGGCGGGCGCGTCGTCGGCCACCGGGACCTCCGCGCCGAACCAGCCGCCGTCGCGACCCATCGGTGCGATCGCGAGGACGCCGTCGAGCACGACCTGGCCGAGCTCGTCGGGCACGTCGAGACCGCGGCCGGTGGCGGCGGCGACGTCCCAGGCGTGGACGGCGAACTCCGAGGTCATCATCGAGCCGATGGCGGCGGCGGGCATCGGGGAGCCGCCCATGTGGCTGTCGCCGTCCCAGACGCCGGGTTCGGCCCAGGCCCGCGCGGTCGCGGCACCCTCCTCGGCGCAGCGGTCGGCCCAGTCGGACTCGGGGACGCCGATCAGGAACGGGGCGCCGTCCTCGAGCTTCCAGGTCTCGTCCCAGGGCTCGCGGGTCGCGGAGCGCTGCGCCAGGACGAACCCGAACGCGATGTGGTTGACGACCTGACCGACGGTGAAGTCGGCGCAGGGGCTCGGGTCGTCGTAGCGATCGACGGGGGTCCCACGGATGACCGAGACGGCGAGGTCGATGCTCTGCTGCATGTGGTCGGTGTGGTCCATGCCGTCGATCCTGGTCGGCCCGCGACGACGGGTCTTGTAGGAACGCGACACCTACTCTGGTGAAGTGACCACCGCTCCACCCACCACCGGTGCCGCGCCCGTCGCGCAGGCCCTCGACCTGCTGGCCGGGCGCCCGCTCGTCGCGCTCACCGGTGCCGGCCTGTCGACCGACTCCGGCATCCCCGACTACCGCGGCCCGAACTCGCCCGCGCGCAGCCCGATGACGATCGCCGAGTTCCGGTCCGGCGACGACGCGCGGCGTCGGTACTGGGCGCGCAGCCACGTCGGGTGGGCCCGGATGCGCCACGCGTCGCCGAACCCGGGGCACATCGCGCTGGCGGCGCTGGAGCGGGCCGGGGTGCTGCGGTCGGTCATCACGCAGAACGTCGACGGGCTGCACGGCGCGGCGGGCAGCCGCGACGTCGTCGACCTGCACGGACGCATCGACGAGGTCGTCTGCCTGGAGTGTGGCGACGTCACCGGGCGCGACCTGCTGCAGGCCCGTCTCCTCGGGCTCAACCCCGGGTTCGCCGAGGCCGCGGTCGCCGCGGAGACCGCCCCCGACGGTGATGCCGTCCTCGACGAGACCGACGGGTTCGTCGTCGCCGGCTGCACCGGCTGCGGCGGCGTGCTGAAGCCGCACGTCGTGTTCTTCGGCGAGAACGTGCCGCGGACCCGCGTCGAACGCTCGTACGCTCTGGTCGAGGGGCTGGCCGGCGACGGCGCGCTGCTCGTCGCGGGTTCGTCGTTGACCGTGATGTCGGGGCTGCGGTTCGTCAAGCGCGCGCACGCGCTCGGGGTGCCCGTCGTCATCCTCAACCGGGGGACGACGCGGGGCGACCCCCTCGCGACGTTGCTCGTCGACGCCGGCTGCTCGGAGACCCTGACCGCGCTCGCCGCGGCCGCGGGGGCCTGAGCAGGCTCAGATCCGGCCGGTCAGCACCACGCGCAGCGGACGCTCGCCCGCACCGGAGGCGGCCGCGGCATCGGCGAGGACGTCGAGCAGCCGGTCGTGGCCCTCGGCATCGGCGGGGGCCAGGGCGGCAGGGTCGTCCCAGATCAGGACGATCTCGCCCGCGGGCAGCCACGACAGGTCGGTGAGGACGTCGCGCAACGCGTCGAGGTTGTGGCCGAACCAGTCGGGCACGTCGAGCTGGGCGGCAACCGCCTGGTAGAACGCCTGCCGGTCCCGGGGACCGTCGACACGCGCCACGCGTGCCCCGCACTGCCGCGCGGTGTCGGCGACCTGACCCGCGTCACGCGGGCTGCACTGGAGTCCGATCGACTGCACCGTCATGTGGTCATCATCACCTGTTCGCGTCCGGTTCGCCAGGGTCTCGATCGACTCCGGTACCGGACGGGGTCAGCGTGCGGTGGCGGCCACGTCGACGACGACGAAGCTGCCGTAGTGGTCGCCGGTGTAGTACAGCTCCTGCTCCGAGCCCGTGACCAGGCGTCGGGCGCCGCGGTCGCCCTCACCGGGCGTCGGCACCGTGAACTCGTGGTAGTAGCCGCGGGGTTCGGCGGGCAGCAGCCGCTCGGCGTTGGCGAAGACGACGCCGTCGCGCTCGTAGCGGTACGGCCCGCCGGTGCGGATCTGCGCGTACACCGCGGCGGCCTCGGTGGGCAGCGCGCACAACGGCTGCACCGGGAGCTTCGACGCCGCCGCGCCCGGGACCTGCGCCGACGCCGTCGCACACTCCCCCGACGCGGGGGCCTGCGGCGCCGGTCCGGACCGCGCGAACGTCCCCACGAGGACGATCGCCGCGAGGACCGCCAGCGCGACGAGGGCCGCGCGCACCGACCCACCGCGCCGCGGCGAGCTCACCTCACCTCTCGGTGGGGACGTCGAACAACGGCTCGGGCGGCCGGGACGCGCGCCGCGGCCGGGGCAGCGCGGCCAGCAGCGTGCCGACGACCCCCGCCGCCCGGTCGACCAGCACCGCGAGACCCGCACACACCGGCAGGACGACGACCGCGGCCAGCACCACCTGGAACGGGAACGGCAGCTGGGTCACCCACAGCTCGACCGCGTCCCACCAGTTCGCCAGCGCCCGCACACGTCACACGGTAGACCCGGGCGATCGTGACTAGGTTCGGGGCATGTTCGCCGTCTACGCCGCCGAGCCGAACCCCGACGCCCCTCTCGACTCCCTCACCGTCGGGGAGCGCCCCGACCCCGAGGTCCCCGAGGGCTGGGTCGCGGTCAAGGTCTCCGCCGCGAGCCTCAACATGCACGACCTGTGGACGCTGCGCGGCGTCGGCATCAAGCCCGAGCAGTTCCCCATGGTCCTGGGCTGCGACGGCGCCGGGACCCTCGAGGACGGCACCGAAGTCGTCGTCCACTCCATCATCGGCGACCCGACGTGGACCGGCGACGAGACGCTCGACCCGCGCCGCACCCTGCTCACCGAGAAGCACCAGGGCACGATGGCCGACACGGTCGTCGTCCCCGCCCAGAACGCCGTGCCCAAGCCCGCCGGGCTGTCCGCCGCGCACGCCGCCGTCATGGGCACCGCCTGGCTCACCGCCTACCGGATGCTGTTCACCAAGTCCCGGCTTCGCCCCGGGCAGACGATGCTCGTGCAGGGCGCCTCCGGCGGTGTGTCGACGGCACTCGTCCAGCTCGGGCGGGCCGCCGGGATGCGGGTGTGGGTGACCGGGCGCACCGAGGAGAAGCGCGCACTGGCCGAGAAGCTGGGCGCGCACGCGACGTACGAGTCCGGCGCGCGGCTGCCCGAGCGCGTCGACGCCGTCTTCGAGAGCGTCGGCGAGGCGACGTGGGCGCACTCGATGAAGTCGCTGCGTCCCGGCGGCGCGATCATCGTCTGCGGCGCGACGAGCGGCCCCCAGCCGGGTGCCGACCTGCAGCGGCTGTTCTTCCTCCAGCTCCGCGTCGAGGGCTCGACGATGGGCACCCGCGACGAGCTCGCCGACCTGCTGAAGTTCGTCGCAAATGCGGGGATCGTCCCCGAGGTCGGGCTCGAACTGCCCATGGACCAGGCCGAAGAGGGCTTCCGAGCCATGCTCGACGGGAACACGGCCGGCAAGATCGTGTTCACTCACTGAGACCGAACAGGACGACTTCTCAGCTTCTTCCTCGGGAAACAGCCGAGATAGCTCAATCGTCAAGTACAGTCGGTAGCCGTGTCTGAGCCATTCAGTCGATCGGCGCCGGGGGCTGTCGCCACCGCCCCGGCGCCGCGCGTACCCGGCCTCGTCGAACTACTCGACCGCGTGGACCGGGCCGTAGCCACGGCCCTGGTCCCCGCAACGGCGTCGGAGGGCGTCAGCCGCGACGGCTGGCGGGTCCTCCTGATGCTCTCCCGCGGCGGTGGCCGCAGCATGGGAGAGATCGCCGGCCACACCGCCCTGCCCGCCCCGACGGCGACCCGCGTGGTCGACCGGCTCGTGGCGGCCGGGATGGCCTACCGCCGTCACGACCCCGTCGACCGACGACGCGTCCTCGTCCACCTCGCCGCCGACGGCCGCGCCGTCGTCGAACGTGTGTGCGGGATGGTCGAACGCAAGGTCGGCACCGCGCTCGGCGCCGCGCACCCCCGCGAACGCGCCCAGCTGGCCGACCTGCTCGCCCACCTCGCCGACGCCCCCGCCTGAGTTTCCCCGACGCGTGACCGCCCGGGCTCCCACGTCGCGGACGCCCGGGCCACTCCCCGCCCCTACTTCTTCGGCTTGTCCGCCGACGACGAGTCCGTCGACAACGCCGCCACGAAGGCCTCCTGCGGGACCTCGACCCGACCGATGGTCTTCATCCGCTTCTTGCCCTCCTTCTGCTTCTCCAGCAGCTTCCGCTTCCGCGTGATGTCGCCGCCGTAGCACTTCGCGAGCACGTCCTTGCGGATCGCGCGGATGTTCTCGCGCGCGATGATCCGCGACCCGATCGCCGCCTGGATCGGTACCTCGAACTGCTGACGCGGGATCAGCTCGCGCAGCTTCGTCGCCATCGCCGTGCCGTAGGAGTAGGCGTCGTCCTTGTGCCGGATCGCCGAGAACGCGTCGACCGGCTCGCCCTGCAGCATGATGTCGACCTTCACCAGGTCCGACTCCTGCTCACCGGCCTCCTCGTAGTCGAGGCTCGCGTAGCCGCGGGTGCGCGACTTCAGCGCGTCGAAGAAGTCGAAGATGATCTCCGCCAGCGGCATCGTGTACCGCAGCTCGACGCGCGTCTCCGACAGGTAGTCCATGCCGCCCAGCTGTCCGCGCCGGTTCTGGCACAGCTCCATGATCGTGCCGACGAACTCCGACGGCGCCAGCACCGTCACCTTCACGACCGGCTCGAAGATCTGCGCCACCCGGCCCGTCGGCCAGTCCGACGGGTTCGTCACGAACTGCTCGACGCCGTCGTCACGGACCACCCGGTAGACGACGTTCGGCGCCGTCGAGATCAGGTCGAGCCCCGCCTCGCGCTCCAGCCGGTCGCGCGTGATCTCCAGGTGCAGCAGCCCCAGGAAGCCGCAGCGGAACCCGAAGCCCAGCGCCGCCGACGTCTCCGGCTCGTAGGTGAGCGCCGCGTCGTTGAGCTGCAGCTTGTCGAGCGCCTCGCGCAGGTCCGGGTACTGCGAGCCGTCGACCGGGTAGAGGCCCGAGTAGACCATCGGCCGCGGCTCCCGGTAGCCGGTGAGCGGCTCCGTCGCACCGTGGCGCTGGCTCGTGACCGTGTCGCCGACCTTCGACTGCCGGACGTCCTTCACCCCGGTGATGAGGTAGCCGACCTCGCCGACCCCCAGCCCGTCGGACGGCTTGGGCTCCGGCGAGACGATGCCGACCTCGAGCAGCTCGTGCGTCGCACCCGTCGACATCATCTTGATCCGCTCGCGCGGGGTGATCTTGCCATCGACGACACGGATGTAGGTGACGACGCCGCGGTAGGTGTCGTACACCGAGTCGAAGATCATCGCCCGGGCCGGGGCGTTCGGGTCGCCGACCGGGGCCGGGACCTGGCGGACGACCTCGTCGAGCAGCTCCCGAACACCCGCACCGGTCTTGGCGCTGACGCGCAGCACGTCACTCGCGTCGCAGCCCACGATGTGCGCGATCTCCGCCGCATAGCGGTCCGGGTCGGCCGCCGGCAGGTCGATCTTGTTGAGGACCGGGACGATCGTCAGGTCCTTCTCCAGCGCCAGGTACAGGTTCGCCAGCGTCTGCGCCTCGATGCCCTGCGCCGCGTCGACCAGCAGGATCGCACCCTCGCACGCCTCCAGCGCGCGGGACACCTCGTACGTGAAGTCGACGTGGCCGGGCGTGTCGATCAGGTGCAGGACGACGTCCTCACCGTCGAGCTGCCACGGCAGCCGCACGTTCTGCGCCTTGATCGTGATGCCGCGCTCACGCTCGATGTCCATCCGGTCGAGGTACTGCGCCCGCATCGCGCGCTCCTCGACGACCCCGGTGAGCTGCAGCATCCGGTCGGCCAGGGTGGACTTCCCGTGGTCGATGTGGGCGATGATGCAGAAGTTCCGGATGCGCTCCGGAGGGGTGAACGTGCGGTCGGCGTACGTCGTCACTCAGGTTCCTTCGCTGCGGGTGACCTCCATCGTCCCATGTCGGCCGACGCGGCCTGCGGCCTCCCGGGCACCCCACCGATCCGGTGACCTGCGACATCGCAATGTGTGAGCGGAGCCACCATCGGGAAAGGAGGGTCAGGAGGTGGCTCCCAATGACCACGACACCGCACCCGACCCCGCGCGACGCCCACCATCGTGCCGCCCCGGTGGCCGACGACCAGGCCGCCGCACCGACCGCCGACAGGCCGGCCCGGCACGCGCTGCCCGACGAGACGGCCGGCCGGACCCCACCTCCACCTGCCACCACCACGGCTTCGCCGGACGTCACCGCACCCACCGCACCCGCCGCCGACGACTGGACCGGACGCACCGTCCACGGCCGCGACGGCGCCAAGCTCGGGACGCTCACCCGGATCCACCCCGCCACCGAGCACTCCCCCGTGCCGTGGGGCGTCGTCAAGGGACGCATGGGCAGCGGACACCTCGTCCCCCTCGACCGCGCGCAACCCCACGGCGACCAGGGGATCGTGGTGCCCGTCGACAAAGCCGGGTTCCGTACCGCACCCTCGGCCGGCAACGGCGAACCCGACGCCCACACCCGCGGCGAGCTCGACCGCCACTACGCCGGCCGCGGCGCCCTCGCCGTCGCCCGCGAACGCCAGCACGAACGCTTCGGCGGCTTCAAGTTCGGCGCCGCCTTCTTCGGCTGGATCGTCGCCGTCGGGCTCACCGTCATCCTCTTCGCGATCGCCGCCGGGCTCGCCGCCGCCACCGGCTTCTCCCTCGACCTCTCCGGCTCGCCCGCCAACCCCGCGCCCGAGACCGTCGGCCTCACCGCCGCGATCGCGATCGTCGTCGTCATGGCGCTCGCCTACCTGGGCGGCGGCTACGTCGCCGGGCGGCTCGCCCGCTTCGACGGCGCCCGCAACGGCAGCGGCACCTGGGTCATCGGGCTGATCGTCACCGTCGTCGTCGGCATCGCCGGTGCCGTCCTCGGCGCCGAGTACGACGTCATGGAACGCGTCGTCCTGCCCTCCATCGCCCTGCCCACCGGGGCACTGACCATCGGCGGCGTCATCCTGCTCGTCGTCGTCGCCATCGTGACGCTGCTCGCCGCCGTCCTGGGTGGCCGCGCGGGCGAGCGCTACCACCGTCGCGTCGACAAGGCCGGCGCGATGACCTGACGTCGTTCCGCAAGTCCGGCGCGGCCCTCCGCACAGGGGGGCCGCGCCGCCGCGTCCAGGCCACGTCGCGCGGATCGCCGGGAGGCTTGCGGCGGGTCGGCCCGCCCTCGACGCGCAACCTCGTCGTCGTCAGCATGAGGTCAGGGGCGGCCGTCGGGTGGGGCGCTGTGCCAGCGCCACTCCTGCAGCCGCGGATGGTCGGCGTCGAGGGCGCAGCGCCCCGTCGCCCAGCGCAGCGTCGGCCATGATCGCGACCCGCGCGGCGTCGCCGGGAAGAGCCGGTGCAGGACGCGGTGCGCGAGGTGCGCGTCGGGTTCGAAGCCGATCCCGAGGCCGCGGGCGGCGTCGTCGGTGTGCACCAGCAGTTCCAGGACGCCCATCGCGGCGAAGCCCGACGCGTCGGCCGACCCGAACGCATGGTGGCCACGCGCCTCGGGTGGAGACGCCGCGACCACCGCCCCGAGCACCTCCGACCCCGCCACGACCCCGGCGACCAGCGCCCCGGGTGGGGCACCGGGGTCGAACCGGGTGTGGAGCGCGTCGAGCGTCGCACCGCCCGCGGCGAGGTCGGCCGCGAACCCGAGCAACGTGGCACCCACGTGGGCGACCACCTCCGCGACGGTCATGTCGACCCCATGGGCCGCCACCGACCAGTCCCGGCGCTCCGCATGCTCCAGCAACGCACGGCTCGCCGCAGCGGCCTGGCGCACGTCGTCGGCGTCCATCCGGACACGGTAGGCCGTCCGTCGAGAAAAAGTGATAGCACTTCGCCTCGAAAAATTGATATCATCGCGCTAGCGGTCCACGAGGCCGGAACGTCAGGAGGACGACGATGGGCGCTCACGACAACCGACCCACCACCGCAGGCGAGCTCGGGGTGACGCCGGTGCGGATGCCCGACCCCGCCGTCCGCGAACACAAGGCGTGGGGCCCCAACGGGTTCGTCGGCCTCCTCGCCGGGCTCGTGCTCGTCGGGCTGGGCATCGCGGGGATCGCCGCCGGCGACGGTGTGCTCATCGGGTTCGGCATCTTCGCGCTCGTCCTCGGGCTGGTCACCCTCCGCGGACTGACCACGGTCGCGCCCGGCGAGGCCAAGGTCGTGCAGTTCTTCGGCCGCTACGTCGGCACCGTGCGCACCTCCGGCCTGCGCTGGGTCAACCCGCTGACCAGCCGTCGCAAGATCTCCACCCGGATCCGCAACCACGAGAGCGAGGTCCTGAAGGTCAACGATCTCGACGGCAACCCCATCGAGATCGCCGCCGTCGTGGTGTGGCAGGTCGAGGACACCGCGCGCGCCGTGTTCGAGGTCGACTCCTTCGTCGCCTTCGTCCACACCCAGACCGAGACCGCGATCCGCCACATCGCCACCAGCTACGCCTACGACTCCCACGAGGAAGGCCTCTCCCTGCGGCAGAACGCCGAGGAGATCACCGAACGCCTCTCGCGCGAGATCGGCGACCGCGTCGAGGCCGCGGGCGTCACGATCGTCGAGTCCCGGCTCACCCACCTCGCCTACGCGCCCGAGATCGCCGGCGCCATGCTTCAGCGCCAGCAGGCCGGCGCCGTCGTCGCCGCGCGGGGGCGGATCGTCGAGGGTGCTGTCGGCATGGTCGAGATGGCGCTCGAGCGGCTGTCCGAGCGCGAGATCGTCGAGCTCGACGAGGAGCGCAAGGCCGCGATGGTGAGCAACCTGATGGTCGTCCTGTGCGGGGACCGGGCGACCCAGCCGATCGTCAACGCGGGCTCGCTCTACCACTGATCCGCGGCGATGCCCGACCGCAAGAGCTTCCTGCTGCGGCTCGACCCGGCCGTCCACGACGCCCTCGCCCGCTGGGCCGCCGACGAGCTCCGCAGCACCAACGCGCAGATCGACTTCCTCCTCCGGGAAGCGCTCCGCGAGGCCGGACGCCTCCCGTCCGGCGCCAAGGCCCCCCGCCCCCGGGGACGCCCCCGGCTCGACGACCCGCCCGATACCTGACCCGGCGCCCCGCAGCCCTCCGCCGCGGGGCGCCGTGGTGTCCGACCTCGCGGACCTCGCGGACCGCGCCGGCCGCGCCGGCCGGGCCGCGGCCGCGGCGGACCGGGCCACCGGTCGGGGCGGCTGCCGCGTGGGTTCCCGGTCAGCGCGGCAGTTCCGGCGTCATCGGGCGACGTGCGGGCGGCGTGCCGACCGGAGAACGCGCGGCGACCGGGGAAAGCGCGGCGGGCCCGGGGCTCGCGCGTCGACGCCGCCACGTGCAGCCGCCGCGACCGTGCCCCGTCACCGCGGGGCTTCTCCGGCCCTCGAGCACCCTGCACACGGCGCGCCGACCACTCGCGAGGCGACGAGGAAAGACACGACGAACCCGGGCCCCGCGCGTCCACGCCGCCTGCAGCCGCCACGCAGCGTGCCGGGTCGCCGGGCACCCTGCAGGACACCGCTGCGACCGGAGAACTCGCGGCGGGCAGGGAAGCGGCGGCGAGGCCGCCCCGCCCCGCCTGCCTCCTCCACCGCGCGGTTCTCGGACGCGCCTCACGCGGCTCCCGAGGACACGGTTCGGCGCCGCACGCGGATGTCATCGGCGACGTCGCTCGGATCCTCCGGTCGCGTACCCCTCTGGGGCCAACGCGCCGGTCGAGCAGGGTTTCGACGACCGGCCATTGCGCCGGCCCGCGGCGTCAGGTCGCGATCACCACGGTCCGTGCGCCGGGACCGCCCATGACCACGACCAGGCCGCCGGATGGGGCGAGGGCAGGGGTCAGCCCGGGGTCCGGGACGGGGCGGACGGCACGGATCGTCCAGGTCCGCAGTGCGCCGTCGGCACTCCTGACCGTCACGACCTGCCCCGGCTCGAGCGCCGGCTCCTCGGTCGCCGCCAGCACGACGACGGTCCGCCCGTTCGACTCGGCGATGCGCCCACCGGCCTTCGGCGCGACGGGCACACCCGCGGCCGGGACGGCGACCGCGACGAGCGGGACGCCGCTCTCCCCCACGACGAGCTGCGGACCCGGAGCCGTCGTCGGCGGCTGCGTGGTCGTCGTCGGCTCGGGAGTCGTCGGCGGCACGGTACTCAGGGGCAGGTTGCTCGGGGGCAGGGTGCCCGGGGGCAGGGTGCCCGGGGGCACGGTCGTCGGCGGGACGGTCGTCGGTGAGTCCGACGTGGACGTCGACGCAGCGGCCGGAGCCTCGGTCGTCGTGCCCGCCGTCGTACTCGTGGTCGACGACGGGCCGGCGCTGTCGGAGACGGGCGGCACCGTCGTCGGGGAGGTGGGGGTGGTCGTCGTCTCGCCCGCGGCGATGGCGGCCGCGGCGGTGACCGGTTCGGGCGGCAGCGTGGTCGCGGGCTGCTGGGCCTCGGGCAGCGGCGGAGCGGGCGGCGCCTCGAACACGGTCGGGCGCGGCGGGCGGACGACGGGCCCGCCCTCGGAGGGCGCCGTCGGCAGCAGGCCGCGGGTGGTGGCGCCCGTGGCGGCGGGGCGGGTGGCGCCGAGGTAGTCGTCGCCGGTCCAGCGGTAGTAGGCCGTCTGCACGGGCATGCCGAAGGTCGGGGCGTTGACCATGCGGCCGTCGCCGATGTACATGCCGACGTGGTGCACGGGGCCGGGCGTCCCGTAGAAGACGAGGTCGCCGGGCTGCAGGGGCGCGTCGGCGGGGACGTGGGGTCCGGCGGCGTACTGGGTCGCGGCGGTGCGCGGGAGGCTGACGCCGGCGGCGGCGTAGGCGAAGGTCGTCAGGCCGGAGCAGTCGAAGCCCTCGTCACCGGCGGTGGGGCCGTTGCCGCCCCACTGGTAGGGCAGGCCGATCTGGGCCATGGCGGTGCGTACGGCGACGGCGGCGCGGTCGTCGGGGAGGGCGCTGGTGAAGTCGGCGGAGGCCTGTTCGGCGTCGACGACGGGCGTCGCGGGGGTGACGCCGATCGTGACGGCGTGGGGCAGTGCGACGTGCGGAACCGTGACGGGCGGGTGCGGGAGGGGCGCGTCGGGGAGGACGGACTGCTGGGCCGCGGGCCGGACCGGGACCGCCGACGGCAGTGTGCAGGCCGCGGTGCAGAGGAGCGCTGCGAGGAGCCAGGCCGCGGCGACGCTGTCGTGGTCGACGCGCCGGCGCCCACGGGCGCGATGCCGCCCTCCGCGCGCACCGGGGTCGGGACGCACCCACCCGTCGTCACCCGCAGTCACCACCGCTGCCCCCGGAACGGTCGATCTCCACGCACGAGCATGCCGGGCCGAGGGTCGTCGCAACACCCTCACACAGGGGTATGAGGCCTCACCCGTTCGAAGGAGGTCAGGCGCGCATCCACGCGAGGACGGCCATGACGCGGCGGTGGTCGTCCTCGGACGGGGGAAGTCCGAGCTTCCCGAAGATGGACGAGATGTGCTTCTCGACGGCGCCGGGCGTCACGACGAGTGCTCGCCCGATCGCGACGTTGGTGCGCCCCTCGGCCATGAGGCCCAGCACCTCTCGTTCGCGGGGTGAGAGGTCGGCGAGAGGGTCGCGGCTGCGGCGGCGGGTGAGCAGCGCGGAGACGACCTCGGGGTCGAGCACGGTGCCGCCGGCGGCGACGCGGTCGAGGGCGTCGGAGAGGTCGGCCAGCCGGGAGACGCGGTCCTTGAGCAGATAGCCGACGCCCCCGCGGCCTCCGCCGGTGCCGGAGGCGAGCAGGTCGCCCGCGTAGCTCTCCTCGACGTACTGCGACAGGACGAGGATCGCCGTCGACGGGACCTTGTCGCGCACCTCCATCGCGGCGCGCAGCCCTTCGTCGGTGAACGACGGCGGCATCCGGACGTCGACGACTGCGACGTCCGGCTGGTGCTGGACGACGGCCTCGACCAGCGACGGGCCGTCGCCCACCGCGGCGACGACCTCGGCGTCGGCTTCCTCGAGCAGCCGGACCAGGCCCTCGCGCAGCAGCAGCGAGTCCTCGGCCAGCACGACCTTCACTCAGGTGCTCCCCTCGTCGTCGGACAGCAGCGGGATGGTGGCGGTGAGCACGGTCGGTCCGCCGGGCGGGCTGCTGAGGTCGAGCATGCCGTCCACCCCCGACAGTCTGTCGGCCAGCCCCGCCAGCCCGTGCCCCTTGCCGAGGTGCGCGCCGCCGACTCCGTCGTCGGTCACCGTCACGACGACCCTCGCGTCGTCGCGGCGTCTGCTGCCCTCGATCGTCACCGTGACCGTGCAGAGGGTGGCGGCGGAGTGCTTGGCGACGTTGGTCAGCGCCTCGGTGACGACGAAGTAGGCCGCGTTCTCGACCTCGTCGGCGAGCCGGCGCCCGTCGGGCAGGGCGACGTCGAGCGACACCTCGACGGGGCTGCGGGCGGCCGCGGCGGCGAGCGCGGCGCCGAGGCCGCGGTCGGCGAGGATCGGCGGGGCGATGCCACGGGACAGTGCGCGGAGCTCGGTGAGCGCCTCGCGGCTCTGTGCGAGGGCCTCGGCGACGAGGGCGCGGGCGCGGTCGGGGTCGTCGTCGAGCCGGCGGGTGACGGCCTCGAGGTCCATGGTGAGACGGACGAGGCGCTGCTGCGGGCCGTCGTGGATGTCGCGTTCGAGCCGGCGCAGCGTCTGGGCCTCGGCGGCCACGGCGGCACGCCTGCTGGCGGCGAGCTGGGCGGCGCGGGCGCGCAGGGCGGCGCTCTGGTTGGTGAGCAGGCCGCGGGCGAGTCCTGCGCGCGCGGCGACGAGCAGCCGCAGCACCCAGGGCAGGGCGGCGAGCAGGACCAGCCCGGCGACCGTGGTGATCGCGATGTCGACGAACCTCGAGTCGGCGCCGGTGAGCAGGCCGTACAGGCCGTTGACGCCGTCGTCGCCGTAGGGCAGCGACCACATCCACGTCACCGCGAGGGCCGAGCCCAGCCCGGTCGCGGCCCAGACGACACCCACGATGAAACACGTCAGCCGGACAGGGAAGCCGACGACGGCGTGCAGCAGGTCGCGCCACGACTGGGGTTCGGCCAGCGATGACACCATCCGGCCCAGGCCGGTGCCGCTGGGTGTGCGGTAGTGGTGCGGCGGCAGCGGGCGGCCGAGCACGGTCTCGGTGCTGCGGCGTTCGACCCTGGCGAGGCCGCGCGTCGCGCGCAGTGTTGCGGCGAGGACGGGCACGCCGACCCAGACGACGACCGTCGACACCCCCGCGGCGAACCCGGCGATCGCGACGACGAACGCCACGATCGACAACGGCAGCCCGCCGATCAGGTAGCGCAGCTCGCGTCCGACGCGGGCGACGCCCCGAGCGCCTGCGCCGGCGGTGGGGCCCGGCACGGTGGCGGGGGTGTCCGAGCCGAGCGCGGACGTGGGGGGTACGGCTGTTCCGGTCATACCTCCCACCCTCGCCGTGCGTGGCGTGCCGACCCAGCCGGTGGGCCGCAGCAACGAGGGTAGGGCCAACCCGAACCGCAGGGTTCCCTCCCGGCCGGCCGCCGATCACCGTCGCGTGGGAAGCGAACGGCCGAGCCAGGAGGGAACCGCGCAGATCATGGCGGATCCCCCTGCCGGTGGTCACACAGGGTGGTGTCCCCGGCGGGTCGCGACCACTCGCTCGGTCCCGAACATCCGGCCCGCGGAGGCCGGTGGGTCGCACGCGGTGACGCCCCCGTCGTCGTCACCGTGCACGGCCGCCGCCCCAGCGGGCCGGTCGTTGCGGATCTCCGACGGTCGCGGACCGCTCATCTCTTGTCAATGCTCACCATCGAGTTGTCCACTTTCCGTCGGCTCTCCGACCGGATCCGGACGTTTCTCGCGAGTTGTCCACAGGCCGCCGGCGACGCGCCCGAAACCGTCGGTGCGAGGGCGCATCCTCATGCGCATGACGACCTTCCGAATCACTCCTCGCGGCACGTTCTCGCTGGCAGAGGCGGCTCTGTTCGGCTTCGGCCACCGCGCGGAGTCCCGCTTCGACGGCACGATGCGCCTCGCGTTCTGCCTCGACGACCTGAGCGCCCAGGTGGGTGTCGCGCTGACCGGGTCCGGTGGCGACATCGTGGGCGAGATCTCCGGCCTACCCCCGGGTGGCGACGTCGAGGCCGTGCGCGCGCAGGTCGCCCGCATCGCCTCGCTCGACCACGACGCCACCGGATGCGAACGGGTCGCGGCGGCCGACCCGGCGGTGGCACCGGTCCTGGCGGCCGCGCCCGGGCTGCGGCCCGTGCTGTGGGCCGCGTCCGGACGCGTCACGGAAGACAATGGCAAGGCGGCCTGAGCGCGGGCGCCCGGCCTGACAACCCACCCGCCGTGCCCGGTCGGCGACGCACCGCTACCGTCGGCCCGTGGTTGTCCGAAGCGTCCGGTTCCCGTCCCGCGCACGGCTCGTCGCCGTCCTGATCGCCGTCCCGGTCCTGCTGGCCGGCTCCGCCTGTGGCAGCGCGGACAGCCCCGGCACGGCGGGCACGACGACGGCGGCGGCACCCACCACCGCACCGGCGGCCGCGCCCTCCACACCGGACGGAGCGGCCGACGTCGTGCGGCCGGCCGACGCCAAGAAGGCCTGCGCGCTCGTGCCGACCGCGGAGATCGACGCCGCGACCGGGTTGCGGTTCGCCGACGGGGAGGGCACCGAGAGCGCACGCCGGTCGGTGTGCGCGTTCGACGCCACCCGGTCGGGCGGGACGGGGCTGAGCGTCGGGGTCGAGCCCGCCGAGCGGTTCGCGGCGAAGGCGGATGCGTCGCGGCGGTCGGTCGGGGTCCCCGGCGCCGAGGTGCCGGGGCTCGGCGAGCGGGCGCTGTTCTTCTACAGCGACGCCGACCTGTCCGAAGGGGTGGGCGGGGTGCTGGTGCAGGCCGGTGGCTCGACGATCGACGTCACGCTGCAGGGTCTGGGCTCGGAGGCCCGCACCCGGGAGGCCGCTGTCGCGATCGCCAGGGTCGCGGCCGGCAACCTCTGAGCCCGACGAGCGTCAGTCAGTTCCGCCGGTGAACCGGGGCGCCCGCTTCTCACGGTGTGCCGCAACGCCTTCGGAGACGTCGGGCAGCCCGAAACCGTAGAACTCCAGCGCGAGTGAGGCGTCGAAGGCCGGGCCGGCGGTGCGGTACCAGTTGTTGAGGGCGAGCTTGGTGAAGCTCACCGCGCTCGGCGAGCCCAGGACCAGCTTGCGGGCGACCTCCATCGCCTTGTCCTGCACCTCGTCGTCGTCCACGCACAGCGACACCAGGCCGATCCGCTCGGCCTCCTCCCCCGTCAGCGCGTCGCACGTCAGGAGGTAGTACTTGGCCTTGGCCATGCCGCACAGCAGCGGCCAGCAGATCACGGCGTGGTCGCCCGCGGCGACGCCGAGGCGGGTGTGCCCGTCGACGATCTTCGCGGTCCGCCCGGCGACGGAGATGTCGGCGAGCAGCGCCACCGCGAGGCCGGCGCCGACGGCGGGTCCGTGAATGGCCGACACGACCGGCTTCGAGCAGTTCACGACGTTGTAGACGAGGTCGCGGGCCTCGCGCATGACCCGGCTGCGCACGACCGGGTCCGACACCATGTCGGTGATCATGTCGAAGGCCCCGCCCGCGGAGAACGCCTTCCCGGCGCCGCGGACGAGGACGGCGCGGACGCTGTCGTCGCGGTCGATCACCGGCCAGATGTCGGCGAGCTGGGCGTGCGCGTCGTGTCCGACGGCGTTGAGGTTCGGGCCGTCGAGGGTGATCCGCAGGATCGCGTCCTCGGGGCGGTCGACGCGCACCGCTGTGAACCGCTCGTAAGCATCCGACATGCATCGCACCCTAGGTGAGACGGTGGGCTCATGAGTGACCACGACGATGACCACGAGGTGTGGAGCCGGGTCGACGAGTACTACGGGCAACGACTCGTCGGTGACGACGACACACTCTCGGAGGCGTTGCGCGCCAACGCCTCCGCGGGCCTGCCGCCGATCGACGTGACCCCCGCGACGGGCAAGCTGCTGCATCTGCTGGCGCGGTCGGTGGGGGCGCGTCGGATCCTGGAGGTCGGGACGCTGGGCGGCTACAGCACGATCTGGCTGGCCAAGGCGGTGCCGTCGGACGGCGAGGTCGTGACGTGCGAGGTCTCGCCCCGGCACGCCGAGGTCGCGCGGGCGAACCTCGACCGGGCCGGGGTCGGCGACCGGGTGCGGATCGTGCTCGGCCCGGCGCTGGAGACGCTGCCGGGCGTGGAGGGCCCGTTCGACATGGTGTTCGTCGATGCCGACAAGGTCTCCAACGCCGAGTACCTCGACCATGCGATCCGGCTGTCGCGGCCGGGGGCGCTGGTCGTCGTCGACAACGTGGTGCGCGGCGGCCGGGTGGTCGACGAGACCGACGACGACCCCGCCGTCGTCGGCACCCGGCGGCTGGCCGACGCGCTCGCCGCAGACCCACGGATCTCGGCGACGATGGTGCAGACGGTGGCGTCCAAGGGCTACGACGGTTTCGTCCTCGGTGTCGTGGAGAGCTGACTCCGCGAAGCCGATCCGGCGCCCACCCCCCGGTTGCCGGCCGGCACCGGCGCGGCAAGCGCGCAGGCAGGTCACGGGGTGGTGCGGTAGCGGCCGGGGGTGGTGCCGAGCATCCGACGGAAGTGCCGCGTCAGGTGCGCCTGGTCGTAGAACCCCGCGGCGGTCGCGACGTCGGCGGGAGGCATGCCGTCGAGCAACAGCCGGCGGGCATCGTCGATGCGGCGGCCGGTGAGGTAGCGGTGTGGCGGCAGGCCGAAGGCGGTGCCGAACGCCCGGACGAGGTGGCTGGGTGCGGCGCCGAGCAGCCGGGAGGCCTCGTCGAGGGAGACGCCGATGGGCAGGGACGCGTCGAGGAGGTCTCGTAGCCGGGCTGCGAGGCCGGGGTCGCGGACGGGAGCCGCGGGCTCGACCCGGCCGGTGAGGTGGCCACGGAGCCGGTCGCGCACCAGGGTCAGCCTGCTCTGCGCGGCGAGCTCCTCCCCCGGTTGCCGCAGCACCCGGTGCAGCTGGGAGATGCGGTGCCGCAGGAGGCCGTCGTCGAGGGCGGGATGGTCGACGGCGGCGCCGATGCGGTCCTCGCCGAGGACGTCGGGTTCGAGGTAGAGCACGCGCTTGCGGAAGCCGTCGGGTCCGGCGGCGCGGCCGTCGTGCGGGACGTGCGGGGGCAGCAGCGTCACCTGGGAACGCAGGGCGCCGTGGGCGTGGCGGTCGAGGTCGTAGCGGACGGCGCCGTCGTCGACGATCAGCAGGGTCCAGGCGTCGTGGGTGTGCGCGGGGTAGCTGTGGCCGACGAACCGCGCGTGGAAGACCTCCGTGACGCCCGGGACGGCCGGGCGCCACGCGGTCGCCGTCTCGGGAGCGGGCCCACCCACGTCAGGAACGTACAAGACGGGCCCGCCCGTGGCAGGCGACCGTGGGGGTATGGAGAACGACGCGACCCCGGTCCGCTTCCCGACGAAGGTCGTCGTGCTGCTGCGCGACGACCTCGAGGGCTGGCACGCGCTCAACGTCACCGCGTTCCTCGCGGGCGCCATCACGGCGGCGGTCCCGGAGCTGGTCGGCGAGCCGTACGCGGACGCCGACGGCACGGGCTACCTGCCGATGCTCGGCCAGCCGATCCTGGTGATGCAGGGCTCCAAGGAGGTCCTGACCGCGGCGCGGGAGCGGGCGACGTCGCGCGAACTGCCGCTGGCGGTGTTCACGAAGGACCTGTTCGCGACGGGCAACGACGTCGACAACCGAGCCGCGGTGGCGGCGGTGTCGGCGGCGGACCTCGATCTGGTGGGGCTGGCGGTGCACGGACCACGCAATGGCGTCGACAAGGTGTGCAAGGGCGCACGGATGCACCCGTGAGCGCCGCCCCGTCACGCGAAAGGTGTTAGAACAACCGGCGTGGACGCCTCGGATCTCGACGACGTGCTGGCCGCGGTGCGGGAGTTCATCCGTGAGGAGGTCGTGCCGCTCGAGGAGAGCATCGACGCCGACGACGCGATCCCGCCGCGCATCGTGGAGCAGTGCAAGGCCATGGGGCTCTACGGGTTCACGATCCCGGAGGAGTACGGCGGGCTCGGGCTGTCGGTGGCCGAGGAGGTCGAGCTCGCGATGGAGCTCGGCTGGACGACACCCGCGCTGCGGTCGCTGTTCGGGACGAACAACGGAATCGCGGGGCACGTCCTGATCGAGGGCGGCACCGAGGAGCAGAAGAAGTCGTGGCTGCCGCGGCTGGCGTCGGGTGAGGTGACGGCGTCGTTCGGGCTGACGGAGGCGGAGGCCGGGTCGGACCCGTCGACGCTGGCGACGACCGCGCGTCGGGACGGCGACGGCTGGGTGATCTCGGGGGCGAAGCGCTACATCACCAACGCCCCGGTCGCCGACGTGATCATGGTGTTCGCGCGGACGAACCCGGACGCACCGGGCAACCGCGGAATCTCGACGTTCCTGGTGCCGGCGGGCACGCCTGGCCTGTCGACGGGCCCGAAGGACCACAAGATGGGCCAGTTCGGGGCGTGGACCTCGGACGTGTTCCTCGACGACGTGCGGGTCCCTGCGGAGGCGGTCGTCGGCGGCGAGGCCGGGATCGACAACGGGTTCCGGATCGCGGCGAAGTGCCTGGCACACGGGCGGGTGCACATCGCGGCGGTCTGCGTCGGGATGGCGGCGCGGCTGGTGCACGAGACCGTCGAGTACGCGCGTGAGCGGCAGGCCGGCGGGAAGGCGATCGCGGCGTTCCAGCTGGTCCAGGGCATGGTCGCCGACTCGGTCACCGACCTGCACGCCGGTCGTGCGCTGGTCCGGGAGACGGCGCGGGGGTTCGACGCGGGCACCGACAAGGTGGCGGGCCCGGCGGCGGCGAAGTACTTCTGCTCGGAGATGGTGGGCCGGGTGGCCGACCGCGGGGTGCAGGTGCACGGCGGCGCCGGCTACATGCGCGGGGTCGCGGTGGAGCGGTTCTACCGGGACGCGCGGCTGTTCCGCATCTACGAGGGCACGAGCCAGATCCAGCAGGTCATCATCGCGCGCGACGCACTCGGTTCGGCCGCGCGCGGATGACCGAGGTCGGGTTCCGCACGGCCACGACCGATGACCGGGGGGCGATCTGGCCGGTGTGGCACCGGGTCGTGGCGCAGGCGACCGGGCCGCGTGCCGACGCGTTGCGCGACGTCGTCACGGATCTCCTGGACACGCCTGCCGGCGCGACGTACCGGGTGTCGACGATCGGCGGCGACCGGCAGCGCTACGCGGCCGGACCACGCGCCGCGCTCACGCACTGGCGGTGACAGCACGACGGCCCGGCGCCAGAGGCGCCGGGCCGTCGTCGCGAAGAAGCCGCGGCTCAGTGGCTGGCCGGGCGGATGTGGTACTCGAACACGAGCCCACCGATGGCGAACAGCAGCAGCACGCCGCCGATGACCAGCAGCCACACGTAGAAGAACGCCAGCGCGATGCCGACGATCGCGGCGGAGGCGGCCAGCCCGATGGGCCAGTAGCTGCCCGGCGAGAAGAAGCCGACGTCGCCGGCGCCGTCGGACACCTCGGCGTCCGGGTTGTCCTCGGGACGGGTCTCGAGGCGGCGTGACACGAACCGGAAGTACGTGCCGATGATCAGCGACAGGCCCGCGGTGAGGAACAGGCAGGCGATACCGACCGCTTCCCGCGTCACGACCGTGTAGACGATGGCCGCGATGAAGAAGAAGGCGGTGGTGATCTCGAAGATTCGGGATTCGACCTTCACGGGGGCTCCTCGGCTCCGATCAGCTGTTCTGGGGCTCCGACGCGGACCGCAGGGTCCGGTCGGTGCTGAACGGGTAGGTCGTGGTGGCCTGCGGGGCGCACAGCTGCGGGTCGCAGCCCTGCGACTGCAGCTGCTGCAGCGCCTGCGCCACCGTCATGTCCTTGTTCGCAGTACGCATGGACATGTACGCGTCGTACAGGTTCGGCGGGAGCGCGCGGACCTCGAAGTTCATCTGCGAGTGGTACGAGCCGCAGAGCTCGGCGCAGCGGCCGACGAACGCACCCGTCCGGTCGATCTTGTCGATGACGAAGACGTTGTCGGTGTCGTTCTTCTCCGGCATCGGGAAGACGTCGCGCTTGAAGAGGAACTCCGGCACCCAGAAGCTGTGGATGACGTCCTTCGACGCGATCGTGAACTCGATGCTGCGGTCGGTCGGCAGGACGAGGATCGGGATCGTGCTCGACGTGCCGAGCGACTCGACCGTGCCGCCCTGCTTGTTGTCGACGTCGAACTGCCAATTCCACTGGAAGGCCGTGACCTGGACCTTCTCCTGCGGGGCGTCGTTCTTCACGTCGACGTAGTTCTGCACGTTGACGGTGAAGCCGAAGAGCACGGCGACGATGATCGTCGGGATCACGGTGAAGACGATCTCGACGGGGAGGTTGTACTGGGTCTGACGGGGCGCGGTGCCGTCGTCGCCCTTCTTCTTGCGGTGGAACGCGACCGCCCAGAACATGACGCCCCAGGTGATCGCGCCGACGACGAGCGCCGCGATGGCCGACCAGGTCCACAGCGTGCGCATCGAGTCGGCCTGGGGCGTGACGCCCTCGGGCCACCCGAAGCGCAAGACCTCGTCGACGGAGCAGCCCGTCGTGAGGGGGACGACGACGGCCGCGAGTACGGCCAGCTTCGCCGCGCGGCGCCACCCGGAGCGGCGGCCCGTGGCCTCCTGCTGTGCTCGGCCCACTGCTCGCCGCCTCCTGCCTCTCGTTCTGCTGTGTACCGGCCTTGACCAGGCCGTACATGCCGCCGAACACGCTTGTCGGACGCGCGTTCTTCGACCAGGCGTAGAGACTAACCGAGCGGCCCTCCCGCACGCCCCCCGGGTGTTGCCGACATCGCCCGTCGAGGGGGTGGCCATACTGGCTCGCCATGTGCGGACTGCTGGGACTGCTGACCGCCGGGGCCGACGCCGCCGACCGGACCGGACCGATCTCCGACGCGTTGCGCTGCATGCGTCATCGGGGGCCCGACGAGAGCGGGACCTGGAACGATGCCGACGCGGTGTTCGGGTTCAACCGCCTGTCGATCATCGACGTGGAGCATTCGCACCAGCCGCTGAGCTATGCCGACGGGCGCTACACGATCGTCTTCAACGGCGAGATCTACAACTACCTCGAGCTGCGGGCGGAGCTCGCGGAGAATCACGGTGCGACGTTCGCCACTGACGGCGACACGGAGGCCGTCGTCGCGGCGTACCACCATTGGGGCCCGGCGGCGGTGTCGCGGCTGCGGGGCATGTTCGCGTTCCTGATCTGGGACGCCCAGGAGCGCGTGCTGTTCTGTGCGCGTGATCCGTTCGGCATCAAGCCGCTGTACGTGGCGACGGGGCCGGTGGGCAGCGCGTTCGCGAGCGAGAAGAAGTGCCTGGTGGAGCTGCTGGGCACGCTCGAGCTCCCCGCCGACCTGGATCCCGTTGCGCTGCAGCACTACCTGACGCTGCAGTACGCGCCGGAGCCCGGTTCGCTGCACCGCGCGATCCGCCGCGTCGAGTCCGGGACACACGTCACGGTCCGGCCCGGGGCGGAGCCCGACGTCGAGCGCTACTTCACGCCGTCGTTCCACGCGGGCGCCGGCACCGGCCCCGCGCTGCACGCGCGGGTCGCGTCGACGTTGCGCGACTCCGTCGCCAAGCACATGCGCGCCGACGTGACGGTGGGTGCGTTCCTGTCCGGCGGCATCGACTCGACGGCCATCGCGGCGCTCGCCAAGGAGCACAACCCGGACCTGATCACGTTCACCACCGGGTTCGAGCGTGAGGGCTACTCGGAGGTCGACGTCGCGGCCGAGTCGGCGGCGGCGATCGGGGTGCGCCACGTCGTCCGCACGGTGAAGCCCGACGAGATGATGGACGCGCTGCCGCTGATCGTCTGGTATCTCGACGACCCGGTGGCCGACCCGGCGCTGGTGCCGCTGTGGTTCATCGCCCGGGAGGCGCGCCGGCACGTCAAGGTCGTGCTGTCGGGCGAGGGTGCCGACGAGCTGTTCGGCGGCTACACGATCTACCGCGAACCGCTGTCGCTGGCGCCGTTCGAGCGGGTGCCGGGCGCGCTGCGCGGGCTGCTGGGGCGGGCGTCGGCGCGGCTGCCGGAGGGTATGCGCGGCAAGGACCTGCTGCGGCGCGGCTCGTTGCCGATGGAGCGCCGCTACTACGGCAACGCTCGCATCTTCCGCGACGACCAGCTGGCCGGGGTGCTGCGCCAGTACGACCCGCGGCGCAGCCACACCGACGTGACGGCGGCGCACTACGCGGAGTCGGCGGGCTGGGACCCGGTGGCGCGCATGCAGCACGTCGACCTGTTCACGTGGCTGCGCGGCGACATCCTGGTCAAGGCCGACAAGATGACGATGGCCAACTCGCTGGAGCTGCGGGTGCCGTTCCTGGATCCCGAGGTGTTCGCGCTGGCCTCGGGGCTGCCGCGTTCGGAGAAGGTCACGGGCACCGACCGGTCGGGCACCACGAAGTACGCGTTGCGCCGCGCGCTGGAGGGCATCGTGCCCGCGCACGTGCTGAACCGCCGCAAGCTGGGGTTCCCGGTGCCGATCCGGCACTGGCTGCGCGACGAGATGTACGGCTGGGCGCGCGACATCGTGCGCGACTCGCAGGCCGACCACCTCGTCGACCTGGCGGCGGTGTCGCGGATGATCGACGCTCACCGTGAGGGCCCGATCGACCACAGCCGCCGCATCTGGACGCTGCTGGTGTTCCTGATCTGGCACGGCATCTTCGTCGAGGACCGCATCCGACCCGAGATCCCGGAGCCCGCCTACCCGGTCATGCTCTGACCGCCTCCGAAACTCGGTGGACGCGTCGGGCGCGCCCGCAGGATCGTGACGGACATGACAACGGTCGCGGACGTCCAGCTGACCCGTGTCGACGACGAAGCAGGCCTGCGGGCCTGGTTCGACGTCGGCGCGGCGTCGACGGCGCACGACCGGCCCGACGACCCGACGCCGTCCTGGCGCGGGCTGGTGTCCGAGCTGACGCGTCCGTGGCCGGGGCGTGACGTCGAGCGCTGGCTCGCCCGCCGCGGCGGCGACGCGGTCGGCGCGCTCTCGGTGGCGATGCCCGACCGGGACAACCTGTCGTCGGCGATCGTCGACGTCGACGTGCTGCCCGGGTTCCGGCGCCTCGGCCTCGGCCGCACCCTGTTCGAGTACGCCGCCGACCGGGCCCGCATCCACGGCCGGACCCGGCTGATCGCGGAGGTCCGCCGCGGCGGGGCGGGCGATGTCCTGATGAAGGCCGTCGGCGCCCGCATGGCGTTGCGCGACCAGCGTCGCCGGCTGCCGCTGCCGCCCGCCGATCCGGCCGCGCTCGACCGGCTCGACACCGCTGCGGTCGCGGCCTCGCAGGACTACACGTTGGTCGGCTGGACGGGCACCACCCCCGACGAACACGTCGAGGACATCGCCCGGCTGTCCGCGCAGATGACCACCGACGCCCCGTTCGACGACCTGCACTGGGAACCCGAGGCCTACGACGCCGACCGGATCCGGGAGGTCGACGCGGCGGGTGCCGCCGCCGGCCGCACGACGCTGGTCACCGCGGCCCGCCCCGGCACCGACGGCCCGCTCGTCGCGTTCTCCGTGCTGTTGCACCGTCCGGACGCCGCGTGGCACGCGAGCCAGGGCGACACGCTCGTCGAGCGCGCCCATCGCGGGCACCAGCTCGGGATGCGGGTCAAGCTGGCCAACCTCGCGCGGCTGCGCGCGCACGCGCCGCAGGTCACGGCCGTCGACACGTGGAACGCGGACAGCAACCCGTGGATGGTGTCGATCAACGAGGCGATGGGCTTCCGGCCCTACGACGCGTGGACGGAGTGGGAGCTCGATCTGGTGTGACGGAACCGACCACTCCGGTTATCCATACCCTGTGAACACCGGCGCACCGGCCTCCCCCGGCGTGCCGGAGCGGGTGGACTGGGGGCATGACGCCTCCCGCGACGTCCACACTCCCTCCGCCGGCCCGCACACCGCAGCCGCTGACCGACGGCCGCCGCAGCGGTCTCGAACACGCCCTCGTCCTGACGTTCGTCGCCGTCCCGCTGCTGGCGCTCGTCGCCGCGGTCCCGCTCGCGTGGGGCTGGGGGCTCTCTGTCGTCGACGTGGTGATCGCCCTGGTGTTCTACGTCGTCAGCGGGCTCGGGGTGACCGTCGGGTTCCACCGCTACTTCACGCACGGCTCGTTCAAGGCGAACCGGCCGCTGCGGATCGCCCTGGCTGTCGCGGGAAGTCTCGCCTTCCAGGGCACGGTCACCGGCTGGGTGGCCGACCACCGCCGCCATCACGCGTTCTCCGACAAGGCGGGCGACCCGCACTCCCCCTGGCTGTTCGGCACGGGGCCGCGGGCGCTGGCCCGTGGGATGTGGCACTCCCATGTCGGCTGGCTGTTCGAGCGTGACCGCACCAACGCCGCCCGGTTCGCCCCGGACCTGCTGGCCGACCGCGACATCGTCCGCGTCGACAAGGCGTTCCTGCCGCTCGCGATCGCGTCCCTGCTGCTGCCGGGTGTCATCGGTGGGCTGGTCACGTGGTCGTTCGCCGGCGCGCTGACCGCGATCTTCTGGGCCGGACTGGTCCGGATCGCGCTGCTGCACCACGTGACGTGGTCGATCAACTCGATCTGCCACATGTGGGGCGACCGGCCCTTCGCCGCCCGCGACCGCTCCGTGAACGTGTGGTGGCTGGCGATCGCGTCGTTCGGCGAGTCCTGGCACAACCTGCACCACGCCGACCCCACCTGTGCCCGGCACGGCGTGAAGCGCGGCCAGGTCGACCTGTCGGCGCTGGTGATCCGCGGTCTCGAGAAGGCCGGCTTGGCGACGGCCGTGCGCTGGCCGACGCCGCGCCGCCTCGAACGCCTCGCTCAGCCGCGCACCAGCACCCGCAACGCCGACGGGCGCACTGTGACCGTCGCGGACCCCGACGCCAGCGGCTCGCCGTCGGCGTGAACCGGCAGCGGACGGTCGGCCGTGAGCGTGACCGCACGGAGCCGTCGTAGACCTGCCGCAGCGCCGCGAGCAGCGCCCAGCGCGACGAGTCACGGATCATCAGGACGTCGAGCAACCCGTCGTCGACCTCGGCGCTGGGCACGATGTGCATGCCCGCGCCGTACCAGCCGGAGTTGGCGACGACGACCGACCAGCCCCGCTCGGCCCACTCGACCCCGTCGAGCTCGAGCCGGAATGCCGCGGGCTTCGACGTGAGCAGTGCCCGCACCGCCGCGTACTGGTAAACGGTGCCGCCGGGCACCCGCGGGCGGGTGGCGACGATCTCCGAGGCCGCCGAGTCGACACCGGCGTAGACGCTGCCCAGGACGGTGCGCCCGGCCGCCTCGATGACGTCGACGGCGCGTTCGTGCCCGTCCTCGACGACAGCTGCCGCCCCGGCGACGTCGGTGGGCAGGCCGAGCTGGCGGGCGAAGTCGTTGCCGCGACCGACGGGCACGATCCCGAGCAGCCCACCGGCGTCCGCGACCGCTCCCGCGACCGTGCCGGCGTGCCCGTCCCCGCCGACGGCGAGCACGGTCCGCCCGCGGCCGGCCGCCTCCGCGGCGAGCTCGCGGGCCTGGACGCCGTCGCGCCCGGCGACGACCTCGACGCTGCCCCGCGGCAGCGCCGTGACCAGCGCGGCAGCCACCCGCGCCCCGGCGCCGCGCCCCGCGGCCGGGTTCACGACCGCGGTGTAGAGGTTCACGGCACGAGCACGCCGGGGTTGAGGATGCCGCTCGGGTCGAGCCGCGCCTTCACCGCGCGCAGCACCTCGACGCCGAGCGGCCCGATCTCGCGCTCCAGCCAGGGCCGGTGCTCGGCGCCGACGCCGTGGTGGTGGGTGATCGTGCCGCCGCCGGCGACGATCGCCTCGGTGGCCGCGGTCTTGGCCGCCGCCCACTGCACGACGGGATCGTCGGCGGCCTTTGCGACCACGGTGAAGTACAGCGACGCACCCGTCGGGTAGACGTGCGAGACGTGGCACATCACCAGCGGCGGGGTGTCCTGCGCGGCCAGCGACGACACGAGCGCCGCGGTGACGGACTCCTTGAGCGCCACCAGGTTCGACCAGCTCGTGGCCGTCTCCAGGGTCTCGGCGATCGCGCCGGCACCGAGCAGCGCGTCGCGCAGGTAGGGGGCCTCGAACCGGCCCTCGGCCCAGCTCTCGCCGACGGCGTCGTCGAGCCGGGCGCCGCCGGCCGCGGCGAGCGCGTCGGCGCCGGCGGCGGCCAGCGCGTCGGCACCCGTGCCGCCGGGGAACCCGTCGTAGCCCGCGATCACCACGCAGCCGCCCGCCTCCCGGCTGTGCAGGACGGCGTCGACACCGGTCTCGGCCTCGTCGGACAGCCGTAGCACCGTGGGCAGCGGGCCGCGCTGGGCCAGCTCGCGCAGCGCGGTGGCGCCCTCGGCGAACGAGCCGAACCGCCAGCCCTGGTACACCGACTTCTGCGGCGCGGGATGCACGCGCAGCGTCAGCTCGGTGATCACGCCGAACGCCCCCTCGGAGCCGAGGACGAGCTGGCGCAGGTCGGGCCCCGCCGCCGACGCCGGGCCGCGGCCCAGCTCGAGCGTGCCCTCCGGGGTGGCGACCGTCAGCGCGAGGACCATCTCGTCGAACCGACCGTAGCCGGCCGAGGCCTGGCCCGCCGAGCGCGTCGCCGCGAACCCGCCGAGGCGGGCGTACTGATAGGACTGCGGGAAGTGCCCGAGGGTGAACCCCTTGGCGCCCAACAGCTCCTCGGCCTCGACGGCGAGCGTCCCGGCGCGGAACGTGGCCGTCAACGACTCGGTGTCGAGCGAGACGAGCCCCGTGAGCCTGCGAACGTCGAGGGTGACGAGACCGCCGAAGCCCTCGCGCCGCGCGGCCAGCCCGCCGACCACCGACGTGCCGCCCGCGAACGGGACCACCGCGACGTGGCGGCGCGCGCATGCGCCCAGGACGCCGACGACCTCGTTGTGCGTGCCCGGCAGCACGACCGCGTCCGGGGCGTCCGCTGCATCGCCCGAGCGCAGCCGCAGCAGGTCGGCCGTCGAGCGGCCGGCGGCGTGCTTGACCCGCGCGTCGTGGTGGGTGTGCAGGTTGGGCGGGCCGACGAACATCGCGAGCTCGGTGGCCACCGCCGGGTCCAGCTCGGAATCCGGGAGGCGGACCTGCGCGATCGGGACAGGCGTCCGATCGGCGGGTTGCACGCCCAGCGCTTGTTCCAGCAGGGTGAGCACGGCGGGTGGCAGGGTGACGGCTCTCCCCGGGTCTCCCCAGCCTGACCAGAGCATGTCGCGACGGCGCGGCTTCACCGTTACACTGTGACATGTGACGTCCAGTCGTAACAAGTCGGGCATGGTCACCCGGCTCGACGACGGGGCGGTCCTCGACGCGGCCCGGGCCTGCGTGCTCGACGTCGGGGTCCGCCGCACCACCCTGTCCGACGTCGCCCGCCGCGCCGGCGTCTCCCGGATGTCGCTCTACCGACGCTGGGACGGCGTCGACGCCCTCGTCGGCGACCTGCTCACCCGCGACCTGCTCGCCGTCGCCGCCGGTCCTCTGGGTACGGACCGGGCCACGGTCGTCACCCGCGTCGTCGAGGTCTGCGAGGCCCTGCGCCGCCACCGGCTCGTCCGCAAGATCCTCGACGTCGACCCCGAGCTCCTGCTCCCCTACCTGCTCCGCCGCCGCGGCCGCAGCACCGATGCCCTGCTCGCCCTGCTCACCGAGGCCCTCGCCGCCGCCCAGGTCGGCGGCACCGTCCGCGACGGCGACGCGCACGTCCTCGCCCGGTTCGTCCTGCTCACCGCCCAGTCCTACGTCCTCTCCGTCGGCGCCGTCACCGCCGGGACACCCGTCGCGCAGCTCCCCGCCGAGCTGCACGCCCTCCTCGACGGATACCTGCGGCCATGACCGGCACCGCGCTGCACGCCGCCCGCCGCGAGGCCGAGCTGCACGCGCTCGCCGGCGGCGAGGTCGTCGACCTGCTCGTCGTCGGCCTCGGCGTCACCGGCGCCGGCGTCGCTCTCGACGCCGCGAGCCGCGGCCTCACCGTCGCCGCCGTCGACGCCCACGACCTCGCCTTCGGCACGTCCCGCTGGAGCTCCAAGCTCGTCCACGGCGGGCTGCGCTACCTCGCCTCCGGCCGCATCGGTGTCGCCTTCGCCAGCATGCGCGAGCGCCGCGTCATCCTCGAAACCGTTGCGCCCCATCTCGTCCGACCACTCCCGATGGTGCTGCCCGGCGACGGGCGCCGCGCCCTGCTCACCGGCGCCGGCCTGCGCGGCGCCGAACTGCTCTCCCGCGCCGCCGGCACCCGACGCGACACCCTCCCGGCACCCCGACGCATTCGCGCCGCCGAGGCCCGGCAGCTCGTCCCCGGCCTGCGCGACACCGGTGAGGGCGCCTGGCTCTCCTACGACGGACAGCTCGTCGACGACGCCCGGCTCGTCGTCGCCCTCGCCCGCACCGCCGCCGGGCACGGCGCCCGCATCCTCACCCGCTGCCGCGCGATCAACGTCGCCGGTGACGGCGCACTCGTCCACGACACCGTCGCCGACGCCCCCGTCCGGCTGCGCGCCCGCGCCGTCGTCAACGCCGCCGGGGTGTGGGCAGGCGGGCTCGTCGACGGCGTGACGCTGCGCCCCTCACGTGGCAGCCACGTCGTGCTCCCCGCCGCCGCGCTGGGCAACCCCACCGGCGCCCTGACCGTCCCCATCGACGGGTCGTTGTCCCGCTACGCCTTCGCGCTCCCCCAACCCGGCGGGCTCGTCTACCTGGGCATCACCGACGAGCCCGTCGACGGCCCCGTCCCCGACGTCCCCGAACCCACCGAACGCGAGATCAGGTTCCTGCTCGACGTCCTCAACGCCGCGCTCACCACACCCCTCCGGCGCGACCAGGTCCTCGGCGCCTACGCCGGGCTGCGCCCCCTGCTCGACGACGGCCGTCACAGCGGTGCCGACCTCTCCCGCAAGCACGCCGTCCTCACCTCCGCGTCCGGGGTGGTGACGGTCGTCGGAGGCAAACTCACCACCTACCGCGCCATGGCCACCGACGCCGTCGACGCCGCGGTCGCCGCCCGCTCGCTCTCCGCCGGGCCGAGCCTCACGGCCACGTTGCCGCTGGTCGGGGCCGGTCCCGTCCCTGCGGGACTGCCGCCGCGGCTCGTGGAGCGCTACGGCTCCGAGGCCGCTCAGGTCGCCGCCTGCGGCGACACCGAGCCCATCGCCGACCAGGTGCCCGTCAGCCCCGCCGAGCTGCGCTGGGGTGTCACCCACGAGCTGGCCCTCGACGTCGACGACCTGCTCGACCGCCGCACCCGCGTCGGCCTGGTCCCCTCCCGCCGCGCCGTCGCCGAACCCGCCGCCAGAGCAGCCCTCGACCGCCCGTGAGTGGCGATCATTGCTATAGCCATGATTCCCACTCACGATGCCTGACCTGCGGCGACACCAAAGGTGGCAGAGCACGGCGGAACGAACCGGCCTCCGGCCGGTCGTGAGTGGCGTTATTGGCTATAGCCAATAACGCCACTCACGGGGCTATGCGGGGAGGACCTGCTCCAGCTCGCGGGCGGCGTCGGGGCCGTAGGCGTCGCGGAGGCGGTCGAGGCCGGAGGCGCGGTCGTAGGCCCACTCCTGCGGGCCGTCGGTCTCCAGCACCCATACGGCGACGAGCGAGCCCAGCTGCGCGGCCCGCTCCAGGGACAGGCCGCGGGCGGTCGCGGCGAGGAAGCCGGCGCGGAAGGCGTCGCCGACACCGGTGGGGTCGACCTTGCCGGTCTCGGGGACGACGCCGACCTTCAGCTCGGTGCCGTCGCGCCCGACGATCTGGACGCCGTTCTCGCCGAGCGTGGTGATGCGGATGTCGACCTGCTCGCGGATCTGCTCCTCGGTCAAGCCGGTCTTGCGCTGCAGGAGCTCGAACTCGTAGTCGTTGGTGAGCAGGTAGCGGGCGCCCTCGACGAGGCGGCGGATCTCAGGGCCATCCATGCGGGCGAGCTGCTGGGAGGGGTCGGCGGCGAAGGCGTAGCCACGCTCGCGGCACTCGTCGGTGTGGCGGAGCATCGCGGCGGGGTCGTTGGCACCGACGAGCACGAGGTCGACGGCGGGCACGCGGGAGACGACAGGGGCGAGCTCGATGTCGCGGGCCCGGGACATGGCGCCGGCGTAGAAGGACGCGATCTGGCACATGTCGTCGTCGGTGGTGCAGACGAACCGCGCGGTGTGGACGTCGTCGTGGACGTGGACGCCGCTGGTGTCGACGCCGTGGCGCTCGAGCCAGGAGCGGTAGTCGGCGAAGTCGGAGCCGACGGCACCGACGAGGACGGGCGACTGGCCCAGCACGCCGAGGGCGAAGGCGATGTTGCCGGCGACGCCGCCACGGCGGACGACGAGGTCGTCGACGAGGAAGCTGAGCGAGATCCGCTGGAGCTGCTCGGCGACCAGCTGGTCGGCGAACCTCCCCGGGAAGTGCATGAGGTGGTCGGTGGCGATGGACCCGGTCACGGCGACAGTCACGACACACCACCTTACCTGCGGACGCGCGACGGCCCCCGTCCGCGCACGGCGGTCGGGGGCCGTCGTGGCCCGTGCTACGAACCCGTGTCGTCCAGGTCGACCCGGCGGGTCAGTTGAACGAGTCGCCGCAGGCGCAGGAGCCACCGGCGTTGGGGTTGTCGATCGTGAAGCCCTGCTTCTCGATGGTGTCGACGAAGTCGATGACCGCACCCTGCAGGTAGGGGGCACTCATCCGGTCGACGCCGACCTTGAGGCCGCTGAAGTCGCGGAAGAGGTCGCCGTCGAGCTCGCGGTCGTCGAAGAAGAGCTGGTAGCGCAGGCCCGCGCAGCCACCGGGCTGGACGGCGATGCGCAGGTGCATGTCGTCGCGCCCCTCCTGCTCGAGCAGGAGACGCGCCTTGCCGGCGGCCGATTCGGTCAGCTCGACGCCGTGCGTCTCGGTGGCGGCGTCGGTCTGGACGGTGTTCTCGACGGTCATGTCTCTCCCAACACGAGCACGGGCCGAACTCATTCCTTCCGGACTGCTCCGGTGCACCCCAGTGTAGGCCGGGCTCCGACGGTCGTCGCGTTCCCTGCGCATCAGGGTGACAGGAGCCACGCGGACCTGGATCGGCGCTGGTCAGTGGCTCCCCTACCGGCTCCCCTACCGGCTCCCCCACCGGCTCCACTGCCGCGCGACCCGTGCGGCGAGCGCGGTCAGCGTCCCGGACGGGTCGGCCATGGAGGCCTCGATGCCGCCGGCGTCGTCGGCGACGGAGTAGGCGGAGTCGACGCCTGCGGCGGCGGCCTCGCGGCGCCCGACCGAGACCTGGCCTGCGAGGACGAGGCAGGGCACGCCGCGGTCGGCGGCGGCACGGGCGACGGTGGTGACGAGCTTGCCGCGCAGCGACTGCCAGTCGAAGCTGCCCTCCCCGGTGACGGCGAGGCCGGCGCCGTCGCCTGCGAGGCCGTCGAGTGCGGCGTCGAGGCCGACGAGCTCGCGGACGAGCCCCGCGCCGGACACCCGGCGGGCGCCGAGTGCCAGCAGCGCGGCGCCCATGCCGCCTGCGGCGCCGGCGCCCTGCTCGTCGCGGACGTCGGTGCCCAGCGCGGCGGCCAGGACGTCGGTGAACACGGCGAGGGCGGCGTCGAGGTCGGCGACGGCGGCGTCGTCGGCACCCTTCTGCGGGCCGAAGACGGCGGCGGCACCGTGGGTGCCGAGCAGCGGGTTGTCGACGTCAGCGGCCGCGACGAGGCGGGCTCCGCCGAGGTCGACGCTCCCGTCGAGACGGGCGCAGTGCCCGAGCGAGGCACCGCCGTGGGGGATCGGGGTGCCGTCGGCGTCGACCGCGACCGCGCCGAGGGCGGCGAGCATGCCGGCGCCGCCGTCGGTGGTCGCCGACCCGCCGAGGCCGACGACGATCTCGGCCACACCGGCGTCGCGCGCGGCGGCGAGCAGCTCGCCGACACCGCGGGTGGTCGCCCGCCCGGCGACCGCGGGGGTGCGGTCGGGGCGCGGGACGTGCTGGAGGCCGCACGCCGAGGCGGACTCGACGTAGGCGGTGTGGCCGACCTGAAGCCAGGAGCCCTCGACGGGGTCGCCGAGGGGCCCGGTGACGGTCAGCGTGTGCACGGTGCCGCCGAGGGCGGTGTGCAGCACGTCGAGGAAACCGGTACCGCCGTCGGCGAGGGGCATCGAGACGACGTCGTCGCCCGGCGCCGCCTCGTTCCACCCCCTCGCGATCGCCGCCGCGGCCGCCGAGGCACTGAGCGTGCCGCCGAAAGAGTCTGGAGCCACCACCACCCGCACGTCATGCAGGCTATCGCCCGTAGTCTGTGGTTCGTGAGGTTCCTGCGCCGCTCCGACGAGTCCACCGGCACCGCCGCCGCCGACACCACCGAAGGTGTGGACGCGGACGCCCCGACGGAGGACGTCTCCATGCGGAAGGGCCAGACGGCCGGGAAGGGCCGGGCCACGCCGAAGCGCCGCGACGCGCAGTCGGCCGCCCGCCGTCCCGCCACGCCGGCGCCGCGCACCCGCAAGGAGGCGTCGGCGTATGCGAAGGCGAACAAGCCGACGAAGGACGCCCGGCGTGCCGCCGCGGCCGAGCGCCGGGCCCGGATGGATGCGGGCGACGACCGCTACCTGCTGCCGCGCGACCGTGGCCCGGTGCGCGCCTACATCCGCGACGTGATCGACTCCCGCCCGCACCTCGTCGGCATGTTCATGCCGCTGGCGATCCTGGTCCTCGTCGCGGTCGTGCTGCCGATTCCGGCGATCCAGCAGTACCTCAGCCTGTTCTGCCTGCTCGCGCTCGTCGTGATGATCGCGGAGGGCGTGATCCTCGCGCTCACGACGACCCGCAAGGCCCGCGCGAAGTTCCCCACGGAGAACATCAGCGCGCTCGGCACCGGCTGGTACTGCTTCACCCGAGCCAGCCAGGTGCGCAAGCTGCGCGTCCCGAAGCCGCGCGTGCAGCGCGGCGCCACCGTCTGATCCGTGCCCGCCACGCTCGTCCTCGGGGGCACCCGGTCGGGCAAGTCCGCGCATGCCGAGGGGCTTCTGCCTGCCGACGTGCCGGTCCGTTACTGCGCGACGGCGCGGCGCATCCCCGGCGACGCCGAGTGGGACGCCCGCATCGCCGCGCACGTCGCCCGGCGTCCGGCGCACTGGGCGACGGTCGAGGCTCCTGATCTCGTCGCCGAGCTCGCGCAGGCGGGGGCCGTCATGGTCGACGACCTGGCGACGTGGCTGACCGGCGTCCTCGACGACGCGCAGGCGTGGACCGCGACGACCACCCCGCCGCCGGTCGGTGCCGCGGTCGACGCGCTGGTCGGCGCGGTGGCGGGGGCCGCGGGGACCGTCGTGCTGGTGTCCGCGGAGGTCGGGCTCGGCGTGGTCCCGGACACCCGGGCGGGCCGGATGTTCCGCGACGAGCTGGGCGCGCTCAACGCGGCGCTCGCCGCCGTGTGCGACGAGGTGGTGCTGCTCGTGGCCGGGCTGCCGCTCCGGCTGAAATGACAGCGGGGTATTAAGACGTTCATGGTCGACCCTTCCGTCGCGGAGCTGCCCGCGGTCCCCGCCCCGAACGTCGAGGCCCGCCGTGAGGCCGTGGCCCGGCACGAGGCCCTGGCGGTGCCGGTCGGTGGGCTCGGTGCGCTCGCCGAGCTGGGCTGCTGGCTCGCCGCCGCGCAGGGCGTGTGCCCGCCCCGGGCGCCGGGCCGTCCGCGCGCGGTCGTCGTGGCGGCCGACCACGGCATCGCCGCCGCCGGG
>MEGH01000052.1 GCA_001725415.1 Pseudonocardia sp. SCN 73-27
GGAACGGCTGGCCGACGGACTTCTTGTACGCGTACGCCGCGATGGTGAAGACCTTGGCCATGAGACGGACCGTCGAGAGCTCGACGGCGTCGTCGTCGAAGGGGTCGAGGCTGTCCTGGTAGAAGGTGGACAGCGCGCTGACCGCGCTCGACAGGACCGGCATCGGGTGGGCGTCCCGGGGGAAGCCGTCGAAGAAGCCCTTGAGGTCCTCGTGCAGCAGGGTGTGCCTGCTGATGTTGCTGGTGAACGAGTCGAGCTGCGCCTGCGTGGGCAGCTCGCCGTAGATGAGCAGATAGCTGACCTCGAGGAAGCTGGACCGTTCGGCCAGCTGCTCGATCGGGATGCCCCGGTACCGGAGGATCCCTGCGTCGCCGTCGATGTAGGTGATCGCGGACGCACACGCAGCGGTGCTGTTGAACCCCGGATCGAACGTGGTCAGGCCGGTCTTGCCGAGCAGTTTGCTGACGTCGACCGCAGCCGCGCCCTCGGTCGCGGAGTGGACCGGCATCTCGAAGTCGCCGCCTGGGTAGTTCAGGACAGCGCTGTCGCCGGCGGACTCGGTTGCCATGTGGAGGTTCCCTCTCACACTCGTGGATAACTGTGATGTGTCAACCCACTCGCAACGCTAGACCGCCCGAGCGGATCCGCAGCGCCCGAGTGAGGTGGACGTACGTCACTCCACGCGCTCGACCGGCCCCCGGTAGCGCCAGAACTCGGGGAAACGGGCGACGACGACCACGACACCGACGATCACCGCGAGGCCTCCGATGGTGGCGGCGAGACCGGGTCCGACGGCCGCTGCGGCGGACCCGTGCCACAGGTCGGCAAGCCGCGGCCCGCCCGCGACGACGACGATGAACACACCCTGCATGCGGCCGCGCATCTCGTCGGTGGCGACGGTCTGCAGCATCGAGGACCGGTAGACGGAGCTGATGAGGTCGCCACCGCCGGCGATCGCGAGGAACAGGACGGCGAGCCATAGCGAGCCGGTGAGCCCGAACAGGGCGACGCCGATCCCCCAGACCCCGACGGCCACCGCGACGGCGACGCCCTGGCGTCGGATGCGTTGCAGCCAGCCGGAGAAGAGGCCGGCGACGACCATGCCGACGGGGATGGCGGCGAACAGCAGGCCGAGCGCGACGCCGCCGCCGGGTGGGTCGCCGAAGGTCTTCTCCGCCATCTCGGGGAACACGGCGCGGGGCATGCCGAACCCCATGGCGACGACGTCGACGAGGAACGAGACGAGCAGGATCTTCTGGGTGGCGGTGTAGCGAAAGCCGTCGAGGACGTCGCGGATGCCGGCGCGGCGGCGGGCGCCGGACTCGGGCGGGACGGGCGGCAGCCGCCAGGTCGCCCAGAGGGTTGCGAGCAGGGCGCACGCGTCGATCAGGTAGAGCGTCGAGAGCCCGACGACGGGGATGAGGACGCCGGCCAGCAGCGGTCCGGCGACGGCGCCGAGCTGGAAGACCGTCATGTTGAGCGCGTTGGCGGCCGGCAGCTGTTCGGCGGGCAGCAGCCGCGGGATGACAGCGTTGCGGGTGGGCTGGTTCATCGCGAGCATCGCCGACTGCACCGCGAACAGCGACAGCACGACCCACACGTTGCCGACGCCCGTCGCCGACGTGACCCACAGCGCGAGGGAGGTCGTCGCGATCCCGGCGCCGGTGAGCATCAGCAGGATGCGGCGGTCCATGACGTCGGCGATCGCGCCGCCCCACAGGCCGAACACGACGAGCGGGACGAGGCCGAAGAGGCCGGTCAGGCCGACGTAGGCCGAGGAGCCGGTGAGCGTGTAGATCTGCGTCGGCACGGCGACGACGGACAGCTGCGCGCCGATCACGGTGACGACGCCCGCCGCCCACAGCCGCCGGTAGGACGGCGTGCGCAGCGGGGTGGTGTCGGCGAGGGCGCCGCGGATCGCGGAGCCGATCCGGCGCGTGGGGCCGCCGGGGCCTCTGCGGAGCCGGTCTGTGGGCGCGCCCGTGGGGTCGGTGTGCAGCCGGTCGGTCGGTCCCGAGCCGTCGCCGCCCGGTCGGCGCAGGTCGTGGGTGACGGGGTCTCGCGGACCGTCGGGTCTGCGGGGTTCCTCGGGGCCGGGCACGATCACCGTCCCAGCCTGACACGCCCGCTCGACAGCGGCCGGAGAGTTGGTGCGGTGCAACCAGTCATCGGGGTACGGACCACGCGCCGACGACAACGACGCGTCCGGGTTGAGACGGATGTCACCGGTGTCCCGCCCCGGGACGGTGTCAGGGCGCGAGCCGCCGGACCCGCCACGAGCGGTCGTCGCCGTCGCGTTCGAACCGCAGCCGGTCGTGCATCCGGTCGCGGCGGCCCTGCCAGAACTCCACCTGGTCGGGGACGATCCGCCAGCCGCCCCAGTGCGGCGGCCGCGGCACGGGCTCGCTCTCGGAGAAGCGGCGTTCGGTGGCGACGCGGGCGTCCTCCAGCGCGAGCCGCCCGCTGACGACGGTCGACTGCGCCGACGCCCAGCCGCCGATCTGCGCGCCACGCGGGCGGCTCGCCCAGTAGGCGTCGGACTCGGCGGGGTCGACCTCCTCGACGTCCCCGCGGACATGGACCTGCCGATGCATCGCGTAGAGCGGGAAGGTCGCGCACGCCGCGCGGGACAGCCGCATGTCGTGGCTCTTCGCCGACGTCAGGTTGGTGTAGAGGACGACACCGCGCGCGTCGATCCCCTTGCACAGCACGGTCCGCGACGCCGGTCGCCCGTGCTCGTCGACGGTGGCGAGGACCATCGCGTTGGGCTCGGCGAGGCCCTCCTGCAGCGCGGCCGCGAGCCAGCCGACGAGCTGCTCGTGCCACGTCGGCGCCAGGTCCGCCACGTCGAAGCCCGCGGTGTCGTAGTCCACGCGGAGCGCCGCGAGCAGCCCCGAAGCGGTCGGATCGGACATCGTGCCTCCGCCGACGACACAGGTCGTCGCAGGTCAGACCCTGGAGGGGGCCATTTCGGTGATCGAGGCCACCCAGGTCCCAGGTTGCCTGTCCGCACTGCTCAGGGGCAGTGTGACGCAACCACGGTATCCATCGGACCCGGGCCGTGGGAGGCAGACGCGTCCGGAACACCTGACCGGTCGCGCCCGCGGACCGCACGACCGCGCCACCCGGCGCCGGTGGAGATCCGCGTCTCGCCGAGGGACGACTTTCGAGGAGGACGCGTGGCGACTGCGGCCACCGTGCCGGCAGGACCGGCCCCTACGGACGGATCCGACGTACCCCCGCCCCCACCCGGCTTCAAGTCCGGCCTGGAAGGCCACGTCGCGTTCCGCACCCAGATCGCGGAACCCGACAAGGACGGTGGGTCGCTGCGGTTCCGCGGCGTCGACATCGAGGACCTGGTCGGCAGAGTGACGTTCGGCAACGTGTGGGCGCTGCTCGTCGACGGCCGGTTCGGTGAGGGCCTGCCGCCCGCGGAGCCGTTCCCGATCCCGGTGCACACCGGCGACGTGCGTGTCGACGTCCAGGCCGCGCTGGCCATGCTGGCGCCGTACTGGGGCTACCGGCCGCTGCTCGACATCGACGACTCCGAGGCCCGCGACCAGCTGGCCCGCGCGTCGGTGATGGCGCTGTCGTACGTGGCCCAGTCGGCCCGCGGCATCGGCGTGCCTGCGGTCCCGCAGAGCCGGGTCGATGAGGCGTCGACGATCACCGAGCGCTTCATGGTCCGCTGGCGCGGCGAGCCCGATCCCGCGCACGTCAAGGCCGTCGACGCCTACTGGGTGTCGGCCGCCGAGCACGGCATGAACGCCTCCACGTTCACCGCGCGCGTCATCGCCTCCACGGGTGCCGACGTCGCAGCGTCGCTGTCGGGCGCCATCGGTGCGATGTCGGGCCCGCTGCACGGCGGCGCCCCGGCACGCGTGCTGCCGATGATCGAGGAGGTCGAGCGCACCGGCGACCCGGAGGCGCTGGTCAAGGGCATCCTCGACCGCAAGGAGCGCCTGATGGGCTTCGGACACCGGGTGTACCGGGCCGAGGACCCGCGGGCCCGCGTGCTGCGCCGCACCTGCCGGGAGCTCGGCGCGGCGCGCTACGAGGCCGCCGCGAGCCTGGAGCAGGCCGCGCTGTCGATCCTGCGCGAGCGTCGCCCCGACCACCCGATCGAGACGAACGTCGAGTTCTGGGCGGCCGTGATCCTGGACTTCGCGCAGGTGCCGCCGCACATGATGCCCGCGATGTTCACCAGCGCCCGGACCGCGGGCTGGTCGGCGCACATCCTCGAGCAGAAGCGCGAGGGCAAGCTGGTCCGCCCATCGGCCCAGTACATCGGCCCGGGCCCGCGCCGTCCCGAGGACGTCGAGGGCTGGGACCGGATCGGCAAGCAGGTCTGAGCCTGCTCCCGCACTGATCAGCCGGTCGTCGCCGCGGGTCCACCCTGTGGCGGCGTACCGGCCGGATCCGTGCCGCGGCGTGCCGTCCTGATCGAGATCGACATGATCGCGGCCAGCACGCACAGCACCGCGCCGCCGTACCAGGCGAGGTCGTAGCTGCCGAGCGCGTCGCGGATCAGCCCGGCGAGCAGCGCCGCGAAGGCCGCGCCGACCTGGTGGGCGGCGAAGATCCAGCCGAAGACGACGGGCGCCTTCGCGCCGAACACCTGTCGGGTGAGGGCGAGCGTCGGCGGGACCGTCGCGACCCAGTCCAGGCCGTAGAAGATGACGAACGCGAGCATGCTGGCCTGCAGGTCCGTCCCGAACAGCGGCGGCAGCACGGCGAGTGAGACGCCGCGGCCCGCGTAGTAGACGCCCAGCAGCACGCGGGCGTCGACCCGGTCGGTGAGCCAGCCCGAGCACACGGTGCCGACGAGGTCGAACACCCCGACCAGCGCGAGCAGCCCGGCGGCGGTCGTCGCGGGCATGCCGTGGTCGTGGGCAGCGGGCACGAAGTGCGACTGCACCAGCCCCGCGGTCGTCGCGCCGCAGATGAAGAACCCGCCGATGAGCAGCCAGAACGTCGGGACGCGGGCGGCGGTGCGCAGTGCGTCGACGGCGATCCGGGCGGCGCCGGAGCGCAGCGGGTCGGTGACGTCGGCGGGGGTGCCGCCGTAGGGCAGGACGTCGACGTCCGACGGCCGGTCCCGCATCAGCAGCAGCACCAGCGGGACGACGCCGAGCGCGACCAGCGACGTCGTGAGCGCGGCGGGCCGCCAGCCCGACGACGTCGCGATCCACGCGATGAGCGGCAGGAACACCAGCTGACCGGCGGCGCTGGCCGCGGTGAGCAGCCCCGACACGAGTCCGCGGCGGGCGACGAACCAGCGGCCGACGACCGTCGCCACCAGCGCCATCGCCATCGACCCGGTGCCGAGCCCGACGACGACGCCCCACAGCAGGATCAGCTGCCACGGTGCCGTCATGAACACGGTCAGGCCGCTGCCGATCGCGACGAGCAGCAGTGCGAACGCCACGACCCGGCGAATGCCGAAGCGCTCCATCAGCGCCGCTGCGAACGGCGCGGTCAGCCCGAACAGGGCGAGGTTCACCGACAGCGCGGCCGAGACGGTGCCGACGGTCCAGCCGAACTCCTGGTGCAGCGGCTCGATGAGCACGCTCGGCGTCGAGCGGAACGCGGCGGCTCCGAGCAGCGCCAGGAACGTCACGGCTGCGACGCCCCACGCGGGGTGGATGCGGTGGCGGTGCGGGTCCCGCCGGGCAGGTGGCGCTGTGGGGTCCGGGGTGCCGACCTCGGGGACGGTGTCACTCACGTCGGACAGCCTGCGGTTCGCGACGACCGAACGCCAGTGGCCGAACAGCCAACATGTGAAAGAATCCGGCCATGACGAGGGTCCACGAGGTGGCGGTTCTCGCCCTGCACGACGTCGTCGCGTTCGAACTCGGCCTGCCGCACCGGCTCTTCGGCAGCGCCGTCGACGACGACGGCGAGCTGCTCTACCGCGTCCGGGTCGCGACGCTCGACGGCGGCGCGGTCATGTCGTCCGCCGGCTACCAGGTGCTCCCCCAGCACGACGTCGGCATCCTCGCGAGCGCCGACACCGTCGTGATCCCGGGCCACTACAGCGGGCCCGCCATGCGCGGCGACGCCGTCGACGACACCCTGCTCGACGCGCTGCGCGACGCCGCCTCCCGGTCGCGGATGGTGTCGATCTGCACCGGCGCGTTCGTCCTCGGCGCCGCCGGCCTGCTCGACGGCCGGCCCGCCACCACCCACTGGATGCACGCCGCCCGGTTCCGGCGCCTCTACCCGCAGGTCGCGCTCGACCCCGACGTGCTCTTCGTCGACGACGGCGACGTCCTCACCTCCGCCGGCAACGCCGCGGGCATCGACCTGCTGCTGCACGTCATCCGCCGCGACCACGGCCTCGACGTCGTCAACCGCGTCGCCCGGCGCACCGTCGTCGCCCCCTGGCGCGACGGTGGCCAGGCCCAGTTCGCCGAGGAACCACCCGTCCCCGCCGTCGACGGCGACACCGGCCCCACCCGGCTGTGGGTGCTCGGCCGCCTCGCCGACCCGCTCAGCCTCGCCGACATGGCAGCCCACGCCCGGATGAGCGTCCGCAGCTTCACCCGGCGCTTCCGCGACGAGACCGGCGAGAGCCCGCAGCGCTGGCTCGTCGCCCGCCGTCTCGACCTCGCCCGCCGTCTCCTGGAGACGACGGACCTGCCCGTCGAGCACGTCGCCGCTCGCGCCGGCTTCGGCACCACCGCCTCGCTGCGCCAGCACCTGCACGCCGCACTCGGCATGGCCCCGCTGGCATACCGCCGCGTCTACCGGGGTGCACCGGGCGTGTCATCGGTCACGAAGGCCGCCGGCTGACGCCCCCGCCGTTCCGGGCGCTGCCCGCCCGGTGCAAGACTGGCGAACCGTGACGTCCTCGACCAGCAACGACCTGCAGATTCCCGCCGACCTCAAGCCCAAGGACGGGCGTTTCGGATGCGGACCCTCGAAGGTCCGGCCGGAGCAGCTGGCAGTCCTCGCCGACGCCGGCGCGGTCATGGGAACCTCCCACCGTCAGAAGCCCGTGAAGTCCCTCGTGGGCCGCGTGCGCGCCGGGCTCTCCGAGCTCTTCTCGCTGCCCGACGGCTACGAGGTCGTCCTCGGCAACGGTGGCTCCACCGCCTTCTGGGACGCCGCCGCCTTCGGCCTCGTCCGCCAGCGGTCCCTGCACCTCGCCTACGGCGAGTTCTCCGCCAAGTTCGCCGACACCACCACGGGCGCCCCGTTCCTCCAGGACCCGATCGTCGTCCCGTCGAGGCCGGGTACCGCGCCCGAGCCGCGCTCCGACGACTCCGTCGACGTCATCGCGTGGGCCCACAACGAGACCTCCACCGGCGTGGCCGTCCCGGTCGTGCGGCCCGAGGGCGCCACCGACGGTCAGCTCGTCGTCATCGACGCCACCTCCGGCGCGGGCGGCCTTCCCGTCGACATCACCCAGGCAGACGCCTACTACTTCGCGCCCCAGAAGGGCTTCGCCTCCGACGGTGGCCTCTGGATCGCGCTGATGAGCCCGACCGCGCAGGACCGCGTGGCCGAGCTCGCCGCGAGCGACCGCTGGATCCCGCCGTTCCTGTCGTTGGCCACGGCCGTCGACAACTCGGTCAAGGACCAGACCTACAACACCCCCGCGGTCGCGACGCTGATCCTGCTCGCCGAGCAGATCGACTGGCTCAACGGCCTCGGTGGCCTCGACGCCGCCGTCGCCCGCACCGCCGACTCCTCGACCCGCCTCTACGAGTGGGCCGAGAAGTCCTCGTTCGCGACGCCGTTCGTCGCCGACCCGGCACACCGCTCGCAGGTCGTGGGCACGATCGACTTCGACGACGCCGTCGACGCCGCCGCCGTGGCCAAGACCCTGCGCGCCAACGGGATCGTCGACACCGAGCCGTACCGGAAGCTGGGCCGCAACCAGCTGCGCATCGGCATGTTCCCGGCTGTCGACCCCGACGACGTCTCGGCGCTCATCGCCTGCATCGACCACGTCGTCGAGCGCCTCGGCTGATCCTGCACGGACCCTCGAACCGATGCCGGGCACCCCACGGGTGTCCGGCATCGTCGTGTCCGGACTCGTCGGATGGGATCGCCGAGCGGTACCCCTTTTCGATATGACTCTGTGTAGTCACACCTGTAACTCCAGCCCCAGCTTTACCAAACGGTCACGGCATGACACGCTGATCACGAACCCCGCGGGGAGAACGGCGCATCGTGGCAGGAACCGGTGTCCACCTGGGAGATTTCCGGCCCGGCGCGCCTCCACGGCGGGTTGCGATTCGGCAACTACCGTCACCCGGACGGGGAGAACGGAGAACGGGGGAGGCCGCCGATGCGGGCGTTGCGGGTCGTCGGGATCACCGAGGACGGTGGGGTCGTCCTCGAGGACCCCGGTCGCTCCGAACGGTTCACCGTGCCCGCCGACGAGCAGTTGCGCGCTGCCGCCCGGGGCGACCTGACCCGGCTCGGCCAGATCGCGATCGAGTTGGAGAGCCAGTTGCGACCACGCGAGATCCAGGCCCGAATCCGCGCCGGAGCGTCCGTGGAGCAGGTCGCCGCGGCGGCCGGGGTTCCGCTGCAGAAGATCGAACGCTTCGCCTACCCGGTCCTGCTGGAGAGATCGCGAACAGCGGAAATGGCGCAGGGCGCGCACCCGCTGCGCGCCGACGGCCCCGACGTGCGGACCCTCGGCGAGACCGTCGCGCACACCTTCGGCCTGCGCGGCCAGGAGTACCTCGAGGCCGAGTGGGACTCGTGGCGCGGTGAGGACGGCCGCTGGATCATCGCGTTGAGCTGGCGCGCCGGCCGGTCCGACAACAGCGCCCACTGGACCTTCCAGCCCGGTGCCCACGGCGGCACCGTCACCGCACTCGACGAGCACGCCAGCGACCTCGTCGAAGGCCTGCCGATGCGGCCGCTGCGGACCGTCGGGCCCGTCATCGAGCTGGGCGGGCGTCCCGAGGAGGAGCCCGAGGCCCCCGAGCCGGTCGAGCCTGCCGTCGTCCGCGCCGCCGTCGGGGCGCCGCTGCGTGAGCGGCCCATGCCCGTCGCGCCCGAGCCCCGGCACGACCCGCGGCCGAGCCGTCCCGCCACTCCCGAGCCCCGTCGCTCGGCCGAGGCCACGCCCGTGCGGCCGGCCCCGGCCGCGCCCGAGCGCCCCGTCGCCGAGGAGCCCGTCGAGCCGGTGGCTCCGGCCGCCGAGCGTCCCACCGCGTCCCGGCCCGAGTTGCCCGCCGAGCGTCCCGGCACTCCTGCGGCGGCGGCGCGCGCCGTCGAGAAGCCGGTCGAGAAGCCGGTCCGCGAGGAAGCCGCGCCGGTCGAGGAGCCGGTTGTCGCCGAGGCCGCCGTCCCCGAGGGCCCTGCGGCCGAGGCTCCTGCGGTCGGGGAGAAGGCGGTCGAGGAGAAGGCGGCCGAGCCGGTCGCGTCCGACGACTCCGAGGTGGACGTCGACGAGACGACTGCGGCGGAGGCCGACTCCACCGACGACGCGGTAGCCGAATCCGAGACCGACACCGAGACCGACACCGAGGCCGAAGCCGAGGCCGAGGCGGCTCGTCCTGCCGCGGCCCGGCCGTCGCGCCGGACGAAGAAGGGCAAGCCGGTCATGCCGTCGTGGGACGAGGTCCTGCTCGGCGTGCGCGGCCAGCGCTGACCTTCGCGAACCTGTCGGGGTCCTAGGGCCCCAACAGGTTCGCGAGCAGGCACACCCAGGCGACGACGACACCCACCGCCACGCCCAGTGCCACCCAGCGCCACAACGGGACCCGGCGCAGCAGCCACAGCGACGGCGCCAGCCCGGCGCCGATGAGGACGTTGGCCGGGATCCAGAGCAGCCCGAAGGCGGCGTCGACTGCCGTCGACAGCACGACCACGACCGTCGCCGCGAGCACCCCGAAGAACGCGGCGATCGGGAGGCCGGTCGCCCAGGGGACGGGCTCGGGCCGAGGGGCCGTGCGCCGGTCGGGGACGGGCGCGGGGCGGGCCGCGAGCCGGCCGCTGACGATCTCGACGCGCCCGGTGATCGGGTCGTGGAAGTCGACGGGCCGGCCCAGCGCCTCGGCGCAGCGTCCCGCGAGCTGGCGCCCTCGTCTGCTGACGAGCTCCTGCTCGTCGGGCTCGCGGGCGATGTCGGGCCGTGCGGCGACCTCGGCCCACTCGCGCAGCGCGACGACGAGGTCGGCCGGGAGCTCCGGATCGTCCGGGCGCCGCCCGCCGATCTCGACCTCTCCCCCGTCGGCCAACCGCACGTGATCAGCCTATGCGGCAACGCCCTCCGCGCGGCGGAGCGTCAGCCGGTCGGCGGCGTGTGCGCCGTCGCGGTGCTCGGCGCGCGACCTGGTTGCTGTCCGCAGGGCGCCCGGACAGCAATGAGGCTACGCGCGGGTTTCTCGCTCAGGGCGCCGCGACGGCGTGGAACGCGACCGCCGCGGCCGTCGCGACGTTGAGCGAGTCCACACCGGACGCCATCGGGATGCGGACGCGGATGTCGGCCGCGGCGAGCGCCTCGTCGGTCAGCCCCGGCCCCTCCGCACCGAGCAGGAGTGCCACCCGCTCCCCCAGCAGACCGGCGGCACCGATCGGGGTGGCGTCGGCACCGGGCGTGAGCGCGGCGACCCGGAACCCGTTGTCCCGCAGCACCTTCAACGACGCCGGCCACTCGCCGCCCAGCGGCCCGAACCGCACTCGCAGCACGTGCCCCATCGAGACTCGGACGCTGCGCCGGTACAGCGGGTCGGAACAGCGCGGCCCGAGGAGCACGGCGTCGACACCGAGGGCGGCGGCGTTGCGGAAGAGCGAGCCGAGGTTCTCGTGGTCGTTGACCCCCTCCAGGACGGCGACGACCCGGGCGTCGCGCAGCAGGTCGGCGGGGTCGGGTTCGGGGGCCCGGTCGGCGACGGCGAGCACCCCGCGGTTGAGGTGGAAGCCGACGGCGGTGGCCATGGTGTCGGCGTCGGTCTCGTAGGCGGGAACGTCGAAGTCGGCGAGGTCGTTGGCAAGCTCGGCGATGCGTCGCGGGACGCCGAGGACCGAGCGCAGGGGGTAGGGCGAGCCGAGCAGCCTCCGCACCACGACGACACCTTCGGCGATGACGAGACCGCGGCCGCCGGGCCGGTCCGGGCGGCGGTCGGAGTGCGTGAGGTCGCGGAAGTCGTCGATACGCGGATCGGCGGGATCGTCGACACTCGTGATGGTGGCCACGGGGTGCCATCGTCGCAGGTCGCCGGTGAACGCTCGCGATCCGTCATCCGGTCAGCCGGTACCGCAGTCCACGACCGTGTGACACGGTGGATGACCGCTCGTGACGACGATCGGTGCTGGTGGGGCACTGCTCGGGTCCGAGGATCGGAGGCAGTGAACGCATGGGCCAGGGCGTCGACCGGACTACGTTCAGTCGACGGGACCGGCAGCGGTACCGGATGAAGGTCCATCGCTGTCTCGACGCGCTCGCGACGATGCTGCGCGAACACCCGTTCGCACACGACGAGCCGATGACCGGTATCGAGGTCGAGCTCAACCTGGTCGACGCCGATCTGCGCCCCGCGCTGACCGGTGTCGACGTCCTCGAGGCCATCGGCTCGGCGGATTTCCAGACGGAGCTGGGCCGCTGGAACCTGGAGCTCAACCTGCCGCCCCGGCCCCTGCCCGGCGACGAATGGCGCCACCTCGAGCACCATCTGCTCGACGAGCTCGCCGTCGCCCGCGCCAAGGCCCGCGACTGCAAGTCGCAGCTGGTGATGATCGGTATCCTGCCGACGTTGCGGCGCGAGGACATGGTCAGCGACGCGATCTCGCAGGACGAGCGGTACACCGTCCTCAACGAGCAGATGCTGACCGCGCGGGGCGAGCCGATCCGCATCGACATCACCGGTGACGACGCGTCCGGCCGCCACGACGTCGCCCCCGACCGTCTCGTCGCCGACTTCGACACGATCATCCCCGAGGCGGCCTGCACGTCGATGCAGCTGCACCTGCAGGTCTCCCCCGACGACTTCGCGTCGTACTGGAACGCGGCGCAGTGCCTCGCGGGGGTGCAGCTGGCCGTCGGCGCCAACTCGCCGTTCCTGCTCGGCTCGCGGCTGTGGGCGGAGACGCGGATCCCGCTGTTCGAGCAGTCGTGCGACGTCCGCAGCCCCGAGCTGCACAACCAGGGCGTCCGGCCGCGGGTGTGGTTCGGGGAACGCTGGATCACGTCGATCCTCGACCTGTTCTCCGAGAACGCCCGCTACTTCCCCGGCCTCATGCCGCTGACGCACGACAGCGACCCGCTGGCCGACCTCGAGGCCGGCCGCGTCCCGGGGCTCGACGAGCTGCGCCTGCACAACGGCACGATCTGGCGCTGGAACCGCCCGGTGTACGACATCAGCGACGGCTCGCCGCACGTGCGCGTCGAGAACCGGGTGCTGCCCGCGGGGCCGACGGCCGTCGACATGGTGGCCAACGCGCTGTTCTTCTACGGGCTGCTGCGGGTGCTGGTGGAGGCCGACCGGCCGTTGTGGAGCTCGATGTCGTTCGAGGCGGCGGAGGAGAACTTCACGACGGCCGCGCGCCACGGCCTCGACGGTCCCCTGTACTGGCCGGGGTCGGGCTGGATCCGGCCCGACGAGCTGGTACTGCGCAAACTGCTGCCGCAGGCGCAGGAGGGCCTGGCCCGGTGGGGGGTGAGCGGCGAGGTGGTCGACCGGTACCTGTCGGTCATCGAGCGGCGCTGCGTCACCCGCCGGACGGGCGCGGTGTGGCAGCTCGACGCCGTCGCCGCGCTGGAGGCCGGGGGCGCCGACCGCGAGACGGCCCTGCACGGCATGCTGGCGCGCTACCTGGAGCAGTCCGACGCCAACGAGCCCGTCCACTCGTGGGCACTGCCGTCCTGAACCGGGTCACCGCCGCGGGTTAGCGGGCGCGAACGGATCCGCCGATCCGGCCCAGGCGTGCGGGCGGGCTCCGTAGCGTCCCGCGCCATGTGTCGCACGATGCCGCCCGGCCGACCCCGCGGGGCCTGACCGTGGGCAGGTTCCGGCTCTTCGCCCGCCCGACCGACCAGCCGCGCTGGACCCCCGGCCGCGCCGGTGCTCCCGGTCCCGGCGCCGCACCCGGCCGACCGCCGCGCCCGGCAGCTCCGCCCAACCCCGTGCCTGCGCCCCACCCCGTACGTCCGCTCCATCCCGTCCGTCGCGCCGCCCGGCCCGAGCCGGTCACCGACCCGATCGGCTTCCCGGCGGTCGAGAAGATCGCCCCGCCCGCCCTGCCGGTCCAGAGCCACGGCCCCGACGTGCGCACCGCACCCGACGACGCCCCGTCGATCCACGGCCGCACCGTCGACCTCGCGGAGGTCCGCGCCCTCGCCGCCGCCTTCGCCGCCGACTACCTCTCCTGGGACGAGGACGACCCCATCCGGCGCGGCGACGTCCTCGCCGAGCACCTGCCCGCACGCCTGCGGGACCTGACGCGGGGCACGCCCGGCCCCGGCTGGGCGGGCGAGGGCCGGCAGCGTGCCGAGATCAGCCTCGCCGGGGCAATCGGGTCCGACGAGGACGGCCGGCTGCTCGTCGACGTGCGGGTGCGGGTGACGCCGTACTTCCGCGCCGGCCGGGCAGCTGCGTCCGGTCTGCCCGTCGACGTCGTGCGGCGGGGCCCCGAGCTGGGTAGACCGTCGTCGGCACCCCCGCCCGACGGCAAGGGGTGGACCGGGCGGCGGGCGTCGTGGGTGCGGATCAGCGTTCCGGTCACGCACGATGGTGACCGGCTCGTCGCCGAGCCCGACGAGGAGCTGCTCGCACCCACCGGCGACCCTGATCCAGCGTGCCGTGTCGGCGGGGGTGACGGGTGTGCTGCTGTCGATGGGGCACCTGTCGCCCGCGGGTCCGGTCGGCCCACCCCCGCGTGCCGATGACTCCCACTCCGCACTGCCGTGGGAGGCGAACCCCTGGGACGGGATGCCCTGGGACGGAACCCCCTGGCAGACATCACGACCGGAGACCCCGCCGACGGACCCGGCCCCGCCCGACACACCGACCGACACGCTGCCGTGGGACACCCCACCGCTCGACGCACCCGCCGACCCACCTCCCGCCGGACCCCCACGCGCCGAGCCCCCACGCGCCGGGCCCCCACTGATCGAACCCACGCCCGCTGCTCCGAAGCGCGCCCCGGACCCGGAACCGAGGACGACCCCGCCGCCGACGTCGACACCGCCCCCGCGTGTCCCGGACACCTCCGCCCGCGCGGAGCCCCCACGGGTATCGACGACCACGACCCGGGACACACCGATCCGCGCCGAGGAGTTCGACACCGCGCCGCCGGCACGTGACGTGCGCTCCGCCGGACGGACCTCGGTGCGCAGCGGCGTCCTGACCCTCTCCGGTCCCGCGGCGCTGTGCTGGACGAGCGCGCGGACCCACGGACGCTGGGGGGTCCGGATGCGGGTCCCGACCGCCGAGGGGGCCGTCCTGCTCACGGGCGCCGACCCCCGCGCCGGCGAGGTCCGGTTCGCCGACCTCGCGGGAACACGGGCGAGCTACGCCGTCCGCGGCGACGACGGGACCACCCGCGGCTCGACCACCATCGACGCCACGCGCCGGCACACGTGGACGGTCGAGTGGACGGCTGACGCCGTGGTGGGCCTCGTCGACGGGAAGCGGTGGTTCCGCGCCGATGCTTCCGCGGCCCTGCCGCAGGGTCCGTTGTTCCTGTGCCTGCAGGCACGTCAGGGCGCGACGCTGGAGGTCGACCACGTGCGCGAGTACGCACCCCGACGATGACCCCGGACAGCGCCGTGGGCCCCGGCCGGATGGCCGGGGCCCACGTGTCCCGAACTGACGCGCCGCTCCCACCACGAAGCGACAAGGAAGAAGTTAGCCTAGCCTTGCCTCACGCGCAAGTCTCTGCCGAGGAACGTTCGACGCGGCTCCGCCCCCGCATCGCCAGGACCACGGCGACCACGAGCACCGACACCACGGTGAGCGCGCCGCCGAGCAGCAGCGGCGACCGCCCACCCCAGTGCTCGGCGACCATCCCGAGCAGCGGCGCACCGAGCGGCGTCGACCCCAGGAACAACATCATGTAGAGACCCATGACCCGGCCGCGCACCTCGGGCGCGACGGAGAGCTGCACGAAGGCGTTGGCGGCCGTCGTGAACAGCAGCGCCGAGAGGCCGACGACGACCAGGACGACTCCGGCGGAGGCGAACGTCGGCATCAGGCCCGCGACCGCGAGCAGCAGCCCGAAGGCGACACCGGTCAGGACGACGAACCGCACGGGCGGCACGGAGGTCCTGCGGGCGGCGATCGTGGCGCCGACGACCGAGCCGACGGCGATCAGCGTCGTCATCAGGCCGTAGGACTCCGCGGTGCCGCCGAAGACGTTGCGGGCCAGGACCGGGATCGTCACCGGGAAGTTGATGGCGAACGCGGAGACGAGGAAGACCATTGCGAGGACGCCGACGAGCTCGGGCCGGGCCCGCACGTAGCGCAGCCCCTCGCGGAGCTGGCCGGGCGCGCGGCGGACGCGTTCGGAGCGGAAGAGCCGGTCGGGCCGCATGAGCGCGAGCGCGGTGACGACGCCGGCGAAGCTCGCTGCGTTGATCAGGAACACCCAGCCGCTACCGACGGCGGCGATCAGCACGCCGGCGACGGCGGGGCCGACGATGCGGGCGAGGTTGAACGTCATCGAGTTGAGGGCGACGGCGTTGGTGACCTGGCCGGGGCCGACGAGCTCGGACACGAACGACTGGCGCATCGGCATGTCGAGCGCGGAGAAGCAGCCGAGGACGGCGCAGAAGACGTAGACCTGCAGCAGCGCCGCGAACCCGGTGACGACGGCGAGGCCGAGCGCGAGCGCGCAGAGCCCCATGCCAATCTGTAGCAGGATGAGCATCCTCCGCTTGTCGACGCGGTCGGCGAGCACCCCGCCCCACAGCGACAGCACGAGCGTGGGGGCGAACTGCAGCGCGGTGGCGATGCCGAGGGCGGCAGGGCTGCCGCCCGAGAGGTCGAGGACCAGCCAGTCCTGCGCGATGCGCTGCATCCACGTACCGACGAGCGAGACGACCTGTCCGCTCGCGTAGAGGCGGTAGTTGGGCACACGCAGGGACGCGAAGATCCCGCCGCGGGGATCGGGGGCGGCAGGAGAGGTGGGGCCGGGGGTGTCGACGACTGCGCTCATCTATTGCTTATCGTACAGCAACTAAATTCTGAGCGCCGCCGCCGACGGCCCCCGGTGACTAGCGGAACAGCGCCTCGATCGGCCCCACCGCGAAGTACCCGACGAACGCGACCGCGACGACCCACATCAGCGGGTGGACCGTCTTCGCCTTGCCCGAGACGGCCGCGAGGACCACGTAGGAGATGAAGCCCGCGCCGATGCCGTTGGCGATCGAGTACGTGAACGGCATGACGACGATCGTCAGGAACGCGGGCAGCGCGATCCGGAAGTCCATGAAGTCGATGTCGACGATCTGGCGCATCATCAGCGCGCCGACGATCACCAGCGCGGGCGCGGCCGCCTCGATCGGCACCACCGAGTACAGCGGCGTCAGGAACATCGCGGCCAGGAACAGCACACCGGTGACGACGTTGGCCAGTCCGGTCCGCGCGCCCTCCGCGATACCCGAGGCCGACTCGACGAACACGGTGTTCGACGACACCGACGCCGCACCGCCGGCGATGGCGCCCGTGCCCTCGACGAACAGCGCGCGCCCGACGTCGGGCAGCTTGCCGGTCCTGTCGACGAGCCCGGCCTGCTTGCCGAGGCCCGTCATGGTGCCCATGGCGTCGAAGAAGTTGGCCAGCACCAGCGTGAAGACGAGCAGCGTCGCGGTGATCGCGGGCAGCCGCGTCCAGGCGCCGAAGGAGACGTCGCCGACCAGCGAGAGGTCCGGCACACCGAACACCGAGCCGGGCAGCGCCGGGTAGCCAAGATTCCAGCCTTTGGGGTTGGTGCCCTCCGACGGACCGACCTTGGCGATGGCCTCGACGATGATCGCGACGACGGTCGTCAGCACGATGCCGAGCAGGATCCCGGCGCGCACCCGCAGCGCGACGAGCGCACCGGTGATCAGCAGGCCGACGACGAAGACGAACGTCGGCCAGGAGGCGATGGAGCCGCCGATGCCGAGGCCGACGGGAACGGTCGTGTTGGCGGCGTCCGGCAGGCGACGGACGAAGCCGGAGTCGACCAGACCGATGAATGCGATGAACAGCCCGATGCCGACGCCGATCGCCGCCTTGAGTGACGGCGGCACGGCGTTGAACACGGCCGTCCGGAACCCGGTCAGCACCAGGATCACGATGATGATGCCGTCGACGACGACGAGGCCCATCGCCTCGGGCCAGGTGACCTGCGGCGCGATCGTGAAGGCGACGAGGGCGTTGATGCCCAGACCGGTCGCGAGCGCGAACGGCATGTTGGCGACGAGACCCATCAGCAGGGTCAGCACGCCGGCGACGAGGGCGGTGGCGGCCGCGACCTGTGGCACCGACAGCACGTTGCCGAGGACGTCGACCTTCGCGCCGGGCCCTGTCGGGCTGAAGCTGCCGAGGATCAGCGGGTTGAGCACGACGATGTACGACATCGTCACGAACGTGACGAGGCCGCCGCGGACCTCGCGGCCGACGGTCGAGCCGCGTTCGGTCAGCTTGAAATAGCGGTCGAAGCCCGACCTCGGCTCGGTGAGGGCGGCGGTGGTTTCGGTTTCGGACGGCGCGGGGTCACCGGGCTCAGGGGCGTGGGTGACGGGCTCGTCGTCCGGCGTCGGACGCTGCACGCGCACACGGTAAATGCGGCCCGGGAGTTCCGCCCGATCCGGGATGCGCTCGTCCCCATCCGTGATACTGCTGTCATGCGCAACCCGCCGGCGCTGCCGCGACGATTGTCCGACGTGTCCGTGATCGCCCCGATCGGCACGGTCCTGTGGTTCGTCGGCGCCGTCGCCCTGTACATCGCGCACGTCACGGTCGACCGTCCGCTCGACATCTGGTTCACGACGTGCGTCGCCGGCGCGGTGCTCGGCGCGATCGGCTACGGCGTCTTCCGCTGGCAGCGTGCGGCGGCGCGACGAGGCTCACGCACCGCCCAGGAGGGGCTGCGCTGATCCGCTCCTAAGGTTGCGGGCATGAGCCTCCCCAGTGAGCGCCCGACCGCTGTCGTCACCGGAGCGAGCAGCGGCATCGGCGCCGCCACTGCCCGCGGCCTCGCCGCTGCGGGCTTCCACGTCGTCCTCGGGGCGCGCCGCGTCGACCGTTGCGCCGAGATCGCCCGCGAGATCGACGGCACCGCGGTGCGTCTCGACGTCACCGACCCGGAGTCGGTGTCGGCGTTCGTCGCGGCCGTCCCCGAGTGCAGGCTGCTCGTCAACAACGCGGGCGGCGCCAAGGGGCTCGAGCCCGTCGCGGAGGCCGACGAGGACGCGTGGCGCTGGATGTGGGAGGCCAACGTGCTGGGCACACTGCGGATGGTGAAGGGCCTGCTGCCGGCGTTGGAGGCGTCGGGCGACGGGCACATCGTCACGGTGACGTCGATCGCCGCACTGGAGCCGTACGACAACGGCGCCGGGTACACCGGAGCGAAGCACGCGCAGGCGATGGTGCACCGCACGCTGCGCGGGGAGCTGCTCGGGAAGCCGGTGCGGCTCACCGAGATCGCGCCCGGCATGGTCGAGACGGAGTTCTCGCTGGTCCGCTTCGACGGCGACGCCGAGAAGGCCGACAAGGTCTACCAGGGGATCACACCACTGACCGCCGACGACGTCGCCGAGACGATCGTCTTCGCCGCGACCCGGCCGTCGCACGTCAACATCGACCAGATCGTGCTGAAGCCGCGCGCCCAGGCGTCGGCGATGCGCGCCCACCGGGAGGCCTGAGATGCGTGCCGTCGTCTACGAGCGGACTGGTCCGTCGTCCGTGCTGCAGGTGCAGGAGCGGCCGCTGCCCGAGCCCGGTGCGGGTGAGGTGCGGGTACGCGTCGCCGTGTCCGGGGTCAACCCGACCGACTGGAAGTCCCGCAGCGGCGCGACCGCGGCCCCGCTCGCGGCGCCGAAGGTCCCCAACCAGGACGGCGCCGGGACGGTCGACGCGATCGGCGAGGACGTCACCGCGTTCGCGGCGGGCGACCGGGTGTGGCTGTGGGACGTCGCGTGGCAGACCGACGAGGGCACCGCGCAGGAGTACGTCGTCGTCCCGCAGGGTCGCGTCGTGGCGCTGCCCGACGACGAGTCGTTCGACACCGGCGCCTCCCTCGGCATCCCCGCGCTGACCGCGCACCGGGCCCTGACCGCGCACGAGGACGGCCCGTCGCGGCTGGCGCCCGGCGCCCTCGACGGCACGGTCGTGCTCGTCACCGGTGGGGCGGGCGCGGTGTCGCACGCGGCGATCCAGCTGGCCCGCTGGGCGGGCGCCACCGTCCTGACCACGGTGTCGGGCGAGGCCAAGGCCGAGCTCGCCCGCCGCGCCGGCGCGCAGCACGTCATCAACTACCGGGACGAGGACGTGCCGGCCCGGGTCCGCGAGGTCAGCCCGCGCGGCGCGGACGTGATCGTCGACGTGGCGGTCGTCGCGAACATCGGCGACGACATCGCAGCGATCGCGCCCGGCGGCACCGTCGCCGTCTACGCGGTCGACACCGACCAGCCGCTGACGATGCCCGTCCGGCCTGCGATGGTCCCGAACCTGCGGCTGCAGTTCCTGATGACCTACACCGTGACCGACGAGCAGAAGGCCGACGCCGTCGCCGCGGTCTCGGCCGCGCTCGCCGACGGCGCGCTGCGGGTCGGCGAGGAGCACGGCCTGCCGATCACCCGGTTCCCGTTGGAGGACACGGCCGCCGCGCACGACGCCGTGGAGGCCGGCACCGTCGGCAAGGTCCTCATCGACCTGTGAGTGGCGTTGTTGGCCATAGCCAATAACGCCACTCACGACCTCAGAGCGCCGACAGCGCCTTCCACTGGTTCCAGTTCAGGGTCCAGTCCCAGATGTCGCCGTCCTTGGCCGACAGCTGCACCGGTGTACCGGTGACCTCGACGGGGTCGCCGTAGATCGCGGTGTCGTAGTAGGCCTTGGCGTTGTCGATCGACAGGTTCACGCAGCCGTGCGTGACGTTCGACGAGCCCTGCGCGCCCGACGAGGCGGGGTTGGCGTGGATGAACTCGCCGTTGTTGCTGATCCGCACGGCCCACTTCTCGACGACGTCGTAGCCGTACTGCTCGCTCACCATCCGCTTGTCGGTGAACTTCTCGCTGACGACGTGGACGCCCGAGCGGGTGTTGCGGTTCGGGTCGGACCCCAGGCCGTAGGACGCCGGGTAGCTGGCGACCTGCCTGCCGTCGCGCATGACGACCATCTGGAACGAGTTGACGTCGGCCTTGACGATCTGGGCCCGGCCGATGGCGAACGTGGAGCTGACGTTCGAGGCGCCGTAGCTGCCGCCGCCGTAGTCGACGCCGAACAGGTTCGCCTTCACCGTGACCTTGGTGCCGGGCTTCCAGTACTCCTTGGGGCGCCAGTGCACCCGGGAGCCGCCGTTCTCGTCGGGCAGCCAGCCCCAGGCGCCCTCGGTGGGCGTCGACGTCGTGACCGAGAGCGCCTTCTCGGCGGCGGCCCGGTCGGTGACGTGGCTGTTGAACTGGATCTGGATCGGCGCGGCGATGCCGACGGTGCGACCGTCGCCGATGTTGAGGGTGCCGCGCACCTGTTTGGCCGGCTTCAGCGTGGCGAAGCCGCCCGCCAGCGGCACCTGCTTCCCGTCGGTGCCGGTGGCGCTGCCCTTCCAGGTGTAGCTGGTCGCGTAGTCGAGCGGCACCGTCGTCGTCCACGACTTCTTGTCGGCCGCCAGCTCGCCCTTGACCGCCTTGCCCGCGCCGTCGACGAGGCTGACCTGGTCGAACGTGCCCTCGTCGACCTTTGCCGAGGCGGCCGTGGCCGGATTGGCGCCCGTCGCATCGGCAGCGGGCGTGTAGGTGACGGCGGCCTTCGGGCCGAGGATCGCGAGCGGCCCCCCGCCGCTGTCCCCCGGTCCGCGTCCGGCTGCCGTGGCCGCCGTGACGGCCCCTGCGGTCCCGACCACCACGATGGCCAGGACGAGCAGGATTCTGCGCATTCGCTCCCCCATTGCGACCTTCCTCCCCGTCCTGAAGACGTACGACCACCGTGGGCGGTTGCGTGCGCCGGGGAATGGGCCGTATCTCCGTCTTTCCGACCCGCTGCACGAGGCTACGCGGCGACACCGACGGCGGCGGTGCCCGCGGAGGGGTCAGGGCAGCCGGCAGCCGACGAGCACGGGCTCGGGGTGCAGCGCGATGCCGAACCGGTCGACGACGCCGTCGCGCACCTCCGCTGCCAGCGACAGGAGGTCCGCGGTGGTGCCCGCGCCGCGGTTGGTGAGGGCCAGGACGTGGCGCCCGGAGAGCGCGACACGCCCACCCGGACCGGCGTGTCCTCGGCCGAATCCGGCGTTCTGGATGAGCCAGGCGGCCGACAGCTTCACCCGATCGGACGCAGCCGGCCAACGGGGCATCCCATCGGTGCGGGGGCCGTCCGGAACGTCGGCGGCGTCGACGACGGGGTTGGTGAAGAACGACCCCGCGCTCCACGTGTCGTGGTCGGCCGGGTCGAGCACCATGGCCTTCGACCGGCGCAGGCTCAGCACCGCCTCACGGGCGACGGCTGCGGGCACGCGGTCGCCCGCCACAGCGCCGAGCGCGCGGGCGAGCTCCGGGTAGCGCAGCGGCGCGCTGTCGGCACCGCCGGGCAGCGCGAACCGCACCCGCAGCACGACGGCGTCGTCATGGTTCTTGAGCACGCTGGTGCGGTAGCCCAGCCCCAGCTCGGCCGCCGGGACGTGCGCGCGCACCGACCGCGTCCGGCGGTCGTAGAGGTCGACGTCGACGAGCAGGTCCGCGACCTCGACCCCGTAGGCGCCGACGTTCTGCACCGGCGTCGCACCCGTCCGCCCCGGGATGCCCGACAAGCACTCCAGCCCGCCCAGCCCACGGTCGACGGTCGTCGCGACCACGTCGTCCCAGTCCTCGCCGGCCTCCACGGTGAGCAGCACCGAACCGTCGGGGCGCGCCGTCGCGTCGACACCCGTGCTCTTCACCCGCACGACCGTCCCGCGGAAGCCCTCGTCGGCGACGACGACGTTCGAGCCGCCGCCCAGCACCAGCACAGGCTCGCCGGCGTCGTCGGCCGTGCGCACCGCGTCGACGACCTCCTCTGCGGACGACGCCGCGACCACCCGGTCGGCGGGGCCACCGAGACGCAGCGTGGTCATCGCCGCGAGCGGCGGGTGGGCAGGGGCGGCCACATCGGGAACCGGCACGGGCGCCGAGGGTAGCCTCCGCCCATGGCGCACCAGCTGACCCATCGCACGACCGCGGAGTTCCCGGCCGACCAGGTCTACGCGGTGATGGTCGACCCGGACTGCCTCAAGGCGCGGCTCGAGCGGCTCGGCGGCCCGGGGGCGGCGCTGTTGTCGCACCACGTCGACGCGAACGGCGCCCGCTACGAGTTGCGCCACGGTGTCGACGCGAACGTCGTCCCGCCGATGGTGCGCAGCCTGGTCAGCGGCGACCTCGTGATCGAGCGCGTCGAGACGCTCGTCCCCGCCGGGCCCGGCCGCTACAACGGCACCGTCTCGGTGCGCATCCCCGGCACCCCCGCGTCGGCCGACGGCGCGCTGCGGCTCGCCGACGTCGTGGGCGGCAGCGAGTTCGTCGTCGACGCGTCGGTCACCGTCAAGGTGCCGCTCATCGGCGGCAAGATCGAGAGCATGGTCGCCGAGCAGATCGAGGGCCTCCTCGCGCAGGAGACGGCGTTCACCCTCGAGTGGCTGCGGCAGCGGGGCTGAGCCCGAACCCCGTACGGCCCCGGGCGATCGCCTCGCCCAGCCACACCAGGAAGCCGAGCGTCGGGAACGCCGCACCGACGACGACCACACCGGTCCAGCCGTGCGCGGCATACATCCCCGCCGACAGCCCCGACCCGGTCGCGCCACCGACGAAGTAGCTGGTCATGTAGGCCGTGTTCAGCCGGCTGCGCGCCTCCGGGGCCAGCGCGAACACGATGCTCTGGTTCGTGATGTGGCAGCCCTGCAACGCCATGTCGAACACGACGATCCCGACGGCCAGCACCACCAGCGAGTGCGCGCCGAACCACACCAGCACGAACGACGCCGCAGTCAGCGCCAGCGTGGCGCCCGTCATCGGATGGGCGAGGCCGCGGTCGGCCAGCCGTCCGGCGAACCGGGCCATCAGCGCGCCCGCCACCCCGAACAGCGCGAACAGACCGATCTGGGCGTCGGACAGGTCGAACGGCGGGCCCGCCAGCAGGAACCCGATGCTCGTCCACAACGCCCCGAACGACGCGTAGCTCGTCGCCCCGTAGACCATCCGCAGCCGCAGCACCGGCTGGTCACGGACGAGGCCCAGCACCGAGCCCAGCAACCGCGGATAGCTGGTCCGGACCGACGGCGCCACCACCGGCAACGTCCGCCACAACGTGAGCGCGCACAACGCCGTCAGCACCGCTGCGAGCACGAACACCGCGCGCCAGCCCAGCCAGTCCGCCACCAGTCCCGACACGACGCGGGCGATCAGCACCCCGATCAGCAGCCCGCTCATCACCGTGCCGACGGTCCTGCCCTGTTCCCCCGGCCGCGCCAGCTGCGCCGCGAACGGCACCAGCACCTGCGCCGCCACCGCCGTCACCCCGACCACCGCGAACGCCGACCCCAGCACCGCCAGCGACGGCGCCGTCGCCGCCACCACCAGCCCGGCCACCGTCACCGCCAGCACTGCCACGACGAGCCGCCTGCGCTGCAACAGGTCCCCCAGCGGGACGACCGTCGCCAGCCCCACCGCGTACGCGACCTGGATGACCGTCAACGCCGCACCCACCGCACCCGTCGACGCCCCGAACTGCTCCGCGAGCGTCGCCTCCAACGGCTGGGCGTAGTACAGGTTCGCGACGATCGCGCCCGTCGCGAACGTCATCGCCGCCACCGCGACCGTGCGGTGGCGATCGTCCAGATCGGGTGGTGCCTCCTGGGAGCTCACCCCGTCGACTGTGCTCCCCGTTCCGGACGTGCGCAGGGACACCCGGGTGTGAGATACGGCGCGTGGGACGATCGTCGCCGTGGAACCCGCAACGTCGCGCCGATACGTCATCACCTTCAGCTGCCCCGACCGCACCGGCATCGTCGCCCGCATCGCCGGATTCCTCGCCGACGCCGGAGCCTGGATCGTCGAGGCCGCCTACCACGCCGACGCCGACCAGAACTGGTTCTTCACCCGCCAGGTCGTGCGCGCCGACTCCGTGCCCTTCGACGCCGACGAACTGCGCAGCCGCTTCGCCGAGGTCGCCGCCGAGTTCGGCCCCGAGGCCACCTGGCGCGTCACCGACACCGGCGAGAAGAAGCGCGCCGTCCTGCTCGTCACCCGCGAGCCGCACTGCCTGCACGACCTTCTCGGCCGCGTCTCCGCCGGCGAGCTGCCCGTCGAGATCACCTCGGTGATCGGCAACCACGAGGCCCTGCGCGACGTCGTCACCGCGCACAAGGTGCCGTTCCACCACGTCCCGTTCCCCGGGCCGCGCGACGAGCGCCGCGAGAGCCTCAAGCTCGAGGCGTTCGAGGAGGTGCGCAAGCTCGTCGACGAGCAGGAGCCCGACGCCATCGTCCTGGCCCGGTTCATGCAGGTCCTGCCCGCGCACCTGTGCGAGCAGTGGCGCGGCCGGGCGATCAACATCCACCACAGCTTCCTGCCCTCGTTCGCCGGGGCGCGGCCCTACCACCAGGCCCACACCCGCGGCGTCAAGCTGATCGGCGCCACCTGCCATTACGTGACCGCCGACCTCGACGCCGGCCCGATCATCGAGCAGGACGTCATCCGCGTCGACCACTCCGACACCGCGTCCGACATGGTGCGCCGGGGCCGCGACATCGAGCGTCTCGTCCTCTCCCGGGGCCTGCGCTGGCACCTGGAGGACCGCGTCCTGGTGCACGGCAACAAGACCGTCGTCCTGCGCTGACCCGTGAGTGGCGTTATTGGTCATAGCCAATAACGCCACTCACGAGCTGTCGGCGGGCCCGCCTCTCAGGCCCCGACGTGCAGGACGCTCCGAGGTCAGGCCGCCGTGGCGTGCTCCGGGGCCGGCTCCAGGGCCAGCTCCAGCACCTCGGCGACGTCGGCCACCGGGTGGATCCGGAGCTCTCCGCGCACCGACTCCGGCAGGTCGTCGAGGTCGGGCTCGTTGCGCCTGGGGATGATCACGTCGGTCAGGCCCGCCCGGTGCGCGGCCAGCAGCTTCTGCTTGACCCCGCCGATCGGCAGGACCTTGCCCTGCAGTGTGACCTCACCGGTCATGCCGACGCTCGACTTGACCGGGCGCCCGGACGCGAGCGAGGCCAGCGCCGTCGTCATCGTGACGCCCGCCGACGGCCCGTCCTTCGGGACGGCGCCCGCGGGGACGTGCACGTGCAGCTTCTTGGACGCCAGGTCGCCGGCGAGTCCCTTGGACCGCAGGTAGCTCAGCGCGATCGAGACGGACTCCTTCATGACGTCGCCCAGCTGACCGGTGAGGATCAGCCCGGACTCGCCTTCCATCGAGGTGGCCTCGATGAACAGGACGTCGCCGCCGGCACCCGTGACGGCCAGGCCGGTCGCCACACCGGGGACGGAGGTGCGCTCCGCCGACTCCGGGGTGAACTTGGGCCGGCCCAGGTACTTGACGAGGGTCTCGGCGTCGACGTGGATCGGGATCTCCTCACCGGAGTCCAACCCGACGGCGACCTTGCGCAGCACCTTCGCCAATCCCCGCTCCAGCTGCCGCACACCGGCCTCGCGGGTGTACTCGGCGGCGATCATACCGAGCGCGACCTCGGAGAACTCGACGTCCGACGACTCCAGCCCGGCCTTCTCGATCTGACGCGGGAGCAGGTGGTCGCGGGCGATCGCGATCTTCTCCGCCTCCGTGTAGCCGTCGAGCGTCACGACCTCCATGCGGTCCAGCAGCGGGCCGGGGATGGTGTCGTAGGCGTTGGCGGTGGCGAGGAACAGGACATCGGACAGGTCGAGGTCGACCTCGAGGTAGTGGTCGCGGAACGTGTGGTTCTGCGCCGGGTCGAGCACCTCGAGCAGCGCGGCCGTGGGGTCGCCACGGAAGTCGCTGCCGACCTTGTCGATCTCGTCGAGCAGGACGACCGGGTTCATCGATCCCGCCTCGCGGATCGCGCGGACGATCCGGCCGGGCAGCGCGCCGACGTAGGTGCGGCGGTGCCCACGGATCTCGGCCTCGTCGCGGACGCCACCGAGGGCGACGCGGACGAACTTGCGGCCGAGCGCGTGCGCGACCGACTCACCGAGCGACGTCTTGCCGACGCCGGGAGGCCCGACGAGGGCGAGGACGGCGCCCGAGCCGCGGCCGCCGACCTTCTCCATGCCCTTGCGGTCGCGCCGGGAGCGGACGGCCAGGAACTCGATCAGCCGCTCCTTGACGTCGTCGAGGCCGGCGTGGTCGGAGTCGAGGATCGCGCGGGCGGCCGCGAGGTCGTCGGAGTCGGTGGTCAGGGTCGTCCACGGAATGTCGAGGACGGTGTCGAGCCAGGTCCGGATCCAGCCGGACTCGGGGCTCTGGTCGGACGCCCGCTCCAGCTTGCCGACCTCGGTCAGCGCGGCCTTGCGGACGTGTTCGGGGAGGTCGGCGGCCTCGACGCGGGCGCGGTAGTCGTTCTCGCCCTCGGGGTCGTCGTCGCCGAGCTCCTTGCGGATGGCGGCGAGCTGCTGGCGCAGCAGGAACTCGCGCTGCTGCTTCTCCATGCCCTCGCGGACGTCACCGGCGATCTTCTCGGTGACCTCCTGCTCGGCGAGGTGCTCCTTCGTCCAGTCGAGCAACAGCTCGAGGCGACGGGTCACGTCGACCTCGGCGAGGAGCTGGGACTTGCGCTCGACGTCGAGCCACTGGTTCCAGCCGGCCGTGTCGGCCAGCTCGGACGGGTCGGTGATCTGCTGGACGCCGTCGATGATCTGCCACGCGCCGCGCTTCTGGAGCATGGAGACGACGAGCGCCTTGTACTCCTTGGCCAGCTCGTGGGTGCGGCCGGTGACCGGGCTCTCCGAGGGGTCGACCAGCGACGCCTCCACCCACAGGGCGGATCCGGGGCCGGTCACGCCCGACCCGATGCGGGCCCGGGACTCGCCGCGGACCACGGCGGCGCGCTCACCACTGGGGAGCCTGCCGACCTGCTCGAGGACCGCCACCACACCGATCGCGGCGTACTTGCCGTCCAGCCTGGGGACGACGAGGACCTTCTTCTCCGTGCCGTCACCGTCGGCGACGTCCACGGCTGCCTGAACCTCCGGCGCGTCGAGTCGAATGGGAACCACCATGCCGGGCAGCACCACCGAGTCGGTCAGCGGAAGCACCGGCAGCTTCAGCGTCTGTGTCATGCCCCGACCAACGCTTACACCGTTGAACTCATTCCAGCGCTCAAGTAAGTCTGCTGAGAGCGAACGCGGGAACCTTGAGCCGGGTGGGCTCAGGTCGCGCCGCGGGCCATGTCGGCGAGGACCTCGGCGCCGGGCAGCGCGGCGACGAGTGCGCCGGGGACCGCGAGCTTGCTGCCCCGGATCCCACTGCCGACGACGACCGCCTCCGCCGCCGCCACCTCGGGCGCGACCAGCACCGGCCAGTCCTCGGGCAGGCCGACGGGCGTGATGCCGCCGTACTCCATGCCGGTCAGGGCGACCGCGTCGTCCATCGGCGCGAACGAGGCGCGGCGGGCGTCGATCCGGCGGCGGACGACGCCGTTGACGTCGGCCCGAGTGGTCGCGAGGACGAGGCAGGCGGCATAGCGGGTGTCACCGCCGCGCTTGCCGGCGACGACCACGCAGTTGGCCGACGCGTCGAGCGGCGATTCGTAGGCCTCGCAGAAGGCCGCGGTGTCGGCGAGCGCCGGGTCGATCTCGGCGACGCCGACACGCGCGGCGTCGGCCGGGTCGAGCGCTTCGAGGGCGAGCACGACGGGCTCGGCCAGCAGGTCCGGCCGGTCGAGCGCGGGTACAGCGGAGAGCGAGCCCAGGACGGACCAGCTCACCGCTCACCACGACCGATGGCCGCGACGGCGGGCTTGACGTCGACCAGGTACACCAGCGTCGCGACCGTGCCGGCCAGCCAGAAGATCGTGAACTGGTTGTAGAGGCCCTGGAAGGCCACGATCACGCCGGGCAGCGACGGGTATCGGATCACCTGGATGATCGGGATCAGCAGCAGGAACAGCGACGAGGCGCCGACGATGCCGAGCCAGGCGTTCTTGGAGAGCTTGTCGGCCAGCTCGAAAGCGTCCTTGCGCTGCCGGGCGGCGTGGATCAGGGCGTACAGGGAGACCACGGCGACGACGATGCCGATGAGGCAGAGCACCACGTAGTCGGGTCGGAGGACGCTCACCGCGCCAGACTACGTGCGTCGGGCGAATCGTGACACTCCCGGCCCCGCCGTGGCACGGGACACCCGGTGCCCCCGACGGCAAGGCCGTCGGGGGCACCCGGTGTCGTGCGTGATGATCAGGCGGACGGGCCGCTGCCGTTGGACGGCTTGCGGGCGGCCGTCTTCGGCTCCGTCTTCGCGACGGTCTTCGGCTCGGTCTTCGCGACGGCCTTGGTCGTCGCCCGCGGGGCCTTCGGCGCGGTGCGGGCAGCCGTGCGACGGCTGGCGCTGCGGGCGGTGGAAGCGGCCTCGCCGCCGACCTCCGCGACGGTCTCGGCGAGGTCCTCACCGGCGTCGGCGACGGTCTTCCCGGCGTCGGCGGCGACCTCTGCGACGGTCTCGGCCGCAGCCTCGGCGGCGTCGTCGGTGGTGCGCGCGACCTTCTCACCCACGGAGCGGGTCGTGCGGGTCACCGTGGACAGCGCCTTCTCGGCGGCGTCGTGGGCGTCGTCGACGAGGTCGTCGACGCGGGCGTCGAGCTTCTCGCCGTACTCACCGATGGCGGTGAGCGCCTGCTCGACCTGCGGCTGCTTGCGGATGCGGCCCCAGGTGGCCTCGCCGTGGCCGGCGAGCTCGGCGTAGTAGGCGCCGGCCTGCTCGCGAACGGCCTCGACGACCTTGCGCACCTCGTCGGCGGTCAGCTTGGCCCGCAGGCCGTCGAACTCGGCCGGGAGGTCGAGCACGCGCTGCTGGACGACGTCGGCCTGCTTCTCGGCGCGGGTGCGCGCCTCGGTGGCGAACTTCGCGACGCCGGCCACGGCGCGGTCGCCCGCACCCAGCACGGCGAGCAGCGGCTTGGCGGCGAGTTCGGCCCGCTCGGCGGCGTTCTTGGCAGCCTGCTCGCGAACCTTTCGGACGTCCGCAGCGGTCGGCAGCGTAACGGCCATGATGATCACTTCCCCTGTTCGTCGGTCGCCGTGGTGTCCGTGGCGGCGGCGACGGCGCTCTCGGCGCTGTCGGCCTCCCGCCGGAAGGACTCGTAGATGTCGAGGAGCACCTGTTTCTGGCGCTCGGTGAGCAGCGGGTCGGCGAGTACGGCGTCGGTGACGGCGCTCGCGGGACGGTCGTCGAGAATCCCGGCCTTGACGTACAGCGCCTCCGCGGAGATCCGCAGCCCCTTGGCGATCTGCTGCAGGATTTCCGCCGACGGCTTGCGCAGCCCGCGCTCGACCTGGCTGAGGTACGGATTGCTGACGCCGGTGACCCTGGCGAGCTGGCGCAACGACACCTGCGCCGACTCGCGCTGCGCGCGGATGTAGGACCCGATGTCGTCGACGGCCTGACCCACGGCCTGCCCGACGTGCTCGACGGCCTTCTCGACCTTCTCGGCAGATTTGTCGCTCTTGCCGAGCTTCGTCATCGGTGTCTCACCTCCACTCACGTCTTCGACCGTACGCCCGAGTGCTAGCTCTTGCAAGCAGACTGCTTGCACAGGTCGCGTGCGGTCTGTCACGTCGACGTGATCACGGATTAGGGTCCGGCACAGGCGCGCCCGCAGGACCGGCGCGAGAAGGAGGGCACCGTGGGCCGACCGTTGCCGCCGAGCGGGGAGGACCGGGTCTTCGCACCGCCCGCCAACCCGCTCGAACCCCTGCGCGGCCAGGGCCGCGCCTTTCTCGCCGTCGCGCTGGGCGGTGCGATCGGGGCCGTCGCCCGCTGGGCCGTCGGCCTCGCCCTGCCCACCCCGACGGGTAGCTTCCCGCTGGCGACGTTCCTCATCAACGTCGTGGGCTGCTTCCTCATCGCCGTAGTCGTCGTGGCGGTCACCGAGCTGACCCAGGCGCACCCCCTCGTCCGGCCGTTCCTCGCCACCGGCATCCTCGGCGGCTTCACGACGTTCTCGACCTACTCCGTCGACGCCCAGCACCTCGTCGCGGCCGGCCGCATGGGCACCGCCTTCGCCTACCTCGGCGCCACGCTCGTCGCCGCGGTGATCGCCGCCTGGCTCGGGCTCGCCGCGGCCCGCCTCCTCGGCCGCGTCGTCCACCCCTCGGCCCCGGACGGTGCCGCGTGAGCACCGGACTCGGTGCGCTGCTGGTGATCGCCGGGGCGGTCGTCGGAGCACCGCTGCGCTACCTCACCGACCGGCTCGTCCAGTCCCGCCACGACACCGGCTTCCCCTGGGGCACCTTCACCGTCAACGCCGCCGGCTCGTTCGTCCTCGGCCTCACGCTGGGGTCGTCGGCGAGCCCCGAGGTGATCGCGCTCGTCGGCACCGGGTTCTGCGGCGCGCTCACCACCTACTCGACGTTCGCCTACGAGACCGTCCAGCTCGCCGCCGGCGGCAGCAGGCTGTTCGCGGCGTTCAACGCCGTAGGCTCGGTGCTCGCCGGACTCGGCGCGGCCGGGCTGGGCCTCGCGGTCGGCTCCCTGGTCTAGCGGCTCGCGACCCGGCGGTACCGCGCCGCGGCCAGCGGCAGGAAGATCGCGACGATCACCAGCGACGACAGCACCGCGTAGAGCACCGCGTGCTGCGCGGGCCACGCCGTCGACTCCGCGAACCCCGGTAGCTGCGTCGGGTTGCCGAACAACTCCCGGCTCGCCCGCGCCACCGCGCTGACCGGGTTCCACTCCCCGACCGGCTGCAACCAGCCCGGGAACCCCTGCACCGACACGAACGCGCTCGACACGAACGTCAGCGGGAACAGCCAGATCAGGCCCGCGCTCTGCGCCACCTCGACGTTGCGCGCCACCAGCCCCACGAACACGCCGATCCACGCCATCGCGAACGAGAACAGCAGCAGCACTCCGTAGCCGGCGAGCGCGTCGAGGAAACTGCCCCGGATGCGCCAGCCGACGATCAGGCCGGTCAGCGACATGACGACCAGCGTGATCACGGTGACGCCCAGGTCGGACACCGCCCGGCCCAGCACCACCGCGACCCGTGACATCGGCAGCGACCGGAACCGGTCGATGATGCCCTTGCCCAGGTCGTTCGCCATGCCGATCGTCGTGAAGAAGACATTGAACGCCACGGTCTGCGCGAAGATGCCGGCCACCAGGAACTCCCGGTACGGCTCCCCGCCGAGGCTGCCCGCGAACACCAGCGCGAACAGCACCACGAACATGATCGGCTGCACCGTCAGGCCGATCAGCGCGTCGGGCACGCGCTTCATCCCCACCCAGTTGCGCCAGGTGATGACGCTGCTGTCGCGCAGCGCCTGCGTCAGCCCGCTCACGCGTCCTCCCCCTCGTTCTTCGTGTCCTTGCGACGGGCCCTGCGGCCCTTCTTCGGCGCCTCCGCCGGCTCCTCCTCGGCCAGGTGACCGGTGAGCTGGAGGAACACGTCGTCGAGCGTGGGCCGTTGCAGCCCGACGTCGAGCAGTTCGATGCCCTCCGCGTCGAACCGGCGCACCGCCTCGACCAGCGCCTTCGTTCCACCGCTGACCGGCGCCGCGACCCGGCGGACGTGCTCCTCGACCTGCGGCTCCGCGATCCCGACATCGGCGAGTACCTGTTGCGCGAACGGCACCTGCTCCGGCCGCGCCACGACGACCTGCAGCCGCTCACCCCCGACCTGCGACTTCAGCTCGTCGGCCGTGCCGGACGCGATCGCCCGCCCCCTGTCGATCACCACGATCCGGTCGGCCAGCTGGTCGGCCTCCTCCAGGTACTGCGTGGTGAGCAGGACGGTCGCGCCGTCGGCCACCAGCTCCGAGATCATCGACCACGTGTCGAGCCTGCCGCGCGGGTCGAGCCCCGTGGTCGGCTCGTCGAGCACCACGACCTGCGGGGCGCTCACCAGCGCGCCCGCCAGGTCGAGCCGGCGACGCATCCCGCCGGAGTAGGTCTTGGAGGGACGCTCCGCCGCCTCGGTGAGCTTGAACCGCGCCATCAGCTCCCCCGCCCGGGCACGCGCCGCCTTGCGCGACAAGCCGTAGAGCCGCCCCACCAGGTACAGGTTCTCCGAACCGGTGAGGTTCTCGTCGACCGCCGCGTACTGCCCCGACAGCCCGATCGCCCGGCGGACCTCCTGTGGCTGCTCCACCACGTCGTACCCGGCGACGACCGCGCGCCCGGCGTCGGGCCGCAGCAGCGTCGTGAGGATGCGGACCGTGGTGGTCTTGCCGGCACCGTTGGGACCGAGCAGGCCGAGGATCGTGCCGGCAGGGATCTCGAGATCGACGCCGTCGAGCGCGCGCGTCGCCCCGAACGACTTGGTCAGGCCCTCGACGCGGACGGCGGTGCTCTCCATGCGGCGCAGACTAGAGGCACCCACCGACAGAAGTCGCCCGATTTGTCCGGGGGCGGAATCGCCTGCCGACAACGAACCCGGCCGCACCCTCACTGCTGCGATCCGCCCGCACGACGACCGTCAGGTGCGCGAAGTCGTGGGTACATGCCGGACCGGCCGACGGGTCGGACAGCTCGGCCGGGCCCGCAGCCGCGCCCGCCGCGGATCGCGCGGCGGGCGACAGGACGCGTCAGAAGAAGATGAGCTGCGAGATCGCGTAGATGACCAACCCCGCCAAGGCGCCCACGACGGTCCCGTTGATCCGGATGAACTGCAGGTCACGCCCCACCTGCAGCTCGATCTTGCGGGAGGTCTCCTCCGCATCCCAGCGGGCGACGGTGTCGGTGATCAGCGTGGTGATCTCGCCGCGGTAGTGCCGCACGACGTACCCGGCGGCGTCGGCGACCCAGCCGTCGATCTTGCCGCGCAGCTCCGCGTCGTTCTCCAGCCGGTGCCCGAACGAGAGGATGCCGTCGCGGACGCGCGTGCGCAGCGCGCTGGAGGGGTCGTCGGCGGCGTCGAGGATCATCCGCTTGACCGTGCCCCACGCCTGCCCGATGAAAGCTTGCACGTCGGGGTGGTCGACGACCTGCTGCTTGATCTGTTCGGCGCGGGCGATGGTGGCCTCGTCGGTCTGCAGGTCGCCTGCGAACTCGACGAGGAACGTGTCGACGGCCTTGCGCATGGGGTGCTCGGGGTCGGTCTTGACCGCCCAGGCGAAGTTCTGCACCTCGGAGAACACCTTGTCGGCCAGCATCTCGTCGACGAACCGGGGCGTCCACCCGGGCGCGCGGTCCTGGACGACGCGCAGCACCGTGGACTGGTTCGCGGTGACCCAGTCGTAGGCGCGGTCGCAGACGAGGTCGACGAGGCGGCGGTGCGAGCCGTCGGCCAGGATCCCCTCGAGGATCTTGCCCAGCGGCGGCCCGATGGGCTTCTCGAGCAGCTTGCGGACGAGGACCTGCTCGATGACGTCCTGGACGTCCTCGTCACGCAGGACGGTGACGATGCCGCGTGCGGCCGTCGACAGTTCGGCGGTGATGCGGTCGGCGTTGGCGGGCTGGGAGATCCAGGACGCGACCCGCGAGGAGATGCCGACGCGTTCGAGCTTGTCGCGCACGACGGCCTCGGACAGGAAGTTCTCGCCGACGAAGTCGCCGAGGCTGCCGCCGATCTGGTCCTTCTTCGTCGGGATGATCGCGGTGTGCGGGATCGGCAGTGACAGGGGCCGGCGGAAGAGTGCGGTGACGGCGAACCAGTCGGCGAGTGCGCCGACCATGCCGGCCTCGCCCGCGGAGCGCATGTAGCCCCAGCCGGCGCCGACGTGCAGCTCGAGGTAGCGGCCGACGAGGAAGACGATCGTGGCGGCGACGAGGAACCCGGTGGCGACGAGTTTCATCCGCCGCAGGTCGCGGCGCTTGATCGAGTCGTCGATGGGGCCGAACGCGCCCAGTGGCACGCGCGCCTCGGCGGCGCCGGGCGTGGGGGCGGGCAGCGCGCGCTGCTCCTGCTCGGTCGTCACGTCTACATAGTGCCTGCGCGGCGGGCGTTCCTGCTCTCAGGGACCACCCTGGCTCTGACCGGGGCCGCCGGTATTCCGCCGACCCCGGTCACGCTGTGGGGGTTGGGGCAGCGCACCGGGGAAGAAGTGCTTCCCCGGGCGCCGCGCACCCTGTGCGCCCGGACGTCCCGGCGCGGAGCGACATCCGCGGCATCGGGACGCGAGCCGGGCGCGACTCGCGGGTTCCGGTCAGTACCGGTACCGCGCTCCTCCCGCGACGGCTGCTGCGGGCCGCTGGGCACCCGGCTGCTCGTCGCCTCCTGCTGCACGCCACCGCACCGCGGCGGTGACGGCGTCGATCACGAATGCGGCCTCCGGCACGGCGTAACCGGTGAGTCCCGGCGCGACGCGCCAGTGCACCCACCCGTCGGGCCGCTCGCTGGGCGGGGCGACGACGCCGATGCCGTCGGTGTGCAGCACGACGTCGGCGTGCAGGCTCACCTCCGGCGGCACCCCGAAGCCTGCCGTCATGGGGAACCACCACGTGTCGCTCGTGGTGGCCGCGACGGGGACGACGAGCCCCCGGTCGCGCAACGTCGCGCAGACGCGGCGGCCGAGCTCGGCCGGCACCTCCACGACGTCGAGTACCTCACCGGTGGACAGCAGTACGTCCGTGCCCGTCCCGGGAATCATCGGCCATCCGTGGTCCGCGTACTCGCGGGCGGCTGCCCTCAGCTCCGCGCCGTAAACGGCTCGGTAGCTGTCCCACCGCGACATCGTCCGTCCTCCTGCCGATCCTCGCTGTGGCGCCTGCGCGGCGCCGTCTGACGTGTGGTGCAACGCAAGGATGCGTCATCGGGAACGCCACGAAACCCCGCCGGCGGTGACCGAGCCCACTCCGGAGACGAGCGGATCACGGCGTCCGCGAGCGGTTCGCGACGACCGATCGTCGACGGGCCACCGGTCCGGACGGGCGGGTCGGCGGCTACTCCGTTCGAGGCCCTACCGGTCGTCGTTCCGCTCGCCGGTTCCACCCGACACTGTCGTGGTGGCGATGCAACCCCGAGGCCTGACGACCGTCGGGCGGCGCCGGAACGGGCCGGAAACGGACGATGCCGGCGTCCCGTCGAGGACACCGGCATCGTGGTGCGGCCCTCAGGGGGCCGGGTGGAGCTGGAGGATCAGATGGGGCGGACCGAGTCGGCCTGCGGGCCCTTGGCGCCCTGGCTGGCCTCGAAGTCGACCCGCTGGTTCTCCTCGAGGGTCCGGAAGCCGTCCGACTGGATGGCCGAGTAGTGGACGAAGACGTCCGGTCCGTTGTCGTCGGTGGCGATGAAGCCGAAGCCCTTCTCGGCGTTGAACCACTTGACGGTGCCCTGCGGCATGCGTTTCTCCCACACGTGAAGCGAATCCGGACGACACCGTGCCGACCGGAGGCTGCGCGACACCGACATGGGGAGGTTTGCTCCTCGACGTCGGCGAAGCCCACCGTCACTCTCCACGCACGCTTCACAACGATCGAGGAAAACACGACTGCAACCGCGCGGGAACCTATCACGCGAGGTGTGAGCTGCGACGACGGATGCGGATCTCGACACGCCGCGCCCTTCTGCGGCGTCCCCCACACCGCCCGTCGTCGCCCGGGCCGGACACCCGGACCGGCGACGCACGCGCCGGTCACCGCTGGTGGTCACTGGCGTCACATCGATGACGGCCGGTAACGCCATCCCCCCATCGTGGCGATCCCGCCCAACTCGTACGCCGACGGGTGATCACCACCCGATCCGGAGGGCGATGAGCGGCGGGTCGCGCGGCGCGCCCCCTCTCCCACGGGTGTGGCCACTCCGTCGGGGGACCGTCGTCCGGGGGTTCAGATTCATCGTCGTCGCTTTGCGTGAGCACAATCGGCGCGAATTCACAGCGGCACGAAAATGCACCCCTGTGCGTGAGCAGAAGTGCGACGCATGATTCCGACGAACTCGTCCCCTCGCACTTCCCTGGAGGAACAGGTGCGCTCGCGTAGATTGGCCGCCTCGATCGTCGCCGTTGCGACGAGCTGCACAGCACTCGTGCTCGGCTCGGGAGTCGCCTCGGCCGCCGAGGCCGAACAGCTCCCGGCGGTACCGGCCGTGCCGGTGGTCCCCGCCGTCCCCGTGACCCCGCTCGGCTCGCTGCTCAACGGCGTCCTCGTGACGGTCCAGGGCCTCGTACCGGGACTCGTGGGCGGCATCGTCCCGCTGCCCGCCGTCCCGGCGGTGCCCGCGGTCCCGGCCGTACCCGTCGTGCCGTTGCCCGTGGACACCCCCGGCGTCGTCCCCCAGGCCGCCGACCAGCTCCCGCCGCTGCCGCCCGTGCCGTCGGTCCCCGGCGTCCCGGCTGTTCCCGCGCTTCCGACCGACGTCCCGGCCGTCCCGGCGGTGCCGGGCGTCCCCACCGACGTGCCGTGCGTCCCGGCCGTGCCGGACGTCCCGGCGGTCCCGACGGACGCGCCCGCCGTCCCGGGCGTCCCTGCCGACATCCCGGCGGTGCCGGCCGTTCCCGCCGACGTCCCCGCGGTGCCCTGCGTGCCCGCCGACGTGCCCGCGGTGCCGGCTGTCCCGACCGACGTCCCCGCGGTGCCGGCCGTCCCGACCGACGTCCCCGCGGTGCCGGCCGTGCCGACGGACGTCCCGGCCGTGCCGACCGACACCCCCGCCCTGCCTGCCGACGTGCCGGCCCTGCCCGCCGGCGCCGCGAGCTGACGATTCCTGAATTCGATTCCCGGAATGTCCGGGGCCCGGCGGAGAGACCCGAAGGGAAAGAGCCGGAGAAATGGGGTCGGCAATTCCCACGCCCCGGGCTCCGGTCGACCGCACCGGCCCTGAATTCCGTCCGAGCCCCGGAGGACGGGCGCGGGGTGCGACGCGCGAGCGCCGCACCCCGCATCGTCACGTCGTGTCGACGGCCCCATCGCGACGATCACGCCCCGTGAGCGCGGACGTCAGGCCTCGCCCGGCACCAGGCCCGTCTCGAGCGCCCTGAAGGCCTCGTCGAGGAGCTCGCGCAGCTCGTCGTCACCGGTCAGCCACGTCTCGTACGCGGCGAGCGCGACGCCGAGGCTCGCGTGCCCCACCGTCAGCGGGACGAGCGCCTCCGGGGAGGTGCCGAGCCGCAGCGCCACGTAGTCGGCGACGACCTGGCGCCACGCCGCGTACCGCAGGGTCGAGTAGGCCTGCAGGGTCGGCGTGCCGAGGATGAGCCGCAGCCGCTGCCGGTGCCAGGGCTGTTCCTCGGGGTCGACGTCGTTGAAGTCGAGCACGACCTGGCGGATGCCGGTCATGACGGGGACGTCGGGGGCCAGGGCGGCGAAGGTCGCCCGCATCCGCGTGAGCTGCTCGTCGAAGGCGCCCCACGGCACGTCGTTCTTCGAGGCGTAGTAGCGGAAGAACGTGCGGCGGCCGATGCCGGCCGCCTGGGCGATGTCGTCGACGGTGGTGGCGTCGAAGCCGCGTTCCGCGAAGAGGTCGAGTGCGATGTGCTCGATCTCGAATCTCGACGTGACCGGCCGGCGGCCCGCGCGGCGGGACCCCTCGTCGGCGACAGCGGACATCGTCACAGCATGTCACGTGCCACCGGAACGGATCATGCGATCCAGGCGGGGACGACCGGCTCCGCCCCGGCGACGAGGGCGTGCGCGCCACCCGCACCGGTGACGACGGCGGTGAACCCGGTGTCCGCGTCGGCGACGATGCGGCGGACGACCCCGGCGGGGAGCACGACGGTGTCGCCGGGGGCGAGGGGCACGTCATCGGCGCCCGCGAGGCGGACGGTCGCGCCGCCGGCCACGGCACGCCAGATCTGTTCGGCGTCCATGGCGTGCTCGGGCCCGGCCGCCCCGGGCGCCATCTCGACCTGCCACAGCGCGTGGCCGGATCCGCCGAGGGTGGGTGAGGCGAACGTCGTCATGACGGCGTTGGGGGTCTCGGTGCGGCGGACCTCACCGCGGCGTACGACGGGCATCGGAACCTCCTATGATGGACAACCACGTTGTCGAATACAGTAAACGAGGTTGTCGATGTCGTCCAGCGCTGCTCCCCACGTGCCGATGAGCGGCGCCGAGCTCGCCCTGCGCCTGCTCGCCGCGTTCCGCGACCTCGTGGACGACCTGCACGTCGAGCTCGCCCAGCGCGGACACGGCGACGCCCGCCCCCTCCACGGGTTCGCCCTGCAGGCCATCGGCCCCGCAGGCGCCACCGCCGTCGAACTCGGCGAGCGGCTGGGCGTCAGCAAGCAGGCGGCCGGCAAGACCGTCGACGCGCTCGTCGACCGCGGCTACGTCCGCCGCGACGCCGACCCGGGCGACGCGCGTCGCAAGATCGTGACGGTCACTGCGCGCGGCCACGAGATGCTCGCCCTGTCCGCCGACATCTTCGGACGACTCCGCGACGAGCGCGCCGCAGGCATCGGCGACGACATGCCCGCCTTCGAGACCGCCCTGCGCGCCCTGGCCCCCGACCTCGGCTCCGGCCTCGACTCCCCCGGCTGGTTCGCCCGCTGACGCACGTCGTGCGATGCTCGTGGCGCGGCAGGAGGATTTCCGCGACACGCCGATCGCACGAAACGCCGAGGCGGTGAACCGGAGCATTGCTCCGTTCTTCCGGTGGCCTCCGCCGAACGGCCCACCATTCCGTCCCGATCGCAACGCATGCGTGGGAACTCGTTACGCCGCGCGCCATTTCCGGACAGTGGTTCGCCATTGTCGAACGAATGACACGCCGATTCCGAAATATTTCGCCCCCGAACCTCAGCGATTCCTCAGCACGGCACCCGCCGGCAGGAGTATCACTGGAACTCGCTGCTCCGGCGGCATGTGGAGGGGCCCGGTCGCCACCGGGACCGAGGGGAGATTCGGGCCACCGCGACGGGGGAATCGCGTCGGCCCCCGGATCGATCGACGAGCTTTGCGTCGATCGGCACGGTCCGGGCGAATATGTGCGTCCCCAGGGGAACACGATGCCGAATCGTGTGCCGGCGATTGTCGGAACGGTTGTCGCGGCGCTGGTGGCCGCGACCGTGGCGGCCTGCGCGCCTGACCCACCGGCGCCCGCGGCCGGCGCGCCGCCGCCCACTGGGGGGCCGGCCGTCGCCGTCACCCCGTACGTCGACGTGTCGCTGCCCGACCCGCCGCTCGTCGCCATGGCCGACGCGACCGGTGTGGACGACGCGGTCCTCGCGTTCGGGCTGGCCACCGACGGCACGTGTGCCCCGGCGTGGGGCGGCACCGTCGCAGTCGACGACCCCGGCATCACAGACCAGGCGGCGGCCCTGCGCAACCGCGGCGGCCGGCTCACCGTCGCGACCGGCGGCGCGAGCGGCGACTACCTCGAGAACACCTGCGACACCGCGTCCGACCTGGCCGGCGCCTACACCCGGCTGCTCGACGCCACCGGCGCGACGGGGCTGGACGTCGACGTCGAGACCGACATCCCGGACGAGACCGTCGTCGCCGCGCTGCAGCAGGTCCAGCAGCAGAGGGGCGGCCACGTCAGCCTGACCCTCCAGGTCGCCGACCAGCACCAGGGCCTCGAGGACCAGGGCCTCGACCTCGCGAGGGCCGCGGCCGCCGCCGGCCTGCGGTTCGACGTCGACGCCCTCGTCATGGACTTCCCGCCCGACGGCGCGTGGGCCCAGGCCATGACCGACGCCGTCAGCGCCACCCGCGCCCAGGTCGCGACGATCAGCCCGATGCCGGGCACGGCCGTCACGATCATGATCGGGCGCACCGACACCGGGCCCGTCACCACACTCGACGACGCCCGCACCGTGGCCCGGGACGTTGCCGCACAGGGTGTCCGCGACCTCCGCTTCTGGTCGCTCGGCCGCGACCGCGGCGGCTGTCCCGGCGCGAGCGAGGCCCGTCCCGACTGCAGCGGCGTCGCACAGCAGGACTTCGCCTTCATCGAGACCCTCCGGGACGCCGTCCGCGACGCCCCGACGACCGGACGGAACGGCTCATGAACGACGCCCCCGCGACACCGCCTCTCGACCCCGGGCACGGTCCGGTCTTCGTCGACGGCACCGGCCGCCGCGGCAGGCGGGTGCGCCGCGTCGCCTACGTCGCGGCGGGGGCCTGCGCGATCTACATGGGCGTCGTCGGGATCAGTCTCGCCGCCCAGCAGGACACGCCGCTGCAGGCGCTGCCGGCGTCGGGGGTGGTCGCGGCCGGTCCGGACCCGCTGTCCGCGGGGATCCTGCAGGCCCTGCCGCAACCGATGGCGCATACCGCGGCGCGGCCGCTGGACGACGCGCTGAACCGCGCCGGGATCGCGACGGCCCGCCCGCTTCCGAGGCCCCCTGCACCGAGGACTCCACCGAGGACGGTGGTGACGGCGCCCGTCGCGCAACCGCCGGCTGTCGCCGAGGGCACCCGGGCCCCGACCCGGGCGACGGTCACGACGACACCGCCCACGACTCCACTGCCCACGACTCGATCCACGCCTCCACCGCCCACGACGCCACCGCCGACGACGCCGCCGACCGCGGGGCGGCCCACGACGCGGCCCACCACGACGCCGCCGACCACCACGACACGACCGTCCCCTCCGGAACCGTCGAGGACCGCCCCGTCCTCGCCGAGTGACCGCGGGCGTTCCGGGACCATCCGCTCGACCGGTGGCCGACCGGGAGGTTCGACGTGAGGCCAATCGCGGCGCCGGGCGGCCAGCGCCGGGTACCGCGACCGACGTGGGTGTTCCTCCTGCTCGCGACGGCGAGCGCTGGCGGCTCCGTGCCGCCGGTGTGGAGGCACTGCGGCGCCGTCGGCCGGCGGGGCCACGGCGGGCGCTGCGCACGGCTCGGGCTGCTCGACGTCGCCGTCGTCCAGGTCCCGCTCTCCCGGCTCGCACCCCTGCTCGTGTGTGGGCTGATCCTCCTCGGTATCGACGGCCGTAGCCGCCACCCGGCCGGGCCGGCAGAAGTTGCGTCGCCCCGGCCGGTTCGCGACGGTTGCGGCCGCCGCGCGCGAACGTTCCCTGGCCGGGGCTCAGGTCGCGGGCCAGCACCTGCCGTTGGCGTACAGCGGCCGCGTGTCGACGGGCAGTCCCGGCGGCGGGTCGTACTCGATCGCGACCGGGCGTGCGGAGGTCAGCGAGTCCTCGCAGGCCGCGACGCGCGCGTCGGTGCCGCCGCCGATCCAGAAGGCGACATGAGCCTTCTTCGACGCGCCCCACTCCTGGATGCAGGGCGCGCAGTCGTCCTCCATGACGAAGTAGCGCTGCAGCTTCGGCGAGTAGACGAGGCCGCCGACCGGGATCTCCCGGACGTCGGTGGCCATCGTGATGGGGTCGTCGAAGGTGCCGGTGCCGCCTGCGGTGCGGTGCCGGTCCGACGGGTAGGCGATGTCCGTGCTGCCGGGAGGGTCGTTGTCGGCGGCCGCGTAGAACGTGACGATCGCCTGCACCTGGGCGGCGGCGTAGGTCCGGCTCGGCGTCGGCGGCGCGGGCGGCGTGGTCGAGGCGTCGGTGACGGGCTGCCCGCCTGCTGCCGAGCATCCCGCCGCGACCAGGCCGATGACAGCCAGCGCCGCCACCCGGCCGAATCGGGCCCGGATCCGGGCCGGCCCGTGGTCCTGGGTCGAGCTCATCGCGTCATGCACCGTCCGTCGGGGTCGTCGCGGAACGTCGGCTCCCGGCGCGGCACAGGCCCACACCACGCATACGGACGGGCCGGGCCGACGGTTCACCTCGCGCAGGATGCCATCCCGCACGGGCGGCAGGTGGCGGCCATGCCGTTCGGTGTCGCACGACAACGGCCCACCCGGCAGGCGCGCCGCCGCCGGTCATCGGTGCGCGACCTTTGCGCCGTTCGGACTATTACCTGAGAGATGGTCACGATGAGTGCACAGACTCCGGAGCGGGGCACAGGTGGCCCGGGTCCGCCGCGACGCGCGCCACGCCGACGGCACGGTCGGGGTCGCCGGAACCGGATGACCGCACAAGATCGCTTCTAGCTGCTGTAACACCGACGGGTCCTGCGCCGAAATCGTCGTCGGGTGCGCGGAAGGGGCGGACCCGGGGGCGGCCCAGTCGGGACACGAGACCGACGACGCGGGCCAGGGGGCACAAGTACGTAATTCGCCCAGACGGACGTTGATTAGTCTGTTCGGAGGTCGGACGACGCTACAACGCGTCGCCCCTCTATCTGCTCCGCCCACCTCGAGCCGGGACGCCGTCCGCGTCCCGACGGACCGGACGAAACGGAAAGCGACATGAGCGGCGACACGGAACCCACGGATGCCGGGCACGGCAGCGGTCCGGTCTTCGTCGACGGCACCGGCAGGCGCAGCAAGCGCGTCAAGCGTGTCGCCTACATCGCGGCGTCGGCGTGCGCCGCCTACATGGCGGTCGTCGGCGCCAGCCTCGCCGCGCACCAGGAGACGACGCTGTTCTCCCTCCCCGGGTCGGGTCCGATCGCCGCCGGCGATCCCCAATCCGCCGGAATCCTCGGCGCGCAGCAGGTTGCCGACCCCGGTGCGACACACTCCGCGACCCGGCCGCTGGTCCCCCTCGGCACGGTGCTGGCGCGTGTGATCGCCCCGGTCGCGTCGGCCGGGGCCCTCGCCCCGGTCGTCCCGGCGCTCGCGGTCGCGCCGCCCCTCGCGCCCGTCGTGGCGCCCGTGGTCCCGCCCGTCGTCGCACCCGTCACACCGCCGCCACCTGCGACGACGACCCCGCCCGCCCCGACCGACACGCCACCGCCGGCCGGCAGCGAGGGGAACCCCGACCCGACCGATCCGCCGAACGGCCCCGGGCAGAACGATCCACCGCCCCCCGACCCGGTCGACCCACCGCCGCCGGTCATCCAGGAGCCCCCGCCGCCCGTGACCAGTGACCCACCGCCGCCCCCGCCGGTCACCGTCCCGCCGACCGTCGATCCCGTCCCCACGACGATCGTCCCCGTCGGCAGCGCCACGTGAGCGGGCCCGGCAAGCTCCTCGGCCGCAGGCGCGTACCGCGGCCGAAGTGGGTGTTCCTCCTCGTCGCGATGGCGATGGTCGCTTCGGTCCTCGCCCTGAACGGGCTGGTCAACCCGAAGGTCGGCACCGACGCCGAGCGCCAGGCACCGCGCGGCGCCGAGGACCGCGTGCCGCTGTCGGTGGTGCAGGGCGGATCGGTCGTCGACGCCACCGGCGGCAAGCTCCGCAGCCTCGGCTACCCGTCGAAGACGCTCGCGCTCACCTTCGACGACGGCCCCGACCCCGAGTGGACGCCACAGATCCTCGAGGTCCTGCACCGCTACGACGTCCCCGGCACGTTCTTCGTCCTCGGCTCGCTGGGCGCACAGCACCCGGAGCTCCTTCGCGACATCGTCTCGTCGGGCTCCGAGATCGGCCTGCACACCTTCACCCACCCCGACCTGACGACGGTGTCGCCGAGCCGGCTGGCCCGCGAGCTCAGCCAGACCCAGCTCGCGATCGCCGGGGCGACCGGGCAGGTCAGCTACCTCGTCCGCCCGCCGTACTCGTCCGAGGTCACCGCGCTGGACAACAGCCAGTTCGACGTCGTGCGCGAGCTCGGCCGGCAGGGCTTCGTCACGGCCTTCACCGACGTCGACAGCCGCGACTGGGAGCGCAAGGGCGTCGACGCGATCGTCGCGGCCTCGACGCCCGCCAACGGCGCCGGCGGCGCGATCCTCATGCACGATGCCGGCGGCGACCGCTCGGAGACCGTCGCCGCGCTCGACACGCTCATCCCCACGCTCAAGGCGCAGGGCTACACGTTCACGACGGTCAGCAAGGGCGTCGGGCTACCCCCGGCCGACCAGCCGGCATCGGCGAGCGACCACAACCTCGGCCTCGGCCTGGTCACCGGCGTCGGGGTGGCGACGTGGATCGTCCGCGGGTTGGAGCTGGCCCTGCTCGTGCTCGGCCTGCTCGTCATCGGCCGGCTCGTGCTGATCCTGGGTGTCGCCCTGGTGCACGCCCGACGGGCCCGGCGCGCCGCACGGACGCCGTCGACAGCTCCGGTCACCGATCCGGTGTCGGTGATCATCCCCGCCTACAACGAGAAGGAGTGCATCGCAGCGACCCTGCGCGCCGTCACCGCCAGCGACCATCCCGTC
>MEGH01000053.1 GCA_001725415.1 Pseudonocardia sp. SCN 73-27
TCCGAGGAGCTGACCCCCGATATCGAAGGAGAACGGTTCCGAATCGTCGGCCCAGGTGAACGTCAGCTTCCTGACAGCGAGCGGGTGGGGATTGATCCACTGCACCTTGGCTCGGGAGGTCAGTTCGAGGTAGGTCCTGGCACGCTGCGCCCCTTCGGCACCCTTCGCGTGCGCCTCCTCCCCGGACACCCATACAGGCTACTGCCCGCCTAGCCCACGTTGAGCAATGCCCTCACCGAGCGTGTCCCTTGGGTCACGGCGTCACCCCTGTTGCTGCGGCGCGCGGCGGGTCACACGCCCACCCAGCGCGGGCCGTTGGGGCCAGAAGGCGCGGTGCTCATCCGGGAAGTCTTGCGCTAGTAGTACCTACGGTTTCGCCGTTGTCGAACCGACGTTGAGGCACGTGCTGGTCGAGGGCGCGGCGGGCGAGCCGACGGTCACGGACCACCTCGGGGTCGAGGTCGAGACGACCACGAGGTGTCCGCGGCGACCGAGCGACTGGCCGCGCTGGGCCTGTTTCCTTGGGTCGAGGACGACGCGACGTGCTGCTACGCCGTGCAGGACAAGGTGTGGTGCAGGGACTGGGTCGCCAGCCGTGGGAGGTCTACACGGTCAACAGCGCCGCACCCGACGCTACGACGATCCATCCCGTGGGGGTATCGCCGGATGCGTCGTGCGAGTGCGGTGTGCCGGCCGGCGTGAGCGAGGATGCCGCCGTGAAGTGCTGCAGATGAAGCAACAGGTCCTCGGGCCCGCGACAGCCGGCGACTACACAGCTAGTGCTCTGCCCGAGGGTCAGCTTCTCCGGCGGAGTCCTCGATTTCGGCGACGAACGCGAGGGCGGACAGCCATGAATCCGCGTCCTCGGGTTGCTGGTCCATCGCCTCGCCGCAGAGACTCGCGAGGGCGAGTGCCAAGCGGGCCGCTCTACTCGATGCCTGATCGCTGAGGTAGTCGACGATGGCATCGAAGGCGCTGTCGTCGTCCGCGCGGAGACGCAGTGTGGCGAGGATTGCGGCACGGTTCGCGGCGACAGTCTCGGGATCCATCGCCGCATTGTGGGGCAGCGCGCAATCGGGCTTGCAAGCTTGGTCCGTCTGGCGCTGAGCGGTCGACGGTCGACATTGGACACGATGACTGCGAGAAGGACTGCGAGATTTGATCGGCTGGGTGCAGGCATGCCAGCGGGGGCGCGCAGTTGGGGCCACTCTGACCTGTTGGTTGCACGCCACAGGTGGCGACGCCGCGATCTCTTAGTCCGAGGGCTCAGACGGTGTGAGGCTGCTGGCCCTTCCGCTTGATGCAGGTGCCGTTGCCGAACGGGTCGACCCAGTCGCGGCCTTGGCGCCACAGCTCCCGTTCGCAGGAGGTGCGCACGGCACGAGGTACGTCACGGCTCTCCCACGCATCCCGGCTCTCGGCCCAGGCGGTGAGGTCAGCTGCGAGCTTCCGGGCGTCGGCTGTGCTGCTGACGCGGACCCAGAGGGGCCGGCCATCGCTGCGGCCTGCATTGTCGTCGCGGATGGTGGCCTGGATGCGGAACAGTGCGGTCTCGCGGCCTGCGGAGACAGAGCCGGTGTAGTCGCTCCGCCACAGTCCCTTGGACATGGTTCCTCCCTCGCTGGGGTCGCCGAGGGTAGCGGTGAGGCGGGCGCAGTGTGCCGGTGCCGGGCTCCGGATCGTGATCTTGAGGTCACGCTGTTCGTAGTCACGAAATCAGCCGACGGTGACGCCAGCGGCAGTGGCGAGCCCGGCGAGGTCGTGGTCGAGAGCAGCGGGTTGGGCGAGGAGTCCCCATTCATCGGCGCTGCGGTGCACGGCGCCGATCTGGACGAGCCCGTTCGGGCCGGGCGCGGGGATGTCTACGAAGCCGAGTGAAGCGCCTGTGGTCATGTCGATGGCGTGCGCGACGGTCGGTGTCGAGGCGCTGATCTGCGCGGTTAGCAGCATCTCGGTGATTGCGTCGGGGATGTGGTCGGTGCGGATGTGCAGGGCGGTGGGGGAGCCGGCGTCGTCGGCGGCGAGGGTGACGGCGCCGGTGGGGTGGTCGGGCTGGCCGTAGAACACCATGTCGTCGTCCTGGCGTACGACGCCGTCGGCGGTGAGCAGGAACGCGACGGGATCGAGCTCGACGTCGCCGCCCAACGGGGAACTCAGGACGATCCGGACCTGACCGATCCCCAGCAGCGGCACGGACTGACCGGGGCGCAACTGTGGACCGGACGTGGGCTGCGCGACGTCGGCTGATGCACCGAGCTGGTCGTCTGTGATCGCGTCCTCGGACGGGGGAGGGGAAACCACGAGGTCCGGCGGGAGAGGCGTGAGGGTGGCGGTGGCGCCGCTGGCGCGCCATTCGAGCGCCTCGGCGGTTTCGGTGAACTCCAGCAGGTGGCTTCCTGCGGCTTGGGCGAGGAGGTCGCGGACGTGGGCGGGGGTGGTGCGGAAGAACTCACGGTGCTGGTTGACCTTGTTGACCCTCTCCTGGGCCAGGGAGGCGTGGAGGCGGCCCTCGAGCCCAACGGCATCGTTGCTGAAGACCAGGGCGTGGACGTCGAAGCGGAACGGGACGGAGGCGTCGCCGAGCTCACGCACGCGGTCCATGGGCTCGAGGCGCCGGGTCATGCCGATCTTGACGACCTGGTCCCCGAACGAGCCGATGTTGCTGATGACGTAGACGTAGCCGGCGCGAGTGTTCGCGGCACGTTCGTCGACAGTGGCGATGTCGGCGTCGAGTCGCTGCAGCTGGGTACGCAACTGTTCGACGGCAGCCGGGTCCGGCGCGGCCTGGGCGAGGAGCCGGTTATAGGCGGTCAGGTAGTGGGCCTGCTCCTTCAGCAGTTTCGCCTTCTGCCGCTCGAAGTCCCGGCGCGCGCGTTCCTCCTCGCGGGCAGCCTCCTTCTGAGCGCGGATGAGCTCGCGTTCGGCCTCGACCTTGGCCAGATAGTCGGCGGTCAGCTCGATCTCATGGAGGCGCATGAAGTGGTAGCGCTCGGCGATCGCGATGCTCATCGTGGCGCCGAGTTTGGCGATCGTCAGGCGGGTCTTGTCTAGGCGGGTGCGGACGCTGGGCAGGGTGTGGGGTTTGACGGTGCGTACGCAGTTGTCGGCTTCGGCGTTGTAGGCGCGCAGCATCAGGGTGGAGAAGTCCTTGACCATCTTCGCGCCCTGGGTGCGGGATCCGTTGACCGTCCAGTCGACGCTTCCAGTGACGGCGCGCCGGTCGGTCACGGCCTTCTTGATGTCGCCGCGGACGTGGGTGAGGCGTTGCTTGTAGGCGACGGCGCTGTCGAGGGGGTGGACGTAGTTGTAGACGCCGGCGGCTTGCAGGAGTTGCTCGGAACGAGTCTCGACGACCTCGGTCTGAAGGTTGGCAAGTTCGTGGCCGAGCGCGGTGATCCGGCCGCGGGCGGCCTGTTCCTCGGCGAAGGTGGCTGCGAGCTGCTGCTCGGCGGTATGGCGGCGTTGGACGAGCTGCCACTCGTCAAGCCCGCCGACCTGGGCCAGCAACGCCTGGGTGCGGGCCAGCTCGACCTCGAGGTCTTCTACTCGTCGCCGAGCACCGAACAACGCCACTGACGACCTCCGCCTCACGGTGGGCGCAGCGTCGTGCTGCGGCCCGTTCTGATCTTCGTTTCCTGTGTCGCTGATGTTGCGCTTCCGGACGACTTACTCCAGCGGCGTTCAAGGTCGGGCAGTCGGGACCTCAACGTTCGATAGCGCTGCGCGCTTGAGGGTCAGTCGAAGCAGCCCGGGTGGAGGCGGCGGGATGTGCTGTAGGAGTTGGCGGAGATGGCGCCGGACCCGTCGAACAGGACTGACACCGGGACTCCGGCCGATGACACGCAGGCGGACCCGGCCAGGCCGCTCGGGTTCCCGATGACGGTGGACTCGCAACGGTCCCCGACGCGGCGTCCCCCGATCGCAGCGCAGGAACGATCTTGTGCAGCGTCGATGGCGGCCGCGCGCTGCCCGGCGGCAGCCCGTTCCCGTGCCGCGGAGCTCGCGCGCGCCGCGGAGGTGGCACGAGCTGCCGAGGTCGCTGCTGCCGCGGCGGACTTGGCATCCAATCCCTGGTCGCAGGATTCGATGAGATTGTCGGCCAGCGCGCGGGCCTGCGGGGTGGGGACGCCGACGTAGGCGGCGAAGCGCTGGTCCAGCCACGGAATCCCCTGGTTGTTCCCGGTCTTCAGGTACCGCATCAGGAGGTCTCCGACGGCGCACTGCGGGTGGCGGGCGGCGACGAGGCCGTTGTGCTGAGCTCGGGGGACACCGGTGCTGACTGGGCGGGCTGGGTCTGCGGGCTGGCCTACCGGAATCGCCACTGCCCGTCTTGGGGTCGCTGTGGCGAAGCCAGCAACGACCAGACCCGAGGCCAGGACAGCGACGACTGCCGCAACGAGGGCAGCTTGACGACCTCCCCGCAGACCAGGCCTGCGGGGAGATGAAGCCTCCGACCGGAGTCGCAACACGCGGACCTCGTCTGGTGATCATGTGGCAGCCGACGACGACAGTTCGAGTCCGGCCACCGCCCTGTTACGCCGCAGCAGGGTCAGCTCCCAGGATTACGACGTCCGGCCGGTACAGCGCTGGCGGACGGCTGAGTGCGCCGGGCATGGCGAGCCGTATTCCAGCGGGCCGCCCGAAGGATGACCGCCAGGAATCGGGGCGCAGCGGCTGACCGTTCGGTAACGCTCGACTAGCTGCTGGCGACGGTTGTTTGTCGGGTTCGAGCGGGGATCGGGAGCGTGGCGTGCAGGCAGAAGCTGTGGACGAGGCCGTCGGCGACGTCGTTGACGATATGCAGCTCGACACCGACGAGGTGATCGTGCTGACCCTGTTGCAGCAGCTGATGCTCGGCCGGGACCTGATCGCGGAGAAGAACGCCACCCGCGCCGCGGCCAAGCAGCAGTTCCGCGACGAGTTCGCCGGCGCTGCCGCCCAAGCCCACTGGTCGCGCGGACTGGACCTTCCGGAGTGGGCTCGCGAGTCCGCGGCATCGATCGCGGGTCGTGTCCCGGCGCACCAGCGTGGCCCGATCGAGGACGCCGCCGCGGTCTTCGGCGCCCGCATCGGGCCTCGCTCACGCGCGTTGCTGCTGCTGATCGAGCTTGTCGCGTTCCAGCCGTGGCCCGACGACACCTCGTGGGTCGGCCGTGCCCGAGACGACGCACTGACTGTGGTGGCGGGTCATCTCACCGCGCTGCGGGCGGGGGACCTTCGCGCGGTCACGGCTGAGTTCGATGCTGTCCGCCGCGCGCTGGCCCGCCGCAATGTCCGCTGGGGGCGGGTCGCTGCGGTGTCGGCGGCTGGTCTGGTCCTGGGCGCGGCCACCATGGGTGTGGCCGCTCCGGTGATCGGCGCCGCGGTCGGCGGGGTCTTGGGCTTCGGTGGCGCGGCGGCGACCTCGGCCGGTCTCGCCGCGCTCGGGGGCGGCTCGCTGGCCGCGGGCGGCTTTGGCATGGCCGGCGGGACCGCGCTGCTGACCGGGCTGGGCGCGCTCTCAGGGGCGGGTGCGGGGGTGGTCGGGTCGCGTCTGGCCGGGTGGACGGCGTCCGACATCGTCGACGCGGCGATCAAGCTCGACGTCGTGGCCAGGCTGGTGGTGCTCGACGCCGAGGGTGACGAGGCGAAAGCACGGCTCGTGGTCGAGGCTCTGCAGGTGCGTCTGGACGAGGTGACCGCGACGATCGGCCGGCTCGCCGGGCAGCTGCGTGCCCTGTCGGCGGAGAACGCACGCCTGACCGCGGAGAACGCGGAGCTGAAGCAGCGGTGGGAATCCGAGCAGGCTGATGCTGAGACTGCGCGCACGGCGCTGGAAGTCGTGATCGGCCGTATCCCGGTGATGGTCTGAGGTGGACGAGTCGATCCTGCGCAACCTCGATACCCAGCACCGCCGCCTCACCGAGCTCGAGGCGGACGTGGCGCGTCTGCTGGCCGGCGACACCGACGACCTCGCCTCGACAACGGCGGCGTCGCCGGGGCCGGTCATTGGAGTCCCGCCGGCACGGTACGGCGACCTCACGACGGCCAACGACACCCTGCGCGCCGAGCGGGGGTGGGACGAGATCGACCTCGACGCTGCGCTCACCCCAGCGCTGCGTGAGCAGTACGCACGCTGGGACGATCGGCACCGTGCCCGCTGGACCCGCGGCGACGTCGCCGCCGTGGCCTGCGCAGGCGCGATCGGGGTCCTCGCCACCTGGTTCGACGCCACCATCGACAGCGTCGTCCGGGACCGTCTCAAGCAGCTCGCCGACACGCCGTTGGTGCGCCGCTGGGAGCGTGAGGCCAAGCGGATGCCGATCGACTACACCGGCCCCCGGTTCGGCGGACCGGGCCACCGGCTGCGCTCCGCCGGCCACGACATCGGACGGCCGTTCGAGGCACTGCGTCAAATCCGGTCGGGGGAGTTCCGCGGCTACTCCTGGGACTACGGACAACGCACAACCCACCTCGTCGGCGGCTACGCCCCGGTTGCATCGCTGGGGGAGGCCCTGACCCTCTGGGGCAAGCATCTGGTCGCGGACGTCGTGACGCCGATGAGTCTGCCGTTGCCCGGCGCATCGGCGCTTTACGAGCTGCCGGTGAAGAACCTTCGCGACTTCGCCCACCAGAGCTACGACAACGGCCTGAACCTGCGATGGGCTGCGCTGTCGACCCTGCCGGTCATCACCTCCGAGGTCATCGTCCGGACCTACGTCCACGGCGCAGCGATGCTGAGCAGCGGCACCGCCGTTCTCCAACCCGCGGAGGCTGCTAAACGCACCGAGCTGCGCCTGGCCACGCACGCACTCGTTGGAGCGGCGTCGCTGGGCAAGGCCCTGACCTACGCGTTGGCGACACGCTCGCCGATCCGCGCCTACCGCCACCTCAACTGGCCGGTCCTCGTCACAGCGGCCACGACCGCACTTCAGGTCGCCGGCGATGCCAGAACTCGCAACCATGCGCCGGGTCGGTCATGGGACGACTTGCTCAACGACATCGGTCAGCCGTGGCAGCTTGACGAGGCAGTCGCCGTCGATCGCAGCTTCGCCAGCTGAGCTCGCCACCCGTCGGATCCGGGAAGGTGCTCTCCGAGGGTCTCGCCCGCGGGGCGCAAGACGTAGGTCGTGGACCAGCAGACGAGGCACCGGCCCCAGTCCTCGTTCGGGCCCTGCGGTGCGTTGCGGCCAGTCGCGCAGGCCGGTGGGCGCCCATCGGTTCGATCGACACAGCGTGATCATGGCGGTCAGAATGGCGGGATGACTCGTCTGTGCACCCAGGGCCAGTTCCTTGTTGATCTTGATCCACGATCTGATCCACGAACTGCTGTTGTCTGATGCCCCTGGCGCCTCGTCGGCAGCCACCCACGCCTGCGAAAACGCTGGTTGCCTGACACGTAGACGGGTGTGCTCCAACTACGGATCAGAAGGTTAGGGGTTCGAATCCCTTCGGGCGCACAGTGACGAACCCGCCCTGACCAGCAAGAACAGTCAGGGCGGGTTCGTTTTGCAGGACCTGATGTTGATCTTTGGCCACGAGTCTGGCCACGACGTTGCCAGCGTCTCGATCATGGCCAGCAGTGATGCCCCGACGGGCCGTCGGCGCGGAGGCATCCGCCGACACGGGAACGGGTGGCAAGCCCGGGTTTCGGCCGGCACCGATCCGAGCAGCGGCGAGCGGATCATCCTTCACGAGACCGTGCCCATCGCGGAGGCGCACACGAAGGCCGCACGCGAACGCGCCGAGCGGGACGCGTACACGCAGGCGGAGAAGGCTCTCACGCGCCTTCAGGCGGAGGCCGACACGCTCGAGGTGGCCCGCACGAAGGCGACGGTCGGCGCGCTCCTCGACCGATGGATGGCCCAACAGGAGATCGACGCGACCACGCGGATGACGTACGAGGCCCAGATCCGGGTCTACATCCGACCGAGGATCGGAGACGTTCCCCGGGTCCTGTTCATCCGGGAGGCCGCCGAGCAGCTTGAGCCGTTCTACGCGCACCTGCGGAAGTGCCGCGCACTGTGCAACGGGAGGCCGTTCGTCGAGAAGCACGCTGTGGACGGCCTCCACGACTGTGCAGCCGACGGATGCGCCCGGCTCCGGGGCGTGCTCGGCCGCGGTGCGATAGGGATGGATCAGCTTCAACCTGATGCCGTCCGTGCGGCCGCCGACGAAGCCTCGCCCGCAGCCCCGGCCCCGACGAGCCAGCAGATGACGCGGATCGTCGAGACAGGGAGTGTCAGATGAACGGTGGAACTGGCGTCGGTGATGGTTAGTTTCCGTTGCTGGGGACGATACGGCCGGCGAAGGTGATCGCGAAGGCGTTCAGGGCCGGTTTCCACCGCATCGCCCACCTCGCCCGCCCTTTTCCGGTGGGGTCAAGGGAGCGGGTGACCAGGTGGAGACACACTTCAGCGCGGCCTGTTCGGTCGGGAAGTGCCCGCGGGCCTTGACCGCGCGCCGGTAGCGGGCGTTGAGGCTCTCGATGGCGTTGGTGGCCCAGCTGTTGGAGAAGGCCCCGCCCGGTATCACCTCCGATGCGGTGCAGGACGATCCGACCGTCGCTGCGATCGTGGGTGGGACCGATGTGCAGCACGCGATCGTCGCGGGTGCGGGCGCCCGTCCGGTCGACAGCAACGGGAACCCGTGGCAGGGCTCCTACATCACCGGTTCGGGCAACCTGCTGGCCGACTTCTCGCAGAATGCCGCGGCGGAGATGCAGGGTCGGGTCCAGGTCGCCCGGCTCTACCACATGACCGATCCGCAGGTGCATGTCCATGCTGGGGCGCTCGGTGACTTCGGCGAGCTTGCGTGTGGTGTCCTGCTCGAGACGTGGGTCCATGACGATTTCCTCCTGAGGGTCCCGGAGATGCATGCCAGGTCCCCACAATTTCGGCGTCAACACATCGGGTCCTCCCCAAGCTCGGTGAACTCATGCTCGCTGAATGCACCGTCGTCCAGCTCGAAAGCTACTTCAGCGGCCTCGACAAGACCTTCAGGGTGGTGAAGCTGTCGGGCGGGACGTTCGAGGAACGGCCGGCCCACGCCGTCAGACTCGACGACAGATCCGCGTCGTCGTCAGCGGCGTCCTTCAGCTCGGCCTGCTCAACGTCGTCTTCTCGACCAACCCCTGCCGCGAGCTCGACCGCATCGAGACACCCAAGGGCCACCGAAGACCTGCCCACGCGGCCTCATGGGTGCCTCGTACGACGCAACTCAGGTGGTCGCACGCTGCTGGGGAACTTCGACCAGGTGCGGGCCGTCGCCGGACAGCGCGGCCTCCACGTCTGTTGTGAGCTGGGAGAGGCTGACGACTCGCGTGGCGGGGATTCCGTAACCCTCGGCGATGCCGGTGATGTCGATGTCGGGCAGTTCGAGGCCGGGTACTCCTTCGAGCTGCATCACCTGAGCGAAGTTCTTCAGGGCGGCGTACTCCTGGTTGCGGGCCACGACGAACACGACGGGAACTCGGTAGCGGGCGGCCGTCCAGAGCGCGCTCACGGTGTAGTGCAGCGCGCCGTCGCCGAGGATGGCCAGCACGCGTCGGGACGGGTGCCCGAGCTGCAGGCCGATCGCTGCGGGAAGGCCCCATCCGAGCGCTCCGGCGTCGGGGAAGTACAGGCTGCCCGGGCGGGAGAGGTCGAACCGGTCCCAGGTGGTGTCCACCGAGGTCCATTCGTGGGCGATGACGGTGTTCTCGTCCGTGGCGGCGTCCAGCGCGCCGATGATGGCGTCTGCGCTGAACTCGGGACCTGCTTCGTTGAGCGGTCGGGGCCGGGCGGGAGCGGTGAGCGGCGGCCGCTCGCCGGCCAGCGTGGTGTCGGCGAGCCGGACTAGTGCATCGGACGGGTTGCCGATCAGGGCGCGACCGACCGGGGCGCGGGCCGCTTCGTCGGGGTCCGAGGTGACGGACCAGAGCTCGGCTCCCGGGGGCAGGTAGTCACCGTCTGCGAAGACGTGGTAACGGAAGATCGCGGTGCCGAAGGCCGCGATGAGGTCGTGGCCTTCGAGCTTGCTCGCGACGCCGGGGATGTCGGAGGGCAGGATTCCCCGGTAGTTCGGGTGTCGGGTGGGGAACGGGCACCGAGACGGGCTCGGTGCCACGAACACGGGCAGCGCGAGGCTCTCGGCCAGCCGGGTCGCACCGTCCCAGCCGGCCGCGTCGTCGGTTCCTGGCCCGAGGATCATGACCGGGTTAGAGGATGCGGTCAGCCTGTCGCGCAGCAGATCCAGGGACGCTTCGGCCACAACGGGGTTGCCATAGATCGCCCGGACCGTGAGCTGTGCGAGGGCGTCGGCGTCGGCGTCGGCGTCCCAGTCGTCGAGGGGCAGCGAGAGATACACCGGCCCTGCAGGGGCGGACGTCGCGAGCAGGATGCCCTTCGACAGCGCGTAGGGGACGTCTTGTGGTCGTAGCGGCTCGTTGCTCCATTTGACGAGGGGTTTGGCCAGCGTCGGTGCGTCGACGTTGGTCAGCAGCGCCTCCAGCGCCGCGTATCGGCGGGCCTGCTGGCCGGAGGTGACGATGACAGGCACGTGTCCGGCCTGAGTGTTGGTGAGGTTTCCCATCGCGTTGCCGGTGCCGCCAGCGGCGTGCACGTTCACCAGCGCCGGCCGTCCGGTCGCCCGGGCGTAGCCGTCGGCCATCCCGATTGCTGCGCCTTCCTGCAGTGCGTGGATGTAGCGGAAATCGGCCGGCAGGTCGCTCAGCAGCGGCAGCTCGTTCGATCCGGGATTCCCGAAGATGGTGCTGATCCCGTAGGACCGAAGCACCTCGTAGAACGCGTCACGGATGTTGACCATGCTGTCACTCCCGATGCTCGGGGTCGGCCGGAGCGGCGGCGTCGCCCCCGCGGTCTCGAGCCCAGAGGGCGCGCATGTCCCGGAGCACCCACGTGAGGGACTCGTCCGGTACGAGGTATCCGGCGATACCGGTGGTGTGCAGCACGTCGTAGATCCGGCCGGATACCTCGGCTAGTCGCGTGGCACGGTCTGCTTCCTGCTCGGGCGGAGCGGGTATGACTGCGGTGATCGTGTCGGAGCGTTGCTCGATGACTTCGATGCGGTAGTCGCCTCCGGCGATGTCGCCGAAGTACGCAGCGAGCGCGGCCTTCGGGTCTGCCAGCAACTCCGCGCGCTTGTCCGGGTCGGTGCTGATCAGCCGGTAGTGCTCGGTGAAACGGTCGCCGGTCACCTCTGCTCCTAACCTGCGCGATTTCGGAACTGTTCGCGCATGGTCAGCAACTCCAGTTTGGCGTCCTGCGACATGATCCAGACGAACTGCTCGCCACTGCGCCAAAGGTCCATCTGGTTGACGACCGTGTCCGTTCCCCCGTCCGACGAAGCGGGCGGGATGATCAGGTACAGGGTGTCGCGACGTTGGATCCGAATGTCGAGGCGCAGGTGGGAGACGGTATCGACGCCGAGCGTCCGCATCGCGGCCCTGGGGTCGTCGGCGAACGACGGATCGCTCCAAGCGAGCATCGTGAGTGCCTGTTCAAGATCTGCGGCGTCGACAACGCCGAAGGCGGGTTCGTTCTCGTCGGGAGTCGCCATACCGTCCCCTCCTCGTGACCGAGCCGCTCAGGGCGTGCCGGGAACGCTGGTGACCTCGATCCAGCTCTGTCCCGCGTAGTGCACGGTGTTGCGGGACAGGTAGGGCGGGACGGGCAGGTCGAACTGGGCGTAGCCCTCGCTGACGTCACTGCGCAGCAGGTCGGTGCGGCTCGCGAGCTCCAGGCGCAGCGTGTCGCCAGCGGATAGGTGAGTCGGGCCGGGTGTCAGGCTGAAGCGCAGCACGACCGGTTCGCCGGGTGTGAGGGGCTCGCGGTGCCCGGAGTCGATCGCGATCTCGATCGTGGTGCTCCGCGCGACGTCCTCGGTGCGGGCTGCCGGGCGGATGGCTCCCATCGACAGGGGGTGGAGCGTCCCGGCGGCGTCGACCCGGGTGAGCCGGGCGAGCACGTAGGAGTCGATCTCGTTGCTGCTGAAGCTCAGCTGGGCGGTGACCGGCCCGGCGAGATGGAGGTTGTCGACCACGGGGAGGTCGAAGGTCAGGGTCTGGTTGGTGATCTCGTCGAGCCCGCCGAGGACGGGCACGCCGAAGGGCACGGCGACCCAGGAGTTGGACCCGGGGTCCGGGCTCTGTCTGTCGAGCCGGTGGATCGCGTGATCGTCCCCGCCGGTCCCGAGGTAGAGGACCGTCTTCTCGGCGGCGGGCGGGGGGAACGCGGTGGCGGTGCAGAACCGGTCGGCGCCCTCGAGCCAGTAGCGCACCGGTGGCTGCTCGTCGTAGCCGTTGTCGACGTCGCGCAGGACGTGGTCGAAGAACGCGAGGGCTTCGCCCTGCCAGGCGTACACCGGCAGGTCGAACCGGGCCGGGCCGAGGATCATCCACTTGCGGTCGGCCGGGGTCGCGGCGTTCTCGAACAGGTCGTAGCTGCCGAACTGGTGCAGGTTGAAGTAGCCGAGGTTCTGCACCACGGTGAACGGGACCTCGATGTCGCCGAGGACGACCGTCGAGCCTTCGGGGATCGTGGACTCGTCGCGGGTTTTCTCGTCGAACATCCAGTTCGCGTACACCTGTCGCGCCCACTCGACCGGGGTGCTCGCCATGAACGACCCGAACATCCGATCGGCGTTGCGGTGCACCATCTTCTCGAGCAGGGGGTGCAGCGGCCCGTTGGTGAGGTGACTGATCAGGGCGCGGCGGGTCGGCGACATCCGCTTGGTGTAGTTGCTCTCGGTGTAGTTGCCGCCCATCCACACCGCGAGGAAGAAGCTCGCCGGCACGCCGCCGAACTGCACGAGGTGGCGGAAGAAGTCGGTGCACAGTTCGTTGCCGAAGAACGCCGTCAGCGCCGGCGGTTTGCGGGCGGCGACCAGGGGCTGGGTCATTCCGTAGTAGGAGGTGCCGAAGAGCACGACCTGCCCGTCGCACCAGGGCTGCTCGGCGGCCCAGGCGATGACCTTCTCGTGGTCGTCGACGTCCTGCGGATCGAAGAACATGACCTGCTCGCCGGTCGAGCGGCCCATGCCGCGGCGCTCGACGATCACCGGGCAGTAGCCGCGGTCGGTGAACACCGGCGGTGAGCCGATCTCGTTCGTCCCGGTCGGAATGCCCGCCGTGTGCCATTCGGTGCTGTAGCCGCCGAACGAGACGACCGCCGGGTAACGGCCGGGGCTGGACGGGGTGTAGACGTCGGCGTTGAGCGTCACACCCTCGTCCACCGGGATGCGCTGCCCGGCGAGCACGCGGTTCCCGAGGCCCTCCATCGCGACATCGGCAGGTTTCCAGCCGGCGTACTGGATGCCCGCCGTCGAGCCCTTGAGCGGAATGCTCAGGTGGGAGGTCATGCGCCCGGCCCTTCCTGGTGCGGTGCCAACGCGGGCAGCTCGTGTCCGACCACGACGCCCGCTCGGCCGGCCTGTGCGGTGGTTCCCGGAGAGACCGTGCCCGTCCCAGCGGGCGGGATGTTGTGGTTGATGCGGAAGACGTTGTCGGGGTCCCAGCGGGTCTTGACCTGCACGAGACGGGCCCAGATCTCGGGCTCGTAGGCCGTCCGCACATCGGTGGGGGTGACGTGCGGTCCGGCGAGGAAGTTGACCAGCGCGCCGCCGTCGGTCCAGGGCGCGAGGTCGTCGAGCAGGGCCTGCTCGTCGGCACCGCCGGAGGCGCCAGAGCCGGCGGGAGCCGGGTAGGCGGTGGTGTAGACGGTGACCGCGCCGTGGCGGTGCCCGACGGCGTTCGGGACCGTCGGCTGCCGGGCCAGCGCCCCGCCGAGCTGGCGAACCTCGACGCCGAACGGCGCACCGGGCCCGGCGTGGCCGAGCACGGTCGCCACCGTGTCGTCGTCGGCGGTACGCAGCACCAGCGAACGGGTGTTCGTCGCCCGCGGTGTCGTGGGGTCGTTGTGGATCGTCCCCAGGTCGGTGACGGGCATGGTCCGCAGTGTGTCCAGCAGCGGGGTCGCGGCGTGCCGGATCGGTGCGATGACCTGCTCGCACTTCCCAGGGCTGCCCGTGGAGCTGACCCGGACATGGCAGCACCACCGGTCCCGCACCGCGGACGGTACGGTCGCGAGATCGGGGAAGACCATCAGCGCAGCCGACAGGCCGATCTCGTCGGGGGCGCCGCAGCCGACGGCGAGCATCGCGGCCAAGACCCCCGCTGCCGCTTCACCCGGGAAGAACAGGCCACCGCCGTAGAGCTCGGACAGCTCCACCAGCTCGACCTGCATTCCGGTGACGACCCCGAAGTTGCCGCCGCCTCCGCGCAATGCCCAGAACAGGTCCGGGTGCTCGTCGGCGCTGACCTGCCGCGGCCGGCCGTCCGCGGTGACGACGTCGAGACGGCGCACGCGGTCGGCGGAGAACCCGTACCGCCGGCCGAGGACGCCGAGCCCTCCACCCAGGGTGTAGGACACGGCGCCGACCGCGGGCGCCGAGCCCGCCAGCGGCGCCAGACCGAACGGCGCGGCCTCGTGCAGCACCCTGCTCCAGATCGCCCCAGCCCCGAGCCACGCGCTCCGGTCAGCCGGATCCACCCGGACCGCATCGGCACGACGCGTGGTGATCAAAAGGGCGTCGTCGGCAGGCACGGTGATCCCGTGACCGGTGGCCTGCACCCCGACCGCGAAACCGGCCTCCTGCGCATGGCGTACCGCTGCGATCACGTCGGCTGGGCCGGTGGCACCCACGACGATCGCCGGGCGCTGATCCACCGCCAGATCGAAGCCGGCGAGCTCGCCGGCGCAACCGTCGTCGCCGGGTCGCAGCACGGGCCCCGCCACCTGGCGAGCAAGCGCACCGATCGTCCAGGCCGTCATACCGAGCACCGTCGGGTGAGGGCTTCGACGGGCCGAAGTTGCGCGGTCTGCGCTGACCCCAGATGGTCCTGGGCGTGCCGCATCAGCGGCCGCAGGTGACGCGTGCCCGATGCCCGGCCATGAGCGATGAGCCGGCAGTGCCGGCGTGCGCCCACGGCATCGGACTCCGCCGTGACGACGCTGGCAGCGACACCGAGACCAGCAGATGTCCCCCTGCGCGGCCCGATCCGGGGCGGCGGGGAGCTCGACGCCGGGTTCACCTGGGCCGGCGTCACAATCACCATGGTGTGACCTTCCCGGACTACCGAACCTGACCGGTAGGTCCAACGGCCCGAATTCCGGGGCCGAGCGTCCCTGACCATCGGCGAGTGAGGGGAGCCGCTCGCTGTGGACGATGTAGTTCGGATTCGTGCACTATTCCGGACATTCACACACCAGGCCCCCAATCCGGCGCTACCACGCAGGGCTCCCGCCACCACCCGTCCCTCGGCAACGGCCCACAGCGCGGCGAAAGCCTCCGGGGCAGTCCGCAGGTTGCCCGGAGGGATACGACGGAGTTCGCGCTCGGTGACGCGTACCCGCCGAGAGTTGCACAGCACCGACAACGGGCGACCCGTCCAGCACGCCATCCAGCACCGTCGCGGAGCCCGGGGCCGGTGCAGGTGCGCGGCTCGGCGGGTCGGTTGCTGAAGGGGATCAGGTGGCGGGCCGAGAGGGATACGGAGGGTGACGAGCCCCTCGCGCCGGCGGATCTGGTGGTGGTCGGGGTCGCGGATGCCGCTGCAGAGGGGCGTCGTCGTCGAGCTCGCCGGCCCGCCGGAGGGCGGGGCAGGAGGGCCGGACCGGTCACGCTGGGTGGCACACCGGTGCGGCGGATCGTCCCGCTCTCGCTCGGCGACACCGGTTCGGTCAGGGTCACCGTCGTGACGGTGGCGGCCCCGGGGGCGATTGGTGGTCACGCTGCACGCCGATCCCGGGCGCGTCCCGGACCTCGAACCGCCCGGAACGCGCCGTCCGCGGGGGCTTCGATGCCCTCACCCGGGGCTCGTGGGGATCCGGGTGAGGGCTGGGACGAATGACGGTCGCGTGGGTGCGTGAGCTCGTCCGGCCTCCCGTGTCCGAGCCTGCCGACGCGGACGGCCGGCGGCCACGGCGGCGGGCCGGGGCCGCCGAAGGACCCGGCCCGGAGGGGACGAAGAACCCCTGTCCGTCAGGCGGCAGGGTCCCGATGGTGGGGGAGGAACCTCGGAAGGGGGACCCGTGATCGAGGCGAAGCATGGACGGTGTCGGTCGGCACTGAGGGCGTGGTGCCGTCGGGGGAGCGGCAGGCCGAGGGAGCGGCAGGCCGAGGGAGCGGGGTGGTCGGGGTGAGCCGGGCGCTGGTGGTCTATGAGTCGGTGTTCGGCGACGCTCGCGCGATCGCTCACGCGATCGCCGACGGGCTCTCAGCCTTCCTACCGGCCGAGGTCGTCGGCGGGGCCGAGGCTCCGCGGAGCTCGGCCCCGTCATCGGGCTGCTGGTCGGCGGCGGGCCCACCCTGCGCTGGGGATGCCTCGGCCCTCGACCCGGGAGAGCTCGGTGACCGAGCACGGTGCCACTGTCGTGGACACCTCGACCGGGCTGCGTGAGTGGCTGGAGTCGGTCCGGCTGCGAGGAGAACCCCGGCGCCGGGCGAGGATCCTGGCGAGTGCCGAGAAGTTCCTGGTCGACGACGTGAAGGGCCCGCTCGCCGGCGGGGCGGCCGCACGGTAGGTCCCCGGGCTGCGGACCGACTCCCGCAGCCGTCCTGACCTGGAGAAACCGAGCTGGAAGGTGCCCGATGTCTGTCACCGTCGTTCCGGTCGAGACCGGTACCACTGCCCGCGACCGCCGCGGCGGCATCGACCGCGGGACCGCGCTCCTTGCCGGGGTGGCCGCGCTCGTCGCCGCGGCCGCGCTGGTCCTGGGGGTTACGACGCCGGCCCGGGCGGGCGTGTTCTGCCTGTCTGGGTGCGTGGGCTTCCCGTATACGGACGTGGCGGCGTTCGTTCCCCGCGACTACGTCTGGATGTATCCCGCGCTGCTCGCCGCCCTGCTGGTGCCGGCGCTGGTCACCGCTGTGGCGTTCCGGGTGCGGAGCGGCCTGCGGCCGGTCGCCGCGGTCGCGGCGGTACTCGCGGTCGTGGGGGCGACGGTCCTGGTCGTCGACTACGCGGTGCAGCTGATGGTGGTGCAGCCCGCACTGCTCGCGGGGCAGCCCGACGGGCTGGTCGCGTGGAGCCAGTACAACCCGCACGGGCTGTTCCTGGCGCTGGAGAACGTCGGCTACGCGGTGTTCGGGGCGGTGTTCGTGCTGCTCGGCGTGGCGCTGACCGGGCTGCCCGGCGCCTTCACCCGGATCGCCCGGGCCGTGCTCCTGGCGGGTGGTGGGCTGATCGTGGTCGCGCTGGTGGTGCTGACGGCGGTCTACGGCGCGGCGCTCGACGTGCGGTTCGAAGTCACCGGACTCACCCTCGCCCTGCTGGTGCTCGTCCTGGCCGGCGGGCTGCTCGCCGTGCCGCGGCCGCGGCGGTGAACGGCGGCGAGATCGTGATCGCCCGGCCGGTGGAGGCGGTGTTCGACGCCGTGGCCGACGAGCGGACCGAGCCGCGCTACAACCCGCGGATCGGGGACGTGCGGCTGCGGACCCCGGAGCCGCTCGGCGTCGGGACCCGCTTCGCCGCCGTCGCCGGACGCACGCCGATGACGATCGAGCTCACCCGGTACGAGCGCCCGGACCGGCTCGACTCCCGAACCAGCATGTCCATGATGGACATCGAGTACACGCTTACCTTCGTGCCGTGTCCCGACGGTACCCGGATGCGCTGGTCGTTCGCCCTGCACCTGCGGGGGCCGTTGCGGCTCGTGCGGCCGGTCGTGGAGTGGCTGGGCCGGCGGCAGGAGAGGCGCAACTGGGCGGCGCTGCGGCGGTTCCTGGAGGCCGGGGCGTCGTCGCGGGGCGAGTAGCAGCAGCCCGGCGCCGAACACGGCGATCGGGCCCGCTCCTCGCGGTGCGCCGCGGCCGGGTCGACGAAGGACGAGACGGAGGATGAACGGTGGCCGAACCCGGGACGGGCCGGCCTGCTCGGCGATGGCTGGAGCCGGCGTTGCTGGCCGTGACTCTCGCCGCGCTGGCCGTAGGCGGGGTGGCGCAGCTCTCCGGCGCCGTCGGGGTGGCCGAGCTGTGCTGGGCGGCCGGCGCGGTGGCCGCGCTGGGGCCGTCGGTCGTCTGGGTGGTGGCGGCGTTGCGGCGCGGCAGGGTCGGGGTTGACGTGCTGGCGGTGCTATCGCCCTGAGTCAGGACAGACCAGCAACTCCCGCACGGCTCCACATCACCGACGATGATCAATCCAGATTCAAGATGAACAGGCCAAACGCCCTCTCACCTCAGGACCGCCAGCGGGGCGTGTTCCGCAACTGCGCGACGCGAACCCTTGCCCGAAGTCGCTCCCGCTCCAGGAGGGCATGACGGTCGGCCCAGGGCACCTTCAACCGCCCGGCGGCACCCGCTCCTCGCGGCCCCTCCTGCTGGGGCGGCCACGAACGCGACCAGCACCCTCGGTGGGACTTCGCGCCGAGCTGGAGGACCTCCACCTCGTCACACGGTCCGGATCATGCCATCGGTAAGCCCAGCGTTTCACCACAGCGGGCTCACGACGCTCGCCCACCTCGATCGCCTCCACGTAATCAATTCCCGTCGGAGCAAGCGGCCAGTCGTCAGGCTGCTCCTGCGTAGAAAGGCTAGAGCTGGGACAGGTCAGCCCTGGGTGGCACTGACGGCGGCGACCAGCGCGGGGAGGGTTCGCGAGATCTCGGTTCCGTTGACCAGCACGGTCGGAGTGGCGGACACGCCTGCCTTTGATGCGGCGTCGGTGACCGATGCCGTCCACCCCGCATAGCGGCCGCTCTGCACGCAGGTGGCGAAGTCGTCTCCTGCGCCTGCCTGTCGGCCGAGGCTGATCAGCTGGGAGTCGGGAAGGCCGGCGGCGTTCTCCGGGGGCTGGTTCGCGAACAGCGCCCGTGCATATTGCGGGAACACACCCGCGTCGGCGGCGCAGGCCGAGGCCTGCGACGAGCGGGTCGAGTACTGCGTGGAGGAATACCTGTCGAGGAATGCGGCCGGGTGGTAGACGACCTTCGCCTGCCCCGCGGCGACCATGCGGTCGAGCGCGGGGCCGACCTGCTGCTCGTAGGCTCTGCAGACAGGACATTGGAAGTCCAGGTAGATGTCGACGGTCGCCGGTGCCGATGGCTGCCCGACGGTGACGCCGGCGGCCGTGGCCCCGGCGGGGGCCACGATCGCGTCGGCTCTCTGTGCGCGGTAGAGACCGAATCCGATGCCACCGGCGAACAGGACGAGGACGACGACGGCAGCGATCATCGCCGTCGAAGGGCCGCGCCGGGTGGCTGTCACGGCTGTGTGGCGTCGGTGGCGACGGGGCGGTGCAGCTGACATCAGAAGGTCTCCTTGCGCACGGCGAGATGGGTGTCAAGGGCCAGGCGGCCGGGTGGGCGCAGCGCGAGGAACGCGGCGAACAGGAGCAGCGCGCCATCTCGTGCCAGCTCCCATCCGTAGCTCGGGTCGACGCCCTCGGCGAGCTGACCTCCGGACCCGAAGCAGCCGCAGTCGATGCGCAGGCCGCGCATCCATGCCGACGTGATGCCGACGATGAACGCCGCCATGAGCAGCGCGGAAAGGATCGCGCTGACGCGGACGGCCGCGCCGAGAACGAGCAGGACGCCGAGGAGGATCTCGACCAGCGGGAGTCCGGCTCCGACGATCTGGGCCGCGATCTCGGGTAGCAACCGGTAGGCCCGGACCGAGCGGACCGACTCGTCGAGCGCGGTCGCCTTCGACGCCCCGGCGACGATCCACACCCCACCGAGGACCAACCGGGCCACCAGCGCCGCCCACGACACGCCGGGGCTGCTGAGCCTTCGCGAGCTGTAGGCGTGAGTCGGTGTTGCTGTCGTCCTACTCATCATTTGACAGGTCGTCGTCACTTCGTCGCTGGTTCCCTCACGATCAGGTGAAGTCAGCGAACGGCGTTGATCAGCCACAGGCTGATGGTGGTGGCGACGAGGGAGGACAGCGCCGTCGCCGCCCCGGTGAGCACCGGGTCGAGCACGCCGGACGCGGCCAGGAGCATCGCCGAGTCGGGCATCACCGCGTATCGGAACCGGCCCCGCCGGCCGCAGACGAGCTGAAGGATCCCGTGTTTCCGCCGCACGCTGATCGACAGGCGGGTGACTCTCTGCCGTCACACCAGCAATGACCGGAGTGTTCTGATCGGCTCGGGATGAGCCGGCATGGTGACGGCTCTCGGAAGGTCGCCGGCACAGCCGTGCGACCAGATGGGCGGCGGAGATCATCGCGGTAGTGCGCTCCTCGGATGGAGGTCGGGAACCCCGTCCGGGCCTGCCGGCTGCCAGGCAGACCGGTCGCCGCGGTCGGATCGGTTCCAGGTAGTGACGAGCGCGGCGACGGCGATCACGGTCGGTACCTCGCCGAGAATCCAGGACATGACCGCGCCGCGGCGTTGGTCGGCTAGGAGGTCGGGGACGAACGGTAGCTGGACGGAGGAGAAGAACGGCGCGGCGACCGGGGACGGCTGGGCGAGAAGCCAGACGGCGAATGCGGCGTGCAGGCCCATGACGGCGAAGACGATGACGATTCGTCCGAGCGCGGGCAGGCCGCCATCGGGCAGCGCCCGACCGAGGACGGGCCAGTAGAGGACGAGGCCGGTCCCGAGGAATGCGACGTCCATGCCGATGTGCGCCCAGTGTTCCTGGAGGATCGCCCCGTAGAGGCCGGTGGGGTACAGCGCGAACAAGGTGCCACCCACCGCGGCCAGCGCGACGACGGGGTGCCGAACGACCCGTAGCGCCGGTGCATCGAGCAGGCTCTCGATCCGCGCTCGACCGCGCGGCCCGGCGAGGCCCGACAGGAGGCTGATCGCGTGGCCGAGCAGCAGAAGGACGGGCACCAGGGTGGCGAGCAGCATGTGCTGCACCATGTGCAGGCTGAACATCGCGGGTGCATAGGCGCCGATCCCGGATGAGCTTGCCACCAGCAGCACCATGCACCCGGCGAGCCAGGCCGCGGTGCGTCTCGACGGCCACGACCCGCCGCGCGCCACCAGTAGCCGAACGCCGGCGAGATAGCCGCCGGCGGCGAGGACGGCGGTCGGTCCAAGCACCACGTCCCAGCGCCAGTGCAGGGCGAGTTCGCTGATGGTCAGCCTGTCGGGCAGGTCGTACCCGATCAGGTAGACCAGCCGAGTGGGGATGTAGTCCTGCTGGCCGGGCGGGGAAAGCCGCTGGAGGGCGATTCCGGTGCCGGCCGCGGCCATCAACAGTCCGGCCTCGATCGTCAGGAGCCCCAGCGCGCCACCGCGTCCGCGCAGCGTCGAGCGCAGCCGGATGGCCGCTAGCGCCGCGCCGAGCATCAGCGCCGCGCTCGCGACGACCAGCAGCCCATAGGCGGTGGTGAACACGGCCACCGCCGGCAGTGTGACGGCCAGGGTGGCGATCCCGGAGTAGGCCAAGACCAATACCGAGACCGTTGCGACGAAGCTGTGTCGGCGCAGCACGACGTCGGGACGGCTGCCGCCGCGGGCCAGATGCAACGCCACCACGACGGCGCTGCCCAACCACACGAGCGCGCCGAGCGCATGCAGAGTGATCGCATCGCCGACGATGTCGTGGGAGGAATCGGCGTCTGTCGCGGTGGTCAGTGTCATGGGGGTCATCGCCGCGAGCGCGAGAACCAGTAGGCCGGTCGCGGTCCGCCACGACAGCGCGACCAGAGCACCGATCGCGACGAGTGCGGCACCGGCGGCTGTGGCCAGCCAGCCGATCGCCGGCGCGAAGGCGGCGGCGTCCGCGGTGAGCAGGGCCGGCCGCGCCAGCAGCGCCGCGGGCGTGATCGCCGTGTTCTCCGCAACCGTGAGCAACGCGGCAACGAGCGAGGCTCCGACCTGCAGCAGCGCCCACCCACGTACCGCGTGCAGCGCTCGGTAGCCCTCGGGACTCACTGCCCCCTGACAATCGCCCGGCCGGTACACCGCGGCGAGCAGGAGGTGGCCGACCGTCATCGCACCCGCGGCCAGAGCGACTCCTCGGGCCAGCGGCTGCCCGGCGTCGACAACCGGGCCGAGGTCGCCCATCCCGTTGAGCAGTCCCACGCTCGGCGCAAACCGTCCCACCGCCAGCGCAGCGACCAGCATCGACCCTGGAAGCAGCACCGCCACGGCGGCGCCGGCCCACCGCCGGCGTCCCGAGACGCTCCGCCCGCTCAGGACGCCGCCCCACCGGGACGGAACCGCTGGAGTGCGAGGCTGTGGGTGACCACGAACACCGAGGAGAACGCCATCGCTGCGCCTGCCACGAGCGGGCTGAGCAGGCCGCCGACCGCAAGCGGCAGCGCCGCGACGTTGTAGGCGAACGCCCACACGAGATTCCCGCGGATGGTGCGGTGCGTGCGCCGCGCCAGCTCGACCGCGTCGGCGACGACGAGCAGGTCGTCGCGGCCGAGCACGATGTCGGCTGCCTCGATCGCGGCATCGGTGCCGTGGCCGACCGCCATCCCCAGATCGGCGCCGGCGATCGCGGCGGCGTCGTTGACACCGTCGCCGACGAACGCGACCGAGGCACCGTCGGCCTGCAACTGCCGGACGGCGGACAGTTTGTCGGTGGGCAGCACCTCGGCGCGTATGTCGGCGATGCCGACCGCGGCGCCGACCGCGGCGGCGGTACGAGTGTTGTCCCCGGTGAGCAGCACCGGACGCAGCCCGAGTGCCTGCAGCCGGGTAACAGCCGCGGCGCTGGTCGCGCGGACCTCGTCGCGCAGGACGAGCATTCCGCGAGCAACGCCGTCCCAGCCGACGAGCGCGACGGTCGCTCCGGACCGCTCTCGGGCGATGCGCTCGGCGTCGAGCTCGTCCGGCACGGCCAGCCCGGCTTCGTCGAGCAGCCGTGCCCGCCCGACGGTCACCGCGCGACCGGCGACCACGGCACGCGCACCCAGCCCGGGCAGGGCGGTGAAATCCGTGGCTTCGGCGGGCGGGGCCGGCGCGGCGGCCACCACGGCGGCCGCGATCGGATGCTCGGAGCCTTGTTCGACGGCGGCGGCGAAACCCAGCAACTCGTCCGAGTCCTGACCCGCGGTCGGTCGTACCTCCGACAATGTCATCGCGCCGGCGGTGAGCGTGCCGGTCTTGTCGAACACGACGGTGTCCACTCGCCGCGTCGACTCGAGGGCCTGCGGGCCCTTGATGAACACGCCCAGCTGTGCGCCACGGCCGGTACCGACGAGCACCGCGGTCGGTGTCGCGAGCCCCAATGCGCACGGGCAGGCCACGACCAGCACGGCCACCGCCGCGGTCACGGCGGTACCCGCGGCCGCGCCGAACAGCAGCCACCCGGCCAGCGTCGCGACGCTGAGCACCAGGACGACCGGCACGAAGACTCCGGCGACACGGTCCGCGAAGCGCTGCGCTGCTGCCTTGCCCTCCTGTGCCCGCTCGACGATACGACTCATTCGGGCGAGGTGGGTGTCTGCGCCGACCCGGGTGGCCCGCAGCACCAGGCGGCCGCTGCAGTTCACCATGCCGCCGACGACCGCGTCGCCCACACCTACCTCCCGCGGCACCGGCTCGCCGGTCACCGTGCTGGTGTCCAATGCCGAGGAGCCCGAGACGACCACTGCGTCGGTGGCGACCTTCTCCCCGGGGCGCACCACGAACTCGTCACCGGCCAGCAGCTCGCCGACGGGTACTCGAGCCTGCCCGCCCGGGCGGAGGACCTCCACGTCCTTTGCGCCGAGAGCGAGCAGGGCGTGCAATGCGGCGCCGGCCGAGTGTTTCGCCCGGGCCTCGAAGTACCGCCCTGCCAGCAGGAACGTGGTCACTCCTGCGGCGACGTCGAGGTAGAGGGCGTGGTCGCCGCCGGACAGGACGGTCAGCCCCCGCCCGAGCCCGGGCGCGAGGGGGCCGCCGCGAACCATGACCCACAACGACCAGCCTGTGGCGGCCATGACACCCAGCGAGACCAAGGTATCCATCGAGAAGGCGCCGCGCCGCAGGCCGTATACAGCTGTCCGATGGAACGGCCAGGCGCACCAGCCCACGACGGGCCCGGCGAGCAGCAGGGTGACCCACTGCCATCCGGGGAAGCGCAGTTCGGGGAACAGCGACAGGGCCAACGACAGATCGCACACAGGTACAGCGAGTACCGCCGCGACACCCAGGCGACGCCGCAGGTCCCCGACTCGGTCCGGACCTGACGCCTCGGCCCGGCCGAGGTCGTCGACGCGGCGGGGCACGTAGCCGGCGCGCTCGACCTGCGCAAGCAACACCGCCGGGTCTACCGCGTCAGCGCAGCGGATCCGTGCTCGTTCCGTCGCGTAGTTGACGGTGGCCACCACCCCGTCGAGCTTGTTGAGCTTACGTTCCACCCGGGTGGCACACGCGGCGCACGTCATACCGCCGACTTGGATCTCGTAGGTGCGCTCGGTGGTCGTCGCCATCGACGACGCGATGGTGCTCATCGCTCTCCCCCGTTCCGTAACGACCGGCCCTCAAGAGCTGCGAGACGTTCGTTGTAGGCGGCCAGCGCCGCCTGGTCGTCGTCGACGTCTAAGTGATCTGCATCGGTCTCGATGCCGGCGGCCGCGGAGGTGCCGAGGACCGTCCTCCGCCGGACGCCCTCGAGAAGGCTGCCTAGTCCTTGCTCCGACGACGGGGCCCGTCCCCATTGGAACCCGACGACGACCAGTAGGAGCATCATCAATGAGTCGCCACCCCACCACATCACCGCGCCCGCAACGTTCTGGTCGGTCAACCCTGACGGACCCCAGCCCGGGCGGGCGGCGGCGTAGCCGGGAGCCAATACGGTTCGGGTCAGCATGAGCGCGAGGCCGGTCAGGGTGTCCACGCCCATCGCCAGCGCCAGCATGACCAGCCGCAACAGGTGGGGCACCCGCCGCGACCCCATGTCTTCACCGACCAGAGGCAGGAACAGCAGGTACCCGGCCGCCACATAGAGGGCCGCCTCCGCCGTGCGGACCCAAGGATGCTCGAGTGCGAATTGCTGGAACCCGGTCAGGTGGGTGAGGACGACGACTGCGGCATAGGCCGCCAGCGTGAGCGGTGGGAACGTGACCAGGCGTACCGCCCGCGAGTCGAGGGTCCGCTCCAACCGCCGCGCCCCGCCCCACCTGGCAGAGCGCAGCAGGGTCAGTGGCATCGCCCACACCATCAGGACCGGAATCACCATGATGAGCGATAGGTGCGCGATCATGTGCACCCAGAACAGTGCATCGCCGTACACCGCGATCGGACCGTTGAGCACCACCGACGCGACGACCAGCGAGAGCGACCACGCCAACGAGCGCCGCCGTGGCCAGCTGTCCGCGCGCCGGGCTAGAAGCGCGTAGCCAACCGCAGCGGCGATCAGCAGCGTGTCGGCAACGGGTGCAGACCGCCAGGAGTCGACGAAGTCGAACAGTCCCGGGGTGGCGATCACGGAGGTGCTCACCTCTCTTCGGCAGAGCATGAATCTCTACGTCCGGTAGAAGATAGCTCTTCACGTGGAGCGAAGGGTTACACGCACCAGACAATAGTTGCTGTGTGCGCAGGACACTCTGCCGAGGTTCGCCTGACCTACGCTCGATGGATGGACGAGCCCGTGGTCGACCTCTCCATCGACCTCTCCTCGGTGCCGCAGGCCCAGGCTGAAGTGGTGGAGGCGGTTCTCGCTGCGAACCGCCTGTTCGTGGCCGTTGCCTCGCGGGCGCTCGCGGGCATACGGCAAGACGTGACGATGCCGCAGTTCCGAGTGCTCGTGCTGCTCGGCCAGGCCGGACAGATGACAGTGGCACAGCTCGCTGCAGATCTGCAGGTCGTCCCGTCCACAGCCACGCGCATGTGCGACCGGCTGCTGACGAAGAGGCTCATCACCCGTCGAAGTGACCGCAGGGACCGGCGTCGTGCCGTGCTCGCGCTGTCCGCTGCGGGCGAGGCGCTGCTCGCGGAGAGCACGCGCAGGAGGACTGCGGAGATCGCCCGACTGCTGGCCGTGATCCCGGCCGACGAGCACGCCCGGGTCGCGGAAGCCTTGCGCACCCTGGTTTCCGCTGGATCGTGACCGCGGTCGTTGCCGCTGAGCGAACTCGACATCCGTCGGCGGACTCGCGAGGGCCACAGCCCGGCGGGGCGTCCGTGACCGTCGACGGGGCCGAGGCGGCGTGGTCGCTGGTGGTCCTCATGCGCGTCGGTGTGTGGATCGCGCTGACCTCTTCGAAGCCTGGATCCTGAGCTGATCGGGGGAACGGTGCTCGTCCGCAGAGGGAATCAAGGGCATCGTTGCCGCGATGCTCGATAGCCGGGAAGCGGCAGGGCCTCCGTCGCGCCATGAGACGTCGTCATGGTGCCGCCACGACAGAAATAATTGCTCTATGCAATCATAGCCATGTGCAACGAACTCGACGTGGCGGGCGAGAGGTGGGCGCGTGATGACGGCGAGCCGTGTTCGGGCTGCCGTCACGGCTGCGTCGCTGTCAGACGAGGACGAGGGCGTGACTGCCTTGATGTACCGGGCGCTCGTGGTGCTCGCAAGGCGAGGCCCGTCCCGCACTGCGGACCTCGCGAACTCCTTCGGCGTCGACTGGGCGACAACACCCGCACGTGCGATCGGCCGGCCGCGCACGGCCTTGTGGAGCACCTGCGCACGCCCTCGAACCGGCGCGAGGTGTGCGCCGACACACCCGGTGAACCCGGAGACCTGGACTGGGCGGGAGGGCTGTGACTGCGGCGAAAGCGAAGCTTGGTGAACGGCTCAAGACGGGCGCGTCCTGGCTGCACGGCTGGCTGACTGCGAGCCAGTCCGGGCTGGTGGGCTTGGCGTTGATCATCGGCGTCGGTGCCGGCCTGGGGGCGGTGGTGTTCCGATTCTTGATCTTCGGCATCACCACTCTGGTCACCGGGCGCGACGACTACAGCGACGCAGGCCGGGTCGCCAGCCTGCACTTCCCCGCGCTCGGGCTGTGGTTCCTACTGCTCGCCCCTGTCGTCGGAGGCGCCCTGTACGGACCGCTGGTGTACCGGTTCGCGCCAGAAGCACGCGGACACGGGGTTCCGGAGGTCATGGTCGCGGTCGCGCGCAACGGTGGCCGGATCCCGGCAAAGGTCGCGGTCGTCAAGTCGATCGCCTCAGCTCTGTGCATAGGCACCGGTGGATCGGTCGGCCGTGAGGGCCCCATCGTGCAGATCGGGTCGGCATTGGGTTCGTCGATCGGGCAGTGGCTGCGGGTGCCTGACCACCGGCTACGACTGATGGTGGCCTGTGGAGCGGCCGGCGGGATCTCCGCGACGTTCAACGCGCCGATCGCGGGTGTCTTCTTCGGCCTGGAGATCATCCTGCGGCGCTTCACCGCAGAGGCGTTCGGGATCACCGTCATCTCCTCGGTCACCGCGAACGTCATCGCCCGGACAATGGTCGGGAACGATCACATCCTACAGCTTCCCGCCTACTCACTCGGCTCCGCCGCCCAGTTCCCGTTCTATGCGGTGCTGGGCCTTGCCGCGGGAATCGTGGGCTGGGGATTCGCGCGCGTGCTGTACCGGATCGAAGACTGGTGCGACGCTGCTTGGCGCGGCCCACAGTGGCTGCGTCCGGCGGTCGGTGGACTGTTGCTGGGCGGGGTGTTGCTCGCGTTGCCGCAGATGTACGGGGTGGGATACCCGGTTCTCGAGAAGGGCATCTCCGGGGGTTACGTCGTCGGGTTCCTGCTGGTCCTGCTGATCGGTAAGGTCGTGGCCACGAGTCTGACGATCGGGATCGGTGGCTCGGGTGGGGTGTTTGCGCCGGCGTTGTTCATCGGCGGGATGCTCGGGACGGCTTTCGGAGACGCCGCGAACGCGGTGTTCCCGGGGCTCGGCATCTCGCCGGGGGCGTTTGGCCTGGTCGGGATGGCTGCGGTCTTCGCGGCGGCGAGCCACGCCCCGATCGCCGCCGTGGTGATCGTGTTCGAGCTCACGGGCCAGTACTCGGTCATTCTTCCGCTGATGGCTGCGGTGGTCCTGGCGACGGGACTGAGCCACCTCATTGCACGAGACAACATCTACACACTCAAGCTCCTGCGACGGGGCGTCGACATCGACGCCGACGTCGACGGCATCGGTCCATTGCACCGGCTGACGGTGGGCGGCGCGATGCGACCGGCGCCCGACCCGGTCCGCGCCGAGTGCGGGCTGGCCGATCTCCGCGTGAGACTGAGCTCGGGCCGCTACGGTGCAGTGCCTGTTGTCGACGCTGACGGCAACCATCTTGGCGCCGCAGTTGCCGAGGAGCTCGCCGACGAGGCTGCGGACCAGCGCGGCGACGGCCGGGCCGGTGACATCGCCCGACGCCTGCCCGAGTTGCGGCGATCGACATCGCTCCACGACGCGCTCAGATCGCTCGCCGCCAACGACGCGATGGGATTACCGGTGGTTGATCTGCCGGGCGGGTCACCGGTCGGGTGGATCGACCACCGCGACATACTCAGCGCCTACAGTGTCTCGGCGCGGTCGGCGGACGGGCCTAACCACGACTGAACGGCTGCAACCATGTGGACGTGGACCACGTCTGGCTCGACGAGGCGCCCGGCAGTACGGTCCGTGAGAATCGATACTCCAGATGCTGGCTCGGGCAGCGGACGTCGCCTTCGGGCTGAGGTCGCAACCGAGGAGAACGGGACCGGAGTTTGGGCCCGTTCTCCTCGGACGATCATGGTCAGGCCCCGTACACCACGGTGCGGACGGACTCGGCGATGGTCGCGAGTCCTTCGTCGAGTTCGGCCTCGCTGACGGTCAGCGGCGGCAGCACCTTCATGACCTCGCTGTT
>MEGH01000054.1 GCA_001725415.1 Pseudonocardia sp. SCN 73-27
GGCGTAGCCGAACATCAGGCCCTGGTCGCCGGCGCCCTGGCGGGCGATCTCGTCCTCGCTGGACTCGACGCGCGACTCGTAGGCGGTGTCGACGCCCTGGGCGATGTCGGCAGACTGCGCGCCGATGGCGACGTTGACGCCGCAGGAGTTGCCGTCGAAGCCCTTGGCCGACGAGTCGTAGCCGATCTCGAGGATCTTCGCGCGCACGAGGGTCGGGATGTCGGCGTAGGCACTCGTGGTGACCTCGCCCGCGACGTGCACCTGACCGGTGGTCACGAGGGTCTCGACGGCCACGCGGCTGCGGGGGTCCTGCGCGAGCAGCGAGTCGAGGACGGTGTCGCTGATCGCGTCACACATCTTGTCGGGGTGACCCTCGGTCACCGATTCGCTGGTGAACAGCCGGCGGGCCGGGTTCGTCACGCGTGTCTCCGTCCAGTCTCGTCCTGATGTCGCCGCCGAGACTAGTCCACGTCACCGACGGCGTTCGCGCCTCTGACCTGGAACGCCAGGCGTCACGCGTCACGTCACCGAGAGTGACAGCCCTGGGCGACGCGCCGGTGATCGTTCACCGCTTCCGGTGATGTCCGGCCCGACGGCGAATCGGTGACGCCCGGGCTCGTTGGGCCTGGTGACGCATCCACCCAACGGAGGTACCCCCCAGATGAAGGCGTTGTTGCATCGTCGAGGCCGCGCGGCCGCTGTCATCGGCGGCCTGGTCGCGGCCGGCGCGACCACCGTCCTGGTCATGGTCGGCACGGCCTCCGCCGCGGAGCAGGGGCGTTGCACCGACAACGTCAACGTCCGCTCGCAGCCCAGCGCGACCGCCTCGGTCGTCACGGTCTGCAAGCGCGGCACCGACGTCACGATCGGTGAGCGTCGCAACGGATACGTGCAGCTCACCAACCTCAACGGCTGGGCCTCGGAGCAGTACGTCTCCGCGAACCCGGGCCGCAGCGGGTCGGCGACGACCACGAAGAGCACCACCAGCCACAGCGCGCCGACGACGAGCGGCTCGGCCCGCGGCGAGCAGGTCCGCCCGACCACGCCGTCGACGACGACCGCGAAGTCGTCGGAGCAGCGCCGCAGCACCGGTTCGGCCTCGCCGACCACGACGGCGCCGCGCACCACCAGCTCGTCGCAGGCTCCGGCCGACACCGCGCGTGACGCCGGTACGTCGGGCGGCGGCCAGGGCGGCAGCGGCGAGTCGTCCGAGAGCGCCCCGGCGCGCTCGGGCGGCCTCCTCGGCTGACAGCGAGACCGTCGGCCGACGTCGAGTCGGACCGAGAACGGCCCCACCCCGGGCGACCGGGAGTGGGGCCGTTCTCGTTGCGGACCGACGACGTCGCCGACGTCGACCTCACGCCGGTTCCGACCATGATCGGATCAGCCTGACGTCGAGCTCGGCGTGGGGTGTGTCGCCTGCGGATCAGGGCAGACGAGTGGCGACGGCGTCCCACAGCCGCGAGGCGAGCAACGCCTTGGAGCCGTCGGGCAGCTCGGTCTCCGAGCCGTCGGCGGCCAGCAGCCAGCCGGCGTTGTCGGCGACCTCGAACGCCTTCCCGTCACCGACGGCGTTGACGACCAGCAGGTCGCATCCCTTGCGTCGCAGCTTGATCCGGCCGTGGTGCAGCGCGTCGCCGGTGGCGTCGCCCGTCTCGGCGGCGAACCCGACGACGACCTGGCCCGGCCGCCGGGCGGCGACGAGCTCGGCGAGGATGTCGGCGTTGGTGTCGAGCACCAGCGGGTCGGGGGACTCCCCCGGCGTCTTCTTGATCTTCGTGGTGACGAGCGTCGCCGGCCGGAAGTCGGCGACCGCGGCCGACATCACCAGGACGTCGGCGTCGGCGGCCGCCTCGTGCATCGCGACACGCATCTGCTCGGCCGTTCCGACGCGCACGACCCGGACCGAGGCCGGATCGCCGAGGTCGGCCGTGGCGCCCGCGACGAGCGTGACCGAGGCACCGCGCTGGGCGGCGACCCGGGCCAGGGCGTAGCCCTGCCGCCCCGAGGAGCGGTTGCCGAGGAACCGGACGGGGTCGAGCGGCTCGCGGGTGCCCCCGGCGGAGACGACGACGCGGCGGCCCTCGAGGTCGCGGGGCAGCGCGTCGCCGCGCTCGAGCAGCAGCCGGGACAGCTCGGCGATCTCGGCGGGGTCGGGCAGCCGGCCGGGGCCGGTGTCCCTGCCGGTCAGCCGGCCCGACGCGGGCTCGAGGACGACCGCGCCGCGCGAGCGCAGCAGCGCGACGTTGTCCTGCGTGGCCGGGTGCTCCCACATCTCGGTGTGCATGGCCGGGGCGAACAGCACCGGGCAGCGGGCCGTGAGGAGCGCGGCGGTGAGGAGGTCGTCGGCGCGGCCGTGCGCGGCCCGCGCGAGCAGGTCGGCGGTGGCCGGGGCGACGACGACGAGGTCGGCCTCCTGGCCGAGCCGGACGTGCGCGACCGACGGGACGTCGTGGAAGACGCCCGTGTGCACGGGCTGCCCGGACAGCGCCTCGAAGGTCGCGGCGCCGACGAACTCGAGCGCCGCGGCGGTGGGCAGCACGCGCACCGAGTGCCCGGACTCCGTGAACCGGCGCAGCAGCTCCGCGCTCTTGTAGGCGGCGATCCCGCCGGCGACACCCAGCAGGACGCGGGGCGCGGCCACCTGGGGGCTACTCGCCCTCGGTGTGCTCGAGCAGGCCGCTCTGGATCTCGCGCATGGCGATCGACAGCGGCTTCTCGCGGGGGCCCGGCTCGACGAGCGGGCCGACGTACTCGAGCAGGCCCTCGCCCAGCTGCGAGTAGTAGTCGTTGATCTGGCGGGCCCGCTTGGCGGCGTAGATCACCAGCGCGTACTTCGACGACACCTGACCGAGCAGGTCGTCGATGGGCGGGTTGGTGATGCCCTCGGGCGTGGAACCGGCGACTGCGCCGGTCAGAGGCATGCTCACTGAAAAGACTCCTGCGGGGAGAGATCGTCGTCCTGGCCGCCTCGCCCGCTCTCCGGCGGCGTGGGGCCGATCGCCAATCCTACCAACCTGTCGACGACGGCCCGCAGGTCGTCGTTGACGACGACCACGTCGAACTCGTCGCGGGCGGCGAGCTCGTCGCGGGCGGTCTGGAGGCGGCGCTCGAACTGGGCGGCCGACTCGGTGCCGCGACCCTTGAGCCGGCGGGCCAGTTCCTCGAACGAGGGGGCGTCGACGAAGACCGTCACGGCGTCCGGGATCGCGGCCTTGACCGCGCGGGCGCCCTGCAGATCGACCTCGACGAGCACCGGGACGCCGGCCGCGCGGGCCTGCTCCACCGGAGCCGCGGGGGTGCCGGAGCGCTGCAGGCCGCCGTGGATCTCGGCCCACTCGAGCAGCTCGCCGCGGGCGACCAGGCCGTCGAACTCCGCCGCCGAGACGAACCGGTAGTCCCGACCGTCGACCTCTCCGGCGCGAGGGGCGCGTGTCGTCGCCGACACGCTGAAGTGCAGCTCCGGGAGCCGCTCGCGCAGCCCGGCCACCACACTGCTCTTGCCGACGCCCGAGGGGCCGGCCAATACGATCAGCCGACCCCTCGATGCGGCAGAGGTCGCGAGGGCGTCACCGCCAGGGGCTGCGCGGCCCGTGACGTCGGCCGGCCGGTCCGCCTCGGCGGTCCTACCGGCAGGGTCTGGGGCGCCGTCCACGCCTCGTCCTCACTGTCGTTCCGACGGCCGCGCACGACCGTCCACCCTGTGCCCGGCCACCGTCACGGCCGGGCAGGCAGGTGTTCTCAGCCCTCGAACTCGGTGAGCAGCGCCTTGCGCTGCCGGTCGCCCAGGCCACGCAGGCGGCGGCTCGTCGCGATCTCCAGGCGCTCCATGATCTGGGCCGCCCGCACCTTGCCCACACCCGGCATCGCCTCGAGCAGGGCCGAGACCTTCATCTTGCCGAGCACGTCGTCGGTGTCGGACTGGGCCAGCACCTCCTTGAGGGTCGTCCCGCCTCGCTTGAGCCGGTCCTTCAGCTCTGCCCGGGCCCGGCGCGCTGCGGCCGCCTTCTCCAACGCGGCTGCGCGCTGTTCCTCGGTCAGCTGGGGAAGGGCCACGATCTCCTCCGTCTTTCGTAATGCACATCGCTGGTGGGACCGCCGCCGGGACCTGCTCGGAACCTGCGTCGGTGCTTCCCTCCGGGGTTACCCGAAGAGACTCGAACGAACGTACTCACGACCCTTACGGGGCCGTGAACGGGGGGTCACACCAGGAGCTTTGCCATCGGCCACCCCCAAAGGGTGATACCACGAACGGGGCCGAACGGCGGTGATCGACCCGGCCGTTCAGCGATACGTCACAACTGCGCGGCTCTGTCGACGCCCGCGAGGACGCCTCCCGTGCCGTCCGGCGCACGACCGCGGCGTGCCCCGCCAGGACACGCCGACACCTCGCCCGCCCGGCGAGGTGTTCTTCCCGACAGTCCAGAGCCTCCCGCTCCGGCGTGTCGCGCCGGTGGAACCGGCGTCAGCCGACGTGCAGGGCGCGCAACGCGGCCGGTGTGAGGTCCTCCTTGCGGATGTAGGCCGCGGCGCCGCAGTCGGCGGCGTCGGAGGGCAGGTCGTCGACGGTGTAGGTCGACAGCAGCACGACGGTCGTCCCCGGCGCCCTGGCCAGCAGCCGACGGGTCGCCTCGATGCCGTTGATCCCCGGCAGGTTGATGTCCATCAGGACGACGGCCGGATTGAGCCGCTCGGCCTCGGCGAGCGCGTCCTCGCCGCTCCCGGCCTCCGCCGCGACCCGCCAACCGCCGACGAGCCCCACGACCGTGCGTGCCACCCGTCGGAACGGCCGCTGGTCGTCGACGATCAGTACGTCCACCAACCGGCCCTCCTCCTTCGCGTCTGGTTCCCCAGGATCGACCTGCGGAGACGGCCCGGCGAGGGTGCTAGTACCACTGACGCCGGACCCGTCCCCCTCCCCGGAGCCGGCGGGCGGGACTCAGCTCGCCGTGCGCGCCGCCTCGAGCTCGTCGCGCAGCGCCTCGGCCGCACCGCGTAGCGCCGCCGGGTCGGGCCCGGCGCGCAGCACCGACCGCGACGCCGTGGGCACCACGATCCCCGAGAGCCCGGCGAAGCGCGCGGCGACGTCGGCGGGGCTCGCACCCTGGGCGCCCAGGCCCGGGGCGAGGACGGCGCCGCCGAGCGCGGACAGGTCGAGCCCGTGCTCGTGGGTTGCGCCGATCACGACGCCGACGTCGCCGAGCGGTGTCACGTCCGCGTTGGCGGCGGCTGCGCCGTCGACGATCCCCTGGGCGACGCTGCGCCCTGACCAGTCGGCCAGCTGCACCGGCCCGCCCTCGGGGTTCGACGTCCGGGCCAGCACGAACACGCCGCGCCCGGCCTCCTCGGCGGCCCGCAGCGCCGGTGCGAGCGAGCCGAACCCGAGGTAGGGCGAGAGCGTGACCGCGTCGGCGCCGAGCGGCGCGCCGACGCCCAGGTACGCGTCGGCGTAGCCGTCCATGGTCGAGCCGATGTCGCCGCGTTTGACGTCGAGCAGGCTCAGCGTCGGGGTCTGCGCCAGGCCGGCGAGCAGCCGTTCCAGCACCGCGACACCGGCGGAGCCGTGCCGTTCGAAGAACGCCGACTGCGGCTTGACCAACCCGACGTGCCCGGCGAGGCCGTCGAGACACACGTCGCAGAAGCGGGCGAGGCCGTCGGCGTCGTCGGTCAGCCCCCACTCGGCGAGCAGCGAGGGATGCGGGTCGATGCCGACGCACAGCGTGCCGAGCTCATCGGTCGTGCGTGCGAGGCGCGCACCGAAACGAGTGCTCATCGGGCCGCCTTCGCCAGCGCCGCGTGCGCGTCCTGCAGCGACCGGACGCCGATGCTGCCCGCGATCATGGCCTCGATCCCCTGTACCGCAGCGGCTGCGCCCTGGACCGTGGTGATGCACGGCACACCCTTGGTGACGGCGGCGGCGCGGATCTCGTAGCCGTCGGCGCGGGGCCCGACGTTGCCGTACGGGGTGTTGACGATCACGTCGACGTCACCGGCGAGGATGCGGTCCACGACGGTGTCACCCTCCTTGCGGTCCGACCACTTGCGCACCTCGGTCACGTCGATGCCGTGGCGGCGCAGGATCTCCGCGGTGCCGTCGGTGGCGAGGACCTCGAAGCCGAGGTCGGCCAGCCGCCGGATCGGGAACACCATGGCGCGCTTGTCGCGGTCGGCGACGGAGACGAACACCCGTCCCGACGTCGGCAGCGACCCGTAGGCCGCGGCCTGCGCCTTGGCGAACGCGGGCCCGAAGGACGCGTCGATGCCCATGACCTCGCCCGTGGACTTCATCTCCGGGCCGAGCAGCGGGTCGACGCCCTGGCCGGTGGGCGTGCGGAACCGGTTGAACGGCAGCACGGCCTCCTTGACCGCGACCGGGACCGACGCCGGGGTGGTCGCCCCGTCGGAGGTCCTCGGCAGCATGCCCTCGGCCCGCAGCTCGGCGACGGTGGCGCCCAGCATGATCCGGGCCGCCGCCTTGGCCAGCGGCACCGCCGTCGCCTTGGACACGAACGGCACCGTGCGCGACGCACGGGGGTTGGCCTCCAGCACGTAGAGGGTGTCGCCGTGCAGCGCGTACTGCACGTTGAGCAGCCCCCGCACCCCGACGCCGCGCGCGATGGCCTCCGTGGAGCGGCGGACGTCGGAGAGGACGCTGCGCCCCAACGTGATCGGCGGCAGGGTGCACGACGAGTCGCCGGAGTGGACCCCGGCCTCCTCGATGTGCTCCATGACGCCGCCGAGGTAGAGCTCGGTGCCGTCGAACAGGGCGTCGACGTCGATCTCGACCGCGTCGTCGAGGAACCGGTCGACCAGCACCGGGCGCGTCGGACTGATCTCCGTGGCGCGCGCGATGTAGCCGGCGAGGGTCTCCTCGTCGTAGACGATCTCCATGCCGCGTCCGCCCAGCACGTACGACGGGCGCACGAGGACGGGGTAGCCGATGCGGTCGGCGATGTCGCGGGCCTGCTCGAACGACGTCGCGGTGCCGAACGCGGGCGCGGGCAGCCCGGCGCGGCGCAGGACCTCGCCGAACTCGCCACGGTCCTCGGCGAGGTCGATCGCGTCGGCCGGGGTGCCGACGACCGGCACGCCCGCGGCGGTGAGCCGCTGCGCCAGCCCCAGCGGGGTCTGGCCGCCGAGCTGCACGATCACCCCGGCGACGGTCCCGGACGCCTGCTCGGCGTGCACGACCTCGAGGACGTCCTCGAACGTCAGCGGCTCGAAGTAGAGCCGGTCCGCGGTGTCGTAGTCCGTCGACACGGTCTCGGGGTTGCAGTTCACCATGACGGTCTCGAACCCGGCCTCGCGCAACGCCATCACCGCGTGCACGCACGAGTAGTCGAACTCGATGCCCTGCCCGATGCGGTTGGGCCCGGAGCCGAGGATGAGCACCTTCGGCTTGCCGGTCTGCGCGGTGACCTCGGACTCGGCCGACGGGTCGGTCTCGTAGGCGCTGTAGTGGTACGGGGTGCGCGCGGCGAACTCGGCCGCGCAGGTGTCGACCGTCTTGTAGACGGGCCGGATGCCCAGGCGGTGCCGCAGCGCGCGGACGCCGTCCTCGCCCGCGAACTCCGGCCGCACCGACGCGATCTGCCGGTCGGACAGCCCCGCCCGCTTGGCGCGGCGCAGCATGGTCTCGTCGAGCACCGGCGCGTCGAGGATCTCCGACCGCAGCTCGCCGAGCGCGGCGATCTGGTCGACGAACCACGGGTCGATGCCCGAGCGCGCGGCGACGTCGTCGACCGTCGCGCCCTGGCGCAGCGCGCGCTCGACGGCGTAGATGCGTCCGTCGGTCGGACGGGCCACGTCGGGTGCGCCCTCGGGGTCGGGGCGGGTCCAGAACCCGGCGTCGGGCGTCTCCATCGAGCGCAGGGCCTTGCCCAGCGCCTCCGGGAACGACCGGCCCAGCGCCATCGCCTCGCCGACGCTCTTCATCGTCGTCGTCAGGGTGGTGTCGGAGCCCGGGAACTTCTCGAACGCGAAGCGCGGCACCTTGACCACGACGTAGTCGAGCGACGGCTCGAACGCCGCCGGGGTCTCGCCGGTGATGTCGTTGCGGATCTCGTCGAGGGTGTAGCCGACGGCGAGCTTCGCGGCGATCTTCGCGATCGGGAAGCCGGTGGCCTTCGACGCCAGCGCCGAGGACCGCGACACGCGCGGGTTCATCTCGATGACGACGAGCCGCCCGGTGCGCGGGTCGACCGCGAACTGGATGTTGCAGCCACCGGTGTCGACGCCGACGGCGCGCAGCACGGCGATGCCGACGTCACGCATCGTCTGGTACTCGCGGTCGGTCAGCGTCATCGCGGGCGCGACGGTGATCGAGTCGCCGGTGTGCACACCCATCGGGTCGAGGTTCTCGATGGAGCAGACGACCACGACGTTGTCGGCGTGGTCGCGCATCAGCTCGAGCTCGTACTCCTTCCAGCCGAGCACGGACTCCTCGATGAGGACCTCGGTGACCGGCGAGGCGTCGAGCCCAGCACCGGCGAGGCGCTCCAGGTCCTCCGGCGTGTACGCCAGGCCCGACCCGAGGCCGCCCATCGTGAACGACGGCCGGATGACGACGGGCAGGCCCAGCTCGGCGACCGCCGCGCGGACCTCGTCCATCGAGTGGCAGACCGCGCTGCGCGGCACGTCGCCGCCGACGGACTGGACGATCTCCTTGAACTTGAGCCGGTCCTCGCCGCGCTGGATGGCGTCGACGTCGGCACCGATGAGCTCCACGCCGTACCGCTCGAGGACCCCGTTGTCGTGCAACGCGATCGCGGTGTTGAGTGCGGTCTGCCCGCCCAGGGTCGCGAGGATCGCGTCGGGCCGCTCGGCCGCGATCACGAGCTCCACGAACTCGGGGGTGATCGGCTCGACGTAGGTCGCGTCGGCGAACTCCGGGTCGGTCATGATCGTGGCCGGGTTGGAGTTGACCAGCGACACGCGCAGACCCTCTGCCCGCAGGACGCGGCACGCCTGGGTGCCGGAGTAGTCGAACTCGCAGGCCTGGCCGATGACGATCGGGCCGGACCCGATCACCATGACGTGCTTGATGTCGTCGCGACGAGGCATCAGACGTCCTCCTCGTCGTCACGCTCGATGAGCCGGTGGCGGCCGCCGGACTCGCCATGGTCGTCCTCGGACTCGGCCGTGGGGGCGACGCGGGGCAGGGCGATGGTCTCGTCGACGCCCTGGTCGGCGTCGGGGCCGGGCACGGCGACCGTCTGCGGCAGGAGCATCGTCGGCTCACCGTGGACGGTCCCGTCGACCCGCTCGTCGCTCTCGGCCTCGATCCCGGCCTCGACCCCGGTGGCGATCCTCATGTCGAGCTCCGTGTCGATCTCCGTGTCGATCTCCGTGTCGGTCTCCGTGTCGGTCTCGGTGCCGGGCTCCGTGTCGATCTCGGTGCCGGGCTCGGTCGGGGCGACGTGCGCCGCCGGCTCGGGGGCGTCCTCCGCCGCAGCGTCAGCAGCCTCGGCCTCGACCGCCGCGGGCTCCGGTTCCTCGGCGCGCGGCGTCGGGGACGGCCGGGCCCCGTCGCGGACGGGGTGGTCGGCCATCAGCGCGACGAAGCGGTCGAACAGGTCGGCCGCGTCGTGCGGGCCGGCCGCCGCCTCCGGGTGGTACTGCACGCTGAAGGCCGGGAAGCCTTCTCCCGCAATGCCTTCGACACAGCCGTCGTTGGGGCAGGTGTGGGTGACCCGGGCCGGGCCGAAGGGGGTGACGAACCGCTCCCCCGCCTCGCCCTCGACAGCGAACCCGTGGTTCTGCGAGGTGATCGCCACCCGGCCGGTCGCGTGCTCGACGACCGGGATGTTGATGCCGCGGTGGCCGTAGCGCATCTTGTAGGTCCCGCGGCCCAGGGCGCGGGCGAGGATCTGGTTGCCGAAGCAGATGCCGAACGTCGGGATTCCGCGCTCGAGCACCGCCCGGGTCAGGGCCACCGGCCCGTCGGCCGTGGCGGGGTCGCCGGGGCCGTTGGAGAGGAAGAACCCGTCGACGCCCAGGTCGACGATCTGTTCGATCGGCGTCGCCGCCGGCAGCACGTGGACCTCGACGCCACGTGCGGCGAGCATCCGCGGGGTGTTGGACTTGATGCCGACGTCGAGGGCGGCGACCCGGAAACGGGCCTCCCCCTCGGCCGCCACGACGTAGGGCTCCGCGGTGGTGACGGCGCCGTAGAGGTCGGCGCCCTCCATCGCGGGGCTCGCGAGCACCCGCTCGACGAGGTCGCCGTCGGCGGCCAGGGCGTCGCCGGAGAACACCCCGGCGCGCATGGCCCCGCGCTCGCGCAGGTGCCGAACGACGGCGCGGGTGTCGACGCCCGCGACCCCGACGACGCCCTGCTCGGCGAGGACCTCGCCGAGGGAGCGGCGCGAGCGCCAGTTCGACGGCCGCCGCGCCGGGTCTCGCACCACGTAGCCCGCGACCTGCACCCGCGCGGACTCGTCGTCCTCGTCGTTCCAGCCGGTGTTGCCGATCTGCGGCGCGGTCTGCACGACGATCTGGCGGTGGTAGGAGGGATCGGTGAGCGTCTCCTGGTAGCCGGTCATCCCGGTGGCGAAGACGGCCTCGCCGAGGTTCTGGCCGGTGGCGCCGAAGGACTCGCCGCGGAAGATGCGGCCGTCCTCGAGGACGAGCAGCGCCGGGCCCACGGTGGGGCTCACGTCGTCACCTGCTCGACGATCTGCCCGTCGCGGGCGGTCAGCCGCCCGCGCAGGACCGTGGCGACCACGACGGCGGGCAACCGCATCCCCTCGTACGGGGTGTTCGCCGCCCGGCTGGCGAGCGCGGCGCCGCGGACCGTCCACGGCTCGTCGGCGTCGACGAGGGCCAGGTTGGCGGGTTCGCCGACGGCGATCGGACGACCCTGGTCGGGCAGACCCGCGATCTCGGCGGGGCGCTCCGACATGACGCGGGCGACGCCGTGCCAGTCGAGCAGGCCCGGCTCCACCATCGTGTGGACGACGACCGACAGCGCGGTCTGCAGCCCGAGCATGCCGGGCTTGGCCACCTGCCACTCGGTGTCCTTGTACTGGCTGGCGTGCGGCGCGTGGTCGGTGGCGACGACGTCGATCACGCCCTCGGCGAGCGCGGCCCGCATCGCCTGGGTGTCGGCGGCGGTGCGCAGCGGCGGGTTGACCTTGTTGACCGGGTCGTAGCTGGTCAGCGCAGCGTCGGTGAGCAGCAGGTGGTGCGGGGTCACCTCGGCGGAGACGGTGACGCCCGCCGCCTTGGCGCTGCGCAGCACGTCGACCGTGCGCGCCGACGACACGTGGCACACGTGCAGGCGCGCGCCGGCTTCGCGGGCCAGCGCGCAGTCGCGGGCGACGATCGTCTCCTCCGCCGTGGCGGGCCAGCCGGCCAGCCCGAGCCGCGAGGCGACGACACCCTCGTTGGCCTGGGCGCCCTGGGTGAGGCGGTGGTCCTCGGCGTGCTGGGCGATCACGACGTCCAGCGCGGAGGCGTACTCCAGCGCGCGACGCATCACCAGCGGGTCGTTCACGCAGTGGCCGTCGTCGGAGAACATGCGCACCCCGGCGGCCGAGGCCATGGTGCCGAGCTCGGCGAGCCTCTCGCCCTTGAGCCCCACGGTGACCGCGCCGACCGGGTGCACGTCGACGAGGCCGACCTCGGCGCCGCGGCGGCGCACGTGGGCGGTGACCACGTCGGTGTCGGCGACCGGGTCGGTGTTGGGCATGGCGAACACCGCGGTGAACCCGCCGAGCGCCGCGGCCCGCGACCCGGTCTCGATCGTCTCCGACTCCTCACCGCCGGGCTCGCGCAGGTGCACGTGCAGGTCGACGAGGCCGGGCAGCAGCACGCGGCCCTCGGCGTCGAGCGTCTCGACGCCCTCCGGCGCCTCGAGGCCCGCGCCGATCTCGGTGATGACGCCGTCCCGGACGACCAGGTCGACAGCATCGTCGCCGTAGGGGCGCGCGTTGCGGATGAACAGGTCGGTCATTCGGGGGCTCCCGCGAGAAGGTGGTAGAGAACGGCCATCCGCACGTGGACGCCGTTGCGGACCTGGGCGAGGATCGCGGCGCGGGCCGAGTCGGCCACCGAGGGCGCGATCTCCATGCCGCGCACCATCGGTCCGGGGTGCAGCACGACCCCGTGCTCGGGCAGCATCGCGGCGCGGGCGTCGCTGAGCCCGTAGGCGACCGCGTACTCGCGCGACGACGGGAAGAACCCGCCGGTCATCCGTTCGGCCTGGACGCGCAGCATCATGATCGCGTCGAGGCCCGGGAGCTCGGCGTCGATCTCGTGGGAGACCCGGCACGGCCACTCGGCCACCCCGACGGGCAGCAGCGTCGGCGGCGCGATCAGCACGACCTCGGCGCCGAGGGTGGCCAGCAGGAAGACGTTGGAGCGGGCGACGCGGCTGTGCAGCACGTCGCCGACGATCCCGATCCGCCGCCCCGCGACCGACCCGAGCCGGTCGCGCAGGGTGGCCGCGTCGAGCAGCGCCTGGGTGGGGTGCTCGTGGGTGCCGTCGCCAGCGTTGACGATCGAGGTGTGGGTGCCCGTCGTCGCGTGGTCCTTGTCCGACCAGCCCGCGAGCCGGTGCGCCGCACCGGAAGCGGGGTGACGGACGATCACGCAGTCGGCGCCCATGGCCGAGAGGGTGAGCGAGGTGTCGCGCAGCGACTCGCCCTTGGAGACCGAGGAACCCTTGGCGCTCACGTTGACCGTGTCGGCGCTCATCCACTTGCCGGCGATCTCGAACGAGACCCGGGTGCGGGTGGAGTCCTCGTAGAACATCGTGATGACGGTGCGCCCGCGCAGCGTCGGCAGCTTGCGGACCTCGCGGCCCAGCAACGCCTGGCGCAGCCGGTCGGACGTGTCGAGCAGCGCGGTCGCGGTGGCCGCGTCGAGGTCGGTGACCGAGAGCAGGTGTTTCATTCGCCGACCCCCCTGCGGATCGCGACCCGGTCCTCGCCGTCGATCTCGGTGAGCGACACCAGGATCAGCTCGCTGCGCGACGTCGGCACGTTCTTGCCGACGTAGTCCGCGCGGATCGGGAGCTCGCGGTGGCCGCGGTCGACCAGGACCGCCAGCTGCACCGAGCGGGGGCGGCCGTGCTCGGACAGTGCATCGAGCGCGGCGCGGACCGTGCGGCCCGACATCAGCACGTCGTCGACGAGGACGACGAGCGCGTCGTCGACCCCGCCCTCGGGGAACTGCGTGTCCTCGAGCGGGCGGGTGGGCCGGCGGCGCAGATCGTCGCGGTAGAGCGTCGGGTCGACCGTACCGACGGACGGTTCGGTACCGCCGAACTCGGCGACGGCGGCGGCGAGCCTGCGGGCGAGGACGGTGCCGCGGGTCGGGATCCCGATGAGCACGACGTGCTCGGCGTCCGCGGTCTTCTCGATGATCTGGTGCGCGATGCGCGCGATGGTGCGGGTGACGTCGGAGGCGCTGAGGAGCTCGTGGTCGGGCAGACCAGTCCCCTCGCCACCGGCGTCCCCGCGGCGGTCGTTCGCCACGAGTTCGCTCTCCTTCCCCGCCTCGCAGGACGGGTCGTTAAAGGATCGGGTTGCGCGGCCACGCTATCAGCGGCCCCGACCTGACGGGGCCGTCGCCCGGACGCGCCGACGCGGGTCACACGTCACGGCGATCACACCCGTCCGACGCGCCGCCGCGACACGCTGTCCACGCCCCGGATCCAGGGCGCACGGCCCCGCGATTTCCTCACGGAGCCGAACGGTCACAGTCCGATAACACTCACGGAAGTCACATCAGCCACACAGGCCACTCCAGACCCCGTCCGTCCGAACTGTGTGCACCCGTTCCGCGCCTGGACGCGGCGTGTCGACCAGCCGATCGAGTGAAGAACGGCCAGGAGGGCACCGGGACGGCCCACCCGGCTTGACCCGACGACGGAGCGAGGCGCATGATTACTCTCCGTATTGATCAGCTGGCTCACGGGTGGCCGCGGAAGCGGGGGGCACCGACCGTGGGCGGCTGGCACGGCGGGCAGGCGGAGGGGCCGGCCCGGCCACGCACGACCAGCACACGGACGTCGGTCCCGCGGCCGGACGTCCAGCGAGAGGGGATCGCCACATGGGCGACTACGCCAAGGCGCTCGGCAGCAAGCTCCGCGCCATCCGGCAGCAGCAGGGTCTGTCGCTGCACGGCGTCGAGCAGAAGTCGGGCGGCCGGTGGAAGGCCGTCGTCGTCGGGTCCTACGAGCGCGGCGACCGCGCCGTCACCGTGCAGAAGCTGGCCGAGCTGGCCGACTTCTACGGGGTGCCGGTCGCCGAGCTCCTGCCCGAGGGCCGGGTGCCGTCGGGTTCCGAGCCCGCCACGAAGATCGTCATCAACCTGGAGCGGCTCCAGCAGCTGCCGGCCGACAAGGTCGGACCGCTCGCGCGGTACGCGGCGGCCATCCAGAGCCAGCGCGGGGACTACAACGGCAAGGTCCTCTCGATCCGGGCCGAGGACCTCCGTTCGCTCGCGATCATCTACGACAAGACCCCCGGCGAGCTGACCGACCAGCTCATCGACTGGGGCGTGCTTCCCCCCGAGGCCCGCCCGGCGCACCGCGTCGACTGACGGCTCTCCCCGCACGGACGCCGAGTTCCGACCTGCGCCGAGTTCGACACCAGGCTGCTCCGCACGACCCCTGGAGCGGTTTCCTGCCCAACTCGGCGCTGTCGTTGCAGGGTCAGGCCAGCGCTGCGGCGGGGCGACACGCATCGACACGCATCGACACCCGCGCGAACACTCGGTCGGTCCGATGGCGAACGTGCCCAGCGCAAGGGGCAGGATCGCGATGCGCAACAAGAACTCCGGGGATCGGTGGCGGCCCACCCGGGTCGCCGGGTGCAGGCTGCCCGTCCTCGCGCCGGCCGTTGTCAACGCCGACCCCGCGCCGCGGTGTCCGTCCGATCACGCCCCGGGGGCGCGGGTCCCCCACCGGGACTCGTGGCCGGACAGCATCTCCGCCAGGCGCGTGTGCCCGGCGTGCGCCGCCCAGCCGGCCGGGGTGGCGTCGAACCGGGCGTCGCGCACGGTCGGGTCGGCGCCGCGGTCGAGCAGCAGCGTCGCCAGCGCCTCGTCGTCGCGGAACGCCGCCTCGTGCAGCGCGGTGTTCCAGCGCTGGTGCCCGCCCGCGTCACCACGCCCTGACGTGTCGACGGGAACGCCGAGCTCCAGCAGCAGCTCCACCGCGCGGTCGCGTCCGTCGGCGGCCGCGACGACGACGACGCCTGCGTGGTCGGCGACGACCTGCGCGCGCAGCGCGTCCGGTGCGGCCGCCACCGCCGCCGCATCGCCCGACAGCGCGGCGGCGAGCAGCGCGTCGACAGCGGTCAGCTCGGGGCGAGGGGCGCCGTGCGCGACGAGCACCTCGACGATCTCCGGGTACCCGAGCCGGGCCGCCGTCCCCGCGACCGACGTCTCCCCCAGCCAACGCCCGCCGCGGATGGCGACGCCGTTGCGCGCCAACAGCTGCACCCGTGCAGTCAGGCCGTGCAGGACCGCCCAGTCGAGCTGGTCGGCGAGCATCCGGGCCGGCGTCGACAGGGTGTGCCCGAGGCGTTGCTGCCATACGCCGCCGTCGGCGCGGCCCAGACCGTGGGCGAACAGCAGCTCCAGATGCGAGTCGTCGGCACCGAACATGCGGTTGTAGAGGGTCTGCGCGTCGTTCGGGTCCGCGCCGCGCTCCAGCAGCAGCCGGGCCAGGGGCTGCTCGGCCGGGTGCCGCGGCTGCGCGACGGGCCCGCCCTCGCCCTCGCCGAACACCCCCGTCAGCACCGTGAACGGCGACGGCAACCCGTGCCACAGCCGGCCCGCATCCGGGTCGGCACCGTGATCGAGCAGGACGGTCGCCGCCTCGACGACGGCGGCCACGTCGATGTGCGGGTCGTGGCGGGCGTAGGCCAGGTACATCAGCGGCGGCCACCGGTTCGGCCCGCCCTCGGCGTCGGCCGTACCGGGGCCGGCGAGCCGGCGCAAGGCGTCGACGTCGGCCGTCGCCGCGGCCGCGTGCACCGACGCCGACCCGATCTCCGGGTGGGCCGTGAGCAGCGCGGCCGCCGCTCGCGCGTGGGCCGGGTCGTCCCCGTCGTAGCGCAGGCACGCGAGCGACAGGAAGTCGTCGACGGGATCGGTGCCCGCCGGGGCGTCACCGGTGGGCGGCACCCACGTCAGGCGCAGCACCGTCTCGACGTGGCGGACCAACGGCGGCCAGCCGTCGAACCCGTGCCGCCGCGCCAGCACCAGCTGGGCCAGGTTGAGCGGGACGTCGCCGCCCGCCCGGTCGGGCGCCCAACTGGCCACCAGCTCCAGCGCCCGGGCGTCACCGGCACGGGCGGCACGGCTCAGCTCGCGCGCGCGGCGGCGCAGCTGACCGAGATCGGGATCCTGCGGGAGCGGAACAGGGGTGGGCACGGCGGCCTCCTCTCACCCGCCGGGGTCCGCGTACCGGGGGTTCGGGAGGAGGGTGTGCAGCACACACATCCACGGGAGGAACCTCCCAGGTGGGCTCTGCCCTGCCCGCGGACCCGGTGGCGCCCTGGCACGCCGGGCGCGACGCTACCAGCCGCTCCCGGGTGTGCGCCCCGGAACGACGGACGCCCGCATCCGGCCGTGGCCGGGACGCGGGCGTCCGTGAAGTGTGCGCTCAGCGCGTGGCGCGCAGCTGTTCCGCGATGTCGGCGATCCGCCCGAGGACACCGTTGAGGAACCGCGGCGAGTCGTCGGTCGACAACGTGCGGGCCAGCTCGACGGCCTCGGTGATGGCCACCGGGTCGTCGATCTCGTCGACCCACAGCAGCTCGAACACGCCGATCCGCAGCAGCGTGCGGTCGACCGCCGGCATCCGCGCGACCGTCCAGCCCTCGGCGTGCTCGGCGAGCAGCTGGTCGATCCGGTCGCGGTGCTCGACCACGCCCTGCACCAGCAGCGCCGCGTAGTCCGAGACGGGCGGCGCGTCGTCGGTCTCCCGACGGCTGCGCAGCACCTGCAACGGGTCGTCCCCACGCGCCTCGGACTCGAACAGGATGTCCAGCGCGCGTTTGCGTGCCTTGGTGCGGGCCCTCACGTCAGGAGCTGACGCGGCCGAGGTACCGGCCGTCGCGGGTGTCGACCTTGACCTTCTCGCCCGTGCTCACGAACAGCGGGACCTGGATCTCCGCACCCGTCTCCAGCGTGGCCGGCTTGGTGCCACCGGTGGACCGGTCGCCCTGCAGGCCCGGGTCGGTGTGGGAGATGACCAGCTCGACCGACGTCGGCAGCTCGATGAACAGCGGCACGTCGTCGTGCAGGCTGATCTGCGCGACCTGGTTCTCCAGCAGGTAGTCGGCGTTGCCGCCGACGGCCGACGCCGGGATGTTCAGCTGCTCGAAGGTGTCGCCGTCCATGAACACGAAGTCCTGGCCGTCGCGGTACAGGTAGGTCATGTTGCGCCGGTCGACCGTCGCGGTCTCGACCTTCGTGCCGGCGTTGAACGTCTTGTCGACGACCTTGCCGGTCATGACGTTCTTCAGCGTCGTGCGGACGAACGCGCCGCCCTTGCCCGGCTTGACGTGCTGGAACGCCGTGACCGACCACAGCTGGCCGTCCAGGTTGAGCACCAAGCCGTTCTTGAGGTCGTTGGTCGTGGCCACGTGCGGATGACTCCTACTGTCGAAGCGGGGCGAGCGACGAACACTCTGCTGCCGGGGGCGGGGCCCGGCCGGAACCGGGCCCCGGGCGGACCGCCGATCGACGCCGCCGCGAATGCCGGGAACCAGGATAGCGCCGCACCGGGCGTCCGGACGCGACGGCCCTGGTCCGCGGGCCGTCCCCGGTCGGCTCAGACCTCGACGAGCTCGTGCGGGGCGAGCGTGAGCGGCTCGGTGCCCCCGTCGAGGACCGCGAGGGTGTCCTCGATCCGCACCCCGCCACGGCCCTCCAGGTAGACGCCGGGTTCGACCGTCACCACCATGCCCGCGGCCAGCTCACCCGCACCGCCCGACGAGAGCCAGGGCGCCTCGTGGATCTCCAGGCCGACGCCGTGCCCGAGGCCGTGGACGAACCGCTCCCCCAGCCCCGCGGCGACGACGACGTCGCGGGCCGCCGCGTCGACCGCGGCCACCGTGGCACCGGGGGCGAGCGCGTCGCAGCCCGCCCGCTGCGCCCGCGCGACGAGTCCGTGCAGGTCACGCTGCCAGTCGGCGGCGGGCCCGAGGACGAATGTGCGGGTCGTGTCGGAGTGGTAACCGTCGACGAGCGCCCCGAAGTCGATCTTCACGAGGTCGCCGCGGCGCAGCGGTGAATCGGTCGGACTGTGGTGCGGGATCGCCGAGTGCGCGCCGGCAGCCATGATCGTCTCGAACGCCGGGCCGCTCGCGCCGTGCCCGCGCATCCGGTTCTCCAGGTCGAGCGCGACCTCGCGTTCGGTGCGGCCGGCGGCGAGCCCGCCCGCCGCGACCAGGTCGGCCAGCGCGGCGTCGGCCACCGCGCACGCGGTGCGCAGCGCCACGATCTCGATGTCGTCCTTCACCGCGCGCAGCCCCGGAGTCAGGCCCGGGGTGCGGACGAGCTCGGCCCCTTCCGACGCGGCATCGATCGCGGCGAAGCCGTCGACGGTGACCACGTCGGACTCGAACCCGAGCCTCGTGATCCCGAGCTCCGGGGCCCGGCGCGCCAGGGCGAGGACGCTGCTCCGGTCGACGACTGTCTCGAGGTCCGGGACCTCCTCGGCCGACTGCGTGACGTAGCGGCCGTCGGTGCAGAACCGGGTGCGGGCGTCGCCGTCGGCGGCGACCAGCAGCGCGGCGTTGGAGCCGGTGAAGCCGCTCAGGTAGCGGACGTCGACCAGCGCGGTGACCAACAGCGCGTCGACACCGGCCCCGGCCAGCAGCGCGCGGAGACGGTCGCGGCGCGCCCCGAACGGCCGCACGCCCTCACGCCCCGCTGATCGCGGCGTAGGCGCGCTCGATCAGCGCCGGATCGGGGCCTTCGAGGCGGCCCGGCTTCGCGAGGCCGTCGAGGACGACGAAGCGCAGCATCCCGGCGCGGGCCTTCTTGTCGCCCGCCATCGTCGCGACCAGCTCGGGCAGCACACCCGGCTCGTAGGTGATGGGGAGCCCGATCGAGCTGAGGACGCTGCGGTGCCGCTCGACCGTCGCGTCGTCGAGGCGGCCGGCCGCGCGGGCGAGCTCGGCGGCGAACACCATCCCGACGCTGACCGCGGCACCGTGGCGCCACGTGTAGTCCTCGCGCCGCTCGACCGCGTGTCCGAGGGTGTGGCCGTAGTTGAGGATCTCGCGCAGGTGCGACTCGCGCAGGTCGGCGCCGACGACGTCGGCCTTGACCCGGATCGCGCGCTGCACGAGCTCGGGCAGCACCTCGCCCGTCGGGTCGAGCGCCGCCGCCGGGTCCTTCTCGACGAGGTCGAGGATCACGGGGTCGACGATGAACCCGGCCTTGACGACCTCGGCCATCCCCGCGGCCAGCTCGGGCCGCGGCAGGGTCTCCAGGGTCGCGAGGTCGACCAGCACGGCGGCCGGCTCGTGGAAGGCGCCGACGAGGTTCTTGCCCGCGCCGGTGTTGATGCCCGTCTTGCCGCCGACCGCCGCGTCGACCATCGCGAGCAGCGTCGTCGGCACGTGGACGACGTTCACACCGCGCATCCAGGTGGCCGCGACGAAGCCGGCGAGGTCGGTGACCGCGCCGCCGCCGAATCCGACGACGACGTCGCGGCGGGTCAGCCCGACGGTGCCGCACACCTCCCAGCAGTAGCCGGCGACGGCGAGCGCCTTGCCCTCCTCGGCGTCGGGGACCTCGACGCGGTGCGCGTCGAGCCCGGCGGCCTCCAGGGTCCGGCGGACCTCCTCGGCCTCGTCGGCCAGCGGCGGCTGGTGGATCAGCACGACCGTGCGCGCCCCGGTGCCGCTCACGACCTCGGGGAGCATGGCCCGGACACCGCGGCCGACCACGACGTCGTAGGGCCGCTCGGCCGCGACGTGGATGCGGACGGGTTCGGCGGTGCTCACGGGGTCCTCCAGGGTCGAGCGGACGATCGGGCCGGGACGCGGCCGAACCTCACTGCTGCGTGCTCGGTGCTGCGTGCTCGGTGCTGCGTGCTCGGTGCTGTGTACTCGGTACTCGGTGCTGTGTACTCAGTGCTGGGCGCTCAATGCGCGGACGGGTCTCGGACGAACGGGTCGGGCAGGGCGACACCGTCGTGGGGGGTGGGCTTGTCGAGCGGGTCGTCGGCGACCGGTTCCGGCTCGGGCGTGTTCTCCCCGAGCGCGGCGAGGACGGCGGTGGCGACCTGGTTGGCGCTGCGCTTCGCGGTGTCGACCGTGACCGTCGCGACCTCCGCGTACAGCGGGGCGCGCGCGTCGAGCAGGGCCTTGAACGTGGCCCGCGGGTTGACCCCGGCCAGCAGGGGCCGCGCCGTGGACATCCCGGTGCGGCGCATCCCGTCGGCCAGCGACACCGTGAGGGCGACGACCCGGTGGCCGCGCAGCACCTCCCGGGTCTCCGGCGCCAGCACCGCGCCCCCGCCGAGGGCGAGGACCCCGCAGTCGCGGCCCAGCGCCTCGGCGACGACCTCACGTTCCATCGCCCGGAAGGCGGGCTCGCCGTCCTGGGTGAACATGTCGGCGATCGCCTTGCCGGCCCGCTCCTCGATCAGCGCGTCGGCATCGGTGAACGCGACGCCGAGCCGGCGCGCGACGACCTTGCCGACGGTGCTCTTGCCGGACCCGGGCGGCCCGACGAAGACGACGGCCGGGCGGCCGTCGCTCACCCCTCCGTCCCGAAGGTCGGTGCCGACTGCTCGTAGGAGCGCAGGTTGCGGACGGTCTCTGCGATCGAGTCGCCGCCGAACTTCTCCAGCGCGCAGTCGGCCAGCACCAGCGCGACCATCGCCTCGGCGACGACACCGGCCGCGGGGACGGCGCAGACGTCGGAGCGCTGGTGGATGGCCTGCGCGGCCTCACCGGTGGCGACGTCGACGGTGCGCAGGGCACGCGGGACGGTCGAGATCGGCTTCATCGCGACCCGGACGCGGACGGGCTCGCCGTTGGTCATGCCGCCCTCGATGCCGCCGGCCCGGTTGCTGAGCCGGTCGACCGGGGCGCCGGGAACCATCTCGTCGTGCGCGACGCTGCCGCGGCGGCGGGCGGTGCGGAAGCCGTCGCCGATCTCGACGCCCTTCATGGCCTGGATGCCCATGAGGGCGGCGGCGAGCTTCGCGTCGAGGCGGCGGTCGGAGTGCACGTACGAGCCGACGCCGACGGGCATGCCGTAGGCGATGACCTCGACGACGCCGCCGAGGGTGTCGCCGTCGGTCTGCGCGGCGTCGACCTCGGCGATCATGGCCTCGGCCGCGGCGGGGTCGACCGCGCGGACCGGGTTGGCGTCGACCTTCTCGAGGTCGTTCGGGCCGGGGACGACGTCGTCGGGTGCCTCGGCCGCGCCGAGCGCGACGACGTGGGACACGATGTCGACGCCCAAGGCCTGCTTGAGGAACGCCTTCGCGACGGTGCCGAGCACGACGCGCGAGGCCGTTTCGCGGGCGCTCGCGCGCTCGAGGACGGGGCGGGCGTCGTCGAAGCCGAACTTGGTCATGCCGGACAGGTCGGCGTGGCCGGGGCGCGGGCGGGTGAGCGGCGCGTTGCGGGCGCGGTTGGCGATCAGCTCCGGGTCGACCGGGTCGGCCGCCATGACCGTCTCCCACTTGGGCCACTCGGTGTTGCCGATGCGCACCGCGACGGGGCCGCCCTGGGTGCGACCGTGGCGGATGCCGCCGATGATCTCCAGCTCGTCGGCCTCGAACTTCATCCGGGCGCCACGGCCGTAGCCGAGGCGGCGCCGGGCCAGTTCGGCCGCGATCTCCTTGGACGTGACCTCGACGCCCGCGACCATGCCTTCGAGCACGGCGACCAGGGCCGGACCGTGCGACTCCCCTGCGGTGATCCAACGCAACACGCCGTCCATCCTCTCACCCGCCCACCTGCGCTCACGCCGCGGTCGGCACAGCCGGGCCGCGGGGTCAGCCGGGTGGTCCGCCCCCGACGATCACGGCGAGCGCGCCGCCGACCATGGCGGGCCCGAACGGAACCTCCACCCCGCGGGCCCGGCCCACGACGAGGGCCGCGGAGGCGGCGTGGACGGCGCCGAGAACGGTCGTCGCGACGCCGGCGAGGGCGAGCCCGGCCCACCCGTCGCGGCCGGCGGCGACGCCGAGCCCGGGTGCGAGCGCGCAGTCGCCGCCGCCGATGCCGCCGCGGGTGACGGCGCGGAGCAGCAGCAGGACCCCGGCGGCCACGGCTGCCGCGGCCACGGCCCGGACCGCGGTGGTCGGGTCGCGGCCGTCGATGAGCAGCAGGGCCGCGCCCGCGCCCGCGGTCGTGACAGCGGTCAGCGGGGCGGGGAGCCGGTGGGCGGCGGCGTCGACCGCGACGAGCACGATCCCGCAGACCACGACCCAGCAGCCGAGCACGGCCGCCGGCCCGGCCCGCGCGGCCGCGACGACGCCGCAGCCCAGTGCGGCGACGATCTCGACCGACGCCGCGGGTGGGCCGACGGGCACTCTGCAGCAGCGCGTACGGCCGGACACCGCCGAACCACCGAGAGGCGCGGCACACCGCGGGCACGTCGACCTGCGCGCACCCGGCCCGGGCACGGCGTGCCTGACGATCGCCGCGCGCAACCACGGCCCCGCACAGAACCCGGCCACGCCGGCGAGCGCCACCCCGTCGATCCTCATGCCGTCGATCATCGAGGCTCTCGCCGTGCGCGGTCGCCCGAGCAGCGTCGCCTGTGGACGGTTGCGCGGCATGTGGACAACCGCCCGGGCCACCGCGCGCAACCTCACAGCTGTGAAGCGGCGCCGGCACGACCACGAGGTTGCGCACGGCCGCGGGCAGGCGGGCCCGGCGACACGTCCGGAATCGTCGGTGCCGTGTGCCATCCGGCCGCCGGGGCTGGCGTTCCGGGCGTGGCCGACGACGACGCACTCCTCGCCCTGATCGCCGACGCCGGGACGGGCATCCTGATGACGATCAAGCGCGACGGGCGCCCCAGGCGTCTCTCGTGTCGCACACCCTCGACGTCCCGACGCGGACGCTGCGCATCTCCGTGACCGATGACCGGGCGAAGACCCGCAACCTGCGCCGCGACCCCCGGGCGTCGTTCATGGTCACCCGCCCCGACGGGAGCGCGTACGCCGTCGGCGAGGGCACCGCGCAGCTGTCGGTGCCGGCCGGCGACCCGCACGACCCGACCGTCGACGCCCTCGTCGACCTCTACCGCGCCGTGCAGGGCGAGCACCCCGACTGGGACGACTACCGGTCCGCGATGGTCGCGGAGCGCCGTGTCGTGTTGACGCTGCCGCTGGACCGGGTCTACGGCTGGGGCGGCATCTGAGCAGACCCCTCCGGGCCCCCGGTGTCGGCGGGGCGGCCGAAGAACCCTGCCGGCGGCACGGGTGACGGGGTCGCCGACCGGTCGGTGACGACGGCCGCGGCCCGGGTGAACCGCCGCAGCTCGACGCCGTGGCGCACGGCCGACGGGAACGGGTCGGCGGCGCAGGCGCGGGCGAGGTCGGTGAGCGGCAGCTCGGCGTGTGAGGCGAGCAGGACGAGGTTGCCGAAGCGGCGGCCGTGCCACACGTCGGCGGCGGCGACGACCGCGCGGTGGCCGAACACCGCGGCGGCGGTGGCGACCTGCCCGCGGGCGAAGCCGAGCGATCCGCCGTCGGCGAGGTTCACGGCGAGCACCCCGTCGGGGGCGAGCGCGCGGGCGACGAGAGTCGCGAACTCGACCGACGTCAGGTGCGCGGGGATGCGGGCGCCGGCGAACACGTCGACGACGACGAGGTCGGCCGCGCCGGGCGCCAGGGCGAGGGTCTCGGCACGGGCGTCGCCGATGCGCACGTCGAGCAGGGTGTCGTCGGCGGGCAGGCGGGTGCGGACGAGGCCGGCCAGCGCACCGTCGAGCTCGACGACGGTCTGCGGCGACCCGGGCCGGGTCGCGGCGACGTAGCGGGCCAGCGTCCAGGCCCCGCCCCCGAGGTGCACGACCCGCAGCGGGGCGCCGGGCGGGGCGAGGGCGTCGACGACGTGCCCGAGGCGCCGGACGTACTCGAACTCGAGGTGCGTCGGGTCGTCGAGGTCGACGTGCGACTGGGCGGTGCCGTCGACGAGCAACGTCCACGACGAGGGCCGGTCGGGGTCGGACACGAGCTCGGCGAGGCCGTGATCGACCTCGGCCCGCACGACGACCGACCCACCCGCCTCGTCCGGCGGCGAGGCCTGCTGCGGCACCTAGATCGCGCCGTCGGCGATCGCCTGCCGGATGTTGGCCTGGTGCTCGGCCAGCGTGGTGCCGAAGCAGGAGGTGCCGTCGGGCTTGCAGCGCACGAAGAACAGCCACGGCCCGGGCTCGGGTCCGAGCGCGGCGGCCATGGCGGCCTTGCCGGCGGCGGCGATCGGCGTCGGCGGCAGGCCGGCGACGGCGTAGGAGTTGTAGGGGCCGACGCGGGCGCGGGCCTCCGCGGTGGTGCGCAGGGCCTGCACGTCCAGCGGGTAGTTGACCATCGAGTCGAGCTCGAGGCGCTGGTTGACGGCCAGCCGGTTGTAGACGACGCGCGCCACCTGCGGCATGTCGGGCGTGATCGCTTCCTTCTCGACGAGTGAGGAGATGATCAGCGCCTGGTACGGGGTGACGCCGGCGCGGGCGGCCGCGTCGCCGATACCGGCGGCCTCCAGCCGCGGGACGGACGCGGCGAGCAGCTCGCGCCACACGTCGGGGGCGGCGGTGCCGGGGGCGATGTCGTAGATGCCCGGCGAGACGAGGCCCTCGAAGCGGCGCGCCGGCTCGGCCTTGCGGATGCCGTCGAGCGCCCAGGTGGGGGCGCCGAGCTCGCCGGGGTCGGTGGTCGACATGGTGGCGCGGAGGTCGTCGACGCTGACGCAGCGGCGCTGCCCGTCGATCTGCCCGCAGCTGGCCTGGGAGATGAGGCTGAGCACACCGGGGGCGATGGTGCCGTCGGGTGAGCGGGTGTCGTCGAGCTGGGTGCCGCCGCGGACCTCGAGGCGGCCGACGCGGGCGGCGGGGTCGACGAGCCGGGCGACGGCGGACCTGGCCGACATCTGCCCACTCATCTGGTAGTAGCCGGGCTGGACGGCGAGGATGCGGGAGTCGTCGGCGGCGGCGCTGGTGAACGCGCCGGAGCTGGCGACGACGCCGCGGCGGGTGAGCATCTGCCCGATCTGGCTGGTCGAGTCGCCGGAGACGACCTGGACGATGACGTCGCCGGTGCCGGTGCCGTCGTAGTCCTTGTCGAAGAACGAGGAGCCGACGTAGTAGGCGCCGCCTCCGACGACGCCCAGGAGCACGACGGCGGCGAGGACGAGGACGCCGATGCGGCGGCGTCGGCGGGTGACGGCTTCCCGGCGGGCGGTCCGCGCGGACGTGCCGGCGGTGCGGCGGGGCCCGACCCGGTCGCCGTCGTCGTCGGAGGAGGAGCCGGAGGACGAGGCCGCGGACGAAGCGGCGCCCGAGGAGGAGGCGGCGGACGAAGCGGCGCCCGAGGAGGAGGCGGCGGCCGCGACGCGGCGGGTCTCCTCGGCGCCGGATACAGCCCGCGGGTCGGACCGGGACTCGGACCGGGACTCGGAGCTGCGTGACGACCGGACCGGCGCGTCGTAGATGTCGTACGGGTCGTCGTGACCGGCCGCGGCGGCCTGCAGCGTGGTGTCGTCCGCCGACCGGCGCGGGCGGACGCGGGCGCGGACGGTCTCGGCGACGGCGTCCGGCGGCGGGCCGGGGTCGGCGGCCCGGCGGGGCCGGCCCGGGTCACGCGGGCCGTCGGCGGCGCGGTGGTGCCCACCGCCGCGCGGGGCGGCGGGATCGTCGGGGCCGCGGCGTCGCACGGCCGGGACCCGGTCGGTGCGCTGCTCGGTCTCGTTGTCGGGGCGCCTGCGGGCCGGTCGGGGTCCTGGTCCCGGGGAGCCTGCCGGTACGGGTCGCGCGGGCCGACCCGGCGCGGCCCGGGGGGCGGCGCCCAGCCGGAGTCGTCATGCCCCTCCGCACGGCGGGGCCGGCGGTCGTCCCGCCCGGGCGTCCGCCGGGCCGGGCGGCCGTCGTCGCGGCCGTCCCATCCGTCGGTCACCGGGTACGACCGGGGCGGCGGAGGCGGACAGGGGTGGTCACGAGGCCCGACAATACCGACGGCGCCCGAGCTCCGGACGCGGTCGGCTCCCGGCTCGCCGGGACACCCGTCGCGAACCCGGCAACCGGCCCGTCGACGACGCCGCGCGCGGCGGCGCTCACCGGCTGCGGGTGTCGAGCCAGCCCTGCAGGATCGCGACGGCCGCGGCCTGGTCGACCACGGCGCGCTGCTTCCTGCCCTTCACCCCGCGTTCGCGCAGCTGCCGGGTGGCGACGACGGTCGTGAGCCGCTCGTCGGAGAACTCGACCGGCACCTCCAGCACGGACGAGAGGTCGTCGGCGAACGCCCGGGCGGCCTGTGCCGCGGGCCCTTCGGCACCGGCGAGGGTGCGGGGCAGCCCGACGACGACCTGGACGACGTCGTGCTCCGCGACGAGCGCGGCGATCTCGCGTAGGTCGGAACCGCTGCGGTCGCCCGGCTCACGCACGTCGCGGGCGACGGTGACCAGCGGCGTCGCGATCATGCAGTCGGGATCGGACAAGGCCACCCCGACCCGGACGGCGCCGACGTCGATACCGAGGCGCCGGCCCCGTCCGGGCGCGGTCACGCGTTCGCGAGTGCGGTGCGCAGCGCGACGATCGCGTCGGGCACACCGGCGGGGTTCTGCCCGCCGCCCTGCGCGAGGTCGGGTTTGCCGCCTCCGCGGCCCCTGACGGCCGCGGCGAACGACGGGATGAGCTTCCCGGCGGCCAGCCCGCGGTCGCGCGCCGCCGCGGTGGTGGCGACGACGAACGAGACCTTGTCGTCGTCGGCGCCGAAGAGGGCGACGACGCCGGGGCGGTCGCCGAGGCGGCCGCGGACGTCGGAGGCGAGGGCGCGCAGGTCGTTGCCGCTGACCCCGGCGGGCGCGGAGACCGCGACGAGCGCGATGCCGCCGACGTCCTCGGCGCCGTCGGCGAGTGCGCCCGCGGCACCGAGCGCGGCGTCGGCGCGGTGCTTCTCCAGATCGCGCTCGGCGGTGCGCAGCCGTTCGACGAGGGCGGCGATGCGGTCGGGCAGCTCGTCGGGGCGGGCCTTGAGCTGGTCGGAGATCTGCGAGAGCAGCAGGTGCTCGGTGGAGACCTGACGCAGCGCGTCGTTGCCGACGAGGGCCTCGACGCGGCGCACACCCGATCCGATGGACGCCTCGGACAGGACCTTCACGATGCCGATCTCCCCGGTGCGCCCGACGTGGGTACCACCGCAGAGCTCGCGGGAGTAGTCGCCCATGTCGACGACGCGGACGCGGTCGCCGTACTTCTCGCCGAACAGCATCATCGCGCCGAGCGTGCGGGCCTCGTCCATGGAGGTCTCGTACGTCTCGATCTCGCGGTTCTGCTGCAGGACCGTGTTGACCTCCTCCTCGATCTCGGCCAGCGCCGCGGCAGGCACCGCACCGGTCGGGGAGGTGAAGTCGAACCGCAGCCGGCCCGGGGCGTTGAGCGACCCCGCCTGCGCGGCGGCGGTGCCGAGCGCGCCGCGGACACCCGCGTGCACGAGGTGGGTGGCGGTGTGGGCCCGGGAGATCGCGGCGCGGCGGGCGACGTCGATCTCGGCGACGACGGCGTCGTCGACGGCGATGGTGCCCGCCTCGACGGTGCCGCGGTGCACGCGCAAGCCCGCGACCGGGGACTGCACGTCGTCGACACGGACGATCGCGGACCCGGAGCGCAGCACACCGTGGTCGGCCTGCTGCCCACCGGCCTCGGCATAGAACGGGGTGCGGTCGAGCACGACCTCGACCTGCTGACCCTCGGACGCGGCAGGCACGGCGGCACCGTCGACGACGAGCCCGACGACGGTGCCCTCCGCGGCGAGGTCGGTGTAGCCGAGGAACGTCGTGGTGCCGTGCGCGTCGAGCAGCGGGCGATAGACCGAGCCGTCGTGGTGGCCGGTCTTGCGCGCCTTGGCGTCGGCCTTCGCGCGGGTGCGCTGCTCGGCCATGAGCGTGGCGAAGCGGTCCTGGTCGACCGACAGGCCGGCCTCGGCGGCCATCTCCAGCGTCAGGTCGATCGGGAAGCCGTAGGTGTCGTGCAGCGCGAACGCCTGGTCGCCCGCGATCGTCGAGCCGCCGGACCTCCGGGTGTCGGCGACGGCGGTGTCGAAGATGCGCGATCCGGCGGTGAGCGTCTGCAGGAACGCCTCCTCCTCGGCGCGCACGACCGCGGAGATGCGTTCGAAGTCGGTGACGAGCTCCGGGTAGGAAGGAGCCATCACGTCGCGCACGACCTCGGCGAACGAGCCCAGGACCGGCTCCTGCACACCCAGCAGCCGCGACGAGCGCACGATGCGACGCAGCAGCCGGCGCAGGACGTAGCCGCGGCCGTCGTTGGACGGGGTGACACCATCGCCGATGATCATGACGCCGGAGCGGGCGTGGTCGGCGATGACGCGGAAGCGGACGTCGTCCTCGTGAGAGGCGCCGTAGCGGCGGCCGGAGAACTCCTCGGCGCGCGCGATGACGGGTCGGACCAGGTCGGTCTCGTAGACGTTGTCGACGCCCTGGAGCAGGTATGCGACACGCTCGACACCCATGCCGGTGTCGATGTTCTTGGCGGGCAGCTCACCGATGATCGGGAAGTCGTCCTTCGTCCCGCCGGCGGCGCGCTCCTTCTCCATGAAGACCAGGTTCCAGATCTCCAGGTAGCGGTCCTCGTCAACGACCGGGCCGCCGTCGCGGCCGAACTCCGGGCCGCGGTCGTAGTAGATCTCCGAGCACGGCCCACAGGGGCCGGGGACGCCCATCGACCAGTAGTTGTCGGCCATGCCGCGGCGTTGGATGCGCTCGGTCGGGATGCCCGCGACCTTCTGCCACAACCGGACGGCCTCGTCGTCGTCGAGGTAGACCGTGACCCAGATGCGGTCGGGGTCGAACCCGTAGCCGCCCTCCGACGTCGGCGACGTGATGAGGCGCCACGCGTGCTCGATGGCGCCTTCCTTGAAGTAGTCGCCGAAGGAGAAGTTGCCGGCCATCTGGAAGAAGGTGTTGTGCCGCGTCGTGCGGCCCACCTCGTCGATGTCGCCGGTGCGCACGCACTTCTGGATCGAGGTGGCCCGCGGGTAGGGAGCCGGCGCGTCACCCAGGAAGTACGGCTTGAACTGGACCATGCCGGCGTTGACGAACAGCAGGGTCGGGTCGTCGAGGATCAGCGACGCGCTCGCGACACGGGTGTGGCCCGCGCTGGTGAAGTGGTCGGTGAAACGGCGGGCGATCTCATGGGTCTGCACGGGAACAGCTCTCTGCGTGGTGCGGTCGGTGGGCCGTGATCAGGCAGGACGCGACACCCGGACGGGTCAGCGTCCTGCCCGGCGCGCTCGCTGCGGGCGCAGCGCGGGGTCCTCGGCGACGGCGTCGGCGAAGGTGGGGACGGACTGGCCGGTGCGGCGTTCGACCATCTCGGCGAGCTCCTGCTCGCGCGACTCCATCCCGGCGCGGACCTCGGCGCCGAACGCGCCCAGGCCGGCACCGAGCTCGCGCAGACCGTCGGCCAGGTTGGCCCCGACGCCGGCCGGGGTGAGGCTCTGCGCGGCGCGAGTGGCGCGGCGGCTGCCGTAGACGCCCGCCGCGACGCCGACGCCCAGCCAGAACAGCCGCTTCACTTGCGGCCCTTCCGGACCCCGGCGGCGGCCCTGCCGGCGCTGCGGGCCTTGATCGCCTTGTTGACCCCGTAGGAGAACGCGGCGGCGCGCACGAGCGGGCCACCCAGGGTCGCGGTGAACAGCGACGACAGCACCGACACGTTGGCCGTGACGGTGCGGGCGCCCGCGGTGATGCCGTCGACGCGCTCGAGCTGGGTGTTGACCTGGTTCAGCGTGGTGTGCGCGTCGGACAGCAGCGGTGCGCTGCCCTCGTGGGCCTTGCGGATCGCGACGGTGGCCTCGTCGAGCGTGCGGCCCAGTTTGAGCAGCGGAACCGCCGCCAGCAGGACCAGCACGACGAACGCGCCGGCGGCGATCAGCGCGGCGATCTGACCAGCCGACACGTGTCCTCCTGACCCGGACGACGAGGGCCCGGTGACGATGGTGGGTGATCGTCGCCAGGCTACTCCCCGACCGGGTCCGGCCTCAGCCGACCCGGAAGTCCGGCTCCTCCCCCGCGCCGGGCTCGCCGGCGGTCGCGGCGACCGCCCTGCCCAGCGCCGAGTCGGCCAGCATCGCGGCGGCCTCGTGCTCGACGAGGACCTGCCGGAGCCGGGTGAGCGCACGGTGCTGGGTGACGCGCACGGCTCCCGGCGTCGAGCCCACGGTGTGCGCGGTCTCCTCGGCCGACAGCCCCACGGCGACGCGCAGCACGATCACCTCGCGCTGACGCGGGGTGAGGGTGTGCAGCAGCTCGCCGAGCCGCTCCCCCAGCTCGACCGCGAGCGCCCGGTGCTCGGGGCCCTCGACCGCCGACACCGAGTCCGGCACATCGGGCACCGGCTCGGACCGGTTGCGGCCGATGGCGCGGAACGCGTCGGTCACCTTGTGCGCGGCGATGCCGTAGACGAAGGCGCGGAACGACAGGCCCTTGACCGTGTAGTTGGGCAGCGCGCGGACGACGGCGAGGCAGACGTCCTGTGCGACGTCCTCGGCGGCGCCGACGACGCACTCCTGGCGGCCCAGGCGGGCACGGCAGTAGCGCAGCACCATCGGGTGAATCACGGACAGCAGCGCGTCACGGGCCCGGGTGTCGCCGGCGACGGCGTCACCGACGAGGGCCTCGATCATCTCGGCCGGCCCGTTCGGCTCGTCGACGACCGCCTCGTCCGTGACGACGTCGGCGACGGCGACACCGGCGGCGACACCGGCGGCGACACCCGCGGTGTCGGTGACCATGTTCGGGACCATGCCCGGCACGACGTCGGGGACCGCGACCTGGTCGGGCTCCGGAGCGCGGGGCGCCGGGATCATGGAACGGAAGATGTCGGGGCCGAGGATGTCGGCGTCGACGACGTGGGCGTCGAGGAGCGGCAGTGGCGCGGCCGCTGCGGTGGTCATCGCGGTGCTGCGGCTGTGGCCGCGCGCGTCGGAACGATCATTGGGGGTCCCCTCCCTGCACCGGACCGCGCCGGCTTCCCCACCGGCGCGATTCCGCGAGATGCGTCCGGGCTCCGACCCGCGGTGGGGTCGACGCACCCGTAGTGCACGAAGGACGTCCCGACAGACCGGTCCACACACCGCGGTCCCCCGACCGCCGGCGAGCGAGGCCTCCCCCGTTCGGATCCGACGCGTTCCGCTGTGCCCTGCAGGAGCGCGTCGTTCACCTTTCACCTACAGCTGAGTATTCTGGGTGAATGCCGAGTTGGAGTCAAGAGTAGTTGGGCCCGATTTGGTTACGCTGGGTGCAATGAGTCCGCCACGCAACCCCCATTCGTCGGATCCGCGCGCCCGCGCCGCGGCCACGAAGCGCAACCGAACACGGCGGGCACTGCTCGATGCGGCCGACGCGGCGTTCACCGCGCGCGGCTGGGCACGCACCCGGATCGAGGACGTCGCCGCGACCGCAGGGGTCAGCCCGGCGACGGCGTACAACCACTTCCCGGCCAAGCACGCGCTGATCGCGGAGGTCTACGCCCCGCTGATCGCGCCGCTCGTGGCCACCGAGCACGCCCGCGCCGCGGGCGGCGCCGAGTCCGTCGACGGCGACCCGGCGACGCTGGTCGTCGAGCAGATCCGGGCGCTGGCCCGCGTCTGCATCCGCAACCGCGGACTGACCGCCGCCTACTGGGCCGCGGTCCAGGACTACGCGGTGCGCGTCCAGGCCGTCCCGGACCCCGACGACGAGCAGGACCCGCGGACCATCGCCCCGGTCGCGGACGTGCTGCACGACCTCGTCGAACGTGGTCAGGCGGCCGGTGAGCTCAGACCCGACCCGCCGGCCGACACGCTGTGCCCGATCCTCGTCGACGTCCTGCTGACCCGGATAGCGCTGCACCCGGCCGAGACGGCCGAGCCGCTCACCCGGCTCGTCGCCGGGCTCGCGCTCGGGGTGCTCGCACCCGAGCGGGTCGCCGCGGGCTGACCACGCCCCCGAAGCGTCCCGCCCCGCGAAGGACTCAGCCCCGGCGGGACCGGTCCCGCCGCATGTCGGCAAGGACCTCGCCCAGGACGCGGACCGCGGTGCGCACGTCGTCCTCGGAGATGACGAGCGGCGGGGAGAGCCGGACGGTCGACCCGTGGGTGTCCTTGACGAGCACCCCGCGGGCGCACATCCGCTCGCAGACGTCGCGTCCCGACCCGAGCTCCGGGTCGACGTCGATGCCCGCCCACAGCCCGGCGTGACGGAACGTGACGACACCACGACCGACGAGCACATCCAGTTCAGTGCTCAACAAGTGACCGAGGGTAACGGCTCGACGGAGCAACGACCCCTCCTCCAGAAGGCCGATCACGGCCGTCCCGACGGCCCCGGCAAGGGGGTTCCCGCCGAACGTGCTGCCGTGCTGGCCCGGCTTCAGGACGCCCATGACAGCCTCGTCGGCGACCACCGCGGAGACGGGCAGGATGCCGCCCCCGAGGGCCTTGCCGAGCAGGTACACGTCGGCGTCGACACCGCCGAGACCCTGGGTGGCGAGGACGTGGCCGGTGCGGCCCAGCCCGGACTGGACCTCGTCGGCGACGAACAGGATCCCGGCCCCGGTGCAGGCCGCGCGGACCTCGGCCAGGTAGCCGGGCGGCGGTACGACGACACCCGCCTCGCCCTGCACCGGTTCGATCAGCACCGCGACCGTGTCGGGGCCGATCGCGGCGCGCAGCGCGGCGGCGTCGCCGTAGGGCACGACGTCGAAGCCGTTGGGGAAGGGACCGAACCCGTTGCGCGCCTCCGGGTCGGTGGAGAAGCCGACGATGCTGATCGTCCGCCCGTGGAACGCCCGCGCCGCCACGACGACCCGCGCCCGGTCGCGTGGGACCCCGCGCACCTCGTAGCCCCACTTGCGCGCCACCTTCAGCCCGGTCTCGACGGCCTCGGCGCCGGTGTTCATCGGCAGCACCATGTCCTTGCCGACGAGCGCGGCCAGGTCGGCGCAGAACGGGCCGAGCCGGTCGTTGCCGAACGCCCGACCGGTGAGGGTGAGCCGGTCGAGCTGGGCGTGGGCGGCCGCGAGCAGGGCGGGATGGGAGTGCCCGAAGTTGAGGGCCGAGTAGCCGGCGAGGCAGTCGATGTGGCTGCGGCCCTCGACGTCGGTGACGCGGGCCCCGCTGCCGTGGGAGAGGACCACGGGCAGCGGGGCGTAGTTGTGCGCCGAGTGCGCGGCGAGCAGGGCCTCGTGGTACGCGGTCGACTCTCCCGGGCCGATGTGCTGGTGCGGGGTCGTGAGGGTCATGTCGGCGCCTCCCGTCGTCGTCCTTCCACGCTAGGAACGCCCCGGACGCATCACAACGCCGCGACGTTGCAGGTCCACGCGGGAACGTTGCGTCATGCCCCGGGACAGCGGCTGATCGTTGCGCGCCCCGGTCAGACGGCGCGCGGGCCCGCCCCGCGGCGCAGCAGCGGCGAGAGCACCAGCACCGACTTCGTGCGGGCCACGAACGGCTCGGCCCCGATGCGTTCGAGCACCCGCTCGAAGTCGCGCATGTCGGCGGCGAGGATGTGCAGCAGTGCGTCGGCCTCCCCGGAGATCGTGCTCGCGTCGACCACCTCCGCGTGCTGCTCGACCGCGGCGCGGATCGTCTCCGGCGGTGTCGACGAGCGGCAGTACAGCTCGACGTAGCCCTCGACGGTCCAGCCCAGCGCGGCCGGGTCGAGCGTCACCGTGAACCCCGTGATCGCCCCGCCGTCGCGCAGCCGGTCGACGCGGCGCTTCACCGCCGACGCCGTCAGCCCGACCCGCGCGCCGAGGTCGGCGTAGCTGCGCCGCGCGTCGGCGGCGAGCAACGCGAGGAGCTGCTCGTCGAGCCGGTCCAGCCGCATCGGCCCATCATCGGTCACGATGTGCCCATGGTGGTCCCCTCGTCGCGCACCGGTCCGCGTGTCGGCCCGTCCTTCCGGGTCGACTCCGAGGTCGGCACGCTGCGCCGCGTCGTCGTGCACCGGCCCGGGCTGGAGCTCAAGCGGCTCACCCCGGGCAACAAGGACCGGCTGCTGTTCGACGACGTGCTGTGGGTCGCGCGGGCCCAGGCCGAGCACGACCGGTTCGTCGCCGTGCTGCGCGAGCGGGGTGTGCAGGTCGACCTGTTCGGCGACCTCCTGACCGAGACCCTCGCCGTCCCCGCCGCGCGCAAGTACGTGCTCGACACCGTCATCGACGACCGGATCTACGGCCCGCTCGCCGTCGACGGGCTACGGGCCTGCATGGACGCGATGGACGTCGACACCCTCGCCGAACACCTGGCCGGTGGCATCACCAAGCGCGAGGTGCTCGAGCGGATCCCCGAGCCCGCGTCGATGGCCTTCCACGTCCTCGGTCTCGACGACTTCGTCCTCGAACCGCTGCCGAACCACCTGTACACGCGCGACACGTCGGTGTGGATCCACGGCGGGGTGGCCGTGAACTCCATGCGGCGCAAGGCCCGCATGCGCGAGACCGTGCACTGGGAGGCCGTCTACCGCTGGCACCCCGAGTTCGCGGCGGCCGAGTTCGCCACCTGGTCCGACGGTGCCGCCGACGGCCCGGCGACCGTCGAGGGCGGCGACGTGCTGGTCGTCGGCGGGGGCGCGCTGCTGGTCGGGCTGTCGGAGCGGACCACCCCGCAGGGCGTGGAACGGTTGGCGCGCAGGCTGTTCGCGGGTGGTGAGGTCGACCGGATCGTGGCGCTGCGACTGCCCTCGTCGCGGGCGCAGATGCACCTCGACACCGTCATGACGATGGCCGATCCCGAGACGCTCGTGACCTACGCGGGGCTCGGCGAGCTGCCCGCCTACACGGTCCGGCCGGGGGCGCGCGCCGACCAGATGCACGTCACCGACCATGCGCCGCACGAGATGTACCCGGCGATCGCCGCGGCGCTCGGCGTCGGGGAGCTGCGGGTGCTGACCGCCGAGCAGGACGTGCACGCCGCCGAGCGCGAGCAGTGGGACGACGGCTGCAACGTGCTCGCGGTCGCGCCGGGTGTCGTCGTCGCCTACGAGCGCAACGTCACGACCAACACCCACCTGCGGCGCAACGGGATCGAGGTGCTGGAGATCCCCGGCGGCGAGCTGGGCCGGGGCCGCGGCGGACCGCGGTGCATGAGCTGCCCGCTGCTGCGCGACCCCGCCTGAGCCGGCTCCCCGGGGGATTCCGCGCGAACGCGCGAGTGGCGTCGACGGCGACAACGGGTGACGAACCCGACCCGGTCGCGCACCGGGCGTGACCGACCCCGCCGACGATCGTTCACCGGGAGACGCCTCCCACGAGAAGGGCTCCCCCCGTGTCCGTCCGCCTCCGCCGTGTGATCTGCGGTGTCGCGATCGTCGCCGCCGCCGTCACCACGCTGCTGGCCGCGACCCTGTCGGCGCCCGCCTCCGCGGCCCCGGTGACCGCCCTGCTCGACCCCGCCGCCGTCAAGAGCCTCCTCGACGGCCGCGCCGCGCTCGGGCTGCCCGCCGAGGTGGCCGACTACGGCGTCGACGAGCAGACCGGCCGCCTCGTCGTCGAGCTCACCGGCTCACGGACCCCGTCGGTCGACGAGCTGCTCGCCGGTGTCGACCCGGGCGTCCTCGACGTCCGTACCGACGCACCCGCGCCACGCCACCACGCCACCACGGTCAGGGGCGGCGACACGATCGTCAGCGGTTCGCGGCGGTGCACCCTCGGCTTCCCGGCGACGGGCGCCGGGCGCACGTGGCTGCTCACGGCGGGCCACTGCACGCGCGGGTCCGGCACGTGGAGCGTCGAGACGGCCGGCGACGCGCTCGCCCCGGTCGGGTCGAACGCGCGCACGGCCTCGACGGGTACCGACGTCGGCGCCGTGCCCGTTGCGTCCGGGGTGCAGGTCCGCGGCCTCGTGGGCTCGGTCGCCGTGAAGGGCTCCACCCCGGCCGGGGTCGGGTCGACGGTCTGCCTCTACGGCTCCACCAGCGGCCGGGTCTGCGGGACCATCACGGCCGTCGACCGGACGGTGAACTTCGAGGGCACCGTCCAGTACGGCATGACGGCGACGTCGATCTGCTCGGCGGAGGGCGACTCCGGCGGCCCGTACATCACGTCGTCGGGCCAGGCGCAGGGCATCCACTCCGGTGGCGGCACGGGCCGCGGCTGCACCAGCTACTTCACCCCGATCGGGCCGGCGTTGTCGGCGTTCGGGCTCACACTGCTGAAGGGCTGACGCCTACTTCTGCTCGCGCGGGGCGGCATCCCCGCGCACCGCCCGGCGCAGCTTCGGGAGCCGCTCGGCCAGCACCCGCTCCGCACCGCGCGACGTCGGCTCGTAGTAGTCGCGGCCCACCAGGTCGTCCGGTGGGTACTGCTGGGCGAGGACGCCGTCGGCGACGTTGTGCGGGTAGCGGTAGCCGATCGCGTTGCCCAGCTTCTCCGCGCCCGAGTAGTGCCCGTCGCGCAGGTGCGCCGGCACCGAGCCGACCGCCCCGGCCCGCACGTCGGCCATCGCCGCGTCGATGGCCGCGATGGCCGAGTTCGACTTCGGCGCCGTGGCCAGGTGCAGCGTGGCCTGCGACAGGGCGATCCGCGCCTCCGGCATCCCGACGAGCTGCACCACCTGCGCGGCGGCGGTGGCCGTCAGCAACGCCGTCGGGTCGGCCAGGCCGATGTCCTCGCTCGCGTGGATCATCAGCCGGCGCGCGATGAACCGCGGGTCCTCCCCCGCGACGATCATCCGGGCCAGGTAGTGCAGCGCCGCATCGGGATCCGACCCGCGGATCGACTTGATGAAGGCGCTGATGACGTCGTAGTGCTGGTCGCCCGCCCGGTCGTAGCGCACCGCGACCTCGGTGACCGCCCGCTCCACCTCGGCCACGCCGACCGCTGTGCCGCCGTCGGCGCGCACCCCGTCGGCCGCCGCCTCCAGCGCCGTCAGCGCCCGCCGCGCGTCGCCCGCCGCGAGCCGGACCAGCACGTCCTCACCCTCGTCGGTCAGCTCGACCGAGCCGGCCAGGCCGCGCTCGTCGGCGACCGCGCGACGCAACAGGCCCCGCAGCTCCTCGGGCTCCAGCGACCGCAGCTGCAGCACCAGCGACCGCGACAGCAGCGGCGACACCACCGAGAACGAGGGGTTCTCCGTCGTGGCCGCGACCAGCAGCACCACCCGGTCCTCGACCGCACCGAGCAGCGCGTCCTGCTGGGTCTTGGAGAACCGGTGGACCTCGTCGATGAACAACACGGTGCCGGTGCCGTCACGGTCGAGGCGGCGGCGGGCGTCGTCGATCACCGCCCGCAGCTCCTTCACCCCCGCCGACAGCGCCGACAACGCCACGAACCGGCGCGTCCCGTCCCCGGAACCGGCCATGAGCCGGGCCAGCGTGGTCTTGCCCGTGCCGGGCGGGCCGTAGAGCAGCACCGACGCGGCCGACCCGCCGTCGAGCAGCCGGCGCAGCGGCGCCCCCGGGCCGAGCAGGTGCCGCTGGCCCGCGACCTCGTCGAGCGACCGGGGGCGCATCCGCACCGCGAGCGGCGCACCCGGGCGGACGTGACCCTCATCGGGAACGGTCCCGTCGTCGCCCGGGGAGATGTCGAACAGCCCGTCGGTACTCATCGAGGTCAAGCCTGCCACCGGTCACCGACGACCTCGCGCCCGCCTCGCGTCCACCCGATCCAGGTGTGTCACATGCTGGGATCACAGTTCCGGATCGCAGAAACGGGACGACAATCGTCGGTGGGGTCCGGCCCAACCGGCCACGCCCCGACAACTCTCGCAGTGATCGATCCGCGCGGGACATGCGGTCGGGCGCCCACCAGCGCCCGACCCGACCCCCGCCCGGCGCTGCGGTCCGCCACCGGGCAGCCGTCCCCTGCCCCGGAGGCCCTCATGAGCTCCCTCGCCCCACACCCCTACCCGCTGTCCGCCCGGCTGCGCGACGTCCGCGGCTCCGCGATCCGCGACCTGCTCACCCTCACCGCCCGCGCCGACGTGCTCAGCCTCGCCGGTGGGCTGCCCGCCGCCGACCTGCTGCCCCACACCCGCATCGCCGACGCCACCGCCCACGCGCTCACCGCGCCCGGCGCCGTCCAGTACAGCGAGACCGCCGGCGTCGCAGGCCTGCGCGAGGTCGTCGCCGCGCTCGAGTCCGCCCGTACCGGACGCGACATCGGGGCCGGTGACGTCGTCGTCACCAGCGGGTCGCAGCAGGCGCTCGACCTCCTCGCCCGTGCCACCCTCGACCCCGGCGACGACGTCGTCGTCGAGGACCCCGCCTACGTCGGCGCGCTGCAGGTGTTCCAGGCCGCCGGTGCCGTCCTGCACGGTCTGCCCGTCGACGCCGACGGCATGGACGTCGACGCCCTCGAGCTACTGCTCCTCGGGGGGCTGCGGCCGCGGCTCGTGCACACCGTCGCGAGCTTCCACAACCCGCGCGGCGTCACCCTGTCGCAGGCGCGGCGTGCCCGGCTGTGCGCGCTCGCCGACCGTTACGGCTTTCTCGTCGTGGAGGACGACCCCTACGGCCTCATCGCCTTCGACGGCCCGCCGCCGGTCCCGGTCGCCGCCCACGGCGACCGCGTCGCCCGCCTCGGCAGCGCCTCCAAGGTCCTCGCGCCCGCGCTGCGCGTCGGCTGGCTCGTCGCACCGTCCGAGGTGTGCGCGGGCGTAGAACGGCTCAAGCAGTCCACCGACCTCTGCGGCTCCGCCCTCACCCAGACCGTCGCCGCCGAGCTCCTCTCCGACAGCGTCTGGTTCGACGCCCACCTGCGCGGCCTGCGCGTCGCCTACCGCTCCCGGGCCCGCGCCCTCACCGACGCGCTCGACGACGCGTTCGGCGACGCCATCGTGCGCAGCTCCCCCACCGGCGGGATGTTCTGCTGGGTCGAGTTCCGCGACGGCCGCGACACCGGCGCCCTGCTGCCGCGCGCCGTCGACCACGGCGTCGCGTTCGTGCCCGGCGCGGCCTTCGCCGTCGACACCCCGCTGACGTCGGCGCTGCGGTGCAGCTTCGCCGGCTACCCCGAACCGGTGCTGCGCGACGCAGTGCTCCGACTCGCCGCCTCCGCGACGTAGGGTTGTCGATCGTGCGGGAGATCCTCGAGTTGCTGGAACGCGACTCCTCGTTGAGCCACGACACCATCGCCACGATGCTGGGCCTGCCCGTCGAGGAGGTGTCGGCCCGGATCGCGGAATGGGAGGCCAGCGGCGTCATCCGCCGCTACAAGGCCGTCGTCAACTGGGAGGCCGTCGACGACGCCATCGCCCGGGAGAAGGTCGTCGCCTTCATCGACGTCTCCGTGGCCCCGGCCCGCGGCGTCGGGTTCGACGACGTCGCCCTGCGCATCTCGCGCTTCGACGAGGTCACCAGCGTGCACCTCGTGTCCGGCGGGCACGATCTGCGCTGCACCGTCGTCGGCCGCGACATCCGCGCCGTCAGCGACTTCGTCAGCCAGCGGCTGTCCACCATCGACCGGGTCATGTCGACCGCGACGCACTTCGTCCTCAAGACCCACAAGCGCGACGGCGACGTCTTCGCCGAGCCGGAGCCCGACCACCGGCTCCGCGTCACCCCGTAGGAGCGGACCCCGTGAAGCCCCTCAACGAGGTCATCGCCGCGTGCCCGCCCTCGGGCATCCGGCGGTTCTTCGACATCGCCGCCGAGATGGACGACGTCATCTCCCTCGGCGTCGGCGAGCCCGACTTCGTGACGCCGTGGCGCATCCGTGAGGCCGGCATCTACGCCCTCGAGCACGGATACACGACGTACACGTCCAACGCCGGGCTGCCGGCGCTGCGGATGCTGATCTGCTCGGACCTGCAGCAGCGCTACAGCGCCGAGTACGAGTGGGACACCGAGTGCCTCATCACCACCGGCGTGTCCGAAGGGCTCGACCTGGCACTACGGGTGCTCCTCAACCCCGGCGACGAGGTGATCGTCCCTGAGCCCTGCTACGTCGCCTACGAGCCGTGCGTCGCCTTCGCCGGCGGCACCACCGTGCGGGTGCCGACGCGCTGGGAGGACCGGTTCACCGTCGACGTCGACGTCGTCGCCGCCGCGATCACCCCGCGCACCAAGGCCATCCTCATCGGGTCGCCCGCCAACCCGACCGGCGCCGTGCAACCTCGCGAGACCCTGCAGGCGCTGGCCCGGCTCGCCGAGAAGCACGACCTGTACCTGATCTCCGACGAGATCTACGACCGGCTCACCTACAACGGCAGCCACACCTGCCTGGGCGCGATCCCCGAGGCCCGAGACCGCACGATCGTCCTCGGCGGGTTCTCCAAGGCCCAGGCCATGACGGGCTGGCGGGTCGGCTGGATCTGCGCGCCGCAGGCCATCGCCGAGCTGTGCGTGCGGGTGCACCAGTACACGATGCTGTGCGCCCCGCACGTCTCGCAGCTCGCCGCGGTCGAGGCCCTGACCTCGGCGGAGACCGACGTGTCGGAGATGGTGGCCGACTACGACCGCCGCCGCCGGGTGTTCGTGAAGGGGCTGCGCGAGATCGGCCTGGAGTGCCCGGAGCCCGACGGCGCGTTCTACGCGTTCCCGAGCATCCGCTCGTCCGGGCTCGACTCGGAGACCTTCGCCGAGCGGCTGCTCAAGGAGCAGGGCGTCGCCGTCGTACCGGGCAACGTCTTCGGCCCGTCCGGCGAGGGCCACGTCCGCTGCTCCTACGCCACCGCGCTGCCGCAACTGGAGACGGCGGTCGACCGGATGGCAGCGTTCCTGCAGAACCTCTAATGGGTCCTGTCGGGCTGACCGCCGGGTCCGGCCCGGGGACCGGGCCCGGCCGGACCGGGCGGTTGCTGACCCCCGACGGTCGGATCTCCGAGTGTCGGGGCCCGAGTGGAGTTGCACGATCGCAACGCCCGCGACGTCGGAACGCGGGTGTCGTTCACCGTTCCGCAACACCGTTGCGGGACCCTCGGGCCATGGACGCCACGAGCATTCCAGGAGCCTGCCCCCGCTGCGCCCGACCGCGGACCGCCGCCGACGCCCGTGGTCTCGAGTGGAGCAGCGAGCACTTCGCCGACGGCACCGTCGTCCACACCTGCGGCGACTGCACCCGCGAGCAGCTGTGGCGTATCGAGGCCCTCCTCGCCCCCGAGCCGGTCCACGCGGATGCCCGCGCCGCCTGACCTCCATCGAGCGGGCCCGCCGGCCTCCCGCGTGTGAGTGTGCCGATCCCGGTACTGGCGTACGCGGTCGCGGGCCCGCTGCTGTTCGTCGTCTCGTTCCTGGTGCAGGGCGCGCTGCGCGACGACGGCTGCTCCCCGCTGCGCGGCCTGTTCCTGTGCGATCCGAGCGGCGGCCACCCGCCCGGGACACCTGCGGTCGCGGTCGTCCGCACCTGGCACGGCGTCGCCCACGACATCTGCTCGACGCCCGTCTTCACCGCGCTGCCCGCCGCGTGTCTCGTCGCGGCCCGGCGGTTCGCCCGCGCTGGTGACCACGGGCTCGCCCGGATCAGCGCGGCAGCCGGGACCGCGACCCTCGCGCTCTTCGTCGTCACCGGCATCGGGTTCGCGCAGTCGGCCGGGCTGGGTCCGGTCGCCGGGCTGATGCAGCGCCTGACCATCGCGGTCGGCTTCCTGTGGATCGCGGTGTTCGCGCGGCGCAGGTCGCTCACGCCGGCCTGAGAAATCCTCCGCCGAGGTCGACGTCAGACTGCCCGCGGTGGCGTCTCGAACTCGGCGTGTGGAGGTCAGCCTGCGGCGCGGACCTCGACCTCGTCCGCCGGCGCCGTCGGCAGCGCATGCACCGCTGCCGGCGCGTTCCACCCGCGCGGGCTGGCCTCGCGGCCCGCGCGCAGGCCGTCGACCAGCGCGGTGAGGATCACCGGCCCGAGGTCCCGGCCGCGGCGCACCAGCCACGGCACCCCCTTCACGACGAGCCACGCCACCCGGTGCGCCGCCGTCACCCGGCGGCCACCCGCGCAGGTCAGCGACACGGGCTCGGCGACGTCGAACGTCCCGGAGACGATGTCGGCGATCGCCGCCGCGAGCTTGCGGTGCCCCAGCTCCGAGGGGTGGAGCCGGTCGACGGCCCACGCCGAGGTGTCGTAGCCGCCGGGCAGCTCGTCGAGGTCCAGCACGGCCGCGCCCGCGCGGTGGGCGGCGGCGTCGACCGCGGCGTTCAGGGCGGCGATCCGCGCGTGCAACACGCGGCGCAGCGGCGCCGGGAGCCGGAACACCCGGGTGTGGTCGTGGTAGCGCATGACGACGACCAGCGCCCCCGACGCCCGCAGCGCGATGATCGTCGCGGCGCAGTCGGCCTCGATCGAGACCGGGTCGAAGTCGGAGCGCAGCGTGTCGTTCATGCCCGCGCAAACCACGGCGACGTCGACCGGGGTCCCGGCCGCCGCGCCGACGACGCCGTGGAGCTGCTCGCGCAACACCGAGCCCATCCGGGCGCCCGACCGGGCCCGGTTGTCGAGGACGCACTCCGGGCCGAGGGAGGCGTGCAGCAGCACGGCGAAGCCGCGCCAGCCGCCGTCGACGGGGTCGCCGATGCCGACGGCCGTCGAGTCCCCGAGTACGACGAGCCGGGCGACATGGCGCCGCGCCGGGCTCGTCGGTCCGGGCGGTCGGCCGGGACGGGGGGCGTGGGGGCGGGCGGGCCCCGGGCCATGCGGGTGCGATGCGGTGGGTTCGGCACGCAACGACGGGGCAGACGGTGCGGTCACGGCGATCACCATCGCTCCCGCGCCCTGACCTGCGGTGTGCGTGCGGTGACGTGTCGCGGGCGACCGGCGGAACGTCAGGTGCCCCGGCCCGTGGGTGTGGCGGGCGACGCGTGTCATGCGGTTCGAGCGGTTCAGGCGGTGCTGCGGTTCAGGCGGTGCTGCGGTTCAGGCGGTGCTGCGGTTCAGGCGGTGCTGCGGAACGCCGGGTAGAGCGGAAGTGCGGCGGGGGCGTCGGAGAACCGGGCTCGCAGGGCCGTGGTGATCGACTCGGCGAGCTCCACCGTCGCCCCGAGTCCTTCTGCGTCGGCCGCCGCGGCACCGAGGCGGCGCCAGTAGTCGCACAGAGCGGTGCTGATCCGCGGCGACCTGCCCGTCTCAGGTCCGACCGACGTATCGCGTTCCCGGATGCGCGGCAGGAACCACCACGTGCACAGCCACACCCACAGCAGCTGGGCGTCGAGGAGCCGACGGTCGAGGCGCAGCGGGTCGTCGAGGTCCGGCCAGACCACGGCGATCTCGTCGCGCCAGGCCTCGAGCATGGCCTCGCTCATCCCGTCGGGCATCGCGAAGCTGGCGCGGCAGCCGGGGAACGGGACCCGGAAGTAGGCGGCGTCGAGGGCGACGTCGCGGAAGCAGCCCCACTCGAAGTCGACGAACCGCACCCCGCGGCTGGTGACGAGGTTGTTGTCGGGGCAGGTGTCGGACGGGCTGAACGCCCGGTAGCGGGTGCCGCCGAGCAGCCGCGCCGTCTCGTGGGCCTGGGCCTGCGCCGCCGCGGTCGTGGACACCCCGAGGACCGACTGCAGCAGGTCGGGCACCCCGGCGATCGCGGCGCGGGCCTCGTCGGCGATCGGGTCGCGCCAGGCCTTCTCCCCCAGCCGGCGCAGCAGCGCCCCGAAGTCGTTCTCCCGGCCCGCCGTGGCAGCCTGCATCCGGCCGAGCGCGCGGGCCCAGCCGACCAGGTAGCGCTGCGCTGCGGCCGGGTCGGGCCCGAAGAGCTTGTCGGCGAGCGTGGAGCTGCGGCCGAGGTCCTCCAGGACGAGGAGCCGGGCCTGCGGGTCGTGGGCGATGATCACGGGGCTGGGCCGGGAGTCGGCGGGCAGCGCGGTGAACAGCTGGCAGCTGGCGACCTCGAAGCGGAACGGGTCGGGCCGGTCGGCGTCGGGCTCGGCGACGTAGTGCTTGACGACGACGCTGCGCCGCATCGAGAACGGGTTGCGCGCCACGCGGGCGCGAGCGACCACCGACCGGTCGCTGCCGCCGAGATCCTCGGGATCGGCGAGCACGACCGACGCGCCGTACCGGCGGGTCAGCAGGCGCTCCGCAGCCGCCAGCGCCGCGAGCACCGGCCTGGGGAAGTCGGCCAGGTCACGAACCATCGTGGTCGACCTTACCCGGCGGGCCCCCGCGCGAACCCACATGTCCGAAGCAGACGCCACGTACGGGCCGGCGACGCGTCCGCGGCGCGGTCCGACGCCGTCGGCGTCGCCCGCGCCGCATACGTCGCGGGTCTCCGCCCCGGCGTCCGAAGCCGGCCGGCCGTTGCTGCGCAACGGGTCTCACAGCAGGCTGAGCTGTTCGCCGTCGCGCCCGGCTCCCGCGTCCGGGGTGCCGGTCCGCCCGCGCAGCCGCATCGTCGTCACCGGCCGGTCGAGGCCGTGACGGCGCAGCAGGGGCGTGACCCGCTCCCCCAGCGCCCGGCGGTAGTCGGCGTCGACGTAGGCGCCGCGCCGGTAGAGCTGGGCGTAGCGCTCGACCAGGCCGGGGTGCTCCCGGGCGAGCCACTGCAGGAACCACTCCCGGGTGCCCGGCCGCAGGTGCAGTGCCAGCACGGTCGCCCCCGTGGCGCCGGCCGCCGCGATCCGCTCCAGCACCGCGTCGAGCGCTTCGGCCGAGTCGGTGAGGAAGGGAAGGACCGGCGCGACCATGACCCCGCAGGGCAGCCCGGCGTCGGTGATGCGGCGGACGAGGTCGAGCCGGGCCCGCGGCGACGGCGCCCCCGGTTCCAGCCGGGAGTGCAGCTCCTCGTCGAGCAGCGCGATCGACACTCCGAGCCCGACGGGGACGTCGTCGGCCGCAGCGGCGATGTCGGGCAGGTCGCGGGTGAGGACGGTGCCCTTGGTGAGCACCGAGAACGGCGTCCCCGTGCCGGCCAGGGCACGCAGGATGCCGGGCATCAGCCGGTAGCGGCCCTCGGCCCGCTGGTAGGGGTCGGTGTTGGTGCCCATCGCGACCGGCTCGCGGCGCCACCGCGGCCTGCGCAGCTCCCGGTCGAGGACGCGCGCCGCGTTGACCTTGACGACGATCTGGCTGTCGAAGTCGGCGCCCGCGTCGAGGTCGAGGTACGTATGGGTGTTGCGGGCGAAGCAGTTGTGGCTGATGACGCCCTCGGCGACGAAGTCGCCCGTGCCGGTGGTGATGTCGAACATCGGCCGACGCGTGCCGAGCTCCCGGACGGCGACGACCTGCGCGCCTTCCTGCGCGACGACGGCGCCGGCCATGTCGCGGACCGCGGCCGCGGTCGGGTCGACACGGCCGACCAGCCGCGCGACGGTGCGGGCGTCGCCCGGCAGGACCGCCTCGACGAGTCCGCCGCGCCGGCCCCCGTCGATGCCGCCGTGGGCCGTGGACGACGCGGCGAACCGCAGCCCCAGCCCACGACCGGCCGAGACCAGCCACTCGACCAGCTCGCGGCCGCGCACCCCGGCCACCCGCACCACCAACCCGTCGGCGGTGCGGACACCCGCCGCGTCGAGCACACCGGCGACGAAACCGGCGCACCAGTCGAGCCCGGGCCGCAGCGGCCACCCGCTCGGCCCGGCCGGGACGCCCGCTCCCGCACGGACACCCCCACCGGCCGGCAGCGGCACGCGCCGCGGCCCGGACTCTTCACCCTCACGGCCGGGTCCGCGGGTCCGGACCCGCGGACCCGCCGCCGGGCGGCTCGGGACCGGCGACCACACGCCGGGCTCGCCGCGGACCCGCGACCACCGCCCGGGTCCCGCCGGAGCGGGCCGCCCGGCCGAGGCCGGACGCGCGGACCCGGACGCCGCCGGACGCTCGGGGCCCGGCACCCCGGGACCGCAGCGACCGGCGGGCACCGCCGTGGGACCGCTCCCGTCGCGCGGAAGACCCGCCAGGCCACTCCGCACCGAGGCGCCGGCCGCGACGACGCCCACCGGAACCTCGTCAGCAGCGTGGTTCTCCGGCAGGCCGGGATCGGCGGCGGCAGCGACCATCCGGTGCAGCCGCGCCAGCGTCTCCAGCGGCAGCCTCTCCGACGGGAAGGTCTCCCCCTCGTGCGCCGCGGGATGCGCCGCATCGGCCCGGGCGACCCCGCACAGGTACCCGGCCCGGTAGCCCGGGGTCCACTCCGGCGCCTCCACCGGCGCCCCCGGCCCGAGCAGCGTCTCCCCTGCACGCAGGTGCGGCCGGCGCCCGCTGCGACACCATCCGGGCGCCACGTGCCGCCAGCCCCGCTCGGTGAGGAAACGGTGCTCGCCGCTGGTGACGAGGCGCGTGCCGTCGCTCAGCTCGACCTCCCAGCCCTCCCGGTCGGTCCCCCAGTGGGCGAGGACCTCGGTGCGGACGTAGCGGCGGACACCGTCCGGGCCCGTCTCGGTGCCGAGGACCGCGTCGCCCACGCCGAGCTCGGCGATGGGCCGCGTCCGCCCGTCGGCCAGCAGGACCCTCGTCGCCCCGTCGAGGCAGTAGACGCACGCGTGCGAACAGCCGCGGTACGGGTTGACCGTCCACGAGAACGGCATCGGCGAGCCACCCGGCACCCTGTTCAGCATCGACTTCGCCTCCACCTCGTGGAACACCGTGCCGGCGAAATCCGGCGTCCGTACGCTGCGCAGCAACCCGCGCAGCCCCGGCAGCGCCGCATCGCCACCCACGCCGTCGTCCCCGACCTGCTGTCCGCTCCACCGCACAGATGGATTCGAACATGTGTTCGATGTCTCGGCAACCCCGCACACCACCCCGGTCGCCGACCGTGCATCCTGAGCCGGTGAGCGGCACCACAGCACCGGGCGGGCCCCACCCGGCGCCCACGACCCTCGTGGTCGCGGGGGTCTCGGGTTCGGGGAAGTCGACCGTCGCCCGCGCGGTGGCCGAGCGGACGGGCTGGGCGTTCGCCGAGGGCGACGACCTCCACCCCGAGGCGAACCGACGCAAGATGGCCGCCGGCATCCCCCTCGACGACGCCGACCGGCTGCCGTGGCTGCGGCGCATCGCCGACTGGATCGGGGAGCGGGAGCGGGCCGGGCGGTCCGGCGTCGTCAGCTGCTCGGCGTTGCGCCGCCGCTACCGTGACCTGCTGCGCGACGGCCATTCGTCGGTCCGGTTCGCCCTGCTGCTGGCCGATCCGGACGTGCTCGACGCCCGGCTGCGGGCCCGGAGCGGGCACTTCATGCCGGCGTCGCTGCTCGGGAGCCAGCTGGCGACGCTCGACCCGCTCGAGGCCGACGAGCCCGGCTCGACCCACGCCGCGGGGGTCCCGGTCGACGTGCTGGTCAGCGCGGTGCTCGCCGCGCTCCCGCCCGCCCGGCAGGCCTGAGCGGACCTCGGGTTGGAAGGATGCGGGAGTGCCCCCGCCCGAGGACCGTCGCCGCCGCCCCACGGCGACCACCCCCGACAGGCCACGGCACCGGGCGCCCGAGGCCGACCGTGAACCGGAGACGCCGGTCATCGGCCTGCCGGCGGTCGTCGAGGCGGCAACCCGGCCGGACGCCGCGCCGGCCACACACGGCCGCCGCGGCGCCCCCCGGCGCGCCGACACCGGGACGACCGCCGACGCCCGGACGACCGTCGACGCGACGACGCGCACGCCAGGAGACGAGACCAGGAGCGACGCCCCGCACGAGGACCCGGACGAGACCCCGGCCGAGCCCGCGGCAGGACGGGCCGGACGCCGACGACGCCCCACCACCCCGCAGGGTCACGGCCACGGGCACGGCCACATCCCGGCGGGCCCGTCGGCACGCCGTGTCCGCGTCCTGATCGCCGCGCTCCTCGTGCCCTGTGCGCTCGCGACGCTGGTCGGGCTGGTGGTGCTGTGGCCGCGCAGCGGGGCACCGTCGACGGTCGCGCGGCCCAGCACCCCGGTGGACGCGCAGGTGGTGGCGGCCCAGCGTGCCGACTGCACCCCCGGCGACGGCACGAACGCCTGCCTCGGGCTCACGGTCCGGATGGAGGACGGCCCGCTGCCGGGCCGCGACCTCGTCCAGATCCTGCCGGTGGAGCCGTCGACACCACGGTTCGCGGTGGGCGACGAGATCGTGCTGCAGTGGTCGGGCGCCGACCCCCTCGACCCGGGCTCCTACCAGGTCGTCGACTTCCAGCGGGGCCCGCCGCTGATCTGGCTCGCGGTGCTGTTCGCGGCCGCGGTCCTGGTGCTGGGCCGGTGGCGCGGCCTGGCGGCGCTGGTGGCGCTGGGCATGACCTTCGTGGTGCTGCTGGTGTTCGTGCTGCCGTCGATCGTGTCGGGCCATGACCCGCTGGCGGTGGCGATCGTCGGCTCGTGCCTGGTGATGTTCGTGGTGCTGTACCTGACGCACGGGTTGTCGGCGCGGACGTCGACGGCCGTGCTGGGGACGTTGGCGTCGCTGGCGCTGATCGGGGTGCTGGGCACGGTGTTCGCCGGCGCCGCCCGCCTGACTGGCCTCGACGACCAGACGGCGAACCTGATCGCGACGCTGGGCGCGCCCGTCGACGCGCGGGGCCTGCTGCTGGCGGGTTTCGTGATCGGCGCGCTCGGTGTGCTCGACGACGTGACGGTCACGCAGACGAGCGCGGTGTGGGAGCTGCGGGCGGCGAACCCGGACCTGTCGGCGGCCGGGCTGTTCGCGGCGGCGATGCGGATCGGGCGCGATCACGTGTCGTCGGCGGTGAACACACTGGTGCTGGCCTACGCGGGTGCGTCGCTGCCGTTGATGCTGATCTTCTCGGTGTCGGGCGACGGGCTGGGGCACGTGCTGACGATCGGGGACGTGGCCACGGAGATCGTGCGGACGCTCGTCGGCAGCATCGGCCTCGTGGCCTCGGTGCCGATCACGACGGGTCTGGCGGCCCTGGTGGCGAGCCGGGAGCCACGCCCGGACCCCGCGACGCGATGAGTGTGGCCGTGCCGTTGCCCTCGTCGTGGACGACGGTTTCCAGGTCGGAGAACGCCGCCGCCAGCTCTCCGGGAACGGCGCGGAAGGCGCCCGGCTCGTCGTCGACCTCCGACAGAACGGTGAGCACCAGCAACCCACCCGGCGCCAGGACGGCCGCGAGCGCAGGGTAGAGCCGCGGGTCGCGGAACCGCTGGCAGACGACGACGTCGTAGGGCCCGGCACAGGCGGCCGGCAGCCCGGCGTCGAGGTCGGCGAGCACCCACCGGACGCGCGGCTCCAGCGCGGCCCCGGAGGCCAGCGCCACGGGTGACACGTCGACGGCGTCGACGGTGAACCCGCGCCCGGCGAGCCACGCCGCGACCGTCCCGCGCCCGCAGGCGACGTCGAGCGCCCGCCCTCCGGTGGGCAGCAGGTCCTCACGACCGCGCAGCGCGTCGGGCGGCGCTGCGACCCCGGCACCCGCGACCGCGTGCCGCGAGTCCCAGCGTTCCCGGTCGGCGACCGCCACGACCGTCAGGCCTGGACGCGCCCGACGACCGCGTCGACCACCGCGTCGAGCGCGACGGCCTCCTGGTCGCCGGAGCCGAGGTCCTTGACGCCGATCGTCCCGGCCTCGATGTCGCGCTCGCCCAGGACCAGCGCGAACCGCGCACCGGATCGGTCGGCGGACTTCATCGCACCCTTGAGGCCGCGGCCGCCGTAGGAGACGTCGACGCGGACCCCGGCCCGCCGCAGCTCGGCGGCGACGACGACGAGCCGGTTCAGCGCGTCGTCGCCCAGCGGCACGCAGAAGACGTCCACGCGCGGCGCGTCGTCGATCGCGATGCCCTCGGCCCGACAGGCCAGCAGGGTGCGGTCGACACCGATGCCGAACCCGACACCCGACAGCGCTTGCCCGCCGAGGACCTCCATGAGCCCGTCGTAGCGGCCACCGCCGCCGATGCCGGACTGGGCGCCGAGGCCGTCGTGGACGAACTCGAACGTCGTCTTGGTGTAGTAGTCGAGGCCGCGGACCATCCGCGGGTTCTCGACGTAGGCCACGCCCAGGTCGTCGAGGTGGCGCTTCACCGCGGCGTGGTGCGCGGCCGAGGCGTCCGACAGGTGGTCGACGAGCAGCGGTGCGTCGTCGAGCAGCGCCCGGACCTCGGGACGCTTGTCGTCGAGCACGCGCAGCGGGTTGATCGCGGCGCGGTGGCGGGTGGCATCGTCGAGCGGCAGTCCGGCGAGGAACTCCTGGAGCCGCTCGCGGTAGGCGGGCCGGCAGTCGGCGTCGCCCAGCGAGGTCAGCTCCAGCCGGAAGCCGGTGAGGCCGAGCGAGCGGAAGCCCTCGTCGGCGATGGCGATGACCTCGGCGTCGAGCGCAGGGTCGTCGACACCGATGGCCTCGACGCCGACCTGCTGGAGCTGGCGGTAGCGGCCGGCCTGCGGGCGCTCGTAGCGGAAGAACGGTCCGGCGTAGCGCAGCTTGACGGGCAGGCCCTGGCGGTCGAGGCCGTGCTCGATGACGGCGCGGACGACGCCGGCGGTGCCCTCGGGGCGCAGCGTCACCGAGCGGTCGCCGCGGTCGGCGAAGGAGTACATCTCCTTGCTGACGACGTCGGTCGACTCCCCCACGCCGCGGGCGTAGAGGCCGGTGTCCTCGAAGATCGGCAGCTCGATGTGGCCGTAGCCGGCGCGGTCGGCGGCGGCGACGAGTGCGTCGCGGACGCGGACGAACCCGTCGGCGGGGAGGTACTCCGGGATGCCCTTGGGTGCCGCGAAGGGCTGTGCGCGGCCCTTCTCGGGCGCTGTCCCGGTGTCGGTGGCGGTCACATTCCCCTCCGCGCGGGCGGCTGCTCGCCCAGGTCCTGCAGGAACGGGTTGGTGGCCCGCTCCCGGCCGATGGTGGTCGCCGGGCCGTGGCCGGGCAACACGAATCCGGAGTCGTCGCGCACGAGCAGCTTGTCGCGCACGCTGGCCAGCAGCTGCTGGTGCGACCCGCCCGGGAGGTCGGTGCGGCCGATCGAGCCGGCGAACAGGGTGTCGCCTGCGAGGATGACCTCGGTCCCGTCGTCGGACGGGGTGGTGAACACGACCGAGCCCTGCGTGTGGCCGGGCGTGTGGTCGACGCGCAGGGTCAGCCCGGCGAGCTCCAGGTCGGACCCGTCGGCGAGCAGCTCGACCGAGCGCGGCTCCCGCAGCTCGAGGCGGCCGCCGAAGAACGCCGCCGACTCCGCGGAGATGCCCTTCATCGGGTCGGCGAGCATGTCCCTGTCGTCGGGGTGGATCCAGGCGGGGATGTCGTTGCCGTCGCACACCGGGGCGACGCTGAACGTGTGGTCGAAGTGCCCGTGGGTGAGCAGGACCGCGACGGGGCTCAGCCGATGCTCGGCGAGCAACTCCTCGAGGGGCTCGACCGCGTCCTGTCCGGGGTCGACGACGATGCACGCCTCCCCCGCCGCGCGGGCGAGCACGTAGCAGTTGGTCTGGAAGGACCCGGCCGGAAAGCCTGCGACGAGCACACGGGGAGCCTAGACGCCCGCCCAGGCTCCTCTCAGGCACGGTCGATAGGCTCGCCGCCTCCCGGCGCACCTGCAGCGCGCCGGAGGACCAGCCAGGAGGATGTACCGCGGTGGCGACGAACCAGATGCGACGCGAGGCTGCCAAGCGCAAGCTCGCCAGCCAGCAGAAGCGCCGGGCCGAGCAGGCTCGGCGTCGCAAGCAGGTCGCCACGATCACGACGGCCGTCGTCGTGGTGCTGGTCGTCGTCGGCGTCGTGCTGCTCACGACGATCGGCTCGGGCGGCGGGTCGTCGAGCGACCAGGCCGCGGCTCCGGCCACCGAGTGCAGCTACCCCGCCGAGACGGGCGCAGCCAAGCCGAACAACCCGCCGTCGACCGACTCCGTCCCCGACACGGGCACGGTCGGCGTCTCACTGACCACCTCGGCCGGTCCGATCGGCCTGACGCTGGACCGCGCCGAGGCGCGCTGCACCGTCAACAGCTTCACGAGCCTGGTGAGCCAGAAGTACTACGACGACACCGTCTGCCACCGGCTCACCACCGGCGAGGGCCTGAAGGTCCTGCAGTGCGGTGACCCGACCGGCACCGGCCAGGGCGGGCCGGGCTACACGATCCCCGACGAGCCGCCGACCAACCTCGCTCCCGCAGCGGGCGGAAGTGGTGCGGTCGTCTACCCGCGCGGCACGGTCGCCATGGCGAAGACCGCGGCCCCGAACTCGGGCGGCAGCCAGTTCTTCCTGGTCTACGGCGACTCGACGCTGCCGCCGGACTACACGGTCTTCGGCACCGTCGACGCGGCGGGACTCGCGACGCTGGACAAGATCGCCGCGGCCGGCGACGACGGTTCCAACGGCACGGGCGACGGCAAGCCGAAGACCGAGGTCCGGATCGAGACCGCGACGCTCGCATCCTGATCGCGACCCTCGCGGGTCTGCACGACGCGGGCGGCGGTGACGGCAGGGAACCCTCGCCGGTGCCGTGCCGTCCCGTGCGTCCTGCCAGGTCCCCGGGCCGAGGTCTCCCGACGAGGTCGACCCGTTGGCGCGCTGCAGGTCCGGGAGCCGTACCACCACTCTGGTCACGCGGTGTCGCCACAAGACCGCGACGCGGAACGCTGGAGAGCGACCCCGCCCGTCACACGAGTTGTCTTGCGTACCGCGCGTGGGCATTCGCCACGTGCGTCATTTGATCGAGCAGAGCCGTCCGGGCCGGAGCGCCGAACCAGCGGAGCCCTGTGGTCGTGCGCAGCCGGATCAGCCCGCGGACGTCACGCGGTAGACGTCGTAGACGCCCTCGACGTTGCGGACCGTGCGCAGGAGGTGCCCGAGGTGCTTCGGGTCGCCCATCTCGAAGCTGAACCGCGACACCGCGACCCGGTCCCGCGACGTCGTCACCGACGCCGACAGGATGTTGACGCGCTCGTCGGCCAGCACCTTCGTGACGTCGGACAACAGCCGGTGCCGGTCGAGCGCCTCGACCTGGATGGCGACGAGGAACACCGACCCGGGCGACACCGCCCAGGTGACGTCGACGAGGCGTTCCTCGCGGCTCTGCAGGTCGTGGGCGTTGGTGCAGTCGGTGCGGTGCACGCTGATGCCGCCGCCACGCGTCACGAAACCGAGGATGTCGTCGCCGGGCACGGGCGTGCAGCAGCGGGCGAGCTTGGTGTACATGTCGCCCGCGGAGCTGCCGTCGGGGTTGACGACCATGACGCCGGCGTCGCCGGTGGGCCTGCGCTGGCGGACCGTCGACGGGGTGGAGCGCTCGGCGAGCTCCTCCTCCGCGTCCTCCATGCCGCCGAGCAGGGCGACGAGGCGCTGCACGACGTGGCGGGCGCTGGCGTGACCCTCCCCGACCGCGGCGTAGAGCCCGGACAGGTCGGGGAAGTGCAGCTCGCGCGACAGGGCGGCCATGGAGTCGGGCGAGGCGAGCCGCTGCAGCGGCATCCCGGTGCGGCGCGCCTCACGGGTGATGGCGTCCTTGCCGGCCTCGATGGCCTCTTCGCGACGTTCCTTGGCGAACCAATGCTTGATCTTGGTCTTGGCCCGCGGCGAGGCGACGAACGACAGCCAGTCGCGGCTCGGGCCCGCGCCCTCGGCCTTGGAGGTGAAGATCTCGACGACGTCGCCCGACTCCAGGGTCCGTTCGAGCGCGACGAGCCGGCCGTTGACGCGCGAGCCGATGCACCGGTTCCCGACCTCGGTGTGCACGGCGTAGGCGAGGTCGACCGGCGTCGACCCGGTGGGCAGCGTGACGACGTCGCCCTTCGGGGTGAAGACGAAGATCTCCTGCGACGCCAGGTCGAACCGCAGCGACTCGAGGAAGTCGCCGGGGTCGGCGGCCTCACGCTGCCAGTCGAGCAGCTGGCGCATCCACGACATCTCGTCGATCTCGACGGTTCCCTGGGCCGCGTTGGAGCCCTTGGTCTCCTTGTAGCGCCAGTGCGCAGCGATGCCGTACTCGGCGGTGCGGTGCATCTCGCGGGTGCGGATCTGCACCTCGAGCGGCTTGCCGTCGGGACCGATCACGGTGGTGTGCAACGACTGGTACACGCCGAAGCGGGGCTGGGCGATGTAGTCCTTGAACCGGCCCGGCATCGGCTGCCACAGGGCGTGGACCATGCCCATCGCGGCGTAGCAGTCGCGCACCTCGTCGACGAGCACGCGGACCCCGACGAGGTCGTGGATGTCGTCGAAGTCGCGGCCCTTGACGATCATCTTGCGGTAGATCGAGTAGTAGTGCTTGGGGCGGCCCTCGACGGTCGCGGCGATCCGCGCGCCCTCGAGCTGCTGCATGACCTCGTCGATGACCTGCTTGAGGTAGGTGTCGCGCGACGGCGCCCGGGTGGCGACGAGCCGCACGATCTCCTCGTACTTCTTGGGGTGCAGGATCGCGAACGACAGGTCCTCGAGCTCCCACTTGACCGTCGCCATGCCGAGGCGGTGCGCGAGCGGCGCCATCACCTCGAGGGTCTCGCGGGCCTTCTTGGCCTGCTTCTCCGGCGGCAGGAAGCGCATGGTGCGCATGTTGTGCAGCCGGTCGGACAGCTTGATGACCAGCACGCGGGGGTCGCGGGCCATCGCGACGACCATCTTGCGGATCGTCTCGGCCTCGGCGGCCGACCCGAACTCGACCTTGTCGAGCTTGGTGACGCCGTCGACGAGGTGCGCGACCTCCTCACCGAAGTCGGTGGAGAGCCGGTCGAGGGAGTAGTCGGTGTCCTCGACCGTGTCGTGCAGCAGCGCCGCGACCAGCGTCGTCGTGTCCATGCCCAGCTCGGCCAGGATCGTGGCGACGGCCAGCGGGTGGGTGATGTACGGGTCGCCCGACTTGCGCTTCTGGTGGGCGTGCTTGGCCTCTGCGACGTCGTAGGCGCTCTGCAGCAGCCCGAGGTCGGCATTGGGGTGCATGGTGCGGTGCACGGTCGCCAGCGGCTCGAGGACCGGTTTGACGATCGCGACGCGCTGCGGGGTCATCCTGCGGGCGATACGAGCCCGGACGCGCCGAGTCGCCGATGGCTTCGTCACCGCCGCGCCGGGGCCCTCGGGACCGGGGACCGGCGGTGCGGCCGGCTGCAGATCCGTCATGCGCGCTCCACCTCGAGAAGGATAACCCCCGCGTCCGCGCCGGGCCTCAGTACGTCAGCAGCGAGTGGACCTCGATGTCGCGCAACGTGGCGCGCCCGCCGAGGGCCGCGAGCTCGACGAGCGTCCCGAACCCGGTGACGGTCGCCCCGACGTCGCCGAGCAGTGCGCACGTCGCGGCCGCGGTCCCACCGGTGGCCAGCACGTCGTCGACGACGAACACCCGCGCCCCGGAGGCGACGACGCCCTCCGGGAGCTCGAGGGTGGCCTCGCCGTACTCGAGGGCGTAGCTGCGGCTCGCGGCGACGCGCGGCAGCTTGCCCGCCTTGCGCACCGGGACCACGCCGACACCCGCGACGACGGCCACCGCGGACCCGATGAGGAACCCACGGGCCTCGACACCGGCGACCAGGTCGGCGTCGCCGACGAGGGCCGCGAGCTCGGTGGCGACGATCGTGAGCGCCTCGGCATCGGCCAGAACGGGGGTGATGTCGCGGAACAGCACCCCGGGCTCGGGGAAGTCGGGCACGTCGCGGACCAGGCCGGCGACCTGCGAGAGCCGCTCGGCGGTCTCCCGGTCGTCGCCCCAGCCATCGGCCGGCTGTGCCGTCATCGCCTGCGCTGCTTCCCGGACGGCTGCCCGGTGGGTCTGCCGGACTTGCCCGTCGGCCGCCCGCTCCCGCCACCCTGAGGGCGACGCTGGGCGCGGGCAGGGGTACCGGCCGCGGCTGCCACCGCGCGTTCCCGGCGAAGCTCCCGTGCGACCGACTCCTCGTCGGTGGCGTCGAGCTCGTCGTCGTCCACGGTTCCGTCGGAGGTACCCGCCTTGGCCGCCCGCGCCCGGCGCGCGTACACGCGTTCGGCCTGCTTGCGGAACCGCGGGTCGCGCATCTTGAGGTCGACCAGCAGCGGCGTGGCCAGCATCAGCGAGGACAGCGCACCCGCCACGATGCCGACGAGCTGTACCAGCGCCAGGTCGGCCAGCGTGCCGACGCCCAGCAGCCCGACACCGACGACCATCAGGCCGAGCACGGGCAGCACCGCGATGAGCGAGGTGTTGATGGAGCGCATCAACGTCTGGTTGAGCGCCAGGTTGGCGGCCTCGCCGTAGGTGCGTCGCGTCAGCCCCAGCAGCCCGCGGACGTTCTCACGCACCTTGTCGAACACGACGACCGTGTCGTACAGGGAGAACCCGAGGATCGTGAGCAGGCCGATCACCGTGGCCGGCGTGACCTCGAACCCGACGAGGGAGTAGATGCCGGCGGTGACGATGACGTCGTGCAGCAGCGCGATGAGCGCCGCCACCGCCATCGCACGTTCGAAGTAGAACGCCAGGAACAACGTCACCAGCACCAGGAACACGGCGAGCGCGATGATCGCCTGCCTGGTGATCTGCCCGCCCCAGATGCCACTGACCGCGCTGTCGCTGATGGCCTGCGCGGACGGTGTGCCGTCGGGCCCGAGCGGCTGGAACGACTGGAACAGGGCGTCCTTGAGCGCGATCGTCTGGGCCTGGTCCAGCGGCTCGGACCGCAGCTGGATCGTCGCCGCCGCGCCCGTCCCGGCCGTCTGCACCGACGCCGGTTCCTGGCCGATGCTGCGCTGGTAGACGTCGGAGACCTGCTGGGTGGAGATCGGGCCCGCCGCGCCGGTGGCGGAGAACTGGATCTTCGTGCCGCCGGTGAAGTCGATGCCGAGGTTGAAGCCGCGCAGCACGATCGACAGCAGGCAGACCAGCACGAGCGTGCCGAACGCGATGTACCAGATCTTGCGCTTGCCGACGATGTCGAACGCGCCGGTGCCGGTGTAGAGCCTGCTCAGCACGCTGCCGCGGGGCTTCGCAGCCTTCTGCGGGTTCTGCGTCGCGGTGGGCCTGGTGTCCTGCTGAGCCACGTCAGGCCCCCTTCCCGGCCGTGGCGGCCGCCCGCCGACGTTCGGCGCCGATCTTCGCCACGCTGCCCAGGCCCGAGAGGGCGGGGCTGGAGAACACCTTCGAGTTCGACGCCAGCGCCACGAGCGGGTGCGTCACCAGGAACACGACGAGCAGGTCGAGCACGGTCGACATGCCGAGGGTGAACGCGAAGCCCTTCACCTGGCCGACGGCCAGGATGTAGAGCACCGCGGAGGCGAGGAAGCTGACCGCGTCGGCCGACAGGATCGTGCGCCGGGCGCGGACCCAGCCGCGCGGCACCGCCGCCCGGAACGATCTGCCCTCGCGCATCTCGTCCTTGAGCCGTTCGAAGAAGATGACGAACGAGTCGGCCGTGATGCCGATGGCGACGATGAACCCGGCGACGCCCGCGAGGTCGAGCGTCAGCCCCACCCATCTGCCGAGCAGCACCAGGACCGCGTAGACGACCAGTCCCGACAGGACCAGCGACAGGATCGTCAGCACGCCGAGGATCCGGTAGTAGAACAGGCAGTACACGAACACGAGGGCGAGCCCGATGGCGCCTGCGATGAGGCCGGCCTCCAGCGACGCCGTGCCGAGGGTCGCCGAGATCGTCTCGGCCTGCGAGGACTGGAACGACAGCGGCAGCGAGCCGTAGCGCAGGATGCCGGCGAGGTCCTGGGCGCGCTGCTGGTTGAAGTTGCCGCTGACCTCGGTGGCGCCGAAGATCGGCTGGTTGATCGTCGGGGCCGACACGACCTGGCCGTCGAGCACGAACGCGGCTTCCTTGCCGACGTTCTGGCTCGTGAAGTCACCCCACTTCGTGGCCGCGGCGGACTTGAAGGTCAGGCTGACGACCCAGTCGACACTGTTCTGGTTCTGCCCGGCCTGTGCGTTGTCGATGTCGGTGCCCTCGATCAGTGTGGCGTCGAGGATGTACTTCGCCTGGCCGTCCTCGCTGCACGCGACGAGCGGCAGTGCGGGGTCGTCGTAGCCGAGCAGCGGGTCCTGCTTGGAGCAGTCGAGCGCGGCGAGTGCTGCCTGCAGCGTCGCCGGGTCGGTGCTCTGCCGGGTCGCCTTGGCCTGGTCGACCGCCGCCTTCAGGGCCGGGTCGACCGGCTCGGACGCGGTGCCGCCACCACCCGGGGTGGCGGGAGCCTGCGGGGCGCCGGTGCCGGGCGTCGGCGGCGGTGTCTGCTGGGCCGGCAGCGGCGTCGAGTACGACACCGGCGCGACGGCGCCGTGCGATGTGTCGAGCGCACCCATGCCCTGCGGCCGGCCGGTGGCCGGGGCGCCGGAACCGGTGCCGGTCCCGTCCTGACCGGTGCCGCCCTGGCCGGCCGTACCGCCCGGGGTGCTGGGCGCCCCGCCCGCTGCCGGGCCGGCGGCCGCGGACTGCAGAACTGGCCGGATCCGCAGCTGGGCCGTCTGCCCGAGGGACTTCGCCTCGTCACCGCCGTTGCCGGGGACGGTGATGTTGATGTTCGTCCCGTCGAGGACGACCTCGGCGCCGCTCACGCCGAGCCCGTTCACCCGCCGTTCGATGATCTCCTGGGCCTGCACCAGCTGGTCACGAGGTGGGTCCCCACCCGTCGTCGTCCGTGCGGTGAGCGTCACCTGGGTGCCGCCCTGCAGGTCGATCCCCAGCTTGGGGGTTGCCTTCCCGTCGCCGGTGAAGAACACCAGTGCGTACAGGACGACGACGATCCCGACGAATGACGCCAGGTACCGCCAGGGGCGGATGCGCCCCGGGGTGGTTGCCACGTACAGGTCTCCAGAGGTAGCCGGGCACCGACGTCCGGGGCCCGGGCGGGCGGCCCTGTGCGCCGATCAGGTGGATCGGCGCGGCCGCCCTCGGGTCGTCAGTTGCGCGAGCCCGGCGTGCCGCCCGTCTGGGCGTCGTCGTCGGTGGAACCGGCCGTGCCGTTGGTGCTGGTGCCGGCGGTGCCGTTGGAGGCGGCGCCACCGGTGGGCGTGGCGTCGGTGTTCTTCTCCAGCGACGGGGACGTCGGCTCGGCCGGGGCGGACGGGATGACGTCGTCCCCGGTCAGCTCCGACGCGTCGTCGGGGGTGGTGTCGACCTTGTCGCGGACCGCGGCACGCAGCCACGTCGTGACGACGCCGTCGGCGATCTCGAGGTCGATCGTGTCCTCGTAGGAGGCGTCGACGACCGTGGCACGCAGGCCGGACGTCGTGGTGACGACGTCGCCGACCTCGAGAGCGGCCTGGAGGCGCTGGGTCTCCTGCATCTGCCGGCGCTGCTTGCGCCCGGACAGGAAGATCGGGATGAACAGCAGGAGGATGAGCAGGGGAAAGAGCAGCGTTTCCATGATCTTCTGAGATCTCCGTATCTTCGCAGGTCGGCCCGAGTCTGCCAGCACCGCGGATCGCGCGACGCCGCGGCCTCGACCGCCTCGTTCAGAACAACGCCTGGGACGCCTGACCGGTGACGTCTGGAGGAGGGACCATCCCCAGATGGGCCCATGCCGCGGCGGTCGCGACCCGGCCCCTCGGCGTGCGGGCCAGCATGCCTGCGCGCACAAGATACGGCTCGCAGACCTCCTCGACGGTACCGGGTTCCTCGCCGACCGCCACGGCCAAGGTTGAGATACCCACCGGACCCCCGCCGAACGACCTGACCAGCGCCGACAGGACCGCGCGGTCCAGCCGGTCGAGGCCGAGCTCGTCGACGTCGTACACCGCGAGCGCCTCACGGGCCACGTCGAGGGTGACCGCACCGTCGGCGCGGACCTCGGCGAAGTCACGGACCCGGCGCAGCAGCCGGTTCGCGATGCGGGGCGTCCCCCGGGAGCGGCGGGCGATCTCGACGGCGCCGTCCGGACGCAGGTCGACCCCGAGGATGACCGCGGCCCGGCGCAGCACCAGCTCCAGCTCGCCTGCGTCGTAGAACTCCATGTGGCCGGTGAAACCGAACCGGTCGCGCAGCGGCCCGGTCAGCGCGCCGGACCGCGTCGTGGCCCCGACCAGCGTGAACGGGGCGATGTCGAGCGGGATCGACGTGGCCCCGGGCCCCTTGCCGACGACGACGTCGACCCGGAAGTCCTCCATCGCGAGGTAGAGCATCTCCTCGGCGGGACGGGCGATGCGGTGGATCTCGTCGATGAACAGGACGTCGCCGGGCATCAGGTTGGACAGCATCGCCGCGAGGTCGCCCGCGCGTTCCAGAGCCGGCCCGGACGTCAGCCGGATGGCCGCGCCGAGCTCGGCCGCGACGATCATCGACAGGCTGGTCTTGCCCAGCCCGGGTGGGCCCGACAGCAGGATGTGATCGGGCGGGGCGCCGCGGCGCCGGGCGCCTTCGAGGACGAGCTCGAGCTGCTCACGCACGCGCGGCTGGCCGATGAACTCGTCGAGCCGCCGAGGCCGCAGCGAGCCCTCGACGTCGAGGTCTTCCTCGAGGACCTCGCCGGTGACGTCCCGGTCCGGCTCGTGGTCCTCCGCGGCGCTCACGGGGTGGCCGCCCGGCTCACGTGCGGCCCAGCTGCGTCAGTGCCGCGCGCAGCAGCATCGACGGGTCGGCGTCGGGTGCGCCGGCGAGCACACCGTCGACGGCGGCCTCCGCGGGCTTGGCGGTGAAGCCCAGCCCGACGAGGGCCTCGACGACCTGGTCGCGGCGCGGGTTGCCGGTGACGAGAGGCGGTGCGTCGCCGTGTGCCACGGGAGCGGGGGCCACGACCTTGTCGCGCAGCTCGACGACCAGCCGTTCCGCGCTCTTGCGCCCGACGCCGGGGATCCGGGTGAGCGTGGCCAGGTCGCCCTCGGACAGGGCCCGGCGCAGCGTGTCGGGGTCGAGCACCGCGAGCGTGGCCAGTGCCAGCCGCGGGCCGACGCCGGTGACCGTCTGCAGCAGCACGAACAGCTCGCGTTCCTCGACGTCGGCGAACCCGTAGAGCGTCATCGAGTCCTCGCGGACGACGAGCAGCGTCGCGAGCCGGGCCTCGTGGCCGCGGCGCAGCCCGGCGAGTGTCGCCGGGGTCGCGTGGACGGCGTAGCCGACGCCGTTGCCGGCCTCGACGACCGCGTGGTCGAGCCCGATGGAGAGCACCTCGCCGCGGACGCTGGCGATCATCGGGACGCTCCCTTCGCCGCGGCGGCGAGCCGGGCCTTGTGCTTCTTGGCGAGCTCGTTCGCCCTGACCTGCGCCTCGGCCATCCGCGCCTGCATAGGGCCGCGCCAGCAGTGGCAGATGGCCAGCGCGAGAGCGTCGGCGGCGTCGGCGGGCTTCGGTGGGGCGTCGAGCCGGAGCAGCCGGGTCACCATCGTCGTGATCTGGGCCTTGTCGGCCCGACCGGCTCCGGTGACGGCCGCCTTGACCTCACTGGGGGTGTGGAACGCGACCGGCAGGCCCGCGCGTGCCGCGGCGAGTGCGACGACGCCGCTGGCCTGCGCGGTACCCATCACGGTGCGGACGTTGTTCTGGCTGAACACCCGCTCGACGGCCACCACGTCCGGGGAGAACGCGGCGATCCAGCGGTCGGCCGCGTCGGCGACGGCGAGGAGGCGCTGCGCGAGCGGCTCGTCGGCGGAGGTGCGGACGACGTCGACGGCGACGAACGCAACCCCCCGGCCGCCCGTGGAGTCGATGACGCCGATACCGCAGCGCGTCAACCCCGGGTCGACGCCGAGCACCCGCACCCGCATCCTCCTTCTCGCACGAACAGCCGTTCGAGGCGGAAGGCTACCGGCCGGGCAGGTCGGGGCCGTGCGGGGCACGCCGGGGCGACGTCACCCGACCGGCGTCACGTGGCCGGGTCCGCGATGCCCACGACGTCGTTCACGAACAGGACCCGGCCCTCGGGGTCGACGACCTGGATGTAGCTGCCCGACGGCTCGTGGGTGGGGCCGTCGACCTCGATGCCGGCGGCGCGCAGCGTCTCGGCGGTGGCGAGCAGGTCGTGGCACGACAGCGTCAGCGTGTAGAGCCGGTCGGGTTCGCGGTGGTAGGCCCGGGCCGGGGTGAGGACGATGCTCGTCTCCGCACCAGGCAGCGCGACCTCCACCCACCGGGCGCCCGGCCACAACGACCGGTCGACGGTCTTCGCGAAGCCCAGCTTCTCGAAGAACGCGACCATGACGTCCTGGTTCTCGACGGCCAGCATCGCCCCGGCGATGCGCGCGATGAGGGGCGGTCCGACGTCCATGACGATCATCCTGACCGACCCGCCGCCGGTGCGCACCCACGGGCCGGCGGCGCGGCCCGTGGCACCCGCCCGCACAGGCGCTGGTCGACGCGCTCGCCTGAGCCCGGCTCCGCCTCCCCGACCCGGCGCGGGCGCCTAGTGCGCTGCCGTGTCCCAGCTCGCGCCGTAGCCGACCGAGACCTCCAGCGGCACCGACAGCTCGTGCGCGGCCGCCATCTCGCGACGGACCAGCGCGTCGACCGCGTCCCGCTCGCCGTCGGCCACCTCGAGCACCAGCTCGTCGTGGACCTGCAGCAGCATCCGGCTGCGCAGCCCCTCGGCCTGCAGCGCGGCGTGCACCCGCAGCATCGCGACCTTGATGATGTCGGCCGCGCTGCCCTGGATCGGGGCGTTGAGCGCCATCCGCTCCGCCATCTCGCGGCGTTGCCGGTTGTCGCTGGTCAGGTCGGGCAGGTAACGGCGACGCCCCAGCATCGTGGCCGTGTAGCCGTCCTTGCGCGCGACGTCGACGATGCTGCGCAGGTAGTCGCGAACGCCGCCGAAGGTCTCGAAGTAGTCGTCCATCAGCCCGCGCGCCTCTTCGGTGGAGATGCGCAGCTGCGCCGACAGCCCGAACGCCGACAGGCCGTAGGCCAGGCCGTAGTTCATCGCCTTGATCTTGGCCCGCTGCTCCGGGGTGACCGCCGCGGCGTCGACCTCGAACACCTTCGACGCGGTCTCGGAGTGGAAGTCGCGCTTGGAGTTGAACGCCTCGATCAGCGCCTCGTCCTCCGACAGGTGCGCCATGATCCGCATCTCGATCTGGCTGTAGTCGGCCGTCATCAGCTGCGCGTACCCGTCGCCGACGACGAACGTCTCGCGGATGCGGCGGCCCTCGGCGGTGCGGATCGGGACGTTCTGCAGGTTCGGGTCGGTCGACGACAGCCGGCCGGTGGCCGCGATGGTCTGCGAGTACGTGGTGTGGATGCGCCCGTCGGCCGCGATGGACTTGAGCAGCCCGTCGACGGTGACCTTGAGCCGGGTGGCGTCGCGGTGCTGGAGCAGGTGCATCAGGAACGGGTGTTCGGTCTGCTCGAACAGGCTCTGCAGCGCGTCGGCGTCGGTGGTGTACCCGGTCTTGGTGCGCTTGGTCTTGGGCATGTTCAGCTCGTCGAACAGCACGACCTGCAGCTGCTTTGGCGAGCCGAGGTTGATCTCCTTGCCGATGACCGCGTAGGCGTCCTGCGCGGCCTGCTGCACGCGGCCGGCGAACTCGGCCTCCAGCGACTCCAGGTGCGCCCGGTCGACCGCGATGCCCGCGGCCTCCAGGTCGGCCAGGACGAACGCGAGCGGCTGCTCCAGCTCGAGCAGCAGGCCGTTCTGCTCCTTCTCGGCCAGCTCGGTGCCCAGCGCGTCGGCCAGCTCGGCGACGGCGGACGCCGCGACCATCTCGGCGTCGGCGTGCTCGCGGTCGGCCTCGTCCTCGCCGCCGAGCAGCGACAGCTGCCCGTCGGCCGGGGCGCCCTCCATGGCCAGCTCGCGACGCAGGTAGCGCAACGCCAGGTCGGCGAGGTCGAACGAGCGCTGCCCCGGCCGGGCCAGGTAGGCGGCGAGCGCGGTGTCGCTGGTGAGGCCCCCGAGGGTCCAGCCGCGCCCGCGCAGGGCGTGCAGCACGGCCTTCACGTCGTGCGAGGCCTTGGGGACCGACGCGTCGGCCAGCCACTCCCCCAGCGCCGCCTCGTCGTCCGGGGTGAGGCCGCGGACGTCGAGGTAGCCCGCGACGGGGACGCCCGCCTGCGCGCCCGCGGCGCGGTCCTCGACCGTCGGCTCGCCCGTGGCAAGCGCGATTCCGGTGAAGTCGCGCTCGGTGATTCCGCCGGAGACACCGGAGAACGCCACGCCGACCCGGTGGCCGTCGCGGGCGTGGTCGGCCAGCCAGGTGCGCACCGATCCGGGCGCCACGATCGTGCCCTCGACGTCGAACCCCGACTCGGCCTCGGGCTCGGCGCTCTGCAGCGTGGAGAACAGCCGCTCGCGCAGGACTCGGAACTCCAGCTCGTCGAACAGCCGGTGCACCGCGTCGCGGTCCCAGGGGCGGACCTCGAGGTCGTCGGGGACACCGTCGAGCGCGACGTCGCGCACCAGCTCGGTGAGCTGCCGGTTGAGCAGGACGTTGGCCAGGTTGGCGCGCAGCGCGTCGCCCGCCTTGCCCTTCACCTCGTCGACCCGGTCGGTCAGCTCGGCGAGCGAGCCGAACTCGCGCACCCACTTGGCGGCGGTCTTCTCCCCGACACCGGGGATGGACGGCAGGTTGTCACTGGGGTCGCCGCGCAGCGCCGCGAAGTCGGGGTACTGGCCCGGGGTGAGCCCGTAACGGTTGTCGACCTCCGCCGGGTCGATCCGGCCCAGGTCGGACACCCCGCGCTTGGGGTACAGCACGGTCACGTTGTCGGTGACCAGCTGGAACGCGTCGCGGTCGCCGGTGGTGATGAGCACGTGGTAGCCGGCTGCCTCGGCCTGGGTGGTGAGGGTGGCGATGATGTCGTCGGCCTCGTAGCCCTCGACGGCGAACACCGGGATGTTCAGCGCGCCCAGGACCTCCTTGATGAGGTCGACCTGGCCCCGGAAGTCGTCCGGGGTGGAGCTCCGGTTCGCCTTGTAGTCGGCATAGCGCTCCGACCGGAACGTCCGCCGCGAGACGTCGAACGCCACCGCCAGGTGCGTGGGCTGCTCGTCGCGCAGCAGGTTGATCAGCATCGACGTGAAGCCGTAGACCGCGTTCGTGGTCTGCCCCGTGCCCGTGCGGAAGTTCTCCGCGGGCAGCGCGAAGAACGCCCGGTAGGCGAGTGAGTGCCCGTCGAGCAGCAGCAGCCGCCTGCTCGCGGGGGCGGGCGCGGCGGCGGGCGCCTTCGCGGGCGAGGCGGGCTTCTTCGCGGTGGTACCTGTGGCGGGGCTCATCGCGGGCGAGTCTAGGACCGGGCACCGACGATTCCGCCGCCGCGTCCGTGCCACGTCCGTGCCACGTCCGTGCCACGTCCGTGCCACGTCCGTGCCGCCTCGATGCCGCCTCGATGCCGCCCACGCGCCCTGCCCCGGACGCGCGTCCGTGCCAGGATCGGCATCGCGCGGTACCGAACGCGGGGGCCGCCCGGCGCGTCGTCGGACGGTCCTGGAACCAACTGCCGCGCCCGTACGTTCATCGTGCGCGAACCGCCCCATCGATCCTGTTCGTCCCGATATGCTCGCCGACCGTGCGAGCGGGGCCGGTCCACCGGCCGGGTCCCACGACCCACGCCGGCACGAGCGACACCCGCGGCGAGAGGCACCACCAGCCGCGGGGCGACACCAGCCACACCAGCGAGAACAGCCACACCCGCGACACCGACAGAGTTCACACGACAGATTCGGAGCACGACGTGAGCGTCAGCCTCACCAAGGGTGGAAACGTCAGCCTGACCAAGGAGGCCCCCGGCCTCTCCAACGTGGTCGTCGGCCTCGGCTGGGACGTGCGCACGACCACCGGCACCGAGTTCGACCTCGACGCCTCGGCCATCGTCCTGGGTGCCGACGGCAAGGTCCTGTCCGACAAGCACTTCATCTTCTTCAACAACCTCACCAGCCCGGACAACGCCGTCGAGCACACCGGCGACAACCTGACCGGTGAGGGCGAGGGCGACGACGAGCAGGTCAAGGTCAACCTCGGCGGCCTGGGCGCCGACGTCGACAAGGTCGTCTTCCCCGTCAGCATCTACGACGCCGACACCCGCTCGCAGAACTTCGGCCAGGTCCGCAACGCGTTCATCCGCGTCGTGAACGCCGCCGACCAGAAGGAACTCGCCCGCTACGACCTCACCGAGGACGCCTCGACCGAGACCGCCATGGTCTTCGGCGAGCTGTACCGCGCCGGGTCGGACTGGAAGTTCCGCGCGGTCGGCCAGGGCTACGCCTCCGGCCTGGCGGGTATCGCCCGCGACTTCGGCGTCAACGTCTGACATCCGTCGTGGCGATCGACTACACCAAGCGCCCCAAGGCCTCTGCCCCGGCTCCGGCCGCCGGCGGGGCCGCGGGGCCCCCGGCAGGCGCCGCCCCGGTGTCGCTGTCGAAGGTGACGCTGACCAAGTCCGCGCCGTCGGTGTCGCTCACCAAGCGGGGCGCGACGGGCGGGCAGCTGCGGGTCAACCTGCAGTGGAGCACCGGCGCGCAGCCGGTCAAGCGCGGTCTGTTCAGCCGCGGCGGGTCCGGGGCGATCGATCTCGACCTGGCGTGCCTGTGGGAGTTCAACGACGGCAGCAAGGGCGTCGTCCAGGCCCTCGGCAACGCGTTCTCCGCGCCCGGCTACGGACCGCCGATCATCCACCTCGACGGTGACGACCGCTCGGGCTCGGTGGCCGGCGGCGAGAACATGTTCATCGATCTGTCCCGTGTGTCGGAGATCCGACGGATCCTGGTGTTCACCTTCATTTACGAGGGTGTCCCCAACTGGGCCAGCGCCGATGGCATCGTCACGCTGTTCCCCGCCTCCGGACCCGAGATCGAGGTGCGGCTCGACGAACCCGACCCGCAGGCCCGGACCTGCGTCATCGCCATGTTGGAGAACCGCGGCGGCGACCTCGTCGTCAACCGCGAGATGCGCTACATCCGTGGTGGGCAGTCCGACGTGGACCGCGCCTACGGGTGGGGCATGCAGTGGGCACGCGGCAGCAAGTGACCACGTCCGCGGCGTGACACGCGCCGCGCACGTCACGCCCGCCGCGGCTACTGGGGCCACACCGCGGTGGCGTCGTCGTCGTGAAGAACACCTCCGCGCGGGAGACACCCTCCCGCGCGGAGCACCCATGAGGAAGACGAGGAAGAACCCTTGCGGCACTTCGGGTCCCTGACCGCGGCCGACGCCGCGGCGCTGTTCGAGCACCTCCCCCGGGACTTCGGCCGCGACAGCGGCCGGGACCTGCTCTCGGTGGCGCTCGGCGCGACGCTCTACATGCCCGGCGACCGGCCGGCACTGGCCGCCGACATCGCCAAGCAGGCGGCGGCCGGCGTCACGTCGGTCGTCGTCTGTCTCGAGGACGCGATCGCCGACGACCGGGTCGCCGACGCCGAGGCGAACATCGTCGCCTCGCTGGGCGAGCTGCAGCGCGAGGCGGACGCCGACGACCGCGACCCGGCCGCGCCCGGTCTGCCGCTGGTGTTCGTCCGGGTCCGTGAACCGGATCAGATCCCGATGCTCGTGGATCGGCTCGGACCTGCCGTCGCGGTGCTCGACGGGTTCGTCCTGCCCAAGTTCACCGCCGCGACCGGCACCCCGTTCCTCACTGCGCTCGACGAGGCCGAACGCCGCTGCGGGCGCCGGCTGTGGGCGATGCCGGTGATCGAGTCGGGCGCGGTTCTCTACGCGGAGTCGCGGGTCGACGAGCTGGCCCGGCTGCGGGCCCTGCTGCACCGCGACCGCCATCGCGTCCTCGCCGTGCGCCTGGGCGCCACCGACCTGTGCGCCCTCTACGGGCTGCGCCGGACCGCCGACTTCTCCATCTACGACGTCAGGGTCGTCGCCGACCTGATCGCCGACGTCGTCAACGTCCTCGGCCGCGCCGACGGCACCGGGTTCACCGTGACCGGCCCGGTCTGGGAGTACTACGGGCACGCCGAGCGCCTGTTCAAGCCGCAGCTGCGCCGCACCCCGTTCGAGGAGCACGACGAGTCGGAGCTGCGCGGCGACCTGGTCTCGCGCGCGATCGACGGACTGATCCGGGAGGTGCAGCTCGACCGGGCCAACGGCCTGCAGGGCAAGACCGCGATCCACCCGAGCCACGTCGCGATCGTCAACGCGCTGTCGGTGGTGACGTCGGAGGAGTACCACGATGCGCTCGACGTCGCGGGCACCGACCGGCCGGGCGGGGTGATGGCCTCGGGCAGCGGGGTCCGGATGAACGAGATCCGCCCGCACGCCGCCTGGGCGCAGCGAACCCTGTTGCGCGCCACGGTGTTCGGGGTGTCCGCGCCGGGCGTGTCGGTCGTCGACCTGCTCGCGTCGAGCCTGTCCCGGTGACCGCCGCCGCTCACGACACCCGGTCCCGGTCCGTCGTCGAGGCGATGGGCGTCGTGCTCCACGACGCCGGTGGCCCGGGCGACGCCGACCCGCAGGTGCTGCTCGGTCTGGCGCTGCGCCGCAACCCGCGCCGCGCGCAGCTGCTCGTCTCGCAGGTGCTGGGCAAGCACGTCCCGACCGACCCGCGGCTGGTCCGCGCGGCGGGGCTGCTGCTGGGTGCCCGGGTGGCCGACGTGCTCGACGGCCGTACCCCCCGCCCGCTGCCCGTCGACGCGCTGCACGCCGCGGTCGCGGGTGACCGGGACGCGGCGGCCGCCCTCCACGCCGACGCCGTCGACAGCTCGGCGACCGCCCACGACGTCGCCGTCCTCGGGTTCGCCGAGACCGCCACGGCGCTCGGCCACTGCGTCGCCGAGGCGCTGGGCGCCGACTACCTGCACTCCACCCGCAGGCCTGTCGCCGGCGTCGCCACCGCGGGCGGGTTCACCGAGGAGCACTCGCACGCCACCGACCACCTGCTGCTGCCCACCGACCCCGCCTTCCTGAGCGCGCCACGCCCGCTCGTGCTGGTCGACGACGAGCTGTCGACGGGCCGCACCGCGTTCAACACGATCGCCGCACTGCACCGGGCCGCGCCGCGGGAGCGGTACGTGCTGGCCGCGCTGGTCGACTCCCGGCCACCCGGCAGCCGCCTCGTCGACGACGTCGCGGCCCTCGGGGCGCGCCTGGACGTCGTGTCCCTGGCCCGGGCCTCCATCGAGCTCCCCGCCGACCTCACCGAGCGCGCCGAGGCGCTGCGTGCGGCGATCGACGCACGTACCGACCCGGGGAACCCGGTCCACCGGGGCCCCGACGTGCCCCGGGTCCTGCTCACCGACCTGGGCTGGCCGCAGCCGACCCCGGCCGGCGGGCGGCACGGCTTCGGCCCGGCCGACCACGCACGGCTCGCCGCTGAGCTGCCCGGGCTCGCGGCGGCGCTCGCCTCCGCCACCGGCCTGCACCCGGGCGGGCGGACGCTCGTCCTCGGGACGGAGGAGCTCATGGCGGTGCCGCTGCGGCTCGCGCAGGAGCTGGCCGACGCGGGCCACGACGTCGTCTTCTCCACGACGACCCGCTCCCCCGCCGTCGTCGCCGACGACCCCGGCTACGCACTCACGTCCGGCATCACGTTCCCGGCGCACGACGACCCGGCCGACGGTCCCGGGCCCCGCTACGCCTACAACGTCGGGCGCCCGGGCGTCGCGGGCTGGGACCACGTCCTCGTCGTCGTCGACCCGCCCGCCGACACCCCGGCTCTCGACGCCGGGCTGCTCGCCGCGCTCGCCGCCCGCACGCACGCCCTCACCGTGGTCGTGACCCCGTGACCGGCCCGGAGCCGTTGCGCGGCAACACTTCTGACCTCGCCGCGGGGTTCGGCAGCTACGCCCCCGACGAGGTCGGGTGGCTGCTCACCGACCTGTCCGGCGTCGAGCTGGAGGCGCCGACGGAGGAGCGCGAGGAGGCGATCCAGAGCGGCGGCGCGCACTACGCGGAGTCGCTGCCGCAGGAGTTCCAGCCCGATCCCGACTACCTCGCGCTGTACCGGCGAGCCCTCGACGGGTCGGCGCTGCGGCTGGCCCGGGCGGTCGCCACCGTCACCGAGCTGGTCCTCGCCGAACGGGGCCGCGACGTCGTCCTGGTGTCGCTCGCCCGGGCGGGCACCCCGGTCGGGGTCCTGCTGCGCCGCTGGGCCGCCCACGCCCACGGCCTCGACCTGCCGCACTACGCGGTGTCGATCGTCCGCGGCCGGGGCATCGACACCGTCGCACTCGACTTCCTGGCCGCGCACCACGATCCTGCGCGCGTGGTGTTCGTCGACGGCTGGACCGGCAAGGGCGCCATCTCCCGCGAGCTGACCGCCGCGCTCGACGGCCATGCCGCCGCCACCGGGGTGCGGTTCGATCCCGACCTGGCGGTGCTGGCCGACCCGGGGCGCTGCGCGCGCACGTTCGGCACCCGCGACGACTGGCTCGTCGCGTCGGCCTGCCTGAACTCGACGGTGTCGGGCCTGGTGTCGCGCACGGTGCTCAACCCGGCGCTGCTGCGTCCCGGCGACTACCACGGCGCGAAGTTCTACCGCGAGCTCGCCGAGGCCGACGTCTCCGCCGACTTCCTCGACACCGTCACCGCCGCGTTCGGACAGGTCGGCGCGGTGTCACCACCGACCGACCGGACCGTCGACCCCGACCGCACCGCCGAGGTGGCCCGGGTCGGCGCCCGCTACGGCGTCGACGACGTCAACCTCGTGAAGCCGGGCGTCGGGGAGACGACGCGGGTACTGCTGCGCCGCGTGCCGTGGCGGGTCCTGGTCCGCGCAGGCGCACCGGCGGAGGACGTCGCGCACGTCGTGCTGCTCGCGCAGCGCCGCGGAGTCCCCGTCGAGGAGGTACCGGGCCTGCCCTACAACTGCGTCGGGCTCATCCATCCCCGGTTCACCCGCGGCGCCACCGGGGCCGACGGCCTGGCGGTGGCCGGATGAGCGGGGTGGACCGGGCGGGCGTGCCACGACCCGTGGTGTGCCTCGACCTCGATCGCACCGTCATCTACTCCGCCGCCGCGCTGGCCCTCGACGTCCCCGACGAGCTCGCGCCGCGGCTGCTGTGCGTCGAGACCTACCGGGCGGCACCGCTGTCGTACATGACCGAACGGGCGGCCGCGATGTTCCTGCGGCTGCGCGAGGCGGCGACCGTGGTGCCGACGACGACCCGCACCGTCGCCCAGCTCGCCCGCGTCCGGCTGCCCGGCCCGCCCGCGCCGTTCGCGGTGGCGGCCAACGGCGGGCACCTGCTCATCGACGGGATGCCCGACCCCGACTGGGCGGAGCGTGTCCGCGGGCGGTTGGCCGGTGTCGCGCCGATCGACGAGGTCCGCGCGCACCTGGACGCCGTGTCGGGCCCGTTCGTGCGCACGCTGCGCGACGCCGACGCCATGTTCGTCTACGCCGTCGTCGACCGGGACGCGCTGCCCGCGGGCTGGGTCGACGACCTCGCCGGCTGGTGCGCGCCGCGGGGCTGGCGGGTGTCGCTGCAGGGCCGCAAGGTCTATGCCGTCCCCCTACCGCTGACGAAGGCGGCCGCGGCCGAGGAGGTCCGGGCGCGCTGCGGCGGCGGGACGCTCTTCGCGGCCGGCGACTCGCTGCTCGACACCGACCTGCTCGAGGCGGCCGACGTCGCGATCCGCCCGGCCCACGGCGAGCTCGCCGACACCGGCTGGCGGCGCCCGCACCTGACCGTCACCGCCGCCCGCGGGGTGGCCGCGGGCGAGGAGCTCGTGGAACTCCTTGCGACTCAGGTGATTCCTACCGATATTTCCGTTTCTGGCACTCTGGGGGCGGGCGCCTGAGCGTCCGCGACATCGAGGGAAGGAAGCCATACATGGCGCTGTGGGACCAGCTCAAGGAACGGGCGGTGGACATGTCCGCCAACGCGAAGACCCAGGTGGGGAAGTTCAAGAACAAGGACTTCGCGAACGCGAGCATGGCGATCTGCGCTCTCATCGCGGCGGCCGACGGGACGATCTCGCCCGAGGAGCGCACGAAGACGGCCAACTTCATCACGAGCAACGACGTGCTGTCGATCTTCCCGGCCAGCGAGCTGCTCGAGAAGTTCACCTTCTACGCCTCGAAGCTGGAGAAGGACTACGACTTCGGCAAGGTCGAGGCGATCCAGACCATCGCGAAGCTGAAGAGCAAGCAGGACGCCGCCCGCGCGGTGATCCAGGTCGGCATCATCATCGGCGGCGCCGACGGCGACTTCGACGCCGACGAGAAGCAGGCCGTCCGCGAGGCCTGCAACGCCGTCGGCATCGCGCCGGCGGAGTTCGACCTGTAAGGCTCTTCCTCCGCGACGACGGCCCGCGTCCCCTTCGAGGGAAGGGCGGGTGCCTACAGGTAGCCGGCGGTGGCGGGCACCAAATCCTGCACGGTGCGGCCGCTCGCGGTGGCGCCGATCGCCGTCATGGACCACTCACCGGCGCCGCCGCGCGACACCTTGGCCATGATCTGCGCGTTGTGCCGGCCGGAGCCGCTGAGGTCGTAGCGGGCGAGCTCCTCGTTGGTGGTCTCGTCGACGAGGCGACAGAACGCGTTCTCGATCTGGGAGAAGTCCTGGCCGGTGAACGAGTTCACGGTGAAGACGATCTGCGCGACACCGGGCGAGAGCCGGGTGAGGTCGACGATGACCGACTCGTCGTCGCCCTCGCCGTCGCCGGTCAGGTTGTCGCCGGTGTGGCGCACCGAGCCGTCGCGGCTCTGCAGCTGCCGGAACCAGACGGCGTCGACGAGCTGGCCGGTGCCGTCGAACAGCAGGGCCGAGGCGTCGAGGTCGATCGACTGCGACTTCGAGCCCCCGAACAGGCCGCGCTTCTTCACCGCGTCCCATCCCAGGCCCATGCGCACGACGGTGAGGCTGCCGCCCCCACGCTTGGCGAGCGAGACCTTCTGGCCCTTGGTCATGTTCACGCTCATGCAATGGCTCCGTTCGGTTTACGGGGTCATCCGGTGAGCCGGGAGGAACGGCGGTCGCCGCCCCTCCCGGTGTGTCGCGTACGAGCTACTTGCGGACCTGGCTGCCCGACTCGGCGGTCGCGGAGTCGGCGCCCGCAGCGGTGTCCGTGTCGGTGTCGTCGGCGTCGGCGTCGTGAGACGTGCCGGCCTTCTCGGCGGCCACGTCGTCGAGCGGCTGTTCGGTCTCGACGCCCTCCCGGGCCAGCCTGCGGTTGCGCAGGATGCTGGACAGGAACGCCGCGCCGATGAAGGCGACGCCGATGAGGCCGGTGATGATCTCGTTGACGTGGTAGCCGATGCCGACCAGCAGGATCACCGACAGCGCGCCGATGGCCCAGTGCGCACCGTGCTCGAGGTACACGTAGTCCTGCAAGGTGCCCTTGCGCACCAGGAACACCGTCAGTGAGCGGACGAACATGGCGCCGATGAGGCCGAGGCCGAGCGCGATGAGGATCGGGTCGGTCGTGATCGCGAAGGCGCCGATGACGCCGTCGAACGAGAACGCCGCGTCGAGGACCTCGAGGTAGAGGAAGAGGAAGAAGCCGGCCTTGCCGGTGGCCTTCGCGAGGTTCGACGGGCCGCCGGACTTCGTCGCGTCCCCGTCCCCGTCCCCGTCGCCACCGCCCGCGAGCGCGTCCGCGCCGCCGGCTGACTCGAACAGGTCGCCGAGGCCGTTGACCAGCAGGTAGGTGACGAGCCCCAGCGAGCCCGCGACGAGCACCTTGCCCGGCTCCGCGGCCAGGGTCTCGGCGAGCAGGACGAGCGCGCCGATGGCGATGACGACCGAGAGGCGGTTGAGCGCGCCGATCTTGGCGAGGGGGCGCTCCAGCCAGGCCAGCCAGCGGTGCTCCCGGTCCTCGAAGACCCAGTCGAGGAAGAGCATGAACAGGAACATGCCGCCGAAGGCCGCGATCTCGGGGTACGCCTGGTTCAGCAGGTAGGCGTAGCTCGTGGGATCGCTCTCGGGTCGTTGCTCGAGCGCGAGCTGGAACGCCTCGATCGGGCCCAGGTTCGCCGTGATGCCCACGATGAGCAGCGGGAACACGAGCCGCATACCGAAGACGGCGATCAGGATGCCGATCGTCAGGAAGATCTTCTGCCAGAACGGGCTCATCCGCTCCAGCACGGTCGCGTTGACGACCGCGTTGTCGAAGGAGAGCGAGATCTCCAGGATGCCGAGGATCGCGCAGAGGATCAGTGCCTCGACACCGCCGTAAAGGAAGGCGACGACGAGGGCCACGACCGTGACCGCGTACGACCATCCGAAGATTCGAAGGTTCATGTCCTCTGCTTCTGTTGCGCTCGTGTGGGGCCTCACGGCCCGGCGGGGCTGGTGCCCGTCACCGGTCGCGGCAACGGTATCGCCGGTGATCAGGACACCGGTGAGCGGTCTCCCGAAAAGGGACATCCCGCCCGATCCCAGTGTGCCCGGACCGGCCGGAGCGCGTGGCGGGCGTGGAGCAGGTCACCCGTCCGAGCACGCCCGGGGCGCGACGTCGCCCGGGGAGGCGCCGTCGTCGACCAGAACGACCTCGTACACCGGAAGGTTCCCGAGCGGGACATTTCCGTCGTCGATCGACGTACCGGCTACCCGCCCCACGACGCTCCAACCCCCGTCGGGGCGACGACGTCGGACGCGGTAGCGGGCGGTCGGCTCCCCCGCCCAGCTGACGTGCACGACGCCACCGGGGCCACGCTCGGCCCGCACCACGGACGGCCCGGGGCCGGACGGCCCGGAGCCGGACGGCGAGACCCTTTGCGCGGCAACGGGTTCCGGCGCCTCGTCGGAGCGCGTCGACGCCGAGGTCCGGCCGTCGATCAGGGAGGTGACCCGGTAGACGGGCGCCTCGACGCCGGGCGGGGCGCCGCCGTCCTCGATCGCCGCGTCGGTGGTCCGCCCGACGACCCGCCACGACCCGTCGGGGGTGAGCCGCTCCACCTTGTGGGTCACCCCGGCCGCGACGGTCGGCTCCCACAGCACCAGCACGGCACCGGCCGCGTCACGCGCCGCCGACACCCAGGTGGGCGCGACGGGCGATGCGCCCTCCGAGAGGCCGGCGAGGGCGCCCACGTGGTCGGCGCAGCCCTCGAGCACCGCGCGCAACGCGCGCACGCGGTCGCCCGGCGGCCCGGCGGGGACACGGGCGAAGGCGCGGTCGGCGGCGACGACGTGCCCGCCGGCCTCGGCGGCGGCGTCGGCGGCAGTGCGGCCGTCGGGGGCGGGCACGTCGGAGGCGGTGCGCTCCAGCCGGTCGGCCAGCGTGGCGGCCTCGACCCAGCGGCGGGCGGCGCGAGCGGTGTCGAGCACGAGCCAAGTGCGGGCGGCGTCGGCGATCACGGTCTCGATCTCCGCGGCGAGCGCGCGTGCCTGTGTACCGGGCGCGCCGTCGAGGCCCCGGACGTCGCCGAGCAGCGCCGCCGCGGCGCGGGGCCGACCTTCGCGCAGGGCGCGGCGGACCTCACGCAGGTCGGGGCCCCTCGGCGACGGGGCGGGGTCGCGACGGGGTGGTGCGGCCGCCCCGGGCACCGGTTCGACCTCCGCGCCCAGTTCCGCGGCCAGCCGTGCGACGAGCGCCGCCGCGGCGGCCCGGTCCAGCCCCGCCCCGACGCCCGTGTCGACGAGATGGGCGTGGTCCTCGGCGACCAGCTTGTCCTCCACCAGCACAGCGGCCCGGACCTGCGGGCGGAGCATCTCGGCGACGTCGGCCCCGACGGCGGTGAGGTAGCCGGCGATCGCGCGCGGCCCTGCCTCCAGCAGGTCGGCGACGTGCACGAGCAACTCGTCGACGACGACGCGCAGCCGGTCCGGGGGCAGCTCGCGCGCCCGGGCACGCCAGCCCGCGGCGCGCTCGGCGACCTCCTCCGGCCCGGCCTCGGCGCCCAGGCCGAGCAGCGCGAGCAGCGTCGGCGGCGGAGTGCCGCCGGTGAGCCTGCCGAACTCGTCGAGCAGCGCCCGGATCTGGCGCCGCCGTTCCGGGCCGACCGCGGCGGCGTCGGGTGCGGGGGCAGCCGTGGCGGGCAGCAGCCGGTGCCGGTTCAGCCGCGCGGTCACCTCGGCGCGATCGAGCCCTGCGAGGGCGCCGACGTCGTGCAGGCCCTCGACCTTGTCCGCCGGGACGCCACCGTGTCGGTCGACGAGCCGGGCGATCGCGGCGTCGAGCAGCTGGTAGCGGGCCGCGTCCCGCTGCTCCCGCACGGCCCGGGCCGCCACCGCGGCGATCCGGCGCTGCCCCGGGTCGCGCAGGTCGGCGCTGCGGGCCTCGTGGCTCGCGACGAGCTCGGCCACGAGCACCCGGTACTTCGGGTGGTCGCGTTGGCGCTGCCAGAACCCCCACACCTCGTCGATGCGGGCGAGCACAGCGGCGTCGTCGAGGGTGCCGGCGACCGCGGCGTGGACGGGGATGTCGTAGAGCTCGAACGCGTCCGAGGTGTCGGGGCCGCCACGCCGGTCGACCGCGGCGAGCACGCTCTTGCGGTAGCCGTTCGGGTCGAACGGCTCCAGCGTCCCGGGGCGGTCAGTCACGACGGCGGGCCCGGCCCAGCTGGTCACGCTCGCGCGCGACCTCTGCCTGCGACAACGTCGCGCCTGTCGTCGCGGTGAGCTCCAGCGGCATCGCGGCGTCGACATGGAACGCGGTGACGTGCAGGACGCCGTCGAAGCCCATCTCGAACGTCACCCGGATCTCCGAGCCCTCGTCGTGGCCGGGCGGGATGCCGGTGATCTCGCCCTGGACAAGGATCTTGACGTCCTGGGCGCGCTGCGACTCGGCCTGGCCCTGCTGCTCGACGACGGTCAGCTGCACCGTCGACTGGTCGGCCCGCACCGTCCCGAAGGATCGGTTGGTCCGTACCGGCAGCCGGTCGTTGCGGTGCACCAGCCACGTCGGTTCGAGGCGTCCCACGTCGCTCACCGCGAGCACCCCGAACCCGCGCGAGACCACGGTGTCGACGCGGATCTCCACGGCCCGGCGCACCTGCGCGAGCGGGACGGAGAAGGCGTCGGCGACGCGGCGGCACGCGTCGTCGAGGTCGGCGGTGGCAGCGTCCTCGACGGGGTCACCGTCGCGCAGCCGCCCGCGGGTGCGCAGATCGGCCGCGACCATGCGCTCGAGCTCCTTCTTCTCCCCGTACAGCGCGGCGCCGCGGGCCACGGCGAGATCGGGGTCGTGCAGCAGCGGCTCCAGCCCGAGCTCGGTGCGCAGCGCCTCGGCGACCGACGGCATCCGCGACGACCCGCCGACGAGCAGCACCCGGTCGACGCGGTCGACACCGCGGCGGGCCGCCTCGGCCAGGCAGGACCGGGTCAGGTCGATGGTGCGGCGCAGCAGGGGTGCGGTCAGCTCGGTGAGCTCCGCGCGGGTCACCGGCACCGTGACCCGGGTCCCGTCGTGGGCGACGACGACGTCGGTGCGGTCGGCGTCGGACAGCTCGTGCTTGGCCCGCTCCGCCGCGAGGACGAGTGCCTGGGCGCCTGCGGAGTCGTCGAGCGGGTCCTCGGCGTCGGGTTCGGCCTCACCGAACCTGCGCGACAGGTGCAGGGCGAGCCGCTCGTCCCAGTCGGCGCCACCCAGCTGGTGGTCGCCCTCGACGGCGAGGACCGAGATGCGGCGGTCCGCCAGCTCGATGACGGTGACGTCGAACGTGCCGCCGCCGAGGTCGTAGACGAGGACGGTCTCCCCGTCCGCCTTGCTCGTGCCCACGCTGCCGTCGAGGCGGCCGAACCCGTACGACAGGGCGGCGGCGATCGGCTCGGACAGGACGTCGACGACGTCGAGACCCGCGTAGACGCCCGCCTGGACGGTCGCACGGCGTTCCTCGTCGCCGAAGTAGGCGGGCACCGTGATGACGGCGGACTTCGGTTCCTCGCCGTCGGCGAACCGGGCGTCGGCGAGGAGGCTCGACAGGATCAGGGACGACACCGCGGGCGCCGACCACGCCTTGCCGTGCGCGACGAACCGCCACTGCGCGTCGCCCATCCGGCGTTTGACCAGCGCGCACACGTGCTCGGGGTCGAGCCGGGCCTCGCGGCGGGCGCCCTCGCCGACGACGTACTCGTCGCGGGAGGCGAACAGCACGACCGACGGCGTGGTCGGCTCCCCCGACATCCCGGCGAGTACGACGGGGCTCCCGTCCGGCGCGATGCGGGCGACGGCGGAGTTGGTCGTACCGAGATCGATACCGTGGACGGCCACGACGCCAGGCTATCGATAGGTTCTCGAGGCGTGAGCGAACCTTCCCTTCGCGACATCGCGGACAAGGTCGACGATCTGGCCCGGCTGCTCGCGCGGCAGGCCGCGGCGTCGAGCGCGCGTCCCGCCATCCCTGAGCCGGGGCCCGACGTGGCACTGCTCGTCGACCTGCACGCGCTGCGTTCCGATGCCCTGACCTGCGCGGCGACGGCGGCGTCGGCGCCGGACGCCGAGGCGTTCGAAGCGCTGGCCGCCGGGCTGGAACGCGTACTCGCCGGGCGCGGCGGACTCGTCGTGACACCCCGGCCCGGCGACGTGTTCGACGCGGCGACCATGGACGCCGCCGAGATCACCACGACCGACGACGCCGCGCTCGACCGGACCGTGGCCGCGACTCTCGCCGACGGGCTGCGCACGGGCGAGCGCTGCGTGCGGCCGGCCCGGGTGCAGGTGCACCGGGCCGGCTGAGCCGCTACCGGGTCGGCGGTGATCGCTCAACCCTCGTGAGTGGGGTCAGTGCACCTTCTCGGCCAGCTTCACGGCCAGGTCGCAGTTGGCGGCGTCGGAGGCGAAACCGACCGCGGCGCCCGGCTCGGCGTCCGGGTCGAACTGGATCTGCGGGACCCCGCCCTCGCTGCCCGCGGTCGTCGACACGTAGACCAGCAGGTCGCCGCGGCGCACCAGGGCGCCCGCCGCGCTGGTGCCGTCGCCGGTCGTGCAGAACGCCTCGTCGCCGGCTTGCACGGACTTCGCGAAGTACGCCGACGACGAGACGGTGATGCCGTTGCCGCGGTCCTCGCTCGTGCCCTTCGCCGTGGTGAGCTCGGCCTGGAAGCGGGCCGGTGCATCGCTTCCGGAGTAACGGGCGACCCGGGCGAGCTTGCCGAGGTCGGTGTCGCCCTGCCCGCTCTGCACCGCCCAGCACGTCTCCGCGTCCGGCAGCACCCGGGAGTCCAGGATCGGCGCGGCGAACGACCCGACGCCGCCCATCGAGATCACGTCGAAGTTCCCGCCGAGCACGGAGTCGACGTCGTCCTTCGAGACCGCCGGGCAGTCGCCGCCCGCCCCGGCCGCCCCGCCGGTCACGCCGGCCGCGAGGCCTGTGACGGCCCGGTAGGCGAAGAACCCGCCCGCGCCGATCAGCACGACCAGCACCACGACGACGATCGCGACGATCTTGCCGGTGTTCGACTTCCGCGGCGGCGCGGGCGGCGGAGGCGAGTAGCTGCCGCCCATCTGCGGGCCCAGTGGGTAACCACCCTGCGGGCCCGCGCCCGGGGGCGGGCCGGGCGGCAGCGGGTACCAGCGGCCGTCAGGGCCCTGCGTCCAACCGGGAGTGCTCACGGCGGGTCTCCGTTTCCCGTACACCGGCCACACACGCCCAGTCCGGACGCGCGACTCGCGCGACATTGTCCGCGGAACGGACACCGGGCCCCGCACCGGGGCCTGTGTCACTGTTGCGGGTCGCGGGCGCGTTCCATGCGCACCAGCTCGACACCCGCGTCGTCGACGCTGCTGCCGACCACCCGGTAGCCCGCGGCGACGTAGAAGCGCACGTTGTCGTCGCTGCGCTCGCCCGTCACCAGCCAGAACGACCCGACCGACGCGGGAGCCGCGGCGTGCAGGGCCTCCAGCAACCTGCGGCCGACGCCGCCGCCCTGCACGTCGGGCGCCACCGTGAACCGGACGACCTCCATCGCGGAGCCGCCGACCCGGCCGCGGACCGACCCGACCAGGCGCGTCCCGAGCCACGCCGCCCGCACCACCAGTGCGGGACCGGCGCCGACGAGGTCGGCCCTGATCTCCTGCAGGGTCTCGCGCAGCGGCGGGATGCCCGGAGCGTGGTAGCGCTGCGCCTCGGTGACGTAGGCGGCGCGCTGGACCGTGAGCATCTCGCCGGCGTGCTCCGGCGACGGGGCCGCGATCCGCAGCGCCGCCGCGACATCGGGGGCCGCCATGACGGCGACCCTATCCGCCGGCGGATAGATCAGTGTGTGCCCGCGCGGAAAGGCAGGTCGTCGAACGGGTCCGACGATCCGTCCTCGTCGTGCAGCGCGAAATGCATGACCCGCGCCCACCCCCCCTCCTTGGTCTCGGAGGGCTGGATCGCGTCGGCGACGACGGTGTGCGAGCGCGTCGCCAGGAAGTCGAACACCGGGTCGAAGGCGGGGTCGGTCATCTCCGTGAGGAGCGAGAACTCCGCGACGACGAGCGACCCGACCAGGACGGCGTCGACCACGCCGACGTTCGCCGCGAGCACCGTCAGCGACTCACCGTTGTCCACGCCCCGATATTGCAGGCAAAGGATGGGTAAAGCAAGTCCAAAGGTGCCCGGAATGACGCGGCTCTCGATTTGAATCGGCGACCGAATACGAAATGCACTGAATCCGAATTCGAGGCGGAAATCGGCCGAGGAGCGACGATCCCGACGAACCGGGCCGGTTCGCGGCAGCCGGCCGGCCGCCGGACCCGGTCACGCGTCGACGGCCTCCATGACCTCGTCGCTCACGTCGAAGTTGGCGTAGACGTTCTGCACCTCGTCGGAGTCCTCGAGCGCGTCGATCAGCTTGAAGACCTTCCTCGCGCCCTCGGCGTCGAGCTCGACCTGCATCGTCGGCAGGAAGGTCGGGTCGGCCGAGTCGTAGTCGATGCCCGCGTCGACCAGAGCCGTGCGGACCGCGATCAGGTCGGTGGCCTCGGTGACGACCTCGAAGGACTCCCCCAGGTCGTTGACCTCCTCCGCGCCCGCGTCGAGCACGGCCAGCAGGACGTCGTCCTCGCCGAGGTCGTTCTTGGGGACGATCACGACGCCCTTGCGGTTGAACAGGTACGCCACGGAGCCCGGGTCGGCCATCGCGCCGCCGTTGCGGGTCATGGCCGTGCGCACCTCGGTGGCGGCGCGGTTGCGGTTGTCGGTGAGGCACTCGATCAGCAGCGCGACACCGTTGGGGCCGTATCCCTCGTACGTGATGTTCTGGTAGTCGGCACCCCCGGCGTCGGCGCCCGAGCCGCGCTTGACGGCGCGGTCGATGTTGTCGTTGGGGACCGAGCTCTTCTTCGCCTTCTGGATCGCGTCGAAGAGCGTCGGGTTGCCGTCGGGGTCACCACCGCCGGTGCGGGCCGCGACCTCGATGTTCTTGATCAGCTTGGCGAACATCTTGCCCCGGCGGGCGTCGATGACGGCCTTCTTGTGCTTGGTCGTCGCCCATTTGGAGTGGCCGCTCATCGACATACTTCCTTTCCGCTGCTCACGTGCGGCACATCTCGGCAACCGGGCCGGGCCCGCAGGGGCCGCGCAGCCGGGAACAGACCGAACCTGCCGGAACCGTTCGATCCTACCGGCGTGCCGCGACGGCCTCGCGCACCATGTCGCAGAACAGCGCGTGGACGCGGGTGTCGCCGGTCAGCTCGGGGTGGAACGCCGTGGCGAGGACGGTGCCCTGGCGCACCGCCACCGCGCGGCCCGCGGCCTCCCCGGCGTCCTGCCCGGCACTGGTGACCGCCGGGACCGAGGCGAGGACCTCGACGTCGCCACCGACCTTCTCCACCCACGGCGCCCGGATGAACACCGCGCGGACAGGGTCGCCCTCGACGCCGTCGAAGTCGAGGTCGGTCTCGAACGAGTCGACCTGACGACCGAAGGCGTTGCGGCGCACCACGACGTCGAGCCCACCGAGCTGCTGCTGGTCGGGGCGCCCGTCGAGCACCTCCGACGCCAGCAGGATCATGCCCGCGCACGAGCCGTAGGCGGGCATGCCATCGGCGATCCGGGCGCGCAGCGGCTCCAGCAGCTCGAACACGCCGAGCAGGTTGCTCATCGTGGTCGACTCCCCGCCGGGGATGACGAGACCGTCGACGGCGGCCAGCTCGGCGCCACGGCGCACGGGGCGCGCCTCGACACCGCAGCGGTTCAGCGCGGACAGGTGTTCACGGACGTCGCCCTGCAGGGCGAGGACTCCGACGACAGGGGCGTTCACAGGCGTCCAGGATAGTCGTCGTGATCGGGGTGGTCCGCCGTGGTCAGCCGGGCAGCCCGGCGGGCTGTCCGGCGGCCTTCGCCTCCTGCGCGGCGCGGGTCGCCGCGGCGCGCACCGCCTCGGCGACCGCGGGGGCCACCGAGGTGTCGAACACGCTCGGCACGATGAACGACGGGTTCGGCTCCGCGACGACGTCGGCGATCGCCGCGGAGGCGGCCAGCAGCATCGTGTCGGTGATGTCGCGGGCGTGCGCGTCGAGCAGGCCGCGGAACACACCGGGGAACGCCAGCACGTTGTTGATCTGGTTCGGGTAGTCCGAACGGCCCGTGGCGACGACGGCGGCGTGCTGGTGCGCGACCGCCGGGTCGATCTCGGGGTCGGGGTTGGCGAGCGCGAACACGATCGCCTTGTCGGCCATGGTGGCCGCCTCGGTCGCACCGAACAGGTTCGGCGCGGACACCCCGATGAACACGTCGGCGCCGACGAGCGCGTCGGCCAGCGAGCCGGAGGTGTTCTGCGCGTTGGTGATCGAGGCGATCTCGACGAGGTTCGCGTCCATGCCCCGGCGGTCGCGGTGCACGATGCCGTCGATGTCGACGGCGACGACGTCGGCGGTCTGCTCGGAGGTGAGCAGCCGGATGATCGCCGACCCCGCGGCGCCCACCCCGCAGACCACGACGCGGATGTCGGCGAACTTCTTGCCCACCACGCGCAGCGCGTTGCGCAGCGCCGCGAGCACGACGACGGCGGTGCCGTGCTGGTCGTCGTGGAACACCGGGATGTCGAGCAGGCCGCGCAGCCGGCGCTCGATCTCGAAGCAGCGCGGCGCGGCGATGTCCTCGAGGTTGATGCCGCCATAGGCGGGCGCGAGGATCTGCACGGTCCGGATGATCTCCTCGGTGTCCTGGGTGTCCAGGCACACCGGCCACGCGTCGACGCCCGCGAACCGCTTGAACAGCGCCGCCTTGCCCTCCATCACCGGCATCGCCGCGGCGGCGCCGAGGTTGCCCAGGCCCAGCACGGCCGACCCGTCGGTGACGACGGCGACCGTGTTGCGCTTGATCGTCAGCCGGCGGGCGTCGGCGGGGTTGGCCGCGATCGCCTGGCAGACCCGCGCGACACCGGGGGTGTAGGCGCGGGACAGGTCGTCACGGTTGCGGAGGCTGACCTTCGACTGGATCTCGATCTTGCCGCCGAGGTGCAGCAGGAACGTCCGGTCGGACACCTTGCGCACCGACACGCCGGGCAGTGCCTCGAGCGCCGTCGTGATCTCGTCGGCGTGCGCCTCGTTGAGGGCGTTGCAGCTGATGTCGACGACGATCGCGTCGGTCCGCGCCTCGACGACGTCGTACGCGGTGACGACGCCGCCGACGCGGCCGACCGCCACGGCGAGGTCACCTGCGGCGCTGGCGGACGCGGGCGCCTCGACGCGCGCGGTGATGGCATAACCGGGACCGGGGATGGGCACGGCCGAGGACCCTACTCCCGGGCAGAATGCCGATTCCGGGGGTTGTGACCGACCCGGCACGGGTGTGAAATCGAGCACAGCCCGGCGCAACGGGGCGCCGTGCTCGACACCACCGTGGAGGTGGTCGCGATGGCCGGCAGAGCAGACAGCGGGCAACGTGCGGGGACCGGTCGGACCCCTGCCGTCACCGATCCCGCCCACGTACGCAACGTGGTCCTCGTCGGGCCCAGCGGAGCAGGGAAGACGACCCTCGTGGAGGCCCTGCTGGCCCACACCGGCGTCATCCCCCGACAGGGCACCGTCCTCGACGGGACGACCGTCTGCGACCACGACCCGGCCGCCGTCCGCCAGCAGAGATCCGTCGCCCTCTCGGTCGCGCCCTTCGTCCACGACGAGACGAAGATCAACCTCATCGACACCCCTGGATACGGGGACTTCGTCGGCGAACTTCGCGCCGGGCTGCGCGCTGCCGACGCCGCGCTCTTCGTGATCCCGGCCTCGGAGGGCCACGAGGGCGCGGTCGACCCCGCGACGGTCGCGCAGTGGGAGGAGTGCGCCGAGGTCGGGATGCCGCGCGCCGTCGTCGTCGCCCGGTGCGACCACGCCCGCGCTTCGCTCGAGGCGACGATCGACGCCTGCCGCGACGCGTTCGGTGCCGGCGTCGCGCCCCTCTACCTGCCGGTCCGCTCCGCCGACGGCGCGCTCACCGACCTCTACGGGCTGCTCTCCCAGACCCCCGAGGGCGCGGCACCCGACGGCGCCGACGACGCCCGCGGCGAGCTCATCGAGGGCATCATCGAGCAGTCCGAGGACGAGTCACTCATGGAGCGCTACCTCGGCGGCGAGGACATCGACGTCGCCACCCTGGTCGACGACCTGGAGACCGCCGTCGCGCGCGGCGCGTTCCACCCCGTCGTCCCAGTCTGCGCGTCCAGCGGCATCGGGCTCGACGCGCTTCTGGAGGTCGTCGTCGGCGGCTTCCCGTCACCGCTGGAGCACCCGCTCCCCCCGGTCTCGGGCGTCGACGGCAGCTCCCACGACGTACTCGTCGCCGACCCCGCCGGGCCGCTGGCCGCCGAGGTCGTGCGCACCTCCGCCGACGCCTACGTCGGGCGGGTGTCGCTGGTCCGCGTGTTCTCCGGCACCCTGCGCCCGGATGCCACCGTGCACGTCAGCGGGCACATCCCGGTGCAGCGCACCCCGTCCGACGACGGCGTGCCGGGTGAGATGGCCGACGACAACGGGCACGACGTCGACGAGCGCCTCGCCCACGTCTACTCACCGCTCGGCGCGACGCTGCGAGAGGTCGACGCCTGCATCGCCGGCGACATCTGCGCACTCACCAAGCTCGGGTCCGCCGAGACCGGCGACACCGTCTCCGCCGCAGACCACCCGCTGCTGCTGCAGGCCTGGGACCTGCCCGACCCGCTGCTGCCCGTCGCCGTCGTCGCCCACTCCCGCGGCGACGAGGACGCGCTGATCAAGACCCTGTCCAAGATCGTCGCCGCCGACCCGACGCTGCGCCTGGAACGCAACTCCGAGACCCACCAGACGGTGCTGTGGTGCATGGGTGAGGCCCACGCCGACGTCGTGCTGTCGCGGCTGCGCGCCGGGGGAGCCGAGGTCGACACCGAACCGGTGCGCGTCCCGATGCGGGTGTCGCTGGCGCGCAAGGGGAAGGTCACCGGGCGGCACGTCAAGCAGTCGGGCGGGCACGGCCAGTACGCGGTGTGCCACGTCGAGTTCGAACCGCTCCCACGTGGCAGCGGGTTCGTGTTCGAGTCGAAGGTCGTCGGCGGCTCGGTGCCGACCCAGTTCGTCCCGAGCGTCGAGAAGGGCATCCGCGCCCAGCTCGAACGCGGCCTCACCGCGGGCGGCGAGACGTCCTACCCGGTGCTCGACGTGAAGGCCACGCTCGTCGACGGCAAGGCGCACAGCGTCGACTCCTCCGACGCCGCGTTCCAGACCGCCGGCGGGCTCGCGCTGCGCGAAGCCGCCGAGGCCTGCGGGACCGTCCTGCTCGAACCGCTCGACGAGGTGCGCGTCCGCATCCCCGACGAGCACCTCGGGTCGGTGCTGGGCGACCTGTCCGCGCGCCGCGGCCGGGTCCTGGGCACCGAGGTCGCGGGAGTTGGCCGCACGATGGTCGTCGCCGAGATCCCGGCGGTCGAACTGCTGCGCTACGCCGTAGACCTGCGGGCCACCACGTCGGGCACGGCGACGTTCACGCGCACCTTCACCCGCTACGACGCCGCCCCCGCATCCGTGGGGCCCTGACACCCCGACGTGGCAACCCTGTGAGTGGTCATGGTCGCTGCAGCGACCATGACCACTCACGAGGTCCTCGTCCCAGGCAGGCGGGTCACGGGACGCCGAGGAGCCGCAGGCCTGCCGTCGTGCCCGCGGCCAGCAGGACGACCAGCACGAACGGCACCTTGAGCACTACCGACAGTGCCCCGACCGCCACCCCGGCCGGGCGCGCCCAGCCGGCGAACCCGCCCGCCTCGGTGAGCGCAGCGGTCGCCGCAAGGGCGACGAGCAGCGCGGTCGCGCCCAGGTCGAGCAGCCGCTGCACCTTCGCCGGCACCTCGACTCGCCCGCGCAGCAACAGCCCCGACAGTCGCATCAGATAGGTGCCGCCGCCCAGCACCAGCACCGCCGTCCAGGTCACGACGCCGCCTTCGACGCCGGTGCGCTGCCCGCCACGGCCAGGCCCGCGAGCCCGGCCAGCACCGGCAGGCCGGGCGGCAGGAACGGCGTCGCCACCAGGGCGACAGCCGCGGCCCCGAGACCGACCCGGCGCGCGTCGGCGACGCGCAGACCCGGCAGCAGGAGTGCGAGGAGGGCGGCGGGGAAGGCGGAGTCGATCCCGAAGGAGTTCGGATCGGGGACCGCGGCACCCGCGACGGTGCCGACCAGCGTCCCGACGTTCCACAGCACGAAGAAGGAGATGCCGCACGCCCAGAACGCGCGCCGCGCCCGCGGGCCGGTGCCGCGGGCCCGGGAGAACGCGACCGCCTCGTCGATCAGGACGTGCGCGCCCAGGATCCGGCCCAGTGAGCGGTCGGCGACGACGGGCGCCATCGCGAGCCCGAACGGGATGTGCCGAGCGTTGAGCAGCAGCCCACCCACCACCGCGGCGAGCACTCCCCCGCCCGCGGCGACCACCGCGACCACGAGGAACTGGGACCCGCCCGCGAACACGATCAACGACATTCCCGCGACGATCGGCAGCGGGATCCCCGCCGCCGCCGCGAGCGCCCCGAACGAGGCCCCGACCACGCCGAGGGCGGCCGCCAGGGCGAGGACGTCGCGCAGGTCGGCGCGGGACCCGTCGACGGCGTCCTGTGGCGCAGGTGTTCGACGAAACGAACGCATGGTGTCCTAGACTGAACACCACACGCCGTGTTCGTCAAGTCGAACGAGGAGACCGGTGGAGCGAACGGACGAGGCGCCGACCGTCGACGCGCCCCAAGGCCCACCCCTGCGCGCCATCGCCGACGCGGTCCGCCGCGAACGCACCCGGCGCGAGCTCTCCCTCGGCGAGCTCGCCCGCCGCGCAGGACTGTCCAAGTCGACGTTGTCCCAGCTCGAGAGCGGCGCCGGCAACCCCAGCGTCGAAACCCTGTGGGCGTTGGCCGTCGCGCTCGGGGTGCCGTTCGCGAGGCTGGTCGAGACCCCCGCGCAGCCCGTCCGCGTCGTTCGGTTCGGGCACGCCGCGCCGCTCACCTCCGAGTCGGCGCCGTTCACGAGCGCGCTGCTGTCGGCCTGCCCGCCCGGCGCCCGGCGCGACCTGCACCTCGTCACCGGCGAACCCGGCGCCGCCCGGGAGGCCCACGCCCACATCCCCGGGACCGTCGAGCACATGCTGGTCACCGCGGGACGCTGGGTCGCGGGACCCGAGGGCGAACAGGTCGAGCTCGGCCCCGGCGACTACGCCTGCTTCCCCGGCGACCGCCCCCACACCTACACCGCCCTCGCCGCGGGCAGCGCCGCGATGCTGGTGATGGAGTACACCTGACCCGCGCGCCCGGCGCAGCAGTCGACATCGCGCCGACCACCCGCGGGCAACCTCGCTGCTCCCGGGACGGGCGAACACGACAGGAGGGTTGCGGCCGGGTCGATGCGCGCAACCTCATTGCTCCCGCAGCGGCTCTGGTTCAAGGGGTCGGCGCAACACCGGTGGTCACTGGCCGCGACAGTAGCCGGGCCATCCACTCCCCGGGGGTGTCCCAGCCCAACGTCTTGCGC
>MEGH01000055.1:0-12866 GCA_001725415.1 Pseudonocardia sp. SCN 73-27
CCCGACGATCCGCTACCAGCGGATCATCAGGCCATGACCACCTGTCTCACATGTGTTGAGACAAACCTGTCGCACATGTGCTGAGACAGAACAGGTCGCCACAGCGACTATTGCCACTCACAGGCGCGCAGCGCTTCCACGACGAGGATCCGCACGTCAGGCTCGCAGGCCTGCCAGGCGTCCGACGGCCTCGGTGAGCACCTCGTCGCGCTTGCAGAACGCGAACCGCACCAGCGGCCGCGTGGCCTCGACACCCTCCGGCGACGACGCGAAGACCGACACCGGGACGGCCGCGACCCCGCACAGCGACGGCAGGTCGTAGGCCAGCTTGTAGCCGTCCTCGAAGCCGAGCGGGCGGCCGTCGACCACGATGAAGTACGTGCCGCGCGGCTGGTGGACGGTGAACCCGGCCGCCCTCAGCCCGGCGGAGAGCAGCTCGCGCTTGCCGCGCAACGACGTCGCGATCTCCGTGTAGAACTCGTCGGGCAGTCCGAGCGCGGCGGCGACGGCCGGCTGCAGCGGCGCGCCCGCGGTGTAGCTGAGGAACTGCTTGACCGCGCGCGTGGCCGCGACCAGCTCCGACGGGCCATGGATCCAGCCGATCTTCCAGCCCGTCACCGAGAACGTCTTGCCCGCCGACGAGATCGTCAGCGTCCGCTCGGCCATCCCCGGCAGGGTGGTGATCGGGATGTGCGGGACGTCGAACGTCATGTGCTCGTAGACCTCGTCCGAGACGACGACGGCGTCGTGCTCGGTGGCGAGGTCGGCGATCAGCTGGAGCTGGTCACGGTCGAACACCGCGCCCGTCGGGTTGTGCGGGGAGTTCAGCAGGATCATCCGGGTGCGCGAGGAGAACGCGGCGCGCAGCTCGTCGGGGTCGAACGCGAAGTCGGGGGCGCGCAGCGGGACGGTGCGGAACGTGGCACCCGAGAGCGCGGTCATCGCCGGGTAGGAGTCGTAGTACGGCTCGAACGCGATCACCTCGTCGCCGGCCGAGCACAGCGACAGGACCGCCGAGGCGATGGCCTCGGTGGCGCCGACGGTGACGAGCACGTCGGCGGGGTCGACGTCGAGGTCGTAGAACCGCTTCTGGTGGGCGGCGACGGCCTCGCGCAGCGCCGGGACGCCCGGCCCCGGCGGGTACTGGTTGATACCGCCGAGGATGTTCGCGGCAGCGTCGCCGAGGAGGCTCTCGGGGCCGTCGGTGTCGGGGAAGCCCTGGCCGAGGTTGATCGCGCCGGTGTCGACCGCGAGCTGCGTGATCTCGGCGAAGATCGTCGAGGTGAAGGGCGTCATGCGCTCGACCAGCATGGTCACCGAGGTTAGCCTCCGCGCTTTGCGATCGCGCGGATCAGCCCCGGTGCGAGACGTGACGCGAGCAACCCCACGTGCGCCTCCGCGGTCACGGGCGCGAGGGCCAGGTCCTTCTCGACGGCCCGCACCAGCTTCGCGGCGACGCGGTCGGGGGTGTAGTTGCGTCGCCGGTAGGCCTCGGTCGCGGCGTCGCGGCTGCGCTGCTCGGCCTCCGGGTCCTGGCCCGCGAAGCGGGAGGTCGCGGTGATGTTGGTGTGGACGAACCCCGGGCAGAGCGCGGTGACGCCGATGCCGTCGTCGGCCAGCTCGGCGCGCAGGCTCTGCGACAACGCGAGGACCGCGGCCTTCGTCGTCGCATAGGCGTTCATCGAGCGGTGCGGCAGGAACGCCGCCGCGGACGCGACGTTGACGATCGACCCGCCCTCTCCGCGCTCCTGCATCAGCGGCACGAAGGCGCGGCAGCCGTGCACGACACCCCAGAGGTTGACGTCGACGATCCGCCGCCACTCCTCCTCGGTCGTCGCGGTGAACGGCCCGGCCATGCCGATGCCGGCGTTGTTGACGACGACGTCGGGCACCCCGTGCGCACGCGCGACGTCGGCGGCGAACTTCTCGACCGCGCCCGCATCGGAGACGTCCAGCTCGTAGGCGGCGCCGTCGGTGGCCTCGGCCGTGGCGGAGGCGGCCTCGACGTCGATGTCGGCGCCCACGACGAACGCCCCGCGCGCCGCGAACGCCTTGGCCGTCTCCCGCCCGATGCCGCTCCCGGCGCCGGTCACGACGACGACCTTCCGCTCGCGGGCGGGCGCTGGGCCGCCGTCGGTGTACGACGCGATGTCGCGGACCGCGCGGGCGACGACGTCCGGACGGGTCCGCGGCAGCCAGTGCGTTCCGGCCACCTCCCGCACCCACAGCGTGTCGGCGAACGTCTCGGCGGAGCGCGCCAGCGACGGCCCGACGTAGGCGTCGCCGCGCGGGGCGAGGACCTGCGTCGGCACCGACGTGACCCGGCGCTGCGGCGAGCGGACCCGGTCGCCGATGTTGGCGCGGTAGAGCTCCAGTCCGTTGACAGCCGTCCTGATCGACGGCCGCGCGATCCGCTCCCGGCGGGCCAGCACCGCCCCGAAGACCCCGCTGCGCCAGGCCAGGACGGGCAGGACCGGCAGCCGGAAGAACGAGATGTACCAGGACCTGCGGGCCTGCCCACGACGTTCGCGCGCCGACGCCGTACGGAACCACCGTCCGATGTGGTCCAGGCACGGCCCGGAGATCGACGTGTACGACGCGAGCCGATCGCGGAAGTCGGAGTCGGTGACGAGATGCCAGGACTGCACCGAGCCCCAGTCGTGCGCGAGCAGGTGCACGGGCGCGTCGGGGCTGACGGCGTCGATCACCGCGGCGATGTCGGCGGCGAGCCGGTCGATCCGGTACGCGTCCCGCCGGCGTGGAGCCTCGGACTCCCCGGCGCCGCGCACGTCGTAGGTGACGACGTGGTGGTCGGCCGCGAGGTCGGCGACGACGTCGTCCCACACGTGCTGGTCGTCGGGGTAGCCGTGGACGGCGACGACCGTCGGCATCGAGGGGTCGCCGTGCTCCCGCACGGCGAGCCGCAGACCGTCGGACGTCCGGATCTCGTCGACCATGGACCCGAGACTACGAACTGTCGGCCGAGAGCGGACTTCAGCTCCGCGATCAGGTCCGCCGGCTCCTCGGTCCCCCACCGACGGCTCGGCGACGGCCGGCCCGCCACGGGTGTGCGCGGCCATCCGCAGCGCGCGGGTCCTCGGCCCGAGCAGCGCCATCCACGCGTCGAGCGGGCCGGGGGTGTCGCCGTCGTGCACGACCGACGCCCGGATGCGTCCCCGATCTCGACGAGCGCCGGCAGGTCGGGCACCCGCATCGTCGGGCTGATGAGGGCCTGCTCCCCCTCGTCGAGAACCCGGTGCAGCGCAGCGAGATCCGGGTAGGTGTGAACGGTCGACCGCACGAGCGCAGGCGTGCAACGGATCACATCACACGCATTCGGGAACCTTCGCTCGTTCCAGGATGTTGCACCTCTCCGTGACCGACACCTCCCGAACCGCCGTACCGGGACGGTTGCGCCTCGCGCTGCTGCTCGGCGCCTTCGTCGCCCTGGGTCCCCTGACCATCGACATGTACCTGCCGGCGCTCCCGCAGATCAGCGACGAGCTGAACGCCTCCGAGAGCCTCGTCCAGCTCACCCTCACCGGAACGCTCGCCGGGCTCGCGCTCGGCCAGCTGTTCATCGGCCCGATGTCCGACGCCATCGGCCGCCGCAAGCCGCTGTTCGCGGGCGCGCTGCTGCACCTCGCCGCGTCGCTGCTCGTCCTGATCGCCCCGAACATCGAGATTCTGGGGGTGTTGCGTGTCCTGCAGGGCATCGGTACCGCGGCCGGCGCCGTCGTCGCGCTGGCGATCGTGCGCGACCTCTACTTCGGCCGCGACGCGGCCAACCTGCTGTCGCGGCTGATGCTCGTGATGGGCGCGGCGCCGGTCCTCGCGCCGACGATCGGCGGCGGCATCCTGCACTTCACCGACTGGCGCGGCGTGTTCGTCGTCCTCGCCGTCTACGCCGCGCTGCTCCTGCCGCTGGCGTGGAAGGTGCTGCCGGAGACGCTGCCCGTCGAGCGCCGGCGCAGCGCCCGCATCGGCGCCACGTTCCGTACCTACGCGGGCCTGCTGCGCGACCGCGTCTTCGTCGGCCTCGTGCTGGTCGCGGGCTTCACGATGGCAGCGCTGTTCGGCTACGTCTCGGGCGCCTCGTTCGTCTACCAGGAGCAGTTCGGGCTCGGCCAGCAGACGTTCGGCCTGGTGTTCGGCGCCGGCGCGATCTGGCTGATCGCGGGCACGCAGTTCAACCCGGTGCTGCTGCGCCGCTGGGAGCCGCGCCAGATCCTGTCCGGCGCCGCCGTCCTCGGCACGCTCGCGGGCCTCGTCCTGATCGCGGTCGGCGCCACCGGCGCCGGCGGGCTCGTCGGCATCCTCATCCCGATGTGGGCGGTGCTGGCGGCCGCGGGCGTCATGATGCCCAACGCGCCCGCTGTGGCGCTGTCCTCGCACGGGGAGGCCGCCGGGACCGCGGCCGCCCTGCTCGGTGCGGTGCAGTTCGGTGTCGGCGCCGCGGTGTCGCCGCTGGTCGGCGCACTGGGCAACGACGCGCTCGCGATGACGACGGTCGTCGCCGGCGGCATGGCCGTCGCCCTCGTGGTGCTGCTGCTGGTCGTGCGGCCGTGGACGCTTCCCGACGTGGAGGAGGCACCTGCCCCCGCGGCCGCAGCGGTCGACGAGGACGTGCCTGCCCCCGAGGCCGCCTGATCCTGTGAGCGAACTGTTCCGGGCTGGGGCGCCTGCGTGCCTCAGGTGCGGGCGGGCGCCCTGAGCTGCTCGATCGCCCACTCGGCCCAGGTGTGGACGGCCTCGAACTGCCGCAGGCCGTACTCCGCGGCGAGCTGACCGAACCCCTCCGGACCCGGCTCGACGGGCCCGGCCTCCTCGCGGATCGCGCGCAGCACGTCGGCCTGCTGGGCGGTGGACTCCGCGATGCGCTCCAGGACCACGACGGCATCGACCGGGTCGAGCGCCGAGAGCATGAACATGCGCAGGACCTGCTCGTTGCGTACCTTCCCCTGCCGTGCGGGCGGGGACATCAGCCAGGTGCGCAGCTCGGCGCGCCCGGCGTCGGTGACCGCGTAGGTCTTGCTGCCCCGCGCACCCTCGGCGGCGACCTCGACGAGCCCGCGATCGGCGAGCTTGCCCAGCTCGGGGTAGATGCTCGTGTGCCCGGCCTGCCAGGCGTAGCGGCCGAGGTCGGTCTCGAACGCCTTCGTCAGCTCATACCCGGACCGCGGCTGGACGGCCAGGAGTCCGAGCAACGCGTGCGTCAACGACATGCCGCCACCATACATGTCACAGTTGACATGTCGAAATTCTCAGCTCGACCCTTGACATGTCATTTCTGACAGGTGCAGTCTTCTCGGCAACGAAGAACGACGAGGAGGCCACGATGACCGACACCACCACCGCAGCGGGCGTGACCCTCGAGGGCTACCTGGCCCCCGTCCCCGACGAGATCGACGCGCACGACCTGCCCGTCCAGGGCACACTCCCGCCCGAGCTCACCGGCCGCTACTTCCGCAACGGCCCCAACCCGCGCCCCGGCGAGACCGCCCGGCACTGGTTCACCGGCCACGGCATGCTCCACGGCATCCGGCTCCGCGACGGTCGCGCCGAGTGGTACCGCAACCGCTGGGTCCGCACCAAGGCCCTCGAGGGCGCCACCATGATCGGCCCCGACGGCACCTTCGACCGCAGCGTCGGCGTCGCCAACACCCACGTCGTCGAGCACGCCGGCCAGATCATGGCGCTCGTCGAGAGCAGCTTCCCGACCGTCGTGACCCCCGAGCTCGCGACCGTCGGCCCCAGCGACTTCGGCGGCCGCCTCACCACCGCCATGACCGCCCACCCCAAGGTCGACCCGACCACCGGCGACCTGCACTTCTTCGGCTACGGCATCATGCCGCCGTTCGTCACCTACCACCGGCTCACCGCATCCGGCGAGCTCTGCGTGAGCGCCGAGATCGAGGTCCCCGGGCCGACGATGATGCACGACTTCGCCATCACCGACCGGCACGCCGTCTTCCTCGACCTGCCCATGACCTTCTCCCTCGAGCGACTCGCCGAGGGCATGCCCTACGGCTACGACGAGTCCTACGGTGCCCGCATCGGCGTCATGCCCTTCGCCGAGCCCGGCCACGTCACCTGGTTCGACGTCGACCCCGGCTACGTCTTCCACGTCGGCAACGCCCACACCGACCCTTCCGGGAAGGTCGTCGTCGACGGGGCGCGCTACTCGCCCGCCGACACCGTCGCCATGTGGGACGACCTCGGCACCGACCCCTCCGGCCTCGCCGCCGACGCCGCCGCCACCGGCGCCGCCCGCTACCACCGCTGGGTCCTCGACCCCGCCACCGGACAGGCCACCGAGACCGCACTCGACGACCGCGCCGTCGAGTTCCCCACCGTCGACGACGGCCTCGTCGGCCGCGACTCGCGCTATCGCTACGCGGTGTCCCAGGAGCGGGGCACGGCGGGCATCGTCAAGCTCGACATGGTCGCGGGCACGGTCACCGAGCACCCGCTGGGCACCGGAACCGTTGCGGGAGAGGCGGTCTTCGTCCCCTCCGCCGCGCCCGGCCGCGCCGAGGACGACGGCTGGCTGCTCACCATCACCACCACCCGCGACGGCACGGCGTCCGACCTGCTCGTCCTCGACGCCACCGACGTCGCCGCCGCACCCGTCGCCACCGTCACCCTGCCCCGCGGCGTCCCCGCCGGCTTCCACGGCTCCTGGATCGACGACGCATCCATCGGAGAGAACTGACATGAGCACCACGCACATCGCAGACCGGGAGACCGCCGTGGCCGAGCCATCCGCCGGCGCCGACGTGCCCGTCGGGGCCATGCTGCGCGGCCTCGGTCTCGACATCGCACTGCCCGTCCTCACCTACTACGCCCTGCACCTGTTCGGGGTCGGTGACTACGTCGCCCTGCTCGTCGCCGCCCTCGTCGCCGCCGCCCGCGTCGTCGTCTCGGTGGTGCGGCACCGCTCGCTCAACCTCTTCGCCACCGTCATGCTCGTCGTGTTCGGACTGAGCCTCGCCCTGACCCTGATCAGCGGCGACGAGCACTTCTTCCTGCTGAAGAACTCGATCGTCACCGGCGCCGTCGGCATCACGTTCCTGGCGACGGCCTTCGGCCCCCGCCCGCTGACGCTCGCGGCCGCGGAGTCGTTCAACCCGCGCAGGCGCGCCGAGCTGGCCGAGGAGTTCCGCACCGACCCGCACGTGCGCCGCGGCCACCGGGTCTCCTCGACGGTGTGGGGCGCGGGCCTGCTGGCCGAGGCCCTGATCCGCATCCCGCTGGTCTACATGCTGCCGGTCAGCGTGATGGTCGGCCTGGGTGAGCTCATGTTCCTCGGAACCATGGCCCTGCTGCTGGCCTGGAACGTCTGGTACGTCCGGCGGGCGCAGACCCGGGCTCGCAAGGTGTCCTGAGGCCTGGCCCCCCGTTCTGCAGCAACGACATGCCCCGGTGAGGCGGGCGTCAGGGTAGCCTGACGACAGACGTCAGGATGCCTTGACATCCGGGGAGGCGACATGAGCAAGGACAAGGGGCCGTGGCGCGACGGCAGGCGCGCCTGGGAGCGGCTCGCGTTCTGGTACCCCGGCGGCGGTCCGGTCGCCGACAGCCCGGAGCGCGACCCGCTGGCCGCGCTGGGCGACGTCGGGCTGATGCGCCGGCTGCTCGACGAGACCGAGCTCGAGGCGGTTCGCAGCGCGCGGCGGCGCGGGCTGTCGTGGGCGGAGATCGCCACGAAGCTGGGCGTGAGCAGGCAGTCGGCGTGGGAGCGCTGGCGCGACCTCGACACCGACCCACCCGCCCCCGCACCCTCGGCGGCCGCCGAGGCGGAGATCCGCAGAGGGGTGCTCGGCCGGGCGGCGCGGCAGCGGTTCGTCCGGGTGCCGCACGTCGTCGGCAAGACGGTCGAGCAGGCCCACAACATCCTCGACGAGCACGGGCTGCTCGCCGTCTCCGCCGATCCCGACGGCCCGCCGCCCGCGGTGCTCCAGCTGGGGCAGCTGGTGGTGTCGGGCCAGAACCCGGACCACGGGGCGAAGGTGCGCGTCGGTACCGCGGTGAAGCTGTGGACCGAACGCGGCGGCGGCTCCGGTGTCCGGGAACCGCGTCGCCCGAAGCCCACCCCGCTCGCCGAGCGCGAGCTGCCCGACGAGGCACTGGGCTCCGAGCAGGCCGTCGGCTGAACCGGACTGCAACTACGACGAGCGCGAGACCAGGCAGACGACGTGGCCGTCGGGGTCGGTGAGGACGGCCTGCCGTTCGCCCCAGGGCTGGTCGGCGGGCGCGTCGAGGACGCCGCACCCGGCGCTGACGGCGGCGTCGGTGAGGGCGTCGACGTCGTCGACGGCGAAGCTCAGGGCCACCCCGGCGTCGCTGGGCCGCGCCGGGCGCTCGTGCAGCATCAGTTCCGTGCCGCCCGGGACGGGCAGGGTCGCGGTGCCGGGCGCGGGCGTCGTCACGGGGAGCCCGAGGACGTCCCGGTAGAAGCGCAACGCGATGTCGAGGTCGGCGACCGAGACGATCGCCCTGGCGAGGCCGGTGGTGCTCACGCTGCCAGTGTCGTCCCCGGGTTCGCGTCGGGGGCCCCGGGGACGACCCGCTCCACCGGCGCGCGGTAGGTGAAGAACGGCAGGAACGCCTGGGTGAGCGGCCCGATCGCGAGCGCGTAGAGCACGGTCCCGATGCCGACGGTGCCGCCCAGCAGCCAGCCCGTCCCGAGCACGACGACCTCGATCCCGGTGCGCACCAGCCTGATCGACCAGCCGGTGCGGGCGGACACTCCGGTCATGAGACCGTCGCGGGGGCCGGGGCCGAGGCGGGCGCCGATGTAGAGGGCCGAGGCGATGCCGTTGAGGACGATGCCGCCGACCATCATCGTGATCCGCCACGCCGGCCCGGTCGGCTGCGGGAGCAGGGCCAGGGCGATGTCGACTGCGAACGCGATGACGACGACGTTCGCGACCGTCCCGACGCCGGGCCGTTGCCGCAGCGGGATCCAGATGAGCAGGACGATGGCGCCGGTGATGGCGGTGATGGCGCCGAAACTGAGCGGAAACTTGGTGGTCAGGCCCTGGTGGAGGACGTCCCACGGGTTGAGGCCGAGGCCGGCGTGGACCTGCATCGCCATGCTGGTGCCGTAGAGCGCGAGGCCGAAGAACAGCTGCGGGAGCCTGCGGATCGGGGAGCGTGTGACGGGCAGGGGGCGCAGGTCCGGGCGTGGCACTCTCCGATCGTGCGCCTCGGTGGCCTCCCGGGCCAGGGCCAATCCTCGTCGGGTGGCCTGCGGATCCACACGCCTTGACCTGAAGTCAGGTCCAGCTTCTACCGTCGGCGCCGTGGACATCAACACGTGGTCGGCCCTGCGCAACGCCTCGACCGATCCGGGCACCCGGCACGCCCCGGCCCGCGTCACCGCCCGGCGGATCGCCACCTTCGCACGTCCCCATCGTCGACGGCTGGCGTGGTTCGTGGGCCTGAGCGTCGTGGGCGCGGTGCTCGCGGTGGCGACGCCGGTGCTGGCGGGGCGGGTCGTCGACGCGATCGTCGGCGGCGGCCCGGCGGGCGTCGTCGCCGGGATCGCAGGGCTGATCGCGCTCATCGCCATCGCCGAGGCCGGGCTGGGCCTGGTCACCCGCAAGCTCTCGGCGACGATCGGCGAGGACCTGATCCTGCAGCTGCGGACGGCGGTGTTCGACCACGTCCAGCGCATGCCGGTGGCGTTCTTCACCCGCACCCGCACGGGCGCACTGGTCAGCCGGCTCGACAACGACGTGCTCGGCGCGCAGCGGGCGTTCAGCGACACGCTGTCGGGCGTCGTCGGCAACGTGGTGACGCTGGCGCTGACGCTCGTCGTGATGCTGCAGATCTCGTGGCAGGTGACGATGCTGGCGCTGGCGCTGCTGCCGGTGTTCGTGCTGCCGGCGCGACTGATGGGCAAGCGGCTCGCGGCGTTGCAGCGCGAGGGTGCCGACCACAACGCCGCCATGACCGCGCAGATGACCGAGCGGTTCTCCGCACCGGGCGCGACGCTGGTGAAGCTGTTCGGCCGCCCCGCCGACGAGTCGGCCGACTTCGCGGCCCGCGCGAGCCGGGTCCGCGACATCGGGGTGCGGACGGCGATGGTGCAGTGGGTGTTCGTGACGGCGCTGACGGTGGTGTCGGCGCTGGCGTTGGCGCTGGTCTACGGCCTGGGCGGGACGCTGGCGATCGCCGGGACGCTGGAGCCGGGCGCGGTGGTGTCGCTGGCGCTGCTGCTGACGCGGCTCTACGCCCCGCTGACGGCACTGGCCGGTGCCCGTGTCGAGGTGATGACGGCGCTGGTGAGCTTCGAGCGGGTGTTCGAGGTGCTCGACCTGGCGCCACTGATCGTCGACGCCCCGGATGCGCGGCCGGTGCCCGACGGACCGGTGTCGGTGGAGTTCGCGCACGTGCGGTTCGGCTACCCGGCGGCGTCGCAGGTGTCGCTGGCCTCGCTGGAGGACGTCGCGACGCTCGACACCCGCGGCGGGGTCGAGGTACTGCACGACGTGTCGTTCCGTGCCGAGCCCGGGCAGCTGGTGGCGGTGGTCGGCTCGTCGGGGGCGGGGAAGTCGACGATCGGGTCGCTGCTCCCCCGGCTGTACGACGTGGACTCCGGCGCGGTCCGGCTCGCGGGCGTGGACGTGCGGAGGCTGTCGGCGGACTCGGTGTGCGCGACCGTCGGCGTCGTGACGCAGGACGGACACCTGTTCCACGACACGATCCGCGCGAACCTGCTGTTCGCCGCCCCCGCCGCGACCGACGCCGACGTGTGGGCGGCGCTGCGCCGGGCCCGGCTGGAGGGCCTGGTCGCCGGCCTGCCCGACGGGCTGGACACGGTCGTCGGCGAGCGGGGCTACCGGCTCTCGGGCGGCGAGCGGCAGCGGCTGACGATCGCGCGGCTGCTGCTCGCCCGCCCGCGCGTGGTCGTGCTCGACGAGGCGACCGCACACCTGGACTCGACGTCGGAGGCGCAGGTGCAGGAGGCGCTCGGCGAGGCGCTGGAGGGGCGGACGGCGATCGTGATCGCGCACCGGCTGTCGACGGTCCGCGCGGCCGACCGGATCCTCGTCGTGGAGGACGGCCGGATCGTCGAGACCGGGACGCACGACGACCTGCTCGTCGCGGGCGGGCGCTACGCCGACCTGCACCGCACGCAGTTCAGCGCCGAGCCCGACCCGACCCCCACGGCGGCGGCCTGACCCCACACCTTGTGAGTGCAATGGTCGCCATGGCGACCGTTGCCGCTCACAAGGGCAGGAGGGCGCCGCTCGCGTCGATCACGTCGAGGTGCTCGACGGCGGGTTCGGTGCCGGGGCGGGCGCCGCCGAAGGCGCGGTCGACGGCGGGATGGATGCGCTGGTCGAAGGCGCGGGCGCAGGCCTCCCGGTCGGTCCAGACGTCGATGTAGCGCAGGCCGCCGTCGGCGCGGCGGACGCAGAGGTGCAGCAGCGACCCCTCCATCGGCTCCGGGCCGATCTCCTCGGTGATCCGGCGGTAGAGCTCCTCGCCGATCGGAACGTCCTGGACGAAGGCATAGACCATGACGCGCTCCTTCATTGATCCGAACCAACTTCGGATTAATATGGGTAGAGTGGGGCACGTGAGCGGTGACGTCAAGGCCCGGCGGCAGTACCGGGCTCCCCGCCGCGCGGAGGGAGCGGCGCGGACCCGGGCAGCCGTGCTCGCCTCGGCGCGAGAGCTGTTCGTCGCCAAGGGGTACCGCCGCACCACGGTCGCCGACGTCGCCGAGGGTGCGGACGTCGCCGTCGACACCGTGTACGCGACGGTCGGACGCAAGCCGGTGATCCTGCGCGAGCTGGTGGAGACGGCCATCTCCGGCGCCGACGGGCCGGTACCCGGCCCGGAGCGCGACTACGTGGCCAGGATGCGCGCCGCCGGAAGCGCGACCGAGATGCTCGCGATCTACGCCGCGGCGATCGGCGCGATCCACCCCCGCCTGGGCCCGGTGTTCCTGGCGCTGCGCGACGCGGCGGGGCAGGACCCGGCGTGCGCGACGCTGTGGGCGGAGATCGCGCATCGCCGGGCCGCGAACATGCGACGCCTGGCCGCCGACCTGCGCGCCACCGGCGAACTGCGCCCCGACCTCGACGACGACACCGTCGCCGACATCGTGTGGAGCACCAACGCCGTCGAGTACTGGCTGCTACTGGTGGGCGAGCGCGGCTGGACGACGGAACGTTTCGTGGCCCACCTCACCGACATGTGGACGCGCACCCTGCTCGCGTCGCGATGACGGCTCGTGGGCAGGGGTCAGTCCTTGAAGTCCTCCGGCGAGACCTCGTCGATGAACTCGCGGAACTCCTCGATCTGCTCCTCGGGCGGCGCGTCGCCGCCGTCGGGGAACAGCGCCGCGATGGGCTGGCCGACCTCGTCGAGGATCTCCTCGGCCATCCCGATCGGCAGGGAGTCACGGATGGCGAGCGAGAGGGCGTCGCTGGGTCGCGCGGGGATGCGGGTGTCGCCGTCGAACACGACGTCGGCGCTGAACGTGCCGCTGGACAGCTCGGTGATCTCGACGCCCTCGATCCGCCGCCCCAGCCCCTCGACGATGGGGACGATCATGTCCTGGGTCAGGGGCGGCTGGGCGTCGGTACGGACCCCGAACGCGATGACCTCGGCCTGCGGTCCGCGCAGGAAGACCGGGACGCAGCGGTCGCCCTCGACCTCCCCGAGCAGCAGCACCGGCTGTCTGCTCGGCGCATGCACCACCAGCCGCAGCACCCGCATCGCACGCATCGGTCACCCCCGTCATGGGGGGCGCCGGCCCGGCCGTCGGCGCCCGGTCGCACAGTGTCGTGCACGGGGGGCGCCGCGGCCAGCGGATGGATCATTCTGAGACCGGCGTACCCACG
>MEGH01000055.1:12872-26948 GCA_001725415.1 Pseudonocardia sp. SCN 73-27
CCCGACGTGCCCGGCCGCCCGCCGAAGGAGATCCCCTTGGCCTCCTTGCCGATGACCGTCAGGAACGCGACGACGAGGGCGGCACCGAGCAGGTGAGCCGTTCCGCCACTGACCACGCCCTCTCCGTCGGCGACCGATTCCGGCGGGCGCTGCGCCGCCATTCCCGGAACCGCCGGGCGGAGCGATTCGAATTGCATTTCCCGCCATTTTCGGGCGTACGACGCGGACCGCGGCTTTCGGGCAGGATGGGGGCGTGACGCGGGGGAACGGATGGCTCGACGTGGTCGCCGTCGCCACCGTGGTCGGGGCGGGTCTGGTGGCCGGACTGTTCGTCGCGTTCTCGGTCTCCGTCATGCCGGCGCTGTCCCGGCTGCCCGCGCCCCGGGCCGCGGTCGTGATGCAGCAGGTCAACCGGGCGATCCTCAACCCCGTGTTCGGGCTGCTGTTCGGCGGGACCGCGGTGCTGGCCGTCGTGGTCGCGGCGACGACGGGGATCACGGGGACGCCGCTGCGGCTGGCGGGGGCGCTGGTGCTGCTCGCCGGCGTGTACGCCGTGACGGCGGCGGTCAACGTCCCGCTCAACAACGCTCTCGACCGCGTCGACCCCGGCGGGCCGGAGATCATCCCCGCCTGGGAACGCTTCGCCGGGCGCTGGACGCGCTGGAACCACGTGCGCGCCTTGACGTCCACGGTGGCGACGGTCCTGCTGGTCGTCGGCTGACGCCTAAGCTGACCATGAGGAACTGCCGGGACGGGAGGGAGCACCGATGACGCGGTCCCCCGCCGGTTCGGTGCGCGACGCCGCCGACTCGGCCTACCGCGCGGCGGCCGACGCGTTCCTGGCGCTCGACGAGGCGGAGCTGTCGGCCCGGGAGGCCGCCGATGCGTTGATCGCGCTGGAGCCGCGACGGGCGGACGCGATCCGCGCCGACGTCGACTCGTCCTGCAAGGCCGCCGATGCCGCGGTCGTCGACTGGATCAGCGCGGTCGACATGCACCAGCCCGCGATCCGCGACCCGCAGGCGAACCATGCGGCGCTCGCCGCGGCCGCCCGCGAGTTCACCCGGATCAGGGCGTCGCTCGAACGCGCGACGCCGATGGCCGTCCGCTACCACCAGCGCCACCAGGACGCGCTCGCCGAGCTGGCCGCCGCGTCAGAGCAGCGCGACGTCGCGGCCCGGGCGGCGGTCGTCGCCGTCGACGAGGCCGCGGCCGCCGTCGAACGCGCCCGCGCTGCCGGCCTGGCCCCCGCCGAGCTCGACGCCGCGCTCGTTGCCGCCCGCGCGCAGGCCGCCGACGCGAGCGCCCTCGGGATCGGGCCTGCCGCCGTCAGCGCGTGGGGTGGGGTCGCGGCCGCGGGCCGTGAGGTCGTCGCCGCGGCCGAGCGCGCCGAACGCGTCCGCACCGACCTGCCCAAGCGGGTCCGCTCGCTCGCCACCCGGGCGGCGGGCATCGAGGGACGCGCGGAGTCGTTGCCCGACAAGCTGTCCACGCTGCGCCGCAGCTACTCCCTGGCCTGCTCGGCCGGGCTCGAACGGGCGGGCGACGAGGTCGCCGGCGCCGTCACCACCGGCCGCCGCGCGCTGGCCGCCGCCGAGACCGCGATGGGTACCGACGACTGGGCACGCGCCACCCGCGAGGTCGACACCGCGCGCTCGTCGCTCGACAGCGCCGAGAAGGTCCTCGCCGCCGTCGCCGACCGGCTGACGATGCTCGACGACGTCCGCGCCGACCCCAAGGGCCGCCTCGACAAGGCCCGGTTCACCCTGCGCGACGCGCAGCGGCTCGTCGTCGCCACCGGGCAGCGCGTCGCGAACGAGATCCCGACGCTCGACGCGCTGGCCGCCCGGCTCGACCGCGCACCCGAGCTGCTCGAGGCCACCCACCCCGACTACTGGTCCTACCTGCAGGAACTCGACGCCGTGTCGCGCGGCGCGCAGGACACCGTCACCCGCGTCCGGGAGCGGATCGCCGGCGGGTGATCAGCGCTCCCCGCGCATCTCCCCGAGCCGCTGTTCCACCGAATCCGGCGAGCGCGGCGTCGCCGCCCCACGGCCACGTGCCGACGCCGCCGCGACCTCCGCGTCGGCACCCGCCCGGTACGACAGCGCCTCGGCCTGGTCGCGGGTGCGGGCGAGCAGGGCGGCCGGATCGTCGTCGGCACCCGGTGACGACGCCAGCGCCGCCGCCGCGCGCTCCTGCGCCTCGGCCGCCGACAACGTCGCCAGCACAGTGGCCTTCTCGGCTTCCATACGGTCGAGGTCGTCGCGCAACCGGGACGTCATCTCCCGCATCTGCGCCAGCTGGCCCGCGATCTGGTCGCGGTGCGCGGTGAGGCCCTCGATCTGCTCGGCGAGCCCGGCCTGACGCACCAGCAGCCGGCGCGCCTCGTCCTCACGACCGGCGCGCAGCTGCTCGCGCGCCGCGTCGTCGAGCTCTCGAATCTCGTTGCGGTACCGCGCGATCAGCAGCTCCAGCCGCCGACGCCCCGTCGCCACCTCGGCCATCCCCAGCCGCGCGGCCGCATGCTCCTCGACGCGGCGGGCGACCGCGTCCTCCAGCCGGCGGCGGGGATCGGCCGGCGGTTGCGGCTCGGGCTCGCGCCCGCCGCCGAAGATCCGTCTGAGCACCATCCCGGGTCCCCCCGCCGCGAGCCCGGGTCAGGCCACGTTGACGCCGTAGTCCCGCGCGATCCCCGCCAGCCCGGACGCGTAGCCCTGGCCGACGGCACGGAACTTCCAGTCGCCGTTGTGCCGGTACACCTCACCGAAGATCATCGCCGTCTCCGTGGAGGCATCCTCGGTGAGGTCGTAGCGGGCGATCTCGACGCCGTTCTCCTGGTTCACCACGCGGATGAACGCGTTGGAGACCTGCCCGAAGTTCTGCAGCCGGGCGTCGGCGTCGTAGATGCTCACGGGGAACACGATCTTCGCGACGTCGTCCGACACTTTCGCGAGGTCGATCTTGATGGCCTCGTCGTCGCCCTCGCCGTCACCGGTCAGGTTGTCGCCGGTGTGCTCGATCGTGCCGTCCGGGCTGGTGAGGTTGTTGAAGAACACGAAGTGCTGATCGGACAGCACGCGCCCGGAGGCGCCGCAGGCCAGGGCGGAGGCGTCGAGGTCGAAGTCGTGTCCCGTGGTCACCCGCGCATCCCAGCCCAGGCCGATCAGCACGGCCGTGAGACCCGGGGCCTCCTTCGAGAGGCTGACGTTCCCACCCTTGGCAAGGCTCACACTCACGAACTGCTCCACCTTCCGCTAGCCGGACGAACCCACCTCGAGTATTCCCTATCGGACGCCGCTCATCAGCCGCCGCACGAAGGGGGTGATCGCCAGCAACACCAGGCCGGCCGCGATCGCCACTGCACCGAGTATGCCGAAGTAGGCCACCTCGTTCTCCGCGCTGTAGTACCCCGCCAGCGTGCCCGACAACGCCGTCCCGAGAGCGATGGACAGGAAGAACAGCGCGACCATCTGCGTGCGGTACGCCTCCGGGGCGAGCTTCGTCGACACCGACAGGCCCACCGGCGAGAGCAGCAGCTCACCGATGGTGAACACGAACAGGATGCCGACGATGCCCAGCAGCGGCGCGCTGTTCGGGCCACCACCGGCCATCGGCAGGAACAACAGGAAACCGACACCGACGATCGCGACACCGAGCGCGAACTTGATCGGCGTCGACGGGGCCCGGTTGCCCAGCTTCGTCCAGATCACCGTGAAGACGCCGGACAGGACGATGATGAAGACGGGGTTGATCGACTGCACCCACGCCACCGGCATCTCCCAGCCGAACAGGTCGCGGTCGAGCCGGGTGTCGGAGTAGATCGTCAGCACCGTGAACTGCTGCTGGTAGAGCGACCAGAACACGGTGCTCGCCAGGAACAGTGGGACGAACGCCAGCACCCGCTTGCGCTCGACCTTGTCGACCTTGCGGCTCGTGAGGAGCAACGCGAAGTACGCGATCGCGGCCACGATCGTCACCCCGATGACGATGAGGTCCAGCCGGTCGGCCGCCAGCACCCCGGTCAGCGCCAGCACGACGATGACGACGGCCACGACGACGGCCGCGGCGATCGCGATCGTCCGTTCCCGCGGGGCGAGCGGCGAGGGCACCTCACGGGCGCTGTCGGGCAGGTGCTTGCGCCCGAACGAGTACTGGATCAGACCCAGCGCCATACCGACGGCCGCGAGCGCGAAGCCCCAGTGGAACCCGGCGGTGCTCTGCAGCAGGCCGGTGAGCAGCGGCCCGACGAGCGCGCCCAGGTTGATACCCAGGTAGAACAGCGAGAACCCGGCGTCGCGACGTGGATCGTCGGCGTCGTAGAGGGTGCCGACGAGACTGGTGGCCGTCGCCTTCACCCCACCGCTGCCGACGGCGATCAGCACCAGGCCGACGCCCACCCCGAGCAGTCCTGGCAGCGCGGACAGGGCGATGTGCCCGAGCATGACGACGATCGCCGCGTAGAACAGCACCCGCTCGGGCCCGAGGACCCGGTCGGCCAGCCAGGCACCGAGGATCGTCGACAGGTAGACCAGGCCGCCGTAGGCGCCGACGATGCCCGTCGCCACGCCCCGGTCGACACCGAGACCGCCCTCCGCGACGGAGTAGTACAGGTAGATCAGCAGGATGCCCTGCATCCCGTAGAAGGAGAAGCGTTCCCACATCTCGACGCCGAACAGGCTCGCCAGGGTGCGGGGCTGCCCGAAGAAGGTCGGTTCGGGACGTGTCGGGCGTTCGGCGACGTCACTCACGTGATCACAGTGCACCCGGACCGGCGCGCTGCGCTACGCCTGTAGCCCAGCGGGGCCCATGTTGTTGCAGGAACGGCACCGAACCTCGTGAGTGGCGTTGTTGGCCATAGCCAATAACGCCACTCACGAGCTATCCGACCAGGGGCATGACCTTCTCGCCGAAGTCGTGCACGCCCTTCTCGAAATCGTCGAAGGTGAACATCATTCCCCTCACGCCCTCCATCCCCGCGACGAGATCGATCTGGCGGGCGATGGTCTCGGGCGAGCCGACGAGCGTCGCCATGTTGAAGTTGACCGCGCCCTCGGGGAGGTTGATCGTCCGGGCGGTGCCGGAGCCGTCGGCGGAAACGTCCTTGCCGCCCTCGTCGGACATGTAGCCGAGCGCGGCGGCGTCGGCACCGGCGTTGTAGGAGGCCCACTTGGCCTGAGCCTCCTCGTCGGTGTCGGCCATGATCGCCATGAACAGCGGCAGGGAGCCGACGTCGCGGCCGGCCTCGGAGGCGAACCGGGCGAGGCGCTGGGTGGGTTCGCGGTAGGTCTCGGGGTCGTTGACGCCGGGGTTGAGGATGAAGTTGTAGTCGCCGTGTTCGGCGCAGAACCGCATCCCGCGTTCGGACTGCCCCGCACACACGATGTCGACGTGCGCGGACGGCCGCGGGGAGAGGACGCAGTCCTTCATGGTGAAGAACTGCCCGTCGAGGTCGCAGCGGCCCTTCTCGAAGAGGTCGCGCAGGACGGTCACGTATTCGGTGGAGTAGTCGTAGCGGTGGCCGAAGTACTCGTCGCCGGGCCAGAGCCCCATCTGTTCGTACTCTCCGGAGGCCCAGCCGGACACGATGTTGATGCCGAAGCGGCCGGGGGCGATGGAGTCGATCGTCGACGCCATCCGCGCCACCAGGGCGGGCGGCAGCGTCAGGACGGCGGTGGAGGCGTAGAGCTTGATGCGGTCGGTGACGGCGGCGAGGCCCGCCATCAGCGTGAACGACTCCAGGTTGTGGTCCCAGAACTCGGTCTTCCCGCCGAACCCGCGCAGCTTGATCATCGAGAGCGCGAAGGCGAAGCCCTGTCGTTCGGCCTCCTGGACGATGCGCTTGTTGAGGTCGAACGTCGGCATGTACTGCGGCGCGTTCTCCGAGATCAACCAGCCGTTGTTGCCGATCGGGATGAATACTCCGAAGTCCATGTCAGTTGCCTTTCGCAGAGGCACGCAGGGCGGGGACGACTTCCTTGGCGAGCAGTTCGATGGAGCTCAGTGCGTCGGCGACAGGCATTCCGGCCCAGTCGGTGCGGAACAGGAAGTGGTCGACGCCCAGCTCCCGCCACGGCAGCAGCGCCTCGAGGCAGTCGTCGGGGGTGCCGATGACGAACCGGTCGTCGGACAGCTCGTCGTAGGCCGCGCGGAAGGACTCCTTGTCGGGCATGACCTTGTCCTGGCCCCAGTCGGCATACACCGAGTACTTGTTGGCCAGGTGTGGACGCGCCAGCTCGACCGCCTTCTCCCGCGTCGGGGCGCAGAAGATCTCGCGCATCAACGGCAGCTCGGTGACAGGCCCACGCCCCGCGCCTCTTCTTTCCGACGCGAACAGCTCCAGCTGCCGACGGACGGTCGTCGCCGGCGCGTGCGGGTTGATCATCCAGGTGTCCGACAGCCTGGCGGCCCGGCGGACGGCCTTGTCGCTGTTGGCGGCCATCCAGATCGGCGGCGTCCCGACCGGCCGCATCGTGGCCCGGACGCCGTCGAGGCGGCACCAGGGCAGGTCGGCGTGGACCTCCTCCCCGGCCCACAGCGCCTGCACGATCCGCAGGTTCTCCTCGAACCGGCGCACCCGGCCCTCGCGGCCGATACCGAACGCGTCGTACTCGAGGTCGCGATACCCCAGCCCGACACCGAAGGTGAGCCGCCCACCGCAGACGATGTCGAGGCCCGCGTAGTTCTCGGCGGTGTCGACGGGGTTGTGCAGCGCCAGCAGATGGATCCCGATACCGACGCGCATGTCCCCGGCCTCGGCGGCGAGCCGGGCCAACCAGGGCAGGGGCTGGATGTGGGCGAAGGACTCCGCGAGATGGTGCTGACCGGCGAAGACCGAGTCGTAACCCAGGTCGCGGGTCGCACGGACCAGGGTCAGCTGCTCGTCGAGGGCGTCCCGCGGGTCCTTGTCGGGGTGCCGCTGGTGGGTGAGGAAGATGCCTGCGGAGCAGCCCTCAGCCACGAAGGGCCTCCGCGAAGTCACGCGCGGACCGGTCGGTGGAGCCGAGGCCGAGCACCGCATCCCGGACCCGGTCGGCGGTCCCCGCATCCGTCACGAGAGCCATCGATTCCGCGTACTTGTCGGCGATCTCGTCGTTGGTGAGCGGGCGTTCGTCGTGGCCGCGGTTGACCTGTTCTCGACGGGTCAGCACCCGGCCGTCGGTCAGCTCGATCTCGACGTAGCCGGAGTACGCGCGCGGGAAGGCGCTCTCGTCGTCGGGGGTGACGGTGACCTTGCGGGCCAGGTCGAGGATCTCCCGGTCGGCCAACGCCTCGTCGGCCAGCTCGGCCAGCCCGAACCGGCCGCGCGAGAGGACCGCGGACACGACGAACGGGAGGCTGAACTTGGCGTCGTAGTCGCTGCGCGGCTCCCACTTCGCCTCGGGCGGCTCGCACACCACCTTGCCCGGGACGGGGTGGATGCGGCAGCGGATCGCGGCGATGTCACCGACGCGCAGGTCGTTCTCGGTGCGCAGGTCGAGCGCGGCGTCGGCGAAGGCGTGGATGAAGTGGCAGATCGGGTAGGGCTTGACCGCTGTGCGCATCAGCTCCCACTCCGTGCCCAACCCGGCGGCGACCGCACCCGGGTCGGTCTCGCGGCCGGTCAGGTGGGTGTTGTAGAGGCCGAACCGGCCCTCGTAGACCGCGGGCGGGCCGACCCAGCCGAAGCGGGCGAAACTCGCCGCCGTGATGCCCGACATCGCCGCCCACCCCGGGTGCTGCCGTTTGGTCCACGACCCGTCCTGCAGGAACTCCATGATCCCCGCGGCCATCGAGCCGACGATGCCCTGCGCGGCGACGAGGCCGTCGGCGTCGAGGCCTCCGAGCCTGCCCGCGGCCACTGCGGCGCCGAACGCGCCGGCGACGCCCGTCGGGTGGTAGCCGACGTCGTGGAACCCGGGTGAGCCGCCGATCCCGACGCGCGCCGACACCTCGACGGCCAGCACGTACGCGGTGAGCAGGTCCTTCGTCGACGCCCCGGCGACCGTCGCGGCCGACAGCGCGGCCGGCAGCGCCGCGGCGGTCACGTGGGTGACGGCGGGAATGTGGGTGTCGTCGAAGTCGAGGCCGTGGATCAGCACGCCGTTGAGGACGGCGGCGTCGCGCGGGTCGAGCCGGTCGGACATGCCGATGACGGGATGGTCGCCCTTCGTCAACGCGGACAACGCGTCGCGGGCGACGGCCGGGTAACCGTAGGCCGTCGACGCGAACGCGAGCCCGACGGCGTCGAGGACGAGATGACGGGCACGGTCGAGGACCTCGGCCGGGATGTCGGCGTAGTCCAACGCAGCGCCGAACTCCGCGACCCGGCCGGACATCGTCGTACGGACCGGGCTCTCGATGCTCACAGCAGTACCTCCGAAGTGGGTCAGTCGGGTGTGGCGCCGCTCACTGGCGACGATACGTCGGACATTTCGGCCGGGGAAGGGACGGCCCGGTGATACGCCGTCAGCGACTGGAAGACCTGCGCCGCGCGCAACGCCATGGCCTCCCCGTGCGGTGGCGCCACGAGCTGCGCCGACGTCGGCAGGCCGTCGGGGGCGAAGCCCGTCGGCACCGCCAGACCCGGTGCACCCGTGAGGTTCCCGAGCATTGTCGAGCGCGACTGCGCCGCGTAGAGCGGGAACTCCTCCCCGTCGACGACGACCGTCGCGTCGGGAAGCCGCGGTGCCGTTGACGGGCAGGTGGGGACGAGGATCAGGTCGGCGCGGGCGAAGACGTCGTCGAGCTCGCGCTGCAGCCGTACCCGGAACTGCTGGGCCAGGAGGTAGTCGACGGCGGGCGTCGCGATGCCCTGGCTGATCCGCGACACGAGCACGGGGTCGTACTCCGACCAGCGCGCGGCGTTGACGCGGTGCACGCTCGCGGCCTCGACCCACACGATCCGGTAGCCGATCGCGAGCACCTCCGCGGCGCTCGGGATGTCGGCCTCGACGATCTCCGCGCCGGCGTCGGCCAGGACCCCGGCCATCGCGCCGATACCGGCACGGACGGCGCCGTCGCACATCTCCGTCAGGTATCCGCCGACCACCGCGACCTTCACGCTGCGCAGATCATCGCCGGGTGCCGGCATGTAGGGCGGCAGCGCGATCGCCCGCGGGTCGACGCCGTCCGGGCCGCGCAACAGGCCGAACAGCAGCTCGACGTCGCGGGCGCTGCGGCACAGCGGCCCCACGGTCTCGGCGGTCCACGACAGCGGGATGACGCCGGTCCGCGGGATCGCCCCGCTCGTCGGCTTCAGCCCGGTGAGGCCGCACCAGGCCGACGGCAGCCGTACCGAGCCGCCGACGTCGGTGCCCAACCCGAACGGCACCGCCCGCGCCGCGACCGCCGCCGCCGTGCCCATCGACGAGCCGCCCGCCCACCGCTCGGGGTTCCACGGGTTGCGGGTCGTGCCGAACCGGGGCGGGTTGGGGCCGCCGACCGCGAACTCCGTCGTCGTGTCCTTGCTGACGGCGATCGCCCCCGCCGCCTCGAGCCGGCGCACGACCTCGGCGCTGCGCGTGGCCGGCTCGTCGGAGGAGACCCAGGAGCCGCCGGTGGTCGGGACGCCCTCGACGTCGATGACGTCCTTCACCGCGAACGGGACGCCTTCCAACGCCCGCGGGGTGCCGTCGGCCCAGCGGCGGGCGGACGCCTCGGCGGCGGCGTGCGCGCGGTCGTCGAGGAAGGCGATCGTGGTGTTGAGGGCCTCGTGCACCTCTTTCAGACGCGCCAGCGATCGGGCGACGGTCTCCCGGGGGTCGGCGCCGCCGCGGTACTCCTCCAGGAGACCGTGCACATCGAGGTTCATCGTGCGCGCAGCCAGGCGTCGCCCTGCGCGGGATCGACGGGCCAGCCGTCGTCGAGGGGTGGATCGGCGCGCAGCCGGGCCGCGGCGGGCTCGGCCGCCTCCACCGCCGCGCGCATCGCGGCGATCTGCGCGTCGTCGAGGTGGTAGCCCAGCCGTTCGGCGAGGGCAGCGAGCTCCTGTGATCGGCGATGGTCGTGATGGCGACCATTGCCGCTCACGAGATCACGGCCTTCCCCGCGAGCAGCGACTTCGCGACGACGGTGCGCAGCACGTCGTTGGTGCCCTCGCCGATCGACATCAGCGGGGCGTCGCGGTAGAGCCGTTCGACCTCGAACTCGGTGGAGTAGCCGTAGCCGCCGTGGATGCGCATGGCGTCCATCGCGCACGACAACGCAGCCTCGGACGCGGCGATCTTCGCCATCCCCGACTCGGTGTCCATCCGCACGCCCTCGTCCATCCGCGACGCGGCCCAGTACGTCATCAACCGGGCCGACTGCAGCGCCACCGCCATCTCCGCGAGCCGCAGCTGGATCGCCTGGAAGTCACCGATCGGCCCACCGAACGCCGTCCGTTCGCGGGCGTAGGTCAGAGCCTCGTCGTAGGCCCGCTGGGCCACGCCGACGCTGCGCGCCGCGATGTTGATCCGGCCCGTCTCCAGCGCGGACAGCGCCTGCTGCAGCCCGCGGCCCTCGACCCCGCCGAGCAGTTGCGACGCCGGGACCCGCACGTCGGTCAGGACGACCTCGCACGACTCGGTGCCCTTGTAGCCGAGCTTGCCGATGTCGGCGGTGACCTCGAACCCCTCCGACGACGCCTCGACCAGCAGGATCGACATCCCCTTGTGCGCGGGCGACGCCGACGGGTCGGTCTTGACCAGCACCGGCAGCGGATCGGCGTACCGCGCGTTCGTGATCCACATCTTGGTGCCGTTGACGACGTAGGTGTCGCCGTCGCGCTTCGCGACGGTGGAGATGCCCTGCAGGTCGGTGCCCGCGCCGGGCTCGGTGAGCGCGATCCCCGTGCGCCGGGTGCCCGCCGCGAGCTCGGGGAGGTAGCGGCGCTTCTGCTCCTCCGTGCCGTGGTGGGCGAGCATCCAGCTCGACACGGAGTGGCTGCCGAGGATGCCCGCGATGCCCATCCAGCCGCGCGAGATCTCCTCGAACGTCAGCGCGAAGCTCACGTTGTCCGCGCCGAGACCGCCGTACTCCTCGGGGATCACCAGCCCGAACAGGCCCAGCTCGCGCATCCCGGCGACGATCTCCGTCGGGTAGCGGCCCTCGCGTTCCCAGTCGCGCGCGACGGGCACGATCTCCCGGTCGACGAAGTCGCGCAACGTCTGCCGGAACAGCCGCTGCTCGTCGTTGAGCCCGAAGTCCATCTCAGTCGCCCTTTCCGAGTGCACCGGAGCGGCGCAGCGCCGCGATCCGGTCGTCGTCGTAGCCGAGGTCGCGCAGCACGGCGTCGGTGTGCTCGCCCATCGCCGGGGCCGCGCGGGTCGGGGCGCGGTCGTCGCCGGGCGGGCCGACGCGCACCGCCGACCGCAGCGATCTCACCGTCCCGAACCGGGGATGCGACGTCTCCGCCACGAGCTCCCGCGAGAGGGTGTGCGGGTCGGTCAGCGCGTCGTCGACCTCGTTGATCGGTGCACACGGGATCGACGCCGCATAGAGAGGTACCAGCCACTCGTCGACGGTGCGGCAGGCGAAGACCTCCTCCAGCAGCGGGATGATCACGTCGCGGTGCCGGGCCCGGTCGGCGAACGTGGCGAAGCGCGGGTCCTCGGCCAGCTCCGGACGCCCGATGACGACGGTCAGCCGTTGCCAGAACTTCTCCTTCGCGCAGCCGACGACGAGCCAGCCGTCGGACGCCTCGAAGGCCTGGAACGGGATCAGCGACGGGTGTGCGGAGTGCCGTGTCCGGACCGGCTCGAACCCCGCGGTCATGTGCCACGTCGCCGGATAGGTCAGCAGGCTGACCGCCGTGTCGTAGAGGCTGACGTCGCAGTCGGTGCCGACCCCGTCACGACGCGCCGCGTGGATGCCCGCCAGCAGGGAGATCGCTGCGACGTAGCCGCCGGAGTAGTCGACGAGCGAGAGCCCCGTCTTCTGGGGCGCCCCACCGGGTTCGCCGGTCAGCGACATCCATCCGCCGAGGGCCTGCAGTACGTAGTCGTAGCCAGGCTCCTTCGACCGCGGCCCGGTCATCCCGAACCCGGTCAGCGAGCAGCACACGATGCGCGGGTTGACGTGTGCGAGATCGGCGTGGCGGATGCCCAGCTTCTCCGGGACGTCGCCGCGCAGGTTGGAGTAGACGGCGTCGGCGCCACGGACGAGATCGTGGAACACCTCGCGCCCGTCCGGGGTGCGGATGTCGAGCGTGATCGACGACTTGTCCCGGTTGAACGACTCGAAGAACAAGGAGTCGCCGTCCTCGGCGTAGGGCGGGACGTGCCGGCCGACGTCGCCGCCCACGCTCGGGTCCTCGATCTTGACGATGTCGGCGCCCAGTTCGGCGAGGTGCATCGAACCGAACGGCCCGGCACCGTACTGCTCCAGGGAGATGATCCGGACGTCCTCCAACGGCCTCACCGCGCACCTCCGCGTCGACGTCGATCTCACGCTAAACGTCTGACATTTGAGGGTCAACCGGCGGATAGGCTCACCCGGTGCCCTCCGATCACGCCGCGCACCTGCGGGTGCGTCGCGACCGGCCTGCCTACCAGCAGGTCGCCGACGAGCTGCGCACCCAGATCGTCGGGGGGCTGCTCCCGGCGGGCTCGCGGCTGCCCAACGAGGCCGAGCTGAGCCGGTCGTTCGCGGTCAGCCGCAGCACCGTCCGCGAGGCGCTCCGGTCACTGGCGAGCCAGCACCTCGTCGAGACCCGGCGCGGCGTGCAGGGCGGCTCGTTCGTCGCCGCCCCCGATCCGCAGCGGGTCGTCGCCGCACTCGGCGAGTCCCTCGGCGTCCTCGTCCGCACCCCTCGACTCGGGCTCGCCGACCTCCTGGAGGCCCGGCTCCTCCTCGAACCCGCCGCCGCGCGGCTCGCCGCCGAGCGCGCCGACCCGGGGACCATCGAGGCCGTCCGGGACGCCGCGCAGGCGCCGCACGATCCGCGCGACCCGAGCGGCTTCGTGCCGCACCTCGACTTCCACACGACGATCCTCATGGCCACCGGGAACCTCATGTTCACGCTCATGGGCCAGCCGGTGTCCGACGTGCTGCGCACGAGCCTCGACCGCACCGCCGTCGACCAGGGTGAATGGGCCGCCGTCGACGCCGATCACGCCGTGATCGCGGAGCACATCGCATCCGGCCGGGCGGACGAGGCGGAGTCGGCCATGCGGCAGCACCTGGAGTCGTTGCGTCCGCTCTACGAGCGGGCCGGCCACTGGGACGACACCGCGACGAACGGATGATCCTGCGCCGCAAGCGGTTGATCGACCGCTCGTCGCGTCGACACGCACACCGTTGACCGCTCGTCGCAGTACGCCCATACGCTGACGTGCAGTCACTGCCGGTCGTCGCATCGCATCGGCGTGGTTGCTGCAGATCTCATCACGGAGTGGTTACTTTCATGTCGCCGCCCGGTGAGCACGCCGGGCGACGCACCTGGTCGGCCGTCTCCACCTGCCCGCCGACACTCCCCCAGGTGCCCGCGCTCCCCGGGGCAGGTACGGACGAGGTCGCTCCCCAACCTCTTCGCCCGTATGACGGCAAGGACCGCTACATGGCTACGCACCGTGCTGTCGCCCTGCTCGACAAACCCGGCGCTACCCGTACTCCCCGCCCCGCCGCCGAACTGATCGCACAGTTCGGCGTCGAGCTGCCGTCGGTCCCCACCGACCGTCCGCGCCACGGCACCGCCGTGCCGTCGCCGCGTGTCGACAGCGACCGCGCCGCTCACCCCCTGATCTCCGCGCCGGTCATCCCCGCGCAGCCGAGCGGGCGGCCCGACTGGTTCGCGACCGGGTGGAGCGCCCCGGCCCTCGAGCCCGCCGACGCCCCCGAGGCCCCGCAGGCCGACCGCACGAGCGACGAGGTCCGCGCCCGCGTCGCAGCATTGCTCGCCGAGTTCCCGGCGACCGACGACGCCGAGCTGGCCGGTGGCGCGCTGTTCGACGCGCACGACCGCACCCCGCTCGCCGCGGTCCCGGCTGTGGAGGACCCCGCCCCCGCCGCCCCCGCCGCCCCCGCCGCCCCCGCCGCCTCCGCCGACGAGGCGGACGACGACGAGGCCGACGACAGCGGCGCCCCGACCGCCGCCGACCTGCACGCGATCGCGAC
>MEGH01000055.1:27071-54359 GCA_001725415.1 Pseudonocardia sp. SCN 73-27
CCCGCCGCACCCGCCTCGGCGGCATCCCCCACCAGGGTGCGGTCGCCGCCGCGTCCGCGACCGTCCTCGGCGCCACCGCCGCGATCGTCGCCGCCACCGGTGGGTTCACCGCCCACGACACCGCGGCCGACCTCTCCGCGACCGTCGACCAGGCCACGCAGCGCATCGAGCTGGCCAAGCCGGCCGACGCCGTCCCGCAGGTCCAGCTCAACGGCGCGTCCGACACGGTGGCCAAGAAGGTCGCCGAGGCGGCCGACAAGCACCGCGCCGACGCCACGCAGATCATCGCGGCCGCCCGCGCACCGCAGCGCACCGGCAACGCCGGTGGCACCGGCGGAGCGAACGCCGGTGGCGGCGACGCCGGCGGAGCCGGGACGGCCGTCGCCGGCAGCAGCAAGGGCGCCGCCGCACTGCGCGCCGCACTGACCCAGCAGGGCAAGCCCTACGTGTGGGGCGCCGCGGGTCCGTCGGCCTACGACTGCTCCGGCCTCGTGCTGTGGGCCTTCAAGCAGGTCGGCGTGAGCCTGCCGCACTCGTCCTCGGCACAGTCGCGGATGGGCACCGCGGTCAGCAAGGCGGACCTGCAGCCCGGTGACCTGGTGTTCTTCTACTCGCCGGTCAGCCACGTCGGCATCTACATGGGCAACGGCAACATCCTGCACGCCTCGACGTCGGGCCAGCCCGTGAAGATCTCGAAGATGGCCGGCATGCCGTTCAACAGCGCCCGTCGTCTCTGACCTTCTGAACGACGCCTGCCGAGTTCGACACCAGGCCGCCCCGGTCGCCACCGGGAGCAGTCTCCTGGCGAACTCGGCGCCGCGGACCCGGGTGACCGATCTTCACTCGTTCGCCGTCGCGGGAACACGACCGGTCGTCGACGACACGCGCTGGGCGTCCTACAGATCACTCGATCGTGGCGATAGGGTCGCCACGTCGCCCGGAGTAGTCACCGGGTCGGCGCGCCCGATCGGCCGTCACCACGCCCCGCCGATCGCTCCCCCGGGCGCCCGCGAGACAGGGGCGGAGCCGTGCAGCGTCGCGCGGCCGACGGCGAGGACGCCTCCATGAGCCAGCGCGTGGCCGACGCGACCACCGACGCAGTGCCCGTCCGTCAGGTCGCCGACGTCATCCTGTCGTTCGGCCTCGAGCTGCCCACCGTCCCCGGCCCACGACGCCCGCGCCGGTCCTCCGGCGCGCACCGTCTCGCCGAGGAGCCGCCCGCCCGCCCGCACATGGGCGCGGACCACATGAACGCCGACCACATCGGCGCCGACCACCTGGGCGCCGACCACATCGGCGTCGACCCGGGCGCCGAGTCCGGCGCCAGCCGCACGGTCGCCGTCGCTCCCGAGGTCCTCGCGAAGGCCCGGCGCCTCGCCTTCGGCCCGCCGCTGCCCCCGCTCCCGGCCCAGCGCGGCCCCCGCACCTCACCCGACGACGCGTGGGCGCCCACCGCGTCCCCGACGACCGCGGTGCCGGCTCCCCGCCGCCACCGCGACGACGTCGCACCCCACACGACCGTCCTGCCGCTGCAGACCCGCGGCCCCGTCGACGACGACCCCTGGGCGCCCGGGTCGGCGAGCGGTGCGACGCGGTTCGTCGCCGTCGACCGCGTCGACGAGCCCGACACCGATCCCTTCGGCTTCGACGCCACCGCTGTCACCGCGGCCGCCGACGTCACCACGGTCCACCGGCCGGTCCGCGACCGCGACGACCGCGACGACCGCGACGACCTCGACGACCGCGACGACGACACCGCCCACATCGACCGGCCGATCACGAGCGGCAGGGGCACGGGTCTCGGCAACGCACGCCGTGGCCGGCCCACCCGGCAGCTGGCCGTCGTCACGGCGTCGATGGCGTCGGTCGCGATCGTCGGGGCTGCCGCGGCCGCGGTGGTGTCGCTGTCGAACAGCGGGCCGTCGCCGGCCGACAACGCCTCGCCGGAGCTCGACCTCGCCCACCAGGCCGCCCTGCCGAAGCCGGCCGACACGCCGCGGACGCAGACGTCGACGCAGGCCCCGCCGACGACACAGGCGACCACCGGCGCCACCGACCGCAACGGCACCACCTCGTCCACCCAGGGCGGCAACGGCAGCGGCCCGGGGAACGGCACCTCGACCCGGGCCACGACGACCACAACCCGCGCCCCGGCGGCCGCCCGCGCCGTCCCCGTGGTCGACGCATCCGGCAAGAGCGCCGCGGCGGCGCAGGTCGCGCTGCAGCAGATCGGCAAGCCCTACAAGTGGGGCTCCACCGGCCCGTCGTCGTTCGACTGCTCCGGGCTCGTCTTCTACGCGTTCCAGCAGATGGGCGTGACGCTGCCACGCACGGCAGCGGCGATGTCGCAGGTCGGCACCCCGGTGTCGAAGTCGGAGCTGAAGCCGGGCGACCTGGTGTTCTTCTACTCGCCCATCAGCCACGTCGCGATCTACATCGGCGACGGCAAGGTCGTGAACGCGACGACCGACGGCGAGCCCGTGCAGGTCTCCCCGCTCAGCGACTTCCCGATGACGAGCGCCCGCCGCGTCTGAGAGACCACGGGGCTCACAGCTCGGCAGGGCCCTCCTGCGGGTCGATGCCGAGCTGCTCGGCGACCAGGCCCATCACGTCCTGCACCGCGATCGTGTCGGCCAGCGGCATGACGGCGCTCTCGGTGCGGCCCTCGCGCAGGCACACGGTGACCTCCTCGAGCTCGTGGAAGTAGCCACTCCCGGTGGCGGGCGCGAGGATCTCCTCGGGGTCCTTCCCGTTGCGGCGCAGCACGATCCGGTCGGGGTGGTGGAAGCGCGGGGGCACGTCGATCCAGCCCTCGGTACCGACGACCCGCGCCTGCCCCGGCGTGAGGCACTGCAGGCTGGTGAACAGTGACGCCGTGCGGCCGCCGGGGAAGGTCATCAGCACCGACTCCTCGGTGTCGACGCCCGACGGGGCCAGCAGGCCGCGGGCGACGACCTCCTCGGGCTCGCCGAGCACCAGCTGCGCGAACGAGATCGGATAGACCGTCAGGTCGAACAGGGCGCCGCCACCGACCGCGGGGTCGTAGAAGCGGTCGGCCGGATCGTAGGGCTGGCTGACGCCGAGGTCGGCCTGCACGGACCGGACCTCGCCGATCGCGCCGTCGGCGATCAGCTCACGCAGCCGGACGATGGCGGGCTGGAACCGTGTCCACATCGCCTCCATGGCGAAGACGCCGGCCGCGCGGGCGGCGTCGACGACCTCCCGCGTCGCGGCAGGGGTGACGGTGAACGCCTTCTCGACCAGCACGGCCTTGCCCGCGGCGATGGCCGCGAGCGCGATGGCGCGATGCTGCGGGTGCGGGGTGGCGATGTAGACGACGTCGACCTCGTCGTCGTCGAGGATCGCGCGGTAGGAGCCGTGGGGGCGGGCGATGCCGTGCTCGGCGGCGAACGTGGCCGCGCGGTGCGCGGAGCGGGACGCGACCGCGACGGGTTCGGCGGCGTCGAGATGGCCGAAGTCGCGCACCACCTTCGCCGCGATGCGGCCGGGGCCGACGATGCCCCACCCGACGGTTCCGCCTTCTGCCGTCTTCTCCGTTGCCATGGTCCACATCCTGACCCCCGCGCCTGGTCGGGGCGAGTGCCGTTCCACAGCTGTGGACGTCCCTGTGGACAACTCGAACGACTGTTCGACTAACGGGCACCACCGAGACGCCACGTGGCTACCGTGTCGTAACGTGGCGTTCCGCCGGGTCCTATCCCCAGCAGGCTGCGTACCAGACACATGCGGGTGACGGTCTCCTCGGGGCCATTGCGCAGCAACGGGTCCAGTTCAGCAACGGTGTCGCGGACCGAGCCGGGCGGCCGCGCGGCCGCGAGCGTGAGGTGCGCTCGGAACCTGTTGCGGTCCATCGGGATCCGGGCCCGGGACGCAGCGGCCTGGGCGACCTCGGCGAGGCGCCGGAGTCGCTCACGGTCACCGTCGACGCGCGCCCAGAGCGTCCGGTCGCCGAAGCGACCGGCGCCGTCGATCGCCAGCTGCAGCGGCGCGGCCCTGCGGGCGGCACGGCCGAGGCGTTCCTCCAGGTCGTCGCGACGCTCGTCGGGCACCTCACCCAGGAACGCGAGCGTCACGTGCCACCTCCCCGGGGTGACCCAGCGCAGCCCTGGACGGGTGGCCCGGACGGGCGCGACGACGGCGTCGACCGCGGCAACGGTCGCGGCGGACGGGACGAGCGCGACGAACAACCGTTGCGTCGAGTCCGACCTCACGCTGCCCCGGATCATGATCGAACCAGCCCTCACGTCGAACTGGGCGGAGGGGTGCGCCGCGGTGGGACCGGGATGCGCATCAGGTCGGCGGCGACGACGGCCGGGCCGTCGAACACCTCCGCGGCCTCCACGGCGAACGCCTCCGGGTCGCGGTAGCGCTGAGAGAAGTGCGTGAGCACCAGCGTCCCGACGCCCGCGCGGGCCGCGACCTGCCCCGCCTCCCGCGCGGTCAGGTGCCCGAAACTGTGCGCGAGATCGGCGTCGGCGTGCAGGAACGTCGACTCGATGACCAGCATGTCGACGCCCGCGGCCAGCTCCTCGACGCCCGCGCACAGCCGGGTGTCCATGACGAACGCGAACGACTGCCCCGGCCGCGGCGCGCTGACGTCGTCGAGGCGCACGGTCCGCCCGTCGACGTCGATGCTGCCGTCGCGGGCGAGCCGCGACACGGCCGGCCCGGTGACCCCGGCGGCGGCGAGCCGGTCGGGGAGCATGCGGCGGCCGTCGGGTTCGTCGAGCCGGTACCCGAACGACTCCACGGGATGGTCGAGCCGCCGCGCGCTGAGTGTGCCGAACGCCTCGGTGGCGACGGGCCCGTCGTCGGCAACAGGCTGTTCGTGGATCTCGGCGACCTCGTGGAAGGCGGTGGCGTGGCGCAGCCTCTCGAAGAAGTGCGCGCCCGACTCCGGGTAGTGCGCGACAACGGGGTGCGCCACCTTGTCGAGCGACAGCCGCTGCACGACGCCGGGGACGCCGAGGCAGTGGTCGCCGTGGAAGTGGGTCAGGCAGATTCGGGTGATCGCACTGCTCGCGACGCCGGCGAAGAGCAGCTGCCGCTGCGTGCCCTCGCCGGGGTCGAACAGCAGCCCCTCGCGGTCCCAGCGCAGCAGGTAGCCGTTGTGGTTGCGGTGCCGTGTGGGTGCCTGGCTGGCCGTTCCGAGGACGACGAGCTCGCGGGCCGGCACGTCGGCGAGCCTAAACGGCGGCGACGCTGGACCGGGTGGCGGCCACGGAGCCGCGATCACGGTGCGCCACCCGTTCAGCTGGTTGACGGGCTACCGCGACCGGGCGGCCTCCTCGATCGCGTCGACGATGCCCGCGTAGCCGGTGCAGCGGCAGATGTTGCCGGACATCTCCTCGCGGATCGTCTCGCGGTCGGCGCCGGGGTGCGTGTCGAGCAGGTGGACGGCCGTCATCAGCATGCCGGGCGTGCAGAAGCCGCACTGCAGCCCGTGACGGTCGACGAACGCCTGCTGCAACGGGTGCAGGGTCCCGTCCTGTTCCAGTCCCTCGACGGTCCTCACGACAGCGCCCTCGGCCTGTACCGCGAACATCAGGCAGGAGCGGACGGGCTCGTCGTCGACCAGCACGGTGCACGCCCCGCAGACGCCGTGCTCGCACCCGACGTGCGTCCCGGTGCGCCCGCACTGCTCGCGCAGCACGTCGGCCAGGGTGTGCCGGGGCTCGACGTCGAGCTCGAACCGCTCTCCGTCGACGATCATGTCCACGTTCACGCCGCCTCCCGGATCCCCGCCGACGCGAACGCGCGCCGGGCCATCTCGACGGCGACGCCGCGGCGGAAGTCGGCGGTGCCGTGCAGGTCGCCGGTGGGGCTGAGCTCGTCCGCGAGCTCCTCCGGCCGCGTCGCGCGTGCCCTGACCGGCACCGGCCCCACGCCACCGACGGCCGTCCTCACCTCACCGCCCACCTCGGCGACGACCACCGTGACCAGCGCGAAGTCGCCGTGCCGGCGGGCGAACTCGGCGAACCCCCAGCGTGTCGGCACCGGGAAGTCGACGCCGGTGACCATCTCGCCGGGGTCGAGCGTCGTCATCAGCGGGCCGGCGAAGAGATCCTCGGCGGCGACCCAGCGGTCACCCTGCGGGCCCGCGACGGTGACGGTCGCCCCCGTCGCGACGGCGACGACCGGCAGCTCGGCCGCCGGGTCGGCGTGAGCGATGCTGCCGCCCGCGGTGCCGCGGGTGCGGACCGCGGTGTGGCCGATGTGCCGGGCGGCCTCGGCGAGCAGAGGGTGCAGGGTCTGCGCGGCGAGCGCCTGGTGCCGGACGAGCGCGCCGACGTGCACGTTGCCGCCTGCGTGGTCGAGCGCGGAGAGGCCGTCGACACGGTTGACGTCGACGAGCACCGCCGGCCGCGCCATCCGCAGCGCCATCACGGGAACGAGGCTCTGCCCGCCCGCGAGGATCTTGCCTTCGCCGTCGGCCTCGGCGAGCGCGGCGAGCACGTCGTCGACCGACGTCGGCCGCACGTACTCGAACGGCGCGCACTTCATCGTGACCTCCCCCTGTGGACGGCGACGCTCGCCGCTCACAACCCCTTGAACTGCGGCTTCCGCTTCTCCATACGCGCGGCGCGGGCCTCGGCGAAGTCCTCGCTGGTCCAGCACGCGTCGAACGACTTCCCCAGCTCCGCCGCCGTCGCCGCGTCGAACTCCGGCTCGAACACGGTGTTGAGCACCTGCTTCGAGTACGCGAGCGTCAGCGGCGCGAGCTCGGCCATCCGTTCGGCCCAGGCGATCGCGTCGTCGACGTCTCCGAGGCGGTCGGCCAGCCCGAGCACGTGAGCGCGCTCGGCGTCGATCTTCTCCAGGCCCAGCAGCGCGGCCCGGGCGGCGCTGTTGCCCGCGAGCAGCGAGAACCGGCGGATCGTCCAGGGGTCGACGGCCAGCGCGTTGCCCGCGGTCGGGATCGCGAAGGCGGCGGTCGGGGCGGCGACGCGGACGTCGCAGGCGATCGCGATCTGCGTGCCCGCTCCGATGGCCGGGCCGTTCACCGCCGCGACGACGGGGATCGGCAGCGTGGTGAGGGTCTGCAGCATCCCGTACAAGGCCTCGCGGAAGGCGTCGCCGTAGACGGCGTCGAGATCGGCACCCGCGCAGAACGACGTCCCCTCCCCGGTGACGACGAGCGAGCGCGCCCCGTCGGCCACCGCGGTGGTGGCGGCGTCACGGATCAGGTCGCACAGCTCGATCGTCAGCGCGTTGCGCTTCTCCGGGCGTCGCAACGTGATCACGGCCGTCCGGCCGCTGGTCCTCAGGTCGACGAGCTCACTCACGGTTCCTCCGGCGGGGTCGGCGTCACGTGATCCTCTGCGGCCCGCCGCACCGCCGTCCACACGACCGACGGTGACAACGGCAACTCGTCGATCCGCACGCCCAGCGCATCGGACACCGCCCCGGCGAGGACGGCGTTGGGCCCCAACGTGCCGCCCTCCCCGACCCCGCGGACGCCGAGTGGGTTGGCGGCCGGCCGCTCGACGTGCCCGATGACCAGCTCCGGCATCTCGGCGCTCGTCGGCATCAGGTAGTCGAGGAGCGTGCCCGTCGAGAGGTTGCCGTCGGTGTCGTAGACGAGGTGCTCGTACAGCGCGCCGCCGATGCCCTGCGCGATCGAGCCGGCGATCTGGCCGTCGACGATCTGCGGGTTCATGGCCCGCCCGGCGTCCTCGACACATGCGTAGCGCAGGATCCTGATCGAACCCGTCGTGCGGTCGATCTCCACGGCCGCGACCTGCGCCCCCGCCGCGAACGCGCCTCGGATGGGGTCGTAGAACTCGGTGGCCTCCAGGCCGGGCTCGATGCCGTCGGGGAGCCGGTTGGACTCGAGATAGGCGACGCGGGCGACCTCCGGCAGCCCGATCGTCGTGTCGGGTGACCCCTTGACCTCGATGACGCCGTTGGTCAGCACGAGATCGTCAGGGTCGGCCTCCAGCAACCCCGCGGCCAGCCGGAGCACCTTCGTGCGCGTCGCGAGTGCCGACCGGTGCGCGGCGCCACCCCCGATGACGGCCTGCCGCGACGAGAACGCCCCGAACCCCCACAGCGACGAGTCGGTGTCGCCGATCCGGACGTCGACGTCGTCGTAGCCCACCCCGAGCGCGTCGGCGACGATCTGCGCGACCGTCGTCTCCAGGCCCTGGCCCTGCGACGTGACCCCGGAGAACACGGTGACCCGGCCGTCGGGGTTGACCCGCACGGTGCAGGCGTCGTGCCCGGTGCGGAACGGCATCCGCGGACCCGCCGACGCCGCCCGGCCCAGCCCGGTCAGCTCGTTGTAGCAGGCGAACCCGATCCCGATGGGCGGCTCGTCGGTGCCGCGGCGGCGCTGCTGCTCCGTCAGCAGGTCCGCGTAGCCGATGGCGTCGAGGGCCTTGGTGAGGCACTCGTCGTAGTGCCCGGAGTCGTCGACGAGCCGCGACGGCATCGTGTACGGGATGTCCTCGGGCCGGATGACGTTGCGCCGCCGGATGTCGACGCCCGTCATGCCCAGCTGGGCGGCGGCGTCGTCGAGCAGCGTCTCCATGGCGAACACGCTGGCGGGCCGCGCGACGCCGCGATAGGGCCCCGACGGCGCGGTGTTGGTGGCGACGCCGCGCACCGTGGCCCGGTAGTGCTCCAGCCTGTACGGGCCGGTGAGCAGGCCGCCGGCCATCAGCGGCTCGATGCCCGCGGTCCACGGGTAGACGGAGTAGGCGCCGACGTTGCAGGTGACGTCGGCCTGGAGCGCCAGAAGGGTGCCGTCCTCGTCGAACCCGGCCGTCAGGACGTAGCGATGGTCGCGGGCGTGGGTGGCGGCGGCGAGGTGCTCGACGCGGTCCTCGACCCACTTCACCGGCGTACTGGGCATCTTCAGGGCGATGGCGCAGAGCGCGACGTCCTCGGGGTAGAGCACCGACTTCACGCCGAACCCGCCGCCGACGTCGGGCGCGACGACCCGCACGTTGCCCTCCGCCAGCCCCAGCAGCTCGGCGATCATGTTGCGCACCAGGTGCGGGACCTGGGTGCCGGACCAGAACGTCAGCCGGCGGTCGGCGGGGTCGAACAAGGCGACGCCCGCGCGGCACTCCATGGGGTTGCCGGCGTGGCGGTTGGTGGTGAGCTCTCTTCGTACGACGAGGTGCGCCCGCTCGAGAACGGCGTCGGTGTCGCCCGCGTCGAACGTCCGCTCCAGCAGGATGTTGTCGGGGGCCTCGTCGTGGACGGCCGCTGCCGCGGCGTCCCAGGCGTGGACGACGGGCGACAGCGGCGCGTAGTCCACCTCCACCAGCTCGGCGCCGTCCTCCGCCCGGTACCGGTCCGGCGCGACGACCGCCGCCACCGGTTCTCCCGCGAACCGCACCTTGCCCTCGGCGAGCGCAGGCTGCCCTGTCTCCACATAGGACGGCAGCGCGCTCTGTGCACGCAGCACGATCCCGCCGAGGTCGGCCTGCGTGAACACGCGGTACCCGGCCGCGCGGGCCGGCTCCGCGTCCAGGTTCTCGATGCGCGCGTGCGCGATCGGGCTGCGCACGAACGCGACGTGCCGCATCCGCGGCAGCTGCAGGTCGCCGACGAACCGGCCGCGCCCGGTGACGAGGCGGCGGTCCTCTTTGCGCGGCGGCGACGTTCCGAGCGAGCTCATGGCATCGCGTACCCGCCGTTGACCGACACCACCTGGCCCGTCGTCCACGACGACAGCGGCGATGCCAGCAGCAGCACCATCGGCGTCACGTCCTCGGGACGGCCCAGGCGCCGCAGCGGGTACATCGACAGGATCTTGCGCATCTGCTCGTCGTCGGCGTTGCCGGAGTGGGCGTCGATGTTGTCGGTCCGCACCAGCGCCAGCGACACGGCGTTGGCCCGGATCCCGTTGCGCGCCAGCTCCTTCGCGAGCGACCGGGTGAGGCCGACCGTCGTCGACCGGGCCGTGGCGGTGACCAGCAGCCCCGACTCGCCGACGCGACCCGAGTCGCCCATCAGGTTCACGATGGCCCCGGACTTCCGCTCCGCCATGCAGGTCGCGACGGCGTGCGTGACCTGCAGCGTCCCGGTCACGGTGACGTCGATCTGCGGGGCCCAGTCGGTCGGCGTCGACTCCAGGAAGCGCTGCTTGCGGGTCGCGGCGGAGTTGTTGACCAGCACCCCGATCGGCCCGACCCCCGACTCGACCCGCTCGACCATCGCGGCGACGGCCACCTCGTCACGCAGGTCCGCACCCACCGCCAGCGCCGTCACACCCAGCTCCTGCGCCTCGGCGGCGGCCTTCTCCGCGCCGTCGCCCGAGGAGCGGAAGTGGAACGCGACGTTCGCGCCCTCCGCGGCGAAGGCGAGCCCGATCGCGCGGCCCAGCCCCTGACCTGCGCCGGTGACCAGCACCGTCGTGCCGGAGAGTCCGAGATCCATGCTGATCCTCCCTAGAGCGCCCGGAACCTGCGGTCCCCGTCGACCGTCACGACGCGACCGAACCGCAGTCCCGGGAAGTGCGCGCCGACGACCAGGTCCGGCCCGTCACGGACCTCGTCGGCGATGGTGTTGCGGGCCGCACTCGCGGCGACGGGATCGACGTCGAACACCGCCTGCCAGTCGGGCTCGGCCAGCTCGACGACGGAGTGCACGACGTCGCCCAGCAGCAGCGCGCGCTGCCCGTCGTCGCCGGAGAGCACGTAGACCGTCGACCCCGGGGTGTGGCCGGGGGTGTGCCGGGCGTCGAGGCCGGGGGCGATCGTCACGTCGGAGTCGAAGGGCGCCAACCGGTCCCGCAACGGCCCGAGCTTGCGGACCGCACCCGCGGCGGCGGCGTCGGCCTCCACGAAGTGGGCCCAGTCGGCAGCGTGCACGCGGTAGGTGGCGTTCGGGAAGACGATCTCGCCCCTGCGGGTCGCCCAGCCGACGTGGTCGAAGTGCAGGTGCGTGAACAGCACGTCGGTGACGTCCTCGGGCCCGACCCCGTACGCGCGCAACGAGTCGAGGAAGTCGCCGCCGGTGTAGCTGTCGTTGCTGATCCCGCCGACGCCGACGTCGACCAGCACGACCCGGTCGCCCGTGCGGATCAGGAACCCGCCGAGGTCGAAATGCAGCCGGCCGTCGGCCCCGACCTGGCCCGGATGGCAGGCCCAGGGGTCGTCGACCCCCGGCCGCGTGAGCGCGTCCTTCGACTCGTGCCCCACCCCGTCGAGGACGGGCTGCACGTCGATCGAACCGATCTTCACGAGGACTCCCCTGTGAGTCGCTGTTGCAGGCGGAACCTCAGGATCTTCCCCGAACCGGTGCGCGGGATGTCGTCGGTGACGACGAGCTCGACCGGCACCTTGAACGACGACAGCCGCTCCCGACACCCGGCCAGCACCTTCTCGACGTCGAACGACGCCGGGTCGCGCGGCACGACGAACCCGACCGGCACCTCCCCGAGTCCGGCGTGCGGGGTGCCGACGACCACCGCGTCCGCCACCTCGTCGCTCGCGAGCAGCGCGTCCTCCACCTCGGCGGGGTACACGTTCTCGCCACCGCGGATGATCAGCTCCTTGGTGCGGCCGGAGATCCGTAGGTATCCGTGCTCGTCACGACGCCCCAGATCCCCCGTGCGGTACCAGCCGTCGACGAGCACGGCGGCCGTGGCGTCGGGCAGGTCGTGGTAGCCGGGCGTGACGTTCGGGCCCTGAACCCACAGCTCGCCCTCCTCGCCCGGCAGCACGTCGTGCAGCGTGGCCGGGTCGACGAGCCGGACCGTCAGCCCGGGCAACGGCAGCCCGCACGAGCCCATCACGCGCGTGCCCGTCGGCCAGTTCATCGTGACCATCGTCGAGGTCTCGGTGATGCCGTAGCCGTCGAGCAGCGGGACACCGAACGTCGCCTCGAACTGCGTGTTCAGCGCCGCGGGCATGATGGCGCCGGCGGACATGGCGACCCTGATTCCCAGCTCTGCACCCCCCGCGCGGTCCAGGAGGTACTGGAACATCGTCGGCACGCCGGGGAAGATCGTCACCGGTCCCTCGGGGCCGGGTTCGCGCAGGTGGTGGAGCACGGCGTCGACGGAGAACCGCGGCAGGATCCTTTCCGACGCGCCCGTCGCCGCCACCGCGAGCACGCACAGCACCAGCGCGTAGGAGTGGAACAGCGGCAGCGGGGAGAGCAGCACCTCGCCGGGGCCGACGCCGAGGACCGGCGCGAAGCACGCCGCGACCACCCACAGGCAGCCGCGCTGCGTCAGGTGGACGCCCTTCGGCCGGCCGGTGGTGCCGGAGGTGTAGAGCATCCAGGCGGGATCGTCCAGCTCCTTCGAATCCCGCGGCGCCTCGTCCGTCGGCTCGAGCAGCGCCTCGGTGCCGACGAAGAGCTGCACGTCGTCGTCGACCAGCGACCGCGCCGTGTCGGCGTGCGCCGCGTCCGTGATGACGAACCGTGCGCCGCTGTCGGCGAGCACGTGCGCGACCTCCGGCGGCGCAGACGCCGGGTTCACGCAGACCGCGATGCCATCGGCGCGGGGGACACCGAGGTAGGCCTCGACCGTCTCGACAGAGTTGTCCAGGTAGAGCAGCACCCGGTCGCCGGGCTCGAGGCCCAGGCGCTGCAGGTTGCCTGCCAGCGCGGCGGTGTTGCGGGCGAGGGTGGCGTAGTCGTCGGCGCGGTGGTCGTCGGCGAACGCGATCACGTCCGGGCGCACACGAGCGTGCTCGGAGAGCAGCTCCGGCAGCGGCCGGATCAGATCGGTGCGCAGCATCGCGCCTCCCTCGGTTTCGTCCGAGGCTAGCTAACGCTCGTTAGTACCGCAATCGCCCCTGGCGATGGCCACCGCGAAAGCCGCGTACTGGTCGGCCACCTCGGCCGCGTTCAGCGGTCCGTCGTCGGAGAACCAGCGCGCCACCGACACACACATCTCCCGGATCGCGAACGACGCCAGCCGCGGCGACTCGACCCCGAACACCCCCCGCTCGACGCCGTCGGCGATCAGCGCACGCATCGCGTGCTCGTGCTCCCGCCGACGCTCCTGCAGCTCCGTGCGGTGGGGCTCCTCGAGGCTCCCCGCGTCCCGGTTGACGACGAGCGCCTCCCGCCGATGCGTCGCATGCCGGTGCGCGTACACCCGCGTGGCCCGCCGCAACCGCTCCACAGGGTCGTCGACCCCGTCGACGGCCTCGTGGAAGTCGGCCAGCACCGCCGCCGTCGTCCGGTCGACGATGACCCGCAGCAGGTCGTGCTTCGATCGCATGTGGTTGTACAAGCTGGGAGTGCGGATGCCGAGCGCCTCGGCGATCTGGCTCAACGCCGTCCCGTGGTAGCCGCGCTCCGCGAACAGCATCAGCGCGGCGTCGACGACGGCATCACCCGTCACCGTCGCCCGTGCCGTCGTCACTCCCCAACGGTAAACCCAGCTCGGCGCACCCCCTGTGAGCGACCGCTTCCGTCGGAAGGGTCGCGGCGCCAGCATGACGGCATGGTGCCCGATACGTTCGGGGCGGTCACGCTGCTGGTCGTGGCCGAGCGCGCCGCCGCGCTCGTGCCCGGGTTCCGCACGTTCCTGCAGGCCTGCAGCCTGCCCGGCGACCCCGGCGGCTCACTCGGCCGCGAAGGACACCGGTTGGCGACGGAGTTCGACCGCCTCCACGGCTGGGTCGCCGACTCCCCCGGGCCACCGGGCCAGGAGGCCGAGCAAACGTGCCTGCTGACGGCGCTGCGCCACCACCGGATGATCATCCACGACGCGCTGCAGCTGACCTTCCCCAAGGTTCGCACCCGTTACCTTCTTGATCAAGCCCGGTGAGGGCTTGCAGGCCACCGGCCACGGCATGACTTGTCGCCCCTGTCGTTGATGATCTGGGGGGTGTTGTCACCGTGGTCGGCGGGCGCCAACGACCGCTGATAGAGACCTGACCCGCTTGTGTGGTCTGCTCGTAACGTGGCTGCCGGCGCGGGTGCCCCGGGTCGGCCTGCGGCGACGAGCAAGGAGATCTTCTTGTCGGAAGTCGACAACACCGTCGAGCACGGCTTCGACGTGTTCTGTGGCCTGGACGTGGGCAAGTCCGTGCACCACGCCTGCGCACTGGACCGGGCTGGGAAGCGGCTGCACGACAAACCGTTGCCCAACGACGAGGCCGCGCTGACCGAGGTCTTCACCCGCCTTACCACGCACGGCCGCACGCTGGTCGTGGTCGACCAGCCGGCCTCGATCGGTGCGCTGGCCGTCGCGGTGGCCCGCTCGCTGGGCATCGAGGTGGCCTACCTACCCGGGCTGGCAATGCGCCGCATCGCCGACCTGCACCCCGGCCAGGGCAAGACCGACGCCCGCGACGCCCACGTCATCGCCGACGCCGCCCGCACCATGCCCCACACCCTGCGTAGGGTCGGCACTGACGACGAGACCCTCGCCGAGCTCACCGTCCTGGCCGGCTACGACGACGACCTCGCCGCCCAGTCCACCCGGCTGACCAACCGGCTGCGCGACGCCCTGCTCCACGTCCACCCCGCCCTCGAACGCCTGCTCGGACCCAGGATGGACCGCGGCGGAGTGCTCGATCTGCTCACCGCCGCTCCGACCCCGCAGGACCTGCGTGACCTCGGCGAGGCCGGGATCGCCGAGGCCATGCGTCCGCGTTCCCCGCGGCTGGCCAAGACACTTCCGACGAAAATCCTGGCCGCGCTCGACACCCAGACCGTCGTCGTCCCGGGCACCACCGCGTTCGGCAGAGTGATCGCCGGGGTCGCCGCGCAGCTGCGCGAGGTCCGTGTTGAGCGGGACACGCTCGCCGCCGAGCTCGAGGAACTGCTGGAGGCCCACCCTCTTGCCGGGGTCCTGACCTCGATGCCCGGTCTCGGGTTCAGGACCGCCCTGAAGATCCTCACCATCGTCGGTGACGGCGCCGCATTCCCCACCGCGGGTCACCTCGCGGCCTACGCGGGCCTCGCTCCGGTGACCCGACGCTCCGGCACCTCGATCAAGGGCGAGACACGTTCTCAGCGCGGGAACCACGCCCTGAAATCGGCGCTGTTCTTGTCGGCATTCGCCAGTCTCGCCGACCCGACCAGCCGCGCCTACTACGACCGCAAACGCGCCGAGAAGAAGCGTCACAACGCCGCTCTAATCTGCCTGGCCCGCCGCCGCACCGACGTCATCTACGCGATGCTGCGCGACCGCCGCCCCTACGAGCCGCCCAGCGCACCGACGCCGCCGCCGGTGGCTGCAGCCGCTTGACAACCCCATAGAGACACCCCCCGCACCGACGAGCGCCGCGCCGCACTCGGCGAACCCAGCACCCTGACCTCCGACCTGCTGGAGCTGCCGGCGCGGCTGGCACGCACGTGACCTGCTCGACGACGTCGCGGACGTCGTCACCGAGGACATACGTTGATCGCATGACTGACCCGGACAGCGCCGCCCGCGTCGCCCTCGTCACCGGCGCGGGCGGCGGCATCGGTCGCGCCGTCGTCGCGACGCTCGCCGCCCGCGGCCACACCGTCGTCGCCACCGACCTCACCGCTCCCGACCTCCCCGACTCCACCGGCGTCGAGCTCGACGTCACCGACACCGCCTCCGTCGAGCGGGTCGTCGGCGAGGTCGAGGACGCGCACGGCCCGATCGACGTGCTCGTCTGCACCGCGGGCGTCATCCGCCCCGCCGGCATCCTCGACACCGACGACGACGACTGGGCCGCGATGCTCGAGGTCAACACCAGCGGCGTGCTGCGGATGCTGCGGGCCGTGGGGAAACGGATGGCGGAGCGGCGGCGCGGGTCGATCGTGGTCGTCGCGTCGAACGCCGGCAGCGTGCCGCGCACCGGGATCCTCGGCTACGCGACGTCCAAGGCCGCGACCATCCACCTCACCCGCTGCGCCGGGCTGGAGCTCGCCGAGTTCGGGGTGCGCGCCAACGTCGTCTCGCCGGGGTCGACCGACACGACGATGCTGCGGGCTCTGCCCGTGCCGGGGGTCGTCGACGAGGCGGTCGAGCGGGCGATCGCCGGCTCGCTGCCGCACCACCGCGTCGGCATCCCGCTGCGCCGTGTCGCCGACCCCGTCGACATCGCGGAGGCCGTCGCCTACCTGGCCTCGGACGCGGCCCGGCACGTCACGATGCAGGACCTCTTCGTGGACGGTGGTGCATCACTGCAGACCTAGAGTCGATTGAACTGCAATAGCAGTACGCCGGCGATCGACGCACGACGGTGCCGCTCTCGGGGTCGTCGCCGAGTCGCTGCTGGTCGTCGCCGGCAGCTACGACGACTCGCCGAATCTGTAAGTCACCGGGGCGTCGGCCGCCGCGAGCTCACCGACGATCGGCGGCCGCATCAACGCGGTCGCCGCAGGTATCGGGACGCTGCGCGTCCGACCTGCCGTGGGTGCAGCCGCAGCTCAGCCGCCGACCCGGGCCGTCAGTCCGAGCATCGCGAGCAGCTCGCGGCAGTCGTCGGCGTCGACGGCCTGGCCGGCGACGACGCGCGTCGCCTGCTGGTCCTGGGCCTCGCAGGACTCGCGGAGGTTCTCCTGGGCACGGGCCCAGGCTCCGACGGTGTTGTCCTGGCGACCACGTAGTGCTGACAACGGTTGTTCCTCCGAGGGGGCGGGCCACTGACGCGGCCGGTGTTGCCAGACGGCAACCCGCAGCGGCCTGAACCGATGCTGTGGGACGTTGCCCGCCCAACCTGACCTCCCCAACGTAGCCCGGATCACAGCCCTGTGCGGGTTTCGTGACGTCCGATCGGTCGAACGGTCGTGCATCAGGGTTTCGCCGCGGCGCGCCATGCCGTGGACGCGACGGGCGCAGCGGGCACAGAAGCCGACTGTCGCCACTCACAGGCCAGGCGGTGACCTGCCAGAACGAGACGAGGGGAAGGGGCGACGGGCATCGCGAGCGTCGCGGTTCCTCCGGCCACGGCAGCGACTCGGCCGACCGCCCGGGCGGCGAGCCGCGGCAGCGGCCGGACGACGCTCAGGACGGTCATGCCGCCGCTCCCGGGTCGACGGCCGGCGCCCCGGCGACGGCGGCGACCGCCGCGAGAGAGGCGGTGCCGGGCGTCAGGTAGCCGTCGTGGGCGGTGACGCCGGCGGTCGGGAGGAGCGTGGCGCCGAAGGACGACGAGGTGGGGTCGGTGCCGTGCCCGAGGTCGCCCAGCTCGATCGAGGGCACCCACTTCATCCAGTCGGCGTCGGCGCGGGCGGCGTGGACGTGGGCACGGGTGTGGAGGTCGGCGACGTCGTCGGCGCGGACGCCGGGGCTGCCGAGCAGGACGAGGTCGTCGGCGTCGAGGTGCGGGGCGGCCAGTGCGGCGACGACGGTCCCGTAGCTGTGGGCGACGACGGTGACGTGCGGGGCGCGCAGCCCGTCGACGAAGGCGTCGAGCGCGGGGGCGCCGGCCCGGGCGAGGGCGCCGGAGGCGGCGTCGATCCCGAGGCCCTGCGGCGTCGTGTACCCGATCCACACGACGACGGCGGTCTCCGGCCCGGACGCGGCCCGCAGCGCACGGGCCCAGGAGAGCGGTTTCGCGATCGTGTGGAGGTCCATGTCGGAGCCGGGGACGATCACGGCGACCGACCGCGCGCTGTCGGGGTCCCCGACCGCGACGACGGCGAGCCCTCGCCCCGCGGGGTCGCAGCCGAGCACCCGCAGATCGTCACCCTGCGTGTACGACGCGGTGAGCGAGGCGGCGCAGGCGGCGTCCGGGGCGGCAGGGGCGGGGACCGCCGCCGATGCGGGGTGTGTCAGGGCCACGAGCAGCCCGAACAGCATCGCGAGGGCGGCAAGGGGATACAACCAGCGGAAGGTCACGCTGATCGACGTTAAAAATGAAACGGTCCCGGATCGTCACGCTGTGGAACCGTCTTCGACCCGCTACCGGGGTCCTGTGCGAGCGGGGTACTAGCCCTGTGGTCGCACCAGCCCGCACTCGTAGGCGACGACGACGGCCTGGGCGCGGTCGCGCAGCCCGAGCTTGGCGAAGATGCGGCTGACGTGCGTCTTCACGGTCTGTTCGGCGAGGACGAGGTCGTCGGCGATCTCGGTGTTGGACAGCCCGCGGGCGACGAGACCCAGTACCTCGGTCTCACGGTCGGTCAGCGAGGCGAGCCGGTCGGGGCGGGGTCCGGCGGCGGCCGGGTCGGGCCGGGCGGCGACGAAGTGCCCGATGAGCCGCCGGGTCACCTCGGGCGCGAGGAGTGCCTCGCCGGCGGCGACGACGCGGACGGCGTGCAGCAGTTCGGTCGCAGGGGCGTGCTTGAGCAGGAACCCGCTCGCGCCGGCGGCGAGGGCGTCGAAGATGTAGTCGTCGAGGTCGAACGTCGTGAGCACGAGGACCTTGGCGGAGGTGTCGCCGGCGAGTAGCGAACGCGTCGCGGTGAGGCCGTCCATCTCCGGCATCCGGACGTCCATGAGCACGACGTCGGGCGCCGCGACGGCGCTGGCCTCGAGCGCCTCACGACCGTTCCCGGCGGTGCCGACGACCGACATGTCGGGCTGGGCGCCGAGCAGCGCGGCGAAGCCCTCGCGGACCATCGCCTGGTCGTCGACGACGAGCACCCGGATCACGGACGTCCTCCGATCGGCAGTTCGGCGCGCAGCAGGAAGCCGCCATCGTCCGACGGTTCGGCACGCAGGGTGCCGCCGTGCACCTCGACCCGTTCATGCATGCCGCGTAGTCCCTGCCCGCTGCCGGGCACATCGGGCGCGGTCCCGGGCCCGTTCGCGACGGTCACGACGAGGCGAGAACCGTTGCGGGACAGCGACACCCGCACCGGCGCTCCCCCTGCGTGCTGCGCGGCGTTCGCCAGTCCCTGTTGGACGACCCGGTAGACGGTGAGCCCCAGCGGCGCGGCGACCGGCCCGCCGGGGTCGAGCTCCCAGGTCACGTCGGCACCGGCGGCGCGGGCGTCGGACAGAAGTGACTCCAGCTCGTCCACACCCGGTTGCGGCGCCCACTCGCCACCCCCGTCGGAGCTTCGGAGGACACCCAGCAGGTTCTGCAGGTCCCCCAGCGCCTCCCGCGCCGCCGCCGCCACCTCGGCCAACTCCGAGCGGGCGCTGTCGGGCAGGTCCCCGAGCCGGTAGGGCGCGGTCTCGCAGCGCACCGCGATCATCGACATGTGGTGGGCGACGACGTCGTGCATCTCCCGCGCGATCCGCGCCCGCTCGGCCAGCGCACCCCGCTCGGCCTGGGCTTCCGCGACCCGCAGCCGTTCGGCCTCCAGCGCGCGGCGCGCGTCCCAGCGCGCGCCGAAGGCCATCCCGATCGCCACGGTGCCCGCGACGACCGCCATCGACACCGGCAGGAGCGACGCGTCGTGAACCCACGGCGTGAAGAAGGTGACGACGACGAGCACGACGCACGTCAGCACCCCGACTCCGAGCGACACCGCGGCCGGGCCCGCCCACGCCGCCATCAGCACGACCGGGATGACGAAGAGCCACTCCCACACCTCGAGCACCGGGACCGTCGGCACCGGGGGCCCGACGAGGAACGGCACGACGATCACCCAGACCGCCATCAGCCGCCACGCGTCCATCGGGCGGCGGTTGGCCAGCCACAACGCGAGCACGAACGGCAGCAGCATCAGGAACGCGATCCCGCCGACCATCCGGCGGTCGTCGTTGAAGATCGCCCCGGCGCTCGCGACCGCGACGACCAGCCCGTAGACGACGAAGACGACGGTCAGCCAGCGCGTCAGCCGGCGGCTGCGGGGATAGGGCCAGCGGGCGTCGGACCGTGGGCCCTGCCAGACCAGCGCGGCGAGTACCGTTCCGGCGACGCGCAGCATCCGGCCGCCCGGCGAATCGGGCTGCGGAGCGGCGTCGGCGGTCATCCTCGCCGAGACTAAGGGGTGTGAGCCTCTCGTCCGCCGACGTCGCCGCCGCGACCGCCCGCATCGCCCCGCACGTCCGTCGCACCCCGTTGTTCGTCACGGAGTTCGACGGCCGCCCGTTGCTGCTCAAGCTGGAGCACCTGCAGCGCAGCGGGTCGTTCAAGATGCGGGGTGCGACGAACGCGCTGCTGTCGGGCGACCGGCCCGAGCGGGTGGTGACGGCGTCGGGCGGCAACCACGGTCTCGGAGTGGCGACAGCGGCGGCGCGGCTGGGCATCCCGGCGACCGTGTTCGTGCCCGAGTCGGTGCCGGAGGCCAAGGCGCGGCGGATCGAGGCGGCCGGAGCGAAGCTGGTCCGCCACGGCGCGACCTACGCCGAGGCGGCCGCCGCCGCGCACGCCGAACCCGGCCGCTACCTGCACGCCTACGACCAGCCGGAGGTCGTCGCCGGCCAGGGCACGGTGGCGGCGGAGATCGTCGCGGCGGCGCCGGAGGTCGACGCGATCGTCGTCGCCGCCGGGGGTGGTGGGCTCGCGGCGGGGACGACGCTGGGCGCGTCCGGCCGTCGGACGGTCACGGTGGAGCCGGAGCACTGCCGGGCGGTCCACGCGGCGCTCACCGAAGGGGCGCCGGTGGACGTCGGGGTCGACTCGGTCGCGGCCTCGGCGCTGGGCGCGACGCGGATCGGCGACCTCGCGTTCGACCTGCTCGCGGCCGCCGACGCCGTGCCGCTCCTGGTGTCGGACGCCGAGATCGTCGCGGCCCGCGACCTGCTGTGGGAGGAGTTCCGGTTGCGCGTTGAACCCGCCGCGGCGGCGCCGTTCGCGGCCTGGCTCGCCGGCCGGGTCCCCGGGGAACATCCGTGCCTGGTGCTGTGCGGAGCGAACGACTGACCGGCGCCTGTGAGTGGCGGTCGCTATGGCGACTCTTGCCACCCACAGGCTATTCGGAATTCGCGGCGCGGTAGGCGTCGGCGGTGAGGAGGTCGCCGAGGGCGGTGACCTCGACGGCGAAGAGCCAGCCCTCGCCGTAGGGGTCGTTGCCGACGATCGCAGCGTCGTCGACGAGCGCGGTGTTGACCTCGGCGATGGTGCCGGTGGCCGGGCTGAACAGCTCGGACACCGACTTGGTCGACTCGATCTCCCCGCAGGGCTCGCCCGCGGTGACGGCGGCGCCGACCTCGGGCAGCTCGACGTAGACGATCTCGCCGAGCGCCTCGACGGCGATCGCGGAGATGCCGACGCGGACCGGGCCGGACGGGGCGTCGGAGCCGGGGGTGACGGCGATCCACTCGTGTTCGGCGGTGTAGCCCAGCGAGTCGGGGAGCGCGATCTCGGACACGGCGTTTCCTCTCGGACGGGGCGAGTGCGGCGGCATCCTACGAGACGCCCGCCTTGTCTTGGCAGGCGTGTCGGCGGTCACCGACGTCGTCGTACGTGCCTCGTGTGCTGGCGACGGTCGACGTGCCCGAGCGGGACCGCCTGTCCTACTGGGCCGGTGCGGTGTGCGACGCGAACGTGCAGCTCGACTGCCGTGCCCCACAGCATCACCGGCAGGTCGACGGCGAGATCCGGGTCGACACGTTGGCGACGTCGGAACTGTCGCGGGTGACGGCGACGGCGCAGCAGGTGGGGCGGACGCCGTCGGCGTGGTACCCGCTGCGCCGAATGCCACACCCCGGTTCCCCGGAAGAGGTGACGACGCAGCGACGTCAACCCTTCGGACGTCTCGTCTTCGCGTCGAAGTCGTCCACGATAGGTGAAAGGCGTTTATGATGCTGTACGGCGTCGAGCGACGGAGGACACATGATGGCCACCCCGGACATCCGCGGTGACAAGTCCGTCGCCGTCGCGAGCTGGGAACCGATCGTCGGCGCCATCGGGCCCAAGGTCCGTGAGGTCCGTCAGCTGCTGGGCCTGTCGCTGCAGCAGCTCGCCGCCCGTTCCGAGGTCTCCGCCGCCGCCATCCACAAGGTCGAGCGCGGCGACATGGTCCCGACGATCACCACGCTGCTCAAGCTTTCCGCCGCCCTCGGCCGTCCGATCGGCTTCTTCGTCGACGACGCCGACTGGGCCGGCCCGGTGGGCGTCCACGTGCGTGCGGCGGAGCGTCCACCCGCCCCGATCGACTGGGCGCCCGAGGCCGCCGGCGTCCAGGCCACAGCCATCGCTGTCCCCAACGAGCGGCTGCGCGCCGGCGGCGTCTGGGCCGAGATCGAGCCCGGCGGCACCAGCGGCGAGGGTCGGTCCGTCCGCTCCGGCGAGGAGCTCGTGCTGGTCACCAAGGGTGTGCTCGCCGTCGACATCGCGGGTGAGCGGTACCGCCTCGAGGCGGGCGACTCGCTGCACTTCCCGGCCGACCGACCGCACTCCTGGCAGAACCCCGGCCCGGACACCGCCACGGCGGTCTGGTGGCTGCTGCGCGGCTGACCCCCAGCTGCGAGCGCACGAGCAGAAGGCACGATACGTACGTGAGTGAGCACGAAACCCTCGCCGAGCTCGTCGACTCGGTACTCGCCAACCCCGGCCTGCGCGCCAAGGCCGACATCGCCGTCGTCGGCGAGGTCCTCGGCGACACCGACTGGGTTGGCGGCCCTGGCGACGACGGTGCCGTGCTGCCGCTGGCGCCGACGGTCGGGTCGGGCGCCGGTGTCGTGGTGTGCGGCGAGGCGATCTTCCCGCCGTTCGTGAAGGCCGACCCGCGCGGCGCCGGCTTCGCGGCAGTGCTGGCGAACGTCAACGACATCGCGGCGATGGGCGCCGAGCCGATGGGCATCGTCGACACCATCGCGACGACGCCGGAGGCTGCACAGCTCGCGCTGGCCGGGATGCGCACCGCCGCGGGCCTGCTCGACGTGCCGATCGTCGGCGGCCACCTCACCGCGCACGACGGCGAGCCGTCGATCTCCGCGTTCGCCGTCGGGTCGGTGACCGACCCGGAGCTGGCGCTGTCGGTGACCCGGGCGGAGGCCGGCCAGTCGCTGGTCGTCGCCGCGGCCACCGCGGGCACGCTCAACCCGAACTTTCCGTTCTTCCGTGCCTTCGAGGACCGCGGCGAGCGCTGCGCGGGCGACGTCCGGCTGATGCCGCGGCTGGCCCGCGAGGGTGTCGTCGTCGCGGCCAAGGACATCTCGATGGCCGGGCTCGTCGGCTCACTCGCGATGCTGCTGGAGGCCCGCGGGCTGGGCGTGACCGTCGACGTCGACGCCGTCCCCGCCCCCGAGGGCGTGCCGCTGACGCGCTGGTTCAACTGCTTCCCCAGCTTCGGGTTCCTGCTGTGCGTCCCGTCGGGTCGCGAGGCCGAGTGCTTGGCGGCGTTCGCCGCGCGCGACCTGCAGGCTGCCGTCGTCGGCACTCTGGACGATTCGGGCGAACTCGCCCTGCGCCGCGGCGACGAGCGGGAACTCGTGCTGCGGCTCGACGAGTTCCTCGTCACCGGACTGCCCCGGTAGCCCTCGGCGCGGGTCCAGGGGGCCTAGATTCGGCGCATGAAGATCCTCGTCCTCGGCGCCGGTGCCGTCGGCGGTTACTTCGGCGGCCGGTTGGCCGCCGCGGGACGCGACGTCACCTTCCTCGTACGTCCCGCCCGCGCGGCCCTGCTCGCCGAACACGGCCTGCACGTCCGCAGCCGCTACGGCGACGTCGACATCGCGAGCCCCACGACCGTCACGGCCGACGCGGTCCCCGGCCCGTACGACGTGGTGATCCTGAGCGCCAAGGGCTACGACCTCGACTCGGCGATCGACGCGATCGCCCCCGCGGTCGGTCCCGACACGGCCGTGCTGCCCCTGCTCAACGGGATGCGCCACCTCGACGTGCTCGACGCCCGGTTCGGCGCGGGCTCGGTCCTCGGCGGGATGTGCCTGATCTCGACGGTCCTGCGCCCCGACGGCTCGATCGACCATCTCGGCGAGCCGCACTCGCTGGTGCACGGCGAGCGCTCCGGCGGGAAGACCGCGCGGTCGGCGGCGGTGCAGGAGGCGTTGACACGAGCGGGGTTCGACGCCGTCGAGTCCGACGACGTGCTGCAGGACATGTGGGAGAAGTGGGTCTTCCTCGCGACGGCCGCGGGTACGACGGCGTTGATGCGCGCCGCGATCGGTGACGTCGTCGCCGCGGGTGGGACGCCGCTGATCGAGCGGCTCCTCGACGAGGTGTCGGGGATCGCGGAGGAGCAGGGCCGGGCCCCACGCCCACCGGCACGCGAGCAGATCCACGGGACGGTCACCCAGGCCGGGTCGCCGATGACGGCGTCGATGTTGCGCGACATGGAGTCGGGCGCCCGGATCGAGGCCGACCACGTGCTGGGCGACCTGCTCGCGCGCGCCGGCGACCGGCCGGTCGACCTGCTGCGCACCGTCTACGTGGCGGCGAAGTCGTACGAGGCACGCCGGGCCCGCGAAGGCTCGTGAACCTGTGAGCGGGCTCTTCTACAGCGCGCGGACCAGGGCGATCGCGCGGGCCAGGGTCGTGAGGCGGGCGTCCAGGTCGTCGCCCGCGGGGTAGAGCCGAACGGTGTCGACACCCGCGTCCGCCCACACCCGCAGCCGGGCCCGGACCATCTCTTCGGTGCCGATCAGCGTCGTCGCGAGCACCATGTCGTCGGTGACCAGCGCCGCGGCACCGTCGCGGTCGCCCGCCTGCCAGCGGTCGCGGACCTGCGCGGCGACGTCGGCCCAGCCCTGCCGTCCGTAGGCGGCGTTGTAGAAGTTCGTCGACGCCGAGCCCATGCCCCCCAGGCTGAACGCGAGCCCGCGTTTGCGGTCGTCGACGATCACGGCGAGCTCGTCCTCGTCGGCGGCGAAACAGACCTCGGCGCCCTGGCAGACGTCGAGGTCGGCGCGGGTGCGGCCGGCCGCGGCGAGCCCGGCGTCGAGGTGGGTGAAGTAGGCGCCCGGGGCGCCCTCGGGGACGAAGCTGGTGCCGAGCCAGCCGTCGGCGATCTCCCCGGTGATTCCAGCATCTTCGGCGACATGGTCGCGAGGTAGAGCGGGATGTCCGGGTTGGGCGTGGTCGACAACCGCATCGCGCGGGCCTCGCCGGGCAGCGGGATCGTGTACGCGCGGCCGCTGTGGCTGACCCGCTCCCCGGCCAGGGCGCTGCGCACGATCTCGACGGTCTCGCGCACCCGGCTCAGCGGCCGGGCGAACGCCACCCCGTGCAGGCCCTCCATCACCTGCGGGCCGGAGGCGCCGAGCCCGAGCAGGAACCGGCCGTCGCTCATGTCCGCCAACGTCCACGCCGCCTGCGCGACCGCGACCGGCGAGCGGGTGCCGACCTGCAGCACCCCCGATCCCAGCAGCATCCGGTCGGTGCGGGCGGCGAGGAACCCGAGGGCGGAGACGGCGTCGGAACCCCAGGCCTCGGCGACCCAGCAGACGTCGAGGCCCAGCTTCTCGGCCTCGACGGCGAAGTCCACGGTGTCGCGCCACGGCCCGCTCGACGCCTCGATCGTCGTGGCGGTGCGCATGCTCACCCGCAGATCGCCTCGGCACTCTCCTTGATCCCGGACAGCGTCCGGGAGATACCGGCCTCGAACTCGCGCAACCGGCTGAAGACGATCTGCTGCTCCTTGTCGGGCATCCGTTCGATCGCGGGCGAGAGGCCCGAGCGGCCGGGGCCGAGCTGGGCCCGGTAGCTCAGCCAGGTTCCGCCGCTGTCGGGGCGTTCGAGGGCGAACCGCCAGACCGCGGCGGGGTCGTCGGTGTCGCCGACGGCCCAGGCCAGGGCGTTGGGCGGGTCGCACTCGACGATCGTCGACGTCGTCGACCAGGTGCCGATCGCGTCGTGCCGGTTGTGCCCGACGAACCGGGCACCGACGACCGGGAAGGTGGCGCCGTCGCACCATTCGATCGCCTGCAGCTCCTCGCTCATCGCGGGCAGCTTCTCGATCCTGGTGACGATGCTCCAGACGTGGTCGAGCATCGCGTCGATCCAGATCGCCAGCTCGACGGTCGGCGCGTCGGCATACCTCGCCCCGGTCCACTCCACGTGTAGACGGTATCCGCCGATGCGGCCTCCGACCAGGTCGTTCACCCACAGCCGGGCGAAACCCCACGGTCGTCGGCGGCAGCCGGACCGACCGTGAGGTTGCGCGCGGGAGAGGTCAGTCCGCGAGGACCGCGAGCCCGGGCAGGGTCTTGCCCTCCAGGTACTCCAGCGACGCGCCGCCCCCGGTGGAGATGTGGGAGAAGCCGGCCTCGGGCAGGCCCAGGGCCCGCACCGCCGCCGCGGAGTCGCCGCCGCCGACGACGCTGAACGCGCCGGCGGAGGTGGCGTCGACGATCGCCTGCGCCACGCCGCGGGTGCCCTCGGCGAAGGCCGCCATCTCGAACACGCCCATCGGGCCGTTCCAGAAGATCGTCTTCGCGTCGTCGAGCGCCTTGGCGAACACCGCGACGGAGTCGGGGCCGACGTCGAGGCCCATCCAGCCGTCGGGGATCGCGTCGACCGGAACGACCCGGGTCGTTGCGTCGGCGGAGAACGCGTCGGCGACGACCACGTCGACGGGCAGCACGATCTTGCCCGACTCCAGCAGCGCCTTCGCGTTCTCGATCTGCTCCTCCTGCAGGAGCGAGCCGCCCACCGAGTGTCCCTGCGCGGCGAGGAAGGTGAAGCACATGCCGCCGCCGACGACGAGGGTGTCGACGCGCGGCAGGAGCGCCTCGATGACGGCCAGCTTGTCGGAGACCTTCGACCCGCCGAGGACGACCGCGTACGGCCGCGACGACTGCTCGGTGAGCCGGGCCAGCACGTCGGCCTCGGCCGCGACGAGCGCGCCGGTGTAGGCGGGCAACCGGTTCGCGACGTCGTAGACCGACGCCTGCTTGCGGTGCACGACGCCGAACCCGTCGGACACGAACGCGCCGTTGTCGCCGGTGAGGGCGACGAGCTCGTCGGCGAAGGCGCCGCGCTCGGCATCGTCCTTACTGGTCTCGCGCGGGTCGAACCGGATGTTCTCCAGCAGCACGACGCCGCCGCCGGTGATCTCCGGAGCCGTGTCGACCGTCGCGAGTGTGACCGATGACCCCAGCAGCTCGGCCAGCCGCGCCGCGACGGGTGCGAGGGAGAACTGCGGGTCGGGACCGCCCTCGGGCCGCCCCAGGTGCGCGGCGACGATCACGCGCGCACCGGCCCCCGTCAGCGCCTCGATCGTCGGCAGCGATGCACGGATGCGGCCGTCGTCGGTGATCCGGTCGCCGTCGAGGGGGACGTTGAGGTCCGAGCGGACCAGCACCGTCCGGCCCGCGACGCCCTCGCCGATCAGGTCGTCGAGCGACCTCACAGCTTCGAGCCGACGAGCGCGGTGATGTCGGCGAGGCGGTTGGAGTAGCCCCACTCGTTGTCGTACCAGCCGACGATCTTGACCTGGTTGCCCGACACCTTGGTGAGCCCGGCGTCGAAGATGCACGAGTGCGGGTCGGTCACGATGTCCGACGACACGATCGGGTCCTCGGTGTACTTGAGGACGCCCTCGAGCGGGCCCTCGGCCGCG
>MEGH01000056.1 GCA_001725415.1 Pseudonocardia sp. SCN 73-27
GTGGCCGCTGTACTTGGAACCGGAGTGGCAGTGGGACTTGAACATCGGGGGCCTCATTCGGTGTGGGGGTCGTCGTTCCGTCGAGGAGAACTCTGCCGTTCCCCGGCCCCGGTTTCGATCGAGTACGCCCCCGTTCCCGAGGGGGCAAACCCCCGGATCAGGCTGGGCGGGCGGCCGCGATGCGGGCGAAGTCCGCGATCCCCAGACGCTCGGCCCGTGTCAGCGGGTCGATCCCCGCGGCCCGCAACGCCTCCTCCGCCGCCGGCGGCGACCCCGCCCACCCCGCCAACGCGGACCGCAACGCCTTGCGCCGCTGCGCGAACGCGGCGTCGACCACCGCGAACACGTCGCCACGCGGCACGTCGGACGGGGCCGGGCGGCATGTGAACGACAACAGCCCCGAGTCGACGTTGGGCACCGGCCAGAACACCGCGCGCGGCACCGGGCCGGCGCGGCGGGCGTCCGCGAACCAGGCCAGCTTCGCGCTCGGCACGCCGTACGTCTTCGACCCCGGCTTGGCGGCGAGCCGGTCGGCCACCTCCGCCTGCACCATCACCAACCCGCGACGGATGCCCGGCAGCTCGGCGAGCAGGTGCAGCAGCACCGGAACTCCGACGTTGTACGGCAGGTTCGCGACGATCGCCGTCGGCTCCGGCCCGGGAAGCTCGGCCGCGTGCACGCGCATGGCGTCGGCGGGGGTGACGCTCAGCCGGTCGGCCAGCGCGGGAGCGAACTCCGCCACCGTCGCGGGAAGACGCTGCGCCAGTACCGGGTCGATCTCGACGGCGTGCACGGCCGCCACCGCCGGCAGCAGCGCCAGGGTCAGCGACCCCAGGCCCGGGCCGACCTCGACGACCACGTCGTCCGGGGTCAGCTCCGCCGACTTCACGATGCGCCGCACCGTGTTCGGGTCGTGCACGAAGTTCTGGCCGAGCTTCTTCGTCGGCCGGATCCCGAGGTCCTCGGCGAGGCCGCGGACCTCGGCAGGGCCCAGCAGCCTCGCGTCGTTCACCCGCAGATCATGCCCGGCCGGGTCGGCCGGGGCTCACAGACCCAGCTTGCGCGAGCAGGCAGGCCAGGCGCTGTAGCCGCCACGCGCGTCGCGCATCTTGGTGGCGACGGCGATCTGCTGCTCCCGGGTGGCCTGGTGCGGAAGCGGCGCGTACTGCGTGCCGCCGTAGGCCCGCCAGGTCTGCGCGTCGAACTGCAGACCGCCGTAGTAGCCGTTGCCGGTGTTGATGGCCCAGTTGCCGCCGGCCTCGCACTTGGCCAGCGCGTCCCACGCGCCACCGCTCGCGACGGCCGGGGCGGCGGGGATGTCCTTGTTGGTGCCGACCTTCACGATCTTCGGCTTGGGCGGCACCGTCGACCCGGCGCTGATCTGCTCGCGCCTGACCTCCTTGCCGTTCTCCGTGAAGACACGCATGACCGACGACTGCTCGCCCGCCTGGCCCGGGTCGACGACGACCTTCTTGCCCTGCGCCATCGTCGGGTCCTCGACGGTCTGCTCGGGCGGCGGGATCCTGCGGGTGACGACGATGTCGTCGACCGCGTTGCGGACGACGCGGATCTCCATGCCGTCGGTCAGCGGGGCGTCGAGGCCCGGGGTGGCGACGTCGTCGGAGCCGAGCTGCACACCACGCTCGGCGAGCAGGCCACCGACCGTGCCGGCCATCGTCGTGACCTGGGTGGGGGCGCCTGAGCCGTCGACCAGCGACACGGTGCGCTGGACGTTGACGATCAGCGACATCCCCGAGAGCGGGATCTCCGAGTCGGGCGAGACCGACATCTGGATCGGCTGGGCGCTGAGGCCCATCCCGGCGAGCGCCTCGGAGACGACGTCCGAGGTGGTCCACACCTGACGACGCTCGCTGCCCTCGATCAGGGTGATCTGGCGGGCCCGGTCGACGACGATCTCGTCGCCGCTGGACACCTCGCTGCCCAGCCCGGGCGCGACGCGGTCCTGCGGGTTGGTGGCGATGCCGGCGGCCTCGAGGGCGCCGGCGACGTCACCGGAGAAGGTGTGGACGACCTGGGACTTGCCGTCGACCGTGACGGTGACGGTCTTGTCCATCGCCAGCGCGGTCCCGCTGCCGGCGGTGAGCGTGACCAGCGCGGCCAACGCGGTGGCACGGACGACGGTCCGGTTGCGGCCGCGGGTGGCCTCGTCGAGCTCGGCGGCGTCGGCCTCGGTGAGCCCGGCGGGCGCGGTGGGCCGGCGCGCGGCGCGGGTGCGGGGTGCGGCCTCGGCGTCGGGCTCGTCGTCGACCTGGGTCTCGTCGACCTCGGGCGCGACCGGTGCGGCGGGCGCCACCGGAGCGGCGGGGGCGACCGGCGCGGCGACGGCGGCGCGGACGTCCTGCGCGTCGGTGTCGGCCACCGGCTCGTGCGTGACCGTGTCGGCGACGGGCTCGTGGGTGACCGTGTCGGCGATCCGGCCGGCGGGCGGCGGACCGGCGAGGGCGGACAGCCCGTCGACCGTGGGCGGGTCGAGCAGGCGGTTGCGGGCCGGGGCTTCCTCCACCGCGGGACGCTGCGCCACGGCGGGGCTCAGCTGGACCGCGGGGAAGCGGTCGGTCCACGACGGCGCCTCGACCGGACCCGCCTGGGCCGGGACCGCGAACCAGTCGGTGCGGAATGCGGCGTGTGTGTCGTCGAGCGCCGTGTACCCGGGCTGCTCGGAGCTGACCGCGGGGAACCAGCGCGTGGCAGGCTCGTCGGGGTCGTAGGAGCCCGGCTCGACATCGTCGGCGTCGGCGTCGGCGTCGGCCAGATAGGGACGCGAGTCGGCGGCGAGGCGCTGCTCGTCCCAGAACGACTCGAAGTCCGCCTGCTCGGTGAAGGCGTCGTCCGACTCGTCGTCGTCGAGATAGCCCAGGTAGGGCTCGCGGCGCGGCTCCGCGAACCAGCCACCTGTGGCCGGGGCGTCGGTCGCGGTCAGGCGTGCCAGCAGCGCATCGGCGCGGGCGCGGGGGTCGAGCTCGTCGTCGAGCGGACCGTCCGGGTGCGGGAAGTGGTCCGCGACGGAGTCGTCGGAGGCATACCCGAGGCGCGCGCGGGCGGCACGCCGTTGCAGATGCGAGGAGACGTCGACCACTGCAATCCAGACCTCGACGGACCGGGCAGGGGCTGCTGCGGTCACGGTGGCCCGAAGGCAGTTGGTCAGGGGAGCGCCCCGAGCCACCGTTGCCGCGTGTGCTGGGGAGCGTCACCCCATCCCGGCGATCACGGAACCGTAACGGGCACAGGTGATCCACTTCCTGTCGCGACACGCTGTGAGCGCCGAACGGCCTCCCGGCTACGGCGAGCGACGGCCGTTCGCGCCGAGAGCGAGCTCCGGCACGATCGGCGGCAGTTCACCGAGCCGGAAGACCCGCTCGGCGTTACGCCCGGCGACGCCGGCGAGCCNNGGCGAGCCGTTCGTCGGACACACCTCGAACGGCGGCCAACCCGCGCACCGTCCACGGAAGGCAGTACGGCTCGTTCGCGCGGCCGCGGTGCGGGTGCGGGGTGAGGAACGGGGCGTCGGTCTCGACGAGCAACTGCTCCTCGGGCACCAGCGCCGCGGCCTCGCGGAGGTCGTGCGAGTTCTTGAACGTGACCGGCCCGGCGAACGACAGCACGTACCCGGCGTCGGCGCACTCACGGGCCATCGCGGCGTCGCCGGAGAAGCAGTGGAACACCACGGTCTCGGGTGCCCCCTCGGAGCGCAGGACGCGCAGGACGTCGGCATGGGCGTCGCGGTCGTGGATCATCAACGGCTTGCCGAGGCGCTTGGCCAGGTCGACGTGGCGTCGGAACCAGGTCTCCTGGGCCTCTGGCGGCGAGTGGTCCCAGTAGAAGTCGAGGCCCGTCTCCCCCACCGCGACGACGCGCGGGTCGGCGGCGAGGCGCTCGATCTCGGCGAAGTCGTCCTCGCTGACGGCCGCCGTGCGGGTGGGGTGCAGCGCGACGGCCGCCGCCACCCGGGAGTCGGAGTTCGCGGCGGCGACGGCCCAGCGGGCGGCGTCGAGGTCGTCGGCGATCGTGACGACGCGCGTGACGCCCACGGCCTCCGCCCTGTCCAACGCGGCGGCGACGTCGTCGGTCGTCACGCAGCCGCACGCGTCGAGATGTGTGTGCGCGTCGACGGTCGGTGCGGGCAACGGCTCCGGAGGCTCGGGCCGGGGCCTGCGCCCGTAGCCGCCGGCCTTCTCGTCGGTCACGGCCTTCTCGTCGGTCACTGTCGCGCCGGCCGGCGTCACAGGCTCTTCTCGATGGGAGCCCACTCCGGGCCGTTCTCGCCGAGCTCCGGGTCGAGCTTGGCGAAGATCGGCGTCGGTTTGGCGAGCGGGCGGCCGGTCTCGATCGGCGTCGACTCCCAACGCGCGGACTGCGTCTGGTAGTCGCCGGTCAGGACCTTGTAGGCCGGGCCGTCGCCCAGGTCGTCGACGTCACGGATCTCCGGCTGCGCCGCCCACACCCCGGTGCCGCCGAGGGCCTCGTGGACCTGCTGCGCGGCGTGCGGCAGGAACGGTGTCAGGAGCGTGTTGGCGTCCTGCACGACCTGCAGCGCGGTGTGCAGGATCGTGTCCCGGCGCTCCGGGTCGTCCTTGCGCTTCCACGGCTCCTGGTCGGACAGGTACCGGTTCGCCGCGGTGACGACGCGCATCGCCTCGCCCGCCGCCTGCTTGAACCGGTTGCGCGCCAGCAGCCCGCCGACGGTGTCGAACCCGGCCTTGGAGACGGCCAGCAGCTCGGCGTCGGCCGCCTCGGGTGCCAGCGGTTTCGGGATCGCGCCGACGTTCTTGTGCGCCATCGAGATCGAGCGGTTGACGAGGTTGCCCCACTCGTTGGCCAGCTCGAAGTTGGTGCGGCGGACGAACTCGTCCCAGGTGAAGTCGGTGTCCTGGTTCTCCGGGCCCGCGACGGCGATGAAGTAGCGCAGCGCGTCGGGGCCGAACTCGCGCAGGAAGTCGCCGACGTAGATGACCCGGCCGCGGCTCGTCGAGAACTTGGAGCCGCTCATCGTCAGGTACTCCGACGACACGATCTCGCTGGGCAGGTTCAGCGTCCCGAACGCGCCGGGCTCGCCGCCGCGGTCACCCGCACCGTTCTGGCCCAGCAGCAGGGCCGGCCAGATCACGGAGTGGAAGACGATGTTGTCCTTGCCCATGAAGTAGTAGCCCTCGGCCGAGGGGTCGGTCCACCACTGCTTCCAGGCGTCCGGGTCGGGGCTGCGGCGGGCCCATTCGACCGACGCCGACAGATAGCCGATCACGGCGTCGAACCAGACGTAGAGCCGCTTCATCGGCTGGTCGCGCCAGCCGTCGAGCGGGATCGGGACGCCCCAGTCGAGGTCGCGGGTGATGGCACGCGGCTTGAGGTCCTCGACGAGGTTCGCCGAGAACTTGAGGACGTTGGGGCGCCAGTCGGTACGCGTCGAGAGCCACTGGCCCAGCGACTCGGCGAACGCCGGCAGGTCGAGGAAGAAGTGTTCGGTCTCGACGAACTTCGGGACCTCGCCGTTGATCTTCGACCGCGGGTTGATCAGGTCGGACGGGTCGAGCTGGTTGCCGCAGTTGTCGCACTGGTCGCCGCGGGCGCCGTCGTAGCCGCAGATGGGGCAGGTGCCCTCGACGTAACGGTCGGGCAGCGTCCGGCCCGTCGACGGGCTGATCGCGCCCATCGCCGTCTTCGAGACGACGTAGCCGTTCTTGTGCAGTGCCAGGAACAGGTTCTGCACGACCTCGTAGTGGTTCGACGTCGTCGTCCGCGTGAAGAGGTCGTACGACAGCCCGAGGCCCTGCAGGTCCCGGGTGATGACTTCGTTGTACTTGTCGGCCAGCTGGCGCGGGGTGAGCCCCTCGGCGTCGGCCTGCACCTGGATCGGAGTGCCGTGCTCGTCGGTGCCGGACACCATGAGCACCTGGTCGCCGACCATCCGCCGGTAGCGGGAGAAGACGTCGGAGGGCACACCGAAACCGGAGACGTGGCCGATGTGCCGCGGGCCGTTGGCGTAGGGCCACGCAACGGCGGTCAGCACGCGGGAGCTCATGTGGCCAGCGTATTCCCCGGGCGCATCAGGGTTTCCGCAGACCTCGGTCGGGACGCCGGCCCTCCGCACCTGCCCTCCGGCACGCCCCCTCGCCGGACGCGGACGTACGGTGTCCGGGTGAACGTCGAGGTGACCCCTTTGCCCGGAATCGGTGTCCGTAAGGACTTCGCCATCCGCGCCGGGAGACGCATCGGCGTCGTCACCCACCGGGACGGCAAGATCGAACTGATCGTCTCCAAGACCGACGACCCCGACGCCGCCCTCGCCTCGCTCCCGCTGACGATGGAGGAGGCCAGCGCGCTCGCGAACCTCCTCGGCGCACCACAGCTCGTCGCGCAGCTCACCGAGGAGCACCGCGACATGCCCGGCATCCACACCCGGCAGCTCCCGATCAACGCAGGCTGTCCCTTCGACGGCCGCACCCTCGGCGACACCGCACTGCGCACCCGCACCGGCGTCTCCGTCGTCGCCGTCATGCGCGCCGGTCAGGTCCACGCCTCCCCCACACCCGACTTCACCCTCACCGCGGGCGACCTGCTCGTGACCGTCGGAACCTCAGAAGGACTGGAGAACGCCGTCAAGATCCTCAAGCGGGGCTGATGAACCACACCGCACTCGAACTGCTCGAGCTCGGTGCGATCTTCTTCGGGCTCGGCCTGCTCGGCCGCCTCGCGAACCGCATCGGCCTCTCCCCGATCCCCCTCTACCTCCTCGGCGGCCTCGCCTTCGGCCAGGGCGGCCTCGTCCCCCTCGGCGACATCGGTGACTTCACCGCGCTCGCCAGCGAGGTCGGCGTCGTCCTGCTCCTCCTGCTGCTCGGGCTGGAGTACTCCGCCACCGAGCTGATCACCGGGTTGCGCCGCTCCTGGTCCGCCGGTCTGCTCGACATCGTCCTGAACGCCGCGCCCGGTGTCGCCGTCGCGCTGATCCTCGGCTGGGGTCCCGTCGGCGCCGTCGTCATGGCCGGCGTGACCTACATCAGCTCGTCCGGGATCGTCGCCAAGGTCCTCGCCGACCTCGGCCGCATCGGTAACCGCGAGACCCCCGTCGTCCTCTCGATCCTGGTGTTCGAGGACCTCGTCATGGCCCTCTACCTGCCGATCCTCACCGCCATCCTCGCCGGCGTGAGCTTCTTCGGCGGGCTCTCGGCCGTCGGCATCTCGCTCGCGGTGATCACCGTCGTGCTCGTCGTCGCACTGCGGTACGGACGGTTCGTGTCGGCGGTCGTCGACAGCCCCGACCGCGAGGTCTTCCTGCTCAAGGTCCTCGGCGCCGCGCTGCTGGTCGCCGGGTTCGCGAGCGCGATGCAGGTCTCCGCCGCGGTCGGCGCCTTCCTCCTGGGCATCGCGATCTCCGGCTCCACCGCCGAGAACGCCACCAAGCTCCTGGAACCCCTGCGAGACCTCTTCGCCGCCGTCTTCTTCGTCGTCTTCGGCCTCAACACCGACCCCCGGTCCATCCCCCCGGTCCTCGGTTTCGCGATCGGCCTCGCCGTGGTGACGACGCTGACGAAGGTCGGCACCGGCTGGTGGGCCGCGCGCCGGCAGGGCATCGGGAAACTCGGCCGCGCCCGCGCCGGTGCCGCCCTCGTCGCGCGCGGGGAGTTCTCGATCGTCATCGCCGGCCTGGCCGTCAGCTACGCCGCGGTCCCCGCCGAGCTCGCCGCCCTGTCCACCGCCTACGTGCTGATCATGGCCGTCCTCGGCCCGATCGTCGCCCGCTACGTGGAACCCGTGGCCCGCAGACTGGTCCGCACCCCGGCAGCCCCCGCCACCTGACGCGCCCGGGCACACCCCGCCGAGCTCGACAGGCGACTGGTCGGGACCATGATCCGGTCGAACTCGGCGGTCAGTTGTCCCGGGCCGCGAGGGCTGCGTTGTAGAGCTCGCGCTTCGAGGTTCCGGTTGCCTCCGCCACCGCGGCAGCGGCGTCCTTCAGGCGTTCGCCGTCGGCCACCCGCGCCTGAACCTCCGACATCAACGACTCGACGGACGGTGCCTCGGCGAGAGCCGCACCCGCGAGGACGACGGTGATCTCGCCGCGGACCTCGCCCGTCGCCCATTCCGCGAGCTCGGTCAGCGAGCCCCGGACGACCTCCTCGTAGCGCTTGGTCAGCTCCCGGCAGACGGCGGCGGCGCGGTCGGGGCCGAGGACGTCGACCGCGTCGCGGAGGGTGTCGGCGAGCCGGTGGGGCGACTCGAAGAAGACGACGGCCCGTCGTTCGGCGACGAGCTCGGCCAGCCAGCGTCTGCGTTCCCCGGACCGGCGGGGGGCGAAGCCCTCGAAGCAGAACCGTTCGCAGGGCAGTCCGGAGAGCACGAGCGCCGTCGTCACAGCCGAGGGGCCGGGCAGGCAGGTGATGGGCAGGTCCTCGGCCGCGGCGGCGGCGACGAGCCGGAACCCGGGGTCGGAGACGGCGGGCATGCCGGCGTCGGTGACGACGAGGACGGTGGACCCGGAGCGGACGGCGTCGAGGAGCCCGGGCAGGCGGGCGGCCTCGACGGAGTCGTAGTGGCTGACGACCTTGCCGCTGACCGTGACGTCGAGGGCGGCGACCAGGGAGCGGAGCCTGCGGGTGTCCTCGGCGGCGATGATGTCGGCGTCGGCGAGGGCGTCGCGCAGTCGCACCGAGGCGTCGCGGGCGTCGCCCAGCGGGGTCGCGGCGAGGACGAGTCGGCCCGCCGGGGAGTCGGTGCTCATGTCGGGAGCCTACGATCGGCCCGCGTGGGGGTTCGCGGTGAAGTGTTGACGCCCGTCGCGGAGGTCGTGGGCACGCCGCCGCCGCTGCGTCCGCCGGTGCAGACCGATCCGCGGCGCAAGCTGGGTGTCGACGGTCTGGACGACAAGCTCCGCGGCTGGATCCTGACGATCGCGGTGGGCCTCCTCGGCGGGGTGCTGCGGTTCACGGGCCTGCGTTTCCCCACCGACCAGGGCACCCCCGTCTTCGACGAGAAGCACTATGTGCCGCAGGCGTGGCAGATGCTGCGCAACGGCGGCGTGGAGGACAACCCCGGCTACGAGCTGGTGGTGCATCCGCCGCTGGGCAAGCAGCTGATCGCGGTGGGCGAGTGGCTGTTCGGCTACGACGCGATCGGCTGGCGGGTGGCGGCCGCCGCGGCGGGGACGTTGTGCATCGTCCTGATCATCCGGGTGACGCGGCGGCTGACGCGGTCGACGATGCTGGGTGCGGTCGCGGGGCTGCTGCTGATCTGCGACGGGTTGTCGCACGTGCAGTCGCGGATCGGGATGCTCGACATCTTCGCGGCGTTGTTCGTGCTCGCGGCGTTCACGACGTTGGTGCGTGACCGTGACGACGTCCGGGAGCGGATGGCCGTCGTGATGGCCGAGGGCCGCGTCGACGACACGGTGTTCGGGCCGCGGCTGGGTTTCCGCTGGTGGCGCTTCGGTACCGGGGTGCTGCTGGGTCTGGGCTGCGCGGTGAAGTGGTCGGGCATCTACTGGGTCGTCGCGTTCGCGGTGCTGACCGTGCTCTGGGACGTGACGGCGCGCCGCGCGGCGGGGGTGCGGCGTCCGTGGGTGGGGACGATCCGCCGGGACCTGTTGCCGGGGGTGTGGGCGCTGGCCGTGGTGCCGGTGCTGGCGTACCTGTCGGCGTGGTGGGCGTGGTTCGGCAGCGAGACGTCGGTGGACCGGCACGCCGTGGGGATCATGGTGGGGTCGGGCGGACAGTTCTCGTTCGTGCCGGCCGCGTTGCGGTCGCTCTGGTACTACAGCGGTCACGTGCTGGCGTTCCACGAGGGCCTGGACACGCCGCCGGGCAACCCGCACCCGTGGGAGTCGAAGCCGTGGACGTGGCCGATGGGGCTGCGCCCGATGCTCTACTACTACGCGGGTGGCGACGACGTCGGCACGTGCGGCGGGACCGACTGTGTGTCGGCGGTGATGCTCGTCGGCACGCCTGCGTTGTGGTGGCCGGCTCCGCTGGTGCTGGGCTGGGCGTTGTGGCGCACGGTGACGCGGTTCGACTGGCGGTACGCGGCCGTGCTGGTCGGCTACGGGGCGGGTTTCCTGCCGTGGTTCCTGAACCTGAACCGGCAGATGTACTTCTTCTACATGGCGCCCGTGGTGCCGTTCCTGGTGATCGGGACGGTGCTGGTGATGGGCGAGATCCTGGGGCGGGCGCGGGCGCATCCGGAGCGCAGGCAGACGGGTCTGCTGGTGGTGGCGTTGTGGATCGGGCTGATCGTCGCGAACTTCGCGTGGTTGTGGCCGATCCTCAACGGGGTGCCGATCACGCAGGCGCAGTGGCAGGCGGAGCTCTGGCTGCCCTCGTGGAGATGACGGTCAGTGCTCCGACGGGAGTGTGAACAGCCCGTCGCGCTTGAGGGTGCCGACGACCGGTGACGCCTCGGCCTCGACGACCCGGTCGAGCCAGGCGGCCGACGTGAGCAGGTCGTGGAGCGCGTCGACGGTCGGGAGGGCGACCTCGGCGACGATCTGCCGGTCGCCGGTGACGCAGGCTGCGTGGCGCACGGATGGTTCGCGGGACAGCGCGGTGGCGACGGCGGAGGTGTCGCGCGGGGCGCACCGCACGGAGACGACGGCGCGGACGGTGAACCCGAGCAGCGCGGGGTCGACGACGACGCGCAGCCGCAGGCCGCCTTCACGGCGCAGCCGTTCGACGCGCCGCCGGACGGCGGAGGCGGACAGGCCGGTGACGCCGGCGAGCTCGTCGACGTCGCGGCGGCCGTCGTGGGCCAGCGCGGCGAGGAGCAGCGCGTCGGGACGGTTGACGTCCTTGGCCTCGCCGAAGGGCGCGTACTCCGGCGGGGGTTCGACGTCGACGAGCGCGTCGTACTCGGCGTCGGTGAGCAGGCCGGGGCGCCACTGGGCGGAGGTACGGACGTAGCGCAGCACCGTCCACACGCCGGACCCGGCGAGGGCGGGCAGCAGCGGGAGCTCGTCGAGGGTGAAGGCGGCGAGCCGGGCGGGGTCGCAGTCGATCTCGGCGAGGCAGCCGTAGGGGCCGGCGAGGACGTGGGCGTTGCGGGTGTCGCGGCGGTTCGCCAGGGCGAGGGCGCCGATGCGTTCCTTGCCGGGCTCGCAGCGCAGGGCGACGATCGCGCCCGCTGACGGGGCGGGGGCGCCGGTCACGCGGACGGCGCCGGCGGCGAGGAGCTCGCTGCCGTGGCGTTCGACGACGCCGTCGGGTTCACCGAGTGCGGCGGCGATGCGGGGCCAGTCGGCGCGGCCGTCGACCTGGAGCGCGCCGACGATGCGACGGTCCAGCTCCGCCAGGGTGCCTCCCACGTGCGCACCCCGCCGTTCCTGTCGTGCCCGTGCTCGCGATCATCCTGCCCGATCGCGCATCGTCGGTACCGTCGGCCGGTGTCACCCGTGCGGGGTCGCCCCGACGGGTCAACAGCCGTCGAGTCGCAACGGTCTGTGTACCGGATCGACGCCGAGAGTAAGGGAATCGAAGGTCGACCGGTAGCCACACCCGGGACCGGCGATGACCTCGACGGCGCGATCGACTGCTGGGTCGCCGGCGAAGCGGACGGCGGAGGGCGGGGCGCCCTCGGCGAGGCCCTGCCAGACCACTGAGTCCTGGGTGAGCGGTCCGGAGCCGCGACGCAGGTGCACGGAGTACGCGATGTCGGCGAACGCGTGCCCCTCGACGACGACGAGGCGGTAGTCGCCGCCCTCGACGACGGTGACGTCGCGTTGCGGGCCGGAGAACCGCAGCCCGACGATCGAGACCGCACACCAGGCGGCGAGCAGCACGACACCGATGAGGGCGGTGAAGATCCGGTTGGCCCGCCGGCGCGGGACGACGGCCGCGGCCGCCGCGATCAGCGCGATCGTCACACCGACGAGCACCGCCGTGGCCGGCCCGCCCCACGCCAGGTGGAACGGGTTGACCGCCGTGAAGGCGGCGAGCAACGCCGTCACCAACGCGCAGACCGCGCACACCACAGACCGCCGACGGACCGCGAACACCCCCCACGTGCAGGCGACGCCCCCCGGCGCCGTCGGGCGAACCTACACCCGGCCGGACCCGCTGCGACGCAACGGGTCCGGCCCCGTGATCAGGCCTTCGGGGCCTTTGCCGGGGGCTTGCGGACGCTCAGGTGCAGCTCCTTGAGCCGCTCCTCGTCGACCTCCGTCGGCGCGCCCATGAGCAGGTCCTGCGCGTTGCCGTTGAGCGGGAACGCGATGGTCTCGCGGATGTTGGGCTCGTCGGCCAGCAGCATGACGATCCGGTCGACGCCGGGGGCGATCCCGGCGTGGGGCGGGGCGCCGTAGTGGAAGGCGCGGACCATGCCGCCGAACTCCTCGTCGACCCGCTCCTTGGGGTAGCCGGCGATGCGGAACGCCTCGTACATGACCTCGGGGCTGTGGTTACGCACGGCGCCCGACGACAGCTCGACGCCGTTGCAGACGATGTCGTACTGCCAGGCGAGGATGTCGAGCGGGTCCTTGCTGCGCAACGCCTCCATGCCGCCCTGCGGCATCGAGAACGGGTTGTGGCTGAACTCGACCTTGCCGTCGTCGTCGAGCTCGTACATCGGGAAGTCGACGATCCAGCAGAACCGGAACGGGCCCTCCTCGAACAGGTCGGCACGCTTCGCAGCCTCGACCCGGACCTCGGCCATGATCTTGCCGACCTCGGACTCCTCGCCCGCGCCGAAGAAGATCGCGGTGCCCGGCTCGCCCTTGACGTCGGCGATCAGCCGCGTCGTGACGTCCTCGGTGAGGAACTTGGCGATGGGGCCGGTGAGCGTGCCGTCGTCGGCGATGCGCACCCAGGCCAGGCCCTGCGCGCCCTTCTCGACGGCGAACGCGCCCATCTGGTCGAAGAACGAGCGCGGACGCCCGCCGCAGCCCGGCACCGGCAGGGCGCGGACGTGCTTGCCGGCGAAGGCGCGGAAGTCGCTGTCGGCGAACAGGTACGAGACATCGACCAGCTCGAGGGTGGCGCGCAGGTCGGGCTTGTCGGTGCCGTAGCGGGCCAGGGCGTCGCGGTAGGGGATGCGCGGGAACGGCGACGTCGTCTCCCGCTCGGGCGCGAACTCGGTGAACAGCTCCGTCATGACGTCCTCGATGACCCCGAAGACGTCCTCCTGCTCGGCGAAACTCATCTCCATGTCGAGCTGGTAGAACTCGCCGGGCGAGCGGTCGGCGCGGCTGTCCTCGTCGCGGAAGCAGGGCGCGATCTGGAAGTAGCGGTCGAAGCCCGACACCATGAGCAGCTGCTTGAACTGCTGCGGCGCCTGCGGCAGCGCGTAGAACTTGCCGGCGTGGATGCGCGACGGGACCAGGAAGTCGCGTGCGCCCTCGGGGCTGGTGGCCGACAGGATCGGCGTCTGCAGGTCGAGGAAGCCCCGCTCGGTCATCTTGCGGCGGATGCTCGCGACGACCGCGGATCGCAGCTGGATGTTGCGGTGCATCCGGGCGCGGCGCAGGTCGAGGAAGCGATAGGTCAGCCGCGTCTCCTCGTTGACCTTCTCCTCGGGGAAGACGCTGAACGGCAGCGGGTCGCAGGTGCCGAGCACCTCGATGTCGCCGACCTGGACCTCGACCTCACCCGTCGGCAGCTCGGGGTTGGCGTTCTCCGCGTCGCGGCGCAGGACGCGGCCGTCGGCGCGCAGCACCGTCTCGCGGGGCAGGCTGCCCAGCGCCTCGTAGGCCGGCGAGTCCGAGCGGACGACGAGCTGCACCACACCGGAGTTGTCGCGCAGGTCGACGAAGACGACACCACCGAGGTCCCGCCGGTTGTGCAGCCAGCCCGACAGCCGGACGTCGGTGTCGACGTCCGTCGCGCGCAGCTCGCCGCAGGTGTGAGACCGGTATCGATGCATCGTCCGTCCATGTCGTCGGCTCTGGGGTGTCCGGCCCGGGCCGGGCCGACCGACGGCCCACGACCCCTCTGACCAGGGTTCCCGCAGCGTACCGCGACGCTCCGCGCCCGCTCCGGTCCCCTCGGAGCAGGGTCCTAGGATTGCCCGATGACGACGTCCGGCCGCAAGGTCTCCCTCACCGGCATCAAGCCGACCGGCGAGCCGCACATCGGCAACTACATCGGCGCCATCAAGCCGGCGCTGGAGCTGGCCGAGCAGTACGAGGCGATGTACTTCATCGCCGACTACCACGCGTTGACCACGGTCCGCGACCCCGAGCTGCTGCGCCGCTACTCGCGCTCGGTGGCCGCCACGTGGATCGCCGCCGGGCTCGACCCCGAGCGCATCACGATGTACCTGCAGTCCGACGTGCCCGAGACGTTCGAGCTCACGTGGATCCTGTCCTGCGTCACCGCCAAGGGCATGATGAACCGGGCCCACGCCTACAAGGCGGCGCGCGACCGCAATGCCGAGTCGGGCAAGGACGACCTCGACGCCGGCATCAACATGGGCACCTACAACTACCCGGTGCTCATGGCCGCCGACATCCTGCTGATGGACTCCGACGTCGTCCCCGTCGGCAAGGACCAGTCGCAGCACGTCGAGTACGCGGCCGACATCGCCGGCTCGTTCAACCACCTCTTCGGCGGCGGCAAGCCCGTCCTCAAGATCCCCGCGCTCGTCGTCCCCGAGGCCGACACCGGCAAGACCCTGCCGGGCACCGACGGCCGCAAGATGAGCAAGAGCTACGACAACACCATCCCGCTGTTCCTGGAGAGCGCGAAGCTCAAGAAGCTGGTGCGCCGCATCCCGACCGACTCCACGCCGGTCGAGGACCCGAAGGACCCGGACAGCTCGTCGGTGTTCCAGATCCTGGAGCAGTTCGCCTCCGCCGACGTCACGGCCGACGTCCGCAAGCGGCTCGAGGCCGGCGGCGTCGGCTGGGGCGAGCTGAAGAACACCCTCTTCGAGGTGCTCGACGAGAAGCTCGGCCCGCTGCGCGCCCGCTACGACGAGCTGATGCTCCCCGGCAGCGAGCTCACCGACCTGCTCGCCGCCGGCGCCGACAAGGCCCGCGTCCGCGCGCGCGAGGTGCTCGGCCGGGTCCGCGAGGCCACCGGCATCCAGTAGGCCCGTCACATCCTGGCCCCTCCGAACGACTTCACCGGGTACGCACGTCCTGGGTGACGATCGGAGAGCAGCATGGCGGAGCAGTCGGTCGCGGGCGGGTCGGTGGGCCCGGGGAAGCTCGCGGCCCGGTCGAAGTGGCTCGCGCTGACGGCGATGATGTTCGCCGTCGCGATGACGTTCATCGACCAGACGATCGTCGCCATCGCGGCCCCGAACATCCAGTCCGAGCTGGGCCTGACCAGCAGCGGCGTGACGTGGGTGGTCAACAGCTACCTGCTGGCGCTCGCCGCGGGGTTCGCCCTCGGCGGGCGACTGGCCGACGTCCTCGGCTCCCGGCGCATCGTGATCCTCGGCATCGTCGGATTCGCGGTGACGTCGACGCTGTGCGGGCTCACCCCCAGCGGCGCGCTGGCCGAGGCGTGGATCATCGTCTTCCGTGCGCTGCAAGGCCTCTCGGCTGCGCTCATGATCCCGGCGGCGCTCGCGGTCGTGGTGTCGTCGTTCCCCGTGGGCGAGCGCGGCAAGGCGCTGGCGATCTTCTTCGGCGTCAGCGGCGGGCTCACCGCCATCGGCCCGATCGCGGGCGGCTACCTCACACAGTGGACGTGGCGGGCGATCTTCTGGATCAACGTGCCCGTCGCCGTCGTCGCCCTGGTGCTGACGATCGCCGCCGGCATCGCGCCGTCGATGCGGCGCGAGCGGATCGACTGGCGCGGCGCGCTGGTGATCGCCGTCGGCATGGCGCTGTCGGTGCTGGGCTTCGAGCAGGCCCGCAACTGGGGCTGGGACAGCCCCCTGACGTGGCTGTGCATCGTCGGCGGCCTCGTGGCGCTGGGCCTGTTCGTGTGGCTGGAGCAGCGCACCGAGGTGCCACTGATCAAGATCGGCATCTTCCGGGGCCGCGCGTTCCTGTCCGACAACCTGGTGCTGTTCTTCTCCATGATCGCGTTCGTGCCCGTCTTCTTCTTCGCGAGCATCTACTCACAGGTCGCGCTCGGGTACGGCGCGAGCAGCGCGGGCCTCTACCTGCTGGTGTTCTTCGCGGGCTTCGCCCCGGCCGCGCAGATCGGCGGACGCATCCTCGACAAGCAGGGCGCGAAACCGTCGGTGGTCGCCGGCTGCGTGGTGGCGACGGTCGGGTTCCTGTGCTGGGCCTGGAAGATCACCGACCTCAGCCTCGGCTCCCAGTGGTGGTGCATCGTGCTGGCGGGCGCGGGGATCGGGCTGCTGCTCGGCCCGGCCAGCACCGACGCCACCAACCGGGCCATCGACGCTTCCTACGGCGAGGTCACCGGCATCACCCAGACCGTCCGCAACTACGGCTCCGCACTCGGCCTCGCCGTCCTCGGCACGGTGCTGGGCAACGTGTTCGCCTCCCGCATGGAGACGAGCCTCGCCGCGTTCGGGCTGCCGCCGTCGGCGGCGGCGTCGCTGGCCTCGTCCGGTGGCGGCGACCCGTCGGCGCTCGCGAACGTCCCCGAGCAACTGCGTAGCCGGATCGAGGCGGCCGTCGCCACGGACTTCGCCGTCGCCACCCGGGCCGTGCTGGTCGGCATGGCCATCGCGCTGGTGATCTCGCTGGGTGCGGCCCTGCTGCACCCCGGCGGGCGCGTCACCGACGACTCCACAACCCTGTGAGTGACAGGTCGCTATGGCGACCATTACCGCTCACAGGGGCCCGAAACGGAACGCGAGGCAACCGGAGCGGGTCACCGTGCCCGAGGGAACCCTTCGAAGCGGAACGCGAGAAAACGACGGAAGGTGACCCGGGTGGGGGTCCGGGGGGCGAAGCCCCGCCGGGCGGGGCCTGGGGGCTGCGCCCCGGACACCAGGCGGAACGAGCGAGGGAAGCGGCAGAACGCCGCTGAACATGCGGAAGACGAGTGGAGCTGAGGGGAATCGAACCCCTGACCTTCTCGATGCGAACGAGACGCGCTACCAATTGCGCCACAGCCCCGTACCGCCGTTCCCGGCGGGACTTCAGAACCCTAGCAGGGCGTCATTGACCGGCCGCACGGCGGTACCCCGGTCGCTCGCGGCTGTCGAGCTCGCCCAGTTCCAGTTCCTCCTCGTCCACCTCGACGAGGCTGGTCCCGGCGGGAAGGGGGGGCGGCGGGGTGGGTGCGATGCGGGGCAGCGCCGTCTCGGGTTCGGCGTCGTCGCCGGCCTCGTCGTCGGCAGGGCGGACGGTGCGGCGCTTGGCGGGGAGGATGCCGACGGGTTCGCCGACGCCCTTGACGCGGGTGGGGTCGCCGTCGTCGTCGAGGCCGGCATCGGACTCGTCCTCCGCGGACGAGTCATCGGAGGCGGAGGCGTCGACCCAGCCGTCGTCGGTCTCGAGGTCGGCCCCGGTGTCGTCGAGGTCGACGTCGCTGCCGTCGTCGGGACGGCCGACGGCGCGGCCGCGGGCGGCCCAGTCGTCGAGTGCGGGGTCGTCGGCGGCGGGGGCGCGCCGGGTGCCGGCGGCGCGGGCGGCGCGCCGGGCGCGGATGGCGTCCTCCATGCGGACCTGGCGGCGCAGGTAGACGAGGTAGCCGACGAGGGAGGCACCGAGCAGGCCGGTGAGCCACCAGATGCCGGAGGACAGGAGGAGCGCGAGGAGCGCGGAGACGACGATGGCGCCGAGGAGGCCGAGCACGATGCGCTGGCGGGCGGCGTAGCGGGCGCGGGCGGAGAGGGCGGCGGCTTCGGGGTCGAACCCGCCGCGGCCGGGGCGGAACCGCGCGGGTGGGCGCTCCCAGCCTTCCTCGGCGGTGTCGTCCCAACCGTCGAGCCGGCCGGGGTCGTCGTCGACCCGCAGGTCGGCCGACTCCTCGGACGTCCGGGGCTGCGGGGCGCCGTCGGCGTCCCCGTCGGCCGCGTCGACCGTCGTCGTGACGCGTTCGTCGGTCCGGTCCATCAGTGCCACCTCCTGGTCAAGGCGCTCGCGGCCCGGTCGCGCGAGTACCCGGCCGGACAGGGAGGCCGCGGAGGGCCGCGCCACCTCCTGCCGGCGTCGCGCGACCGTCGGTACGAGGATCAGCAGCCAGATCGCCACCAGGCTCACGAAGATCATCGAGCTCGGCAACGGCCGCTCCTCTCCCCCGATCGGCGCAGTCGAGCGTGGTCCTGCTCCCCCGAGCAAGATCGCGCCCTCGACAACGGTAGCCAGCGCGATCGTGGGATCCCGGAAGCGACGCGCCGTGTCCACCCAGATCGAGGAACGTTTCCTCCGATGCGGGTGTGGCATGTGTGGTTTGGGAGGGTCACCACTTGTCAGCGATCGGTTACGCCTCGTGGTCGACGGTCTGGGCGAGCCCGTGCCGCACGAGGGATGCGGCCATCCCGCCTGCGGGAACGTCCTCGACGGTGAGGGCGAAGCAGAGGTGGTCGCGCCAGTCCCCGTCGACGTCGAGGTAGCGACGGAACAGTCCTTCGTGGCGGAACCCGAGTTTGGCGAGCACGCGCAGGCTCCCGACGTTCTCGGGGCGGACCGTCGCCTCGACGCGGTGCAGCCCGACGGCGCCGAAGCAGTGGTCGAGCGCAAGGGCGACGGCGGCGGTCGTCACCCCTTTGCCGGTGACCGCGGCGTCGCACCAGTAGCCGACGTAGGCCGACAGCAGCGGCTCACGCACGACGTTGCCGATCATGACCTGGCCGGCGAACCGGTCGTCGACGGTGATCACGAACGGCAGCGCGGCCCCCCGGCGGGCGGCCGACCGCAGCAGCAGCCAGCGGGCGGGCCACTCGGCGGCGGAGTGCCGTTGCGCCCAGGTGCCGGGCGCGGTGGGTTCCCATGGCGCGAGGTGCTCCTCGTCGCGAATCCTGATCGCCGACCAGGTGGTGGCGTCCCGGAGCCGGACGGGCCGCAGGGCGACGACGCCGGCCGCGGTGCGCAGCTCAGCCGTCCGCGCGGGCCAGCCGGGATGGCGGCCGAGCCGCTCGGGGACCGCGTGTGACATCGCGGGCGGTCAGCGTCTGTTGGACAGGAACGCGACCGACACCTGCTCGTCGACGGTCAGATCCTCGACGTCGTCGGGGACGATGAGCAGCCCGTTGGCCTCCGCGAGCGACGTCAGCAGGTGTGTGCCGGAGGTGCCGAGGGGCTGCAGCAGGTAGTCACCGCTCCCCTGTTCGCGCAGGAGCCGGCCGCGCACGTAGCCGCGGCGGCCCTTGCGGGACACGACCGGCGACGTCAGCCGCGCCTGCAGGACCCGGCGGTGCGGGTCCTCGAGCCCGAGCCCGAGCCGGACGAGCGGCCGGGTGAGGACCTCGAACAGCAGCAACGCGGTGGCGGGGTGCGAGGGGAACAGGAACGTCGGCACCGCGTCGCGGCCGACGACGCCGAAGCCCTGCGACGAGCCGGGGTGCATGGCGACGCGGGTGTCGTCGATCTCGCCGATGCCGTCGAACGCCGACCGCAGCTCCGCGCCCGGGCGTCCGGCGACCGCGCCGCAGACCACGAGGATCTCGCTGAACGGCAGCATGTCCTCGAGCGCGGAGCGGACCTCGCGGACGTCGGCGCGGACGAGCCGCAGCCGCGAGACGGCCGCGCCTGCCTCGCGGGCCGCCGCGGCGATCGCGTGGGTGCAGACGTCGGGGACCTGACCGGCCCCGGCACCGCGGGAGACGTCGACCAGCTCGTCGCCGACCGCCAGGACCGACACCCGCGGCTTCGGGTGCACGAGCACCTGGCCGCGGCCCGCGGCGGCGAGCATCGCGACCTGCGCGGTTCCGATGATCTCGTCGCGGTTCACGGCCACGTCGCCGGGCTGGACGTCCTCCCCGATGCGGCGCACGAACACTGCCGACGGGACGGCGCGGTGCACCGCGATGCGGGCCGAGCCGGAGTCGGTGTGGTCCGAGGGCAGGACGGCGTCGGCCAGCGTGGGCAGCGGCGCGCCCGCGACGACCCGGACGGCCTGCCCGGGCTGCAGCCGCAGCGGCTGCCGGGAGCCTGCGGGGATCTCCCCGACGACGGGCAGCGACACGGGGGCGCCCTCCGACGCGCCGACGAGGTCGACGCTGCGGACCGCGTAGCCGTCGATCGCCGCCTGGTCGAAGCCCGGCAACGGCCGCGACACGCTGACCGACTCCGCGGACCGCAGCCCGTGGGCGTCGGCGATCGCGACGCGGACCGGCGCCGGGCGCACCGCCGCCGCGAGGACCCGTTGGAGCTGCTCGTCGACCGACCGCACCGTCGCCTAGCCCTCCAGCCGCGCGGCCAGCCAGCTGCGCAGTTCGTCGCCGTAGTCGGGGTGCTGGAGGGCGAAGTCGACGAACGCCTTCGCGTAGCCGCCCGGGTTGCCCAGGTCGTGGCGGCCGCCGCGGTGCACGACCACGTGCACGGGGTGACCCTCCGCGATCAGCAGTGCGACGGCGTCGGTGAGCTGCAGCTCCCCACCGGCGCCGGGGGTGATGCGGTTCAGCGCGTCGAAGATCGCGCGGTCGAGCAGGTAGCGCCCCGCGGCGGCGAACGTCGACGGCGCCTGATCGGCCGGCGGCTTCTCGACCATCCCGTGCACCCGTTTGACGTCGGCGTCCGCGGTGTCGGCGACGTCGAAGACGCCGTAGGCCGAGATCTCGGGGCCCGGGATGTCGAAGGCGCACAACACGGTTCCGCCGTGCTCGGCTCGTACCGCGGCCATCCGGTCGAGCGCGGCGCGGCCCTCGTCGGGCAGCACGATGTCGTCGGGCAGCAGGACGGCGACGGCGTCCTCGTCGTCGTCGAGCACCTCGGCGACGCACCCGACCGCGTGGCCGAGACCCTTCGGCTGGTGCTGGGTGACGGTCTGCACCTCGATCAGCTCCGCGGCGCGGCGGACCTTGGCCAGCAAGGCGTCCTTACCGCGCTCCTTGAGTGTCTCCTCCAGCTCGGGCTGCGGCGCGAAGTGCGCGGCGATCGCGTCCTTGCCCGGCGAGGTGACCACGAGCAGCCGGTCGGCGCCCGCCTTCGCGGCCTCCTCGGCCACGAGCTCGATCCCCGGGGTGTCGACGACGGGCAGCAGCTCCTTGGGAACCGTCTTCGTCGTCGGCAGGAAGCGGGTGCCGAGACCGGCGGCGGGCACGACGGCGGAGCGGAACGCGCGGGACTCGCTCATGGTCGGCGAGCCTATCTGCGCCGGTAACGTGCCCGCGTGACGGCACACGGTGAAGTCGATCCCAAGGTTGCACTGAGGCGTGAACTGCTCGCCGCGCGCAGGGCCGTCGACGCGGATCGACGGGCCGCACGGGCCGCCGCGCTCGCCGACGGCGTGGTGGCGCTGGCCGCGTCCCGGGGTGCCGGACTCGTCGTGTGCGCCTACCTGCCGGTCGGGAGCGAGCCGGGCTCGGTCGCGATGCTCGACGCCCTGCGTGAGGCCGGACATGTCGTGCTGCTGCCGGTGGTCCCGGACGAACCCGGCACCCTCGACTGGGCCGTGTACGACGGGCCCGACTCGCTCACCGACGGGCCGCTCGGCCTGCGCGAACCCACTGGTCCGAGGCTCGGTGTGGCAGGTATCACAAAGGCCGGCCTGGTGCTCGTGCCCGCGCTCGCCGTCGACCGCGCCGGGAACCGGCTGGGCCGCGGCGGCGGCTACTACGACCGGACGCTGCCCCTCGCCGGCGCGGACGCACTGGTCATCGCCGTGGTCGACGACGACGAGCTGCTCGACGCCGTTCCCGCGGACCCGCACGACATGTGCGTCGCCGGTGTCCTGCGTCCGAGCACGGGTGTGACGACGCTCGGAACAGCTGGTTGATCCCGCGGGTTAAACTTGGCAGTCCCTGTATGGGAGTGCCAGCTCCGGAGGATCCCTTGCCGACCTACCAGTACGCCTGCACCGCCTGTGACCACCGGTTCGAGGCAGTGCAGTCCTTCTCCGACGACTCGCTGACCGTGTGCCCCGAGTGCGGCGGCCCGCTCCGCAAGGTGTTCTCGTCGGTCGGGATCGTCTTCAAGGGCAGCGGCTTCTACCGCACCGACAGCCGGGGCAGCAACGGCGTGGCCGCCTCGGCGGAGTCGAAGGCCGACTCGACGTCCTCGTCGTCGACCTCGTCGTCCGACTCCGGGTCGTCGTCCGCCCCGCAGACGGTGTCGGGCAAGCCGCCCAAGCACGGCGAGCTGGTCAAGACCTCGGGTCCGTCGAAGTCGTCCGGCTCGTCGGGGTCGACGCCCGCGGCCTGATCCCGGGGTTGTCCACATGCGGCGGAACCATCCACAGGTCCGCCGAAGAGGCCTCCGCGGCGCGGTAGGCGCACCTAGCGTCGGAACCGAATCCTGGTTCCGACGGAGGTCCGCATGCCCGCTCCCTCCACAGCCCCGTCCCGCCCGTGGGACACGCTGCTCGCCCGGCTGCCCGCCACCCGCTGGCGCCGCGGCGTCCTCGCCCGCCGTGTCCTGGCGGGCGCACTCGTCGTCACCGCGGCGGTGCTGGCGTTCCGGCCCGCCGCCGCGGCCGGCGAGCCCGTCCTCGTCGCCACCCGCGACCTCCCGGCAGGCGTCGTCCTCGGCCCCGCCGACGTCGCCGTCCGTACCTGGCCGGAAGGCCTGGTGCCCGCAGGTGTCCTGCGCGACAGCGCCGAGGCCGCCGGCCGTGTCCTCGCCGGGCCCGCCCGGGCGGGAGAACCCGTGACCGATCTCCGGCTCGCCGGGCCCGCGCTCGCCGCCGCCGCGACCGGGCTCCCCGACGCCGTCGCCGTCCCCGTCCGGCTCGCCGATCCGGGCGTCGCGGGTCTGCTCGTCGCAGGCAACGTCGTCGACGTCGTCACTCCCGGCGCGGGTGCCGACGAGGCCGTCGTCCTCGCCGAGGGCGCCGTCGTCACCGCGGTCCTGCCCGCCGACCCGGGCGGCGCCACGGCCGGATCACGCGGCCGGATCGTGCTGGTCGCGTTGCCGCCGGCACAGGCGACGCGCCTCGCCGCCGCCGCGCTCGCCCGGCAGGTCGCAGTTACCCTCCGGCAGCAGAATCGGTGATCACACGGGGGAACTTCATGCTCAAGGGCTTCAAGGACTTCATCCTGCGCGGCAACGTCGTCGACCTCGCGGTCGCCGTCGTCATCGGTGCCGCGTTCGGTGCGATCGTCACGTCGTTCACCCAGAAGATCATCGAGCCGTTGCTCAACGCCATCACCCCGCCGACCGCCACCGGCCTCGGCATCACGATCATCGGCGACAAGCCCAGCACCTACATCGACTTCGCCGCCGTCATCACCGCGGCGATCAACTTCCTGATCGTCGCCGCGGTCGTCTACTTCGTCATCGTGCTGCCGCTCAAGGCGCTCAAGGACCGCCGCAAGCGGGGCGAGGAGCCGGGTCCTGCCGAGCCCACCGACGTCCAGCTGCTCGTCGAGATCCGAGACCTCCTGGCCGCGCAGGCCGGCAGCCCCGACGGCAAGCACTCGCCGTCGAGCGACGAGTAGCGTTCAGTCCTGGTCGTGGTGTGGGGGGCGGTTGGCGCGCAGCCACTCGTCGCCCGAGGCGTCGTCGCGGCGCGGCTCGTCGTCGCCCCTCTCGTCACTGGTCGTGACGGGCAGCGCGTCGCCGAAGATCTCCTCGATCCGGCGCCGCATCTGCTCGGACAGCTCCGCCATACCCACCATGGTGCCACCCGGCTGCCCGGCCGATCCACGTCGTGCCCTGCGGGAACTCCTCCGGCGGTGCCACCATGGACGGACCGGGCCTCGGTCGCCCGGTCAGGATCGGGGGACCGGATGGGAATGCTGGACAAGGCCGTCGAGATCGTCGAGGACGTGATCGAGCGGGCCACGCCGTACGCGAAGGAGGCCGCCGGGAAGGCGGCGCCGCACGTCGAGAACGCCAAGCGCAAGGCCGGGCCCTACCTGGAGCAGGCCCGGGAGAAGGCCTCGCCCTACCTCGACCAGGCGAGCAGGAAGGCCGGCCCGGTGCTCGACCAGGCCAAGCAGAAGGTCGACAAGGTCACGGGCGGCCGCTTCCACGACCAGCTCGACACAGTGGGAAACGTCGTCGGCGACGTGATCGGCCGGACCGCCGCGGCCGCTCGCCGGGGCGGGACCCACAGCGAGTCCGCGAAGGACACCGCCGCCGACGCTCCGACAGTGGCCACCACGACGCCGCCGGCGAGCACGCCGACGTCCGCCCCGACGGCGCACACGCAGCCCGACAAGGGCCCCGGCGCCTGAGCACCACTCCGCCGAGTTCGACACCAACCGGTCCCGCCCATGATCGAACCAGTCCGCTGTCGAACTCGGCGGAGTCTCGGTAGGCGGTCGGGCTCGGCGGGGTCGGGCTAGTCGGGGTCGAGGTCCGACAGCTGCGCGATCACGTGCGTGACGAGCGGGGTCAGCGTCGCCATGCCGTCGCGCACCGCGGCCCGCGACGACGCCAGGTTCACGACCAGCGTGCTGCCCGAGACGCCGACCAGCCCGCGGGACAGCCCCGCGTCGACGGCCCCGGCGGCCAGGCCCGAGGCGCGCAGGGCCTCGGCGATGCCCGGGATCGGACGGTCCAGCACGCCCGCGGTGGCGTCGGCCGTGACGTCGCGCGGCGAGACACCCGTGCCGCCGACGGTGACGACGAGATCGACACCGCCGATCACCGCGGTGTTGAGCGCGTTGCGGATGGCGACGGACTCGCCGGGCACGATCACGACGGCGTCGACGACGAAGTTCGCCTCTTCGAGCAGCTCGGTGACGAGCGGGCCGGTCGCGTCCGCCCGTTCGCCGTGGCTCGCCCGGTCGTCGACGATCACGACGAGAGCACGGCCGATCTGGGGTGGCGCCATCTCCATAGGATCACCGTAGCGGGACGCTCCGCGCGCATCGGACCCGGCGGCGCGCAAGGCCCGGGGGCCCGGTCGGGTGTCGGTCATCCGGTGGCCGAACCCAGCGTGACCTGCACGGTCCGGTCGGCGAGCTGCACCGGCAGGGTGGCTCCCGGGGCGGCCGAGCGGATCTGTGCCTGCAGGTCGAGGCCCGTGGTGATCTGCTTGTCGCCGAACTTCAGGACGACGTCGTTGGCCTTGATCCCGGCGGCGTCGGCGGGGCCACCGGGGACGACGCTCTGGATGCGGGCCCCGGTGATCGTCTGGTCGTCGGCGACACCGACGCCGAGGACGGCGCGGGTGGCGCGGCCCGTCGTCTCCAGCTCCTGCGCGATGCGCTTGGCGGAGTTGATCGGGATGGCGAACCCGACGCCGATCGACCCTCCCTGGGAGCCGGTCGTCGCGATGGCGGAGTTGATGCCGACGACGCGGCCCTGCATGTCGACGAGTGGGCCGCCGGAGTTGCCGGGGTTGATCGCCGCGTCGGTCTGCAGGGCGCTGAAGACGGTGGGGTCGGAGCCGGCGAGCTCGTCGCCGACGCCGACGGCCCGGTCGAGCGCGCTGATGATGCCGGTGGTCACGGTGCCGCCGAGGCCCAGCGGCGACCCGAACGCGACGACGGGCTGGCCGACGCGCACGCTGTCGGAGTTGCCGAGCTCGATCGGGGTGAGGCCGTTGACGTTGGTGGCGCGGACGACGGCGAGGTCGGAGCTGGGGTCGCGGCCGACGATCGTGGCCGGGACGCTGCGGCCGTCCTGGAAAACGGCGGTGACGGTGCCGCCGTTGGCGGCGTCGGCGACGACGTGGTTGTTGGTGAGGATGAGCCCGTCGGCCGAGAGGATCATGCCGGAGCCCTCGCCCTCGCTGCGGGCGCCGCTGACGCGAAGCTGCACGGTGCTGGGCAGCACCCGCGTCGCGACGGCCTCGACCGGGCCCTGCGCCGCGGGGTTCTGGTCGACGTCGGGCAGCGGCTGGTTCAGCACGTTGCCCGACGACGCCGGGCTCTGGCCGCGGTCGGCGAGCCGGTAGCCGACGTATCCGCCGACGCCGCCGCCCACCAGGGCCGCGACCAGGGCGAGAGCGATCATCGCACCGACGAGGCCGCCGCGTCGGCGGGGCTTCGCGTCGCCGGCTCCGGGGGCGGGGGCGGGGGCGGTGCGGTCGGGCGGTGGGCCGTGGGACCAGGACTGTTGCTGCGCGGCGTGCTGGCCGGTCGGCTGTTGGAGTGCGTGCTGCCCGGTGGGCCGCCCGGGCTGCTGCTGCGGTCGGGGCAGGTGGACGGTGTCGCCCGCGCCGCCCCACGCGCCGGCCGCGGCGGGCCGCCACCCGGGCGGCGGCTGCTGCGCCTGCGGCGATCCGGGAACGACCCACTGGCCCGACGGCTGCTGCGGCTGCGGACGCTGTCCGGCCGCCTCGGGCACCCCGCCCGGAGGGGTGCCGAAGCGGGGCTCGCCGCCGGCGTGGACAGTCGCGGGGAGCGTCGGGGCGGCGGGCGGTACGGGCGCGTCGAGGGCGGTCCCGGCGAGAGCGGCCGGATCGACGGCGGGCGGTCCGGCTACGGCGGCCGGGTCGGTGTCGGCGACAGGATCTGCCGGCTCGGCACCGTGATCGACGCCCGGCCCTGCGACACGGTCGACCGGCGACGGGTCGGCCGGAACGGGAGTGCCGGCGGACGGCGTCACCGGGTCGGCGTCGGGCCGCGGCACCCCCATCGCGTGCGCGGGCGGATGCTCGACGACCGTATCCGGCTGCGCCGCAACCGGTTCGACGGGCTCGCCGCTGGCGGCGGGCAACCCACCGGGGGGCGTCGGAACCACGGAGCGGTCGGGCTCGACCCGATCGGCGGCGGTGCCGTCGTCTGCGTGCCCGGGCGTGCCGGACCCGTCATTCGCCATGTCTGCCGCCCCCACGTCGCGAACCCCTCGGCACAGCCTAAGAGGAACGCCAGCGACGCGCGCCGTCGCCATGCCCCTCGGGTGAGGAGGCAGCGGTTCACTCGGTCGGGCGAGATCCCGGGAGCCGCAGGACCAGCAGCGCCCCGCCCTCGGGAGCCCGCTGTGCCCACACCGCGCCGCCGTGCCGGCCCGCGACCTGACGCACGATCGCCAGGCCCAGCCCCGACCCGGGCATGGTGCGGGCCTTGTCGGCGCGGTAGAAACGGTCGAATACGCGCGGCAGGTCCTCCTCGGCGATGCCGGGCCCCTCGTCGGCGACCTCCAGGACCATCGTCCAGTCGTCGAGCACCTTGGCCTCGACGCGGACCCGGCCGTCCGGCGGGCTCCACTTCGCCGCGTTGTCCAGCAGGTTGAGCACGGCCCGTTCGAGCGCCGTCGAGTCGCCGACGAGGGTCCACGGCACCATCCGCACGTCGAACTCCACGTCCCCGGCGCGGCGGCGGGCCCGTTCCAGCGCCCGGTCGACGACGTCGGTCAGCTCGACCGGCTCGGCCATCATGCGGGGCGGGTCGTCGCGGGCGAGCTCGACGAGGTCGCCGACCAGCTGGGACAGCTCCTCCACCTGTGCGCGGACGTCGTCGAGAATCTCGGCGCGGTCGGACTCCGGCAGCGTGGGGGCACCGGGCCTGTCGGCCGACGCCAGCAGTTCGAGGTTGGTGCGCAACGAGGTCAGGGGCGTGCGCAGCTCGTGGCCGGCGTCGGCGACGAGCCGGCGTTGCTGTTCCTGCGAGGCCGCGAGGCCGCCGAGCATCTCGTTGAAGCTGTGGGTGAGGCGGGCGAGCTCGTCGGACCCGGACACCGGGATGGGGTCGAGCTGGCCGGTCGCGGCGATCCGCTCGGTGGCGGTGGTGAGCCGCTGCACCGGCCGCAGGCCCGCGCGGGCCACGGCGACACCCGCGATCGCGGCCACCGCGACGCCGATCCCGCCGATGATCGGCAACGCGACCCCGAGCTTGGTCAGGACCTCCTGCGTCGGCGCGAGGCGTTGGCCGATGACGAGCGCACGCCCGGGCCCGGCCTGCACGGCGACCACGCGGTACGCGCCGGCGGCCGACGCGGCGGTGCGGACCGAGTAGTCCTCGTGGCCGCGGGCGACCTCGACCTCCTCGTCGCCCAACGGCGGTGCCGACGCCGGACCCTCCGCCGACAGCGCCCGCGGCGGACCCGTGGGACCGGCCTGCAGCAGGGCGATGCGGATGTCGGCCGCGCCCAGGACCTCGGGCGGGATACCGGCGAGCGACGCCGGGTCCGACAGCTCGCTCTGCGCCGCCGCCGACGCCCGCTGCAGCAGGTTGTCATCGAGCGTCGCGAGGATGTTGGCGCGCACGATGAGGAACGCCGCGACCGACACCAGGACGACCGCCACGGCCGCGACGAGCGCGGCGAGGATCCCGATGCGCGCACGCAGCGAGATGTGTCGGAGCGCCGGCAGCCTGGAGCGCACGGACGCAGCATTCCTGGTGGCCGGGGCGACCCGCTCGGTGACCCCGGCGCTGCTCACGGCGGCGACTCCCGCAGCACGTACCCGACACCGCGAACCGTGTGGATCAGCCGCGGCTCGCCGTCGGCCTCCGTCTTGCGACGCAGGTAGCCGATGTAGACCTCGAGCGCGTTGCCCGTCGTCGGGAAGTCGTAGCCCCACACCTGCTCGAGGATCTGCGCGCGCGTGAGCACCCGGCGCGGGTGCGCGAGCAGCAGTTCCAGCAGCGAGAACTCGGTGCGGGTCAGGCTGATCGGGCGTTCACCGCGGCGGACGTCGCGGGTGTCCGGGTCGAGCGAGAGGTCGGCGAACTCCAGCGGCTTGCTGGCCCCGGCGGCCGCGGCGGCGATCTCGTCGGGGGTCCGCCGCCGCAGGAGCGCGCGCAGCCGCGCCAGCAGCTCCTCGAGGGCGAACGGCTTGGGCAGGTAGTCGTCGGCGCCGGCGTCGAGCCCGGCGACCCGGTCGGACACGGCGTCGCGGGCGGTCAGCACGAGGATGGGCAGCTCGTCGCCGGCGGCGCGCATGCGTCGGCACACCTCGAGGCCGTCGAGCCGGGGCATCATCACGTCGAGCACCATCGCGTCGGGGCGCGAGGTCTGGAGCGCGTCGAGTGCGGCCTGGCCATCACCAGCCAGCTCGACGGTGTAGCCGTTGAACGCGAGCGAGCGCCGCAGTGACTCGCGGACGGCCCGGTCGTCGTCCATAGCCGTTGAACGCGAGCGAGCGCCGCAGTGACTCGCGGACGGCCCGGTCGTCGTCCACGACGAGGATTCGCATGTGCCCAGTCTGTCCCCGACGACTGAGAAGCGCCTGAGAGGCCGCTGTGCGCTACTCGCTGACTTCTTCCATGAAGGAAGCGAGGTACGCGGCCGCCATGTCGTCGTCGGCGTGCCCTGCGTCCGACACCCGACGCAGCCGGTCCCGCGCGGCGGCAGCGACGTCGAGACGCACCCCTGCCGCGGTCGCGGCGTCGACGATCAGCCCCGAGTCCTTGGCCGCGTTGGCTGCCGAGAAGCTGGGCGACCAGTCGCCGTCGAGGATCGCCTTCGCGTCCGTCGCGTCCTTCCCGTCGATGCTCGCCGAGAGGACGAGCGTGGGGATCGCCTCGTCCACCTCGCGGAGCCCCTTCGAGCAATCGTCGCGGATCATGTCGGGACACGCCTCGTGCGAGCACGTGACGTAGCTCGCGCGAGCGGCGAGGAGCTTACGAGCGGCACGCGATGCCTGCGCCTCGTCGAGTGCGGCCTGGCCATCACCAGCCAGCTCGACGGTGTAGCCGTTGAACGCGAGCGAGCGCCGCAGTGACTCGCGGACGGCCCGGTCGTCGTCCA
>MEGH01000057.1:0-25197 GCA_001725415.1 Pseudonocardia sp. SCN 73-27
GGTACTGCACTCGCCAGGGTGTGGGAGAGTAGGTCGCCGCCGACATCAAACTCAAGGGGGATGGTCCCGGACTTCGGTCCGGGACCATCCCCCTTTTTTGGTGTGTTCAGAAGGGCGTCGAGTTCGACGTGAGGCTGTTGCGGGAACCTGGGAAGCAGTCTGCTGCCGAACTCGTCGAGGGGGAGGACAGCATTGGCCGAGTCCGACGTGAGGCTGGTTTCGCGCGGGTCTGGAGCAGTCTGCGGTCGAACTCGGCGAAGAGGCGAATCAGGTCCGGGCGTCGGCGCCGACGGCCTCGCTCAGCGACGAGAAACCGTCGTCGTGCAGCAGGCGAGCGAGCTCGCGGTGCAGTCGCACCGGCCAGCGGTGCCCCTTGTAGATGAAGCCCGTGTAACCCTGGACCAGCGAGGCGCCGGCCCGGATACGCGCATACGCATCGGCGGCGGTCTCGATCCCGCCCACGGAGATGATCGTCAGCTTGCCCTCGAGGCGTTCCCGGAGGCGCCGTACGATCGCGAGGCCGGGTGCGGACAGCGGGCGACCCGACACACCGCCGTTGCCGATCTGTTCCAGCACCCTGGGCGGCGTGAGCAGCCCGGTCCGGGAGACGGTCGTGTTCGTCGCGACCACGCCGTCGAGGCCCAGCTCGGTGGCCATGTCGGCAACGGCGTCGATGTCCTCGGAGGCGAGGTCCGTCGTGATCTTCACGAGCAGCGGGACCCGGGTGTCGGGGCAGGTCCGGTGGATCGTGGCCTGCACCTCGGCCAGCAGGGGGCGCAGCACCGACACCTGCTGCATGTCGCGCAGGCCCGGGGTGTTCGGGGAGCTGACGTTGACGACCATGTAGTCGGCGTACGGCGCCAGCAGCTCGGCGGACCGCACGTAGTCGGCGATCGCCTCGTCGGGCTCGGCGGCCTTGCTCTTGCCGATGTTGACCCCGATGACGGCCTTCTCGCCGCGGGCGCTGCGCAGCGCCCGCATCCGCTGGGCGACGGCCTCGGCGCCGGAGTTGTTGAAGCCCATGCGGTTGACGAGGGCGTTGTCGTCGGGAAGGCGGAACAGGCGCGGCTTGGGGTTGCCGGGCTGGGGGCGGGCGGTGACCGTCCCGATCTCGACGAACCCGAAGCCGAGGCGGGCCAGGGCGCGGGCGCCCTTGCCGTCCTTGTCGAAACCGGCGGCGAGGCCGAGGGGCGCCGGGAAGTCGATACCCATGACCTCGGACCGCAGCACAGGGTCGGGCGTGCCCGACATCGCCGCCCACGCCTTTCCGAACAGCGCAGGACCGGCCGCGGCGCGGATCAGCCCGAAGGCCGCGCGGTGCGCGGGTTCGGCCGGGATCCGGCGCAGCAGATGTCGGTACAGCGCGTCGTACATAGCGCCCATCTTGCTGGGCACCGCAGAGTGCCCGCTGTCAGGGTGGGCTGAGGCCGCGACGCCACTCGTCCAGGACGCGTCGATCACGCTTCGTGGGGCGTCCGGCGCCGCGGTCCCGGTATGCCACCGGAACGGATTCGGAGGAAGACGCGATCGGGGTGTTGTCGACATAACACTGCTCGGCGACCGGTGCCCCGACACGCTTCTCGATGACCTGGACGACCTCGACGATGCGGGTGCGGTCGTTGACGCGGGCCCGGATGTGGTCGCCCACCTTGACGGGCGTGGCCGGCTTCGCGGGCTTGTCATTGACCCTGACGTGGCCGCCACGGCAGGCGGCGGCCGCGTCGGACCGGGTCTTCGTCAGCCGCACGGACCACAGCCAGCGGTCCAGACGCGTCGACTCCATCGACCGATGATGCCCGATCAGTAGTAGGTGACGCCGCGTGCGCCACCCCCGGCTGCGATGGCGTCGCCGGCGATCGCGACCGAGCGCGGCGAGCAGAGGAAGACGATGACGTCGGCGACCTCGGCCGCGGTGGCGAGCCGCCCGATGCGGGTGCCGGACTCGGCGCGGGCGCGCATCGTCTCCTCGTCGACGCCCTGTGCCTCGGCGCGGGACGCGATGAGCTCTTCGGTGCCCCGGGTGACGGTCATGCCCGGGTGCACGACGGAGACGTTGACCCCCTTGGGGCCCAGCTCGTCGGCGAGCGCGGCGGACATGGCGGCCACGGCGATGTTGCGGACGGAACCCGGGATCGAGACGGACTGGCGGGCGTTGAGGCCCGAGACGTTGACGATTCGCCCCCACCCGCTCGCGACCATCGACGGCGCGAGTGCCCGCGCACACCGCAGGTAGCCCAGGAGCTTTGTCTCGAGCTCGATGCGGACGTCGTCGTCGGTGAGCTCGGCGATACCGCGTTGCGGGATGAGGCCGGCGGGGCGGGCCGCGGAGTTCACGAGGACGTCCACACCGCCCAGCTCGCCGACGACGGCATCGGCCATGGCGCGGACGGACTCGTCGTCGGCGGTGTCGGCCTGGACGGCGATGACGTGCGTGCCGTGCCTGCCGACCTGTTCGACGGCGGCGTCGAGAGGTTCCTTGCGGCGGGCGACGAGTGCGACGTCGGCACCCTCCTCGGCGAGCAGGTCGGCGACCGCGAGCCCGATCCCGCTGCTCCCACCCGTGACGACGGCCCGTTTCCCGCGCAGCTGGAGGTCCATGTCCCGCACACAACGTCGCGTCCGTACCGATGTCAAGCGGTCCTGTGGTTGCCCACGAGCAGGGGCGTGGGTGATCGTGACGGGGTGCCGACCTCACTGGGCGAGGGGCTGCGTGGCCGGGTCGCCGAGTCCCCCGACGCGCCCGCCGTCACCGACGACGACGAGACCGTCAGCCGCTCCGAGTTCGAGGACCGGACGAACCGGTTGGCCCGCGCGTTCGCGGCACGGGGTGTCGGCGAGGGCTCCATGGTCGCGATCGCGGTGCCCAACGGCGTCCGGCACCTGGAGTGCTCGGTCGCGGCGTGGAAGCTCGGTGCGGTGCCGCTCCCGGTGTCGCACAAGCTGCCCGCGGGCGAGCTCGAGGCGATCGTCGCACTGGCGGACGCGGCGCTCGTCGTCGGTGAGGACCCCGGCGACGGGCGGCCCTGGCTGCGCGCCGACCACGACGCGTCGGCCGAGTCGCCCGATCCGCTGCCACCGGTGATCGGGCCGTCGTGGAAGGCGCCGACCTCCGGCGGCAGCACCGGCCGTCCGAAGATCATCGTCGCCGGGCAGGCGCCGACCATGGAGGCCGTCCTCGCCCGGACACCGACGTTGCGCATCGACCGCGACGGCGTCTTCCTCGTCACCGCGCCGCTCTACCACAACGCGCCCTTCATGTTCTCCCTGATGGCGCTGTTGCAGGGCCACCACATCGTGATCATGAAGCGGTTCGACGCGGCGGAGACGCTGGACCTGGTCGGGCGCCACGGCGTCACGTGGCTCTACGTCGTCCCGACCATGATGGGGCGCCTGCTCCGGCTACCCGACGACGTGCGCGCCGCGGCGGACCTGTCGTCGGTCAGGACGGTTCTGCACGTCGGCGCACCCTGTCCCGAGCATGTCAAACGCGGCTTCCTCGTCTGGTTCGGGCCGGAGCGGGTCATCGAGCTGTACGCGGGCTCGGAGTCGCAGGCCACCGCGATGATCGACGGCGTCGACTGGCTCGCCCACCCCGGCTCCGTCGGGCAGGTGACGCGCGGGTTCATGAAGGTGTGCGGCGAGGACGGCGTCGAGCTGCCGCCCGGCGAGGTCGGGGAGATCTGGATGCGCACCGACGGCGACGCCGCCACCTACCGTTACATCGGTGCCGAGGCCCGCTCCCGCGACGGCTGGGAGTCGTTGGGGGACATGGGCCGTTTCGACGCCGACGGCTACCTCTACCTCGCCGACCGGCGCTCGGACATGATCCTCGTCGGCGGGGCGAACGTGTACCCGGCCGAGATCGAGGCGGCCCTGTCGGAGCACCCGGCGGTGCTGGGCAGCGCGGTGATCGGGCTGCCCGACGAGGACCTGGGCAACGTCGTGCACGCGATCGTGCAGCTCTTGGTGCCGTTGGTCGACGTCGAGGACGACCTGCGCGCCCATCTGGCGACGCGGCTGGCCCGCACCAAGCTGCCGCGCACGTTCGAGCAGACCGGCGAACAACTGCGTGACGACACCGGCAAGATCCGCCGCAGCGCGCTCCGGACGGCACGGGTCGCGCCGACCGGGGGCGTCGCGCCACGATGACGCCATGACTGACCTCCCCGCTCTCCTCGACCGGCTGCGCACGCTGCAGGTGTCGTCGGTGTGCGACGCCGACAAGACGCTGGGCGCCGTCGATCCCGCCATCCACAGCCTCGTCCCCGGGACCAGGCTCGCCGGGCCGGCGTCGACCGTCGTCGCCCACGACGACCACCTCGGGCTGCTCGTCGCGATCCGTGAGGCACCGGCCGGATCGGTGCTGGTCGTCGCCACCGAGGGCGGCACGAAGGCCGTCTCCGGCGAGCTGTTCGCCACCGAGGCGAAGCGGCGCGGGCTGGCCGGGATCGTCGTCGACGGGTACTGCCGCGACCGCGCCGGCATCGCCGAGGTCGGGCTGTCCGTCTACGCGCGCGGGACGACACCGATGGCGGGTACGACGGTGAACCCGGGTCGGCACGGCGGGCCCGTGCAGATCGGCGGGATCACGATCGCACCCGGGGACCTGGTCGTCGGGGACGACGACGGGCTCGTCGTCGGGACGGTCGAGCAGTTCGTCGCGGCCGTCCCCGGCGCCGAGGAGGTCGAACGGGCCGAGGCCGCCCTGCTGGCCGGGATGGCCGAGGGTCGCGACCTCCCCGGCATGACCACGATCGACGAGCACCTGGCAGCGCTGTCCGACGGAAAACGGAGCGCGCTGCGCTTCACCCCCTGAGTTGTCCACAAACGGATCCACTTGTGGACAACTCTGGGGATCAGTCCCGTAAGGGCAGGACAGCGGCGATCCTGGAGTCGTGACGCAGATCCTCCAGCGAGGCCCCGAGCGGCAGCCGCCAGTTCGGGTACTCGTCGACCGTGCCCGGCAGATTCGGCTGCCGGACCTCGCCCACGAGGTCGTAGGGGGCGACGAGCGCGAGCCGGCACCGGCTGCGCCCCAACATCCGGTGCATCGCCACCACGATCGCGTCCTCCGGGGCGTCGGGCGAGTCGAGCAGTCCCTCGGTCACCAGCAGCGCCACGAGCTCCGCCCGCTCGGCCGCGGCCCGCGCCTGCTCGGCAGGCACGTCGTCGAGCAGCCCCAGCTCCGCCCGAGCCCGGACGTGCTCCCCGCGCAGGAACCCGGGAGCCGTCGGCAGGTCGTGCGTCGAGATCGTCGCGACGGCCTGCTCCGCCCACCGGTCCGGCGGAAGCAGCGGCATCCCCGGCGCGTCCTCATCGCGGACGAACCACATCACGGTGGAGCCCAGCATGTTCCGCTCCTGCAACGCCTCCGTCACCTCGGGCTCGACCGTCCCCAGGTCCTCCCCGACGACGATCGCGCCCGCCCGGTGCGCCTCCAGCGTCAGCACCGCGAGCATCGCATCCGCGTCGTAGTGGACGTACGTGCCGCGGTCCGGGCCCTCGCCCGGCGGCACCCACCACAGCCTGAACAGCCCGGCGACGTGGTCGATCCGCAGCCCGTCGGCGTGCGAGACCAAGGCGCGCAACAGGTCCCGGTAGGCGGCGTAGCCGGTGGCGTCGAGCCGGTCGGGGCGCCACGGCGGCAGCCCCCACGCCTGGCCGCGCTGGTTGAACGCGTCCGGTGGCGCCCCCACGCTCACCCCGAGCGCCAGCACGTCCTGCAGCGCCCAGGCGTCGGCACCCTCCGGGTCGCAGCCGACGGCCAGGTCCCCGATCAACCCGATCCGCATACCGGCGTCCCGGGCCGCCGCACGCGCCGCGCCCAGCTGCGCCTGCGTCTGCTGCTGCACCCACGCGTGGAACGCCACCCGCGGCGCCAGCTCACGCCGGGCCGCCGCCACCTCGGCCGACCGCGGATCGCGCAACCCGCTGGGCCACAGCGTCCAACGGCCACCCCAGCGCTCGGCCAGCGCGCAGTACGTCGCGAACTCCCAGAGGTCCTCGCCGGCGTCCTGCGGCTCCGGGCGGCCTGCGGAGCGCCACAGCAGCTCCAGCGCGGCCCGCTTCGCCGCCCACACCCGGTCGTGCGCGATGCGGTCGCCGACCGTCTCCGGGCGCAACGCGTCGACCTCGGCGCGGGTTGCGGCGTCGGCGGTCGCGTAGGTGTCGAGATCGGTGACGCGCAACGCCAGCGGCGTCGTGAACCGGCGGCTCGACGGCGTGTACGGCGACGGCTGCACCGGCGGCACAGGAGTGATGGCGTGCAACGGGTTCAGCAGGATCGCGTCGGCGCCGTGGGTGTCGCCCGTCCAGTCGGCGAACTCCCGCAGGTCGCCCAGATCGCCGATGCCCCACGAGGACCGCGAGTGCAGCGCGTACAGCTGCAGCATCCAGCCCCACGTCCGCGGCGGTTCCGGCAGCGCGGGCGGGGCGACGACGACCGTCGCCGTGCGCCCGCCCAGGTCCAGCACGTGGTAGCCCAGCGGCAGCCCCGCCGGCAGCTCTCCGTCGACCTCGACGACGTCGCCGTCCTCCGTGGTCAGCGTCCCCGCGCCCGGGACCGGGCGGGACCGGTCGGTGCGCAGCGCGATCGTCCCCGGCAACCGGTCCGGCGCGGGCGCCGTCGCGAGCGCGGCCCGACAGGCCTCCGGGGTGGTCGCATCGACGTCCAACAACCCCAGCACCCGCACCACGACCTCGGGGTCGACCACCACCTCCCGGCGGTCGCCGTCGCGATACGAGGTGGCGACGCCGTGCGCGGCGGCGAGCGCCGCAAGGTCGTCGTCGGGACGGAACACGGCGGGTCCTCCTCGGTGCACGACGCCACCCCCACGGGCGGCGCAGGCGACGATCGTCGCCGAGGGGATCCGTACCCGCGGTGGTGGGTCGGCATTCGGACGCGCCCGACCGCGTGGTCCTGTCCCCGGAACGGTGCGGCGCAGCGGAAACGGGTGCTGCGCGGTGCTACGGTCGCCGCTTCGGATGGGCGATGTGGACCGATCTGGCGGGAGAGAATTTTTCGATGACCGAGATCGGGTTGATCCTGCTGGGCGTGATCGTCGTCGGCGGACTGCTCGCGTTCTTCCTGTTGCGCACCAAGCGAGATGGCGAGACCCAGACCGGGCCGCGCACCGTCGCCGACCTCGTGCGACTCAAGGCGGAGGAGTCGGGCAACGCCGGCGCGGCCGAGGGTGCGCAGCCCGCCGCCTCGACGCCCGCGGTCACCCCGACGGGTGACGTCGTCGGTACCGAAGGATCGCAGCGTGCGACGCCGGCCGCGGCCGGATCCGCTGCGGCGACCGCATCGCCCGATGCCACGACGTCCGACCCTGCCGACGCCCGCCCCTCGGCCGGTCCCGCTGCCGCCCCCGCCGACCCGGTCCCCGCCGTGGCCGGGACGGGTGCAGCGGTCGCCTCCGGTGGTGTCGCGGTGGCGGCTGCGGCCGCCGCCGCTGCCACGGGACGTGGAGCCGCCGCCTCACCGTCGGGTTCCGCTCCCGCAAGCGTCTCGCCCGGGCTGTCGCAGCCCCGTCCGCGCACCACCCGGACCCCGCCCGCGGCCCCGGCCGCTCCGGCGGCAGTGGCCCCGGCCGCTCCCGTCGCCGCGGCACGGACCCCCGAGCCCGAGCCCGAGCTGGAGCCCGAGGCCGCCCCCGCCGGACCGGTCGACCGCAGCGACGTCAGCCCGCCATGGGGTCGCATCCCCGACGGCTCCCTCGTCCTCCCCGCCGCCGCGCCCGTCGAGCCCACGCCCTCCGACGACCAGCCCGACTGGCGCTGGCTCGCCCCGGTCGGCGACCGCCCGCCCGCCGCCCGCACCGCCCCGAGCGCACCCCCGGCGCCCGCGGCCTCTCCGACCACCGGCACCGCGCGTCACGCCGCGGGCCGCAGCCGGCCGACCACCGTCCCCGGCACTCCCGCCCCGGGAACACCGGAGCTGCCGACGCCGCGCCCGGTCGCCCGGACCGTGCGGCTCGCCGACCCGGCACCGGAGACCACCGCCGCGGCCGCGTCCGGAACCGCCGAGGCGAAGCCCGATGCCCCGAACCCCGACGCCCCGAAGCCCGACGCCCCGAAGCCCGACGCCCCGAATTCCGACGGCGCGAAGCCCGACGGCGCGAAGCCCGACGCCACCGAGGCGCCGACGACGGACGCGGCCACCGAGGCGCCGGCCCCGATCTCCCGTGCGGGCCGCGCGACCGCCTGGTTCGAGCCGACGAGGCCCGCGGACGAGGACACCGCCTCCACGGCTCCGTCCGGGGCCGAGGAGCCGGCCGTCGCGCCGTCCTCGGCGGCGCCCTCCGTCGCGGCGATCGTCGCGGGAGCCGCCGCGGCGGCAGGAGGCGTCGTCGTGGGCCTCCGCCCGAAGCCGAAGCCGAAGCCGGAGCCGGAGCCCGCCGAGCCGGCCGCCGACGAGACGGCGTCGACACCGGAGGACGGCACTCCGCGGACCGCCGCGCCGGCCGTCGCGACCGGGGCGTCGATCGCGAGCCTGGTCGCCGACCGGGCCGACTCCGGCACCGAGAGGCCGAACACCCGCGCGGCGGCGGACGAGACCGAGAACGGCGCCGGCTCCGAGAGCACCGCCGTCCCGGAGACCGACGCCCTCGCGGGCTTCTCCGACTGGGCCGACATCGACGACTCGGAGCGCGACAAGAGCGTCGAACGGCCCGCGGTGAAGGACCCCACACCGGCGTTCGGACTGGCTGCCGTCGCCCCCGCGGCCACCGATCCTGCCACGCCCCGCGACGACGACACCGACGACGACAGCGATGCGGCGCAGCGTGAACCGGCCGTCCCGACAGCCGAGCCGGAGCCCGCCGGGGCAACCGGCCCCGCGGTGGCGACGGGCGGGATCGCCGCCGCGCCAGGACTGGCGGGCGCCGCGGCCGCCGGCTGCTCCACGGACAACGACCCGGCGAGCCCGACGACCATCGCGCCCGCGGAACCGGCCGCCGAGGCGGCGCACGCAGCCGCACCGGCCGCGCCGGACAACGGGTCGGTCCGGTTCCGTGTCGTCGGCCGCGACGGCGACGGGGTGCAGGGCGCCACGATCCGGCTGCTCGACGGTCGCGGCCAGGGCATCGGCGAGGCCACCGCGGGCGCGGACGGTCGCGGCTCCCTCACCGGCCCGAGCGACGGGGACGCCGACGGCTTCGTCGTCGTCGCGTCGGCGGCAGGACACCAGCCGACGGTCACGACGATCTCGGGCGAGGCGTCGGGCGACGAGATCGCGCTCGTGCTGGCCACCTCGTCGGCGGTGGCGGGGCGGGTCCGCGACGCGGCGGGCCGTCCCGTCGGCGGGGCGTCGGTCTCGCTGATCGAGGAGGGCGAGGTCGTCGACTCCACGCGCACGGCGGCGACGGGCGACTACCGGATCGGTGACCTCCCGTCCGGCGAGTACACCGTCGCGGTGACGGCCCCGCGCCACGACCCGGTGGCGGTCCCGGTGAAGGTCGAGCCGGGCGCGACCGCGACGCACGACGTCGTCCTCGAGCCGGTCACCGCGACGCTGGGCGGCTGAGCGGGATGGCCGGGGAGCAGCACGTCGAGGGGAGGCTCGCGGGCGCCCGCGGGGTCGAGCTGTTCTGGCAGGGCACCGAGCCGGTCGAGCCGACGGGAATCGTCCTGGTGTCGCACGGGCTGGGCGAGCACGGCGGCCGCTACGGCAACGTCGTCGACGCGCTCGTCCCGGACGGGTGGGCGGTGTACGCGCTCGACCACCGCGGGCACGGGCTCTCGAACGGTCGCCGCGCGCACCTCGACGACTATGCGGACTGGCTGTCGGACTTCGACCTGTTCCGCCGCACGGTCACCGCGCGGCACCCGGACCTGCCGGTGTTCGTCCTCGGTCACAGCATGGGCGGGCAGATCGCGCTGGCGTACGCGCTGGAGCACCAGGACGTGCTGCGCGGCGCGGTGCTGTCGGCCCCGGCACTGGCCAGCTCGGCGGCGCCGAAGCCGCTGGTCCTGGTGCTGACGCAGGTGGCCAAGGTGTTGCCGACGATCCGGCCGTCGGGCATCGACGTCACGAAGATCAGCAAGGACCCGGCGGTCGTCGCCGACTACCAGGCCGATCCGCTCAACCACCACGGCAACCCGACGCTGGGGTTGGCGTCGCGACTCGTCGGCCAGTTCTCGACGTTGCCGGAGCGCTCACGCGCGTTGCGGCTGCCGGTGCTGATCCAGCACGGCACGGCTGACGAGCTGACCGACCCGGCGGGGACGCGGCTGCTGGAGTCGCTCAACGGGTCTCCGGATGCGACGGTCCGCTGGTACGACGGGCTGTGGCACGAAATCTACAACGAGCCCGAACGCGAGCAGCCTCTCGCCGACCTGCGGGAGTGGCTGGCCGCGCACCGCTGACCTTCCGGTCAGGTGACCTCGGCCGGGTCCATGTCGAACGACAGGTGCGCGATGCCGACGGTCAGCAGCGGCCGGCCGGCCAGCCGGAGGGCGCGGAGGTCGTCGGTCAGCGGGTGCGGGGTGTGCGCGACGAGCCGGGCGGGCGCGCCCAGGCCGATCCGCAGCCCCCGCGCCCTGCCGCGCACCCGGGAGCGCAGGACAGCGCCGTCGCGGGCGGCGAGCGCGGTCAACCGGGCCGGGACCGATCCTGGCAGGCGGACCGGTGACGTCCGCAGGTCCGCGTCGAGGACGGTCCGGCCGTCGACGCTCCACCGGCTCGTCGCACCGTGCGAGCCGATGTCCAGGGACGCGTCGGCGAGCCACTTGGGCAGGCCCCACAGCTGCCGTCCGGCCGCCATCGTGAACGGCGCGGTGACGGGCAGCTGCAGCAGATGCGCGCCGACCCGGCCCCGATGGCGGACGGGCACGGCGAGGCCGAGCTCGTCGTAGGCGCCGAGGTCGTTGACCCGGTACCGCAGCAGCGCCAGCACGGCGAGGGTGCGCCCGGCGACCGCGGCGACCTCGAACCCGTTGTCGCGCAGCAGGGGGCGCACGTCGTCGGCGCGGACGACCCAGCAGCCGGCGACGGCGGCGGCGTCGGCGATGCGTACCGGGAACGTCAGGGTGCGGTCCTCGACGGTCACGCTCATGCACCTGGTCTACCCGGATGGGCGGGGTGCCGGAACCGGGGTACCCGGGACGGCGGCGGCCCGGCGGGGCCACCGGGAATGCCGGGAGCGTCGGGAGGTGGCACGCTGTCACCCTGCGAGTCGTCGTTGTGGCAGGGGAGGTGCCGGTGATCGACCCGACCGGCTCACCTGCCGATGTCGCGTCGCTGCACGCGCGGATCGACTGGGAGTCGTCCGCTGTCGGCGCCGAGTCCGCGTGGCCCGCCGCGCTGACGCAGACCTTGGGGACGATCGCGTCGTCGCCGCAGCCGCTGGTGGTGTGCTGGGGCCCGCAGCTGGTCGTGTTCTACAACGACGCGATGGTCGACGGTCTGGGCGACCTGCATCCCCAGGCGTACGGGCAGCCCGCCGACGAGGTGGCCGACGGCGTCTGGCGGCGGTTCGGTCCGACCCTGCGTGACGTGCTGAAGACGGGTGAGTCGCGGGAGCGCCGCGACGACGTCGTCATGGTCCGCCGCGGCGGTACCGACGAGGAGAGCCTGCGCGACCACGCCTACAGCCCGATCCGGGATCTCGACGGCAATGTCCTCGGGGTGCTCGTCGTGGTGCGCGACGCGGGGCGGTCGGTGCGGATCCCCGCGGCGCCCGAGCCGTTCCCGGGCAGCCGGGAGCGGGTCCTGGTCGTGGAGAGCGACGCCGCGATGCGCGACCACCTGCTGCGGCTGCTGGCCGAGCGCTGGACGGTGCAGGCGGTCGCGGACGCCGGGCAGGCGCTCGAGGCGGCGCTGTCGGAGCCGCCGGACCTGGTGGTGGCCAACGTCGCGCTGCCGGGCACGGGCGGCATCGGGCTGCTCCGCGCCCTGCGGACCGACGCCCGTACCGCGGGGCTGCCCGTCGTCATGCTGTCGGAGCAGACGGGCGAGGAGGCGGCGGTCTCGGGTCTGGCCGCCGGCGCCGACGACTACCTGGTCACACCGTTCTCGCCGCGCGAGCTGTTGGCACGCGTCGCTAACCACCTGCACCTGGGGCGCACGCGGCGGGCGGCTGAGCTGCAGTTCCGCGCCACCGCCGATGCCACGCCCGCGCTGATCTGGGTCGACGACGTCGGCGGGCACCGGGTGTTCGTCAACCGCGGCTGGCTGGACTTCACGGGCGTGTCCGACCCGATGAGCGAGCTGGCCGACTGGCGTGAGCGCATCCACCCCGAGGACCGGGCGCGGCACCGCGCGGTCACGGCCGCCGCGGTGGCGGCGGAGGCGCCGTTCGAGGTGGAGTTCCGGCTGCGGCACCGCGACGGCGGCTACCGCTGGGTGCTCGACCGCGGCGCGCCGATCGGGGCGGGCGACCGCGCCGCGGGCTACGTCGGCGGCTGCCTCGACATCGACGAGCGGCACCGCGAGCAGCGTCGGCACCGCCTGTACGCGGCACTGGGCGACACGCTCGACGCCGAGCTGACCGCGACCGGGCGGCTCTCCGCCCTGGCACGGTTCGTCGTCGCGGAAAGCCTCGTCGACGTGGCCAGGGTGCACGAGGGCGCGAGCGAGGAGACGCTCGTCGTGAGTGCGGTGGCGGCGGCCGACGTCGCGCACGAGTCGATGCTGCGCGGCCTGGTCAGCTCCCCGGCGACGCGCCGGGAGATCCTCGCGTCGGGCGAGGCCAGGTTGTGGGACCCGGCCGAGCTCTTCGTCGACGACAGCACCGATCCGTCGTGGCGACGGATGGGGCTGCACTCCGTCGTCGCCGTCCCGCTGACCGCGCGCGGCGGCATGCTCGGCCTGCTCGGGGCGGGCCGCTGCGTCGGCTCACCTGCGTTCACGGAGGACGACCGCGAGGTGTTCACCGAGATCGGGCGCCGCGCGGGCGTCGCGATCGACAACGCCCGCCTGCTGGAGCTCGAACGCGCGTCGGCCCAGCGGCTGGGGCTGCTGCACCGGGCGACGGCCGAGATGTCGGCGGCCGCCACCCCCGCCGACGTCGCGGCCATCGCCGCCCGGCACATGGAGATGCTGCTGTCCGCACCCGTCGTCGGGGTGTGGGAGCTGCGCGACGACAGGCTCGAGGCGCTGACCCGCACCGGGTGGGGTCTGTCGGCGCAGCGGGCGTGGTCGTCGGTGGCGCTGTCGGCCTCGGACACGGTGACCGACGTCGTCGAGTCGGGTCGCCCGATCTGGCTGTCCAGTCCGGCGGAGATCGAGGCCCGGTGGCCGCAGCTGCTCGAGGGCCGGCCCGACGGGCTCGGCGCGATCGGGCTGCTGCCGTTGGCGGTCGGGCAGCGCAACGTCGGCGTGATGGCGGTGGGGTTCCGGGAGCCCCGGGCGTTCTCGGGGAGCGACCGCGAGGCCGCGACGGCCGTCGCCGAGCTCGCGGCGCAGGCGCTGGACCGGTCGTCGCTGCTGGTGGCCGAGACCGAGGGACGGCGCGTGGCCGAGCGGCTCGCGGGCGTCGCGACGGCGCTGGCCCGGGCGACGAACCTGCAGTCGGTGGCGGACGTGATCGTCGACCACGGGCTGTCGGCGTTGCAGGCCGAGGCGGTCGTCGTGTGCCTGACCGACGAGGCCGGCGCCCTGCACTCGGTGAGCGAACAGGGCTGGCCAGGGCCCGACGGCGATGTCCTGCTGCCCTCGGCCGCCCACCCGCTCGCGGCGGCCGTGCGGTCGGGCGACCCGATCTGGTCGGTCGACCCGGCCGACGGGCCATGGCCCGCCCACACCGCGATCCCCTTGCTCGTCGGCGGCCGCACGATCGGGGTCCTCGGATTCCGCTTCGCCACCCGCCCGCAGTTCACCCCCGAACGTCGCAGCTTCGTGCTGACCTTGGGCGGTCAGTGTGCGCAGGCCGTCATGCGGGCGCGGCTGCACCAGGCCGAGCACGAGGTCGCGGTCACCCTGCAGCGCAGCCTCCTGCCGCAGACCCTCCCCAAGACCGACCGCCTCGCGATGGCCACCCGCTACCAGCCCGGCACCGAGGGCACGGAGGCCGGCGGCGACTGGTTCGACGTGATCGACCTCGGCGACCAACGGTTCGCCCTCGTCGTCGGCGACGTCGTCGGACGCGGCCCGTCGGCCGCCGCGGTCATGGGGCAGCTGCGCAGCGCGCTCGCCGCGAACCTCGTCAACGGCCAGTCGCCCGCCGACGCGCTCGAACAGCTCGACCTGTTCGCCCGCCGCGTCGCCGGCGCGATGGCCAGCACCGTCGTCTGCGCCGTGATCGACTGCGGCACAGGCGATCTGCGCTACGCCTGCGCCGGGCATCCGCAGCCCCTCGTCTCGGGCCCCGACGGCGTCCGCCTGCTCGACGACGGCCGCGGCACCCCGCTCGGCGTCTACGGCCGGCCCCCGTTCGTCGAGGCCGCCGACCGGCTCGACCCCGGCGAGACCATCCTGCTGTGCTCCGACGGCCTCTTCGAACGCCGCAACGAGGTGATCGACGAGGGCATGAACCGGCTCGTCACGGTCTTCGGCGGCCTCGCGGGCACCCGCCCCGAACCCAGCGCCGACGCCCTGCTCGACCGGATGTCCGAGGGCAGCGCGGTTCCCGACGACACCGCACTCGTCCTCGCCCGGCTGTTGCCCGCGCCGCTGCGCCTCGAGCTCGCTGCCGAACCGAAGGAACTCGCCGGGCTCCGCCGCGTCGTCGCCCGCTGGAGCGCGCAGGCCGGTGTCGATCCCGACGCCGTCACCGACCTCCAGCTCGCCCTCGGCGAGGCGGCCACCAACGCCGTCGAACACGCCTACCCGGCCGACGCCGACGGGTCCGTCGAGGTCGACCTCGATCTGCTGCCCGACGCGACCGTCGCCGTCCGGGTCACCGACCACGGCACCTGGCGCCCACCGCCCGCCGACCCCGGCTACCGCGGCCGCGGGCTCGTCCTCATCGGGGAGCTGGCCCAGGAGGTCGAGGTCGTCGCCGGAGAGGCCGGCACCGTCGTCTCCTTCCGGATGCCGCCCGTCCCCGTCGCGGTGCCCGCGTCGTCGGCGACCCGCCGTGCCTGGTCACCGCGGGTGCAGGAGCCCGTCTTCCCGATACCGGCCGCCGTCGGCGGCGAGACGCGCCGTGTCGTCGTCACCGGGGATCTCGACCTCGCCGGCGTCCAGGAGGTCCGCGCCGGCCTGCTCGACCGCGCCTCCGCCGGCGCACCGCTCGTGCTGACCATGCCCGCCGATTGCTACGTCAGCAGCGCAGGCGTCGCCCTCCTGACCGAGCTGGCCGAGCAGGCGGGCGCGACCGGGTCCACGCTGACCGTCGCCACCCCGCCCGGGAGCGCGGCGCGGCGCATCCTGCACCTCGCCGCCCTCGACGCCGTCATCACGATCGCCGACGCCTGAGCGACCTGTCGGACATTTCCCACCGTTCGGCCGTATCCCGCTCCCGGGAGCTGGGACGAAGTGGCTCGCGGACCGACCGCTGTGCTCAACTGTGGTCATGGCTCCCGCTGCACACCTCGGCCCCATCTGGGGCACGCGGCGGGCCGACCACTTCGACCAGTGCTGTCGACGCCGGCTCTGAACCCGGCACCCGCCCGCCCGACCCGCACTGGAGCACGACCGTGTTGCTGCACGCCCCGAGCCCGGCCCTGACCGTCAACGGCCTCGCGCCCGACCTGGCCGACCTCACCGCACTCACCCGCCGCGTCGCCGCCGACGTCCGCGCCGGCATCCACGACGTCCACGTCGATCCCGAGCGCCGCTGGTACAAGCGCGTGCACGGCAACGACTTCGTCGACGTCTGGCTCATCAGCTGGGCCACCGAGCAGGCCGCCGACCTGCACGACCACGCCGGCTCGCTCGGCGCCCTCACCGTCGTCACCGGCCGGCTGACCGAGGAGTTCTGGTCCGTCCCCCACTCCGGCCTGCGGACCCGCACACTGCACGCCGGACGGTCCGTCGGCTTCGGGCACGGACACGTCCACGAGGTCGCGAACCCGTCGGCCGACCCGGCCGTCAGCGTCCACGCGTACTCTCCGCCCCTGACCGCCATGTCGTACTACGACGTGACCGGCGGACGGCTGCGGCGCATCCGCTCCGAGCTGACCGAGCCCGGCTCGACCCAGGGAGTGGGATGACCCGCACGATCGACGACGTCCTCGCCGACGCCCGCGCCCGCTTGCACCGCGTCGGCCCGCAGGAGGCCGCTGACCTGCGCGAGAAGGGCGCGATCCTCGTCGACACCCGGCCGCAGTGGCAGCGCGACGCGGAAGGGTCGCTGCCCGGCGCACTCCTGATCGAGCGCAACCACATCGAGTGGCGCCTCGACCCCACCTCCGACGCCCGCATCCCCGAGGCCGTCGACCACGACGTCACCTGGATCGTCCTGTGCTCCGAGGGCTACTCCTCCAGCCTCGCCGCCGCGTCGCTGCAGGACATCGGGCTGCACAACGCCACCGACCTCGACGGCGGCTTCCAGGCGTGGAAGGCCGCGGGGCTGCCCGTCGATCCCGGGATCAGCTGAACGCCCCGATCCCCGTCACGTCCCGGCCGACGATCAGCGTCTGGATCGTCTCCGTCCCCTCGAACGTGTGCACGGCCTCGATGTCGGCCCAGTGCCGCGCGACGTGGTGCTCCAGTAGAATCCCGTTGCCCCCCAACAGATCCCGCGCCTCCGCCAGGATGCGTCGCGCCGCCCGCGTGTTGTTCATCTTCGCCAGGCCGGCGACCGTCGGCGACAAGCGCCCCGCATCCGCCAGCCGCCCGATCTGCATGCAGTACAGCTGCATTCCCGTGAGATCGGCCAGCATGTGCACCAGTCGCTGCTGCACGATCTGGAACGACGCCAACGGCTTCCCGAACTGCGTGCGCTCCTTCGCGTACCGCAACGCCGCGTCGTAACCCGCCGTCGCATGGCCGAGCGCCATCCACGCGCAGATGCCGCGGGTGTTGGCCAGGACACGGGCGCAGTCGGCGAACGTGGCCGCGTTCACCAGCCGGTTCTCGTCGGGCACCCGCACACCGGTGAGCGTGATGTCGGCCTGCTGGATCGACCGCAGCGACAGCTTCCCCGAGATCGCCGTCGCCTCGTAACCCTCGGCCGGCGTCTCGACGACGAAACCATTCACCTCACCCGAGTCCGTGTCCCGCGCCCACACCACCACCAGATCCGCGATCGTCGCATTGCCGATCCACCGCTTACGCCCGTCCAGCACCCAGTGGTCACCGTCGCGGCGGGCCGACGTCTCCAACGCGACCGAGTCCGAACCGTGGTCGGGCTCGGTCAGCGCGAACGCCCCGACCTTGTCCAACGTGGACATCGACGGCAGCCAACGCCCCTTCTGCTCCTCCGACCCGCACATCGCGACCGCCTGCATCGCCAGGCCCGCGTGCACACCCAGGAACGTCCCCAACGAGCCGTCCCCACGATGCAGCTCCATGTGCACCAGCCCGCACGCCATCGGGCTCATCCCCGCCGCACCGTGACCACGGATGTCCTCGCCCACGATCCCCAGCTCCGGCAACCGCCGGATCAGCTCCCACGGCAGCTCCGCCCGCTCCCACGAATCCCCGATCCCCGGCAGCACCTCCGTGTCGACGAACTTCCGCGTCGTCGCGAACCGCTCCCACTGCTCCTCGGTGAACTGCTCCCGCACCGAAAAGAAATCCGTGCCCAGCGACTCACCCAGATGCGCGTACTCCGCCATCCGATCAGGCTGGCACAACGACGTACTGTCCGCCGAGCCTCGACACTGGTTGACTGCCGCCGTGCAGCGACCCAACTTCGTCGCCGACGAGCGTCACGGGCCGTTGCCCGCCATCCTGCTCGTCCTCACATTCGGCTCCGGCCTCATCGACGCGATCAGCATCCTCGCGCTCGGCCACGTGTTCGTCGCCAACATGACCGGCAACATCGTCTTCATCGGCTTCGCGATCGGCGGAGCCCCCGGCTTCTCCCTGCGCAACTCGCTCTTCGCGCTGGCCGGTTTCATCGTCGGTGCCATGATCGGCGGCCGGATGCTCGACCGCTGGGGGCGCAGCCGACCCATCCTGCTGCGCAACGGCGTCCTCGTCGAGATCGTCCTCATCGGCGCCTGCCTCGTCATCTCGATCTTCGTGCACCTGCGCGAGGACGGGCCCATCGCCGCCACCGTCGTCGTCGCACTCGCCGCCGTCGCCATGGGCATCCAGAACGTCAGCGCCCGGCGAATGGGCGTCCCCGACCTCACCACCACCCTGCTCACGATGACCCTCATCAGCTTCGCCGCCGACCACGGCAAGTTCGCCGAGTCCGCACTGCGCAGGATCGCCGTCTTCGCCACGATGATGGGCGGCGCGATCGTGGGCACGGTCCTGGTGCTGCAGGTCGACACCCGCTCCGCATTCATCGCCGTACTGGTCCTGCTCGTCGGGGCCGCCGTCGCCCTGACGGTCGTCGCCCGCGACGAACAGCCCTGGCACGCCTGACGATGGCCCGGCCCAGCTTCCTCGCCGACCCCCACCACGGTCCACTACCGGCGCTGATGCTGGCCCTCACCTTCGTCTCCGGCATGGTCGACGCGATCAGCATCCTCGCCCTCGGCCGCGTCTTCGTCGCCAACATGACCGGCAACGTCGTCTTCATCGGCTTCGCCCTCGCCGGGATCGAAGGCTTCGCCCTGCTGCCCTCCGTCGTCGCCGTCGCCGGGTTCGTCGTCGGCGCACTCGGCGGCGGCACCCTCGTCCAACGCTTCGGCCGCAGCCGGCCGATCCTGCTCCGCAACGCCCTCGGCATCGAGTTCACCCTGCTCGCAGGCTGCCTCGTCGCCTCCCTGCTCGTGCACCTGCGACAGGACGGACCCGTGTCGACCACCGTCGTCGCCGGGGTCGCCGCCGCGGCCATGGGCCTGCAGACCGCCACCGCCCGCCGCATCGGCGTCCCCGACATGACCACCAGCGTCGTCACCATGACCCTCACCGGCTTCGCCGCCGAGCGCCGCCGCGCCGACGCCGCCCTCCGCCGCGGCGCCGTCGTCCTCAGCATGCTGCTCGGCGCCCTCTGCGGCGCCCTGCTCCTCGTCCACATCGGAAGCCATGCCGGGTTCATCGCCGTGCTCGTCGTCGTCGCCGGAGTGGGGGTCACCGCCGCCCTCCTGGCCCGCCACGAACAGCCCTGGCACGCCTGACGCCAGCACCCGATCTGTCGGAATCCCCGCGCGGTCCTCGGCGCGCGCTCTACGATCCCGATCATGCTCAGCAACGTCCCCGCCCGCTTCGCTCACGAGGCTGCGGGAATGCGCATCGATCGCGACAACGTCCTCGCGGTTACCGCAGTCATCGCCACCGAGGCTGATCGGCTGCGCCAGGTCCTCGAGACTTACGGCGGCGCACGCATGGGCAAGTGTGGCGGAGACCCGGTTTCCGGCGACGCAATGCTCGCATTCAACCTGCGCGCGGACGCTCTCGTCGCCTCGTTGTGGAACTACGTCAAGGACCTGGAAAAGCTGGCCGACTCGGTGGCCGACGCCGCACGCACATACGGCATAGCGGAGTCGGACGTCGCCGCAGCGTTTCCGGCATGAGAGGGGCCCTGGCCGCCCTGGCGCTCATCGGGCTTGCGTTGCTCGGCGGATGTCAGGTGAGCGAGGAAGGCCGCGCGTCTGCCGAACCGCGCCGCGATGCGGCGCTAGTAAAACCGACGGAGCCCGAGCCGTGCGGTCTGATCGGACCGACGCAACTGGAACGACTCGACATGGAGCCCGGCAAGCCGGCCGTGGAGGAATTACTCCCCGACGCATCGTTCTGTCGTTGGCGTGCCGCCGGCATGGGCGGCGACTCCTACATGGGTGCTGTGCTGCCCGACAACTACCTGCTGGCCGACGTCGAGCGGAACTACGGCTCGTCGCGTCGCACTGTCGTGACCGGCCATCCGGCGGTCATCGCGCCGGTCTACGAGTCCTTGGCGGAGGAGACGTGCATCGTCTTCGTCGAAATGCCTGACAAACGGCTGGTGGACATGTCCTTCTGGGCCGGTCGACCCGAGGGAGCATCCGCGGACCTCTCGTGCAGCCGAGCCATTGCCGCGGCAGAGATGGTCATCCAGACCCTGGGCTCCCGCTGACACCGAGACCGACGCCAGTGCGGTCCGGAGCACCGCCAACAACACTGGTGTAGGTCTCGACGAGTGGCGACCTGGTTGAGATGCACCTGAGCGCGGTCCGAGAGTGGCGGAACAGCGCTGGTGCGCATCTCGGCAGGTGCGGGTGCACCCGATCTGTCGGAATCGGCCACCGGCGGATGGGATCGGCCTTACGCTCCCGATCCATGCTCAGCAACGTGCCCGCCCGCTTCGCCGAGACGGCGGCCGGGATGGCGATCGACCGCGAGAACGTCGTGCAGGTGGGGAAAATCCTGCATGCCGAGGCCGACCGACTGCAGGATGCGATCGACGGGTACATCACCGCCAGGGTCGGGCTGTCCGGCGGTGACCCGGTGTCAGAGGAAGCGGCGGCCGCATTCGACGAGCGGGCGACACTGCTGTGGAAGTCCTTCCACCTTTATGTCGATGACCTTCGGGAACTCGCCCGTTCTGTCGTGGCCGCGGCCAGCGCGTACGAGACCGCCGACGCCGACATTGCCGGCGGGTTCCGCCGGTGAGGAAACACCTGCGAGTCGGATACCTCATTGCGGTCCTTGTGTTGAGCGGCTGCGGGGTCGAACGCCTCAGCGGAGAGGAAACATCGTCCCGCGCGTCGGCTGAGGTTGCCCCGCCGGTCCAAGTGGTCGATTCGTGTGAATTGCTGACCGACGAGCAACGGGGGCGCCTCGGCGTCGGGCCGGGCAGAGATGTTGGTTCCCCCTTGGAAGGTGTGAAATTCTGCGGCTGGCGGTCTGCAGTGCGGAACGGCGACTCGTTCCAGGCCGGAACGTATCCAGAGCAGTACCGGATCGCGGACGTTACGCAGAACTATCCGAATCCGAAGGCGGCGACAGTTTCAGGGAGGCCGGCGCTCAGCACCGCGTCCGACGCCGACTTCTCGGATCGCTCCTGCATGATGTTCGTGGAGTTGCCGGATGGACGCCTCGGCCTCGTCTCCTACTTCTGGGAGGGGACGCCAGGACAAAGCACACATGAGTTTGCGTGTTCACGTGCGACCACGGCGTTGGAGATGGTTCTCGCGACAATCGGCTCGGGCTGACGCCGAGACGCTCGTAAGCGCCGAGTGACCGCCGAGTTCGACATCGCGCTGGTCTCTTTCCCAGCGGACAAGTTAGCTGTCGAAGTGGGCGTCAGGCGGGGAGGTCGTCCAGGGCGCGTTGGATGCGTTTGATCGAGACCGGATAGCGGGTGCGCATGGGGTGGGCGTAGAGGGAGATGCGGAGTTCCTCGATCATCCAGCCGACGTCCCGCAGCTCGGGGGAGGGGTCGGTGCCGTCGGGGAGGGCGGCTAGGTCGGCGTCGTACTCGTCGGCGACGACGCGGACCTCGGCGGTCCAGGCGGCGTCGCGGGCGGGGTCGACGCGCAGTTTCTCCAGTCGCGCCTCGACGCCCTGCACGTAGCGGGCGACGTCGGCGAGCTTGGAGGGGCCGGCGGCGGTGACGAAGCCGGGGCCGGCGATGGTGTCGAGCTGGGCGCGGACGTCGGCGACTCCGGCGCGGACGGCGGGGCCGGTCATGTCGGCGAGGAGCGCCTGTACGCGGTGCCAGTGGTCGAGCACGACGCGGACGGCCTCGAGCGTCTTGACCGTGGTCCCGGCGAGGTGGTTGCGCAGGATGGTGCGTAGCCGCAGGTAGCCGGCCTGGTCGAAGGTGGGGCCGCCGGCGCGGGCGATGAGGTGGTCGGCGGCGGCGGTGACGCAGTCGTCGAGGAGCGAGGGGACGCTGCCGTGCGGGTTGCGTGAGAGCGCGAGCTTGGTGGCGTTGTCGAGGTCGCGGACGACCTGCTTGACCGGCGACGGCGTCTCCGAGAGGAGGAGCCGACGCAGGCCGCGGCGGTGGGCGGCGTCGCGTTCGGCGACGGTGGCGAAGACGCGGACGTCGACGGTCGCACCGCGGCCGACGAGCCCCGGATAGCCGGTGACGATGTTGCGTCCGCGGCGGATGGCCAGCTCGCGGGGCAGGTCGCCGATCGACCACGTCGTCAGCCCGGAGCGTTCGACCGAGGCCCCGGCGGCTGCAATCTCCTCCCGCACCTTGGGGGCCAACGACGCGCGCAGGGCGTCGAGGTCGGTACCCCGAGCCAGCTCGGCGCCCTTCTCGTCGACGACGCGAAAAGTGACGGTGAGGTGGTCGGGGAGCCGGTCGAGCTCCCAGGCGTCGCGGGGGATGGTGATGCCGCGCATGCGGCCGAGCTCGCGTTCGAGCCCGTCGAGAAGGGGTTCGTCGCCGACCTGCAGCCGGGACAGCACCGCGCGCGCATGGTCGGGGGCCGGGGCGAACTGGCGCCTCAACGAGCGGGGCAGGGTCTTGATCAGTGCCGTCACGAGCTCCTCGCGCAGCCCCGGCACCTGCCACGTGAACGGGGTGGCGTCGACCTGCTGCAGCGCGGCGACGGGCACGTCGACGGTGACGCCGTCGGTGTGGTGGCCCGGCTCGAAGGCGTAGGACAGCGGCAGGCTGAGCCCGCCGGCCTCGACCTGGTCGGGGTAGGCGGAGCGGTCGACCTGGGCGGCGGTCGTCGTCGCGAGGAACTCGGGTGTGTAGTCGAGGAGGTCGGGGCGCCGTCGCGACTCCTTCTTCCACCACGAGTCGAAGTGCCGCCCGGAGACGACGGACTCGGGGATGCGCGTTTCGTAGAACTCGACGAGCACCTCCTCGTCGACGACGAGGTCCCGACGGCGGGCGCGGTGTTCGAGGTCCTCGGCGTCGTCGAGGAGCGAGCGGTTGGCGTGGAAGAACCGGTGCCGGGTGTCCCAGTCGCCCTCGACGAGCGCGTGCCGGATGAACAGGTCGCGGGCGAGCTCGGGGTCGATGCGGCCGAGGTCGACGGTCCTGTTGGCGACGACGGGGATGCCGTGCAGCGTGACGCGCTCGGTCGCGACGGCCGAGGCTCGCTTGCGTGACCAGTGCGGCTCGGAGTGCGTCTTCTTGACGAGGTGCCCGGCGAGGGGCTCGATCCACTCGGGCTTGATGGGGGCGACGGTCCGCGCCCACAGCCGTGAGGTCTCGACGAGCTCGGCGGCCATCACCCAGCGAGGGTTCTTGCGCGCCAATGCCGACCCGGGCCAGATGGCGAACTTCGCGCCGCGCGCGCCGAGGTACTCCTTCTGCGCGCGGCGGTCCTTCTTCTCGGCGAGGTCGTCGAGGAGACCCACCTGGGAGAGCAGCCCGGAGAGCACGGCGGTGTGGATGCGGTCGGCGGAACCGCTCCAGTCGGCGGCGCCGTCGGAAAGAGACATGCCCGCCGAGCGTGCGGCCTGACGGAGCTGCCCGTGCAGGTCCCACCATTCGCGCACGCGCAGGTAGTGCAGGAACTCGTCGCGCAGCTGCCGGCGGAACTTGTTGCCCGACAACGCTTCCCGCTGCTCGGCGAGGTAGTCCCACAGCCGCATGTAGGCGAGGAAGTCGGAGCCGTCGGCGTTGAAGCGGGCGTGCGCGGCGTCGGCGGCCTGGCGCTGTTCGGTGGGACGTTCGCGCGGGTCCTGCACCGACAGCGCGGCGGCGATGACGAGTACCTCGCGCAGGCAGCCGGTGCGGTGGGCCTCGACGAGCATGCGGCCGAGCCGGGGGTCGACGGGCAAGCGGGACAACGACTGTCCGACGGGCGTCAGCGACCGCTTACCCGCCTCCAGGGCGCCCAGCTCGTGCAGCAGGGCGAGGCCGTCGGCGATCGCGCGGGAGTCCGGCGGCTCGACGAACGGGAACTCCGAGATCTCGCCCAGGTCGAGCGCGATCATCTGCAGGACGACCGACGCGAGGTTGGTCCGCAGGATTTCGGGGTCGGTGAACTCGGGGCGGGCGTCGAAGTCGTCCTCGGCGTAGAGGCGGATGCAGATGCCGTCGGACGTACGGCCGCAGCGGCCCGCGCGCTGGTTGGCCGACGCCTGCGACACCTTCTCGATCGGCAGCCGCTGCACCTTGAGCCGCCGCGAGTACCGCGAGATGCGCGCCGTGCCCGTGTCGACGACGTACTTGATGCCGGGCACGGTCAGCGACGTCTCGGCGACGTTGGTGGCCAGCACGATCCGGTTGCCGGGGTGCGGGGCGAAGACGCGCTGCTGCTCGGCCGTCGTCAACCGGGCGTAGAGCGGCAGGATCTCGGTGTTGCGGAAGTCGCGGGCGGCGAGCGCGTCGGCGGTCTCGCGGATCTCGCGCTCGCCGGGCAGGAAGACGAGGACGTCGCCGGGGCCTTCGCGCTGCAGCTCGGCGACGGCGTCGCCGATGGCGTCGAGCTCCTCGCGGTCGGGGTCGGCGTCGGGGTCGTCGGGGTCGACGACGGGCCGGTACCGGATCTCCACCGGATAGGAGCGGCCCGACACTTCCACGATCGGAGCGTTGCCGAAGTGCCGGGAGAAGCGCTCCGGGTCGATCGTCGCCGACGTGATGATGACCTTGAGGTCGGGACGCTGTGGCAGCAGCTGCGTGAGGTAACCGAGGATGAAGTCGATGTTGAGGCTGCGCTCGTGGGCCTCGTCGATGATCAGGGTGTCGTAGCGGCGCAGCATCCGGTCGCCGGCCAGTTCGGCGAGCAGGATGCCGTCGGTCATGAGCTTGACCATCGTGCGGTCGCCGACCTGGTCGGTGAAGCGCACCTTCCAGCCGACGACGTCGCCCAGCTCGGTGCCGAGCTCGTCGGCGATGCGGGCGGCGACGGTGCGCGCGGCGAGCCGCCGCGGCTGGGTGTGGCCGATCATGCCGGTGACGCCGCGGCCCAGCTCGAGGCAGATCTTGGGCAGCTGCGTCGTCTTCCCGGAGCCGGTCTCACCGGCGACGATCACGACCTGGTGGTCGCGGATGGCCGCGGCGATGTCGTCACGACGGGCGCTGACCGGCAGCGCCTCGGGGTAGACGATGCGCGGCACTGCGGCACGACGGCGTTCGAGCCGGTGCTCGGCGGTGGCGACGGAGTCGGCGACGGCCTGCTGCGCGGTCCCGTTGCCGGAGCGGCGGGCGCCGGCGAGCCTGCGGCCGAGGCGGTGTGCGTCGTCGGGCGGGAGGGCCTGGATGCGCTGGGCGAGATCGGTGAGGACGTCGTCGGGGAGCGACGGGGACGACGGAGGAGCGTCGGCGGGGCCGGGCGCGGTGGCGCTCCGGCCCC
>MEGH01000057.1:25210-40238 GCA_001725415.1 Pseudonocardia sp. SCN 73-27
CGCGGTGGCGCTCCGGACCCGGGACCCGCGGCGGCGCGGACGCCGGCCACGGGTCGGGCGGCCGTCCCCGGGGGGGCCGGACTCGGTGTCCGGAGGGACGGCGGGATCGTGGGGGTCACCGGCGGGACGCTCGTGACGCGCGTCGGTGGCTCGTGATGAGGACATCGTGGGAAAAGTGTGCCTGGTCGTGAGGGTGGACGTCCGAACCGGGTGCCGGTCGCCTCTCGGCGCGCAGGCCGCTCGAAGCGGCGATGTCAGTTGGGACCCGGGGACACGGTGTCACCCGATCCGGACGCTCCCTTACAACTCGTCCGCCGCCGGGGATGTTCCCCGGAGGCAGAAGTGTCCGAACCGGACGCCGGTCGCCTCGCGGCGAGTGGCGCACCACGGCTCCAGCTTGACGGTATTCCGTGGCGGCTTTTTTCTGTTGCGGCCCGGGGACACGGCTCGCCCGGTTCGGACAGTGTGGTCAACGGGCACGCGCCCCGGTTCATTCCCGGGGTGCGCGTATGCCGACGGCCCGGACCGATCGTGCTGGTCCGGGCCGTCGTCGGAGCCGACCGAGGTCGTGAGCGGTAATGGTCGCCATGGCGACCATTACCGCTCACAGGGTCAGAGGGTCCAGGTCTGCATGACGAGCGCGCCCTCGCGGCGGGCCGTCAGGGTGCAGTCGAGCACGTCGAGCGGGTGGATCGGGACGATGCCCTCGATCAGGTCGCTCTCACGCATGCCGTACAGCGCGGCCATGGCGAAGCGGCAGGCCAGGACCTTGCCACCCTCCTTCATGAACGTCTGCAGCTGGTTGTTGTAGTTCATGTGACCGGGGAAGGCCTCGTCGCCGACGTTCGGGAAGCCGCGGGTCGCGGAGCCCATCAGCACGCCGGGGCCGTAGAGCACGAGCGATGTGTCGAAGCCCTTACGGTTGATGCGGGTGCACGTCAGCATGTTGACGAAGCCGACCGAGCCCTCGTAGGGCACGGTGTGCATGAAGACGTAGGCCTTCTCGCCCGGGTTCGCCTGGATGTCGTCGAAGAGCTTCTCGTCGTAGTCGACGATCGCGTCGCCGGCCTGGGCCCGTTCACCGATGATCTGCGCCACGGTGTGTCCTCTCACTTCTGCCCGCGGCATTCTTCGCCGAAGGCCATGGCACGACCGTAAGTCGGATCGTGAACGTTCGTCCACTATGAGACACGAATGTGAGAACGGTCATTCTCACCCGGACCGGGGCGGAGGTCAGTCCGACGACGAGGAGCTCGACGACCCGGAGTCCGACGACCCGGAGTCCGACGCCCCGGAGTCCGACGACCACGAGCCGGGATCGTGGGACGACGGGTGGGAGTGCCAGTGGTGGTCCTGGGACGACGACGTGTGGTGCGAATGGCCCGGATCGTCCCAGTTCGACGGCCCGGAGGAGAAGGTGTCGTCCCAGTCGGTCGGGCCGGAGCTGTCGTACGTGGACCCCTCCACGACCTGGTGCGTCGTCTGCGTCCGCGTCCGTACGGCCCCGCGCAGCATCGCCGTCCCCTGCAGGACGACGAGGATCACGACCGTCGAGATCGCCAGCGGGACCGCGAACAGCAGCGCCGGCCAGCCCATCAGGAAGTACAGCGCCACACAGATCGCGATGTCACAGAGGACGAGCAGTGGGAGCACGAATCGGGGCATGGCCGGCCTTCCGTGATCGCGGTGGGATCGCGATGGTCGTACCGTCAACCGAGTGCGGCAAGGATCCCGTCGGTGTAGGGGGTCCAGGCCTCGATGGCCCACGGTCCGAAGTCGCGGTCGGTGAGCACGACGCAGGCCGCACCGGCGGCGCGGTCGACCCACAGGAACGTGCCGGACTGGCCGAAGTGCCCGAACGTCTCCGGGGAGCTGTTCGTGCCCGTCCAGTGTGGCGACTTGTGCCCGCGGATCTCGAACCCGAGGCCCCAGTCGTTGGGCTTCTGGCGGCCGTAGCCGGGGAGGATGCCGTCGAGACCCGCGAAGGCGACCTCGGTTGCGGCGGGGAGGGTCGCGACGAGCGTCGGCGACTGCAGTTCGGCGGCGAACCGGGCGAGGTCGTCGGCGGTGGAGACGGCGCCGGAGCCGGGGTGGCCCTCGAGGCGGGTGGCGGTGAGGCCGAGGGGTTCGCAGACGGCCTCGTGGAGGTAGTCGGCGAACGGGATGCCGCTGGCGGCGGTGATGGTGTCGGCGAGGACGGCGAAGCCGGTGTTGGAGTAGATGCGCCGGGTGCCGGGGGCGGCCTGGATCTGGTCGGAGTCGAAGGCCAGGCCGGAGGTGTGGGCGGCGAGGTGCCGGACGGTCGAGCCGTCGGGGCCGGCGGGCTGGTCCCACTCGACGGCGCCCTCCTCGACGGCGACGAGCGTCGCGTAGGCGGTGAGGAGCTTGGTGACCGAGGCGAGCCGGAACTCGCGGTCGGTGTCCCCGGCGGTTGCGAGCACCGTCCCGTCGGCCGCGACGAGGGCCGCCGCGGCGTGCCCGACGGGCCAGTCGAGGACCGTTCCGACAGCCTTGTGCACGTCCGTCACCACGTGGCCATCCTCCTCCGGTGGCCGGGCGCGGTGTCGCGCGGGGATACTCACGCGCTGTGATCCGGATCGGGACGTCGGGCTGGCGTTACCCGCCGTGGCGCGGCGTGTTCTATCCGAAGGGGCTCGCGCAGCGCCGGGAGCTGGAGTACCTGTCGCGTGCGGTGTCGAGCATCGAGATCAACGGCTCGTTCTACTCGTTGCAGCGTCCGGAGAACTACCGGCAGTGGGCGGCGGAGACGCCGGACGACTTCGTGTTCTCGGTGAAGGGGCCGCGATTCGTCACGCACATGAAGCAGCTCCGCGACCCGGAGCTGACGTTGGCGAACTTCTTCGCGTCCGGGCTGCTGGCGCTGGGGCCGAAGCTGGGCCCGGTCCTGTGGCAGTTGCCGCCGCGGATGCGGTGGGACCGGGAGCGCGTCGAGACGTTCCTGCGGTGCCTGCCGCGCACGACCGTCGAGGCGGCGGCGCTGGCGGAGCAGCACGACGAGCGCCTCGACGACCGCGCCCTGACCCGCACGGACGCCGACCGGCCGGTGCGGCACGCGCTGGAGGTGCGGCACCCGAGCTTCGCCGACCCGGCGGTCGTCACGCTGCTGCGGGAGCTCGACGTGGCGCTGGTCGTCGCCGACACGGCCGGGACGTGGCCGCGCCTCGAGGACATGACGGCGGGGTTCGCCTACGTGCGGCTGCACGGCGACGAGGAGCTCTACACCAGCGGTTACTCCGACTCCGCGCTCGACGACTGGGCGTCGCGGATCCGGAGGTGGGCGGTGGGGGAGTCACCGACGGGCGAGTTCACGGTCGCACCGGCGGCGGACCCGGTGCCGGGTCGCGACGTGTTCGTATACTTCGACAACGACGTGAAGGTCCACGCCCCGCGCGACGCGATCGCGCTGGCGGCGAAGCTCAGCTGACGACCGCGTTGCGATCGACGGCCGAGGCTGCGAGGCGCGCGTCGCGGTGCGCGAGCAGCATCCGCCGCCCGACGAGCATCGCGACCGCGGCGACGACCATCATCGCCGCGCACGCCATCCAGGCCGTGCCGAAGCTGCTGTGGGTGGCGAGGAACCCGAAGACCATCGGGCCGAGGAACGCGCCCGCGTACGTCCCGACCTGCACGACCGAGGTCGCGGCGGCCGGGGCCGACGGGTTGAGCCGGACGACGGCGAACTGCAGCAGCCCGGGCCACGCCCAGCCGAGTCCGAACGCCAGTACCGTGCCGACGACCAGCGCGACCGGCCCGGGCACGGCGAGCATCCCGACCCCGATCGCGCCGAGCAGCATGCTGGCGGCGACGACGTTGATGTGGCCGCCCGTGCGGCGGTCCGCGAGCCAGCCGTGCAGCAGCCGCAGCACGAGCCCGACGACGCTGCCCAGCGTCAGCACCAGGCCGGCGAGGCCGGGGTCGACGCCCTGGTCGACGGCGGACGCGACGAGGAAGACCCCGAGCGCGCCCGCCGACGCCGCGCCGAGCCCGGCGCCGAGCCCGATGACGGACAGAGCCCCGGTCGCGCGGTCGGCGGGGTCGACCTTCGTGCGCACGTACGGTTCGGGGCTGCGCGGGGTGAAGGGCAGCGCGAGCAGCGCCAGCCCGGCCCCGACGACGTACGCCCACCGCCAACCGACGGTCAGCGCGAGCGTCGGCACAGCGAGTCCCGACAGCAGCGTCGCGGCCGGAACGCAGGACTGCTTGAACCCGAACGACAGACCGAGCCGGTTGGCGGGCACGAACCGGGCGAGGGTCAGGTTCGACGACAGCTGCCCCATCACGTTGCACCAGCAGCTGCACAGCAGGATCGTCACCAGCAGGGCGTAGGAGCGGGCGCCGAACGCGATGGCGAGCATCAGCGCGGCGGCACCGACGACGGCGATCCGGCTGGTCGTCGTCGGGCCTACGCGTTCGACGATCCACCCGATGGGCAGCGACGTGAACGCGCTGACCCCGAAGTACAGGGCCACGACGACGCCGAGGCCCGCCGGGTCGAACCCGAGCTCACCGGAGATCTGCACGGCCAGGGCGCCGGTGAGGAACACCGGCAGCACCGAGGCCGTCGAGGTCGCGACGGCGCCGATCACCGCACGCGTCGCACCCCCGTCGCCACCCATGCTTCGCGACGCTAACCGCTTCGCGGCCCTGTGTCCCCGATGTGTGGCTCAGCCCTTGATGCGGCTCCCCTGCCCGGACCACTCCTTCTCGCGGAGCTCGAACTTCTGCACCTTGCCCGTCGACGTCTTGGGCAGCTCGTCGACGATCTCGACGTCGCGCGGCGCCTTGTACCGCGCGATCTTCGACTTCACGTGCTCGATGATCTCGTCGGGCGTGGCCTGCTCGCCGTTCTTCAGCACGACGAACGCCTTGGGCCGCTCGCCCCACTGCTCGTCTGGCACGCCGACGACGGCCGCCTCCAGCACCGCAGGGTGCGACACGACGGCCTGCTCGACCTCGACGGTCGAGATGTTCTCCCCGCCCGAGATCACGACGTCCTTCGCGCGGTCACGCAGCTCGACGTAGCCGTCGGGATGGACGACGCCGAGGTCGCCGGAGTGGAACCAGCCGCCCGCGAACGCCTTCTCCGTGCCCTCGGGGTCGTCGAAGTAGCCGGCCATGACGTTGTTGCCGCGCATCACGATCTCGCCCATCGTGGCGCCGTCGCGGGGTACGTCGCCCATGTGCTCGTCGACGACCCGCAGCGCGTCCGTCTGGATCATGCCGACGCCTTGGCGCGCCTGCAGCGCCGCGCGTTCCTCGGGTTCGAGGGTGTCCCACGCGCGCTGGTACTGGTTGATCGAGTACGGCCCGTAGGTCTCGGTCAGGCCGTAGACGTGCACGATCCGGAAGCCCATCCGCTCCATCTGCAGGATCGTCGTCGGCGACGGCGGGGCGCCCGCGGTGGTGATGACGAGCTGGTAGTCGAGTCGGACGGCCTCGGCGGCGTTCATGATCGTCGTGACGACGGTCGGGGCGCCGTTGAGGTGGGTGACACCGTGCTCCCCGATCAGCTTCCAGATGGCGTCACCGCGGACCTCCCGCAGGCAGACGTGGGTGCCGCCGATCGCGGTGACCGCCCACGGGGTGCACCAGCCGTTGCAGTGGAACATCGGCAGCGTCCACAGGTAGACACTGTCGGGGGTGTGCGCGGAGTGCACGACCTCGCCGAACGAGTTCAGGTACGCGCCGCGGTGTGTGTACTGCACGCCCTTCGGGCGGCCTGTCGTCCCCGACGTGTAGTTGATCGACAAGGACCGGTCCTCGTCGTCGACCTCCCACGGCAGCGGCTCGTCGGAGCCGCGGGCGAGCAGGTCGTCGTAGGTGGTGCCGCTACCGATCCCGTCGCCGGGTGCGGCGGGGTCGACGATCGTGACGATCTCCTGGACCGTCCTCAGCTCACCCGCGACCGGCGCGACCACCGGCCACAGTGCGGCGTCGACCACGAGCAGCGACGAGCCGGAGTGGTCGAGGATGTAGCGGACCTCCTCCGTCGACAACCGGGTGTTGATCGCGACGAGGACCGCACCCGCCAACGGGACGGCGAAGTGCGCGACGAGCATCTCCGGCACGTTCGGCAACAGGTAGGCCACGCGGTCGCCCGGTCCGACCCCGGAGCCGCGCAACGCGTGCGCGACGCGGGTGGTCTCGGCGGCGAAGTCGGCATACGTGTACCGGCGGTCGCCGTAGACGATCGCCGCCTTGTCCGGGTACACCTCCGCGGAGCGGCGGAGGAACGCCAGCGGGGTCAGCTCGGTGTGCCCGACGGTCATCGTCGACCTTCCTCTCACGACGTGCGCGTACGTCGCGATCCTGACCCGCCGTCACGGGGCCCGGCAACCCCCGGCGGTCAGTCCTCCTTGATGGAGATGGCCGCCTTGGGGCAGCTGCGCACGGCCTCCTCGATCTTGGGTCGCAGCTCCTCGGAGGGGTTCTCGTCGAGGATGTAGAGGAAGTCGTCCTCCCGCACCTCGAACACCTCGGGCGCGACACCCATGCACACGGCGTTGCTCTCGCACAGATCAAAGTCCACGACGACCTTCATGCGGCCATCGTGCGCCCCGTCACGGTGCGGTGCCGGACTGAGGTGAGCCTTCGATGAGGGTCGCCTGGCCTGCGCAAGGCGTCTACGGGCCGACCACTCCCGCGATCCGCGCCGGGACCGGCGCCGCGGGTCGCGCGGGCGTCGGGTGCGGGTCGGCCGTGTGCGGCGTCGGCGTCGCCGGGGTGGGCGAGGAGACGGGACCGAGTCGGGCGCAGCCGTCGTCGCAGGACTCGCCGGCGGCCGAACCGACCACGAGCAGGGTCAGGACGGCGCTCAGCAGCCCGGCGAGGGCCGCGGCGCGGGGGAGCGCGGGCGCGGACATCGTGGAGCCTTCCGGTGGACGCGATCCCGTGGGGGCCCGGGACCGTGCCTGCCCATCCGTCTCGGCAGGGCGTGTCGTTACCGGATCCGCGAGAATGGGCCGAACGACGAGCAACCTTCCGCCGTTCGGCCCAATACCGTCACTCTCTGCGCAGGACAGGGCGGAGCGCGTCGAGCACGTCGGCGCTCTCGATCGTGCTGGGCACCGGCTCGTCGTGGCCGTCGGCGATCCCGCGCATCGTCTTGCGCAGGATCTTCCCCGACCGTGTCTTCGGCAGTGCCGCGACGACGGCGACGTCCTTGAGGGAGGCGACCGCCCCGATCTGGTCGCGCACCAGCTGGACGAGCTCGGCCCGCAGCTTGTCCTCGTCGGGCTCGACACCCGCCTTGAGGACGACGAACCCGCGCGGGAGCTGGCCCTTCATGGAGTCCGCGACCCCGATGACCGCGCACTCCGCGACGTCCGGGTGCGAGGCGAGGACCTCTTCCATCGAGCCCGTCGACAGCCGGTGACCGGCGACGTTGATGACGTCGTCGGTGCGGCCCATGACGTAGACGTAGCCCTCGTCGTCGATGTTGCCGCCGTCGCCGGTGAGGTAGTAGCCGTCGAACGCGGCCATGTACGACTGGACGAAGCGCTCGTCGTCGTTCCACAGGGTCGGCAGTGCGCCGGGCGGCATCGGGAGCTTGACGACGATCGCGCCGTCCTCGCCCGCCCCGACCGGCCTGCCGGCCGTGTCGAGGACCTGGACGTCCCAGCCGGGCAGTGGGCGCGTCGGTGACCCGGGCTTGACGGGCAGCAGCTCGATGCCCGCGGGGTTGGCGACGATCGGCCAGCCCGTCTCCGTCTGCCACCAGTGGTCGATCACCGGGATGCCGAGGGTGTCGGACGCCCAGTGGTAGGTCTCGGGGTCGAGGCGCTCGCCCGCGAGGAACAGGTACTTCAGGCTGGAGACGTCGTACTCGGGCAGGTGCTCGGCGTTCGGATCCTCCTTCTTGATGGCCCGGAACGCCGTCGGTGCGGTGAACAGGCTCTTCACCTTGTGGTCGGCCACGACCCGCCAGAACTGGCCTGCGTCGGGCGTGCCGACGGGCTTGCCCTCGTAGAGGATCGTCGTCGCCCCGGCCAGCAGCGGCGCGTAGACGATGTAGGAGTGCCCGACGACCCACCCGACGTCGGACGCGGTGAAGATCGTCTCCCCGGGTCCGACGGCGTAGACGTTGGGCATCGACCAGGCCAGTGCGACCGCGTAGCCGCCGCCGTCGCGCACGACGCCCTTCGGCTTCCCGGTCGTCCCGGACGTGTAGAGGATGTAGAGCGGGTCGGTCGCCTTGACCGGCACGGGGTGGGCGGGCGTCGCGCCGTTCATGGCCTCGGCCCAGTCGACGTCGTTCTCACCCATCGCGGCCTCCGCCTGGGGCCGCTGCAGGATCACCTGCTTCGCGGGCTTGTGCTCGGACAGCTCGATCGCCTTGTCCAGCAACGGCTTGTACTCGATGACACGCTTGCCCTCGATGCCGCACGACGCGGAGACGATGACGGTCGGGGTGGCGTCGTCGATGCGGACGGCCAGCTCCTTCGGCGCGAACCCGCCGAAGACCACCGAGTGCACCGCGCCGATCCGCGCACACGCCAGCATCGCGACCGCGGCCTCGGGGACCATCGGCATGTAGATCACGACGCGGTCGCCCACACCGACACCGAGCCCGACGAGGACGCCGGCGAAGCGGGCGACCTCGTCGCGCAGCTCGGAGTAGGTGTAGGTCCGCTGCGTCTGCGTGACGGGCGAGTCGTAGACGAGGGCAGCCTGGCCACCCCGGCCGGCCTCGACGTGGCGGTCGAGCGCGTTGTGCGCGACGTTGAGCTCGCCGTCGGGGAACCAGCGGTAGAACGGCGGGTTCGAGGAGTCGAGGGCGCGCGTCGGCGCGACGTGCCAGTCGAGTGCCCCCGCCGCGTCCAGCCAGAAGCGCTCCGGGTCCTCGACGCTCGCCCGGAAGATGTCGTCGTACGCGCCCACCTGCGGTCCTCCTCGACTCGCCCTGCCTGCTCGCCGACCCTAGTCGCGCGACGCCCTCGTGGCCGTCCTCCCTGGCCGCCGGATCAGGTCCCGTCGGTGACAGCAGGTGATCACTCGAACGGAGCACTCACTCCACCGGGGGATCTCTCGTTCGATATCTCGTAACGGTCGGCACGGCACTCGAACGAGTGACGGACGGGGAGGTCACAGCAGTTCCCGGTGCGGCGATAAGCCGGGCGACGCGTCCCGCACGAGCGGGGCAGCGAAGGACGAGGAGACGGTGTGCGCGCAGCGACGAACGGGTCCCGCACACGCTCGCGCCTCGTCGTCGCGGCCGTCGTGCTCGTCACCGCCGTCGCAGGGCTCGTCGTCGTGGGAACCGTCCGTGGCGCCTCGCAAGCGGCCGCTGGACCCCAGCCCGCCGACGATCCCGCCTGCGGCCCCACCTGGGTCACCGCCTGGCAGACCAGCCCGCAGCCGGGCCCCGACGCCGAGGCGGCCGGTGGCCGCTTCGGCGGACGCACCCTGCGGATGGTGGTCCACCCACAGTCGACCGGCTCGGAGATCCGGGTCCGGTTGTCGAACCGCTACGGGCGGGTCCCGCTCCCGGTGGCCGCGGTCTCCGCGGCCACCGCGGGGACCGGTGCCGGGGTGCGCGGGGGCGCCCCCCGACCGGTCCTGTTCGACGGACGCCCGGACGTGACGATCCCCGCGGGGGCGGAGATCGTCAGCGATCCGGCGCCGTTCGTCGCGCAGGCGGGCCTGCCCGTCTCGGTCAGCGCCTACCTCCCGCAGGAACCCGATCGAGTGGCCACCCATCCGGTGGCGCTGCAGACCTCCTGGGTGAGCCAGCCCGGCAACCTCGTCGACTCCTCGTCGGGTGCCGCGTTCTCGCCCGTCACGGCCTGGTTCGTCGTCACCGGCCTCGACGTCCTCGCCCCACGCGCCGAACACGCCGTCGTCCTCGTAGGCGACTCGATCACCGACGGCGTCGGCAGCGACCCCGGGGAGGACGACCGCTGGTCCGACGCCCTGTCCCGGCGTCTCGGCGCCGAGGGTGGCGCCGCCCGGATGTCGGTGCTCAACGCCGGCATCTCCGGCAACCAGCTGCTCGCCGACGCGTTCGGCGTCGGCGACTCACCCGCCACCCGCTTCCGGTTCGACGTCGCCGCCGCGGCCGGCGTCACCGACGTCGTCCTGCACATCGGCACCAACGACATCGCCGAGGGCCGCACCGCCGACCAGCTCCAGGCGGGCCTCGTCCGCTTCGCCGACCAGGCCCGCGCCGCCGGACTCCGCGTCTTCCTGACGACGATCACGCCGTCGCGCACCGGCCCCCGCGCCACCGCCGCCGCCCAGACGACACGTGCCGCCGTCAACAGCTGGGTGCTCGCGCAGGGCCCCGCGCACGCCGACGGCGTCTTCGACTTCGCCGCCGCCGTCGCCGATCCCGCCCGGTCCGACCGGCTCGAGTCGTCCTACGACGCCGGGGACGGCCTGCACCTCTCGGCCGCCGGCTACCGCGCGCTCGCCGGGGCCGTGCAGATCGACCGGCTCAGCGGCAGCCCCTGCCTCGCCGGCGACACCGCGTCGTCGGTCACGGTGTCGGGCGGACGCTGAGCCCGCTACTGCTTGCGCCGCCGGAAGGACGCCCGCCGACGGCCCTTCGGCTCGTCGACGACGCGCTCCAGCGGGCCCGTCGGCATGTCCTCGCGGTCGAGCCGCTCCACGACCCAGTCGAGCGCCAACGCGCCCGGCGACACACCCCGTTCGGCCGCCAGCCGGCGCAGCTGTTCGACCCGCAACGGCGGCAGCCGCAGCTGGAACACCTGCGCCGTGCCGAACCTGCCGGTCGACTCGGTGACGCCCTCGGACGGCTCGGGTGCGAGGGCCGCGAGGTAGGAGTCGAGCTCGTGGTCCTGCGGGACGTCACCGTCGTCCTGGGTGCGCGCACGGGTGCTGCGCGACGAGCGGGACGAGGCCGCGGGGGCCCGGTGGCGGGAGCGCTTGCCGTCGGCAGGCATGGCAGCGAGCGTAGGACCGCCGGACGGCGTCAGTCCGCGAGCGTGTAGCCCGCCTCGGTGACCGCGTCGCGGATCTCGGCGAGCGGCAGCTCACGGACGCTCGTGATCGTCACCAGGCCCGTCGACAGGTCGACCTCGACGTCACGGACGCCGTCGACCTCCCCGACCTCCTCCTTGACCGACGCCGTGCAGTGCCCGCAGGTCATTCCGCTGACGACGACGTCGGTACGGTACGGGGCCTCGATGCTCATGGTCTCTCCTTGCAGGAACGTGTTGTGGCTCGCCGTCAGGAACGGACGAGCCGGGCGATCGCCGCGGCGGCCTCCTGGACCTTCGCCTCGCCCTCTTCGTCGCCGGTCCTGGCCGCATCGACCAGACATCCCGACATGTGCTCGGTGAGCAGCTCGAGGGCGAACGACTGCAGCGCCCGCGTCGCCGCCGACACCTGCGTCAGCACGTCGATGCAGTACGTGTCCTCGGCGACCATCCGCTGCAGGCCTCGGACCTGGCCCTCGATGCGACGCAGGCGACGCAGGTGGGCCTCGCGGTTGTCGGTGTACGAGGGCGTGCTCTTGTCCATGGGCACGGGCATTGCGACCTCCCCGGCTGCTCACCACGAGCATACCGGCGGGGGGTACGACGACGGCGCCGCGCCGACGTGTTCCGTGACGCACCGTCGTGGCGTCCCCTCACCCGGGCAGCGGCATGCGTCGGCCACGGGCGATCGGTAACGTCTTGGTCACGGCCACGGGGGTGGCCACCAGGTGCCGATGCGGTGCGTACCGGTCTGGTCACACCGGGTGACCGGGCGGGGCGGGGCGGGACGGGACGCTGCATGTCCTCGGCGCCGTGGTGCACGACGGAACGGGGGAGACGTCGATGACCATCAGCAGTGCACGGCGAGAGATCGGTGACGTGCGGTCGAACGGAACCGGAGCCATTCCCGGGCCGCGGACCGCCGCCGACGCCTATCGCGTCTCCGACGACCAGGTGCACAAGGCCCGGCTCGTCGTGGCCGAGAACTCGGAGGACCCCGAGGACCTCCGGCTGTTGCTCGACATGCTCGGGCTCATCTCCGCCAACCCGGACCAGCCGCCGCCCGTCAGTCGCTGATGGGGCGGATCCGCCCCCTGAGCAGCGCGGACGTGATCAGTGGGGGGTGGGTGAAAAGGGGCGCGGGGGGCTGTCGTAAGCTTTCGAAGCTCCCAACGGACAGCCGTTGGAGGCCAGGACACCGCCTGCGGGGTCCAGCCCCCATCGTCTAGCGGCCTAGGACTCCGCCCTTTCAAGGCGGCAGCGCGGGTTCGAATCCCGTTGGGGGTACGGTAGTCGCAGTACGCATGGCCCAGTGGCGCAGTTGGTTAGCGCGTCGCCCTGTCACGGCGAAGGTCGCGGGTTCGAGTCCCGTCTGGGTCGCTTCACTCTCCGGTTCCCGGCACAGCCGGCGGCCAGGCCAGGTAGCTCAGTTGGTACGAGCGTCCGCCTGAAAAGCGGAAGGTCGGCGGTTCGACCCCGCCCCTGGCCACACCTTCTCCGTCTCCTCGCCTGTACCTGTCCGGTCAGCGGCCGATCAGGTTCTCCGGCGTGTTCTCGCCGAAGCACAGGTCGAATCGTCCCGGCCACGGCGTCGACGGCGGCCGCGTCGGTGGACCTGCCTGCCGTCGTCGTGCCGGGCGGCCCGCTGCTCACCGGCACGTTTTCAGGGCAAGCCGCTGGGCTGCGGCACCGACGTGTGGCGGCTCTCGGAGGACGTCCGCGCCGGCACCCTGTCGGCCGACGACTTCACCCGCTCCGAGCCGACGCCGAAGTGGGCGGTTCGGCGGTACCGGTTTCACGAGGTGACCGAGCGGATGGGGGCGCCGGTCGTCATCGACTGGGCGGTGCTCGTCGTGGAGCTTGGGTACGCCGACCCGTCACACCTGGTGCGGGGCTTCACGAGAATGTTCGGTGAGCCGCCGACGGCGTACGCCGCGCGGTGTGCAGGACGTCGACCCGCTGCCGGGTTGACCCCCATCGGGTGACGGGCCCTCCGGGGAGCCTGGTTGGATCGGTCGCGGTGACGGGAGATGGCGGACGTCGGCATCACCGCGCGGGACCGACCGCCGCGCGGCTCATCGTGCTGGCCGCCGCCCTGGTCACGGCCGTGTCGGTGACCGCGGCGTGCGGCTCCCAGGCCCTCCCGCTGACCGCGGTGCCGTCGACCACGTCGTTGACGACGGCGCCGACCACGTCCACGAGCGCCAGGTCGGTCCCGTCGACGGCGCCCCCGGCGAGCGCCGCGACGTCCGCACCTCCGACGACCCGGCCCCGGACGACGACGGCACCGGCGGCGCCGGTGGCACCGGCGTGGCACCGGCCGGGCCCGCGGGTCGCGCCTTCAACACCGAGATCACGTTCTACTCGGCCTACGACAACGACCCGCCCGGCAGTCGCGCGATCGCCTACCCCAACGCCCGCCACTCGCAGGCCGGTGGCACCGGCACGTTCGCCGACCCACTGACGCTCGCGAGCGACCCGCGGGAGATCGCCGTCGGCACGGTCGTCTACGTCCCCCTCGTGAAGAAGTACTTCGTCATGGAGGACGACTGCGCGGAGTGCATCTCCGACTGGGGTGGCAGCAAGGTTCCGCACCTGGACCTGTTCATGCCCAACGGGAACGACGACAGCGTCACCGCCTGCCAGGAGCAGCTGACACCCGCCGGCCGGGTCACCGTCGAGCTGAACCCGCCGGCGGGCCGGGCCGTGTCGTCGGGCCCGCTCTACTCCGGCGGCCGCTGCTTCTCGGGCTGACCGCCCACACCCACGGGCGCGCCCAGGCTCCACACCTCGACGGTGCCCTGCTCGGCCTCGGCGAACGTCCGCGCGGGCGGGATGACCGGGAGCTTTGTCGTCGGCGACTCCGCCGGGGAGAGCCGCATCGCGGGCATCACCGCGGTCACGGGTTCGACGTCGGGACGAGGCCGCGGGCGCGGCACCGGCCGCGCCTGGCGGTGCGCCCGTTGCACGGGAACGTGTTGCGTCGGCGCGGGTCGCCGCGGGTCCGGCACCGACGGGATCGTCGCCGGCCGCCGCGCCGCCACGACGTTGGACGCGGCTCCGTCGCGGTTCTGCGTCGGCACGTTCTCGAAGCGCCCGATGCGCCGTAGTTTCTGCCAGCCCAGCCGGATGCCCGTGAGCGCTGCCGACACCGACTGGATGAGCACCGCGTACATGAGCTGGCGGTACACGAACTGCTGCAGGGGCAGCAGCCAGAGGATGCGCATCTTCTCGCGCTCCAGCCGGAACGCCACGATCCCTGCGACGGTCTGGATGGCCAGCACCGACCCCCACAGCACCAGTGTGCGGACGGTGTCGTCGAAGATCAGGCCGTAGACGAGCAGGATGTCGATCAGCGGCGCGATCAGGGGCAGGGCGACCTGGAAGATGCCGAGGTTGAGCAGCCCGCGTCGGGCGTACCGGCCGGACGCACCGCGGCTGCGCAACGCGCTGCGGTGCTTCCACAGCGACTGGATCGTCCCGTAGCTCCAGCGGTAGCGCTGCCGCCAGAGCTGCCCGAACGTCGACGGCGCCTCGGTCCAGGCGCGGGCACGCTCCTCGTAGACGACGCGCCAGCCGTTGATCCCCAGGGCCATCGTGAGGTCGGTGTCCTCGGCGAGCGTGTCGTCGCTGACGCTGCCGACCGCGAGCAGGGCCGTCCGCCGGAACGCCCCGACCGCGCCCGGGACCGTCGTGATGCAGCCGAAGACGTCCTGCATGCGGCGGTCGAGGTTGAAGCCGATGACGTACTCGATGTGCTGCCAGCGCGTGACCAGGCTCGTGCGGTTCGCGACCTTCGCGTTGCCCGCCACCGCGCCCACCTCCGGGTCGGCGAACGGCTGGGCCAGCAGACGCGCGGTGTCCGGCTCGAAGATCGTGTCTCCGTCGAGCATGATCACGATGTCGTACGACGCTGCGCGGATGCCGTTGTTCAGGGCTGAGGGCTTGCCCCCGTTGGCCTGCCGGATGAGCCGTACGCCCGGGATGGCGAGGGCCTCGACGATGTCGGCGGTGCCGTCGGTGGAGCCGTCGTCGACGACGATGATCTCGACGGGATGGTCGCTGGC
>MEGH01000058.1 GCA_001725415.1 Pseudonocardia sp. SCN 73-27
GTGGACTCACAAGGTCCGATGTCATCACTCACAGTGCCCATCCCGCCGGAACCCAGCCCGGCGTGTCGGGCCGGAAACACCGATCTTGAAACAGTCCCGACGATCCGAGCCATCTGCGCACTGGTCGGAGGCTTGGGCTGGGGTCGAGGCTTGGCGGGCGGTCGGACTGACGACATGGGGTTGAAGCTGATCCATCCCCACCTCACTGCGGCCGAGCACGCTCCGGACAGGATGGCGTGTATCGAGCGCACGCTCGACGCCGCGTACGGCTTACAAACGTGCGGTGTGCACCCCTCGTCAGAGCAGACGTGTTTGCCCTCGACGGCGTGCTTCTGGATGAGAGGCTTGCCGTTGCAGAGGTCGCGGCACTTCCGCAAGCGCGCGTAGAACGGCTCCAGGCGCTCGGCTGCCTCGCGAACGAAGATGATGAGCGGCACGTCGCCGACCTTCGGGCGGATGTAAAGCCGGATCTGTGCCTCGTACGTCATGCGCGTGGTGGGGTTGGGGTCGATCTCGTGCTGGTTCATCCAGCGGTCCAGCAACGAACCGACCGTGGCGCGAGTACGCGCGACCCTCAGGTCGTCGGCGTCAGCCAGCAGGCGCGTACGGAGTTTCTCGGCCTCCTTCTGTGCCGCTCGCTCGGAGCGAACGTTGCCTGGCTGCTCGATCGGGACGCTGTCTGTGAGGATGACGCGCTCGCCCGTGCTTGGGTCGTCGCCGGCCGACACACGCACCTGAAGTCTGTCGCGCATCCGGCGGATGCTGCCCCGTTGCCGCGGCTTCAGCGGCTCGTCGATCGCGGTCACAAGATCGGAAGCTAGCAACTCCCGTGGATCACACCGTGGATCATGATCTTCTTCGACGGCTCTAGAACGAACTGGGCCCTGACCATACTTGCTGGTCAGGGCCCAATCTCGCGTGGTGCGCCCGAAGGGATTCGAACCCCTAACCTTCTGATCCGTAGTCAGATGCTCTATCCGTTGAGCTACGGGCGCGTGCTCTTCAATTGTAGCCGCAGCCGACCCGGGAGTCGGACCACGCCTGCGCGGAGGCTCCGGGATTTGAACCCGGGATGGGGGGTGACCCCAAACCGCATTAGCAGTGCGGCGCCATAGACCAGACTAGGCGAAGCCTCCCGGGGCCTCTCGGCCTCAGCGAGTAGAACCTTACACGGCCCTCCGGCAGCCCTCGCACACCCCCCACCCCGGCGACGATCACCCCGAATCGGCCATCTCCAGGAAGGGCGCCAGCGAGTCGGGGTTCTGCAGCGCACCGCGGCTGACGGCCTTGTCGGGGGCGACGCCTGCCAGGATCTTCTTGACCGGGACCTCGCACTTCTTGCCGTTCAGGGTGCGTGGGACGGCGTCGATGACGATGAAGCGGTCGGGCACGTGCCGGGGCGAGAGCTCGGTCCGGAGGGCCTTCCTCAGGCCGGCTTCGACGTCCTCCAGCGACGTGCCGTCGGCGAGCACGAGGAAGCAGAGGAGGGCGCCCTCGTCGCGGGCCCCGAGTTCCGTGGTGTCGATCACGAGGGAGTCGGCGACGCCGTCGACGGCCTCGACGACGGCGTAGAAGTCGGCGGTGCCCATGCGGACGCCGCCACGGTTGAGGGTGGAGTCGGAGCGGCCGTAGATGACGTAGGAGCCGCGCGGGGTGAGGCGCACCCAGTCGCCGTGGCGCCAGACGCCGGGGTAGTCCTCGAAGTAGGCCTCGCGCAGGCGGGTGCCGTCGGGGTCGTTCCAGAACATGACGGGCATCGACGGCATGGGCCGGGTGACGACGAGCTCGCCGACCTCGTCGAGGAGCTCCTGGCCCTTCTCGTCGTAGGCGACGACGGCCGCTCCCAGTGCGGCGCAGGAGATCTCGCCGCGCCACACGGGGACGGTGGGGGCGCCGCCGACGAAGGCGGCGCAGAGGTCGGTGCCGCCGGAGACGGACGCGATCTGCAGGCCGTCACCGACGGCGTCGCCGACCCATTCGAAGCCCTCGGGCGAGAGGGGGGCGCCGGTGGAGCCGACGGTGCGCAGGGCGGAGAGGTCGGCCTCGTCGCGGGGCCGCAGGCCGGCCTTCAGGCAGGACTGGATGAAGGGCGCGGACGTCCCGAAGTACTTGACGCGGTGGCGTTCGGCGAGCCGCCAGAGGGCGCCGAGGTCGGGGTGCGCGGGGCTGCCGTCGAACAGCACGATCGTCACCCCGGCGAGCAGGCCGCCGATGAGGTAGTTCCACATCATCCAGCCGGTGGTGGTGAACCAGAAGAAGCGGTCGCCGGGGCCGAGGTCGGACTGCAGGCGCAGGGCCTTGAGGTGTTCGAGCAGGATGCCGCCGTGGCCGTGGACGATGCCCTTGGGCAGGCCGGTCGTCCCGGACGAGTAGAGGACCCACAGGGGGTGTCCGAAGGGGACGGGCTCGAAGGCCAGGGGGGCGGTGTCGGCGGTGAAGTCGGCCCAGCCGGTGGTGCCCTCCAGCGTCGCGTCGTCGTCGAGGTACGGGACGAGGACGGTCTCGCGGACGGTGGGGAGCTGGGAGCGCAGCGCGGTGATGGTGGGGCGGATGTCGAACCGGCGGCCGTTGTAGACGTAGCCGTCGACGGCCACGAGCACAGCGGGTTCGATCTGGGCGAAGCGGTCGTGGACGGCGCGGGCGCCGAAGTCCGGGGAGCACGACGACCAGATCGCGCCGAGGCTCGCGGTGGCGAGGAAGGCGACGAGGGTCTCGACGCTGTTGGGCGCCAGCGCGACGACGCAGTCGCCCTTGCCGACTCCCGCGCGGACGAGGCCCGCCCGGAAACGGCCGACGAGTTCACGCAGCTCTGCGTGGGTGACGACGCGTTCGAGGCCGTCCTCGCGGGCGAACACGACGGCCTCGTCGGTGTCGGCGCGGCCGTGACCGTCGGTGAGGGCGTGCTCGGCGTAGTTCAGGGTGGCGCCGGGAAACCAGTCGGCGCCGGGCATGGCGTCGGACCCGAGCGGCGCGGTGGGGGCGTCGTGGAACCGGACGTCGAAGAAGTTCGCGGCGGCGGACCAGAAGGCGCCGACGTCGGCCACGGACCAGGCGTGCAGGGCGGCGTAGTCGGCGCCGTCGGGGAGGTCGACGCCCCGCTCCTCGCGCAGGAAGCGGGCGAATCTCGCGATCTCGCTCGACGCCGCGGCGTCAGGCGAGGGGGACCACACGACGTCGGGGGCTCCGGTTGCCATGACCCGGAGTTTTCCCTGCCGCAGGGTCGGAAACCAGTTACCGCAGGTGTGAACCGAACCAGTTGAGCATCCGCTGCCAGGCCTCGGCGGCGGCGTCGGGGTCGGCGTCGAAGCGGTGACCCGTCAGCGGGAACGTGACGAGGTCGGTGGCGACGCGGGCGCTGTCGGTGGCCTCGCGCAGCTGCTCGATCTCGGGGTACTCGCCACCCTCGGGCGGGCCGCCGTAGATCCCGAGCCACGGGCAGGTCAGCGACGCCGCGGCGTCGAGCAGCTCGGGCAGGCCGTCGGACGTCGGGGTGGCGACCCCGCCCCCGCCGACGGTGACGGCCGCGCCGAGGGTGCGTGTGGCCGCGACGAGCAGGGCGACGGATCCACCGAGGTCGAAGCCGACGACGCCCATGCAGTCGGCCGGGACGTCGTGCTCGGCGAGCCAGCCGAACGCGGTGTCCGTGTCGGCCATGACCTCCTCGCGGTCGAGCTTGTCGACCTGCTCCTGCACGTGCTCGTCGGACTGCGCGGCGTCGATCTCGTCGGCGCCGTCGCGGTGGTACAAGTGGGGCGCGACCGCCAGCCACCCGTCCCCGGCGATACCGGAGACGAGATTGCGGACGCTCTCGGTGACACCCCGCGCTTCGTGGAGCACGACGATCCCCCCGCGCACCGAGCCGTCGGGCTCGGCGACGGTCAGCCGCAGCCGGCTGCCGTCGAGGAGCGGGACGGTCTCCGTCCGGATCTCGGTCATGGGCGCAAGCCTGTCATGTCGATCGACGGGCCACCGGGCCGGTCTACGGTGACTCCCATGACGTTGATCCGCGCGGACCTCGACGCGCTGCCGGCCTACGTGCCCGGTCGCGCCGTTCCCGGGGCCGTGAAGCTCGCCAGCAACGAGGTCCCTCTCCCGCCTCCCGCCTCGGTCCTCGCCGCCGTCGCGGAGGCCGCGGCCGGGGGCAACCGCTACCCGGACCTCGCCGTCACGACGTTGACGGAGCGGCTGGCGCGGGAGCTGGACCTGGCGCCGGAGCGGGTCGCGGTCGGGTGCGGCTCGGTGAGCCTGTGCCAGCAGCTCGTGAACATCACCTGCCTCGGGCCGGGCGACGAGGTCGTCTACGCCTGGCGGTCGTTCGAGGCGTACCCGATCGTGACGCAGGTGGGCGGCGCGACGTCGCGGCAGGTCCCGTTGACCGACGACTTCCGGCACGATCTCGACGCGATGGCGGCGGCGGTGGGGCCGGCGACGCGGCTGGTCATGGTGTGCTCGCCGAACAACCCGACGGGCACCGTCGTGACCCGGGCGGAGCTGGAGCGGTTCCTGGCCGCGGTGGGACCGGACGTGATCGTCGCGCTCGACGAGGCCTACTACGAGTACGTGACGGCCGACGACGCCGTCGACGGCCGGGAGCTGGTCGAGGCGTACCCCAACCTGGTGGTGCTGCGGACGTTCTCGAAGGCGTACCGGCTGGCAGGGCTGCGGGTGGGGTACGCGTTCGGGGCGCCGGAGGTGGTCGCGGCGCTGCGCAAGGTGGGGTCGCCGTTCGCGGTGAGTGTCGTGGCGCAGGCCGGCGCGATGGCGGCGCTGGACGTGAAGGACGAGCTGCTGGCGTCGGTGCCCGGGGTGGTCTCGGAGCGGGTGCGGGTGCGGGACGCGCTGCTGGGGATGGGCTACACGGTGCCGCCGACGCAGGCGAACTTCGTGTGGCTGGCGCTCGGTGAGCGCACGGCGGCCTTTGCGGCGCACCACATGGATCACAAGGTGATCGTGCGGCCGTTCGCGACGGACGGGGTGCGGGTGACGGTCAGCAGCCCGGAGGAGAACGACCTGCTGCTCGCCGCGGCCGCCTCGTTCACCGTGGGCTGAGCCCGCAGCTCGAGCGGACACGAGAACGGCCCGGGGACCGAGGTCCCCGGGCCGTTCCTGTTCAGCGATGCGGCGTTCAGGCGCGCCGCTCGTCGATCAGTGCCGTGATCAGCTTCGGACGCCGCGCCGCGACCAGATGCCCGCGACGAGCGCGATACCGATGATCGCGACGATCAGCTGGACGATGTGCTCGATCCAGTCGATGCCGTTGGTGTCGGCGACGCCGAAGGCGCGGGCGATCCAGGTGCCGATGTAGGCCGCGACGATGCCGACCACGATCGTCAGCCACACGGGGATGTTCTGCTTGCCCGGGAGGATGAGCCGGGCCAGAACTCCGAGGACGATACCGATGATGATTGCGCCGATGATGCTACCGAGCATGTGATCCCCCGATCCGTCGTCGAGGCGCCGCCACCACGGCCGCGCAATTCTCGTGGAACCGAGACTGACAGCCCGTGCGAATTCCCGCTCGCCGGACGGCCCGAACAACACCGAAGTGTTATCTGTCCGTTCGAATGCCGACATCCAGGGCGCGGGGATCCGTCCGATCGGCGCGCACACGTCCACCGTTCGCCCTGATCATGTGGGGCCGGATGGCCCGTCGGTGTTTCCGGGGAACGCGCTCGGACCACTCTGCGCCGAACGTGCAGGGCATAAACCAACTCGAACGGGTGATCAGCCCTCGAGTACGTATCCGGCGCCGCGCACGGTGCGAATTCTTTCGGCTCCGATCTTGCGCCTCAGGTAGGAGATGTAGACCTGCACGAGATTCGCCGACGCCGGTTCCGTCCAGACGCGTTGCGCGATCCGGTCGTGCGAAACCGTCTCCCCCGCCTCGGACACGAGCGCCATGAGGAGCGAGAACTCCGTCGGCGACAGCGCGACGGGGCGGCCGTCGACCTGTACCTCGCCGAGATCGGGGTCGACGGCGAGGTCGCCGACGCGCACGACCTTCTCCTCGATGAGCCCGCCCTGTCGCAGCCGCAGCCGGATGCGGGCGACGAGCTCGTCGACGGCGAAGGGACGCAGGACGTAGTCGTCACGGTCGGCGCGCAGCAGCCCGAGCAGCGACGACCGTCGCTCACGGGGCGTCACACCGACGATCGGCGCCGACGAGACCTCGGCCTGCAGGGCGCCGACGACGGTCGAGACGTCGGGGCCGGGCAGCTCGACGTCGAGCACGACGAGGGCGGGGACGCCGGCGCGGGCGGCGTCGAGCACGCCGATGCCGTCGTGGGCAGGGGCGACGTCGAGGCCGTCGGAGCGCAAGCTGCGCAGGACGGACGCGGTGGCCGCGGTCGCGGGCAGCGCCAGCAGAACGGTGTCCGACATCAGCGGTCTTCGATCGGACGACCGCGGGCTCGGGACGTATGCCGACGCGCCCTCCGGGGGAGCAACAGGGAGCATCGACGAAGACCCTCCCCCTTCGGCGGCAAGTAACGATCGGCTAACGGGCCGAGCGGTCGTCTTGAGCTGACCAGCGGTCACCCCTGAGACACCTCTTGCTCCGATCGGAGCAAGAGGTACACGAGGCGGGCGGCGCGGGGGGCTCCCCGGCGCGCCTCGCGGACCTGTCGGCGCGCACGCGCAACCTCGGCTCTCAGGATCGTTCCTCGACGCGCCGCGGCTTCATAGGTTCTCGGTCCATGCGACGGAACCACCGCGCAGGCGACCGGCACGCTCCCCAATCGGCCGGTCGCGCGGACCGACCGCGGCCTACGGCTCCCATCCTCGGCTGCGAGACGTCCGGACGGATCGACGTCCCCGGGTCCGGCGCCCCAAGCGGGGCCCGGGGACTCGTCCCATCCGACACCCACCGCGGGGTCGGCGCCCCTCCGAAGCTCCCCATCGGACGGTCGTCGACGAGGCGGTCGCCTCGGGCGGGGACGGGCGGCAACGACCTCGTCCCCGCCCGCCGCCTCCCGCCGGCTCTCGGCGTCGTGCGTGTCCCGGCCGGGATCGGCCCCTTTCAGAGCCCCCGACGGGCGAGCAGCGGCGCGATCTCGGGGTCGCGGCCGCGGAAGGCCCGGTAGGCCTCCATCGGTTCGACGGCGCCACCGCGCGAGAGCAGCGCCCTGCGGAACGCCTCGCCGTTCTCACGGCGCAGGCCACCGTTCTCGGTGAACCACTCGACGGTGTCGGCGTCGAGGACCTCCGACCAGATGTAGGAGTAGTAGCCCGCGCTGTAGCCGCCTGCGAAGACGTGGTTGAAGTAGGTGCTGCGGTAGCGCGGCGGGACGGTCGCGAGGGCGATGCCGGCGTCGGCCAGCGCCTCGGCCTCGAAGTCCTGCACCTCGTCGGCGGTGGGGACGTCGTCGGTGAGGGTGTGCCACGCCTGGTCGAGGACGGCCGCGGCGAGGTACTCGGTCGTCGCGAAGCCCTCGCCGTAGGCCCGGCCCGCGACCAGCTTCTCGACGAGCTCGGCCGGCATCGGCTCGCCCGTCTCGTGGTGGCGGGCGTACCCGGCGAGGACCTCCGGCCACACCGACCACATCTCGTTGACCTGCGACGGGAACTCGACGAAGTCACGCGGCACGCTCGTCCCGGAGAACCGCGGGTGGGTGACGTCGGAGAGCAGCCCGTGCAGGGCGTGGCCGAACTCGTGGAACAGCGTCGTGACCTCGTCGAAGGTCATGAGGGTGGGCTCGCCGTCGGCAGGCTTGGCGATGTTGAGGGTGTTCATCACGACGGGCCGCTGCCCGAGCAGCCGCGACTGCGACACCAGTGCGTTCATCCAGGCGCCACCGCGCTTGGAGTCGCGCGCGTAGGCATCGAGGCCGTAGAGGCCGAGCGGCCCGGAGTCGTCGAAGACCTCCCAGACCCGGACGTCGTCGTGGTACATCACGAGGTCGTCGCGTTCGACGAACCGCAGCCCGTAGAGGGCGCCGGCGGCGTGGAAGACGCCGTCGTGCAGCACGCGGTCGAGCTCCAGGTAGGGGCGCAGGGCGGCGGTGTCGACGGCGAAGCGTTCCTTGCGGACGCGTTCGGCGTGGAACGACCAGTCCCACGGTTCGAGCGGCTCGTCGCCCGCGGCGGACTGCAGTTCCGCGGCCTCCGCCTGCGCGTTGGCGACGGCCGGCGGGACGAGGTCGGCGAGCAGCCCGCGAACGGCGTCGACGGAGCCCGCGGTGCTGTCGGCGGCGACGTAGGAGGCGTGGTCGCGGAACCCGAGCAGCTGCGCCCGTTCGGCGCGCAGGGCGACGAGCTCGGAGAGGATCGCGCGGGTGTCGTGGTCACCGCCGCGGGCCCCGCGCTCGACCGAGGCGCGGAAGAGCTGTTCCCGCAGCGTCCGGTCGGTGAGCGACGCGAGGGCGGGCTGGCCGGTCGGCAGGACGAGTGTGAGCAGGTACCCGTCCTGGCCTCTCGCGGCGGCCGCTCCTGCAGCGGCCGAGACGGCTCCGGACGACAGGCCGTCGAGCCGGGCCGGGTCGTCGACGGCGACGGCCGAGGCGTTGGTGTCGGCGAGCAGGTGGCTGCCGAAGGCCGTCGACAGCGTGGAGATGCGCGCGTTGAGCTCGCGCAACCGGGACTTGCCGGCCTCGTCGAGCTCGGCACCGTCGCGGACCGCCTCGTCGACGAGCTTCTCCAGCAGCCGGTGCGCCTCCGGGTCGAGACCCAGCTCGTCGCGACGTCCGTGCAGGTCGCGGAGCCGGGCGAACAGCCGCGGGTCGAGCGCGATGGCGTCGCGGTGGGCGGCCAGCTTCGGCGCGATCTCGGCCTGCAGCGCCTCGATGACCGCGTTGGTGTGGGCGCTCGCGCGGCTGTAGAACACCGTCGACACCCGGTCGAGGATGCGCCCGGACCGCTCCAGCGCCGCGACGGTGTTGTCGAACGTCGCCGGCCCCGGGTTCGTGACGATGGCCTCGACCTCGGCGCGCTGCTCGGCCATGCCGGCGTCGAACGCGGGGGCGTAGTGCTCGTCGGTGATGCGCCGGTAGTCGGGCAACTGGTAGGGCAGGTCGCTCGCGCGCAGGAACGGGTTGTCGCTCACGCGTCCCAACGTAGTGCTGCGGCGCGTTCACCCAGCATGATCGCGCTGGCTGCGGGCCCCCTTCGGGGGACGGCGGGGAACACCGAGGTGTCGACGACGCGCAGCGCCTGCGTGCCGCGGACCCGTAGTTCGGGATCGCACACCGGGCCGATCGCGGTGGTGCCGGACAGGTGCGACGACGAGGTCAGGTGGTCGCGGATCCAGCCGTCGAGCCGGGCGTCGTTGCCCAGGACGAAGCCCTCGGGTTCGATGCGGGTGCCGAGGCCGGCGCGGAGCAGGTCGGCGGCGATCCGGACGGCGGCGCGCAGCCGTCGACGGTCGGCCTCGGTGCGCAGGTAGCGGTGTTCGGTGCGGTCGAGGGTGAGCAGCCCGCTGCGCTCGGGGCGCTGCAGCGCGCACATCACGTGCAGCGGCCCGCCGGGGGTGAACGGTCTCGAGAACAGGAGCAGCTCCAGGTCACCCGCGGGGTCGGCGCCGGAGTCGAGGTGCAGCGCGACCTGCGCGGTCACGGCGTGCGGGTGCGGCTCCGCGGTCTCGTGGGGGCGGAAGGGCAGGAAGACGGCCGGGTGGTCGGAGAAGCCCTGGCCGACGGGCAGGTCGTGGCGGACGCGGATGCCGGCCTCCCGCAGGACGTCGCCCGGCCCGATGCCGGCCTCCATCAGCAGCCTGGGAGTTGCGAGGGCACCGGCGGTGAGGACGACCTCCCCGGCTTCGACCGTGCCGGACGCGGTCCGGACACCGACGGCGCGCAGGCGGTCGAGCTCGATGCCGACGACCGGGGTGTCGGTCCGGACGACCAGGTTCGGCGGACGTTCGCGCAGGTAGGCGTCGGCAGCGCTGATCCGGAGGCCGTCGACGGCGTTCGACGGGACCAGGCCCGCGCCGGGAGGGCCGCCGGCGTTCTTGTCGGGTTCGTCGGGGAACCCGAGGGCTGCCGCGGCGGCGAGGAACGGCTCGGTGGTCGGCGCGATCAGGGCTCCGGCGGGCCGGCGGACCGGTATCGGGCCGTCGGCTCCGTGGCCCGTCGACGAGCCGACGTCGAGGTCGCATTCGCTGCGCACGTAGAACGGCAGCGCCTCGTCGTAGGAGAGGCCGGGGACGCCCCAGCCGTCGAGGTCGTCGCGGGTGGCGCGGACGAAGTAGGCGCCGTTGATGGCGCTGGACCCGCCGAGGACGCGGCCGCGGGGCAGGACGGCGTGAACGCCCCTCGCCAGCTCCGCCTCGTACCCCCAGTTGAGCGGATGGCCGGGGACGGAGGCTTCGAGTGAGGCCACGTCTCTCGTCGATGACGACGGTCCGGCCTCAAGCAGCAGCACCCGCCGGGAACGCTTCTCCGCCAGCCGCGCGGCCAGCACACAGCCCGCACTGCCACCCCCGACGACGACCACGTCGAACCGTTCATCGGCCACGGGGGCAGGATGCATGACGTGGCCGACCTCGCGCTGGACCTCGCCGACTTCATCTCCGCGAGCCCGACCCCGTACCACGCGGTGGCCGAGGCAGCGGCCCGGCTGACCGCCGCCGGGTTCACCGAGCAGGTGGAGACCGCCGAGTGGGACACCACTCCGGGCGGGCGCTACCTGGTCCGCGACGGGACGGTGCTGGCGTGGTGGCAGCGCGGCGACGTGTCACCGCTGCGCATCTTCGCCGCCCACACCGACTCCCCCACGCTCAAGGTCAAACCGCTGCCCGACACCGGCGCCGGCGGCTGGCGGCAGGTCGCCGTCGAGGTCTACGGCGGCGCGCTGTGGAACTCGTGGCTCGACCGCGACCTCGGCCTCGCGGGCCGGCTCTCCCTCTACGACGGCACGTCCGTGCTGGTCGACGTCGCGCGGCCGCTGCTGCGCGTCCCCCAGCTGGCGATCCACCTCGACCGCTCGGTCAACCAGGGCCTGACGCTCGACGCCCAGCAGCACCTGCTGCCGATCTGGGGCCTCGGCTCGTACGCCGAGGGCGACCTGCTCGCGTTCCTCGCGGCGGAGACCGACGTCGATGCCGGTGAGATCGCCGCGCACGACCTCGTCGTCCACGACCTCACCCCGCCCGCCCGCCTCGGCGAGCACGGCGAGCTGCTGGCGGCTCCGCGGCTGGACAACCTGTCGTCGGTGCACGCCGGCATCACGTCGCTGATCGCGGCAGCCGAGCGCGACCCGTCGGCGACACCCGTGTTCGTCGGCTTCGACCACGAGGAGATCGGCAGCGCCACCGCCACCGGTGCCGCAGGCCCGCTGCTCGAGACGCTGCTGACCCACCTCGCCGGTGGTTTCGACGCCCGCTCCCGGGTCTTCGCCGCCTCCCGGGCGCTCTCGTGCGACGTCACCCACGCCGCCCACCCCAACTACCTGCACCTGCACGAGCCCGGCCACCGCGCCCTGCCCAACCAGGGCCCGTCGCTCAAGGTCAACGCCAACCAGCGCTACGCCACCGACGCCCCCGGCGCCGCCGCGTGGCAGCGCGCCTGCCGGACCGCGGGCGTCGGATCGCAGTTCTTCGTCGGGAAGAACACCGTGCCCTGCGGCTCGACGGTCGGCCCGATCATCGCGACGCGGCTCGGCATCCGGACCGTCGACGTCGGCATCCCCGTGCTGTCGATGCACTCCGCCCGCGAGCTGTGCGGCGTCGACGACCCCGCGCATCTCGTCGCCGCCTCGACCGAATTCCTCACCGACGCGACCTGAGCGGAATCCGTACACGTCGACGAATACCCGGGTGAATTCCTGCCGGCCATCCGGTGAATTCCGCCGACACGCCGCGCGGTGCGCTCGGTGCACTCGTTCGAGCGAAAGCACCGTTCCCCCGCACCGGCCGCTTCGTTGATCCGCACGGTGGTGGCGAGACTCGAGGGGAGCCCCTCGCTGCCGCCCCCAAACGTTGCAGCACAACACGCCCGAGCGGCATGATCCCGCCGTGGAATTCCGGACGACGATCGCCCAGACGGGAACGAACACCACCGGCATCGTGGTGCCCGACGAGATCGTGGAACAGCTCGGCGCCGGCAAGCGTCCCAAGGTCACCGTCACCGCCGGCGGACACACGTGGCGCAGCAGCATCGCGTCGATGGGTGGGCGGTTTCTGATCGGCGTCAGCGCCGAGATCCGGAGGATCACCGGGCTCGCCGGTGGCGACGACGTCGATGTGACCCTCGAGCTCGACACCGAACCCCGCGAGGTCACCGTCGCCGACGACCTCGCCGCGGCCCTCGCCGCCGCGCCGGGAGCCCGCGCCGCGTTCGACAAGCTCTCCTACAGCCACCAGCGTCGCCACGTCATGGCCATCGACGACGCCAAGACCCCCGAGACGCGCGCCCGCCGCATCGACAAGGCCGTTGCGATGCTGCTCAACCCGTGACGATCTCCTCGACCAGCACGGCCCGGAAGTCGAGGTCGGCGGGCGTCATCGTGCCCGACCTCTCGCGTTCCGCTCAACCGGTTTCCTGGGCGCGGCGGTACCGGTGATCGGCCGAGCGGAGCAATTTGAGACACCACGACCACTCGACGTCGTGCAGGGTGAACCCTCTGATCACCGGGACACCGGCGTCGACGAGGAGGTCGCATGATCCGCGAGGCTGAACTCTTCGTGACGGCGGAACAGGTCGCCGTATGGGTCCTCGGCCGGGTCGGCCGCGAACACCGGTCGACCACCGTTCCGCCGCCCTTCGGCCTCCCCGACGACACGCCCGTACCGATCTCCGCCGTCATCCGCGACCACGCCCGCGACGACGCCACCGTCCCCGATCTCCTCGCCGGCGGTGAACCCGGCACCGACGACCCCCTCGCCGGCGGAGACAACGACCGCGAGGTCGTCCTCACCCGGCTCGCCGAGGAGTCGGTCGCCGCCGCGTCCAAGGCAACCGACCCCGACGCGATCGTCCACTCCCGCCACGGTGACGTCACCGTTGCCGACTATCTGTTGCGCCAGACCGTCCTGCGCGCCGTCACCGCGCACGAGGTCGCGGTGTTCAGCGGTTCGGTCTGCCCGCTCACCGAGGCCTTCTCCCGCAGCCTGTGGGAGCTCACCGAGCCGCGGGCCGACCACTGGCGCGAGGTCGGCCTCTTCGGGCCCGCGCTCACCCCCGTGCCTTCCGACGTGTCCTGGCGCGACCGGTTCCTGATGTCGGCCGGGCGGGACCCGCATCCGCTGTGGGACCGCTGACCGTCTTCGCGGGCATCTTCTCCGGGCTCTTCTCGAAAGGCACCCGGGCGAGCTCCTCCCACGGGCCGTCGAGGTAGCGCCACAACGCCAACCCGGTCGCCGACACGTCCGACGGCGAGAACTCGGCACGCAATGCGTCGTGGAGTGCGCGCGCCTGCTCCGGTTCCACCTTGTTCTGGACGGTCACGTGCAGGTCGGCACCCTTCGCCCGGTCCTGCGCCGACAACCACGGCTCCCATCGCTGCGCGAGACCCGAGCGGGCCTGCGTCAACGCCGGCGACCGCAGGACGAACGCGACGCCCTGCCCCATGAACCGCAGACCCGCCACGCGCACCGGGACCTCCGCGCCCACCCGGCCGGCGACCACCCCCAGGTCGTCCTCCACCTCGCGCCGATGCTCCCCCGGCAGCTTGTGGAACAACGTCACGTGCGCGGCCAGGTGGTTGCGCTCGGGCGGGAAGTGCGTGCGCCGCAACGCGTCGAACCGCTCCTGAGCCGCGTCGTCGAGCATCGCCGTGACGATCAGCGCGTCGGCCATGCCCGAACGGTAGCCCTCGACGCCGCTAGGCTCCCGTTCCATGGGCCAGATCTGGGCACTCGCCGTCGCCGGGGTCGTCCTGCTGCTCATGGTCCTTGCCGTCGCCGACCACATCGGCCACGAGGTGAACGGCCGCAGCTGGCTGCCCTGGCGCCGGCACCGCACCACCCGCGTCACCCTCGCCACCGGGCTCGACCAGGTCACCGCACTCTTCTACGCCACCAAGCACCACGAGCTCGACCAGCACAAGACCGAGATCATGATGCGCGACGAGACCCCCGACGGCGCGCCCCCGGCGTTCACGATCCGGCTGCCCGAGCATCCGTCAGGAATCGAGAAGCAGCAGGAGCACCCCCGCTCCTAGCGTCTTTCCCATGACGCACATCGCACGCCTCACCGTCCAGACCGCCGACCTCGATGCCTCCCGGACCTTCTGGTCCGCGCTCGGCCTCGACCACCTCGTCGACGTCGCCCACACCGACGAACCCTCCACCGGGTTCCGCGGCTTCACCGTCTCCCTCATCGTCGCCGGACCCGCCACCGCGCTCGCCCTCGTCGACGCCGCCACCGCCGCCGGCGGCACCGTCCTCAAGCCCGCCACCAGGTCGTTCTGGGGCTTCGGCGGCGTCGTCGCCGACCCCGACGGCACGATCGTCAAGATCGCCTCGTCGTCGAAGAAGGACACCGGCCCCGCCACTCGCGACATCGACTCCGTCGTCGTCCTCCTCGGCTGCGACGACGTCGCCGCCACCCGCCAGTTCTACGTCGACCACGGCCTGACCGTCGGCAAGAGCTTCGGCAAGAAGTACGTCGAGTTCACGACGGACGGCAGCCCGGTCGGGCTGGGCCTCTACGGCCGCCGCGCCCTCGCCAAGGACGCCGGCGTCCCCGCCGACGGCACCGGCTCCCACCGCATCGTCATCGGCGGCGACGCCGGCGACCTCACCGACCCCGAGGGCTTCCGCTGGCACACCGCGACCGTCTCAGGGAAGGCGTGATCACCATGGCCTGCTGGGGCCTCGGCGGCCACCTGATCGTCGGCGACCTCTGGACGGAGAAGGTCGAGCTGGGCTTCATGTACGGCGCCTCGCTCGACGACCCCTCGGGCCTGTTCAACAGTGAGCTCGGCGGCAAGCAGTGTCGCTCCTACGAGCTGTAGGAGGGTGACACCCTCGACGAACCCGCCCTCGCCGCCCTCGTCCGCGCCGCGATCGCCCACGACCGCCCGAAGTAGTACCGACTCGGTGGGCGGCAACAGGAACCCGACGGCACGAGCAGCTGCTCCTGGTACGTGCGTCCTGTCAGGGCGAGGCGGCCGCAGGGATCGACCCACCGATCTCGGCGACCGTCAGGGCGAGCTGCAGCTGGATCAGGTCGGCCGGGCGCGACGGGTGCAGGCCCGTGAGCTCCCCGATCCGGCGAAGCCGGTAGTTGATCGTGTTGACGTGGACGAACATCGTCCGGGCGGTGTCGGCGGCGACCATGTCGGCCGCGAGCCACGTCCGCAGCGTCGGCAGCAGCTGCCCACCGCGCTCCTCGTCGTTGCGCACCAACGGCTCGAGCGTCCGCGCGGTCAGCTCGCGCAGGGCCGCGGACGTGGCCGACTCCAGGAGCAGGCCGGGCACGCCGAGATCGGTCATGTCGATGACGTCCGCGGAGCGCCGGGTGAGCAGCGCGACGGCCCGCGACGCGATGTCGAACGCGCGATGTGCATCGGCGAGGGTCTGGGCGCGCGGACCGATCAGGACGCGGACGCCGCCGGCCACGGACCCGGCGAGCCGCGCGGCGAGGGCCCGGGTGGACGAGTCGGGACCCGCCGTGGCCTCGGTGTCGGGCACCGGGTTCAGCACGACGACCTGCGGCCCCACCGAACCGACCACCGGCCGCGGCCGCAACGACTCGGTGAGCTGGACCACCTGGCGCCGGGCCCGCGCGACACCCGCGGTCGGGTCGGTCGCGACGGCGTCGGGCAGGGTGACCATGACGATGTCGTGTGGATGCCGCGGCCGATGCCCAAGGGCGACGGCACGGCCGAACACGGCGTCGCGGTGGCGCATCGCCGCCGGTGAGAGCAGGTCGGCGACCAGGTCCTCGGTGAGCCGCGACTCGATGTCGGCGTCACGCTCCAGCCGTCGCAGCTCCAGCTCGATGATCAGCGCCGCAGCGTCCAGCGACGACCGCGCCGGCCCGTCCGGGTCGGCGTCCGCCGTGATCCGGGCCCGCAGGGTCATCGTCCGGCCGTCGTTGACACGCAGCGGCGTCGACACGACGGTCCCGTCGCCGTCGCCCGGCGCAGAGCCGGCGAGTACCTCGCCCACCGGCCCGAACACCGTCAGCGACATGCCCAGCCCGCCCTCGAGCGCGTCGACGACGGGGGCCAGCCCGGCCCCGTCGCCCACGAGTCGCAGGGCCTCGTGCTGAACGCGGCCCAGGCGACGGTCCTCGACGGCGCGAGAAGCGGCCGACGCCACCTCGGCGTTCAGCGCGTCGATCTCCGCACGGTCGGACTCCTGGCGCCGGAGGAGGAGAGTCACGGCCGCCGCGAACCGGCCGAGCCGTTCGAGAACTCTCAGATCGGCTGGACCGGGCATGATCCCTTTCGCCAGGTAGGCGGTGACCGAGCCGATCACGTCACCGTCCGGGCCCGTCATCGGCACCGCCACGATCCCGCGGAACCCCTGGGGCCGGAACAGTGGCAGCCATGGCCCGAGTTCGGTCTCGGCGAAGACGTCCGGCACCAGGATGGTCGTCGCGGTCAGCACGGCCCGGACGTTGGGCGGGCCGGTTGCGGCGGTGCCCGTCGTCAGGTCCAACGGCATGTCGCGCATGACCTTGAGGTAGTCGGCGGTCAGGCCGTGCCAGCCTTGCAGCTCGAGGGTCGTCGCGTCGTCGGCGAGCAGGTAGACACCGCCGTAGAGCACCCCGGGCAGATCGGTGACCGCGCGGGCGACGTGGCCGAGGATCCTGTGCAGCGACGCGCCCGCGCCGATCTCGAACGTCAGCGCGGTCAGGTCGTGCAGTGGGTCCGAGTGCAGGCCGACGCCGCGCGCATCCTCCCAGCCGAGGTCCGGCACCTGCGACCTCCTCTTGTCGATCGAACAATCAGAACACCTGAACCATGTGCGCAGAACATAGTCAGCTGTGAGGCGGGCCACCACACTTCGGGTATCGCAGAGTGATGGCGCCGGATCGGGAGAGCACATGACCACAGCCGAAGCACTCGACGAACTGCCCGCGGCGATGGACCCGTTCCGCCCGGAGAACCTGGACGACCCCTACCCGTTCTACGAGCGGCTGCGGGCCCGTGGGCCGGTGGCGTACCTGCCCGGACGTGACACCTGGTTCGTCTCGACGTACGCGTCCGTGTCACAGGTGCTGCGCAACTACCGGCAGTTCGTCTCCGGACTCGGATCGTCCTACCACCGCGTCGCCGAGAGCGGGTTCCGCTTCCCGTTCATCGACAACGACCCGCCCGAGCACACCCGGATCCGCCGGTCGGTCCAGGGACACTTCGGCAAGGCCCCCATGGCCGAGCTCGCGCCGAAGGTCCGCGCCGACATCGAGCGGCTCGCCGCACCCGCGCTCGCGGAGGAGACCGTCGACGTCGTCGAGGTCTTCTCGAAGACGATCCCGAACCTGACGATCCAGCACGTCACCGGGATCCCGGCGCCCGACGCGCAGACGATGGCCGCCTGGGCCGACTCCGCGTTCCACGTCGTCGGACCCGAACCCGATCCCGCCCACGTCGCGCTGATCATGGAGAGCCTGGAGTGGCTCGGGGCGACGGGCCTGCCCGCCATGCCTGCGCACTGCCTGGGCCGCCTGATCATGGAGCAGGGTGGCGACGGCGGGCTCCTCGCCGCCGAGGGCACCGAGCGACTCTTCGCGCTCGCCTCGATCTGGGTGGCGGGCGTCGACACGACCAACAGCCTGATCTCGAACATGATCCGGGCGTTCACCCTCTACCCCGAGCAGTGGCAGCGCCTGCGCGCCGACCGATCGCTCATCCCGGCCGCCGTCGAAGAGGCACTGCGCTGGGACAGCCCGGTGCGCGTCTTCATGCGCCGGACCCTGGAGGAGGTCGAGTTCCAGGGCGTGACGATCCCCGCCGACGCCGACGTGTGCGCGCTCTTCCCGTCGGCCAACCGCGATCCCGAGGTGTTCGAACGAGCCGACGAGTTCGACATCACGGTCCGGCGGCCCAAGGCACACGTCGCGTTCGGCGCGTCGATCCACCTGTGCCTCGGAGCGCCGGTCGCCCGGCTGGAGGCGGCCGAGCTGCTGGCGCATCTCGCCGACAACGTCGAGCGCTTCGAGCAGGCCGGTGAGCCGGTACGTGGCGTCAGCCGGGTGGTGCGCAACTTCTCGTCGCTGCCGACCCGTCTCGTCCCGGCGGCACGGGCGTGACCGGCGAACGACCGGTCGCCGTCGTCGCGGGCGGTTCCACCGGCATCGGCGCGTCGGTGTCGCGTCGTCTGGACGAGGAGGGACACCGGGTCGTCGTCGTCAGCTCCAAGAGCGTCGACGAAGGCGTGGCGGTCGCCGCCGAGCTCGACGGCGGGTCGTTCCTGCAGGCCGACCTGAGCGATCCCGGGGCTCCCGCCGGGATCGTCGCGCACGTCGAGGCCACGCACGGGCGGCTCGACACCGTCGTCTACGCGGCCGGGCGCACCGCCCGGATCGCCCACGCCGACATCCACGCCGTCACCGACGACGTCTGGGAACCGATCCTGCGGCTCAACGTGCTCGGGCCGTGGCACATGATCCAGGCCGCCGAGCCGCTGCTGCGCCGCAGCGGCAACGGGAACGTCGTGGTCGTCGGCGCGCTCGCCGGGGTGGACGTCGGCGGCAGCAGCATCCCGTACGCCGTCAGCAAGGCGGCGGTGCACCACATGTGCAAGTTGCTCGGCGGCGCACTCGGCCCGGAGATCCGGGTCAACGCCATCGCCCCCGGGTTCATCGAGACCCGCTGGACCGCGGACTGGGACGAGTTCCGCGAGCAGATCGCCGCCGCCGCGCCCCTGCGACGCACCGGGACGCCGGAGGAGGTCGCGGAGCTCGTCGTCGGCCTGGTCCGCGCCACCTACGTGACCGGGCAGGTCGTCGTCGCCGACGGCGGACTGTCCCTGCTGCCCTGAGAGGGGAAGACGTGCCCGAGAACATCCCACTGTCCGGACGAGAGGTCGCGGTCGCGGCATCGGTGCGGCGCTACCGCCGTGTCGTCACCGGGCTCGACGCGGAGGGCCGCTCGACGGTCCTGTCCGACGGGCCGAGCCCCCACGTCCAGGTCGTCGCCGACTCGCCGACGTTCGCGATGACCGACTTCTGGCGCCACGAGAAGGTGCCCGTCGACAACACGGGGGCCCCCGACGACGGCCTCGACGGCCACGCCCGGATCTCCCCGCCCGCCGAGGGCTCGGTCCTGCGCATCGTCGAGTTCCCGCCCGACATCCACTGGGACACCGACGACGGCGATCGCCGCGAGCGGATGTTCCACAGCACGGCGTCGCTGGACTACGCCATCGTGCTGCGCGGATCGATCTGGTCGGTCATGGACGCCGACGAGCGCGAGCTCGGCGAAGGGGACGTCCTGGTGCAGCGCGGCACCCGGCATCGGTGGTCGAACCGGTCCGACGAGCCGTGCCAGGTGGCGTTCGTGCTGATCGGCGGCTCGGCAGTCTGATGAGCACGCTCGTCGGCTGTATCGCGCTCTCGCACTCGCCGTTCTGGAACATCACCCCGGCCCGCGACCGCGACGATCCCGGAGGCCGGTTCGTCGAGGCCGTCGACGGCCTGTGCGACGCGGTGACCGATCTCGCACCGGACGCCGTCGTCGTGTTCGGCCCGGACCATGCCCGCAACCTGTTCTACGACTGCATGCCGCCGTTCTGCATCGGCGTCGAGCGGGTGACCGGCGTCGGCGACTACGGCACGCCCCGCGGCGACCTGCCGGTGGCGCGTCGGCTCGCGCGAGACGTCTTCGACGGCGTCACGGCCCGCGGCTTCGACCCCGCGATCTCGCTCGACCTCGGCATCGACCACGGGATCGCGCAGGTCTACGGCAAGCTGTTCCCGGCCCTCGACGTGCCGCTGCTGGCCGTCGTCGTCAACTCCGGGTGCCCGCCGCTGCCGGCCTTCGGGCGGTGCGCCGACCTCGGTCGCGCCGTCGGCGCGGCGATCGCGGACTCCACGGGGCTCGAACGGGTACTCGTCGTCGGCTCCGGCGGGATGTCGCACTGGCCGGCGTCGATCTCCGCCGACGACCCGGCCGTCACCACCGAGTGGCGCGACTTCCTGATCCACGGCCGGTCCCGGGTCAGCGAGCTCGAACCGGCCCGCCGGCGCAAGGCCGAGGACCTCGCCGCGGATGCGGCGACCGGTCGGGTGAACCCCGACTGGGACCGTGACCTGTTGCGCCGCATCGCTTCCGACCCCTGCACCCTGGCCCGGCTCGACGACGCAGACGTGGAGCGCGCGGCCGGCCCCGGCGCACTGGAGCTCCGCACCTGGGCCGCCGCCGCGGCAGCCTGGGGCGGACCGGTCGCCTTCACCCACTACGAGCCCGTCGGTGCCTGGATCACCGGGATGGGCATCGCCTCGAGCATCACCCCCGCCGGCTCCCACGACCCGGCACGGAAGGAGTCGGCATGACCGTCCGCACCGGCGCCCAGTACGTCGAACACCTCCAGAAGACCCCCCGCGAGGTGTGGCTACGTGGCGAACGCATCGAGGACGTGACGGCCCACCCCGCATTCGCACGCCCGATCGCCGGTATCGCCGCCCTCTACGACATGCAGCACGACCCGCGCCACCGCGACGTCCTCACCCGGCCCGGCCCGGCCGGCCCCGTCGGGACCGCCTTCGTGGCCCCCACCTGCTACGACGACCTGGTCGCGCGCCGCGAGGCGTACCGGGTGTGGTCGGAGGCCACGCTGGGCCTGATGGGCCGCTCGCCCGACTTCCTCAACACCACGCTGCTGGCCTTCGCCGAGGAACCCGGCGTCTTCGCCCGGCTCGGACAGCGCTACGCCGACAACGTCGTGCGGTACCACCAGTACGTTCGCGACAACGACCTGTTCCTCACCCACGCGCTCATCACGCCCCAGACCGACCGTTCCAAGGGCTCCGCCGAGCAGGCCGACGAGTTCCTGCACATGGGCGTCGTCGCCGAGACCGCCGACGGGCTGGTCGTGCGCGGCGCCCGGATGCTGGCCACCCTCGCCCCGATGGCCGACGAGATCATCATCTACAACCTCCCCGGGCTGCGCCCCGGCGACGAGAAGCACGCCGCGGTGTTCGCGATCCCGATCGAGACACCCGGGCTGCGGCTCATCTCCCGCCAACCGTTCGACGACGGCACCCGCAACCGGTTCGACCACCCGTTGTCGTCGCACTTCGAGGAGGCCGACTGTCTCGTCGTGTTCGACGACGTGCTCGTCCCGTGGGACCGGGTGTTCCTGCACGGCGACGTCGCGCTGGCCAACGCGATGTACGCCGAGACCAACCTGCGCCAGCACACCGCCCACCAGACCGGGGTGCGCGGGCTGGTGAAGATGCAGTTCATCACCGGCGTCGCGATGAAACTGGCGCAGTCGGTGGGGATCGACGGGTTCCTGCACGTCCAGCAGAAGCTGGGCGAACTGATCGCGGCCACCGAGACCTGCCGCGCGCTGATCCGGGCCGCCGAGGTCGACCACGAGACGTCGGCATCCGGCCGCTCGGTGCGGCCCGGGTTCCTGCCACTGCAGACGCTGCGGATGCACCTGTCGACGAGCTACCCGAAGGCCGCCGAGACGCTGCAGACCCTCGGAGCGGGAGGGCTGCTGATGATGCCGTCGGCCGAGGACTTCGGCAGCCCGATCGGTGCAGACATCGCACGCTACTTCCAGGGCGCCGGCGGGCTCGGCGCCACCGACCGCGTCCGGCTCTACAAGCTCGCCTGGGACCTGTGCGGCGACGGGTTCGGGCAGCGCGCGGTGCAGTACGAGCGCTACTACGCCGGTGACCCGGTGCGGCTGTACGCGATGAACTACCTGTCCTACGACCGGTCGGCCGCGTTCGCGCTGGTCGACCGCGCGCTCGACCTCGCGGGCGATCCGCAGCAGGCCGTCGCCGAGATCCGCCCGTGACGACGCCCGTCGCACCACCCGGGCCCGCCGCCATGCGGGAGGCGATGGGGCGCTTCGCCACCGGGGTCACCGTCGTCACCACCGTCGACGCCGACGGCGAGACGGCCGGATGCACCGTCAGCGCGTTCTGCTCGCTCTCGCTCGACCCGCCGCTGGTGCTCGTCTGCGTGGGCCGGGGCCGCCGGATGCACGGTCTGTTGACGGCCGCACCCGCCTTCGCGGTCAACGTTCTCGCGGCCGATCAGCGCGACGTCGCGACGGTCTTCGCGCGCGGCCCGCAGGACCGGTTCAGGGGATTGGCGACGTCCCCGGGCCGGGGCCACTGCCCATTGCTCGTCGGCGCGGTCGCCCACGTGGAATGCGACCGGGAGCAGGTGCTCGACGGCGGGGACCACGCGATCGTCGTCGGGCGGGTCCGGAGCCTCGCGACGTTCCCCGGCGAGCCGCTGCTCTACGCCGACGGCGCGTTCCTCGACCTCGCCGAGCCCGCATGGAACCGCGCGGTGGCCGACGCCCCGCACGAGTGGCTGCTGTCGGCACCATGGTGAGCCCGCCGGTCTGGGTCGCGCTCGGCGCCGTCGAGCACCGCGTCCACTACGTCGACGTCGGGGGCGGGCGTACCCGGGTCCTGGAGGCGGGGCGCGGTGAGCCGGTGATCCTCATGGCCGGCACCGGCGGACACCTGGAGGCGTACGCGCACAACATCCCGGCGCTCGCGGAGCACTTCCGTGTGATCGCCTACGACTACCCCGGCCACGGCTGGAGCACCCTGGCGACAGCCGACCTGGAGATCGGCACCTACGTCGACCACCTGGCAGCGCTGCTCGACGCCCTCGGCGTGGAGCGTGCGCACCTCAACGGGGAGTCCCTGGGCGGGTGGGTGGCGGTGAAGTTCGCGGCTGCCCACCCGGAACGGGTCGGCAGGCTCGTCCTCAACACCCCCGGCGGCACGATGGCCCGGCCCGAGGTGATGGAACGGATCCGCAGCCTGTCCCAGGCCGCCGCCGACGACCCCACCGAAGACCGCATCCGGGCCAGGCTGGAGTGGCTGATGGCCGACCCGGCGACCGTCACCGACGAGCTCGTCGCCATCCGCCGGGCGATCTACTCCCGGCCGGGGTTCGCTCGGTCGATGCGCCACATCCTGTGTCTGCAGGACCCCGACGTCCGTCGGCGCAACCTCGTGACCGACGCCGAGCTCGCCGCCGTTCCCGGACCCGCGCTGGTGATCTGGACCAGCGACGACCCCTCCGGCCCCGCGGCAGCCGGGCTCGACATGGCCGCGAAGATCGACGGCGGCCGGTTCGAGCTGATCGACGGCGCAGGGCACTGGCCGCAGTGGGAGCAGCGAACGAGGTTCAACGAGCTCGTCCTGAGCTTCCTCCGCGAGAGCAGCCGCACCCCGGCGACGTGAACGTCCGCGGGCGCCTGGCGGAAGCGGAGGGATTCGAACCCCCGGACCCTTTCGGGACTCTCGCTTTCAAGGTGCGCTGGCGGCCTGGTCAGGTAGCTCGATGCCTGCTCAGGCGTTCATCGGCGTACGGCCGAGCACGCGCCGAGCGGGTCAGGTTGCAGCACCGGTTGCTGTCGGTTGCTGCTAGTCGCCGGCACGTCCTCAGCGCGCGCCCTTCGCCTGCCGTTGATCTCTCCGGGCGGGGCCGGACGCTGAAGTGGACGAGTCCGCGGAGCGCGCCTACCCGTGGCGATCCGGTCTGCGCCCGCCATGCCCTGCGTTTGGCAGGTGTGGGCTCAGTCCTCACAGTTTGTCGCTGTTGGGCGGCGTACTAACAAACGATCGGCGATCGGCTCCCGGCTGCGGCCGCCATCCGGGCAGACTGCCCAAATGGCTTCCGTCTCCCCGCCGCTCGACGCGGTCGTCAACGAGCTGGTCGCCCACCCCGTCAGGACTGACGAGGTGCGTACACAGGCGCCCGCAGCCTCGGGCCTCTACGCCTGGTGGGCGCCGCCCGCGATCCTGCCTGAAGCCGTCGGCCCCGCGCACCCCACGGTGCCAGACCTCCGACTTCTGTACGTCGGCCTCACGAAGACAAAGCTCCGTTCTCGGCTCGCCTTGAACCATCTCCGTCGTAGCGGCAGCTCGACACTCCGCCGCACGCTCGTCGGCCTCCTGCTCGACGAACACGGCTACCGGACCCGCTGGACTGACCGCGTTGTCTTGGTCGCCGAGGACGAGGCCCGGCTCACCGAGTGGATGAGAACCAACCTCCTCGTGTCCTGGTGTGAGCACCCGACACCAGGCGACGTCGAGAGCGACCTGATACGCGCGTTGTGCCCCCCACTGAACATCAAGCACGCGTCGGGGCCCGCCCTCCAACTCACCATGGCCGCCCGGCAGCGCTACAACGACAGCGCCGGACCGCCAGCGGGATAAACCCGCTCTCCTAACGTGAACCGGGCATGATCACAGCCTGCGCGTCGGCCTCGGCGCCCACACTCACAAGGCAGGTCACCGGGTAGTCACTCGCGCCACCTGGTGTCGGGCTGCTGTGCCCGTCATGTGCCCCAGATGTGTCCCACCTTCACGGGTAGGGTCTGTCTCGTGATCGGTGTTTCCGGCGTCGTTGTCAGTAGGTCTCGGCTCCCGGCCATCGGTCACCGAACGTGATGGCAAATGCGTTGATCAC
>MEGH01000059.1 GCA_001725415.1 Pseudonocardia sp. SCN 73-27
GGCGCCTGGGCGCCCAGCTTCTGCGTACGCAGCTGCAAGGCCGTCGCATAGGCCGCACGCGCCGGTTCCAGCCGGCCCAGGGCGAGCAGGATGTCGCCGTTCAGGCTCCATGTTCCGGCGATGATCGGGTGGTCCGCCGCGAGCGTGCGCCGCTGGCCCTCGAGGCAGCGCTGCGCATGCGGCAACGCCTGCGCATGGCGCCCCTGCCGGTGCAGCAGGCTCGCCAGGCTGCCCTGCGCCAGCAGGGTATTGGGATGATCCGGACCGCGGTGCTGCAGGTGCGAATCCAGCACGGCCTGCTGTACCCGCAGCGCCTGCGCCATGAACCCGGCACTGGCGGCCGGGTCGTCGGCCAGCGCGGCGCGCTTGCTCAGCACGCCGACCAGCCCGGTCATCGGCGACACGGCCTGGGCGCTGTCTTCGCCCTGCTGCTGGCGCCGGTACTCGACGACGCGCTCGATATCGGCCTGCACCTGGGCCAGCGCCGCATCGTCCCGGGCAAGCGCGAAGCCGTTGGTCGCGACCAGGTAGCGCGCCGACACGGTGTCCGGATGGCCTTCGCCGTAGCGCCGCGCCAGCACGTCGGCCACGCTGCGGGCCAGCACCTGCGACTGTTCGAACTGCTTCTGCTCGCGCAGCAGCTTGGCCTGGACCAGCGCCACGTACAGCGTGTCGCGATGCGTGGCCCCCAAGGCCCGCTGGTACAGCGACAACAACGCCTCGGCCTCCGGCCCGGCCTCCTCGCGACGGCCGGCCGCTACGGCTACCACCGCGACGAGCTGTACTTCCTGCGCGCGGGTCGCGAGCTCGCGTTCGGCTACGTCGACCAGCCCCCGCTCACCCCGCTGCTGGCCCGGGTCGCGACGGTCCTGTTCGGCGACTCGCTCGTCGGCCTGCGGGTCGCGTCTGCGATCGCGGCGGCGCTCGTCGTCGTGTGCGCGGGCCTGCTCGCCCGCGAGTTCGGCGGCGGCCGCGGTGCTCAGCTGCTCGCCGCCGCCGCGACGGGCACGTCGTCGTACCTGCTCGCCGTCGGCCATCTGCTGTCGACGACCACCTTCGACGTGCTGGCCTGGTCGCTCGTGTCGTGGCTCGCGGTGCGGGCGCTGCGCGACGGCGGTGCGACCTGGCTGCTCGTCGGCCTCGCCGCCGGGATCGGGCTGCAGAACAAGGTGCTGCCCGCGTTCCTGGTGGGCGCCCTGCTGATCGGCGTCCTCGTCGCCGGGCCGCGCGAGGTGCTGCGCACGCCCTGGCCGTGGCTCGGCGGGCTCCTCGCGCTGCTGATCTGGACGCCGTTCCTGGTGTGGGAGGCGCGCCACGGCTGGCCGATGCTCCAGCTCTCCTCCGCCATCGCAGACGGCAGCTCCGGCACCAGCGCGTCGCGCTGGATCCTCGTGCCCTACCAGCTGGTGATCGTCAGCCCGCTGTTCGTGCCGATCTGGGGGATCGGGCTGTGGCGCCTCGCCCGCGACCCCGCCCTGCGGCGCTGGCGTGCCTTCGCCGTCGCCTGGATCCTGCTGCTCGTCCTGTTCGTCGCGACGGGCGGCAAGCCGTACTACATGGTCGGGCTCTACCCGCTGCTGCTCGCCGCCGGCGCCGGGCCCGTCGTGGACTGGGCAGCCCGTGGGGCACAACGGGTCCGACGCGGAGTTCTCGTCGCCGCCGTCGCCCTCGCCGCCGCGGTGAGCGCGCTGCTGTTCCTCCCGCTGATGCCCGCGACGGCACTGCCCGGCTCGCCCATCGCGGCGATCGACTACGACGCGGGGGAGCAGATCGGCTGGCCGGGCTTCGCCGCGACGCTCGCCCGCGCCGCCGACACCCTGCCGCCGGCCGAACGCGCGACGGCGGTCGTGCTGACGGCCAACTACGGCGAGGCCGGTGCCGTCGACCACTACGGCCCGGCGCTCGGCCTGCCTCCGGCCTACAGCGGGCACAACAGCTACGGCGAGTGGGGCCCGCCGCCCGCGTCGGCGACGGTGGCGATCGTCGTCGGCTACCGCCCCGGCGTCCTCAGTCGGTGGTGCGGCAGCGTGGAACCGGTGGCGCGCATCGACAACGGCATCGGGCTCGACAACGACGAGCAGGGCGCACCCGTCGTCGTCTGCCGCGACCTCACCGCGAGCTGGGCCCAGCTGTGGCCGCAGATCCGGCGTATCGGCTGAGACAGCGTCTCAAGAAGTCAGACCACCGAAACATAGATTTCGGGTACCCGAACTCTTAGTCTGCCCGTCATGTCCGGTTCGCAACGTCGCGTCGGGTCGAGCGCCTCTCGACCGGTCCGTGCCCGTCCGCGCGGCCGGGCCGGTCTCGTGGCGGCGCTGGCCGTCCTGCTGCTGACGCTCGCCGGGTGCTCCGGCGCCGGGCCGGCGCGGGATGCCGACCGCCCGCTGGTGCTCACGACGTTCACGGTGCTGGCCGACATCGCCCGCAACGTGGCGGGGGAGCACCTGCAGGTCGAGTCGATCACCAAGGTCGGCGCGGAGATCCACGGCTACGAGCCGACCCCCGGCGACATCCGTAAGGCCGCGGAGGCCGACCTGATCGTCGACAACGGGCTCAACCTGGAGCTGTGGTTCGGCCGGTTCGTGGGGGAGCTGTCGGTGCCCCACGTCGTGGTGTCGGAGGGTGTCGAGGTCATCGACATCAGCGAGGACGCATACGCGGGCAAGCCGAACCCGCACGCGTGGATGAGCCCGAACAACGTGGCGCGCTACGTCGACAACATGGTCGTGGCGTTCTCGAACCTCGACCCGGCGAACGCGGATGCGTTCCGCGCCAACGCCGAGGTCTACAAGACCGAGCTCACGAAGGTCCACGACGAGCTGGTGACGGCGCTCGCCGCGGTTCCGCCCACGCAGCGCGCGCTGGTGACCTGCGAGGGCGCGTTCTCCTATCTCGCGCGGGACGCGGGGCTGACGGAGCGCTACATCTGGGCGGTCAACGCCGAGCAGCAGGCCACCCCGCAGCAGGTGGCGTCGACGATCGCGTTCGTGAGCGAGAACCGGGTGCCGGCGGTGTTCTGCGAGTCGACGGTGTCCGACAGCGCGATGCGCCAGGTCGTCGCCGCGACCGGCACCCGGTTCGGCGGGGTCCTCTATGTCGACTCGCTGTCCGAACCGGGCGGACCCGTCCCCACCTACCTGGACCTGATCCGCCACGACACCCGCACGATCATCGCCGGCCTCACCGGGTCGGCGGCATGAAACCCGCGGCGGTCGAGGTCGAGGGGTTGACCGTCCGCTACGGGCCTCTCGTCGCACTGGACGGGGTGTCGCTGCGGCTGGCGCCGGGCACCGTGTGCGGGCTGATCGGCATGAACGGCTCGGGCAAGTCGACGCTGTTCAAGTCGGTGATGGGCCTGCTGCGCGCGGATGCGGGCCGGGTCCGGATCGCCGGGCACGACCCGGCGGCGGCGCGGCGGCGCGGGATCGTCGGCTACGTCCCGCAGGCCGAGGCCGTCGACTGGTCGTTCCCGGTGTCGGTCCGCGACGTCGTGACGATGGGCCGATACGGCCGCCTCGGAGCGTTGCGGCGCACCCGTGCGGCCGACCGGGTCGCGGTGGCCGATGCGCTGGCCCGGGTGGAGCTCACCGACCTGGCCGACCGGCAGATCGGGCAGCTCTCCGGCGGACAGCGCAAGCGCGCCTTCGTCGCCCGCGGGATCGCGCAGGGCGCCGAGGTCCTGTTGCTCGACGAGCCGTTCGCGGGCGTCGACAAGCGCTCGGAGGCGACGATGTCGGCGCTGCTCACCGACCTCGCGGCCGACGGCTGCGCGGTCCTGATCGCCACCCACGACCTGCAGGCCCTGCCTGCGCTGGCCGAGGAGGCGGTCCTCCTGCTGCGCCGGGTGCTGTTGCACGGCCCGGTGGAGGAGGTGCTGCGGCCGGAGAACCTGGCCCGCGCGTTCGGGGTCGACCCGCTCGAGCAGGGGCGGACGGCATGAACCCCCTCGACCTGATCGTCGAGCCGCTGTCCTACGGGTTCATGATCCGCGCCCTGGTCACGACGGTCGTCGCCGCGGTGGTGTGCGCCCTGCTGTCGTGCTGGCTCGTGCTGATCGGCTGGTCGCTCATGGGTGACGCGGTCTCGCACGCCGTGCTGCCCGGGGTGGTGCTCGCCTACGTCCTGGGCCTGCCGTTCGCGATCGGCGCCATCGTGTTCGGCTTCCTCGCCGTCGGGCTGATCGGCGCGATCCGCGACACCAGCCGGGTCAAGGAGGACGCGGCGATCGGCATCGTGTTCACGACGCTGTTCGCGCTCGGGCTGGTGCTGATCTCGGTGACGCCCAGCCAGACCGACCTCAACCACATCGTCTTCGGCAACGTCCTGGGCGTCTCGGTGACCGACCTCGCGCAGGTCGTCGTGCTCGGCGCGGTGGTGGCCGCGGTGCTGCTGGCCAAGCGTCGCGACCTGGTGCTCTACGCGTTCGACCCCGGCCACGCGCACGCGATCGGGCTGTCGCCGCGCCGATCGGGTGCGCTGCTGCTGGGGCTGCTCGCGCTCACCGCGGTGGTGGCGCTGCAGGTCGTCGGGGTCATCCTGGTCGTCGCGATGCTGATCCTGCCCGGGGCGACCGCTCAGCTGCTCACCGACCGCTTCTCCCGGATGCTGCTCCTCGCGCCCGTGCTGTCGGCGGTGTGCGCGACGATCGGGCTGTACCTGAGCTACTGGCTCGACGCCGCGCCGGGCGGGCTGGTCGTCGTCACCCAGGGGGCGGCCTTCGCGCTCGTTCACCTGTTCGGGCCGCGGGGGCTGATCGCCCGGTTCCGCCGGGCCTCGACGAAGCCGGTCGTCGACGCCGTCGTGCACGGGGAGCGGCTCTGACGGACGCGCGCTGCCGTACCGTTCCGGCGACGGGTGTGCGACGAGAGGGACGGATGACCGAGTCCGCGGCGACGGAGAACTACCTGAAGGTCCTGTGGACCGCCGGGGAGTGGTCCGACGAGCCCGTGACGGTCTCGCGGCTCGCGGGACGGCTGGGGCTGGCGGCGTCGTCGGTGTCGGAGGTCGTCCGCCGGCTCACCGAGCGCGGCCTGGTCGCCCACGCCCGCTACGGCACGATCGAGCTGACCGACGACGGTAGGCGGATCGCGCTGGCCACGGTGCGCAAGCACAGGCTGATCGAGACGTTCCTCGTCGACTACCTGGGCTACACGTGGGACGAGGTGCACGACGAGGCCGACGTCCTGGAGCACGCGGTGTCCGACACGTTCGTCGAGCGGCTCGCGGCGCGCCTCGGCGAGCCCGACCGGGACCCGCACGGCGACCCGATCCCGCACGCCGACGGCAGCCTGCCGAACGAGGCGGAGCTGACGCTCGACGCCGTCGCGGAGGGCGCCCGGGTGCGCGTCGTACGGGTCTCGGACACCGACCCGCGGATGTTGCGCCACCTCGACCGGCTCGGCATCGCGCTGGGCAGCGTCCTGCAGGTGATCGAACGCCACGACACCGCGGGCACCATCGACGTCGTGCACGACGACGGCGCGCTGGTGCTGGGCGTCCCCGCGGCGCGGGCGATCCGCGTCGACGTGATCGAGGAGATCGCCGCCCACCGGCGCTGATAGGCTGCGACTATCACTGCATAGGAACGTTTGCTTTGACCGTTCCCGGCGAACCACCCCACAGTCACCTCCATGACACGGAGCCGTGATCGTCGGGACCGCCGGTGAGTATCGAGGCGCCCCCCGGGCCGGTGGACGAGGTGGTGAGCCGGGCAGTCGAGGCCCATCGCGGCTCCCGCGGGGCTCTGCTGCCGATCCTGCACGCAGTGCAGGAGGAGCTCGGGCACGTGCCGCCGTCGGTGGTTCCCGTGCTGGCCGGCCGGCTCAACCTGTCGACGGCCGAGGTGCACGGCGTCGTCACGTTCTACCGCGACTTCCGCACCACCCCACCGGGCCGCGTGACCGTGCGCGTGTGCCGGGCCGAGGCCTGCCGGGCCGTCGGCGGGGAGGCGCTGATGGAGCACGCCGCCGCGAGCCTCGGCGTCACCCGTGGGGGCACCACGCCCGACGGTGCGGTCACCCTCGACGAGGTCTTCTGCCTGGGCAACTGCGCGCTCGGCCCGGCGGTGCAGGTGGGCGACCGGCTGCACGGCCGCGTCACCCCGGCCCGCCTGGACGCGCTGATCGGGCAGGGCCGATGAAGGTCTTCGTGCCCAAGGACTCCGCCGCGGTCTCCGTCGGTGCCGACGAGGTCGCCGAGCTGCTCGCACGCGCCGGTGCCCAGGTCGTGCGCACCGGCTCGCGCGGCATGCTGTGGCTGGAGCCGTTGGTCGAGGTCGAGACCGACGCCGGGCGCGTCGGGTACGGGCCCGTCGCTCCCGAGGACGTCGACGGGCTCGTCGCGGCCGGGATGCTCGACGGCACCGCTCCCGGGCTGGGCCTGGTCGAGGACCTGCCGTGGATGCGGGCCCAGCAGCGGCTGACGTTCGTGCGGGTGGGCGTCGTCGACCCGGCCGACCCGGCCGACCACGAGCGTCACGGCGGTCTCGACGGCCTGCGCGCGGCGCTGGGGATGGACCCGGCCGACGTCGTCACCGCGGTGACCGACTCCGGGCTGCGCGGCCGCGGCGGCGCGGGCTTCCCGACGGGCGTCAAGTGGAAGACCGTCGCCGATGCGGAGTCGGAGCTGAAGTTCGTGTGCTGCAACGCCGACGAAGGCGACAGCGGCACCTTTGCCGACCGGATGCTGATGGAGGGCGACCCCTTCACCCTGCTCACCGGCATGACGATCGCGGCGTACGCGGTCGGGGCGTCCGAGGGGTATGTCTACGTCCGCTCCGAGTACCCCGATGCCGTTGCGGCACTTCGCACCGCGATCGTCGCCGCCCGCGGGCAGGGCTGGCTGGGGGAGTCGGTGCTGGGCTCGGGCTTCGCGTTCGACGTGCACGTCCGCGTCGGCGCCGGGGCCTACATCTGCGGCGAGGAGACCTCCATGCTGGAGAGTCTCGAGGGCAAGCGCGGCACCGTCCGCCCCAAGCCGCCGATCCCGGCGCTGGAGGGACTGTTCGGGCACCCGACCGTCGTCAACAACGTGCTGTCGCTGGCGTCGGTGCCGACGATCCTGGCCGATGGCGCCGAGGCCTATGCGGCGCTCGGCGTCGGGCGCTCGCGCGGGACGCAGGTGTTCCAGCTCGGCGGCAACATCGCCCGCGGCGGTGTCCTGGAGACCGCGTTCGGCATCTCGCTCGGCGAGCTCGTCGAGACGTTCGGCGGCGGCACCCTGTCGGGGCGGCCGGTGCGCGCGGTGCAGGTCGGCGGCCCGCTCGGGGCGTACCTGCCCGTCGAGCAGTTCGACCTGCCCATGGACTACGAGGCGTTCGCCGCGTCGGGGGCGATGGTCGGGCACGGCGGCATCGTCGTGTTCGACGACACCGTCGACATGTCGTCGATGGCCCGGTTCGCGATGGAGTTCTGCGCCGAGGAGTCGTGCGGGCGCTGCACGCCGTGCCGGATCGGGGCGGTGCGCGGCGTCGAGACCATCGACCGTATCCGGGCGGGCGAGGACCGCGAGGCCAACCTCGTCCTGCTCGAGGACCTGTGCGAGCTGATGACCGACGGCTCGCTGTGCGCGATGGGCGGGCTCACCCCGCTGCCGGTGCGCAGCGCGATCACGCACTTCGGGGAGGACTTCCGATGAGTCTGTTGAAGGAGCCGGACTTCGGCACCCCGGCCCGCTCCGGCGAGGCAACGGTCGAGCTGACCGTCGACGGGGTCGCCGTCGCCGTGCCGCCGGGCACCTCGGTGATGCGGGCGGCCGCGCAGGCCGGCCTCGAGGTCCCCAAGCTGTGCGCCACCGACAGCCTGGAGGCGTTCGGCTCCTGCCGGTTGTGCGTCGTCGAGATCGACGGCGCCCGCGGAACCCCCGCCTCCTGCACGACTCCCGTCGCGCCCGGAATGGTGGTGCGCACCCAGACCGAGAAGCTGGGCAAGCTGCGCCGCGGTGTCATGGAGCTCTACATCTCCGACCACCCGCTCGACTGTCTGACCTGCTCGGCCAACGGCGACTGCGAGCTGCAGGACATGGCCGGCGTGACCGGGCTGCGCGAGGTCCGCTACGGCTCCGGTGTCGACGCCGGCGCCAACCACATGGACCTGCTCTCCGACACCTCGAACCCGTACTTCGAGTTCGACCCGGCCAAGTGCATCCTCTGCTCGCGCTGCGTCCGGGCCTGCGACGAGGTGCAGGGCACCCTGGCGCTGACCATCGAGGGCCGCGGGTTCGACTCCAAGGTGTCGCCGGGCGCGGGCGGCACCTTCATGGAGTCCGACTGCGTCTCCTGCGGCGCCTGCGTCCAGGCCTGCCCGACGGCGACGCTGCAGGAGCGCTCCGTCGTCGAGCTCGGGATGCCCACCCGCTCCGTGGTGACGACGTGCGCCTACTGCGGCGTCGGCTGCTCCTTCAAGGCCGAGCTGCGCGGCTCCGGTGACAGCACAGAGGTGGTCCGGATGGTGCCGCACAAGGACGGCGGCGCCAACGAGGGCCACTCGTGTGTGAAGGGGCGCTTCGCGTTCGGGTATGCCTCCCACCCCGACCGCGTGCTCACGCCGCGGGTGCGGGACTCGATCGCCGACGAGTGGCGCGAGGTCTCCTGGGAGGAGGCGATCACCCACACCGCCCGGCGCCTGCGCGCGATCCAGGCCGAGCACGGTGCGGGCGCGATCGGCGCGATCACCTCCTCGCGATGCACCAACGAGGAGGTCTACGTCGTCCAGAAGATGGTGCGGGCGGCGTTCGGCAACAACAACGTCGACACCTGCGCCCGGGTCTGCCACTCGCCGACCGGGTACGGGCTGAACCAGACCTTCGGCACGTCGGCGGGCACCCAGGACTTCGCCTCGGTCGCCGACGCCGACGTGATCATGGTGATCGGTGCCAACCCCACCGACGCCCACCCGGTGTTCGGGTCGCGGATGAAGAAGCGGCTGCGCCAGGGCGCCCGGCTCATCGTGGCCGACCCCCGCTCGATCGACCTGGTCCGCAGCCCCCACATCGAGGCCGCACACCACCTCGCGCTCAACCCCGGGACCAACGTCGCGATCGTCAACGCGATGGCCCACGTCGTCGTCACCGAGGGGCTGGTCGACCGCGGCTTCGTCGACGCGCGCTGCGAGAACACCGGCGAGTGGGAGGAGTTCATCGCCGATCCCGCACACTCGCCGGAGGCCGTCGAGGAGATCACCGGCGTCCCGGCCTCCGACGTGCGTGCCGCTGCCCGGCTCTACGCGACGGCGGGCAACGCCGCGATCTACTACGGCCTGGGCGTCACCGAGCACAGCCAGGGCTCGACCATGGTCATGGGCATGGCGAACCTCGCCATGGCGACCGGCAACATCGGCCGTTCCGGGGTCGGGGTGAACCCGCTGCGCGGGCAGAACAACGTCCAGGGCTCCTGCGACATGGGCTCGTTCCCGCACGAGCTGCCCGGCTACCGCCACGTCTCCGACGGCTCGGTCCGAGAGGTCTACGAGCAGCTGTGGGGCACCCCGCTGCTCGACGAGCCCGGCCTGCGCATCCCGAACATGTTCGACTCCGCGCTCGACGGCTCGTTCCGGGCGCTGTTCGTGCAGGGCGAGGACATCGCGCAGTCCGACCCCAACACCGGCCACGTCCACGCCGCGCTGGCCGCGCTCGACCTCGTCGTCGTGCAGGACCTGTTCGTCAACGAGACCGCGAAGTTCGCGCACGTCCTGTTGCCGGGCACATCGTTCCTGGAGAAGGACGGCACGTTCACCAACGCCGAGCGCCGCATCAACCGCGTCCGACCGGTCACGGCGGCGCGGACCGGCAAGCAGGAGTGGCAGATCGTCTGCGAGATCGCGCAGGCCATGGGCTACCCCATGCACTACGACGACGCCGCGCAGATCATGGACGAGATCGCGCTGACGACGCCCACGTTCTCCGGGGTGTCCTTCGCCCATCTCGACGCCGTCGGGTCCGTGCAGTGGCCCTGCACCCCCGAGCGGCCCGAGGGGACGCCGATCATGCACGTCGACGGGTTCGTCCGCGGCAAGGGCCGGTTCATGGTCACCCCGTACGTGCCGACGCGCGAGCGCAGCAACCGTCGCTTCCCGCTGATCCTGACGACGGGGCGCATTCTGTCGCAGTACAACGTCGGCGCCCAGACGCGGCGCACCGCGAACGTGGCGTGGCATCCCGAGGACGTCCTGGAGCTGCACCCGCACGACGCCGAGGTCCGCGGCGTGGCCGACGGCGACCGGGTCGAGCTGGCCAGCCGGGTGGGCTCGACCTCGTTGCGCGCCAGGATCTCCGACCGGATGCCGGTGGGGGTCTGCTACACGACGTTCCACCATCCGGTGAGCGGTGCGAACGTCGTCACGACGGACAACTCCGACTGGGCCACCAACTGCCCGGAGTACAAGGTGACCGCGGTGCAGGTGACGCCGTCGACGGCGCTGACCGCCGCGGTGCCCGCGCAGGAGGAGACGACGGTGGGGGCGGGCCGTGGATGAGCTCGGGCCCGAGCTGCGGATGGTCTCCGACATCGTCGTGCAGTTCGCGCACCGCCCCGCCGACGACGCGGCGGCGGCGATCGCGGCGCACCTGACGAGGTTCTGGCACCCGCGGATGCGGCACCGGCTGGTGGCGGCCGTCGACGCCGGCGCCGACGTCGATCCTGTCGTGGTGCGGGTGGCGCGGATGCTGTCGCCGGCGGTCCCGGCGCCCTGACAGCGGGGCGGCCGGTCGCGGATCAGGCCGGCGTGGGGCCCTGCAGGCCGTTGCGCAGCCGGCGCAGCAGGTCGTCGAAGAGCTCCGCGTCGGGCCCGAGCAGCGTGCTCAACTGGCGCCGCACGTCGGCCGTGGCCTCCTCCCACATCGCGTGGGCCTGCCGCCCGCGCGGGGAGGCGGCGACGAGCACGCGGCGCCGGTCGAGCTCGTCGGGGCGGCGCAGCACCAGGTTGGCCGAGACCATCCGGTCGACCAGTTTGGACAGCTTGGGCGCCAGCATCATCGCGTGCTCGGCGACGACGTTCATCGGGCAGCCGCCGCGCGCGACGAGCAGCGAGAGGATGCGCCACTGTTCGATGTCGGCGCCGTGGGCCTTGAGGGCTTCGTCGAGGCGCTGCTCGACCGAGCGCTCCACGAGGCTGAGCAGGCGCAGCGTCTCGTCGTCGACCAGGGCCGTACGGCCCTCGACGGGGCCGTCGACGAGCTCCGACGGGTCCGGAGGCGCTGCCATCGTCGCATGCTAACCCACGTTCGGAGTAACAACCGGGCCCACCGGGTCGCTAGCGTCGTCACATGACCCTGGGCGACGAGGCCGCGCGACTGACGGTGCCGCCGTCGGCCGGGCCGGACGTCCTCACCATGGCGCTGGTCGTCCCGCTGCAGGGGCCGGCGGGCATCTTCGGGCCGTCGTGCGAGAGCTGCGCCGACCTGGCGGCGGCCGAGATCAACGAGGAGGGCGGCGTCCTCGGCCGCGAGCTGCGGCTGCTGCCCGTCGACGGCGGCCGGGCGCCCGACGTCGTCGCCACCGAGGTGGACGCGCTGATCCGGGCGGGTGCGGTCGAGGCGGTCACGGGCTGGCACATCTCCGCGGTGCGGGAGGCGGTCGCCCCGCGCATCGGCGGCCGGGTCCCGTACGCCTACACCGCGCTCTACGAGGGTGGCGAGCACCGCCCCGGGGTGTTCCTGACCGGCGAGACGCCCGACCTGCAGCTGGGCCCCACGCTCGACTGGTTCGCGGGCACCGTCGGGGTGCGGCGCTGGACGATCGTCGGCGACGACTACATCTGGCCGCGCCGCTCGGCCCACATCGCCAAGGAGTACCTGCGCGCGATCGGCGGCACGGTGTGCGACGAGATGTACGTCCCGCTCGGCACGGCGGACTTCTCGGGGCCGTTGGGGCGCATCGAGGCCAGCGGGTGCGAGGCCGTGCTGATGCTGCTCATCGGTGACGACGCCGTGTGCTTCAACCGGCAGTTCAGCGGGCGCGGCATGGACCGCGACATCCTGCGGTTCAGCTCGCTCATCGACGAGAACGTCCTGCTCGCCTCCGGTGCGAACAACACCCGCGGGCTGCTGACGTCGGCCGGCTACTTCGAGGAGCTGGCGACGACGCCGGGCCTCGACTTCGCCGCGGCCTACTTCAACCGGTTCGGCCCCGACGCGCCGGTGCTCAACAGCCTGGGGGAGTCCTGCTACGAGGGTGTGCGGCTGCTGTCGGCGCTGATCAGGCGGGCGCACTCGGCGGAGGTCGGGTCGGTCACCTCGGTGTCGGAGGGGCTGGCCTACGAGAGCCCGCGCGGGACGGTCGTGGTGCGTGACCGGCACCTGAAGCAGCGGGTGTTCCTGGCGGTGGCCGACGGCCTGCGCTGGGACGTCATCCAGGAGCTCTGACCCTCCTCACCTGCGGTTCCGTACGCGGGGACGGCGGTGGTCGGACTGGTCGTTGACAGTGCTGGTCACACGCCGTAGTTTCCCAGGAAATTGTTTCCGGTGATCGTCATCACGTGCGTCGCCGGGGACCCCACAACGACGTGGAAGGAGTGCTCGTGGCCCTCTACCGCTATCGCTGTACCGCCCACGGTGCCTTCGACCTGACCACCCCCATCGGCACCGCTCCCGCGACCGCCGCCTGCCCCGACTGCACGCACGCATCGGCGCGGCAGTACACCGCACCCATGCTGGGCCGCGGCTCCGATGCGGCCATGAGCCTGCTCGACCGGACCGCCGCCACCGCCGACGCCCCCGCGGTCGTCGGCGCCCCACCGCCGCGACCGGCGTCGCGGCGCACCCCGCTCGCCCCGCCCAACCCGGCCCTGCGCCGGCTGCCGAGGCCATGACATGGGAGCCGTCGGACTGATCTACGTCGGCGCCGTCCTGTTCCTCAACGGCGCCATGCTCCTCGGCTGGGTGGAGGGCCGCTCCGCCGCCCCGCTCAACCTCTTCGTCGGCGTCCTGCAGGTCATCACGCCGACCTACCTGATCTTCACCGCCAACGGGAACGCCGACCAGCTCCTCAACGCATCGGGGCTCTACCTGTTCGGGTTCACCTACCTCTACGTCGCGTTCAACCTGTTCATGAACCTCGACGGAACCGGCCTCGGGTACTTCTCGCTGTTCGTCGCCGTCGCGGCGGTCGCCTACTCGCTGGCGAACTTCTTCCGCCTCGGCGACCCCGTCTTCGGTGTCATCTGGCTCTACTGGGCTTTCCTCTGGCTGCTGTTCTTCCTGCTGCTCGGCCGCGGGCAGGAAGCGCTCGGCCGCTACACCGGAGCCGTTGCCGCCGTTCAAGGCTGGGTCACCGGCGCACTGCCCGCAGCGCTGCTGCTGCTCGGGTACTGGGGCGGCCGCAACGCCGGCCTGATCGCGACCATCTTCGCCGTCGTCGGCATCGTCGTCTTCGCCGCACTCTGGGTCCCGTTGCGACCCAAGGGTGGAACCGCGCCCGTCACCGCCGAACGGACCGCCGCCGCGACCTGACCGGCCGCGCGGACCACACCCTCTGGACCTGGCAACCCTCGTTTTCCCGCACACCCACACTGGAGATCGCCATGCCCGATGTCGTCTTCCCGCTGGACTCGACGAAGAAGTTCACCGACCAGGAGAAGATCGGTCACAACCGGTGGCACCCGGACATCCCGGCACAGGTGCACGTCAAGCCCGGCGACTCGTTCCGCGTGCACTGCCGGGAATGGTTCGACGGCGCGATCGTCAACGACGACTCCGCCGACGACATCCTCAACGCCCCGCTCGCAAGCGTGCACGTGCTGTCCGGCCCGATCGCCGTCGAAGGCGTCCAGCCCGGCGACCTGCTGATCGTCGACATCCTCGACGTCGGCCCCATCCCGCAGGAGGACTCCGGCCCGCTCGCCGGCCAGGGCTGGGGCTACACCGGTGTGTTCGCCACCAGCAACGGCGGCGGCTTCCTCACCGAGCAGTTCCCCGACGCCTACAAGGTGATCTGGGACTTCCAGGGCGGCAAGGCGACGTCGCGCCACGTCCCCGGCGTCTCCTTCACCGGCATCGTCCACCCGGGCCTCATGGGCACCGCGCCCTCGCACGAGCTGTTGGGCAAGTGGAACGCCCGCGAGCAGGCCCTGATCGACACCGACCCGAACCGGGTCCCCCCGCTCGCGCTGCCGCCACTGCCCGACTCGGCCATCCTCGGCAGCCTCTCCGGTGCCGACTTCGACCGCGCCGCCGCCGAGGCCGCCCGCACCGCACCCCCGCGCGAGAACGGCGGCAACCAGGACATCAAGAACCTGACCAAGGGGACCCGGGTCTTCTACCCGGTGTTCGTCGAGGGCGGGAACCTGTCCATGGGCGACCTGCACTTCTCCCAGGGCGACGGCGAGATCACGTTCTGCGGCGCGATCGAGATGGGCGGGTTCATGGACCTGCACGTCGACGTCATCAAGGGCGGCATGGAGACCTACGGCGTCTCCGAGAACGCGATCTTCATGCCCGGCAACACCGACCCCCAGTACAGCGAGTGGCTCGCCTTCTCCGGCACCTCGGTGACCCTCGGCGGCGAGCAGCGCTACCTCGACTCGCACCTGTCGTACCAGCGGGCCTGTCTGCACGCCATCGACTACCTGACCAAGTTCGGCTACAGCGCGATCCAGGCGTACATGATCCTGGGCGCGGCGCCGATCGAGGGCCGGCTCTCGGGCGTCGTCGACATCCCGAACTCCTGCTCGACGGTCTACATCCCGACGGCGATCTTCGACTTCGACGTGCGGCCCGGCAAGAACGGCCCGCACCAGGTCGACCCGGGAATGGGTGTCCCGATGTCGCGAGGCTGACCTCGCGGCGGTCGACGGCCCCGGTGCGCCCCACAGCGCCCGGGGCCGTTCGGCGTCCGGACCGCCCTCGTCGACCGGCGTTTCCGCGATCAGGCGGGTGGCGCGGGGAGGTCGGCCAGGAGCGCCAGCAACCGGCGCCCGGCTGCGCCTGGCAGCCGGCGTCTGCTCTGCAGGTGGGCGAACACGAGCGCGAGATCGGGGTCGTCGAGAAGGCCGGACCGCGGCAGATGCGGCTCGACGGGCCGGAACACACCGACGGCCTCCCACCCCCGCCCTACCTGCGGCACGGCGTCGGAGACGAAGTCGACCACACCGACGACGCCCTGGTCCCGCCCCGAACGGTAGACCACCGCCCGGGTACCTCTGGCCGTGGATCGCAGGCAGCACATCGTCTGCGGCACACCGGGGACGAGCTCGTCGCCGTCGGCCCGGCGGACGAGCACGAGCTCCGGCACCGCCGCACCCACCGCCACGGGTCCGAGGGTAGGTCGTCGCCCGTCCGGGCGCCGCCACAGGTCCGGACACCGTCGGGGGCGGACCGGACGACGCGAGCCGTCGAGTCACGAGGCGCCCAGTCGAGGCGACACCGGCTCTCAGGTCTGCGACACCAGGCTGGTGTCGGTGTCAGGGTGGCCGGACACACCGGTGCCCGGGACGCACTCGGCGTCCCGGGCACCGGGGGTACGACTGTCGGGGTCAGTCCAGGTAGTCGCGCAGCACCTGGGACCGCGAGGGGTGACGCAGCTTCGACATCGTCTTCGACTCGATCTGGCGGATCCGCTCGCGGGTCACGCCGTAGACCTGGCCGATCTCGTCGAGCGTGCGGGGCTGGCCGTCGGTCAGGCCGAAGCGCAGCCGGACGACGCCCGCCTCGCGCTCGGACAGCGTGGCCAGCACCGACTGCAGCTGGTCCTGCAGCAGCGTGAAGCTGACCGCGTCGACCGCGACGACCGCCTCGGAGTCCTCGATGAAGTCGCCGAGCTGGCTGTCGCCCTCGTCGCCGATGGTCTGGTCGAGCGAGATGGGCTCCCGGGCGTACTGCTGGATCTCCAGCACCTTCTCCGGGGTGATGTCCATCTCCTTGGCCAGCTCCTCCGGGGTGGGCTCGCGGCCCAGGTCCTGGAGCAGCTCGCGCTGGATGCGCCCGAGCTTGTTGATGACCTCGACCATGTGCACCGGGATACGGATGGTGCGGGCCTGGTCGGCCATCGCGCGGGTGATGGCCTGGCGGATCCACCACGTCGCGTACGTCGAGAACTTGTAGCCCTTGGTGTAGTCGAACTTCTCGACCGCACGGATCAGGCCCAGGTTGCCCTCCTGGATCAGGTCCAGGAACGCCATGCCGCGGCCGGTGTAGCGCTTGGCCAGCGACACGACGAGACGCAGGTTCGCCTCGAGCAGGTGGTTCTTGGCGCGCTCACCGTCGCGGACGATCCAGCGCAGGTCGCGCCGCAGCTGCGGGGAGACCTTCTCGCCGGACTCGATCGCCCGGCGCAGCCGCTCGGCCGCGTAGAGGCCGGCCTCGATCCGCTTGGCGAGCTCGACCTCCTCCTCGGCGTTGAGCAGCGCGACCTTGCCGATCTGCTTCAGGTACGCGCGGACGGAGTCGGCGGAGGCGGTGAGCTCGGCGTCCTTGCGGGCCTGCCGCAGGGCCTCCGACTCCTCCTCGTCCCAGACGAAGTCGCCCGACTGCTTCTGCTGCGAGCTGCGGGTGGTCGGAGCACGACGGTTGGCGCCGGTGTTGGTCGGCTCCTCTTCCTCGTCGTCCTCGTCATCGTCGTCGGAGTCGTCCGAGTCGGCCGTCTCGGGCTCGTCGTCGACCTCGAGGTCGTCGAGCTCGACGTCCTCGAGCTCACCCGCCTCGGGCGATCCGTCGAGCTCGGCGTCGTCGCCGTCGCCCTCGCCGTCGGCCTTCTTCGTGGCCGGCTTCGCAGCCGACCCGGCCCGCGGGCGCGTCGTCTTCGTCGCGGTCTTCTTCGGGGCTCCCGTCGTACCCGCCTTGCGACGGCGGGTCGGAGCCGGCGCGACCGCCTCGTCGACGGTCGAGTCGGTGCGGGTTGCGGAGTCTGCGGCTGCCACCTAGGCCCTCTCGCTGCGTGCGCTCTGCTGTTCGCCGGAGACAGAAGGATCCGGCTGTCGAGATGCGGGACTGATCGATGACCTCGCTGCGCCGCGGACCGCCGTCGATTGGTGTTCGGCCGGCCTCGTGGGGGCGGGGTACCGCGTCATTGTAACTACGTCGCCGCCGAGAGTTCGCACGTCGCGTGGGTCGCGTGGCGCGGCACTGCGCCGGACGGTCGCCGCGACGCCGTCGAAGGGCGCCCCGGGACGATCGGCGCAGGGTTCTCACCGGTGCGTTCGGGGACGTGTCGCCGGGCGGCTGTGCCGGTCCGGTGACGACGCCGTGCGTCCGCCGAACGGCCCCTCCGGACCTGCTCGGAGGTGCGGAGACGGTCGCGCGCGGTCGGCGTGTGTGATCGGTGCGGCACCCGGTGTGATCGGATGACGACCATGCAGGACCGAATCGACGCCGAGCCCCTTTCCGACGACCCCGCTGTGCTGCGCGCCGTCGCCGAGCAGGTGGCCGGTGAGGCCGCCGAGCACCTGCGGTCGCTGCCGCCGCCGCGGCTGCCCGCCGGCGGCGACGTCGAAGGGGCTGTGCGCACCAAGTCGTCGCCGACCGACGTGGTGACCGCGGCCGACGAGGCCGTCGAGGCGCTGATCCGGTCCCGGCTCGCGCAGCTGCGCCCCGGCGAGCACGTTTTCGGGGAGGAGGACGGTGGCGAGGCCGGGCGCGCCCGCTGGGTCGTCGACCCCATCGACGGCACCGTCAACTACCTCTACGGCATCCCCGCGTACTCGATCTCGGTGGCCGCCGTGCTCGACGGCGAGTCGCTCGCGGGCGTGGTCGTCGACCCGGTGTCGGGACGGACCTGGAGCGCGGCCCGCGGTGGGGGAGCAACGCTCGACGGGCGACCGCTCGCGGTCACCGTGGAGACCGACCTCGCCCAGTCCCTGGTGGCGACGGGCTTCTCCTACCGCGCCGAGCGCCGCGCCCGGCAGGCCCGGATGGTGGCGGGCATGCTGCCCCGGATCCGCGACATCCGCCGGGCGGGATCGTCGGCACTCGATGTCTGCTCGGTCGCGACGGGGCGGCTCGACGGCTACGTCGAGCACGGGCTGAGCTGGTACGACTGGGCCGCGTCCGGGCTGATCGCGGCCGAGGCGGGCGCGGTCGTGCGGGTGCCCGGCCCGCCGGGGGCCACGCCGCCCGACGACGGCCTGGGCGCGGAGGCGATCCTCGTCGCCACGCCCGGCATCGCCGATCAGCTGGCCGCGCTGGCCCGGGAGTACGGCGCCGCGGAGGTCTGAGAACCGCCGGGATGCACGCTCAGCAGGACGCGTCGCGGGCTTCCTGCAGCGTCGTCGGGTCGACCGCGGGCGGCGGCGGACCGGCCGTACCGCCCTCGGCACTCGACGTGTCGGCAGGCGGGTTGGCCAGCTGGTCGAGCACGTCACGCGCCGGGCGGCCCGGCTTCACGTCGGAGAACGCGGTGCCGACGGCGAAGTCGACGGCGTCGTCGGCGCGGGAGTCGCGCACCAGCTCGGTGCACGGCAACACGATCGCGAGCGTCGCCGCCGCCGACGCCCCGTTCGCGCCGAACCGGATCTGGCCGCGGCACTCCAGGTCGCCGTTCGGGAACAGCGGGTCGTTGTCGGGAGCGGCGCCCTCGGTGAACCCGAGGTCGCCCAGCTGGGCCGCGACCAGGTTGGCCTGCCCGCGCTGCCCGCCGCCGTTGAGCACCCGGACCTTCACCGTGGACGCGGCCGCCGGCGTCGTCGAGTCGAGCGAGGACGCCTCGACGACCTCACCGGAGGCGCCCGCCGCGGGGGTGGGGCACGACGCCGTCCCGGACCGGCCCGCCGACGTGATCAGCACCGTCGTCCAGGTGACCAGCGCGACGACGGCCAGCACCGACACCAGCACGACGACGGGGCCGCGGCGGCGTCGCTGGTACGGGCGCATCGGCCGGGACGTCACGCCGGAGGCGGCCATCAGGAGATCCCCTCGTCGAGCACGTGGTGGCCGAGGACGACGAGCGGGTCGACCGCCCCGTCGAGACCCTCGGCCATGTCGGCGGGCACCGCGCCCGCCTGTACCCGGGCAAGGATGCCCGCCAGCACGACGGCGAGCTTGAACGCCCCGAACGCCGCGTACCAGGGGAGTGGTGAGAGGTCGAGGCCCGAGCCCGCCGCATAGACGTTCGCGATGTCGGACCGCAGCGGGAAGCCGGGCAGCCGCGTCGGCGACGGGATGTGCTGCGCTGCGCGCCAGACGGGGTGCTCGTCGGCCTGGCACCAGTAGACGAGCATCAGCCCGAGGTCGGCGAGCGGGTCGCCGAGCGTCGACAGCTCCCAGTCGAGCACCGCGAGGATGCGTCCCGGGTCGGCGGCGTCGTAGACGCAGTTGTCGATGCGGTAGTCGCCGTGGACGATCGTGTTGCGCTGCGTCGCAGGCACCGCGGCGGCGAGCCGCGACGACAGCGCGGTGAGCGCGGACTCGGTGTCGGCGCCGACGGTCAGGCCGCTCTCCCGGGCCGACTCCCACTGCGAGTTCCAGCGGCGCACCTGCCGTGACATGAAGCCCTCGGGACGGCCGAACCCGGACAGCCCCACCGCGTCGATGTCGACGGCGTGCAGCGCGACCAGGACGTCGACGAGCGCGGCGCCCGCGCGGGCCCGGTCGGCGGGGGTGTCGGCCCAGCCCCCGGGCGGCTCCTCCAACGGCACGACACCGTCGACGAGCTCCATGACGTAACAGGGGGCGTCGACGGGCGCGCCGCCCTCGCTGTGCGCGAGAACCCGGGGGACCGGCACCGCGGTGTCGCGCAACGCGTCGACGACCGTGCGCTCGCGGCCCATGTCGTGCGCCGTCGCCGCGACCGAGCCCACCGGCGGGCGGCGCAGCACGACCGCGCCCGCGGCCGAGGAGACCCGGTAGGTCAGGTTCGACCGGCCGGCCCCGATCAGCGAGAGGGAGCACTCCTGCCAGGCGGGATCACCGAGCTCGGAGGCGAGCCAGCGGCCGACGGCGGCCGGGTCGGCCCCCGGGGGCGAGGAGGTCGCCGCACCGGCGAGGGACTGATCGGGCACGACCGCAGACCCTAGTGCCCCGAGGCGCCCGTCACGCCGCACTCGCGACGGGTGTCACGCACATGTTCGATGCGCCCGCATCAACGCTGCGCCGACAACAACGTGACCTGCCGGATGTCGTTCCCGTCACCCGCTCGGCGACGAGTTCTCGGGTGGGGCGGCGCGTTCGCGCGGCCTCGGCTACCCTCTCGCCCCCGGGGGACAGTCAGTACTGCGCCACCGGCCGCGCACGGGAGCAACCCGCGCCGCTGCCAGGGCCACTGCACTGAGACCGGCATCACGTCCGAGGTCGGGCACAAACCCCGCGGTCGCGACGTTGTCGCGGCACGGCGAAGACACAGTGCAGAAGTTGAGGGTGGGAAAGATGGCGACCGACTACGACGCTCCACGTCGCAACGAGAGCGACGACATGGCCGAGGACTCGCTTGACGAGCTCAAGGCCCGCCGCAACGAGGCACAGTCGTCCGCGGTCGATGTCGACGAGTCGGACACTGCGGAGAGCTTCGAGCTCCCGGGCGCGGACCTGTCGGGCGAGGAGCTCACGGTCAAGGTGCTGCCCAAGCAGGCCGACGAGTTCACGTGCGCGAGCTGTTTCCTCGTGCACCACCGCAGCCGCCTCGCGGAGACCCGCGGCGCGCAGTTCATCTGCCGCGACTGCGCGGCCTGACCGACGACGTCGAGAGCCCGGTTCCGTCCCCTCCCCGGGACGGAACCGGGCTCTTCGCGTGTCCGGGTCGCGTACCCGGGCGTCCGGTCAGCGCCGTGCGGCCGCCAGCGCCGCACGCAGCTTGTCCGGGTCGCGGGTGCTGACGATCCAGTACGGCTCGTCGATGGTCGGGTCGACGTTCTCGATCCGCACCACCGGGCCGACCCACGCGCGGTGCATCAGGAACGCCTGCGGGTCCAGCTGAGGCCCCAGCGCGACCTGCTTGTCCCGCTTGTCGACGGTGTCGGTGCGCCCGACGGCGCTCAGCGGGATCGACTCGTCGGCGATCGTCAGGGACTCGTCGTCGACCCGCACACGGGTGCGCCCCAGCCAGAACAGCGCCCCGAGCAGCAGCGGGACGGCGATCGCGTAGCCGATCCAGGACCGAACGCCCGGGTAGCCCATGTGGATCTCGGCGCCGATCAGGACACCGATGCCGGCGGCGACCAGGTACCACCACACCGGGACGTACAACCGCTCGTCGAACGCAACACGGCCGGACGTCGCAGACTGCGGGGGTGACGGGTGCTCGCTCACAGAGGTCGAGGGTAGCGTCGTCCGTCGTGCCCGGCTCCCTCGACGCCCCCCAGCCCGAGCCAACCGCCGCGCCGCTGCCCGAGCCGTTCCCCGAGCCGCTCGTCGGTCCGGCGCTCGAGGTGGCGCTCGTCAGGCTGGACGCCGACGTCCCGCTGCCCTCCTATGCCCGCCCCGGTGACGCCGGGGCCGACCTGGTCACCACGTCCGACGTGGCTCTCGGACCGGGTGAGCGGGCCGTGGTCGGCACCGGCGTCGCGGTCGCGCTGCCTCCCGGATACGCGGGCTTCGTCCATCCACGCTCCGGGCTGGCCGCCCGCGCGGGGCTGTCGGTCGTCAACACACCGGGCACGATCGACTCCGGATACCGCGGCGAGATCCGTGTGTGTCTGATCAATCACGACCCTCGGACGGAACTCGTCCTGAGAAAGGGTGACCGGATAGCCCAGTTGGTCGTTCAGAGAGTGGAACACGTCAGGTTCGTCGAGACCGACGTCCTGCCCGGCTCCGAACGCGGAGCCGGAGGCTACGGCTCCACCGGGGGCCACGACCGGCTGTCCCAGCACGCCATCGAGGAGATTGCGTAGTGGCACGACGCGACCGCACAGGGCTGCGTTCCGCCGCTCCGGCAGCCGGCCCGGACGACGAGTACGACGACTACGAGTACGACAACCGCGACCGGGGTGCCCGCGGCGGCGACCGGTACGCCGACGACGAGTACGACGACCGGTACGACGACGGCTACGAGTACGACGACGAGTACGACGAGTACGACGACTACGACGACGAGCCGGAACCGCGGCGCCGCACGTTCGACCCCGACGCGGCCGGCCCGTTCGACGTCGAGGACCTCGAGGCACCCACCCCCGACGCGGGTGCCGACGACAACGTCGACCCGAAGGAGTACGAGCGCCTCCACAACGGCGGCGCCGCCGACGAGGACTTCCGCGACGACCCGGCACACGCCGCCTGGGCCCGGGAGATCCTCACCGGCCTGACCGACTTCGGCGCCGTCCGCATCCCGGTCCCCGCCGACGGCAACGTCGACCTGACGGTCCCGCCGTCGGGCACGATGCAGGCCGTCCACGTCCTCATCCCGCAAGGCAAGCTGTCGGTCAGCGCGCTCGCCGCGCCCCGCTCCGAGGAGCTGTGGCCGACGCTCGCGTCGGAGATCGAGGCGTCCCTGCGCGACGGCGGCGCCACCGTCCGCCAGTCCTCCGGCCAGTGGGGCCTGGAGCTGCACGCCCACACCGACGTCGCCGGCTCGGTGTTCGTCGGTGTCGACGGCCCGCGCTGGATGGTCTACGGCGTCGCCACCGGCCCGCAGGCCTCGGCCGCCGAGCTCGACGCCGCGCTGCGACTGATGCTGCGCGGCATGGTCGTCGTCCGTGGCCGGCTCCCCTACCCTCCCCGCACCGTCCTGCCGCTGGAGCTCCCCGAGGACCTCAAGCTGCGCCAGGAGGAGCAGGTCGCCGCGGCCGAGAAGGCCAAGGCCGCGGGCGAGGTCGTCCCGGAAGCACCCGAGCCGCGTGACCTGCCCACCACGGCGATCCCCGTGCGGCCCACGCCGCCGCGTCCGCCGCAGGGTCGCCGCCCCGCGGGCCCGCGTCCGCCGCAGGGCCCCGGGCGCCGTCCCGACGGTCACCCCGGTGCGGGTCCGCGCCCGCTCGACCCGGCCCGCCGCCCCGCGGCGAACGGCAACGGCACCGGCCCGAACCGGCCGCCCTTCGACGGGCGCGCCGCCGCGTTCCGCCCGGCGGTCGACGGCCGCCCCGCCGGTGTCAACGGTGGGGTCAACGGCGGAACGAACGGTGCCGTGAACGGAGCGCCGGTCAACGGACACGTCAACGGCGGCCCCGTCAACGGCGCGGGCGTGAACGGGACGGGCGCGCACCGCGGCCCCGTCAACGGCCCCGTCAACGGCCCCGTCAACGGCCCCGTCAACGGCCCCGTCAACGGCTCGGCCCCCAACGGTGCCGTCAACGGCAACGCGGGCCACGGCATCGACGGCATCGACGCCACCGCCGCCTACCGGCCGGCGACGAACGGCCACGGCCCCAACGGCTCCGCCGACGGGACCAACGGCTCCGGCGCGAACGGCGTGCCTGCCGGCCGCGGCGCCGACGGCCGGTCCTTCGACGGGCCCCCGCCCAACGCCCGCCCGGTCGACGGCCGCGGCCGCCCCGACACGTCCGGGTTCGCTCCCGGCCCCGACTCCGGCCGCCACGAGACCCCGCGCCGCCGGTTCGGCGACGCCGGACCCGTCGACGGTCGCGGGCCCGCCCCGCGCGACGCCCGTCCCGCCGCGGCGACCGACCGGCCGTACGCGGGCGACTCCGGTCGTTTCCCGGCCCGCGGCTCCGACACCGGCGCCTACGGCGCCGACAGCGGGGCGTTCCGCCGCGACGACGTCCCGGCCCGCGGTGACAGCGGCGCGTCCCGGCGCCCGGCCGACAGCGGCGCGTTCGCCCCGCGCGACGACCGCCCCGTCCGCCGCGACGAGGCCCCGG
>MEGH01000060.1 GCA_001725415.1 Pseudonocardia sp. SCN 73-27
TAGCGGCCGGCCGTCGCGAGGAGGGCGGCGAGGACGACGGCTCCGGTGCCACCCACCCCCGGCCACCACAGCCGTGCCCGCTGCCGTTCCTCGACGACCTCCATGGCCCACCCCCTCGTCGGCGGGCCCATCCTGCCGCGACGGGGGCCGCGACGGGAAAGTCGTTGACCTCGACCGGGGTTCAGGGCGCACGCTTGCCGACGTGAGCAGCGCGACGGACGATCCGACATCTCCCCCGGCGACCCCGCCGGCCGCCGACAGGGGGGCTGACGGGGCCGCGAGAGACGCCGCGGGGAAGGCCGCCGACAAGGCCGCCGTGCGTCCCGAGCTGTTCGGCCCCGGGCGGCGGGCGACGACCGTCGGCATCCTGCTGCTGATCAGCATGATCGCGTTCGAGGCGATGGGCGTGGGCACGGCGATGCCCGCGGTCGTGGCCGACCTGGGATCGGTGTCGTCGTATGCGTGGCCGTTCGTGGCGTTCACGGCGGCGAGCGTCGTCGGGACGGTGCTCGGCGGGCGCTGGTGCGACATGCGCGGCCCACGCGGCACGTTGGTCACGTCGCCGGTGCTGTTCGGGGCGGGCCTGCTGGTGGCGGGGACGGCGCCGACGATGGCGCAGCTGCTGGTCGGACGCGTGCTGCAGGGGCTGGGCGCCGGGGCGGTGGCCGTCGCGGTGTACGTGCTGATCGCGCTGGTCCACAGCGAGCGGGCGCGGCCGGCCGTGTTCGCGCTGATGTCGTCGGCGTGGGTGCTGCCCGCGCTGGTGGGGCCGCCGGTCGCGGGTGTGGTGACCGAGCACTTCACGTGGCACTGGGTGTTCCTGGGGATCGTCCCGTTCGTCGTGCTCGCGGTGGTGCTGGTGTTGCCCGCGGTCCGCGACCTGCCGCCGGGGCGGCCCGCGCAGGACGGCGCGCACGGGCGCGCGATCGTCGTGGCCGCCCTGGCCGCGGCGGCCGCGGTGGCGGCGCTGAGCTGGGCCGGTCAGAACCCGACGGGCCGGCCGGCCGCGGTCGTCGCCGTCGTCGCGCTGGCGCTGCTGGTCCCGGCGCTGCGCCGGCTGCTGCCCGCGGGGTCGTTCCGCGCGCGGCGCGGGATCGCGGCGGTCGTGGCGTCGCGCGGCCTGCTGTCGGGCGCGTTCTTCACCGTGAACGCCTACCTGCCGCTGATGCTGACGTCGACGCACGGCTGGTCGCTGTCGGCCGCCGGGATCCCGTTGATCGTGGGAGCGCTGGGCTGGTCGTCGGCGGCGGCGTGGCAGGGCCGCCATCCGGACCTGTCGCGGCCGATGCTGCTGCGGGTCGGGTTCGCGTTCGTCGCGGTCGGGATCGCGGGGCTGCTGGTGGTCGCGCCGTCGTGGGGCATCGCGTGGCTGTCGCTGCCGTTCTGGGTGGTCGCGGGCGTCGGGATGGGGCTGGGGTTCTCGTCGCTGTCGTTCCTGCTGCTGGCGCGCTCGGCGGAGGCGGGTCCGGGCCGGGTCGGTTCCGACTCGGCCGCCGCACAGCTCACCGACCAGCTCTCGCAGGCGACGCTCGTCGGTGTCGGCGGCGCGCTGCTGGCGACGACGACCTCGCCGGCCGTCGCGTTGCCACTGCTGATCGCGGGCCTCCTGGTGCTGGCTGTCGCCGGCACGGGCATCGCAGGCCGGACCAACAGCCCGTGAGCGGCAACAGTCGCTACAGCGACCATTGCCGCTCACGAACCAGGACATGACGTCCGATCGGCATTGGGCCGGTCGGACGCCTTCGTGTGCGTGACCTTGACCACCTGTTCCTCGCCGATTATGTTCTCAGAATTGTTAACAATCTTGGGCACAGAACCGTCGACATCGTGCGGCAAGACCATTCGTAAGCGCTCGATCCCGTTCGCGTGACCTGTCGCCGCACCCGGCGGCCCGCCGTCCCCGCGACGACGATGCTCCCGCTCCACCGCGTCCGACCGGGCAACGACGCCCGGCTGCACAGAGAGGGCGTCCCGATGCGCCTCACCTCGGAACGGACCCGTCCCCGCACCCGCAGAGTCGCGATCGTCGCCGCCGCCGTCGCCGTCGCGCTGGTCGCCGCGGCCTGCGGCTCCTCCGGGAGCAGCGGCGGCAGTGCAACCGTCACCCTCGACGCGTCCCACCCCAACGGCGGCGACCCCGCCCAGGAGGGCACGCCGGTCGACGGCGGCACACTCACCGTCGGTTCGTACACCGAGTCCCGGTCCTACGACCCGACCGTCGGTTCGAACCTGGTCGCCTCGGCGATCTACGACTCGCTGCTGAAGACGGACGCCTCCGGGACGCCGCAGCCGTTCCTCGCGCAGTCGATGGACACCCCCGACCAGGGCCGGACCTGGATCATGAAGCTGCGCCCGAACGTCCGGTTCCACGACGGCACCCCCCTCGACGCCGACGCGGTGATCTTCAACGTCAAACGCCAGCAGGACAAGCCGACCGCGCTCGGGCACCTCTACACGACGCCGATCGCCGCGATGACCGCCGTCGATCCGCTGACGGTCCGCTTCGATCTGAAGGAGCCGGTCGGATCGTTCCCCGTCGTGTTCGCGCTGCCGTTCGGCTCCGGGAACCTCGGCACGATCGCGTCGCCGACCGCGGTGAACAAGTGGGGCGCCGACTACGGCCGCCATCCCATCGGCGCCGGTCCGTTCGTGTTCGTGGACTGGGTCCCGAACGACAAGGCGACCGTCAAGCGCAACGACGACTACTGGCAGCCCGGGCTCCCCCACCTCGACGGCATCGTCTTCCGGCCCCTGTCCGACACCGAGACCCGCTACGCGTCGGTGGTCAACGGCGACATCGACCTCGACATCGCGGGCTTCCACACCGAGGTCTACCGGGCGTCACAGGACAAGAACCTCAAGGTGTACTTCGGCCCCGGCGGCGACGGCGAGTTCCTGTACTTCAACGTCAACAAGGCGCCGTTCGACGACCCGCGGATGCGCGAGGCGATCATCCGGTCGATCGACCCGAAGGCACTGTCGGCGACCCAGTACCAGAACACCATGAACCAGGCGGTCACGGCCTTCGCCCAGGGCGACCCGAACTACAGCGAGAAGGCCGCCCAGGAGTGGCCCGCCTACGACCCGGAGAAGGCCAAGCAGCTCATCGCCGACTACAAGGTCTCGGGCGGCAACCCGAACTTCACGTTCTCCGATGCCAACGCGCCCAACAACATCCAGTTCGCGACGTTCCTGCAGGCGCAGTGGGCGGCCGTCGGCATCGACGTGAACCTGAAGTTCGACGACCTGGCGACGCTGGTGACGACGGTCGTGCAGGGCGGCCAGTTCCAGATGGTGCACTGGATCTCCGGGCCGTACGAGAACCCGTACCCGTTCATGTTCAACCAGTTCCACAGCGGCGGCATCAACAACTACGGCAGGTACTCCAACCCGCAGGTCGACGCGGCCCTCGAGGAGGCGGCGGCGACCACCGACCCGGAGGCCCGCGCCGGCGCCTACCAGCGCGCGCAGGAGCTGATCAACGGCGACATGGCCGTCGTCTGGCTCAGCCGCGCGTACAAGGCGGCGATCACGCAGCCGCAGGTCCGCGGGGTGCAGCGCTATCTGTCCAGCGAGATCTTCTGGGGCTCGATCTGGCTGGCGACGTAACCGGTGAGAGAGGAAGGACGACGCGTGACGACGACACATCCGGCTCTCGTGAGCGCCGACAAGGTGTTCGACTCCCCCGCCGCGGCGGTGGCCGACATCGCCGACGGGTCCTCCGTCGCGATCGCGGGGTTCGGGGTGACCCACCGGTTCCCGTCGAGCCTGATCACAGCGTTGCGCGACCAGGGCGCGCGCGAGCTGACCGTGTACTGCAACGGGCTCGGCCAGCCCGGCCACCCGACGGCGCAGAGCCTCGCCGAGAACGGCCAGCTGTCGCGGCTGGTGGCGTCGTTCTCGGCGCGGCCGGGCCCGGTGACAGCGGCGGAGACCCAGATCGAGGCGGGCGACGTCGAGCTGGAGCTGGTCCCGCAGGGCACGCTCGTCGAACGGATGCGCGCCGGCGGAGCGGGGATCGCCGCGTTCTACACCCCGGCAGGGGCGGGCACGGCGATCGGCGACGGCAAGGAGGTCCGCGACTTCGACGGCGTCCCGCACCTGCTCGAACGTGGCATCCGCACCGATTACGCGCTGCTGCGCGCCCATCGCGCCGACCGCATGGGCAACGTCGCGTTCCGCGGGGCGAGCCGCAACTTCAACGACAGCTTCGCCAAGGCCGCGCGCTGCGCGATCATCGAGGTGGACGAGATCGTCGAGGTCGGCGAGCTCACGCCCGACGAGATCGACCTGCCCGGGGTGTTCGTCGCCCGCGTCGTGCAGACCACGGTGAAGATCGACGTCGCCGACCTGCCCCGACGGGCCGCCCGGCCGGCCACGAGCGGCAGGCTCTACCACGAGAAACCGGGCCTGACCCGCGCCGACATCGGCCGCCGGGTGGCCGCGCTCATCGCGCCCGGCAGCCTGGTCAACCTCGGCGCGGGGCTGCCCAACCTCGCTGCCGACCACCTCGCCGGGCGCGGGGTGACCCTGCACGGCGAGAACGGCGTCCTGGGCTACGGCGGGTTCGTCACCGACGGCCCGCGCGACCCCGACATGCACGACGCCGGCGGCAACTTCATCACGCTGCTGCCGGGGGCGTCGTTCTTCGACAGCGTCACGTCGTTCGAGATCGCCCGCTCCGGCCGCCTCGACGCCGTGGTCCTCGGCGCCTACCAGGTGGGCGGCAACGGCGACCTCGCCAACTGGGCCGTCCCCGACCGCGTCGGCGGCGGCATCGGCGGCGCGATGGACCTCGCCGTCGGGGCGAAGCGGGTGATCGTGACGCTGGAGCACGCCGACAGCAAGGGGCGCCCGAAGCTGGTGGGGCGCTGCACGTACCCGGTGACCGGGGTGGGGTGCGTCGACACGATCGTCACCGATCTCGCGCTGCTCACCCGGGTCGGCGACGGGTTCCGGCTCGACGAGGTCGCGGCCGGGTTCACCGTCGACGAGGTGCTCGCCCTGACCGACATGTCCGTGACGGTCGCCGACGAGGTCGGCGTGATGCAGGAGGCCTGGTGACCTCACCGGGAGACGTGAGCTTCCTCGACACCACGTTCCGGGACGGCTCGCAGTCGTTGTGGGCCATGGGGATCCGCTACGGGATGATGGAAGCCCTCGCGGGCGACCTCGACCGCGCCGGGTTCGCCCACATCGAGGTGCCCGCCAACGCGATCTTCTTCAAGAAGATGGTCCGCGACCTGCGCGAGGACCCGTGGGACACGATGCGGATGCTCGCCCGCACCATCACCCGCACGCCGACGACGTGCATGGGCGGCGTCGGCGGCAACCTCAACGGCTTCGGCACCCCCACCGCGCCGGTGCTGGGCGAGCTGTTCGCGGAGAAGCTCGCCGAGATCGGCGTCATGAACCGCGCGCAGCTCATGGCCAACACGGCCGACCAGACGATCCGCCAGTTCCCCACCGCCGTCCCGCGGGCCCGCGAGCTGGGGCTGACCGTCGCGCTGGCCGTCTGCTACACGATCTCGCCGCGCCACACCGACGAACACTTCGCCGAGACCACCCGCCGCTGTGCCGCGCTGAAGCCCGACGTCATCTACCTCAAGGACGCGGGCGGGCTGCTCACCGTCGACCGCATCCGGACCCTGCTTCCCGTCGTCATGCGCGAGGCCGGGGACATCCCCGTCGAGCTGCACTCTCACTGCACGACCGGCCTCGCCCCGCTCGTCTATCTCGAGGCCCTGCAGCTCGGGGTGAGGACGCTGCACTGCGGGGTGCCACCGCTGGCCGACGGCTCTGCCCAGCCGTCGGTGCTCACCACCGCGCGCAACGCCCGCGTCCTGGGCTTCACCCCGACCGTCGACGAGGAGCTGCTGGAGTCGGTGTCGACGCGGCTGCGCGAGTTCGCCGTGCGCGACGGCATGCCGCTCGGCGTCCCGCTGGCCCACGACGCCAACCACTACCGCCACCAGATCCCCGGCGGCGTCATCTCCAACCTGCGCCACCAGCTGGCCGGGATCGGGATGGGCGACCGGCTCGCAGACGTGCTCGAGGAGTGCGTGACGATCCGCGAGGACCTCGGCCACCCGATCATGATCACGCCGTACTCGCAGTACGTCGCGACGCAGGCGGCGATCAACGTCGCGTCCGGCACACGCTACGACGTCGTCATCGACGAGCTCGTGCGCTTCGCCCAGGGCGCCTACGGCGAGGACTCCGGCCACACCTGGATGGACCCGGACCTGCGCGACCGGTTCCTCGCGCTGCCCCGGGCCGCGGAGCTGGCCGAGGCCGCGACGCGGACCCCGGCCGAGGTGACACTCGACGACGTCCGGCAGACGATCGGTGCGCCCGGCATCTCCGACGAGGAGCTGATCCTGCGGGCGATCATGCAGGGCACCGCGGAGATCGACGCGATGCGCGCGGCCGGTGCACCTCGCACCTACCACTCCGGCGACCTGCCGCTGCGCACGTTGATCGACCGGCTGGGCGAGACGTCGCGGGTGAGATACGTGCAGGTCGCGCGGGGTGACACGACGATGGAGCTGCGCTCCCGGAAGGAGACCGCGTCATGAGCGAGCCGACGCGTGGGCTGACCGACGACGACGTCGACCAGGTGGCCCGGCTGGTCGAGAGCCTGGACCGGTCCGGGTTCGACTTCCTGCAGGTCGAGCTGGGTGACCTGAGGATCACGATCGGGACGGGCTCGCCTCCTGCTCCCGATGTCGCCACGCCACCGCCCCCACCGCCGGTGGTCGCCCCGGTGGTCGCCCCTGCCGCCGTTCCGGCCCCTGTCCCGCAGACGGTCGCGCCGCCCCCGCCGCCGTCCGTGAACGCCGGCGGGGTCGAGATCACCGCGCCGACCATGGGAATCTTCTACGCCCGTCCCGAGCCCGGGAAGCCGCCGTTCGTCGCGATCGGGGACGTCGTGGAGGAGACCACGACCGTCGCGCTCGTCGAGGTCATGAAGACGTTCCACTCCGTCGCGGCCGGCGTGCGGGGCACGGTCGTCGAGGTCTGTGTGTCCGACACCGACTTCGTCGAGTTCGGGGCGGTGCTCATGCGGGTCGACCCCGCGTGAGCCTGCGCAGGGTCCTGATCGCCAACCGAGGGGAGATCGCGGTCCGGATCGTCCACGCGTGCCGCGAGCTGGGCATCGAGACGGTCCTCGCGGTCTCCGAGGCCGACCGCGACTCCCTCGGCGCCCGGCTCGCCGACCGGGCGGTCTGCATCGGGCCGCCGCGCGCGCCGCAGAGCTACCTCGACATCGCCCGCGTCGTCACCGCGGCGGTCGCCACGGGCTGCGACGCGCTGCACCCCGGCTACGGGTTCCTGTCCGAGTCCGCCGGCCTCGCCCGGGCCTGCGTCGAGCACGGCCTGACCTTCGTCGGCCCGACCGCGGAGCACCTGAGAGCCATGGGCGACAAGATCTCCGCCCGTCGCCTCGCCCGCGAGGCCGGGGTGCCGACGCTGCCCGGCTCCGAACAGGTCCGCACTCCCGAGGAGGCCCTGGCAGTCGCCCGCGGGGTGGGGCTGCCGCTGATCGTCAAGGCGTCGGCAGGCGGGGGCGGGCGCGGAATGAAGGTCGTCTTCGACGCCGCCGAGCTGCCGTCGGTCCTCACGACCGCGGCTGCCGAGGCCGCGGCCGCGTTCGGCGACCCGACGCTCTACATCGAGCGGTTCGTCCGCAACGCCCGCCACGTCGAGGTGCAGGTGCTGGGCGACCGGTACGGGCACGTCGTCCACCTGGGAGAACGGGACTGCTCGCTGCAGCGTCGCAACCAGAAGGTCGTCGAGGAGGCGCCCGCGCCGGCGCTGCCCGCCGAGGTGCGCGACGCGCAGCACGCCGCCGCGGTCCGGCTGGCCGAGCGGATCGGGTACGAGAGCGCGGGCACCGTCGAGTTCGTGCTCGACCGCGACACCGGCGAGTTCTTCTTCCTGGAGATGAACACCCGCATCCAGGTCGAGCACCCGGTGACCGAGCTGGTGACGGGCATCGACCTGGTGCAGCAGCAGCTCCGCGTCGCGGCGGGCGAGCCGCTGTCGTTCGGGCAGGCCGACGTCGTGCACCGCGGACACGCGATCGAATGCCGCATCACCGCCGAGGTGCCGTCGGAGAACTTCCGCCCCGACGCCGGCCGCATCACCGTGTGGGAGCCGCCGGGCGGCCCGAACGTCCGCCTCGACACCCACTGCCTGCCCGGCTACCTGGTCCCGGTCTTCTACGACTCGTTGCTGGCCAAGCTGGCCGTGTACGCACCCACCCGCGACGAAGCCATCGCCCGTGCCCGCTCGGCGTTGCGGCGCTTCGGGATCGAGGGCGTCGGCACGACCGTCGGGTTCCTGGACTTCCTCGTCGGCCGCCCGGAGTTCGCCGACGCCACGATGACGACCCACACGATCGCCGACGTCATCGACCAGTTCGCCCCGGCCGACGCGGCATGAGTGCGGCGGCCGAGCACCTGCACGCCCTCGCCCTCCGCCTCCGCGACCTCCCCCTCGCCGAGTCCCCCGGCGCCCTCACCTACAGCCCCTGCCCGAAAGAGCCGGTGAGCGGTGATGGTCGTCGCGATGGCGACCATTTCCGCTCACAACCGCTGACCAGCGGATCCATCGCCGAGGCTCGCACGGCGATGGACGCGGGCGAGGTCACGGCCGTCGAGCTGACCGAACGGGCGCTGGATGTCGCGTCGCGGCACGCCGCCGACAACGTCCTGCTCGACGTCCTGGCGGACACCGCGCGCGCCGAGGCCGCCCGGGCCGATCGCTCCTCTGTCCGCGGGCCGCTGCACGGCATCCCCGTCACCGTCAAGAACAACCTCGACGTCGCCGGGCTGGCGACGACCTGCGGCTCGCCCGCGTTCGCGAACCGGATGGCGACGACGGACGCCGCCGTCGTCGAGACGTTGCGCGAGGCGGGCGCGGTGATGCTGGGGACGACGAACCTGCACGAGATGGCGTTCGGGTCGACGTCGGTCAACCCGTTCACCGGCGCCGTCGCCAACCCGCGCGCCCCCGGGCGCGTGGCGGGCGGGTCGAGCGGCGGGTCCGCGGCGGCGGTGGCGCTGGGCATCGGGTTCGCCTCGCTCGGCACCGACGCCGCGGGCTCGATCCGGATGCCGGCCAGCTGTTGCGGCGTCGTCGGGTTCAAGCCGACGCACGGCACCGTCCCGGTGCGCGGCCTCGTCCCGACGAGCATGTCGCACGTCGACCACATCGGTCCGCTGACGACGTCGGTCGCCGACGCGCGTTTGCTGTTCGACGTCCTGGCCGGCCCCGGCCCTTCCCACGACGCCGAACTCACGGGAGTGATCGTCGGGCTGCCGGAGGCGTACTTCTGGACGGGCCTGGACAGGGAGGTCGAGGCGGTGTGCCGGGCCGCGGTCGAGCGGCTCGTCGCCGCGGGCGCCCGGACCACACCGGTGGCCTGCGACATCGACGAGCTCATGCCGTTGCTGGCCGTCGCGATGTTCGCCGAGGCGCACGTCCTGCACGGCCCTCTCATCGCGGCGAACCCCGACCACTACTCCCCCGCGCTGCGCGACCGGCTCGTCGCCGGCGGAACGGTCCTCGGGCAGGACTACGTGCGGGCGCTGCGGGCGCGGCAGATCGTCGTCGACAGGATCGGTGCCGCGCTTCAGGGCGTCGACGTCCTCGCGGTGCCCACGATGCCGGTGCCGCCGGTGTGGATCGCCGACGTGGACACCGACCCCCGGGTCGCGCTCATGGCGCGGCACACGTCGCCGTTCAACCAGAGCGGCCACCCCGTGATCTCCCTGCCCGCCGGGACGACGCCGGGCGGGCTGCCCGTCGGACTGCAGCTGGTGGGGCACGCGTGCGAGGACCGTCGGCTGCTGGCGCTGGCCGAGGCGGGAGAAGCCACCCTCGCGCCGGGGTCGTGAGCGGCGATGATCACCCTCACCGGGGTCGGGTCGGCGGGGGTGCTCGTCGCGGTACCGTTCCTGGTCACCGGCATCACCGGCCGGCAACAGCTCGCCGCCCGGCCGTTCGTGCAGAACCCGTCCTACAGCGCGGCGCTGATCGTCGCCGTCGTGCTCCCCTTCGCGGTGCGTTCGCGCCGCAGGAAGGCCGCGTGATGGCCCACGAGTTCCAGCTGGTCGTACGGGGCGCCACGGTCGCCAACGCCGACGGTCACGTCGTCGCCGACGTCGCTGTCCGGGACGGTCTCGTCGTCGAGGTCGGCGCGCAGGTCGCGGGACGTGGGGAGCGCGAGCTCGACGGTCGCGGCAAGGTCCTCGCGCCCGGCGGCATCGACCCGCACACCCATTTCCACACCCCGAGCCCCGACGGCTCGCTGATGTCGGCCGACGACTACGAGAGCGGCACGCGCGCCGCGGCGGCGGGTGGCGTCACGACGGTGATCAACTACGCGTTCCAGCAGCTCGGTGAGTCGCTGTGGGCGACGTTGGAGCGCGAGGCGGCGAAGGCCGACGGGCGTGCGCACGTCGACTACGGGTTCCACCCGATCCTCACCGACCTGCTCGGCGGCAGCGCCCTCGCCGAGATCGCGCCGCTGGTCGAGGCGGGCTGTCCGAGCGTGAAGATCTTCACCGCCTACGACCCGTTCCGCGTCACCGACCGCGAGGCGATCCGCGTTCTGGCCGCCGCGGCCCGGGCGGGCGCGCTGGTCAACGTCCACGCCGAGGACGACGGCCTCACGCACTACTTGACCGACACGCTGGCCGCCGTGCCGGCGACGGTCGAACCCATCCTCAGCACATTCAAGCGCAGCCGCCCCGAGGTCGCCGAGGAGCTGGCCATCGAGCGCATCGCCGTCTACGCGCGCACGGTCGGCTGTCCGGTGTACTTCGTGCACCTGTCCTCGCGCGGCGCCGTCGAGGCGGTGCGGCGCGGGCGGGCGGCCGGGGGCCAGATCTTCACCGAGGTGCGGCCGGCGTACCTGTTCCTCGACGAGTCCCGCTACGACGAGCCCGACGGCCAGCGCTACGTCTGCGTGCCCCCGCTGCGCACCGCCGACGACCAGGCCGCGCTGTGGGACGCCATCGCCGCAGGCGAGATCGAGACCTCGGCCAGCGACCACACCACCTACTCCAGCGCGCAGAAGCTGGGGGCGTACGAGTCGTTCGTCGACATCCCGCCAGGGTTCGCCAGCGTCCAGACCGGTCTCGGGCTGCTCTACGGCCGCGGGGTCGCCGCCGGACGGATGACCCTCGAGCAGTTCGTCGCGATCACCTCGGCCAACGCGGCGAAGCTGTTCGGGCTGTGGCCGCGCAAGGGCTGCATCGCGCCAGGCGCGGATGCCGACCTCGTGCTCATCGACCCCGACCGCACGACCACGCTCGCCGACGAGCCGTTGCAGTCAGCGTCGGACTACGACCCGTTCGTCGGCATCGAGGTGCGGGGCTGGCCGTCGGTGACCGTGTCGCGCGGCGACGTCGTCCACCACCACGGGACGATCACCAGCACGCCCGGACGCGGCCGGTGGCTGCACCGCCGGCTCGGCGATCCCGGGACCGACCCGGCGATCCCGAGCTTCTCCCCTCGGACGGGCAGCCCGGGGCCTGCCGTGCCCTGACCCGACGCGCGCCGGGGTCGCCGGGTCGGGCCGCAGCCGGTCGGGCACGCGTTCGACGACCGGCGCCTGTCGGGCTCCGGTGGCTTCTGCGACGATCACCAGACCATGACTGCACCCGTTCGCTCCTTCGACCACCAGTTCGCGCCCACCCGGATCGTGTTCGGGCCCGGGCGGCTCGCCGAGGTCGGCGACGAGGTCGCCCGGCTCGGTGCGTCCCGGGCGATGGTGATCATGAGCGGGCACGCGCCCGGCGGGGACACGGTGACGGCCGCGCTCGGCGACCGCGCGGCGCTGACGTGGCACGAGATCGCCCAGCACGTGCCCGTCGACATCGCCTCACGCGCCACGGCCGCGGCGCGTGACGCACGCGTCGATGTGATCGTGAGCCTCGGTGGCGGCTCGGCGACCGGGCTCGCGAAGGCGGTGGCACTCGAGCTCGAGGTCCCCATCGTCGCCGTACCGACGACCTACGCCGGGTCCGAGCTGACGCCCGTCCACGGGATGACCGGCGGGCAGCGCAAGCGCACGGGATCCGACGAGCGGGTCCGGCCGCGCGTGGTGCTCTACGACCCCGAACTGACCGTCGGCCTCCCGGCCGCGGTGACGGGCCCGAGCACGTTCAACGCGATGGCGCACTGCTTCGCCGCGCTGTGGGCGCCGGCCGGGAACCCACTGATCGCCGCGCTGGCCGCCGACGCCGTCCGGACCCTCTGGACCTCGCTGCCGGTCGTCACCGAGAACCCGACGGATCTCGACGCCCGCGCCGGCCTGCAGTACGGCGCCTTCCTCGCGGGGACGGCGCTGGGATCGTCCGGGACCGGTCTGCAGCACCGGATCTCGCACGCGCTCGGGGGGCGGCTGGGGCTGGTGCACGCCGACACGCATTCCGTCGTGCTGCCCTACGTCGTCGCGTTGAACGCTCCGGCGGTGCCGGACATGGTCTCGCGCGTGCGCCCGTGTCTGGGCGACGACCCCGGGCGGGCGTTGTGGGAGCTGGCCGCGCGGATCGGGCTCCCCCACGACCTGGAGACGCTGGGCGCCACCGACGAGGCCCTGGACGGGGTGGCCGCCGACGTCGCCGACACCCCGAACCCGGTGCCGGCCACCCGCGAGACGATCCGGGCGCTGCTCGACCGCGCGTACCGGGGTCGTGAGTGGCAATGGTCGCCATAGCGACCATTGCCACTCACACGGGCTACTCCTCCAGGTCGCCTTCGCTCTCCAGGTAGGCGGTGCGCAGGGCGGCGAGGGTGTCGGGGTCCGGGGACTCCCACATGCCGCGTTCCACCGCCTCCAGGAGGCGTTCGGCCATGCCGTGCAACGCCCACGGGTTCGACTCGGACAGGAACGCCCGGTTCTCCGGGTCGAGGACGTACTCGGCGGTCAGCCGGTCGTACATCCAGTCGTCGACGACACCGGTGGTGGCGTCGTAGCCGAAGAGGTAGTCGACGGTGGCGGCCATCTCGAAGGCGCCCTTGTAGCCGTGGCGGCGCATCGCGGCGATCCAGCGCGGGTTGACGACGCGCGCCCGGAACACCCGGGCCGTCTCCTCCGACAGCGTCCGGGTCCGGACGGCCTCGGGCCGGGTCGAGTCGCCGATGTAGGCCTCGGGTGCGGAGCCGGTGAGCGCGCGGACCGTCGCCACCATGCCGCCGTGGTACTGGTAGTAGTCGTCGGAGTCGGCGATGTCGTGCTCGCGGGTGTCGGTGTTCTTGGCCGCCACCGCGATCCGCCGGTAGGCGTTCTCCATGTCGTCGCGGGCGGGGACGCCGTCGAGGCCACGGCCGTAGGCGTAGCCGCCCCAGGTCGTGTAGACCTCGGCGAGGTCGGCGTCGCCGCGCCAGTCCCTGGACTCGACGAGCTGCAGCAGCCCCGCGCCGTAGGTGCCGGGCTTGGAGCCGAAGACACGGGTGCGCGCGCGGCGCTCGTCGCCGTGGCGTTCGTGGTCGGCGGCGACGTGGGCGCGGACGAAGTTCTGCGACGCCGGCTCGTCGAGGCCCGCGACGAGGGCGACGGCGTCGTCGAGCAGGGCCAGGACGTGCGGGAACGCGTCGCGGAAGAACCCGGAGATGCGGACGGTGACGTCGATGCGCGGGCGGCCGAGCTCGTCGAGCGGGATCGGTTCCAGCTGCACCACGCGTCGCGACATCTCGTCCCACACCGGGCGGACGCCGAGCAGGGCGAAGACCTCGGCGACGTCGTCGCCCGAGGTGCGCATGGCGCTGGTGCCCCATACCGAGAGGCCGACGGAGCGGGGCCAGTCGCCGTGGTCGCGGCGGTAGCGTTCGACGAGCGACTCCGCCATCGCCTGTCCCGTCTCCCAGGCCAGCCGGGAAGGGACGGCCTTGGGGTCGACGGAGTAGAAGTTGCGGCCGGTCGGGAGCACGTTGACCAGGCCGCGCAGCGGGGAGCCCGACGGGCCCGCCGGGACGAACCCGCCAGCGAGGGCGTGGAGCACGCGGTCGATCTCGTGGGCGGTCCCGGCGAGGCGGGGCACGACCTCGGTGGCCGCGAAGCGGAGCACTTCCTCTGCTGCCGGTGCTTCGTGGCGGCCCGCGATCCCGGTGACCGCAGCCGGGTCCCAGCCGGCCGCCTCCATGTCGGCGACCAGCGCGTGGGCCAACTCCTCGATCGCGTCGGTGCGCGCCGTGGTCTCCGACCCGTCCTCGACCAGGCCGAGGGCTTCGCGCAGGCCGGGGACGCGTCGCTCGCCGCCCCACATCTGTCGGGCGCGCAGCATGGCCAGCACCAGGTCGACCCGCTGCGACCCGGTCGGTGCCGCGCCGAGGACGTGCAGACCGTCACGGATCTGGACGTCCTTGATCTCGCACAGCCACCCGTCGACGTGCAGGAGCATGTCGTCGAAGTGGTCTTCCTCGGGGCGCTCGGACAGCCCGAGGTCGTGGTCCAGCTTGGCCGCCTGCATGAGCGTCCAGATCTGCTGGCGGATCGCGGGCAGCTTCGCCGGGTCGAGCGCGGAGATGTTGGCGTGCTCGTCGAGCAGCTGCTCCAGCCGCGAGATGTCGCCGTAGCTCTCGGCGCGGGCCATCGGCGGAATGAGGTGGTCGACCAGCGTGGCGTGGGCGCGACGCTTGGCCTGCGTGCCCTCGCCCGGGTCGTTGACCAGGAACGGGTAGACCAGTGGCAGGTCGCCGAGCGCGGCGTCGGTGCCGCAGGCCGCGGACATGCCCAACGTCTTGCCGGGCAACCACTCCAGGTTCCCGTGCTTGCCGACGTGCACGATCGCGTGCGCCCCGAACCCGCCCTCGTCGCGCGGCGCGGCGAGCCAGCGGTACGCGCCGAGATAGTGGTGCGACGGCGGCAGGTCCGGGTCGTGGTAGATCGCGACGGGGTTCTCGCCGAACCCGCGCGGCGGCTGCACCATCAGCACGACATTTCCCGACCGCAGCGCGGCGACGACGATCTCGCCGTCCGGGTCGGTGGAGCGGTCGACGTAGTGCTCGCCCGGCGCGGGCCCCCAGTGCTTCTCGACGTCGTCGGTCAGCTCCGCGGGCAGCCGCTCGAACCACGAGCGGTAGCGGGCCGCGGAGATGCGGACGGGGTTCCCGGCCAGCTGCTCCTCGGTGAGCCAGTCCGGGTCCTGGCCGCCGGCCTCGATGAGCGCGTGGATCAGCGCGTCACCGTCGCCGTCGGCCACGCCGGGGAAGTCGCCGACGTCGTAACCGGCCTCGGCCATGGTGCGCAGCAACGCGACCGTCGACGCCGGGGTGTCGAGCCCGACGGCGTTGCCGATGCGGGCGTGCTTGGTCGGGTAGGCCGAGAGCATCACGACGATCCGCTTGTCCGCGTTGGGGATCCGGCGCAGCATCGCGTGCCGCACGGCGATCCCGGCGACGCGGGCGGCCCGCTCGGGGTCGGGCACGTAGACCGAGAGGCCGTCGGCGTCGATCTCCTTGAACGAGAACGGCACCGTGATGAGCCGGCCGTCGAACTCGGGGACGGCGACCTGGGTGGCGACGTCGAGCGGGGTCATCCCGTCGTCGGACTCGGCCCACGACGTGCGGCTGCTGGTCAGGCACAGGCCCTGCAGGATCGGGACGTCGAGCGCGGCCAGCTCGGCGACGTCCCAGGCCTCGTCGTCACCGCCGGCCTGGGCGGATGCAGGCTTCGTCCCGCCCGCGGCGAGCACGGTGACGACCATGGCGTCGGCGGCGCGCAACGTCGACAACAGTTCTGCGGGTGCCTGGCGCAGCGACGCGCAGTAGACCGGCAGCGGCCGTCCGCCCGCCTGCTCGATCGCCGTGCAGAGCGCCTCGACGTAGCCGGTGTTCCCGGCGAGCTGCTGGGCGCGGTAGTAGAGGACGGCGACGGTCGGACCGTCGCTCTCACCCGCGTCGCGATCCAGGACGCCCCAGGCCGGGAGCTCCGCGGGCGGCGCGAAACCCTCACCGGTGAGCAGCACGGTGTCGGACAGGAACGCGGCCAGCTGGGCGAGGTTGTCGGTGCCGCCCTGTGCGAGGTAGGCGTGGGCCTGCGCGGCGACCCCGGCGGGCACCGTCGACAGCTCCATCATCTCCGCGTCCGGCGCCATCTCCCCGCCCAGCGCGACGACCGGCTTTCCCGAGGCGAGCACCGCGTCGAGGCCGTCCTCCCAGTACCGGCGCCCGCCCAGGATCCGCACGACGACGACGTCGGCACCGTCCAGCAGGGCGGGCAGGTCGTCGAGCGGTGTGCGAGCGGGGTTCGCGAGCCGGTAGGGCGCGTCGGCGGCACGAGCGGACAGCAGATCGGTGTCCGACGTGGAGAGCAGCAGGATCTCGGGGCGCACGGCCGGCCTTCCTCGGGATCCTCGTCCCGGGTGGGTGGTCGGCGGGCAGGTGAGTGTCCTGGCTCCCGGATCGGCGCTCGCCCCGGCCTTCCGGGCTGGTGCCCGTGGCCGTCGGTGGGGTCCGCTCCCCGGTGACAGTGGCGGGACCGCGCCGGACTCGCACCGGCTTCCTCGGTTCCGCCCGCCATGAAGTTGTCGTCGCCCTCACTGTCCGCAACTTCCGGCTCGCGCGTCAAGCCGAGCGGCCCGGGAGTGACGATCGGCTCCCGCCACGCCCGCAATGCGGTGTTTACAGTGACGGCCGTGCCCCCGTCCGTCGTGCCGCCGCCCCGCCTGCGTGCCGACGCCTGTCCGGGCGTCCTCGCTCCGCACGACGCCGCCGACGGAGCGCTCGCCCGGATACGGCTGCCCGGCGGGGTGCTCACCGCGGCCGCGGCGCGGGCCGTCGCCGACTGCGCCTCGCAACACGGTGACGGTGCCGCGCACCTGACGTCGCGGGGGAACCTGCAGCTGCGAGGCCTGCGCCGCGCCGACCCTCATGCCCTGTCGGTGCTGGTCGGCGCGGGTCTGGTTCCGTCGCCGACGCACGAGCGGGTGCGCAACGTCCTCGCCTCGCCGTTGTCGGGGATCGCCGGTGGGTTCGCCGACGTCCGCGGCGTCGCGGCCCGGCTCGACGCCGCGATCTGTGCCACACCGGCGCTCGCCGCGCTGTCGGGCCGGTTCCTGTTCGCGGTCGACGACGGTCGTGGCGACGTCGCCGCCGAGGCGCCCGACCTGTGTTGGCGGGCCCGGACGTCGACGACCGGGGTGCTGCTCGTGGCCGGCACGCCGGTCGGTGCCGTCGCGCTCGCCGACGCCGTGGACGTGCTGGTCAAGGCGGCGGAGTCGTTCCTCTCGCTCGGCAGCGCGGAATGGCGCGCCGCCGAGGTGCCGGACGCCGCGGGCCGGGTCGCCGCCGCGCTCGCGCTTCCCGACGCGAACGAACGGCACAGTGACGCCACTGAGTTGCGCGACGGTGGCGTTCGTTCGCCGGGAGTCGGTCCGGAAGTCGGTGAGGTCCTGCGCGACGACGGTGCGCGGGCGCTGGTCGTCGCGCCGGTGCTCGGGGAGCTCTCCGCCGACGACCTCCGGCTGCTCGCCCGGCTCTCGCCGCAGGTGCTGGTCACGCCGTGGCGGACGATCGTGCTGCCCTCCCCTGAGGGCATCGATCCCGTGGCCGCGGCCGGGTTCGCCGTCGCCACCGACTCCCCCGCCACGCTGGTCAGCGCGTGCGCCGGGTCGCCGGGGTGCGCCAAGTCGCGGGCCGACGTCCGTACCGACGCCCGGACGTTGATCGCCTCCGCCTCGGTCACGGATCGAACCCATCTCGTCGGCTGCGAGCGCCGCTGCGGCGCCCCGCACGGGACCCACGTCGCACTCGTCGCGCAGGCCGACGGCAGCTACACCCACAGCGTCACCGGAAGGACCGCATGACCAGCACCTACATCCGCGACGGCGCCGAGATCTACCGGCAGTCGTTCGCGACGATCCGCGCCGAGGCCGATCTCTCCCGGCTGCCCGAGGACGTCGCCCACGTCGCGGTCCGGATGATCCACGCGTGCGGTCAGGTCGACCTCGTCGACGACATCGCGGCGTCGGCGGGGGTCGTCGCGGCGGCACGTCAGGCGCTGCGGGCCGGTGCCCCGATCCTGTGCGACGCGATGATGGTCGCCTCCGGCGTCACCCGCGCCCGGCTGCCCCGCGACAACGAGGTGGTCTGCACCCTGCGCGACGAGCGCGTCCCGGCGCTGGCGCAGGAGCTGGCCAACACCCGCTCGGCGGCGGCGCTGGAGCTGTGGCGGCCGCACCTGCAGGGCGCGGTCGTCGCCATCGGGAACGCGCCGACGGCGCTGTTCCACCTGCTCGACATGATCGACGCCGGTGCCCCGCGCCCGGCCGCGATCCTCGGCATCCCCGTCGGGTTCATCGGCGCGGCCGAGTCCAAGGACGCGCTGGCCGCCCGGACCGACCTGGAGCATCTCGTCGTGCGCGGGCGTCGTGGCGGATCGGCGATCACGGCGGCGGCGCTGAACGCGCTCGCGAGCGAGCAGGAGTGACGGTGCCAGGAGTTCTCTACGGCGTCGGCGTCGGCCCCGGCGACCCCGAGCTCGTCACGGTCAAGGCCGCGCGGCTCATCGGTGACGCCGACGTCGTCGCCTACCACGCGGCCCGGCACGGCCGGTCGATCGCACGTCGCATCGCCGAGCCGTACCTGCGGGGCGACCAGGTCGAGGAGGCATTGGTCTACCCCGTCACGACGGAGACCACCGACCATCCCGGCGGCTACCAGGGCGCGATCGACGAGTTCTACACCGCGGCGGCCGAGCGGCTGGCCACGCATCTCGACGCAGGTCGCGATGTCGTGCTGCTCTCGGAGGGCGATCCGCTGTTCTACGGCTCCTACATGCACATGCACAAGCGGCTCACCCCGCGGTTCCAGGCGGTCGTCGTCCCGGGCGTGACCTCGGTGTCGGCGGCGTCGGCGGCGCTCGGGCGACCGCTGGTGGAGCGCGACGAGGTCCTCACCGTCCTGCCCGGCACTTTGCCCCGCGACGAGCTGGCCCGGCGCCTCGCCGCCACCGACTCGGCCGCGGTGATGAAGCTCGGCCGTACGTTCGACAACGTCCGCGGCGCGCTGGCCGACGCCGGCCGCCTCGACGACGCCCACTACGTCGAGCGCGCCACGACCGACGGCGAGCGCACCGCCCCGCTGGCCGACGTCGATCCGGCCGACGTCCCCTACTTCTCGATCGCGGTGATTCCGGGCCGGGTGGCGTCCCGCATTCCCGGTGACGTCGCCACCGCCCCCGCCCACGCCCTCCCGCAGGAGGCCCCGATCGCCGGGCCCGGGGAGGTCGTCGTCGTCGGCACCGGTCCCGCGGGCCGTGACTGGCTCACCCCGCAGACCGCCGCCGCGCTCGCCGAGGCCGACGACCTCGTCGGCTACGGCCCCTACCTCGACCGCGTCGCGCCCAACCCGCGGCAGGCCCGGCACGCCTCCGACAACCGCGTCGAGGCCGAGCGTGCCGCGCTCGCCCTGGACCTGGCCGCCGCGGGGCGTCGTGTCGTCGTCGTGTCCGCCGGGGACCCGGGTGTGTTCGCGATGGCGACCGCGGTGCTGGAGGTCGCGAGCGAGGAGAAGTACACCGACGTCCCGGTCCGGGTGCTGCCCGGGATGTCCGCGGCACAGGCCGTCGCCGCCGCCGTCGGGGCGCCGCTGGGCCACGACCACGCACTGATCTCGTTGTCCGACAGGCTCAAGCCCTGGGACACCGTCACCGAGCGGCTCGTCGCGGCGGCGAAGGCCGACCTCGTCATCGCGATCTACAACCCGCGGTCCGACTCCCGGCCCTGGCAGCTCGGCGCCGCCCGCGACGTGCTGCTGGAGCACCGTTCCGGCGGCACCCCCGTCGTGCTCGGACGCGACGTCGGCGGTGCGGGACAACGGATCATCGTGACGACGCTCGCCGAGCTGGACCCCGAGGACGTCGACATGCGGACGTTGGTGGTCATCGGGTCGTCGGCGACCCGGGTGGTGCACCGCGGCGCCGGGACGACGGTCTTCACCCCGCGGCACTACGGCACCTGACCTGCGGCCGGAAAGCCGCGCGCAACCACACTGCCGTCCCGGCGCGCGTCGACGACGGCGAGGTCGCGGCACGCGTCGACGACGCCGAGGTCGGCAGAACTGCGGCGCCTCGGTGCAGCGCGGATCAGACCTGCAGGAGCTGCTGCACCCAGACGACGGCGTCCTCGACGCTCTCGACCCGCTCCACCCCCGGCCCCGACGGCAGCGGAGGCCGGCGCTGCACCACGACGGGAATCCTGGCGTCGCGCGCCGCCATCAGCTTCGCGGCCGTCATGATGCCGCCGCTGTCCTTGGTGACGAGCACGTCGATGCGGTGGCGTTCCAGCAGGTCGCGTTCACCGTCGACGGTGAACGGGCCGCGGGCCAGCAGCACCTCGGAGTGCCGCGGCACCGGCGGCTCGGGCGGGTCGACCGACCGGACGAGGAACCACAGGTCGAGGTCGGCGAAGGCGGCGAGGTCCTGACGGCCCGTCGTCAGGAAGACGCGCCTGCCCAGGTCCGGCAGCAGGCGGGCGGCCTCGTCGAGGCTGCGGACCCAGTGCCACAGGTCGCCCGGACCCGCGGTCCAGCCGGGGCGGCTGAGGACGAGCAGTGGCGTCGCGGTGGTCGCGCAGGCCCGCACCGCATGGGCGGTGATGCGGGCCGCGAAGGGGTGGGTGGCGTCGACGACGGCGTCGACCCTGTTGTCGCGCAACCACTGTGCGAGCCCGGCCGTCCCGCCGAACCCGCCGATGCGCACCTCGCCCGCGGGCAGCGACGGCGCCTTGACCCGCCCCGCGAGCGACGACACCACCCGCAGCCCGGGCGTGCCGACGAGCACGCCCGCCAGCCGGCGGGCCTCGCCGGTCCCGCCCAGGACGAGCAGCGTGCTGAGGTTCGGCGTCAGGACCGACACCGCCCGTCGGAGTAGAGGTGCGAGTCGGGGAACTGCTCGGCGGCGAGCGCGGGCCCGACGATCACGACTGCGGTCCGCTCGATGCGGGCCTCGCGGACGGCGGCGGCGATGCCGTCGAGACGCCCCCGCAGCACGATCTGGTGGTCGCGGCTGGCGTGGGCGACGACGGCGGCCGGGCAGTCGGGGCCGTGGACGTCGAGCAGCTCCTTCACGACCTCCTCGATGCGGTGCACCGCGAGGTGCGCGACGACAGTGCCGGCGGCGCGGGTCAGCTCGGCGATCCCCTCGCCCTCGGGCATCGGTGTGGCGCGGGCGGCGATCCGGGTGAGCGTGACGGTCTGGGCGACCGTCGGCACCGTCAGCTCCCGGCGCAGCGCCGCCGCCGCGGCCGCATAGGCCGGGACACCGGGGCACACGTCGTAGGGGATGTCCAGTGCGTCGAGGCGACGCATCTGCTCGGCCATCGCGGAGAACACCGACGGGTCCCCGGACGCGAGCCGCGCGACGTCGAGGCCGTGCGTGTGGGCGCGGACCATCTCGTCGACGATCTCGTCGAGCGTCATCAGCGCGCTGTCGACGAGCCGCGCCCCCGGCGGACAGAACGCCAGCATCTCCGACGGCACCAGGCTGCCCGCGTAGATGCACACCGGGGAGGCGGCGATGAGGTCGCGCCCGCGCAGCGTCAGCAGGTCGGGGGCGCCGGGGCCGGCACCGATGAAGTGGACGGTCACGGGTTCACGCTCCAGATCGTCACCGGCATCGCAGGACGCCAGCCGGTGAAGCCGCCGACCGCGCCCGCACGGGCGACCGACAGCCGGGTCAGGGTGCCGCCGAGGCGGGCGTGGGCGGCGGCGAGGACACCTTCGGCCTCGACCGTCACCGCGTTGGCGACGAGCCGCCCGCCGGGGCGCAGGGCGGCGAGGCAGGTGTCGAGCACCCCCTCGCCGGTGACGCCGCCGCCGATGAACACGGCGTCGGGTGTGGGCAGGTCGGTCAGCGCCTCGGGCGCACGGCCGGGCACGACCTCCAGGCCGGGGACGCCGAGCGCGTCGGCGTTGCGGGAGATCGCGGCGACCCGGTCGAGGTGCGACTCGACGGCGACGGCCCGGCACGACGCGTGTGCCCGCATCCACTCGACGGCGATGCTCCCGGCGCCGGCGCCGACGTCCCACAGCAGCTCACCGGCCCGCGGGCCGAGCAGCGCGAGCGTCACCGCCCGGACCTCCCGCTTGGTGAGCTGACCGTCGTGGTCGTAGGCGTCGTCGGGCAGACCTGCGGTCTCGCCGAGGACACGCGCACCCGGGCCGGGCTCGCACGAGACGGCGACGAGGTTGAGGGCATCGCCGGGAGGGTGCGGCCAGTCCGAGGCGTGCCCGGCGAGCAGCCGCTCCCCCGGGCCGCCGAGCTGCTCGAGCAGGGCCAGGGCGCTGGGGCCCCACCCGTCGGCATCCAGGAGCGCTGCGATCTCGGCGGGCGACTCCGCGCCCGCGGACAGCACGATCAGCCGCCTGCCCGGGGCCAGGGCGCGCCGGATCCGGGCGAGGGGGCGGCCGACGACGCTGACGACGTCGACGTCCTCCTCCGGCCAGCCCAGCCGCGCGCAGGCCAGCGCCACCGACGACGGCGCCGGGATGACGCGCAGCCGGTCGGGTCCGAGGACGCGGGCGAGGGTGGCGCCGATGCCGAAGAACATCGGATCCCCGCTGGCCAGGACGCACACGCAGCGGTCGGCGAGCTCGACGAACAGGTCGGGCAGGGCACGCACCAGGGGGCTCGGCCAGGCCCGGGGGGTGGCGGTGAGGGATTCGGGGAGGAGGTCGAGCTGTCGGGGGCTCCCGACGACCACATCGGCGGCGAGGGCGGCGTCGCGGGCGTCCTGGGTCAGTCCGGACCAGCCGTCGGCACCGATCCCGACGACGGTGACGCGCCCGCCGGTGCTCATGCATGTCCCTTTCGCCGTGACCGTCCCGGTCGCCGGACTCTCCGGTCGGCCGTGCCGTGTTACCCGGCAACGCTAATCGCCCACGCCGCGCGCGGTCCGTGAGTCCCACCACCACCGGGCGGGCCCGACGGGCTCGACGTCAAGGCCTCGCAATCTCCGGACCAACCATTTGATTGTCCGGATGCGTGCAGAAATCCCTTTCGTGCTCGTCCACAACGGACGTACCGGAGTTTCTCCATCCCCCGATCGG
>MEGH01000061.1 GCA_001725415.1 Pseudonocardia sp. SCN 73-27
CAGCGGCTTCGACTACTTCGCCCAGCTGCCGTCGACGATCCCGGTGCCGCAGGCCAAGGACACCGGCACCAAGTACAAGGAACACGTGGTCTCGACGGGCCCGTACATGTTCCAGACCAACGACCTGGGCAAGAGCTTCACCATGGTCCGCAACCCCAACTGGGACCCGGCCACCGACCCCAACCGCAAGGCGTTGCCCGACCAGATCGAGGTCGCGCTCAACGTCAACTCCGACGACATCGACAACCGGCTCGTCTCCGGTGACCTCGACGTCGCCATCGAGGGCTCGGGCGTCGGCCCGTCGGCACAGGGCCGAATCCTGGCCGACCAGAACCTCAAGGCCAACACCGACTCGTCGCTGCAGGCCCGGATCTGGTTCACCGTGCTCAACGCCGACGTCGCGCCGCTGGACAACATCCACTGCCGCCGCGCAGTCATGTACGCCGCCGACAAGACCGGCTACCAGCGCGCCTACGGCGGCGCCACGGGCGGCGAGATCGCGACGAACCTCATGCCGCCCGTCATCCCGGGCGCGCAGCAGTTCGACACCTACCCGACGCCCAACAACGCAGGCGACATCGCCAAGGCCAAGGACGAGCTCAACCAGTGCGGCCAGCCCAACGGCTTCACGACGAGCATCTCGTACCGCGCCGAGCGTCCCAAGGAGAAGGCGACCGCCGAGACGCTGCAGCAGTCGCTGGCCAAGGCCGGGATCAACCTGGAGATCAAGCCCTACCCGCTGGCCGACTACCTGAAGCTCTACGCAGGCAAGCCCGACTTCGCCAAGGCCAACGGCCTCGGGCTGATGGTCTACGGCTGGGGCGCCGACTGGCCCGACGGCTACGGCTTCCTGTCCCAGATCGTCGACAGCCGCACCATCCGGGCCACCGGTGGCAACTCGAACCTCGGCGTCCGCGACCCCGCGGTCGACGCGATCATCGACCAGGCCGTCAACGAGCAGGACAAGACCAAGCGCGAGCAGGACTGGGTCGACGTCGACAAGAAGGTCATGGACGACGCGTACATGCTGCCGGGCATCTGGGCCAAGGGCCTGCTCTACCGCCCGCAGAACCTGACGAACGTGTTCATCACCAACGGTTTCCAGATGTACGACTACCTCGCGCTCGGCACGACCCGGAAGTGACCGGGCCGCAACCGAGCACGAACGGGAGGTAGGTGAAGGCGTCCTCCCCGTCCGTCCGCGTCGCACCGGCGCGGGCGGGCGGGGCCTGCCGCGAACCATGACGGTCTACATCGTCCGACGGCTGCTGGCGGCGATCGTGCTGCTGCTGATCGTCACCGCCGCCTGCTTCGTGATCTTCTTCCTCGTGCCCCGCCTCGGCGGGGCCACCGCCGAGGACCTCGCCTCCCGCTACGTCGGCAAGACCGCCGACGCCGCGACGATCCACGACATCGCCGTCAAGCTCGGCTTCACCGAACCGATCTACGTGCAGTACGGACGGTTCCTCAAGGGCATCGTCGTCGGCGCCGACTACCCGACCGGCCCGACCATGACCCACTGCCCGGCGCCCTGCTTCGGCTACTCGTTCCTCACCCAGAACCCCGTGCTGCCCGACATCCTCGACCGGCTCCCCGTCACCTTCTCGCTGGCCGCGGGTGCCGCCGTGATCTGGGTCGTCGCCGGCGTCTCCACCGGCGTGGTGTCGGCGCTGCGCCGCGGCAGCATCTTCGACCGCGGTGCCATGGGGGTCTCGCTCGCCGGCGTCTCCCTGCCGATCTTCTTCACCGGCCTGCTGGCACTGTCGATATTCAGCTACGGCCTCGGCATCACCGCGCCCGGCGGCAGCTACACGCCCTTCGAGGAGAACCCCGCGCTGTGGGCCTACGACCTGCTGCTCCCGTGGATCACCCTCGCGTTCCTTTACGCCGCCGGCTACGCCCGGCTCACCCGCGCCGGGATGCTCGACACCATGGGGGAGGACTTCATCCGCACCGCACGGGCCAAGGGTCTGCCCGAACGCACCGTCGTCGTCAAACACGGGCTCAGATCGGCGCTCACCCCGATCCTGACGATCTTCGGGCTCGACCTCGGGCTGCTGCTCGGCGGCGCCATCCTCACCGAGTCCACCTTCTCGCTGCCGGGCATCGGGAAGTACTCCGTCGACGCCATCACCAACAACGACCTGCCCAAGGTCCTCGGCGTGGTGCTCGTCGGCGGGCTGTTCATCATCGTCGCCAACCTCGTCGTCGACGTCCTCTACGCCGTCGTCGACCCACGGGTCCGGCTGTCGTGAGGAGCCGCTGATGGCAGAAGACGTCCTCGCCGGCGGACCCGCCCCCGACGCCGCGCCCGCGCCCGCGCCGTCGGGGCGTCCGTTCCTCGACGTCCGCGACCTGCGCGTCCACTTCCCGACCGACGACGGCGTCGTCAAGGCCGTCGACGGGCTCTCGTTCTCCGTCGACCGCGGCAAACGCCTCGGCATCGTGGGGGAGTCCGGCTCCGGCAAGTCCGTGACCAGCCTGTCGATCATGGGCCTGCACAAGCGCGGCTCCGCGAAGATCACCGGGGAGATCTGGCTCGGCGACGACGAGCTCGTCTCCGCCGATCCCGAACGCGTCCGCGCCCTGCGCGGCGAGACCATGGCGATGATCTTCCAGGACCCGCTGTCGGCGATGCACCCCTACTACTCCGTCGGCAACCAGATCGTCGAGGCCTACCGCATCCACAACGACGTCACCAAGAAGGTCGCCCGCAAACGCGCCGTCGAGCTCCTCGACCGCGTCGGCATCCCCCGCGCCGAGGCCCGCTTCGACGACTACCCCCACCACTTCTCCGGCGGCATGCGCCAGCGCGCCATGATCGCCATGGCGCTGTCCTGCAACCCGCAGCTGCTCATCGCCGACGAACCCACCACCGCACTCGACGTCACCGTCCAGGCCCAGATCCTCGACCTCATCGTCGACCTGCAGGCCGAGTTCCACACCGCCGTCGTGATCATCACCCACGACCTCGGCGTCGTCGCCGAGCTCGCCGACGACATCCTCGTCATGTACGCGGGCCGCGCCGCCGAGAGCGGACCTGCCGTCGACGTCTTCACCGAACCCCGCCACCCCTACACCTGGGGCCTCCTCGGCTCCGTACCCCGCTGGGACCGCGAACGCTCCGACCGGCTCCTGCCCATCAGCGGCAGCCCGCCCTCGCTGATCAACGTCCCCTCCGGCTGCGCCTTCCACCCCCGCTGCCCCTACGCCGACCGCACCGACGGCCGCTCCCGGACCGAACGCCCCGAGCTCGTCGAGGTCGGCCCCCACCACCTCGCCGCCTGCCACCTCGGCCTCGAGGAACGCGCCCACCTGTTCGACGACGAGATCAGGCCGAAACTGTGACCTCCACCGAGCCGCTCCTCGTCGCGTCCGGGCTGCGGAAGCACTTCCCCGTCCGGCGCGGGCTGCTGCAGCGCCAGGTCGGCGCCGTCCAGGCCGTCGACGGCCTCGACTTCGACGTCCGCGCGGGCGAGACCCTCTCCATCGTCGGCGAGTCCGGCTGCGGCAAGACCACCACCGGACGGCTTCTCACCCGGCTCCTCGAACCGACCGGGGGGAAGGTCGTCTTCGACGGCCGCGACATCAGCCACCTCAAGACCGGCGCCATGCGACCCCTGCGCCGCGACATCCAGATGATCTTCCAGGACCCCTTCTCGTCGCTGAACCCGCGCCACACCGTCGGCACGATCGTCGGGGCCCCCTTCAAGATCCAGGGCGTCGAACCCGAGGGCGGCGTCCGCAAGGCCGTGCAGGACCTCCTCGCGCTCGTCGGGCTCTCACCCGAGCACTACAACCGCTACCCCCACGAGTTCTCCGGCGGCCAACGCCAACGCATCGGCATCGCCCGCACACTCGCGTTGCGCCCCAAGCTGATCGTCGCCGACGAACCCGTCTCCGCCCTCGACGTCTCCATCCAGGCGCAGGTCGTCAACCTGCTCGAGGACCTGCAGGACGAGCTCGGGCTCACCTACGTCCTCATCGCCCACGACCTCTCCGTCGTCCGGCACGTCTCCGACCGCGTCGCCGTCATGTACCTGGGGAAGATCGTGGAGATCGGCTCCCGCGCCGACGTCTACGAACACCCCATGCACCCCTACACCGTCGCACTGCTCTCGGCCGTGCCCATCCCCGACGCCCGGCGCGGCCGGCGCCGGGACCGGATCCTGCTCACCGGCGACGTCCCCAGCCCGCTGGACCCACCGCCGGCCTGCCGCTTCCACACCCGGTGCTGGAAGGCCGAGGAGATCTGCCGGACGAAGGAGCCCCCGCTCGACGAGCTCGCCCCCGGCCACCGCGTCGCCTGCCACTTCCCCGAACGCGGCACCCCACCCGTCCCCGGCCTCTCCGCTGACGCCGACGGGAGCACCGGGCCCGAGGAGACCCACGCGGCCGGCTGACCGACCATCGGGCGAAACCTCATTGCTGGTCCGGCGGGGTGCGGGACGGCAATGAGGTTGCGCGCCGGGTTCGGGGCCGTCGCGCGGGGGGCCGGGTCGCTGCGCCGGCCGGAGTCCGCGTGCGGCCCGCCGCCTCCTGCTCGCCGTGACCGCGGGTGAGGCAACGACCGCGCAACCTCACTGTCGTTCTGGCGCTGGGACGACCGTCAGGTTGCACGCGATCTCGGGCAGCGAGCCACGGGCAGCGGCCTGGTCGGGGTCCGTGGCTCAGGCGCGTGCTGCGACGAGGCGGCCGCATCCTGGAGGGTCCGCCGGATGTCGTCCTCGCGGCGCGTCCGCTCGGCAGGATCCGGGCTCCACAGCGCCTGCCTGCTGGGGTGGTAGGTATGGAGCGCTCGGATGCTGCGCGCGGCGAGGAGTCTCCCGTGCGCGCGCTCGAACAACAGTGTCCACCCCGCCTGGGCGTCCTTGCCGAGGACGAGGGCCACCCGTAGTTCCGGCATCAGATCGACGAGCCGGCGCAGCGGCTCCACGCCGGCGGCGCAGCGTGTGCGGCGAGCACACGAGGGGTGCGGCAGCCGCTGTGCGGCCGTTCCGGGGGACCGGCACGCTGTGCGTTGGGGGACGATGGCCTTGCGTCACCACCGGGGGCCGTCTACAACGGGTGATCGGCTCTTTAAGGCGGATGCCTCAGCGGGGAGGTCGGCGTGCACGTCGGTATCGGAGTGTTCTTCCAAGGGCTCGAACCGGGCCGCGACGACCATGCCGTGATGAGGGATCAGCTCGCGCTGGCGGACGCCGCGGAGCCGGCGGGGTTCGACTCGGTGTGGACGGCCGAGCACCACTTCACGCGGTACCAGATGATGCCCAACCCGGCGCAGTTCCTGACGTGGATGGCCGGCCGCACCAGCAGGGTGCGGCTGGGGACGATGGTCATGGTGTTGCCCTGGCACGACCCGGTGCGGGTGGCGGAGGAGATCGCCTGGCTGGACTCGGTGTCGGAGGGCCGGGTGATCCTCGGGCTCGGGCGGGGGCTGGGCTCGGTCGAGTTCGACGGGTTCCGGCTGGAGATGGGGGAGTCGCGGCGGCGGTTCGTCGAGTACGCGACCGCGATCTCCGGCGCGCTGGAGTCGGGGGCGATCGAGTTCGACGGTGAGCTGCTGCGCCAGCCGCGGGCGGAGCTGCACCCGCCGGCGTTCACGTCGTTCCGGGGGCGCACGTACGCGTCGGCGGTGTCGCCGGAGTCGGCGAAGATCATGGCGACGCTGGGCTTCGGGCTGATGCTGATCGCGCAGAAGCCGTGGGAGACGACGCTGCGCGAGACCACCGAGTACCGGGAGCTGTACCGGTCTATCCACGACGCGGAGCCGCCGGCGCCGGTGCTGGTCAACTTCACGACGACGGACGTCGATCCCGGCCGGGCCCGCGAGATGCACGAGCAGTTCGCGGTCGGCTACGCGCGTTCGACGATCGACCACTACGAGTTCACCAACGAGCGGCTCGAACACGTCGAGGGCTACGAGTACTACGCGGGCCTGCGGCGCAACATCGAGAAGCACGGGCTGGCGGCGTTCAACCGGTTCCTGGCCGACCTGCAGATCGGCGGCACCCCGGACGAGGTCGTCGAGCAGACGGTGGAGCGGGTGCGGGCGCTGGGGGCGGGCGGTGTCGTGAACGTCCTCGGGTTCGGCGGGATGACGGGGGAGGAGTCGCGGCGCTGCTTCGACACCTACGCCCGGCACGTGCTGCCGCGGCTGGCGGCCGTCGACACCCACCGAGACCTCGGTGCACCGCTTCCCGAGGGGCAGGCAGCGTGAGCGACGACAACACCCGGGTCGCAGTCGTCACCGGCGGCGGCAGCGGGATCGGGCGCGCGACGGTGCTGCGGCTGCTCGAGGCCGACCACCGGGTGGTCGTCGCGGACATGAACGCCGAGACCGCGGCCGCGACGGCCGAGCTGGCGGCGGCGCCGGACCGGGTGGCGGTGGCGGCGGTCGACGTCCGCGACGAGGAGGCGGTGGCGGCGGCGCTGGCGATGGCCGTCGACCGGTTCGGCGGGTTGAGCGCCGTCGTCAACAATGCCGGGGTGGGAGGCGCGTTCGGGGCGATCACCGAGATCGAGAGCGCGGACTGGGACTACACGTTCGAGGTGCTGGTCCGGGGCGTCTTCTACGGCGTGAAGCACGCAGCCCGGATCATGCAGGCCCAGGGTCGTGGGGGCAGCATCGTGAACGTCGCGTCGGTGGCCGGGCTGACGGGCGGGCTGGGGCCGGTGCCGTACTCGGCGGCGAAGGCGGCCGTCGTCAACTTCACGAAGGCGGTGTCGATCGAGCTGGCCGCCGACCGGATCCGGGTCAACGCCGTGCTGCCGGGTGCGATCTCGACGCCACTGGTCCATCACGGCCGCCCCGAGCGTGCCGAGGACAAGCTCGCGGCGACCCAGCCGTGGCCGGCGGCGGGCAGGCCGGAGCACATCGCGTCGGCGATCTCGTTCCTCGCGGGCGGGGAGTCGGAGTTCGTGACCGGGGAGGCGCTCGTCGTCGACGGCGGGCTCACGGCGGCGGGCCCCGGACCGGCGTTCGCGGAGCGGCTCGGCAACGACCCTCGGCTGCGCGGCATGGCAGGGGTCAACCACGGTACGACGGGCGTCCCGTCGGTGGTGCGCAACCGGCCCGAGTGAGCGGAGTGCGGGGCTGGTCAGCCCAGCCCGTGCTCGCGGCGGCGACGGTCGGCGGACCGCTGGTCGTCACGCACTGCCGCGGCGTAGCCGACGGGGTAGCCGGCCTTCACCGCACGGTGCTCGTTGGTCTCGTAGATGTAGACGCTCGACCAGAACAGCCCCATCAGCGCGCCCATCCCGACCGCCCCCGCCCGCACCCACAACGGGCCGGGGATGAAGATCAGCAGCAGTACGGCGAAGGGCACGATCTGCACGACCGTGCGGGCCGCGTGCCGCAGCATCCAGGTCCGTGTGGTGACGTCGAAGAGCACCCAGCCCCGGTTGCGGCGCGGCAGCCCGGCCCCGAAGGCATAGAGCAGCCAGTGCCACGGGTCGGGCCGGTGGATCGGCTCGGCACCTTCGTCGAGCCAGCCGGTTCCTGTCCGATCGGACATCGCGACCTCCCGCGACGACGTCGTTACCGGGTACCCGTCCGTCTGCCGTCGACACCTGACGGCAGGCGGGGCGACTCAGATCTCGTGGGCGGCGTCGTAGCCGAGGTCGCCGTCCGGGTCGACCTCGCGCCGCGGCATGGGGGCCGCCCCGCCGGTGCGACGGCCGGGCCGGCTCGTCGGCAGGCTGAGGACGGCCTTCATCTCGTGGGCAAGGTCGTAGGCGTAGTCGCCCGAGTACTCCGATTCCCCCGACACCATCGACTCCTTCACGCTCACAACCCCAACAGGCTCTGACGCTCCGTAACCGTGGCCATTCGGTCGGTGCACGAAAATCATCGCTCGACCGGGGCTCGTGAGCAATACGCATCCACCTCATGGACGCGCTCTGTACTCGAAGAGGTGATCATCACTCGGACGTGTCGCGACGGGGCACAGCAAGCGGTAGGGACGGGCCGGACCGGTCAGGGACGCAGGCGGTCCAGCTCGGAGACGACCTCGTTCCACGGCGCCGAGCGGGCGTAGAGCCAGCCCTGGGCGAGGTCGCAGCGCGCGGCGCGCAGCTGCGCAGCCTGCGCCGTGGTCTCGACGCCCTCGCCGGTCACGGTGAGCCCCAACGAGTGTGCGAGCGCGACGAGGCTCGTGACGATCCGGCCCGCGCCCGCGGCGGGCCCGCGCAGCCCTTCGACGAGGACGCCCGCGAGCTTCAGGGAGTGCAGCGGCAGCCGCGGAAGGTAGCCGAGGTTGGAGTAGCCGGTGCCGAAGTCGTCGACGGCGATGTGGATGCCGAGGCCGGCGAGCGCGGAGATGGCCTCGACGGGCCGCCCTGCGGGCCCGAGCAGCGCACTCTCGGTGAGCTCCAGCTGCAGCAGGCGGGCGGGCAGGCCGGTCTCGGCGAGGATGTCGGCGACGTCGGACACCAGGGCGGGGTCGTGAGCCTGCCGGACGGCGAGGTTGACGCTGACGAACAGGTCGGCACCCGGGTGGGCGGCGTTCCACTCGGCGGCCCGCGCGCAGGCCTCGCGCAGGACGTGGCGGCCCAGCGGGACGATCGCGCCCGTCTCCTCGGCGACCTCGATGAACCGGTCGGGTCCGAGCCGCCCGAGCGTCGGGTGGTTCCACCGCACGAGGGCCTCGACGCCGACGACGCCGCTGTCGGAGAGCCGCACGATCGGCTGGTACTCGACCTCGAACTCCTCGCGCTCGAGCCCGGCCGACAGCGTGGCGGAGAGGGTGTAGCGGGTCATGTCGCCGGCGGCGCGTTCGGGGTCGTAGCGCGCCCACCGGTTGCGGCCGTCGGCCTTGGCCCAGTAGAGGGTCACGTCGGCGGACTTGAGGACGTCGGCGGGGGTGGTGTCGGCGACGCAGGTCTCGACGACGCCGATGCTGGCGCTGACGACGAGGCGGTGCTCGTCGACGTCGAAGGGCGGGGCGAGGGCGGCGAGGACGCCGTCGGCCAGGTCGGCGACCTCCCCCTCGGGCGGGTCCTCGACGAGGATGACGAACTCGTCGCCACCCATGCGTCCCACCATGTGTCCGCGCCCGGACACGGATGCGTGCAGCCGGCACGAGAGGGCGAGCAGGAGCCTGTCGCCGACGTCGTGACCGAGCCGGTCGTTCACGACCTTGAAGTTGTCGACGTCGAGGTAGCAGACGCCGATGCGGCCGTCCGGGCGGGCGAACAGCTCGGCGAGCCGGTCGTTGACCATCGTGCGGTTGGGCAGACCGGTCAACGGGTCGTGCATGGCCTGATGGCGCAGCCGGTCCTGCATCTCGCGCCGCGTGCGGGCGTCCTCGGCCATGGCGACGGTGTAGAGCGGAGCCCCGTCGGGGCCCCTGATGAGGGAGGCCGTGAGGTCGGTCAGCACCGACGAGCCGTCGCGGTGCCGGTAGACCTTCTCGACGCGCGCCGAGTCGCGGTTGCCGGCGATGATGTCCTCGTAGAGCTCCCACATGCCCTGCGCGTCGTCCGGGTGCACGAAGTCGGACACGTTGATGCGCAGGAACTCCTCGACGGTGTAGCCGAGCATCGACGCGAAGGCCTCGTTGACGTCGACGATGCGGCCGGTCATGTCGGCGATGCCGATGCCGATGCCGGAGTTCTCGAAGATGGCGCGGAAGCGTGCCTCGCTCGACAGCAGCGCGTCCTGGGTCTGCTTGCGGGCCGTGACCTCGGCCTGGCGCACCGTCTCCTGCTCGCTGAGGATGCGGTCGCGCATCCGGCCGACGTAGCCGGAGACCACCGCCGACATGATGGCGCGGGCAGCGGTGACGTTATGCGTGACGCCGAGGCTCGCCGCGACGTCGGGCAGGTGCGTGCAGAGGGCGTGGACGGTGGCGGGGAGGTCCTCGCCGTCGAGCAGGTCGCTGTCGACGAGCGAGGCGCCGATCGCGCGGGCGGTGCGGGTGTCGACGGGGGTTGCGGCGCTGGCCGCGGCCAGCCGCAGCGCCGCCCAGCGCACGAAGCGGCGGAGCTCGACACCGCTCATCGGGCGGTACACCGCGCGCGCGAGAAGCGCCGTCCACGCCGACACCAGATCATCGACGTCCGGTGCCGGGGACGGCGGCCACGGCGTGGCCCGGTCCCCGCCGATCACCGGGGGAGCATACGGTGACAGAGCGATTGGACCCGCCTGTGTCATTCCGTCGGGTGACAAGTTCGGCCTACCCTCGTCGCACAGCGTGCCTGTCCGCACGCGGTCCGTGGAGAGTGGGGGAACATGAGCCGGCCGTCGTGGGCACCACAGGACATCGATCTCGACCGGCCCAGCGGGGCGCGGGTCTACGACTACTTCCTCGGCGGTGCGCACAACTTCGCCGTCGACCGCGAGCTCGCCGGGATGATCGCGTCGATGACCCCGGACATCGGCGACACCATGCGCGCCAACCGCGGGTTCCTCCGCCGGGTCGTCCGCCGCCTTGTCGACGACGGGATCACGCAGTTCCTCGACATCGGCTCGGGCATCCCGACGGTGGGCAACGTGCACGAGGTCGCGCAGCAGGCCGATCCGTCGTGCCGCGTCGTCTACGTCGACGTCGACCCGATCGCGGTGTCACACAGCCGGGCGATCCTCGACGGGAACCCGGGGACCGTCGTCATCCGGGCCGACGCGCGCGACGTCGAGGCGATCGTCGCCGATCCCGACGTGCGAGGCCTGCTCGATTTCGACCGCCCGATCGCCGTGCTCGTCCTCGGTGTCCTGCACTTCGTCCCCGATGTCGACGACCCGGTCGGCATCGTCGCCCGGCTCCGCGAGGCGGTGCCCGCAGGCAGCATGCTCGCGCTGGTCAACGTGACCCACGAGGACCAGCCGCCGGAGGTCATCGAGGCGCAGAAGCTGTCGTCGCGCACCGGCACGCCGATCTACCTGCGTTCACGGGCGGAGCTGCTGGCGCAGTTCGACGGCTGGGACCTGGTCGAGCCGGGGCTGGTGCACCTGCCGCTGTGGCACCCCGACGTGCCGCTGGCCGCCGGCGAGCGCCCCGAACGGTTCGGGGCACTCGCCGGGCTGGCCGTCAAGCGGTGAAAGAAGGTCACCTGAACCCGGCGACGGGGTGCGGGACGTAGGGCTGCTCGAGGCGCTCGACCTCGTCGTCGGAGAGGGTGACGTCGACGGCCGCGATCGCGTCCTGCAGGTGCTCGAGCTTCGTGGCACCGACGATCGGCGCCGTGATCCCGGGCTTGCCGAGCATCCAGGCCAGGCCGACCTGCGCCATCGGGATGCCCCGCGCCTGCGCGACCTCCTCGACGCGGGCGACGATCTCGGCGTCCTCGTCCTTGTAGAGGGTCCTGCCGAAGTTGTCGGTGCGGCTGCGCGCGCTCTCGCTGTCCCACGGCCGGGTCAGCCGGCCGCGCGCGAGCGGGCTCCACGGGATGACGCCGATGCCCTCCGCCTCACACAGCGGCAGCATCTCGCGCTCCTCCTCGCGGTAGAGGAGGTTGTAGTGGTTCTGCATCGTCGAGAACCGGGTCCAGCCGTTGGCATCGGAGAGGTAGAGCGCTCGGGCGAACTGCCACGCCCACATCGACGACGCCCCGATGTAGCGGGCCTTCCCGGCGCGGACGACGTCGTGCAGCGCCTCGAGCGTCTCCTCCAGCGGGACGTCCGGGTCGTAGCGGTGGATCTGGTAGAGGTCGACGTAGTCGGTGCCGAGCCGGCGCAGGCTGTGGTCGATCTCGGTCATGATCGCCTTGCGCGACAGGCCGCCGCCGTTGGGACCCGGTCGCATCCGGCCGTGCACCTTGGTGGCCAGCACGATCTCGTCGCGGTCGGCCATGTCGGCCAGCGCGCGCCCGACGATCTCCTCGCTGGTGCCGTCCGAGTACACGTTGGCCGTGTCGAAGAAGTTCACGCCCGCGTCGAGCGCCGCCTTGATCAGGGGGCGGGAGGCGTCCTCGTCGAGGCTCCACTCGTGGTTGCCACGGCCGGGGATGCCGAAGCTCATGCAGCCGACGCAGACCGGCGAGACGTCGAGTCCCGTCGAGCCGAGTTTCACGTACCGCATCGGGTTCCTTCCCGTTCGGAGGTGATCGCCCCCGAGCGTGCACCCACCGGGCCGCGCTGACCATCCTGTCCGTGCCGCATGTCCTGTGACCTCGCGCGCGCCGACCCGCGCCGTGCCGAGATGCACATGAGCGCGGCGTCGGGCGGGGGCGACCGCGGCCGGGTGCATCTCGGCGGGGGGCTAGCGTGCGGGTATCCGCTCCCTCAACTTCTCCGACGTGGCGGCGTCGGACCGGCTGTGGGCACGCTTCGGCGACGACGCCATGCTGACCCGCTTCCGGTCGACGTTCGGGATGCGGGGCCTCGCGTTCGTCCCCGGGTTCACGGCGTCGACCTACTGGGGCTTCGTCACGTGCACCACCGACGACCTGCTCGCCCTGGGCCGCTGGGTGCTCACCCGCGCGAACGCAGACGACCGCGCCCACCTCGTCGCCGCGCTGCGGGGCGTCGCCGGCAATCAGCAGTGGGGTGTGTGGGCCGCCGGCGCCGACCAGCACCCCGGCAACAAGGACGGCTGGTCGTTCGAGTCCGACAGCTGGGGCAAGCACTGGGTGGCCGACACCGTCGGCTTCGCCGGGCCGGGGGAGCGCTACGTCGTCGCCGTGACCTACCAGGTCGACCCGGCCGGCTCGCTCGCCGACGGGGTGCACGCCGTCAGCGACATCGTCGCGATCCTGTTCGGCAGGCCCGTCCCGGCGCCCGTGACCGTCCCCGCTCCCGACGGCTGATCCTGCGGAGGGCTACGAGACGGTCTTGAGGATGCGCTCGCCGCGGCCCTCGGGCGGGCTGTCGATCAGCCGGCGGGCGCGGGCCTGCAGCTCGGCGACCGACTCCAGGTCGTCGGAGATGTCGGACAGGTCGGCCGAGGCGTTGCGCGCCGTGTCGGCGGCCTCGCGGGCCGCGTCGAGCTGGTCGGTGAACTCCGACGCCCGGGTGTTGACGACCGTCGTCGCCGCCTTGCGCAGGTCGCCCTGCAGGAGCCGCGTGGCGTCGCGGATCTGCTTGCTCATCGCGAGCTGGTACTCGTCGATCATGCCCCGCAGCGTGGACTTGGCGTCGCCGCGGCGACGGTCGAGCTGCCGCTTGCGCTCACCCGACAGGGCCGCACCGCCGAGACCGGCGGCGCCCACGACCGCGCACACCGCGATGACCCAGCCCGGCATGTTCAGGCCGAGGAACCGCGACAGCACGATCGCCATCATGATGCCGCCGTATGTGGGCATGAGGATGCCGATCATGCGCGTCCCGGCCGGCGGGTTGCCGCCGCTGCTCGCTGGGCGGGCCTGCAGCTCCGCGACGAGCCGGTCGGGTGCGGTGACGGGCACCGACTCGACGCGGGGCGGCGGGGCGTCGAGCTGCTCGCCCAGCTGCGCCGCGACCCGCCTGCTGCGCTCGAGCAGCAGCGAGTACACGTCGTCGGCCTCGACGGCGAGGCGGTGTCGCAGCCACGCGTCGAAGGCCTCGCTGTTCTTCTTCGGGTCGTTGGCCTCGATCGACTCCTCGGCCTCGGCGATGACCTGCCGGGCGCGGGTGCGCAGCGCGAACTCGGCGTCGGAGCTCATCGCCGAGAACCCCTCGCCGAGCAGCTGCGGCCACTCACGCGAACGGGTCTGGAAGTCCTCGAAGTGGTTGCGGGCGCGGTCGAGCTCGGCGCGCAGCCGGGCGGCGCGGCCGGGGTCGGCCAGCGTGGTCCGGCGGGTGCGCAGGTCGATCTTCAACGATTCGAGCGCGCGGATGCACTCCGACGCGGCGTCGCGCACCGTGGCGGGGCCGGGGTGGCGGGCCAGCGCCGTGCGGGCGGTGGTGAGCTTGCGGATCAGGTCGTCGCGGTCGTTGGCCTCCGAGCCCTGGATGCAGAGCTCGATGATCGCCCTGGCCTCCGCGACGGCCGCGTCGGTACGAGGCTGCTGGGGGGTGGCGTTCATCCGTGCTCGTCCTCTCGCGCCAGCCGGGGTGGGGCCCGGTGGCCGTCATGGTGCGACTGCGACTGCGTCTCGCTGAACCGTTGCGAACTGTTACTGCGACATCGTGCGCGGTCGCGCCCACCCGGGACGATCGAGAGGTCCCTACACCCTCGGGGCGTTTCCCGACGCCGAGGGTAGGGCACGCCCCAGGCCGCTGAACAGACGACGTGAGGACCCGCTGCGGGCCCCGCCGAGCGCACCGCCCAGGCACCCGGACACGGTGGGAGGAACGGTCACGAACAGCGGATTCGCGCGCTGCCGTTCCTTCCGTACGGTGTGGGACCACACATCCCGGCCCCTGTCCCGGGGGCAGCGGGACCCGGCGCCGGGAGGACCACTGTGACCGCCACGTCCGAGCCGCTCGTCGTCGAGTGCCACGTCGCCGCACCGCCCGCGCACGCCTTCGAGGTGTGGACCACCCACATCGCGACGTGGTGGCCGCAGTCGCACACCATCAGCGGCGACCCGGCGTCGGTCACCGTGGCGCCCGAGGTCGGCGGCCGCGTCGTCGAGACCACCCACGACGGCACCACCTACGCCTGGGGCGAGGTCGCGGCATGGGAACCGCCCACGCGGCTCGGACTTCGGCTGCGGCTGTTCATCGACCGGGACGAGACCTCCGACGTCGACGTCCGCTTCCTCGCCGACGACGCCGGCACCCGGATCCGGCTCGAACAGACCGGCCTCGACCGCCTCGGCCCCCCGGGAACCCCGCGACGGGCCCGCGTCGGCGCCGCGTGGGCGTCGATCACGACGCACTTCGTCGCTGCCTGCGAAGCAGGCTGGGCAGCCCAGACCTGACCCGGCCGGTGCCCGGCGTCAGCCGTCCATGGAACCCGACAGGAACGCCAGCACCAGCGCACTGACCAGCTCCGGAGCCTCCAGCGGCAGGCTGTGCGTGCCGGGCAGCACCGCGAACCGGCCGGCCGGCAGCGTGTCGGCGACGGCCCGGCCGTGCGTGGTGGTCACCTCGTCGCGATCACCCTGCAGGACCAGCGTCGGCGCCGTGACGTCGGCGAACCGGCGCAGGTCGATCTCGGGCTCGCGCGCGAACATGTCCAGCAGCTTCCCGACGACCACCCGGAAGTGCTCCGGCCCGTCCGGCGACGGATGCGCGCTGCGCAGCGAGTCCAACGGTCCGTCGCGCAACGCCTCCAGCGACGCCAGGAACTCGGGCCGCGCGATCCCGTCCGGTGAGTAGTACTGCCCGATCAGGACCTGCCGCGCCACCAGCTCCGGCGCCCGCATCGACACCAGCGCCGCCACCACCGCCCCGTCGCTCCAGCCCACCAGATGGGCCGGCCCACCCACCGCGCTGCGCAGGAAGCCGACCGTGTCGTCGGCCATCGCGTCGTAGGTGATCGGCCCCGGGACGTCCGGCGTCCCGCCGTGCCCCCGCCGGTCCGGGGTCAGCACCGTGTACCCGCCCGCCGCCAGCAGCTCCGGCCACGGCCCCCACGAGTCCGACGCCACGATCCCGCCGTGCAGCAACACCAGCGCAGGCCCGTCGCCGACAGCCTCGAAATAGGTCGCGAGGCCGTCGACGTCGAGGATCGGCACGACCCGACGGTAGCGCTGCCGCAGGTCCGCGGCGCGGCGAACAGTCGCACCGGCTGGCAGACTCGCCCACGACGTGAGGGGGAGCGTGGCCGAGAAACGCACCAGCAAGCCGGCCGCCATCGGTGAACGGCTGATCGAGCAGGTCATCGGGGTCGGCGTCGCAGGATCAGGCAAGTTCCGCAGCGCCGTCGACACCGCCGACGAGCACCTGCGCACCGCCGGCGGCGACCGCGAGGACGCCATCCGCCGGCTCGTCGCCACCCACGTCCGGCTCGCCGCCGCCTCGGGCTTCGTCACCGGCCTCGGCGGCATCGCGACGCTGCCCGTGTCCGTCCCCGCCTCCATCGGCGGGCTCTACCTGATCGCGACGCGCATGGTCGCCGGCATCGCCCACCTGCGCGGTTACGACCCCGAGGACGACGAGGTCCGCAGCGCCGTCGCCATCGCCCTGCTGGGCGCCGCCGGGGCGTCGACGCTCAAGAAGTCCGGCATCGAGCTGGGCCGCCGCTCCACCGTCGCTGCGCTGGAGAAGGTCCCCGCGCGGGTGCTTCTGGAGATCAACAAGCGAGTCGGGATCAGGCTGGCGACCAAGGCGGGGGAGAAGGGCGCTGTCAACATGAGCAAGCTCGTCCCGTTCGTGGGCGGGCCGATCGGCGCCACCGTCGACGGGGTCGGCTGCAAGACCATCGCCGTCTACGCCCTGCGCACCTTCCCGCCCGTTTCCCCCAACGGCCCGATGGTCGTCGAGGGCGAGGTCGTCGTCGAGGTCCGGGACTGAGCGACGCGCAGCTGCGCTGAGGGGGGTGCCAGCTCGTAGGCGTGATGGTGGGCCGCGCGGCTGAGCGTGGCCCACAGGTCGCCGTTGTCGTGCCCGAGTCGCTCGTCGTCGACGCCGGTCAAGGCGACGATCTGCCCACGACGGTTGGCTTCCGCGACCGCGGGCGCCCGGGCCAGTCGGAACTCGTCGAGCGCGTTCTCCAGGGTCGGCCCGCACGTCGGCCGGGAACTGCGTTCGACCTCCTCCACAGTGCGTTCCCTCTGGGCTCTTTCGGCTCCGACCGATATCACCGAGAGTCGGCGACCGACAAGATCGGGGGACCTCCGGTCGGGTGATCCGCGATGCGGCCCGAAGATCGTCGACAGGTACGGTGACGCATCGCACCCGAATGGTCGACGGTCAGGAGTCGTGTCATGAGCCGGCCCATGGCGATCGCCCCGTGACGCAGCCACTGCCCGAGGGCGTCTACGAGCAGCTCCGGACCGCCGCACTCGACGCAACCCTTGCCGGCGTTCCCGATCTTGACCCGCACTTTCTGCCGGTCGAGGATGCCGACCAGCCGCAGGTGCTCGCCCGGCACGTCGCCGCCGCGTTCCAGCGTGTCCTCGAATCCGAGTCCGATCCGAAGCGCCGGATCGAGCTGACCAACGACCTGCTCGCGCGCCTCCCCGCGCCCGGTGATGACCTGGGCGAGGCAATCCAGCATCTCGTTGTGCTCAGCCGCAAGATCGCGCCGGGCGTGCACCGCCTGGTCCGGCCGAAGACGTCACTGTCGGCGGCTGCGCTGATGACGAACACGCCGGGCGAGCCGTCACTGTCGGCTGAGCTGAAGTCCGAGCTGGTCTCGGCCGACGCTGTGAACCTGTTGTGCGCCTTCATTCGGTGGCCTGGCCTGCGGCTGCTGCGGGACGAGCTCGCCATCCTGAACGATCGTGGCGTGCCGTTGCGCGTCATCACCACGACGTACATGGGTGCGACAGAGCAACGGGCCGTCGACGAGCTGGTGCGCGAGTTCGGTGCCGAGGTGAAGATCAACTACGCGTCGGCGACGACCCGGCTGCACGCCAAGGCCTGGCTCTTCCGCCGCGACACCGGCTTCGATACGGCGTTCGTCGGCAGCAGCAACCTGTCGAAATCGGCGCTGGTCGAGGGCCTGGAATGGAACGTCCGGCTCTCATCGGTTGCGACGCCCGACCTGATCCGCAAGTTCACCAGCACCTTCGACACTTACTGGGCCGACCCGAACTTCGTGCCCTACGACCCCAGTAGCCCCGACGACGTCGCCAGGCTGGCGGACGCTCTCGGGCGCGCGAGGGTGCCCTCGGCCGACCAGATGCTCACCGGGCTCGAGGTCCGGCCGCTGCCGCATCAGGCCCAGATCCTGGAGGCCCTCGACGCCGAGAGAGAGGTCCACGATCGGCACCGCAACCTCGTCGTCGCCGCGACCGGGACCGGCAAGACGGTCGTCGCCGCGCTCGACTACGCGCGGTTACGCACGACCCTTCCGCGGGCGCGGCTGCTGTTCGTCGCGCACCGCAAGGAGATCCTCGACCAGTCCCGCCGCACTTACCGTGCTGTTCTCGCCGACGGGTCGTTCGGCGAGCTCTACGTGGGCGGCGAGCGGCCTGAACGCTGGAACCACGTCTTCGCCAGCATCCAGGGACTCGCGGCATACGGGGTGGCCAACATCCCCGTCGACCATTTCGATGTCGTCGTGGTCGACGAGTTCCACCACGCGGAGGCGGTGAGCTACCGGCGCCTTCTCGACCACCTCACGCCCCGCGAACTGCTCGGCCTGACGGCGACTCCCGAGCGCGCCGACGGCACCGACGTCCGCGACCAGTTCGAGGGCCGCAGCGCCACCGAACTGCGGCTGTGGGACGCGCTCGCCGACGACCTGCTGGTCCCGTTCCACTACTTCGGCATCGCCGACGACGTCGACCTCAGCGGCGTGCAGTGGAAGAAGGGCGGCTACGACACGGCTGCGCTCGATGCCGTCTACACCGGCAACGACGTCCGCGCGGCCAAGGTCGTCCGCGAGACGCGCGACAAGGTCACCGACGTGCTGGCCATGCGCGCGTTGGGATTCTGCGTGTCGATCGCGCACGCCGAGTACATGGCGGCGGTGTTCACCAACGCCGGCATCCCGAGCCTCGCGGTAACCGGTGGCACGTCGGCGGCCGACCGGGCCGCGGCGCTGCGCCAGCTGAGCGCGCGCGCGGTCAACTGCCTGTTCACCGTCGACCTGTTCAACGAGGGACTCGACCTGCCGCAGGTCGACACAATCCTCATGCTGCGCCCCACGCAGAGCGCGACGATCTTCCTGCAGCAGCTGGGCCGCGGCCTGCGCCGTGCACCCGACAAAGCGGTCCTCACCGCGCTCGACTTCATCGGCCAGCAGCGCCGGGAGTTTCGGTTCGACGTCCGCTACCGGGCGTTGACTGGTTCTAGCCGGCGCGGGCTCGTCGACGACATCGACCAGTCGTTCCCGTTCCTGCCGTCGGGCTCAGCCCTGGTCCTCGACCGAGTCGCGCAGCAGATCGTGCTCGACAACGTCCGCCGCCAGCTCAAGTTCACGCGCAAGGACCTGGTCGCCGACGTCCGCTCGCATGGCAACCTGCCGCTCGCGGCGTACCTGCGTGACGCCGCCCGCGAGATCGCCGATGTCTACCGGGGCAAGGGCTCGTGGACTGGCCTGCGGCGCGACGCGGGCCTGCCGACCCTCACCGGCGGCCCGGACGAGGACGCGCTGCTGCGGCGGATGTCCACCCTCAGCCACGTGGACGATCCCGAGCGGGCCGAGGTCTATGCCCAGCTGGCTGCCCCCGCGGGCCCGAGCTATGGGGACCTGACCGAGCGGGAGCAACGGCTCGCCCGCATGTTGTTCTTCCAGCTCTGGCCCAACCGCAACGGGTTCATCACCTACGAGCAGGGCCTCGCGCACCTGCGCCGGCACTCGGCAGTGTGCGCCGAGATCGGCGAGCTCGTCGCCCACACGCTCGACGCGGCGCGGCACCTGCCCAAGTCACTGGGGGAGGGGCTCACGCATATCCCGCTAATGAGCCACGCGCACTACCGTCGCGAAGAAATTCTTGCCGCCCTCGACTGGGCCAGCATGGAGCGCAAGGCATACGGCCACGCCACCGGCGTGGTCTGGGCGCCCGAGCAGCGCACCGACGCGCTGCTGGTCAACCTGCGCAAGACCGAGCGCGACTTCTCGCCGACGACGATGTACCGCGACTACGCCGTGAGCCCCGAGGTGTTCCACTGGGAGTCGCAGAACGCGACGTCAACACAGTCGGAGACGGGGCAGCGCTACCTGAACCACCGCGAGCGCGGCACTCGCGTCGTGCTGTTCACCCGCGACACTCCGTCCGACGACCTCGGCGACGGTGCACCGTTCCTCTGCCTGGGCCAGGTTGACATCGAGAGCCACCAGGGCGAGAAGCCGATCGCGATCACGTGGCGGCTACGCCGGGCGATGCCGGCCGAGACGTTCCGAATCGCGGGGGTCGCCGCGTCCTGAACCGGGCGATGTCGGGCAGACTGCGGGCGTGCGGTCGCCGACGATCACCCCGCCGCCCCGTCCACTCGCCGTTGCCGCGGCTTGGCTGATCGTCGCCGTGGTGGCGGTGGTGGCCGTCTTGTCGGTGACCCCGCCGTCGCCGCGGACCGACGTCCCGGCCGACGAGCCGTCGGCGGCTGCGGCCTTCGCGCATGTGGAGAGGATCGGGGCGCGGACGCACGTTGCCGGGTCCGCCGCCAACGACGAGGTCCGCACCTACATTCTCGACACGTTGCGCGGCTTCGGGGTCGAGACACGGGTGCAGGACGCGGTCGGCGTGAACCCGCGGGGGGTGCAGCAGGCGGCGCGGGTGCGCAACGTCGTGGCGACGATCCCCGGGACGGCGCCGGTGGCGGAGCGGGGCCGGGTGTTGCTGGTGGCGCACTACGACTCGGTGCAGGTGGGGCCCGGCGCGAACGACGACGGCGCGGGGGTGTCGACGTTGCTGGAGTCGGCGCGGGTGCTGCGGGCGGCGCCGATGCGCAACGACGTGGTGCTGCTGTTCACCGACGCCGAGGAGGCGTGCCTGTGCGGTGCGCAGGCGTTCGTGGCCTCGGATCCCCTTGCGGCGCAGGGCGGGGTGGTGCTCAACGTCGAGGCGCGGGGCACCGGCGGGCCGGTGATCATGTTCGAGACGACGCGCGGCAACCAGAACCTGATCGACGTCTACTCGGGCGCGGCGCCGCATCCGGTGGCGACGAGTTTCGCCGTCGAGGTCTACCGGATCCTGCCGAACGACACGGACTTCAGCCCGTTCCGCGACGCGGGCCGCTTCACGGGGCTGAACTCGGCCTACATCGACGGGTCGGCGGCGTACCACTCGCCGGAGGACACCCCGGAGCGGATGGACCGGGGAAGCCTGCAGGCGCACCTGGACTCGGCGGTGGCGCTGGCCCGGGCGTTCGGCGATGAGGACGTGCGGGCGCTGCCCGCGGCGCAGGACGCGACGTACTTCCCGGTGCTGGACACGCTCGTGCACTACCCGGAGCCGGCGGTGTGGCCGTTGGCGATCGTCGCCGCGATCGCGGTGGTGGCGCTGGCGGTCGTCGCGCGGTGGAAGCGGGCGGCGAGCGTGCCGCGGATGCTGGGCGGGCTGGTGCTCGCGGTCGTGCCGCTTGTCGGGGCGCCGCTGCTGTCGCAGGGCGGCTGGGCGCTGCTGGTGGCGATCCGCCCCGACTACGCGAGCGTGCGCGACGTCTGGGATCCGACCTGGTACCGGTGGGCGCTGGTGCTGCTCGTCGCGGCCGTGGTGCTGATCTGGTTCGCGTTGCTGCGCAAGGCGATCGGCGCGGTCGCGCTGGTCGTGGGCGGGCTGGCGTGGCTGGCGGCACTCGAGATCGTGCTGGCGTCGTTCGCGCCGGGCGGGTCGTACCTGGCGGCGTTGCCGGCGTTGGCGGGTGCGGTGTGCACGGCAGTGGCGGTCGCGGTGGGCCGCACGGGGATGGGGATCGCGGCGGCGGTGGTGGCGGCGTTCGTGGCCGTCGTCGTCCTGGTGCCGACGGCGGTGCTGTTCTTCCCGGCGCTCGGGTTGCCGGTGGCGGCGGTCCCGGCGTTCGTGCTGGTCCTGCTCACGCCGGTGCTCCTGCCGTTGATCGACCCGCTGCTGGGCACGCGCGCGTGGTGGCCGGGGCCGGTCGCGCTGGTGGCGGCGGTCGCGCTGGGCGCGGTGGGGTTGTCGGCCGACCGGTTCACGCCGGAGGATCCCGTTCCGGCGCAGCTGATGTACGCCCTCGACGCCGACACCGGGCAGGCCCGCTGGGTCACCGAGCAGGAGCACCCCGGCGCGTGGACGGCCGGCTACGTCGACACGCGGCAGCTGGTGCCGGAGCTGCTGGGCATGTCGGGGTTCTTCTGGGCGGGCCCGGCGCCGGTGGCGCCGCTGCCGCCGGCGCGGGTGGACGTGGTGTCCGACGTCGCGGAGGGGACGGGGCGGACGGTGACGGTGCGGATCGTGCCGCAGCGCCCGGTCCGGCTGCTCGCCGTGGAGACGGGCAACGGCCCGGTCCTGAGGGCGGCCACCGCGGCGGGGGCGCCGATCGACGTCCGGGACGGTCGTCTCGACCTGATCTTCCACGCCCCGCCCGCCGACGGGATCGAGCTGCGGCTGGAGCTGGCCGGGACGGGCCCGGTGGATCTGAGCGTCCTCGACGGCAGTGACGGGCTCGCCGACCTCCCGGGGTTCACCCCGCGCCCGCCGGATGTCGGGATCGCGGGCAGCCACACGAGCGAGCTAGTGCCTCGATTGAGAACGTTGGCGTTGTAACCCGGCTGCGGTGATCGGCTGAGAGGCTGTCGTCGGAGGTGGGCGATGGCACGGCAGCCTGAGG
>MEGH01000062.1 GCA_001725415.1 Pseudonocardia sp. SCN 73-27
CACGACTTCCAGCCAATCTACGCCCGCACCGGCGACACCTGGACCAAGATCGACCTCTCCGGCCCGGCCGAGAAGTGGATGAAGCCGCTGGTCCGCGGCGACGAGATCGACCTCGTCGAGATCAACTTCAGCTGGTACATCGACGACCTGCCGCCGATGATGTTCATCAAGGGCAGCCCGAACAGCCACGGCTTCGTCAACCCCCGCGACATCGAGCAGATGTGGCGCGACCAGTTCGACTGGGTCTACCGCGAGTACGACTACGCGATCTACCCGATCACCATCCACCCCGACGTGTCCGGCCGGCCACACGTCCTGCTCATGCTCGAGCGGCTCTTCGAGCACATCCTCGGCCACGACGGCGTCAGCTTCGACACCTTCGAGAACATCGCCGAGGACTTCCGGAAGCGGTTCCCGTTCGAGGACAACAAGCGCTACCCGTTCGACCGCGACCTGCCCTGAGCGTGACCCTGCCCGTAGGAGAGTCCGTGAGTTCCGCCCGTCCGCACGTCCTCGTCGTCACGATGGGCGGGACGATCGCCTCGGTGCCCGACGCGGGAGGCCGCGACGCGGTCCCCCGCCTGGGCCCCGACGAGCTGCTGGCGTCGGCACCCGGGGCCGACCGGGTCGCGACGGTCAGCACCGAGTCGTTCCGGCAGTACCCGTCGGGCGACCTCACCGTGCGCGACGTCGTCGAGCTGGCGCAGCTGGTCGTCGAGCACACCGGCAAGGTCGACGGGGTGGTCGTCACCCAGGGCACCGACACCCTCGAGGAGACCTCCTACCTGCTCGACCTGCTCCTCGACGACGACGCACCACCCGTCGTCCTCACCGGGGCGATGCGCAACTCCGGACTCGCCGGGGCCGACGGGCCCGCCAACCTGCTCGCCGCGCTGAAGGTCGCGGCCGACGAGCAGGCCCGGCGGCTCGGGCCGCTCGTCGTGTTCGCCGACGAGATCCACCTGCCGCGGTTCGTCCGCAAGCTGCACAGCTCGAGCGTCCACGCGTTCGGGTCACCGAACGCCGGACCGGTCGGCTGGGTCACCGAGGACCGCGTACGGATCTCGCTCGCGCCGCGCCGGCGCGACCCGGTGTGCAAGCCCGGCGACCTCCCCGTCGACATGCCGTCGGTCGGGATCGTCCGCGTCGGACTGGGCAGCGACCCGATCCGTCCGGAGCACGTCGTCGGGTTCGAGGGGGTGGTCGTCGAGGCGTTCGGCGGCGGTCACGTACCGGCGCGGGTCGTCGAATCCCTCACCCGGATCGTCGACCGGATGCCCGTCGTCATGACGACCCGGACCGGCGCCGGGGAGATCTACGAGTCCACGTACGCCTTCCCGGGGTCCGAGCGCGACCTGCTCGGCCGCGGGGTCATCAGCGGTGGCGCGCTCGACGGCGCGAAGGCCCGCTTGCTGCTGACGCTGCTGATCGCGAGCGGAGCCGAGCGCGACGCGATCCGCCGCCGCTTCGCGGCGGTCTGACCCGCCGGCGCACGGCCCGGCGCCCGGGCCGCGCGCCCGCCCGACCCCGCCCGGTCCGCGATGCCCGCTCGCGCCGTGGACCGGGTCACCTCGCACGTCCGGTCGCCCGCGTCTGCGCACGTCCGCAGGCGTGGCGGCAGCACGGCCCGCACGACACCGTCGTCCGTCGGATCACCCGCGCACGCGAGGAGACCCCTGCCATGCCATCGACCGCTCTCTCACCCGCCGACGAGGCGGCCCGGATCAACGCCGCCGTCACGCGCATCGACGTCCGGCGTGCGACCGTCATCTGCTTCTTCGCCTGGACGTTCGCCGTCTACGACTTCGTGCTGTTCGCCAACCTGCTGCCGGTCATCGCCCAGGAGCTGGGCTGGTCGGGCGCGCAGACGACGGGCGTCAACACGTGGGTCACGCTCGGCACCGCCATCGTGGCATTCGCGGTCGGCCCGTTCGTCGACCGGATCGGACGCCGCGCCGGCATCGTGGTCTGCGTCGTCGGCGCCGCGATCGCGTCGCTGCTGACCTGGCTCGGCGGCTACGCGGCCGGGGCCCTCGGATTCGCGGGCCTCGTACTGCTCGTCCTGATCCGCGCGCTCGCCGGTCTCGGCTACAGCGAGCAGGCGGTCAACGCGACCTACCTGAACGAGATGTACGCCCACGTCTACACCGACGAACGCTCCATCAAGCGGCGCGGGTTCATCTACTCGGTCGTGCAGGGCGGATGGCCGATCGGGTCGGTCATCGCGGCGCTGTCGATCTACATCCTGCAGCCGGTCGGCGGCTGGGAGCTGTGTTTCATCGTCGCCGTCTTCCCCGCGATCTTCATGCTGCTCGCCGCGCGGCAGCTCAAGGAGAGCCCGGTGTTCGTCGCCCAGCGTCGCATCCGGGCCCTGCGCGCCGAGGGCCGCGGGGACGACGCCGACGAGCTCGCCCGCCTCACCGGTCAGGAGATCCGCACGCACAAGATCGGGTTCGGGGCGCTGTTCCAGGGCGACTCCCGGCGGGCGACCATCACGCTGTCGATCGCATTCCTGCTCAACTGGCTCGGCATCCTTGCCTTCGCGTTCCAGGGCACGCTGATCCTGGTGAACGGCAAGGAGGTCTCGTTCACCGGCGCGCTCGAGGTGCTGATCGTCTCCAACGTCGCCGGGTTCTTCGGCTACCTGTTCCACGGGTGGCTCGGCGACCGGATCAGCCGGCGCAACACGATCGCGATCGGCTGGACCGTCTCGGCGATCTGCTTCGGCGTGATGGTGCTGGGCCCCAACGGGAACCTGCCGCTGCTGGTCACCGCGTACGCGCTGGGCACGTTCTTCCTGATCGGCCCGTACTCGGCGGTGCTGTTCTTCAACAGCGAGTCGTTCCCCGTCGAGACCCGGGCGACGGCGGGCACGTTGATCAACGCGCTCGGCCAGATCGGCGCCATCATCGGCGGCGTCCTGTTCACCGCGACGCTCGCCGCCGCGGGCTCGGCGCCCGCCGACCAGGCCGCGGCCTGGATCAGGTCCGGCCTGCTGTGGGGCTGCCTGCCGATCCTGCTGTCGGCAGGCGCGATCCTCTGCGCTCGCAAGGCCGCGCCGCTGACCAGCACGCACGCCACCGCGGAGACCTCGTGAGGCTCGACGGGCGACGGGCTCTCGTCGTCGGCGGGGCGGGCGGCATCGGAGCCGCGATCGCCGCCTGCTTCGCCGACGCGGGGGCATCCGTCCTCGTCGCCGACCAGCGCCCGGCCGCCGGGCCGCACCCCTCGGTGAGCGTCGACGTGACCGACGAGGGCAGTGTCGCCGACGCCGTCGCCGAGGCGGTCCACCGCCTCGGCGGGGTGGACGTCCTCGTGAACAGCGCGGGCGTCCTCGATCAGGCCGAGGTCGCCGGCATGTCGCTGGACACCTGGCGGCGGACCCTCGACGTCGACCTCACCGGGGTGTTCCTGACCTGCCGGGCGGTGCTGCCGCACATGACCGCGCAGGGCTGGGGGCGGATCGTCAACATCGCGTCGCAGCTCGGGCTCAAGGGCTCGCCGTCGATGGCGCACTACTCCGCGGCGAAGGCGGGCGTCATCGCGTTCACCAAGTCGCTGGCGCTGGAGGTCTCCGGCGCCGGCGTGCTGGTCAACGCGATCGCGCCCGGGCCCGTCGTCACGGAGATGACGGCCGACCTCACGCCCGAGTGGACGGCGATGAAGACGGCGGAGCTGCCCCTGGGTCGCTTCGCCGTTCCCGCCGAGATCGCGCCGACCGCGCTGCTGCTGGCCTCCGACCCGGGCGGGAACGTCTACGTCGGCCAGACGCTGCACCCCAACAGTGGGGACGTCATGCCATGAGTGCACCGCATCGCGACGACGGGCTGGCCGGCCGCGTCGCCGTCATCACCGGCGGGGCCAGCGGGATCGGCCGGGCGCTGGCCGTCGCATACGCCCGCGCCGGGGCGCACAGCGTCGTCGGCCACTACCCCGCCGATCCGCACGACGTCGGCGAGACCGTCGACGCCGTCACCGCGGCCGGTGGGCGCTGCCTGCCGGTCGAGGTCGACGTCGCCGACACCGCCTCGGTCGACGCGCTCGCGCAGGCCGCCGTCGACGGGTTCGGCCGGCTCGACATCGCCGTCGCCGGGGCGGGCATCCTGCGCCGCGCACCGCTCGACGAGCTGACCGACGACCGCTGGGACGAGATGCTCGCCGTCGACCTCACCGGCGTCATGCGGACGTTGCGCGCCTGCGCCCGGCACATGAGCGGCGGCGGGGCGATGGCGGCGGTCGCGTCGATCATGGGTGGGGTCTACGGCTGGGAGGAGCACGCGCACTACAGCGCGGCGAAGGCCGGCGTCATCGGGCTGTGCCGGGCGCTGGCCGTCGAGCTCGCGCCGCGCGGCATCCGGGTCAACGCGATCGTGCCCGGGCTGATCGAGAGCCCGCAGTCGCTGGACCCCGTCAACTCGCTCGGTCCCGAAGGGCTCACGAAGGCAGCGCTCGGGATCCCACTCGCACGGATCGGCAGAACCGACGAGGCGGCGCGCGTCATCCGGTTCCTGACGTCGGACGACGCCGCGTACGTCACCGGCCATGAGATCGTGGCCGACGGTGGCCTGGCGGTCCGCTACCCGTCGTGAGGTGCGGGCGGCACACGGGCCGCGTACCTGCGCGGATACAGTGAGTCCAGTCCGAGGATTCGGGAGGCGCAGCGTTGGCGGCATCCGAGCCGGTGACGCTGGCTCAGATCGCCAAGCGCGCCGGCGTCCACATCTCCACCGTGTCCCGGGCGTTGGCGCTCAACTCGACCGGCGTCGGGCTCGGCACGGCCACCCGTATCCGGGCCATCGCCGAGGAGATGGGCTACCACCCCGACCCGGCGGCGTCGGCGTTGCGCACCCGGCGCAGCGGGGCGTTGGGCATCATCGTCCCCCGCATCACCGACTACGTGCTGGCCCGCATCTACGAGAGCGCCGACGACGCGGCGCACGCCCACGGCTACACGACGCTCGTCGCCAACTCCAACGACGATCCCGAGCTGCGCATGGAGCGGCTGGAGAAGATGCTGGCCCGCCGCGTCGAAGGCTTCCTGATCGGCGACGCCCGCCTCGACGGTGACGACCTCGTGCAGGCGCTCAAGCGGCGCGGCATCCCGTACGTTCTGGTCAACCGCCGGTTGCGCGGCCACCCGTCGGTCACCACCGACGACGTGCGCGGCGGCCGGCTGGCCGGGGAGCACCTCATCGGGCTCGGGCACCGCAACGTCGGGGTCATCGCCGGGCCCGAGTACGCGAGCACCTGTGTCGAGCGGACGCACGGGTTCGTGGAGCGGTTCCTGTCGGCGGGGATCAACGTGCCCGACAGCTGCGTGCAGCCGTCGGCACCCGACGCCGAGGGCGGGCACGCGGCCGCCGCCGCGCTGCTCACCCGTCATCCCGAGATCACCGCGCTCTTCGCGATCAACGACTTCGCCGCGATCGGGGCCGTCGGCGCCGCCCGGGAGCGCGGCCGGATCGTCGGCCAGGACATCGCGATCATCGGTTACAACGACATCCCGCTGATGAGCTGGCTGCCGGTGCCGATGAGCTCGATCTGCTCGCCGATGGACGACATGGGCCGGCGCGGGTCGGAGGCGCTGCACGACATCCTCACCGGCATCGACCGGGAGCCGGAGCTGCTGGAGCCGACGCTGGCGGCGCGCGACTCGACGCTGCACGTACAACTCTGATCCCCGGGCTACCCGTCCGGCCGACGCCGCACGCGGCCGGAGCGAATACCGTCTACCGGACAATTCGCTCGGGGAGGCGCGATGGACTCGTCGATCATCTCGGTCGTGCTGCCGGTCGTGCTGGCCGTCGTCATGTTCGGGCTCGGGCTCAGCCTCACGGTGGCCGACTTCGCCCGCGTCCTCACCGCGCCCCGCGCCGTGCTGGTGACGCTCGTCTGCCAGATGATCGTGTTGCCGCTCATCGTGTTCGGGCTCGTCGTCGCGTTCGGGATCGGGCCCGACCTGGCCATCGGCATGATGGTGCTGGTGGTGTCGCCGGGCGGGGCGACGGCCAACGTGTTCAGCCACCTGGCCCGCGCCGACGTCGCCCTCAACGTCACCGTCACCGCCGTGAACTCGGTACTGGCGATGATCACGCTGCCGTTCGTCGTCGTGTTCTCGGTGCGGTTCTTCGCCGGCTCCGAGGCGAGCATCGGGCTGCAGCTCGACAAGCTCGTGCAGGTCGTCGCGATCGTGCTGGTGCCGGTGGCGCTCGGGATGCTCGTGCGGTGGCGGTGGCCCGGGTTCGCCGAGCGGATGGAGCGGCCCGTCCGCATCGCCGCCGTCGTCGCGGTGTTCCTGGCGATCATCGCGGCGATCCTGCAGCAGCTCGACCAGTTCCTCGACGGGCTCGTCGCGATCGGACTGCTGTGCCTGCTGGTCAGTGTGCTGAGCCTGACCGTCGGCTACACGGTGCCGCGGCTGGCCCGGATCGACCACCGTCAGGCCGTCGCGGCGGCGATGGAGATCGGCATCCACAACGCCGTTCTCGCCATCACCGTGCTGGTCACGGTGCTGGACAACCCGGCGGCGGCGCTGGCTCCGGCGATGTACGGGGTACTGATGTACATCCCGGCGGCGATCTTCGTCCGGCTCGTCATGCGTGGCCGGGTTCCGACGGGCACACCGATCCACAGGTCGTGAGTGGCAACAGTCGCCACAGCGACCATTGCCACTCACAGGGTCTCAGGCGACCGGGGCGGACACCCGCGATCCGATCTCGGAGGCCTTGATCAGCGACTCCTGCCCGGGGACGGGCGGGGTGCCGTAGACGAAGTACGTCTCCGCGGGCAGCGTCGCGCCGCCGATCGCGATACCGGTGTCGAAATCGGCGAGGTCCCACGTGACCGTCTCGAAGTCGGGCTCCAGCTCCAGGATCCCGGAGTTGCCGAACAGCTCGATCCGGTTGCCGCCGGGCTCGAACACGTACAGGAACGCGCCCTGCGTGATCCCGTGGACGTCCGGGCCGGCCTCGATCTGGACGCCGTACTCGCGGCACAGCTCGGCGGCGTCGGTGTTGTGCTGCGGCACCCCGTACCAGAACGCCAGGTGGTGCAGCCGCCCGCGCGTGCCGGTGGAGTCGGCCATGATCGCCATCTCGTGGCCCAGGATGTTGACGCTCATCCAGACGCCGATCTCGGTGCCGCCGCCGGCGACGTCGACGACCCGCTCGCGGGTGCCGAACCCGAGGGTCTGCTCGAACAGCTCCTTCTGGACGGTCACGTCCGACGCCATGAGGTTGACGTGGTCGAGCCGGCGCGGGGGCAGGCCCTGCAGGGGCCGCTTCGACCGGCGGGTCAGGATCGGACTCCGCAGCTCCGGCGGGGCCAGGTACTTCTCGACCTCCCAGACCAGCTCCATCGGGTGCCCGTCGGGTGACTCGAACGCGAACGTCGGCCCGACGCCGAGGTCGCCCTTGGTCCAGCCGCGACCGAGGCCGGCCCTGTCGAGGGCGTCGGCGCGGCGGTCGAGGGCCTCGGCCGAGGTGGTGCGCCATCCCAGGTTGGCCAGGCCGGGTGCGTCGGCGGCGGTGACCTTGAGGCTGTGGTGGTAGGGGTCCTCGTAGCAGCGCAGGTAGACCGAGTCGCCCTGGCGGGCGACCTCCCGCATGCCGAGCAGCTCATGGAAGAACCAGAGTGTGCCCTCCATGTTCGGGGTCAGCAGCTCGGCGTGGGCGAGGTGGGCCAGTTCGAAACGGGGGTTCATGACTCCTGCTCGGTGTGGTCGGCCGACGGGGCCGGGCGCCAGCGCCGCAGCGCCGTCCCCGACTCGTAGGCCTGCGCGGACGGGTAGGTGACGAGCTCGACGGTCGAGCCCCACGGCGTGCGGGCGTAGACGTAGCGGTTGCCGGGACCGGCGTCGCCGCCCGGCAGCTCGCCGGGCGCCGACAGCAGGGTGCCGCCGGCCTTCTCCAGCCGGGCCGCGGCCGCGTCCATGTCGTCGACGTAGACACAGAAGTGCTGCAGCCCGTAGTCCGACGGGACCAGCGGATCCCGTTGTGGCACACCGGAGTAGGTGAACAGCTCCAGATTGGGGCCGTTGCCGAGGCGCAGCATCCGGATCGCCTCGATCGTCGCGCCGGCCGGGACGCCCAGGCCCGACTCGATCGCGGGACCGGACAGCGCCTCGTCGATCATGTCGTAGACGTGTTCGGCGCCGAACGCCTCGGCGAAGAACGTCGTCGCCTGCTCCAGGTCGGGCACGGTGAGGCCGATGTGCTCGATCGCGCGCACGGTCATCGTCGTCGCCTCTGCTCAGATCTCGGCCGCGGCCCAGAAGCCGGACTGGGTGGCCTCGTACATGCGGCCACCGCGGGCGCGGGTGCCGATCTCGCGGACGCGCTCGCCGTCGACGTCACCGGCGAGGACCCGCGACGGCTCACGGACCGTCGCGCGGACCATGGCGGCGCCGCCCGGGTCGGCGACCCCGGTCCGGACCGTGACGCCGCGCTCCTCGAGCAGCCCGGCGAGGTGCCCGTTCTGCATGTCGTTGGTGTCGACGCCCACCGCCTCGGCCGGCGAGACGAGCGTCGTCGTGCGGCCCTGCTCGGCGAGCCACAGCGCCGCGAACATCGCCGTCTCGGTCTCGCCGAACACCGTGACCTCCTCGCTCTCGGGGAGGTCACCGGACGCGAGCATCGTCACCGCGTCGACGCCGTCGCCCACCGGTTCGGTGCCGGTGGCCAGCAGGACCTGGTCGAACCCGGCCCGGTCGACGTCGGCGACGTCGGTGCCCAGGCGGACCTCGACCCCGGCCCGGGCCAGCTCGCTCTCGTAGAAGCCGATCATGTTGGCGATCTCCGCGCGGAACGGGCTCGCCGCGCCCCACGCGTGCAGCTGCCCGCCGACGCGGGAGTCCCGCTCCACGACGACGACGTCGTGCCCACGCTCGGCCGCCAGCAGCGCCGCCTCGCAGCCCGACGGGCCGGCGCCCGCGACGAGCACCCGCTTGCGGACGGGCGCGGGCCTGCGCGCGCCGGCCGCCCGCTTCTCCTGGCCCAGGCCGGGGTTGATGACGCACTGGGTGCGCTGGCCGTTGAACATCCAGCGCGACACGCACTCGTTGACGGCGAGGCAGCGCCGGACCCGCTCGGGCTCCCCGCGGCGCGTCTTCACGACGGTGTCGGGGTCGGCGAGCTGGCTGCGGCCCAGCGACACGAAGTCGAGCTCGCCGTTGCCGACAGCCTTCTGCAGGTCGTCGAGCAGCCACGTCAACCGGCCGACGCCGATCACCGGCACTGTCACGCGCTCCTTCACCGCGCGGGCGTAGGGAAGCAGCGAGCCCGGGGCGATCATCGGCAGCAGCGTCATCGCCGTGTCGTAGTTGCCGCCGGTGATGTCGAGGGCGTCGACGAGCGGGTCGAGCATCTCGCAGAACGCGAGCCCGTCCTCGGTGGACAGGCCGCCCTCGTAGGGCTCCTCCAGGCTCAGCCGGTACAACACGGGAAAGTCGGGTCCGACCTGTTCGCGGACCGCCTTCACGACCTCCAGCGCGAACCGTGCCCGGTTCTCCAGCGAGCCGCCCCAGTCGTCGGTGCGGTGGTTCGTCTTGGGCGACAAGAACTGCGACAACAGATAGCCGTGCGCGCCGTGCAGCTCGACGGCGTCGAAGCCGGCCGCGACGGCGCGCCGTGCGCCCTGGGCGTAGAGGTCGATGAGCCCGGGGATCTCCGACTCCTCGATCGCCCGCGGCGGCGTCCCGAACGCGCTGGTGACCCCGGCGGTCGGGGCGATCGGCGGCTCGTTGCGCTCGGCGTTGCCCTGCGAGTTCTGCCGGCCGGTGTGGTGCAGCTGGACCGCGATCTTCGCACCCTCGTTGTGCACCGCCTCGACCAGGTCGGTCAGTCCGGCGCGGAACCGGTCGTGGTCGATGCGCATCGGGTTGCCGACCGTGCGGCCCAGCTCCCAGTCGACCGACGTGTTCTCGGTGATGATCAGGCCGACCCCGCCACGGGCCCTCGCCCGGTGGTACTCGATCAGCCGCTGGTCGACCTCGCCCCAGGTGGTGGCGAACTGCGTGAAGATCGGCGCCTGCACGAACCGGTTGCGCAGCGTCATCGAGCCGATGCGGCCCGGTTCGAACAGCGGACCGTCGTCGGTCGTCGTGCCTGAAACGCTCTGTGTGGTGGTCATGTCCCGCCTTCGCGTCGTCGGGAAGCGCTCGGGACGAGGCTGCCGCGCACGCCGCGCCGGGACATGCCGGCGAGAGCACGGAACTTGACCGGGCGTGCATGCCCCCGGTCAGTCCTCCCGGCGCGCCTCACGCGGGGACATGCCGTAGTGCGCGCGGTAGGCCCGGCTGAACGACGACGGGCTGTCGAACCCGCACCGGCCCGCGACCTCGGTGACCGGCAGGTCGGCGCCCGCCAGCAATTGCCGGGCCCGTTCGAGGCGGCGGCGGCGCAGGTACTCCCGCGCGGTCTCCCCCGAGCCCTGGAACAGCAGGTGCAGGTAGCGCAGCGAGACGGCGTTGGCCTTCGCGACCGTGTCCAGCGTGAGCGTCGGGTCGGACAGGTTGGCGTCGAGGAACGACTTGACCTGCAGCAACAGCACCGCGTGGGTGCCGTTGCTGCCGTCACGGGCCCGGGCCAGCGAGGCGTTGAGCAGGTCGAGCGCCATCCGCCCGGCGCGCTGCGCGGTGTCGGGTTCGAGGTCCTCGTGCCGGGTCGCCGTCTGCAGCCAGGCGTGCAGCAGCCGCAGGTCCGCCGAGTCGGGGATCGCACGGACCAGCGCCGCGTCGAGATCCGGGACGGCGTCGGCCACCAGGGCCCGCGGGACGAACATCGTGTGCTTGTCCAGCCGCGACGCCGTGAAGCACTCCACGGGCCGTACCCCGTCCCACAACGCCGCGCCACCCGCCGTGACCTCGGCCGTGCGGCCCTCCTGGCGCAGGTACTCCGTGCCGCGGTGCACGAGCAGCACCGCCACGTACTCCCCCGGCGTGTCGCGCAGCTCCGCCCGGCCGCGCCGGCCCGTCATCCGTCCGATCCGGCAGCCCACGACCCACGGGTCGCCCAGGTCCCACCGCGCCGACGTCGGCGCCCGGTCGTCGCCCAGGTCCAGCGACCACGGCAGGTGGCTCGCGGAGATCGCGTCGAAGGCGTCGTCGTCCACGTACGCCGGAGCTGCGCCCCCGGCCGTCCCGATGCTCATGTCACCGCCCGGTCTGCCGTGTCGTCGTCGACACCCCGCACGCTAGGCGCGCACGTGCGGAACCGGAAGGCGACCGTTCCACTCATCGAACCGCACGGCCGACCCCGCGACGACATCCCGGCAGGGTCACCCCCCGTGACCCTGCCGGGCTTGCCGTGGCGTGCACGGAACTGTGCGCGCTGTGCGCGCCGTGCACGATCCCGCGTTGCGCGCCGGGTCACGACGCGCAGCGCGCCCCCTCCGCCGGCAGCTCACCACGGGTCAGCGCCGCGCCACCCGCCGCCGCCATGCACTGCGACCGGTAGAAGCTGGTGTGCCCCATCGTGTCCAGCACGAGCACCCGTGAGCCCGCGATCATGGAGTGCAGCTCCTCGCCGTTCTCCAGCGGCGTCTCCGCGTCGGAGGTGTTGCCCAGGATCAGCACCTTCCCCGCGACCGGCCTCGTCGGGAGCGGCAGCGGGCCGTCCTTCACCGGCGGGCACGCGGTCGTGTTCGTCAGCGCGAACGACGACGCGAACGCCCCGAGCCGCGGCGAGACCTTCGCCGGGTCGGAGGCAGCCGCCTGCACCTCCGGCAACGTCAGCCGCATCGGCCAGTCGGCACACGAGACGAACTGGAAGATCTCCGGGCCGTTGGTGAACGTCCCGTCGGGCCGCTGCCCGGCGATCCCCAGGCCGACGGCGTAGAGCATCGACGGGTCGCCCTTTCTCAGGTAGGCGGCGACCGCCTCCTCGGCGGCCTCCTGGCTGCCGCCGTAGTCGACCAGGCCTGCCAGCACGATCTGGTGGACCAGCCCGGCCGTGAGCCGTTTGCCGTCGGTACCGGGCACCACCGGCTGCTCGGCCCGCACCTTCGCGAACAGGGTGTCGTAGCCGGCGCCCGGGTCGGGTCCGAACGCGCAGTCCGGCTTCGCCGCGCACCGCGCGAACCAGCGGTCCAGCGAGTCCTGACCGGCGCGGACCATCCCGTCGGCGGTGTCCTTCGCGGTCCCCTTCTGCGACATCGACCCGTCGAGCACCATGTTGCCGACCGTGTTCGGGAACATCGCCGCGTACGTCGCGCCGATGCGGGTGCCGTAGGACAGGCCGAGGAAGTTCAGCGTCGGAGCGCCGGCCGCGATCCGCATCGCCTCGAGGTCACGCACGCCCTGGACGGTGCCGAGCACGCCGAGATAGGTGCCGTAGCGGGCCACGCAGGCGTCACGACGCTGCTGCGCCGCCGCCGCCATCGCCTGCAGGCCTTCCGGGGTGCCGGGGTCGGCCTCGAAGTAGGCGATGTTGCCCTCGGCGCACGTGATCGGGGTGCTCGTCCCGAGACCCCGCGGGTCCCAGGTGATGATGTCGAGCGACCCGCCGGTGACGTCGGATATCGCCTTGCCGCGCGTGCGGATCGAGGTGTTGCCGGAGTCGCCCGGGCCGCCCCAGTTCACGAACATCTCGCCCGTGCGCGCGCCTGTCGCCGGCAGCTGCGTCATCGCGATCGAGATCTTCTCGCCTGCCGGTGCGTTCCAGTCCTTCGGAACCTCGATCGTCGTGCACCGGAACCCGTCACCGCAGTCGGTCCAGCTCAGCGTGGGCGTCATCGGCGCCGCCGACGTCGACGAGGCCGGTGGGTCCGCCGTCGCGGCCGGATCACCGGAACAGGCGGCGACGGCGAGTGCGACGGTGAGGACGGCCGCCACCCCCACCGGTCGGAAGCGAGGCATCGTCAGTCCCTCCCCGGCGCGGCGATCGGTGCCGGACCGAATCGCCTCAACGATCCCGGCGGCAGGCTCGGCGGCCAATGGCCCTGGCCCCCAGTGCCCAGGGGGCCTGGGCCCCCTGTTCCGGAGATCCGTTTCGGTCCCTTCGGCCCTACACTCGCCCGCAGTGGACGGAGCGCCCGCAGGTTCGTTCCGACGCCGACCCGCTGGGTCGGCTGTCCGGCCTGCCCTGGTCCTTCTGGCGGTGGCCGCCGTCGCCCTCGCGGTCGCCGAGGCCGTCGTCGCGGTCGGCGGCCCGATCCGACCGTCCTGGTACGGAACCCTGTACCCGGTCGTCGGCACCGCCTACGTCGGTTCCGGCCTGCTGGCCTGGTACCGCAGGCCCGCCAACCGGATGGGTCCGCTGCTGGTCGGCGCGGGCGTCGTCATGTACCTCGCCGGGTTCGAGCTGACCGGCGTCGTCCTGCTGGGCGCGATCGGGCTCGTGTTCTCCCTCGCCCCGATCGCGGTGATCCTGCACCTGCTGCTCGCCTTCCCGACAGGACGGCTCACCGGGCGACCTGCGCGCGCCCTCGCGGCGACCGGTTACCTGCTGGTGGTCGGCACCGACCTGGTGCAGCACCTGCTGGAACCGGCGACGCCGCTCGGGGTCGCCGACGCGCCCACCGTCGTCGCGGTCCTCGGGCAGGTCCAGGCATTCGGGACGATCACGCTGATCCTCGCGACGTCCGCGCTGCTCGTGCACCGGTTCCGGCGCGCCACCCGGGCCCAGCGACGCACCCTCGCGCCCCTGTACGCCTTCGGGATCCTGACCATCCTCTACATCGTCTTCGCCGCGAACGTGTTGCCGCCGCTGTTCGGCATCGGCCTGTCCGCGGTCGCGTCCAGTCAGGTCGTCGCGATCGGGCTGATCCCCTTCGCGTTCGCCCTCGGCGTGCTGCGCGGCGGCTTCGCGCGCACTGCGGCGCTGGAGGACCTGGGGCTCTGGCTCGCCCGCGGCGACCGCGACCCCGAGGCCGTCCGCCACGCCGTCGCCGAAACCGTCGGCGACCCCGACGCACGCATCCTGTTCCGCGTGGAGGACTCCTACGTCGACCCCGCCGGGCAGCCCGCCGACCCCGGCCCGGCCCACTCCCGCGTCGTCCTCGACGGCACCGATATCGCCGCGATCGGCTACGACCCCGTCCACGTCCCCGACGCCACACACGTCGACGCCGTCGGCGGGATCGTCGCCATCGCGCTCGACCGGCAGCGCCTCGTCGCCGAGCTGCGGGCCTCCCGCGCCCGCGTCACCGAGGCCGCAGACGCCGAACGCCGCCGCATCGCCCGCGACCTGCACGACGGCATCCAGGCCCGGCTCGTCCTGCTGCGGCTGCAGGCCTCCGGCGGCGTCGGCGCCGACCCCGGTCCTGCTGCTGCTGCAGGTCTCCGGCGGCGTCGGCGCCGACCCCGGCTCGATCGTCGACGGCCTCGACCGGGTCATCGACGACCTGCGCCGCCTCGTGCACGGCGTCATGCCGGCGATGCTCGTCGAGAACGGGCTCGCCGCCGCGGTCGAGGACCTCGCCGACCGACTGCCCGTCCGCACAGACGTCGACGTCCGCACCGGCGACTCCGTACTGCCGCCGGTCGTCCAGAGCGCCGCCTACTTCCTCGTCGCCGAGGCGCTCACCAACGCCGTCAAGCACTCCGGCGCGTCCCGGCTCACCGTGCGCGTGCACCGCGACGACGCCGCCATGCACATCGAGGTGTGCGACGACGGCCGCGGCGGCGCCCGCATCGACGGGCACGGCGGGCTGCGCGGCGCCCGCGACCGCGTCGAGGCCCTCGGCGGCGGGTTCGAGGTGGCCGACCTCCCCGGCGGCGGCACCCGGCTGCTGAGCAGGTTGCCGTGCGCGTCGTGATCGGCGAGGACGAGCCCCTTCTCCGCGAAGGGCTCGCCCTCCTTCTGTCCCGCAACGGTTTCGACGTCACCGCCGCGGTCGGTGACGCGGAGGCGCTGCGGGCGTCGACGGCTGTGGAGCATCCCGACGTCGTCGTCACCGACATCCGGATGCCGCCCGGCGAGACCGACGACGGTCTGCGCGCCGCCCTCGACATCCGCCGCGGCGACCCGCCCATCCCGGTCCTGGTGCTGTCGCAGCACGTCTCCCGCCGCTACGTCACGACGCTGCTCGGCGACCGCACCGGCGGCGTCGGCTACCTGCTCAAGCACCGGGTCACCGACGTCGAGGGCTTCTGCGACGACCTGATCCGCGTCGCGAAGGGCGGCGTCGTGCTCGATCCCGAGGTCGTCTCGGTGATGGTCGGCCGTTCCGCACGTGACGACGGCCGGGTCGACCGGCTCACCCCCCGACAGCTGCAGGTGCTGGGGCTCGTCGCGGAGGGGCGCAGCAACCTGGCGATCGCCACACGGCTGGGGATCACGGAGAAGGCCGTCGCCCGCCACGCCGCGCAGATCTACGACACCCTCGACCTGCCGCCGAGCCTCGACGACCACCGCCGGGTGCTGGCCGTCGTCAGGTTCCTGGACCGCTGACCGGGCCGTCCGGATCAGTGGTCGCGGCTGCCCGCTGCTGACGACGGCGCGACCTCGGACGTGCCAGACGCCGTCGTCCGGCGAGTGCGCGGTGAGCCGGCGCGCCTGCCGCAGCCACGACGCGGCGGTCTCGGGCCAGTCGACGACGGCGAGCACCCGCCCCCCGCGATCGTTCCAGGCCTGGGCGACGGCGTCGGCAGCCGCCGCGGAGGCGGGGTCGCGACCGTGTCCGACGGCGATCCCGCCGCCGAACCGGAGGCAGAGCCCGGCGACCAGGTCGAGGACGGTCTCGAGCTCGGCATCGGTGTGCAGCGTCGGGGCGCGGTCGGCGCGCCAGCGGGCATAGGCGTCGGGCAGGCAGACCCCGCACGGCCGGTACCCGGCGGCGACGGCCGTGGCCTCGTCGGCGAAGAACACCCGGTGGTCGACGTAGTGCCCGCGGGCCAGGGCGCGCCGCGCCGAGGGACAGTCGAGCCGCCCGTAGATGCGCCGGCGCCGGTAGCCGCCGACCGTCCCGGGCGTGGCGCTGACGAACGGCTGCCCGTCGGCACCGAGAAGCGTGTAGGGGGCGGGCACGTCAGGCGGCGTCGTGGAAGACGAGCCCGAGCGTGTGCCGGCTGCCCGACCGCACGGTGCTGACGCCGTGCTTCATCGGGCCGTTCGACCAGCCCCGGCTGGAGGCGACGGGCCGGTCGCGCGTCGTGAAGACGAGCCCGTGGCCCTGGGGCAGGGTCGTCGACGATCCGCGGGACTGGGCGCGCGGGCGTTGCTCGACCATGAGGAACTCACCGCCGGTGAAGTCGACGCCCGGCTCGTCGAGCATCACGACGACCTGGAGCGGGAACAGCATGTCGCCGAAGACGTCGCGGTGCAGGGCGTTCCAGTCGCCGGGGCCGTAGCGCAGCAGGATCTGTGCCGACCGGGACTGGCCCGCGGCGTGACAGCGGGCGATCCACTCGTCGAGATCGTCGGGCCAGGGCGCGGGCTTGCCGAGGCGTTCGGCCCAGTCCCGCGCGATCGGCAGCAGCCACGGGTAGAACGCGGCGCGCAGCTCGGCGACGACGTCGGGCAGGTCGTGGGTGAAGTACCGGTACTCGCCCGACCCGAACCGGTGCCGCGCCATGTTCACGGTGGTGCGGAACCGGTTCGTGTCGCCGTAGAGCGCGCTGATCTCCCTGCACGTCCCGGGTGTGAGCAGGGGCCCGGTGGGCGCGTGGCCGTGCTCGTCGAGCTCCGCGGCCAGCGCCGGCCAGTCCTGCCCGGCGACCGTGTCGTGCGGGGTCACAGCAGCGTCGGCTGCAGCACGCCCTCGAGCGAGAGCAGCTGCACCTTGCGGTCGACGCCGCCGGCGTAGCCGCGCATCGAGCCGTCGGCACCGATGACGCGGTGGCACGGACGCACGACGAGCACCGGGTTCGCGCCGATCGCCGCGCCGACGGCCTGGACACGCTCGCGCGGCAGGTCGAGGGCCCGGGTGATCGCCCCGTACGTGGTCGACGTGCCGTACTCGACGGCGTCGAGCTCTGCCCAGACGCGCTGCTGGAACTCGGTCCCGCCCGGTGTGAGCGGGATGTCGAAGGTGGTCAGGGTGCCTGCGAAGTACGCGTCGAGCTGGGCGACGACGTCGGCGAACGCCTCCGGTGCGTCCCGCCACCCGGGGCGGGCCTGCGCGTCACCCATCGACAGCGACGTGAGCGTGAGCCCGGCCTCGCCGAGCTCGCCGACCAGCAACAGCTCACCGAGCGGGCTGCCGGTCGTCGTGTGGACGGTGGTCATCGTCGTGTCCTCTCCGATCTTCCTGACCCCACGGTGCCCTCGCGCCGACGCCTTCGCTGGCGGGATTCGGACACGGCGCGAAGTCGTCGTCGCCGTGGTGTCGATTCCTGCCGGCGTGCTTCGTGTGGACATCGACGGGCCTCCACGGGCGGCCCCGGCCGGCCCGACGAGGACACCCGCGGCGGCTTCACCCACGGCGGCCGGGGCTTCCGCCCGCTCGTCGAGTTCGCGCTGACCCGCAGCGTCACCACGGCGCGGGCGTGATCGTCGCGCGCCACCCGCGTCGGTGAGCACGCAGCGGAACGCCCCGGGACCGTGGTGGTCCCGGGGCGTCCGACGTGTGCCGGCGGATCAGTGGTGGCTGTAGCTGCTGCTGTGGCTCCAGCTGTCGTCGCAGTGCGACTTGTGCTCGGTGTGGCACTTGTCCTCGTAGGACTTGTCGTCCCAGCAGTCGTCGTAGCGCTTGTCGTCGCAGTGGCTGTACTTGTCGTCCCAGCAGTCGTCGTACTTCTTGTCGTAGTCGTGACAACCCTTGCCGTAGTCGTCGTCCCAGGACTTGTCGTGACCGCCGTACTTGGAACCGGAGTGGCAGTGGGACTTGAACATTTCGGGCCTCTTCTCGTTGTGGGGTGTCGTGCTGTGGGGTCGTGCTGTGCCGAGGAGAACTCTGCCGCGCGGCGGACCCGGTTTCGATCGAGTGCGCCCCCGTTCCCGAGGGGGCAAACCCCCCACCTGCGCGGCGGGGCAACTCCCTCCCGCTGACGCACGGAATGGCCACGTGCAGCCATTTCCTTGATGCAATTCACTGGCACGTACGCCGTCGACGCAATCCGTTTCCGCGATTACAGTGCGCCGCGACGACAACGGCACCCCGACAGGACGACATGCGCGCGCTGCTGCACCACCGGACCTACGTGAAGCTGTTCGCCGCGCAGCTGGTGGCACTTGTCGGCACCGGGCTGGCGACGGTCGCGCTCGGCCTGCTGGCGTACGACCTCGCCGGCGAGAGTGCGGGCGTCGTACTCGGAACGGCGTTGGCCGTCAAGATGATCGCCTACGTCACGGTGTCGCCGGTCGTCGGCGCGTGGGCCGATCGGGTGCCGCGCCGGGTCGTCATGGTGAGTGCCGACGTGGTGCGCGGGCTCGTCGTCCTCGCGCTGCCGTTCGTCACCCAGGTCTGGCAGGTCTATGCGCTGATCGCGGTACTGCAATCGGCGTCGGCCGCATTCACCCCGACATTCCAGTCCGTTCTCCCCGACGTTCTTCCCGACGAGTCCGACTACACCCGCGCATTGTCGGCGTCGCAGTTCGCCTCGGCGGCGGAGACGATTCTGAGCCCACTCCTGGCCGCCGCGGCACTCACGGTGCTCTCGTTCCACGACCTGTTCGTCGGCACCGCGATCGGGTTCGCCGTCTCGGCGGTCCTCGTCGTGACGACCGCAGTTCCGGCCGCGCGCCGCAGCTCCCGTGACCGGTTCCGCGACCGGCTGTCGTCGGGCATGAAGGCGTTCGGCACCGTGCCTGCGCTGCGCGCCGTCCTGGCCTTCGACCTCGTCATCGCGGCCACCGGGGCGATCACGCTCGTCAGCACCGTCAACGTGGTCCGCGACCTGCTGGCGGGGTCGGAGGCCGACGTCGCGCTGCTGCTCGCCGTCTCGGGTGCCGGGACCGCGACGGCCGCGGTCGTCTCGCCGCGGCTGCTACGCGTCGTCCACGAACGCACCGTCATGCTCTCCGGATCGGTGATCGCGCTGGTCTCCGTCGCCGGTGCGGTCGTGCTGGCCGCGGGAGCGTCGTGGGGTCCGGCCTGCGTGGTGTGGGCGGGCATCGGGCTGGGCAACGGGCTGACGCTGATGCCGATCGGGCGGGTCCTGCGCCGCGCGGGCCGCCTCGACGACCGGCCCGCCGTGTTCGCCGCGCAGTTCTCGCTGTCGCACGCCTGCTGGCTGCTCACCTACCCGCTCACCGGGCGGCTCGGCACCGCAGCGGGGTTCGGCGTCACCTGGGCGGTACTGCTCGGGCTCGGGGTCGCGGCCGTCGTCGTCGCGCTCGTCGTCTGGCCGCGACGGCTCACCCGGCCGGTCCTGCACACCCACGACGACAGCGCCGCCGGGCACGGCTGGTCGCACAGCCACGAGGTCATGGACGACGCACACCACCACCCGGTGCTCGCCTGACCTCGGCGCGGATCGCGTCGGTGTGCTCGCCGAGGGCGGGGACGCGGCCGTCGCGACGCGGCCAGTCCGCCCCCATCGCGGGCGGGGCGAGCGCGGGCAGGGGACCGACGGGCGAGTCGACCTCCCGCCACCGGTCCCGCTCCGCGAGCTGCGGGTGCGCGGCCAGGTCGTGGACGTCGTTGAGCCGGGCGTTGCCGATGCCGGCGTCGTCGGCACGTTGCTGGATGTCGTCGATGTCGTGGCTGGAGCACCAGTCGCGCAGGATCGCGTCGAGCTCGTCGCGCAGGCCGACCCGGTCGGAGTTGCGCGCGAAGCGGGGGTCGGCCGCCAGGTCGGGACGCTCCAGCAGGTCCTCGGTCAGCCGTCGCCACTCGCGGTCGTTGGTGGTGCCGAGCACGACGGTGGCGCCGTCGCGGGTCGGGTAGGCGCTGTAGGGCGCGACCGTGGGCGAGCCCAGCCCGACGGGCACCATCTCGCCGCCGTGCACGACGGTGTTGAGCGCGAACCCCATCATCTCGGCGAGGACGTCGAGCATCGCGACGCGCACGACCGTCCCCCGCCCCGTCCGCTCCCGGTCGTAGAGCGCGGCCAGGACGGCCGAGTAGGCGTAGAGCGCGGTGCCGATGTCGGCGACCGGGACGCCCGGTTTCGCCGGCCGGCCGGGCAGACCGGTGATCGCGCAGGCCCCGCCCTCGGACTGGATCAGCAGGTCGTAGGCCCGTTTGTGGTCGAGCGGGCCGCCCGTGCCGTACCCGGAAATGTCGACGACGACCATCCGCGGGAAGCGCTCGACGAGGTCGTCGGGAGCGAACCCGAGCCGGCCCAGCGCACCCGGGGCGAGGTTGCTGACCAGGACGTCGGCCCGTTCCAGCAGCGCCTCGAACACCGCGCGGTCGGGGCCGTCGCGCACGTCGAGCTCCGCGGACTCCTTGCCGTGGTTGAGCCACACGAAGTGCGCCGCCATGCCGCGGACGACGCCGTCGTAGTGCCGGGACGCGTCACCCACCCCGGGGCTCTCGACCTTGATCACCCGGGCGCCCAGATCGGCGAGATGTCGGGTGCACAACGGTGCCGCGATCGCCTGCTCCAGCGCGACCACGGTGATGCCCTGCAACGGCGCGCCCATGCGCCCTCCTCACGGTCGCAGCGACACTGCCGCGATCCCTCACCCGATCTTCGACCGTGCGGGCGGGTTCCGCCGGGTCCGGGCGCCGATCAGCAACGCCCCCGCGACGACGGCCAGCGCGAACGCTGTCGCCGCCACGACGAACCCGGCCGCGATCGCCTCGGCCGTCCCGGTCCGTCCGGGCAGCGCAGGCCCCAGCCCCAGCACCACCGCGCCGATGACCGCGACGCCGAGGGTGCCGCCGAGCTGGCGGACCGTCTGCACCACACCGGACGCCTGGCTGCGCTCGGCGTCGTCGACACGGCCGAGGGCGTCGGTGTTCGTCGGCGACAACGTCAGCCCCAGCCCCACGCCGACGAGCAGCATCCCGGGGATCTGCCACGGGTAGCTCAACGCCGGCAGGGCCAGCAGCCACGCGACGGCGCCGGCCGTGCAGACCCCCATGCCGACGAGCACCGGCGACCGAACGCCGGACCGGTCGAACCAGCGCCCCCCGACCTGCGCGGCCAGGGTGAGCGGCAGGATCAGCGGCAACGCGGCCAGCCCGGCGGCCATCGGGCCGAAACGAAGCAGTTCCTGCAGGTAGATGGAGCTGTAGAGGACGATTCCGAGCAGCCCGAACTGCACCAACCCCATGACGACGGCGTCGCCGGTAAAGCCGCGGTCGGCGAACAGCCGCACGTGGATCAGCGGATCGGCGCTGCGCAGCTGCCGCACGACGAACCAGCCGACGAGCACCACCCCGGCGACGAGCAGCGCGATCGACGCCGGGCCCCACTGCGACAGCTGCTGGATGCCCAGCGTCGTCAGCGCCAGCCCGGCCACGACGAGCACGGCGTCGGCGACGTCGATGCGCGCGCCCGCCATGCGTGTGTTCGGCACCTTCGCGACCGCCACGAGCACGAGCGTCGCGATCCCGACGGGGACGTTGAGCAGGAACACCGCCCGCCACGTCACGTACTCCGTGAGCAGCCCGCCGACAAGCGGGCCCAGCGCGAGGAACACCTGGCTGATCCCGGCGTAGAGGGCCATCACCCGGCCGCGCTCGCCGGCGGCGAAGGCGCCCAGCACGATCGTCGCCGACACCGGCATCATCAACGCCGCCCCGGCGCCCTGCAGCACCCGGAACACGATGATCGACCAGACGTCCCACGCGAACGCGCACCCGCCCGACGCCACGAAGAAGACCGTCACGCCGAGCTGGAACGTGCGCGCCCGGCCCAGTAGGTCGGCGGCCTTGCCGCCCAGCGCGACCAGCGCGGCGAGCGCCAGCACGTAGGCGTTGACCACCCACTGCTGACCGTGCGGGGTCAGTGGCAGCTCGCGCGCCATCGTCGGCAACGCCACCGAGACCACGGTCTGGTCGAGCATGATCATCGACAGCGATCCCGTCATCGCGACGAGGACGAGCCACCGCGTCGGGTTCACCTGTCCCGGCCTTCGAGCTTCCACCACAGCATCGCCGCCGCGGCCGGGACGAGCCGCAGGCCGTGCGGCATGCCGTCGACCGGGGCGGGGTTGTCGAGCGCCGGGCGCGACCATGGGGCGTCGGACGCGCCCGACTCCGGCCGCAGTCCGATCTCGCGGAGCTGGTTCGTCGACATGGCAGTGAACATCGCATCGGGGGTGGCCTCGCCGCCACCCTCCTCGACCATCGTCGCCGCCGCGCCGATGGTGTGCTGGATCTTCAGCTGGTCGGCGTCGGCCGACCACGCCCGGGATCCGTGAGAACGACGTCACCCGGTACGCCGACGGGTCCCGCATCTGCTCGCCGTCCCGCGCCGGCACCCAGTGCTCGGTGGGGACGCCCAGCTCGTCGGCCAGATCGTTGTTGCCGACGTGGTCGGTGTGCCCGTGGGTGGTCAGGAGTCCTGGGGACATGCCCTAGGCGTTCGGACCGCGGTATCCCAGCCGGCCGCGTGTCGCGACGACCACGACCACCGCCACCAGCCCGAACCCGACCAGCTCCGGCAGCAGCCCGTAGTCGTTCAGCAGGGGTGCCGGGAACAGTGGCGCGACCACCTTGTTCGCGAACGTGTTGAACGAGGCGTGCATCAGCATCGTGATCAGGAGGCTGCCGCCGACGTTGTTGAACACCCAGCCCATCACGATCGTCAGCAGCGTGATCATGACGACGAACATCACCATGTTCGCGAGGGTCGGGGGGTTCCACACGCCCGTCCAGAACAGCGGGAAGTGCCACAGCGCCCAGAGCACGCCCAGGACGGTGTTGCCGGCCAGCGGCCCGAACCGTTCCTGCAGCCGCGGCAGCGCGAACCCGCGCCAGCCCGGCTCCTCGCCCAGGGGCCCGCCGAGGAAGAACGTCGTCACCAGCGCGAGCGGGTAACCGAGCACCAGCGCCGACGTCACCGGCTGCGCCGAGGCGGCCACCCCGGGCAGGACGACCGCCCCGACGATCTCGCTCGCCGGGATCACGAGCAGCACGAACAGGTACCACCGCAGCTTCACGCGCCACTGCACGTACCGGCGCAGCAGCCGCCGCGGACCCTGCGGCCCCTCCACGGCGCGGACCATGACGAACGCCGCGACGGTCGGTCCCGTGTACGTCGCCGCCGCGATGAGCAGCGCCACCGCGAGCGGCGGGAGCGTGTACGGCAGCAGACCCGTCCCGGTGCGGGACAGGATCACCGGGAGCTCGACCACCCAGGCGCCTGCCGCGGCGATCGCGAAGTACGACACCAGCGGGTGCCGGGTCAGGACCCCGGTTCGTGCGTCGTCGGGTCGTGCGCCGACGTCCGATGTCGTCATGCCGAGCTCTCTCCGCCGCTGAGTCATCGCAGGTCGTCGACGTCGAGGGGCGTCGGGAGCAGCAGAGTAGACATCGGACGGCCGACGACGACCGCAGCTCACTCGATCGTGTGACAAAGCTCAGCGACGCTCGGCGTGGCGACACATCGCCGGTCAGGCGACGGGCGGCAACCATCTCGACGCACCGGTCGCACGCTGCACGCACAGCTCCGATCGCAACGAGCCGGCCCGGCGGCGCCGGTCCCCGAGGAGCCGCGCGACGGTTGCGGTCCGATCGCACGCGAGCCGCAGCTGTGACTGCTCGCAGCGGGCGTGCAGATCGGTCGCGGCCGCGGCCGACCTCACGGCCGTGACCGCCGCCGAAACCGCACTCGTCACAGCGGAGTCCTGACTCACCCCGACGGTGGCCGCGGCCAGCACCTCGACGCACCGGACGAGATGCGCCCGGCGCACGACCTCGTCGACCAGCGGCTCGACGCCCTCGGCAGGCGACGGGCCGCCACGCCGTCGAACCGGGCCCGGGCGGTCGGCCGGGTGAGGTCCGGCCCCGATTCGCGAACCGTCGAGGCCGGCCTGTCGACGGCCAGGAGCGTGACCTTGTCCTCCGCGGTCCGGGCGACGACGAGCCAGCGGTCCGCGTCGAGTCCGTGCAGGACGTTCGTGACGTCGCCGTGCACGACGGTCTCCCACTCGCCGTCTCCCTCGACCCGGCCTCCGAAGGCGACGGCGACCACGCTGTCGCCGGTGGCGATCTCGGTGAGCAGACCACGCTCGCCGAGTGCGATCGCGACCAACGGGGCGACGATCGCCGAGGACAGGAACGGCACCGGCGCCGGAATCCGCGACAACGCCCACGCCACGGAGAGGCTACGGCTGAGGCTCGCCCCCTGCCCCCCGCACTCCGTCGGCACGAGCAGCCCGCCGACCCCGTGGCCGCACAGGGCATCCCACGCGTCGCGGACTGCGAACTCGTTGCCGCCGGAGGCGTCCGGCTCCTCGGCCGGGGACCACAACGCCGGCAGGTGTGTGAGGAGCGCGTCGACGATGTCGAACTCGGCCGGGTCGGCCGACGGGAACGGGCGCAGGTCGTCGTTCTTCATGGTCAGGGACCTCTCGGCAGTCGTCGACGATCACGCCGGCGGGAACGGGTGCGAGATGTACTTCGTCTCCAGGTACTCGTGCAGTCCGACGTCGCTGCCCTCGCGTCCGAGGCCCGACTGCTTCATCCCGCCGAACGGAGCGGACGCGTCGGACACGAGGCCGCGGTTGAGCCCGACCATGCCGCACTCGAGGGTGTGGGCGGCCCGCGTGAGCCGCGCCGCGTCCCGCGACCAGGCGAACCCGACGAGGCCCGCGTCCGTGTCGGATGCGATCCGCAACGCTTCCTCCTCGGAGTCGACGAGGCGGACGGACGCGACCGGCGCGAAGACCTCTTCACGCCAGACCGCCGAGTCCGTGCGCACGTCGGTCAGGAGGACCGGCCGCAGGAACGCCGACCCGGGCTCGGGATCGTCGGACAGGACCGGTGTCGCACCGTCGGCGATCGCCGCCCGGACGAGCCCGGCCGCACGGTCGCGTTGCCTGTTGTCGATCATCGGGCCGAGGGTCGTCGCCGGGTCGGCACCGTGCCCGACGACCTGGGCCCGGAGCCGGTCGGCGAACGCCGCGACGAACTCGTCACCGACACGGCGATCGACGATGAACCGGTTCGCTGCGACGCAGCTCTGCCCGCCGTTGCGGAGCTTGGCGACGACCGCGCCGTCGACCGCGGCGTCGAGGTCCGCGTCGGCGAAGACGATGAACGGGGCGTTGCCGCCCAGCTCCATCGACGTCCGCAGCACCCCGTTCGCCGAGGCCGCGAGCAGGCGGCGGCCGACCTCGGTGGAGCCGGTGAAGGAGAGCTTGCGGATGCGACGGTCGTCGAGCATGCGGGCCACGACCTGCCCAGGCCGCGAGGTCGTGAGCACATTGACCACCCCCGGCGGCACGCCGACCTCGACGAGGAGGTCCGCGAACAGCAGGGCGGTCAGCGGTGTCTCCTCGGCCGGCTTGACGACGACCGTGCACCCCGCGGCGAGGGCGGGCGCGATCTTGCGGGTCAGCATCGCCAGCGGGAAGTTCCACGGGGTGATCAGCAACGACGGCCCGACCGGCTGCCTGATCGTCGTGTGGAACGCGGTGCCGTCGGGGGCTGTCCGCGTCGTGCCTGTTGCGCGCACCGCCTCCTCGGCGTACCAGCGGAGGAACTCCCCGCCGTACGCGACCTCCGCCCGCGACTCCGCGAGTGGCTTGCCCATCTCGCTCGTGATCACCGACGCGAACTCGCCCGCCCGGGCCATCAGGAGATCGTAGGCCGCACGCAGCATCTCCCCCCGGTACCGCGGAGCGGTCCTCGACCAGCTGCCGAAGGCCGTCGCCGCGGCATCCACGGCGTCCACCGCGTCCTCCGGTGCGGCGTCGGCGATCTCGGCGAGGGTCGACCCGGTCGCAGGGTCCGTCACGACCAGCGGCGCGCCGGCCGTCCGTGGCTCGCGCCATTCACCCGCGACCAGCAGCTGCGTCGGCGCGGCAGCCACGGCCGGCGCCGGGAGGGACGTCGTGCTCATGCCTGCGGCTCCGTGGCCTTCTGGGTGGCGTCCACCGCGACCGGTGTGGTCGACACCGTCCGCGCCTCGGCGTAGGAGGCACGCAGGTAGGCGTTGTCGTTGCTGCCGCATTCGCCGCAGATCGGAGCGTGGTCGGGGGTCGCCGGGTTCCGATCCATCTCCTGGGCGATGTAGGACCGCTCGCACGAGGAGCACTCCACCCGTGCCTCCCACGGGTCGTCGACCTCGAAGCGAGGATCGTGGGGGCGGATCAGCCGGACGTGCCGCTCCCCGGTGAGGTACCGGCCGATCGTGTAGAGGACGCCCGCGATCAGGAAGGCGAACGGCGGCGCCCACGTCGCCCCGAACGATCCGCCGGCCTCGACCATGACGATCCCGGTCACCGATGCGACGAGCCACGAGCCGAGCCCGACGACGTTGAACGCGGGGACCCGTCCGGGACGGAACTCGAACTCCTCCGACCGGCGACGGTCACGCCGCGCGAACACGAGGTACACGAGTGCGATCGCGACCCAGGCCACGACGACGACCCCCTGCCACTGGAGCGCTTTCAGCAGGTAGGAGATGGCGTTCGTCAGCATCAGCGCGAAGACCGCGACACCTGCCAGCACCACCCAGACCCGGCGCGGGAGCCGGATGCGGAACACGCGGGCGAAGAAGCTCTCTGCGTTGATACTCGCCAGGTAGTAATTGGCCGTGTTGATCCTGGTCTGGCTGACCCAGACCAGCGCGACACCGAAGATTCCGGTGAGGCCGACGATCGCCTGCACCGCAGAGAGCTCGGTCAGGGTCGTGCCCGCGGTGAGGCTGTGCGCGAGGAAGATACCCACGACGGCGTTCACGCCCAGGGTCAGCGTGTAGAACAGCGGGCCGAAGGTGAGCCACTTGTGGAACCGGGCATCGGCGGTCTTCGCGAGCCGGGCGTAGTCCCACGTGAAGGGCTTCATGATCCACACGCCCATGTAGACCGAGAAGGCGAAGACCCAGCCGGGCGCATGGAAGTTCACCTGCGGGTCGACGGGGCCGGCGGTGAGCCAGTCGTTGCTGTAGCCGTTGACGACGATCGTCCAGACGACGGCGACGGTCAGGCCGATGTAGTAGAAGGGCAGCAGGACGCCGTTCAGTTTGTCGAGCCAGGTGCGCACGCCGCCGATGACGATCGGAATGCTGTACGCGGCGACGATCAGGTACCAGATCTGGATGTTTCCCCACCCCGTGTACTGGTGGAACACCTCAGCGACGACAGAGCCTTCGAAAACGGCGTAGTAGAGCGCCGTTGCGCCGACGATCAATGGCGCTACCGCGGCTCCGAGATAGCCGAACAACGCGCGCGAGAACAGTGCACTGGATATCCCGGTGCGTGCGGCGTGTCGCCCCAGGAGCGTGCCGAAGACGCTGTAGGCGATGATCGACAGGCCGAGGCCGATCAAGGTGTCGCGCGTTCCGACGGCGAGCGACACCGTCGCCCCGACGATCAGCCAGAACATGGCGCTCGCGAACGCGTACCACGCCATCAGCAGCGATACCCGTCCTGACCTCCATGTCCTCGGGGCGACATGGAGCGCGTAGTCCTCCGTTCCCGCGCTCTTGACCACGCGCGGGTCGTCCTCGAAGGACACCCGAAGTGGCGCCAAGGAACCTGTTCGATCTTCCCCACTCATGAGGTGCCTCCGAGGATCTGCGAGAAGAACTGTCGGCGAGATGGCCGGTATTGCGCATCCGCGGCGGGTCGTTCGCATGTCGCGAAACCTCGAGCCGTACGGAGCGGTAGATTATTTGCACGCCGCCGGGGGCGGTTCAAGCAGAGTTTCCGACAATCCACGACGACTGTTCTGGAGTACTGACAGGCAGCCGCCGGCCACAGTTCCTGTGCGTCTCCCAATCAGGCGGCGGCCCGTTTGGACATCGGATGACGGCTGGGCCACCGGCCCCCTGCCGGTGCTCCGAACGGCCGCCGGACCGGGCCGCGCGGGCAGCATCGACTCCTCGCGCACGGCGGGCAGGGCCGTCGGGCGCCGGAGCCGGCGGGGGCGGTCCGGAGCGACGACAAGTCGGTGGCCCGCGTCTCTCACTAGTTCCTATTGCCCCCGTCCGACCGGCTGAGCCAGATTGACAGGACCGCGGGGCCGACGCCCCGCAGCGCAGGCGCGACGAGACGGGAGGAGGTGCACCGTGGGACAACGCGTTGCCGTCGACGTCGGGGGCACCTTCACCGACGTCTGTGTCGTCGGTGGTGACGACGGCCTCCTCGTCGCGAAGGTCCCGACCACGGAGCACGCGGTCGAGGGTGTCCTGCACGGTCTCGGGGAGGCCGGCGTGGACCTGAACCGCGTCGAGTTCTTCTCCCACGGGACGACCGCCGCGACCAACGCCCTGCTCAACCGCCGTTTCCCGAAGGCGGCGCTGGTCACCACGCACGGGTTCCGGGACGTGCTCGAGATCGGCCGCGGCACCAAGAGCGACCTGTGGGACGCCTACGCCGACGTCGCCCCGCCCTACATCGCGCGCCGCGACCGCCTCGTCGTGTCGGAGCGGATCGACGGCATGGGCCGGGTCATCACCCCGCTGGACCTGCACGAGGCCGACGCGGTGATCGAGACGCTGCGCCGACGCGAGGTCGAGACGGTCGCGGTCTGTTTTCTCAACTCCTATGTCAACCCGGCCCACGAGCAGGAGATGGAGCGCCTGATCAGGGCAGCACTGCCGGACGTGGTCGTGTCGGTGTCCAGCACGGTCCTGCCCGAGATCCAGGAGCACGAGCGCTTCTCGACGACCGTCGTGAACGCGCTGTTGTCGCCGCTGGTCAAGCAGTACACGACCGGCCTGGAGTCCGAGCTCGGCCGCGCCGGCTACCGGGGCAGGCTGCAGCTCCTGCACGGCGGCGGTGGGCTCATGTCGTCCCAGACCGCCGAGCGGTACGCCGGGCGGCTGGCCTCCTCCGGGGTTGCGGCGGGTGCGATCGCCGGCAAGCACATCGCGCTGGCCTGCGGCTTCGAGAACTCGATCGGCCTGGACATCGGCGGGACGAGCGCCGACATCTCGATCGTCTTCGACGGCGAGTCCCGGATCGTGCGCAACTGGCACGTCGACTACGGCCACCCGATCTGCTTCCCGTCGCTGGAGGTGCTGACCATCGGCGCCGGTGGCGGGTCGCTGGCCTGGGTCGACGACGGTGGCGCCCTGCGTGTCGGCCCGCAGTCGGCGGGCGCCAACCCCGGACCGGCCTGCTACGGCCTGGGCGGTACGTCGGCGACCACCACCGACGCACAGCTGGTGCTGGGCCGGATCGGCACGTCGCTCGCCGGCGGGACGCGGATCCTCGATCCCGACGCGGCCGCGCGGGCGGTCGGGTTGGTCGCGGCCGAGCTCGGCTGCTCCGCCGAGGAGGCCGCTGTCGGGATCGTCCGCGTGGCGTCGGCCGACATGGCCGACGCGCTGCGCATCATGTCGGTCCGGCGAGGACACGACCCGCGCGAGTTCGCGCTGGTCGCGTTCGGCGGGGCAGGCCCGCTGCACGCGGTTGAGCTCGCTCGCGAGCTGGGGATCCCCGAGATCGTCGTGCCGCCGCACCCCGGTACGACGTCGGCGCTCGGGTGCCTGCTCGTCGACACCCGCCACGATCTCAGCACGATGTTCATCCGTGGGGTCGACTCCGCCGACCCCTACGAGGTCGAGTCGGCGTTCCTCGAGCTCGAGGCGTCGTCGCGGGACAGCCTGGTGGACGACCATGTCGCACCCGAGCGGATGAGCCTGCAGCGCTACGTGGAGATGCGTTACCGCGGGCAGTACCGGTCACTGTCCATCCCCGTCGACGGACCCGTGCGTGGCCTCGACGGGCTCACCGCCAAGTTCCACACCCAGCACCATCGCGAGTTCGGGTTCAGCCAGCCCGAGGCAGAGGTCGAGCTGTACCAGCTCTCGGTCTCCGCGCTCGGCGTGATCGACAAGCCCGAGGTACGGCCCGGGACCTGGGGTTCCCCGCCACTCACGCCCGCGACCCGCCGTCGGGTCCGGTCGGTCGACACGGACAGCTGGATCGACACCCCCGTGTTCGACCGGACGGACCTCTTCCCAGGGGCTCGTATCGACGGGCCCGCGCTGATCTCGCAGTCGGACTCGACGACCCTGCTCCCGCCCGGGGCCGCCGCCGTCGTCGACGACATGCTGAACCTGCGCGTCACCCCGCGTCAGGAGGTGACGGTCCGATGACCGCCTCCGACCCGACGGTCGCCGGGCCGTCGGTGGTCGCCCCGGCCGCCGGCCCCGCGCTCGACCCGATCACGAGCGAGGTGCTCCGCAACGCCTTCGTGACGGCCGTCGACCTGATGGCCGAACAGCTGCTGCGGACCTCGCACTCGTTCGTCATCCACGCGCGGGACTTCTCCGGCGCCCTCAGCGACGCCAACGGCGACACCGTCGCACAGGGCAGCCAGGACGTGGCCGTCCAGGTCGGGACGCTGCACTTCTCCGCGAAGGCCGTGCTCGACGCGTTCCCCGGCGACATCTGCGAGGGCGACGTCTTCGTCCTCAACGACCCCTACGCCGGTGGCACCCATTTCAACGACGTCCGCGTCCTCCGCCCGATCTTCGACGACGGCGTCCTGATCGCCATGGCCCAGAGCAACGGGCACTGGGCCGACGTCGGCGGGTCGGCCCCGGGGTCGTTCGACACGACCGCGGTCGAGCACTTCGGCGAAGGACTCCGGATCACACCGGTCCGCGTGTGGCACCGCGGCACGTACCTCGCCGACGTGGCCCGGCTCATCGCCTCGAACACCCGGGCGCCCGAGGACGCCGAGGGGGACCTGCTGTCCCAGGCCGAGGCGACGCGGGTCTGCGAGCGCGAGGTCCTCCGGCTCACGGCCAAGTACGGCCGTCAGGCCGTCCTCGCCGCCTTCGAGGAGTCGCAGGCCTACGTCGAACGAGTCGTCCGCCGCCGCGTCGGTGCGCTCCCGGACGGCTACTGGGAGGCGGAGGACTACATCGACGTCGACCCGAACCAGGGCGACGGGCTCGTCCCGATCCGCGTCGGGATGCACATCGCGGGCGACGCGATCCGGTACGACCTCGGTGGCTCCCACCCTGCCATCGGCAGCTTCCTGAACTCCGCCTTCGGCGGGACGTTCTCGGCCATCGTCGCCGGCACCAAGACGTTCTTCCCCGACGTCCCGCTGAACTCGGGCTTCTACCGCCCGTTGCTCGTCGACTTCGGGCCACCGGGGACCGTCGTGAACGCGTCGTGGCCCACAGCGGTGACGGGGTTCTACGCCGGCCCCTACGAGAAGATCGTCAGCGCGATCTTCCAGATCTGGTCGGAGATCGTCCCGGAGCGGGCCATCAGCACGTCGTTCAACCTGGAGTACCTCCTGCTGGGCGGCCGTGACGTGCGCCGCGGCAGGCAGGGCCGGTTCATGTACTACGACTGGATGGCCGGCGGGTGGGGCGGCCGCAACGGCAAGGACGGCTCCAACGCGACGGCGTCGATCTTCGGTGTCGGCCACGCCATCCAGTCGATCGAGATGCAGGAACGCTCCTCTCCCATCCTCACCGGCCGGTGCGAGCTCCGGACCGACTCCGCCGGACCGGGCGAGTTCCGCGGCGGCCTCGGGCTGGTCAAGGAGGTGACGCTGACCGACGGCGACGGCGTCGTCCTGTCCTACTGCTCCGACCGCGCACGGTCGGTCATCACCGGCACCGGCGGCGGTCTACCGAGCTGCCCGCACGGCCTGTCCATCAACCCGCGCTCGGCCGGAGCCCGCTACCTCGGCGCGCTCGCCTCACGACTCACGATCGTCCCGGGGGACTCACTCGAGCGGCCGTCGGCCGGGGGCGGCGGGTTCGGCGACCCGTTGTGCCGCGACCCGGAGCGCGTGCTCGCCGACGTCGTCGACGACTACGTATCCGTCGACCGGGCCCGCAAGGACTACGGCGTCGTCATCCGCAACGCCCCGGAGGATCCGGACTCCTTCCAGGTCGACGACGTCGGAACCGCAGCGGAACGGCGGCGCCTGCGCAGCCACCGCGTCGACGCGCTCCATGCCGCTCCCGCCGCGATCGCGGAGATGTACGTGAACGGCGAGCTCGACGAGTTCGACCTCGTCCGTCAGTTCGGCGTCATCCTCGACTGGGGCAGCGGCCGGCTGCTGGACCGGACGACCGAGCAGTTCCGCGACATCCTCCAGCGCCGATGCGTGCGGTTCTGGCCCGCCTGAACCGACTCCTCCTCGCGGTGCGTTCCGCGCCGCCGACCTTCCCGCGACCCACGATCCGGAACCGAACGAGAGGAACCGAACAATGCCGCTCCTGGAGCGATCCGCGTGGTACGACATCGCACGCGACACGAACTGGACACCGAAGTACGTCGAGGTCGACGAGCTGTTCCCGCCGGACCAGAGCGACCCGTACGGAATCCCCGTCGCCGAGTGGGAGACGTTCGACGAGCCGTACAAGGTCTCCTACCGGGAGTACGTCAGCGTCCAGCGGGAGAAGGACGCCGGCGCGTACTCGGTGAAGGCAGCCCTGGCGCGCTCGAGCTACTACGAGGACGCAGACCCGGCGTACCTCAGCATGCTGAAGCTGCACTACGGAGCCATCGCGCTGTCCGAGTACGCCGCCTGCCAGTCCGACGCCCGGATGACGCGCTTCTCCAAGGCCCCCGGAATGCGCAACATGGCGACCTTCGGAATGCTCGACGAGCTCCGTCACGGCCAGATCCAGCTGTACTTCCCGCACCAACTGGTGTCGCTGGACCGCCAGTTCGACTGGGCCCACCAGGCCCACCACAGCAAGAACTGGGCGGCGATCGCCGGCCGGCACGCGCTCGACGACGTCATGATGACCCGCGACTCCGTGACGACGTCGATCATGCTGAACTTCGCGTTCGAGACCGGCCTCACCAACATCCAGATGATCGGCCTCTCGGCCGATGCGGCCAACATGGGCGACTTCACGTTCTCGAACCTCATCACCAGCATCCAGTCCGACGAGGCCAGGCACGCCCAGATCGGGACACCCGTCCTCGAGATCATGGTGCGCAACGGCAGGAAGGCCGAGGCGCAGCAGGCGGTCGACATCGCGTTCTGGCGTATCCACCGCATCTTCGCGATCCTCACCGGCATCCCGATGGACTACTGGATTCCGCTGGAGAAGCGCGACCGGTCGTTCAAGGAGTACATGACCGAGTTCGTCGGGGAGCAGTTCGAGCGACAGCTGCTCGACCTCGGACTGGAGCGGCCCTGGTACTGGGACATCTTCCTCGAGGACGTCGGGACCCACCACCACTGCCAGGCGGCGGCCACATGGGCATGGCGCAACACCCTCTGGTGGAACCCGACCGGCAACGTCGGCCCCCGTGAGCGGGCGTGGCTCGAGGAGAAGTACCCCGGCTGGAACGACACGTTCGGCAAGGCCTGGGACGTGATCATCGACAATCTCGTCGAGGGGCGCACCGAGCGTACCCTGCCGGAGACGTTGCCGATCGTCTGCAACATGAGCCAGATCCCGATCTGCGCCATCCCCGGCAACGGCTGGAACGTCAAGGACTGGCCGCTCGAATACGAGGGCCGGCTCTATCACTTCAATTCCGAGATCGACCGCTGGGTGTTCGAGCAGGAGCCGGAGCGCTATCGCGGCCACATGACGCTGGTCGACCGCTTCCTCGCCGGCCACATCCTGCCGCCCGATCTCGGCGGGGCGCTCGCCTACATGAGCCTCCAGCCCGGCGAGATGGGTGACGACGCCCACGGCTATGCCTGGGTCGACGCCTATCGCGAGACGCGGCGCGCCGCCGAGTGATCGATCTCGCGGGCGCGATCCTCGTGCCGTCCCGCCGGGTCCGGCGGCGGCGCGGCGCGCTCGCGCCCTCCCCATCTTCCTTCATCGAGGAGCCGACCATGGCCCTGTTTCCCGTGATCTCCAATTTCCAGGAGGACTTCGTTCTCCTGCTGCTGCCCGTCGACACCGAGAACACCATGGACGAGGTGGCCGCCGCCGCCGCGCATCATTCGGTCGGCACGCGCGTCGCGCCGCGCCCCGACAAGGTGGTGCGGGTCCGCCGCCAGGGGGCGAGCGACTTCTTCCCCCGCGACCAGCGGCTCGCCGAGACCGGCGTTCGGCCGATGGAGACCCTCGAATTCATCTTCTGCGACGCGTGAGGCCGCGATGACCTTCAAGCCCGCCTGCACGCTCGACGACATCTGGGAAGGCGACATGACCGAGGTGGAGGTCGACGGACGGCCGATCCTCCTGGTGTGGCCGGAGGGTGGCGAAATCCGCGCCTTCCAGGGGATCTGCCCGCATCAGGACATTCCGCTGGTCGAGGGCAAGTTCGACGGGCGCACGGTCATGTGCCGCGCCCATCAGTGGACCTTCGACGCGAAGAGCGGCGAGGGCGTCAATCCCAAGGACTGCCGGCTCGCCAGCTACCCGGTGCGGATCGAGGGCGAGACCGTCCTGGTGTCGACGGAGGGGGTCGCCGCCCTCTTCGCCCACACCTGAACCAAAGAAGACGAGAACGATCGAACGGGAGGAACCCCACATGAGCACCCACGAGGCCGCCCAAGGCTATCGCAACAATCGGGTCGGACCCATCCTGCGCGCCGGTCCGCTCACCGCCGGGATCATCGAGGCGGCGGCCGGTGAGGTGGGCGCCAGAGCCGCAGCGGTCGGGCCCGGGATCGGCCCCTGCTGCTTCGAAGTCGGTCCCGAAGTGGAAGCCGCGTTCGCGGGCCTGGGACCGGGATTGATGAATGGGCGCAACCTCGACCTGCCGGAAGTCGCCC
>MEGH01000063.1 GCA_001725415.1 Pseudonocardia sp. SCN 73-27
GTGGACTCACAAGGTCCGATGTCATCACTCACAGTGCCCATCCCGCCGGAACCCAGCCCGGCGTGTCGGGCCGGAAACACCGATCTTGAAACAGTCCCGTGTGATCAGCGCACCTTGGACCGCTCTCATGCCACGCTCGCGGTGGCCGGGTCTCGCACAGCCGGTTCCGCACGTCCGGGTCTCAGCGGGACGGCGCCGGGGGCGTTCGGCGTTGCGGGACAACGGGGTCGCGTGGTTGATTCCCGGGGTGTCGATGATGACCAGGGGCGCTGTGCTGCGCGAGGTACCGGGACGGTTCGAGGTCGTCGAGCTGGAGCTCGACGACCCACGACCCGGTGAGCTGCGGGTCCGGATGGTGGCGAGCGGGCTGTGCCACTCCGACGACCACCACGCCACGGGCGACCTGAAGGTCGGGCGGCTGCCGTTCGCGGGCGGCCACGAGGGTGCGGGCGTCGTCGACGCCGTCGGTCCGGGGACCACGGGTTTCGCCGAGGGTGACCACGTCGTGTTCACGTTCCTGCCCGTGTGCGGGCGCTGCCGCTGGTGCGCCCACGGCATGCAGAACCTCTGCGACCTCGGCGCTTCCCTGGCCACGGGCGCGCGGTGGGAGGATCCGACGTCGTTCCGGCTCTCCCTCGACGGCGAGCCGGTCGCGCAGATGGCCGGCATCTCGACGTTCTGCGAGTACACGACGGTGTCGACGTCGTCGGCGGTGAAGGTGCCGTCGGACATTCCGCTGGAGGTCGCCTGTCTGACCGGCTGCGGCGTCGGCACCGGTTGGGGTGCGGCGGTCAACTCGGCCGAGGTGCGCCCGGGCGACGTCGTGATCGTGATGGGCGTCGGCGGGATCGGGATGAACGCGGTGCAGGGCGCGGCGCACGCGGGCGCGGCCGTCGTCATCGCCGTGGACCCGGTGGAGTTCAAGCGCACCTCGGCACTGACGTTCGGCGCGACCCACGCCGTCGCCGACATCAAGGAGGCCGCCGAGCTGGCGCGGTCGATGACCAACGGGCAGGGCGCCGACTCCTGCATCGTCTGCCCGGGCGTGATCACGGGAAAGCATGTGGGGCAAGGGGTACGGGCCGTCCGCAAGGCCGGGACGTGCGTCGCGGTCGGGGTGGGTGACGTCCGCACCGGCGACGGCGACATCCCGCTCGCCGAGCTCGTCCTGTTCCAGAAACGCCTGCAGGGCAGCCTGTTCGGGGCCAGCGCCCCGACCGCCGACATCCCCGCCCAGCTGGAGCTCTACCGGCGCGGCATCCTCAAGCTCGACGAGCTCGTGACCCGCCGCTACACCCTCGACGAGGTCGCCCAGGGATTCGACGACATGCACGCCGGCCGCAACATCCGCGGCGTCGTCGTCTACTGAGACCGGACCCGGTCAGTCGGTGACGGTCCCCGCCAGGAGTGGCTCGAACGGGATGTCGGGGAACTTGCGGATGATCACTTCCATCCGCCATTTGTTGCTGAACACAGCCAGCCGCACCCCGTCGCTGCGCACCAGGACCTCGCACTCGGACTGGGCCGACAGGGCGGCCTCGCCGGCCTCGTCGGTGACCCGCGCGATCTGGTAGGGCAGGACGTCGAGCCGGATCGGCGCCGAGAACTCCGACGCCATCCGGGCGGCGACGACGTCGAACTGCAGCGGCCCGACCGCGGCCAGCACGGGCGCCTGGTCGCCGCGCGCGTCCGAGCGCAGCACCTGGATGACGCCCTCGCCGTCGAGCTGCTCGATGCCCCGACGGAACTGCTTGGTCTTGCCGGCGTCGGCGGTGCGCGCGACGGCGAAGTGCTCCGGCGCGAAGCTCGGGATCGGGGGGAACGTCACGGCGTCGTCGGCGTAGAGGGTGTCGCCGGGGCGCAGCGCGTTGGCGTTGACCAGGCCCACGATGTCACCCGGGAACGCCTCCTCGACGGTGGTGCGCTGGTTGCCGAAGACGGACTGCGCGTACTTGGTGGCGAACGGCTTGCCCGTGGCGCCGTGGGTGAGCACCATGCCGCGCTCGAACCGCCCGGAGTTGATGCGCAGGAACGCCATCCGGTCGCGGTGGGCCTTGTCCATGCCCGCCTGCACCTTGAACACGAGCCCGGACAGCGGCGCGTCGAGCGCGCGAGGGCGGCCCTCGGCGTCCTCGCGTTCCGACGGCGCCGGAGCCAGCTCGACCAGCGCGTCGAGCAGCCGGGCCACCCCGATGTTCGACAGCGCCGCCCCGAACAGCACCGGGGTCGCCTTGCCCGACAGGAAGTCCTTCTCGTCGAACGTCGCGCCGATCTCGGCGAGCAGCGCGATCTCGTCCTGCGCCGTCGACCAGAAGTCGGGCTCCTCGGCGGCGATGACGTCGGGCGCGACCTTCTCGGCCGACGCACGGGTGGCGCCACCGGCGGCGCGGGTGAAACGGGTGAACTCGCCCGTCGACACCTCGATCAGCCCGCGCAGCTCGCCGGCCACACCGAGCGGCCAGGTGACGGGCATGGGGCGCAGCCCGATCGTCTGCTCCACCTCGTCGAGCAGCTCGAGGGCCTCACGGCCCGGCCGGTCCCATTTGTTGACGAACGTGATGACCGGGATGTGCCGGGACCGGCAGACGTCGAACAGCTTGAGCGTCTGCGGTTCGAGGCCCTTCGCGGCGTCGAGCAGCATCACCGCGGCGTCGACCGCCGCGAGCACGCGGTAGGTGTCCTCGGAGAAGTCGCCGTGGCCCGGGGTGTCGAGCAGGTTGATGACGGCGCCGGAGTACTCGAACTGCAGCACGGCGCTGGACACCGAGATGCCGCGCTGGCGCTCCATCTCCATCCAGTCGGACGTGACGCCCTTGCGGCCGGACTTGCCGTGCACCGCACCCGCCGAGTCGATCACCTGCGCGTGCAGCGCCAGCGCCTCGGTGAGCGTCGACTTGCCCGCGTCGGGGTGGCTGATCACCGCGAACGACCGGCGGCGGTGCGCCTCGTCGACGATGCGGTCGGGGGTGGTGGGGGTGTCGCTCATGGCTCCCCGACTCTACCTGCGGGGACGGACGGGCCCGACGCCCGCCGACAGCTGCGGGAACGACCCGCACCCTCGTTCCTGCTCAGCGGAAGGGCTCTTGATCCCGAACGTCCGGATGCGCAGGCTCGGGGACGGCGTCGACGCGTCCCGGAGGTTCCAGTGCCCGATTCCCGCGCCGACGCCGCGCGCCTTCTCGAGATCGTCAACAGTGCCTGGATGCCGCAGGCCCTGCGAACGGCCGCCGAGCTCGGCGTCCCCGACCTGTTGGCCGACGGTTCCCGCACCGCCGCCGACCTGGCTTCTGCAAGCGGCGCGCACACGGCGTCGCTGCACCGGCTGCTCAGGGCACTGGTGACGATCGACGTGCTCGTCGAGGACGACGACGGTGCGTTCGCGCTGACCCCGATGGGCGGGCTGCTGCGCGCCGACGTCGACGGCACGGTGCGCGCGTGGACGATCTACCAGGGCCGCGACGTCTGGGACGAGTGGGGCCTGATGCGCGAGGCGATCCTCACCGGGCGCAGCGGCCGCGAGATCGCGCACGGTGAGGGCGGCTTCGAGCCGTTGCGCGACGACCCCCGCCGTGCCGCGACGTTCAACTCCGCGATGGCCGAGCTGACCCGCCTCTCCGCCCGGGCGGTCGTCGCCGGCTGGGACTTCGGCCGCTACCCGCGCATCGCCGACATCGGCGGCGGCTACGGCGAGCTGCTCGGCGCGGTCCTGGGTGCGAACCCCGGCTGCCGCGGCATCCTGTTCGACCTGCCGCACGCCGTCGAGGCCGCCGGGGGGCACCTCGACAAGATGGGTGTGCGGGAGCGCTGCGAGATCGTCGACGGGAGCTTCTTCGAGGAGGTCCCCGGAGGCGCGGACCTGTACGTCCTCAAGAGCGTCCTGCACGACTGGGACGACGGCCGCGCCGCGGAGATCCTCGCGACGGTCGGCCGCGCGATGGGCCCGGACGCGCGGCTCCTGCTCGTCGAACGGCTGATGCCCGAACGCATGCAGGCCCGGCCCGAGCACCGGCTGCTCGCCCGTGCCGACATGAACATGCTGGTCGCGCATGCCGCCCCTGAGCGGACCGAGCGTCAGTGGCGGGACCTGTTGGGCGGCAGCGGGTTCGACGTCGTCACGATCACCCCGATCCCGGGCGCGGCCACGGCGATCGAGGCGGTGCCGGTCAGCGCAGGGTGACCTCGTCACCGACCCGGATCGTGCCGCCCTGCACCACCTCGGCGTAGCAGCCCGCGCACGGCAGCACCCCGAACCCGGGCACGTCGACGCGGTTGCGGGTCAGCACCGCTCGCACCGCCCGGGGTGACCGGGGCAGGTCGCCGTGCTCGAGGGTCGGCACCGAGCAGCGCGGCGTCGGCACCGAGATGCGCAGGACCGTCCACTCGCCGACGTGCAGCTCGCGGCCCACCCAGTCGTTCTCGACGAACGGCGGCGTCCCCGGCGGCGTCTCGAGCACCAGGTTGGGGCGGTAGCGGACGTGCTCGACGCCGACCTCGTCGAGGGTGGCGCTGGTGATCAGGTGCAGCGGCGCGTAGTCGACGAACGTCGTCCCCGGCGTGCCCATCCCGATCTCCAGCGTCGCCGCGGGCACGGCGGCCTCGACGCCCTCGGCGAGCACGTCCTCCGGGTCGGGACGCTCGACGGTCGCGCCGTCGGGCCGGTCGGTCGCCACGTGCACGACCCGACCCAGCTCGGCCGACAGCCGGCCGTCGACGTCCGGGGACGCGGCATCGAGCGTCCACCCCGCCGGGGAGGTGATCACGACCTGGCCGCCGTCGACGGTCGCGGAGTACTTCAGCAGGTCGCGCCACAGCCGCGGGTGCTTGGCGGTGGCGACGAGCCCGGACTCGGCGTCGATGATCGCGACGCCGCGGTCGCGGCGCAGCCCCGCCGCGTCGACCCGCCCCTCGGAGATCCGCTCGCCCAGCATCGACTTCACCGGGTACCGCCACATCGTGGTGACCTGCATCGCCGCAGCATAGGTGCCTCACACTTGCGGTCAGGGCCTGACCGCTACGTGCGCGAGCATGGGCGTCATGCAGAACCGGCTGTCGTCCCGCGCGCTCGGCCGCGCCACGCTCGCCCGGCAGCTCCTGCTCGACCGCGCCGACCTGGCCGTCCACGACGCCGTCGCCCATCTCGGCGGGGTGCAGGCCCAGGAGCCGCAGGAGCCGTTCATCGGGCTGTGGTCGCGGCTGCGCGGGTTCGACCCGGCCGTGCTGTCGGACCTGCTCGTCGACAGGAAGGTCGTACGGACGACCCTGATGCGCCGCACCATCCACCTCGTCACCGCCGACGACGCGCTGGCCTGGCGGTCCCGGCACGACGCGATGCTGCGCCAGCGGATGCTCGGCGTCTACCGGCAGGACCTGGCGGGGATCGACCTCGACGAGCTCGCCGCCGCGGGCCTCGCGCTGATGGCCGACGGGGAGCCGCGCACGCAGACCGAGGTCGGCCGGGCGCTGGGTGAGCGCTGGCCGGGACCGGGCCCACGCGTGCTGGGCGAGGCCGTCGTCGCGACGCTCGTGCCGATGGCGCAGCTGCCCCCGCGCGGGATGTGGCGCGTCAACGCCGGCGTGCGGAACCAGACCCTCGCCGCCTGGCTCGGCCGCGACGTCGATCCGCCCGTTGCCGACGGGACCGACCCCGTCGGGGAACTGCTGGTGCGTCGCTACCTGGCCGCCTACGGCCCCGCCGCGAGCGCCGACCTCCGGGCCTGGTGCGGGCTGGCCGGACTGCCCGCCGCCGTTGCGGCCGTGCGGCCGGAGCTGATCGCGTTCCGCGACGACCGCGGCCGTGAGCTGCTCGACCTCCCCGACGCCGCGCGCCCCGACCCCGACACCCCCGCGCCGGTGCGGTTCCTACCCGCCTTCGACAACGCGATCCTCGGCTACGACGACCGCAGCCGGATCGTCGACGACGCCCACCGCGGGCTCTCGGTCGCGGGGGAGCGGGCGGTGCTCGTCGACGGGCGAGTGGCGGCGACGTGGATCGTCGCCGACGGCGTGGTCGTCGTGACCCCGTTGCGTCGCTTCACGCGCGCCGACCGAGCCGCCGTCGCCGAGGAGGGCCGGCACGTCGCCTCGTTTCTCTCCGACGGCGAGCACGACCGGGTCCGGGTGGTGGCGTCATCGCGCTGAGCCTTCGCCGTGTGCGGCCGGGACCCTGCACTTTGGTGCACTGACCGGGATCGGAATGCGTCATTAACCTCGCCCGACAACGGTCCCGGACAAGGGAGTTCTGATGACCACCACATTTCCGGCGAAGTCTCTCGATCCTGCGCACATCGGCGGCGGAACACGCCATTGGCATCCGTTCACCCCGTACAGCACCGATGTCGAGCTGAAGATCTTCACCGCGGATCTCGCCCGCAACGAGACCGTCGTGCTGCTGCGCGCGAAAGCGGGAGCGCAGCTCGGCGTGCACGATCATTTCGGCCGGGTCCTCGCGTACTCGATCGCGGGCCGGTGGAGCTACGCCGAACACGACTGGACCGCCGACGAGGGCGACTTCGTCTACGAGGTCGCGAACAGCCGGCACACGTTGGTGGCCGACCCGACGGCCGACATCGTCCTGTTCATCTACCTCGAGGGGCCGATCCATTTCCTCGACGGCGACGGCAACGTCGTCGGCATCGAGACGGCGAAGACGTTCGCCGATCGCTACCTGCAGTTCTGTCGCGACAACGGGTACCCTGAGCCGGATCTCGCCCCGTTCTAGGGGCTCGTCACCGGCCACGCGGCGGCGGAGGTGGAACGTTGGCCGTTCCCGCCCGGTCCACGATGCGGGCCCGCGACTACGACCGTGCCATCGCCGTGCTCGACCGCTGCGTCGACGTCGAAAGCGTCGAGTGCCTCCAGCAGGAACTGCTGGAGGCACTCGGTTCGGTGTACGGATGCCGGCACACCGCCTTCTTCCGCACCGCGGCGTTCACCCGTACGTTCGCCGATCCCGACCCGGTGATGAACGGCCGCATTCCCGGGATCATCGACGAGTACCGCGAACGCTGGTTCGGCCACGACGTCATGTTCACCCGCGAGTCGATGGACAGAATTCGTGACTCGGGGGTCAGCGCATTGATCCAGCTCGAGCCGCGTCGTATTCCCGACGCGGCCCGTGCGTATCTCGATCATTTCGTGTTCCGCCGGGGCCTGCACTCGGTGTGCGCGCTCGACCTGGACCTGCCGGAGGGCTCGCGCGGCGTGGTCGGCATCTTCCACGAGGGCGCCGACGAGCTGGCCGCCGCCGACCTCGCCGGCTTCTCCGTGATCGTGCGGCAGCTGTCCGCGGTGTCGCGACGACTGCCCGCCGCGCCGCCGGCCGTCACCCTCGACGTGCTCACGCCGCGGCTGCGGGAGGTCGCCGCGCTCGTCGGCGAGGGCGCCACCAACGCGGCGATCGCCCGCAGGACCGGGTTGACGCTCGACACCGTCAAGAAGTACGTCAGCCAGATCCTGGAGCGGACCGGCTGCGCGAACCGCACGGAGCTGGCGCTGTTGGCGGTGCGGCCTCAGCGTCGCGACGACTCCACGGCGACCGGACGCCACTCGCAGGCGACGGGGCGCCAGTAGCGGGCGAAAGCGGCGACGGCGATCGGGTCGTCGCCGAGCAGGTGCAACGCCGGGGCCGGGACCCGGCCGCCCGCGGTCACGACTCGCGGGCGGAGCGCCCGGTCGGCCGTCTCGCGCTCCGCCGGCCAGTGCCCGACGCTCACCAGGAAGACGACGGTGCCGCCCAGGTCGGTCCTCGCCAGACCCGCGACGACCGCCGGGTCCGGTGCCCCGCCCGACACCGCCGTCCCGACGACGACCAGGTCCGGGGTGTCGCCGAGCGCCGCTGCGAGCCGGGCCGCGGCGTCGGCGGCGGGCCCGGGCCCGGCGGTCAGGACTGTCGCGCGTTCTCGGTGTTGAGGATCGGGATGCCGGCGAGCCCGGTGTCCTTGAGCGCAACCTGCCCGCGGATCATCTCCTGCCCCGACAGCACGCCCGCGGCGGCGTTGGAGAACACGGCGGACTGCACATCGCGCGGCGTCAGGTCGGCGTCGTCGAGCGCGGCGGCGACAGCCTCGGCGGCCAGGGAGCCGAGCGACCGGTCGAGGTGCTTGCCGAACGGGGTGGTGGCGATGCCGGTGACGGCGACCTCGCGCAGGCTCACTGCTGGGTCTCCTTGTCGGGGGTGTTACTGCAGTTCAGAGCCTGCGGGCCAGTCGGGCAGGTCGGCGTCCTTGACGACGCCGGTGGCGTTGAGGAACCCGGCGGCCATCCGGTAGAAGCCGACGAGCACGACCAGTTCGACGCGCTGCACGTCGGTCCAGTCGTCGCCGAGATCGGCCCAGGTGGCGTCGGAGACGTCGACGGTGTCGAGGACCTCGTCGGCGGCGCGGAGCAGGGTGCGGTCGCGCGGCGACCACTCCTCGGAGTCGCCTGCGACGCGGGCGATCTCCTCGTCGGTCAGGCCCGAGCGACCACCGATCAGGACGTGCTGCGCCCACTCGTAGACGCAGCCGCACCGCCACGCGGTGCGCAGGACGACGAGCTCGCGCTCGCGGGCGGGCAGCTCGCCGCGGGTGAGGAAGAACCCGCCGAGGACGTTGAACCGCTTCATCAGCCGCGGGTGCCGGGCCATCGTCCGGAAGATCGCCAGCGGGACGCCGCGGTCGTCGCCCATCGTCTTGGCGAGCATCTCGGCGACCTCGGGATCGGGGTCCGCGACCGGCGTGACGCGGGGGTCGGCGGCGTGCGCGAACGGCATCAGCCGACGACCTTCGACTCGCGCAGGGCGGCGATCTCGGTGTCGTCGAGGCCGAGGCGGGTGCGCAGGACCTCGTCGGTGTGCTCACCGAGCGCGGGCAGCGCCGTGGGCTCCTGGCCGACCAGCGAGCTGGCGACCTTGATCGGGTTGCCGATCGTGCGGATGGTGCCGAGGTCGCGGTTGGTGGTGTCCTGGCGCATCTGGCGGGCGGTGATCTGCTCGTCGTCGAGCAGGTCCTCGGTGGTGTTGACCGGCGCCGACGGCACACGCGCGGCCTGCAGCTCCGCGACGGCCTGGCCGCGGGTGCGCACGCCGGTCCACTCCTCGATCGCGGGCCGGACGATCGTCTCGTGCGCCTTGGAGCGCATGTGCCCGGTGGCGAGGTCGGGATGGTCGACGAGGTCGGGGCGGCCGATGCAGCCGCACAGCGCGGCCCATTCTCGCGGGTTGAGGACGGCGATGATCAGGTAGCCGTCGCTCGCCTCGAACGGCCCCCACGGCGACTGCAGAGCGTACTGGCCGCGGCCCATCGACTCGCCCAGGTGCTCCTGGTAGGCCATCGGCAGGTCGTTCATGAGCAGGCAGGCGTCGAACATCCCGATGTCGACGCGGGTGCCCTCGCCGGTGCGGTCGCGGTCGCGCAGCGCGACGAGCGTGCCCGCGAACGCGCAGGTGCCGGAGAAGATGTCCGACATCGCGAAGCCCATCCACGCCGGCGGGCGGTCCTTCTCGCCTGCGAGGTGGGTGAGCCCGGCCATGGCTTCGGCGATGATCGCGTAGGCGGGCTGGTCGCGGTGCGGGCTGGGGAGCACGTCGTCGTGGCCGAAGCCGCTGATCGAGGTGTAGACGAGCCGCGGGTTGAGCTCGTGCAGCCGCTCCCAGGAGAAGCCGAGGCGGGCCAGCACGCCGGGCCGGAAGTTCTCGACGAGCACGTCGGCCTGGGTGACCAGCTCGGCGAGGATCTCCTTGCCGCGCTCGGACTTCAGGTCCAGCTCGACGCTCTTCTTCCCGCGGGTGAAGCGCAGGATGTTGAGGTTCGTCGAGCCTCCCGGGCCGTGCAGCTCGTAGCCGGCCTTGCTGGAGCGCGGTCTGTTCGACAACCTCTTCATCGCCGACGTCTACGGCATGCCCGACGTCTACCGCGGCAACGCCGACGGCGCGCTGCGCAACGGCTCGCAGGCGCCCAGCGTCGACCCGGCCGTCCTCCTCCCCGGCATGGCCGCGGCGACCCGGAACCTCTGCTTCACGATGACGGGCAGCGCCACCTACGAGCGCCCCTACCAGTTCGCGCGCCGCCTCTCCACGCTCGACCACCTGCTCGAGGGTCGCCTCGGCTGGAACATCGTCACCAGCTACCTGGGCAGCGGCGCCCGCGCGATGGGCCTCGACGGGCTCATCCCGCACGACCGTCGCTACGACATGGCCGACGAGTTCTGCGACGGCGTCTACCGGCTGTGGGAGGAGTCCTGGGGCGAGGGCTCGCTGCCCAAGGACAAGGCGACCCGCGTCTACGCCGACCCGTCGAAGATCCGCCGTATCGACTTCGACGGCGAGTTCCACCGCTTCAGCGCCATCCACGCCGTCGAGCCGTCGCCGCAGCGCACGCCCGTGCTGTTCCAGGCCGGTGGCTCGACACGTGGCCGGCAGTTCGCCGCCACCCACGCCGAGGGCATCTACCTCAACGGCACGACGATCGACATCGTCCGCGACAAGATCGCCGTGATGACCAAGGAGCTGGAGGCCACCGGCCGCCCGCGCGACTCGGTCAAGTTCTTCGCCGGCGTCTCGGTGTTCGTCGACGAGACCGAGGAGCTCGCCCGCGCCCGCTACAACGACTACCTGAAGTACTCGTCGTTCGAGGGCCTGATCTCGACGATGTCGGGCCTCATGGGCATCGACCTGTCGGAGTACCCCGTCGACAAGCCGATCGAGTACGAGGAGAACGACTCCAACCGCTCCGCGCTGGAGATGTTCACCCGCGGCAACAAATGGACGGTCCGCCAGGTCCTCGAGGAGAAGGCCTTGTGCGGCACCAACATGGCGCTGATCGGCAGCCCCACCCAGATCGCCGACGAGCTCATCCGCTGGATGGACGAGACCGACCTCGACGGCTTCAACATCGCGCGCATCGTGGCGCACGAGACCTACGAGAACTTCATCGACATGGTCGTCCCGGTCCTGCAGGAGCGCGGCCGGTACAAGACCGAGTACGCGCCCGGCACCTTCCGGGAGAAGCTCTTCGGCACCACCCGCATCCCGGAGTCGCACCGGGCGGGAACGTTCCGCCGCTGAGACGCCACAGGCTCACTCGGTCGGGTGGACTTGGGCCCGCGGCTGTCCTCTCACGAAGACATCTTGCGGATGCAAACGCAGGGCCTGACCCGCCGAAATCCTGCGGGTACCGCTGAGTAACCAACAATTCGGTGTCGGCACGTCACGTCACCGTCGAATGCTGTCCTCGTTGTCGGGCTCGTACCCGGTCACCCCCCTCCGCCGGGTCGTCCCCAGAGCAGAGGACACGCATGGCCCACCACAGACTCGCGTCCCCACCGAAGGAGACCGGCCTGAACCGGTCGGTCGGTCGGCGGAAGTTCCTCGGCTACCTGATCGCCGCCCCCACGCTCGTCGTCGCCGCCGAGCTGGCCCGGGAGCAGGTGTTCGGTGCCTCCGAGGCGTTCGCGACGATCCCGTCCCCGCCGCAGACGCCCGAGGTCTACGACCTCCTCGACGCCCTGCGCGACGCGATGCGTCCCACTGCCAACCTGATCCGTATCGAGATCAACAAGGACGGCACGGTCTCGTTCGCGCTGCCCCGCTCCGACAACGGCCAGGGCATCATCACCTCGACGCAGATGATCATCGCCGAGGAGATGGACCTCGACGTCGACCAGGTTCGCGTCACCCTCGCCGACGCCCGCCCGGAGCTGCTGTTCAACCAGATCACCGGCGGGTCGAGCACCACCTTCACGACGTACACCCCGATCCGCGTCGCCGCGGCGCTGGCCCAGGGCCGGTTGCTGGAGGCCGGCGCACAGCTGCTGGCGCAGGACGTCCGGACCGTCACCTCGCGCAAGGGCCTCATCCTCGGCGCGGGCGGGAAGAGCATCCCGTTCTCGGCGCTGGCCGAGAAGGCCGCGACCTCGACGACACAGCAGGTCGAGGTCACGCTCAAGGCGCGCGAGTCGTTCACCGTGATCGGCAAGGCACAGAACAAGACCGACGCCCGCGACATCGTCACCGGCCGCAAGGTCTTCGCGACCGACCTGCAGATCCCCGACGCGCTGCCGACCGTCATCTGCCGCGCACCCGACCTCAACGGGACCCCGGGTTCGGTGAAGAACCTCGACGACGTGCGCTCGATGCCGGGCGTCACCGACGTCGAGCTGGTGCCGACGGGCGTCGCCGTCCGCGCGCGGACCTTCGGCCAGGCGATCGACGCCGTCAACGCGCTGAAGGTCAGCTGGAAGAAGGGCACCGTCGCCGGGGAGAACGACGACTCGGTGCTCAAGCGCGTCAAGGCGGCCGAGCTGCCGATGGCCGTTCCGGCGGGCGTCGGGAAGACGATCGACCGCTCGTTCACGTTCTACTGGGCGAGCAGCAGCTCCCTGGAGACCAACTGCTGCATCGCCGACGTCCGCAAGGACCGGGCCGAGCTGTGGGGACCGATGAAGAACCCCATCGCCGCGCAGGGTGACGTCGCCAAGATCTGTGGGCTGCCGGTCGGTGCCGTGACGATGCACGTGACGCAGGGCGGCGGATCGTTCGGGCGCAAGCTGTTCTACGACGCCGCGCTCGAGGCCGCCGAGTGCTCCAAGGCCTTCGGCAAACCGGTGAAGCTCATGTGGAGCCGCGCCGACGACTCCCGCCAGGGCCGCGTGCACCCGCTGTCGACCGGCCGGGTCCGCGCACAGTTCAACGGCGACTCGGTGGTCAGCTACGAGCAGCGGCACACCAGCGTCGCGACGCAGGTCAACCCCGGTCTCGGCGAGCCCGTCTCGGCCGCCGCGGTGAAGGCCCCGCTGGGCAACCTGACGCTCTCGGAGAGCATCTTCGAGCTGACCCAGGTGACGCCGTACGAGTTCGGCGTCTCCACCCGGTTCCTCAACGAGGTCGACCTGCGGTTCAACACGACGTCGATGCGCAACATCTACTCGCCCAACGTCGCGACCGCCCGCGAGGTCATGGTCGACCAGCTGGCCGACGCGATGGGCAAGGACCCCTACGAGTTCCGGCGCGGGTTCCTCAAGAACGACCGGCTGCGCGGGGTGCTCGACGCCGTCGCCAAGGAGGGTCGCTGGGGCCGGTCGATGAAGAGCGGCACGGCTCAGGGGCTCGGCGTCCACACGGAGTACAAGGGCGTCTGCGCCGCGCTGGTGGAGATCGACTGCCGGCCCGACACCGTGAACCGGCCCATCCGGGAGGGTGTCACCGGGCCACGCGTCACCAAGGTGACGTTCGCCGTCGACATCGGGCTGGTGATCAACCCGCGCGGCCTCGAGGCGCAGATGATGGGCGGGATCAACGACGCCATCGCGCTGATCCTCACCTCCAGCCTGCACCTGGACGACGGCCACTTCGTCGAGGCCAGCTGGGACAACTACTTCTACACGCGGCAGTGGAACACCCCGCCGGAGCTCAACATCGTCATCGTCGAGTCCGACGCCCCCGAGCCGGGTGGCGCGGGCGAGTTCGGGCTGGCGGCCACCTGTGGCGCGATCGCCAACGCCTATGCGCGGGCCACCGGGACGGTGCCGGAGTACTTCCCGATCAACCACAAGGACCCGTTCCCGTTCGAGCCGAAGCCGACGGTGCCGCCGATCCCCGAGTCGCCGACCAACGGCCTCGACTTCACGTACTGAGAGGAGCCAGGTCATGGGTACGCACACCTTCACGCTCAACGGCGAACGCGTCACCGTCGACGTCGAGGACGACGTCCGGCTGCTCTGGGTCATCCGCGACATGCTCGGGGTGACCGGTCCGAAGTACGGCTGCGGGATCAACGTCTGCAAGGCCTGCACCAGCCACATCAACGGCAAGGCCTTCAACCCCTGCTCGGTGCCCGTCGGCGCGATCTCGTCCGACGACGAGGTCACGACGATCGAGGGCCTCGCCGACGGGGAGAAGCTGCACCCCATGCAGGAGGCGTGGCTCGACCGCGACGTCGCCCAGTGCGGGTACTGCCAGCCCGGCCAGATCATGGCCGCGGTCGCCAAGGTGCGGCAGTGCCAGGAGGAGGGTCGCGACGTCGACGACGACGCGATCGAGGAGATCCGCAACATCTGCCGCTGCGGCACCTACAACCGGATCCGCGAGGCCATCAAGGCCGGCGCGGAGAACATGTGAGGCATCCCGTGAAGAAGGCGATCATCGCAGCGCTCGCGCTCGGCGGCGCGATGCTGCCCGCCGGTACCGCGTTCGCCGACGAGGCCCCGCCGCCGAGTGACGCGGCGCAGGCGCTCAGCGCGGTCGGCGCGACGGGCGCAGAGGCGGCGAACGAGTTCGGCCAGGCTGCCACCAGCCGGCCGCCCGGCACGGGCGGCGCGCAGGCGCAGGTGCCGCAGCCGTCGTTCAACTGGCTGGAGGGCCCGGCCGCCGGCCTGCTCGACGGCCCGTTCACCTGAGCTGTCCCGTGTCACGCCGGGGACACCCCGGACCCCTCGTGAGTGGCGTTATTGGCCATGGCCAATAACGCCACTCACGGGCCTCGTGAGTGGCGTTATTGGCCATGGCCAATAACGCCACTCACGGGGCCCCGCGCTCGACCAACGTTGCCGCGGCCGAACGGGTGCGGGGATCCTGTGAATCCGGCGACGCGCGTCGTCTCCCGTGGTGTCATGGAACGGCACGCGGGCGAGGTGGATGCGCATGCCGGACGGTGGAGTCGGTCGCCACGGGCACGGGCCCGGCGGACATTCCTGGGGTCATGGCGGCCCGGGAGGCCACGGGCCGCCCGGCTGGGACGGTCCCGACCTGCACTGGATGCTCGGACCGGTCGCCGTCATCCTGACGGTGCTCGTCGCGATGCTGGTGTTCCGGCTGGTCAAGGCGGTGTGGGAACGGACCCGACGCGAGCCGGTCCGTGACGACGTCCGCGCCCGCTGGGACGCCGCCGTCACCCGGCACGCCGAGACGTCCCACGCCTACGCGACGTTCGAGTGCGACCCGGCCGAGGTGCTGGCCCGCCCCGCGCTCTGCGACGTGACGTGGCCCGCGACCGCGCGGTTCGTCGACGCCTTCGCCGAGGCCACCGCGCTGCACACCGAGTCCTACCCGGGGCCCGCCGCGGCCGCCGACTTCGTCCGCGCCGCCGACGCCGCCGCCCGCGCCTGGACCGCGGCCCGCGACGCCGCGGAGCGGGCCCGCTGGGCACGCTTCGGGGACGACGAACGCGCCCTGCTCGACCAGGCCGTACGGCTGCTCGACGTCGCCAGGGAGTCACCGTTCGAGGAAGAGCGCCGCCTCGCCTACCGGCGCCTCGCCCGCCGCCTCGTCGACCTGGAACGCCGCACCGGCTGGGCGGCGCCGCGCCCGGTCACCGCGTCGCTCGCGGTGCGCGGCCGCCCGGCGCTCGAGTCCCGGGCTGCGCTCTGAGCAGAGGTTTTCACTCGTTCGTGTGAGAGCGCGTGGAGTGGGGTAGGTACGTCGTCACGCCACGAGGAGGCGCACCACGAGGAGGTACCCATGGCCGTGCACCGGGACGAGGCCTGGAACACGCGGCATCGCTCGGAAGGTCCGCTCAACCGGGCCGACCGCAACTTCGCCGAACTGCTGCAGGAGTTGCGTGTCGTCTTCACCGGCGTGCCGATCCTCTTCGGATTCCTGCTGACGCTCTCGTTCAGCGAGCGCTTCCGGTCACTCGACGGCTTCCAGCACAGCCTGTTCGTCGCCACCTTGGGGTGTGCGGCCCTGTCGGCGACCCTCGTCGTCGCGCCCGTCGCCGCCCACCGCGTCACGTTCCAACGCAACCGCAAGCGTGAGCTGGTCCGCCTGGGTCATCGCATGGTCATCGCCGGCCTGGCCGCCTTCGCGCTGACGCTGTGCTGCGGGGTGATGCTCGTCCTGGACATCGCGCTCGGGCGGGTCCCGGCGATGATCGGGGCAGGGGTCCTGGTGCTGGTGACGATCGTGCTGTGGGTCGGGATCCCGATGCGGCTGCGGCACCCGTCGCAGGCCGACGCGAAGCTCCCCGAGCCCGTGCGGAACCTGTCCGACGCCCGGCCCCGCGGGCTGAGCCGCCGGTCCGGCCGCGAGGTCGCGGGCAAGCTCGGCGCCGAGACCTGACGCCCGAGATTGACCTTCCCCGCGGCGGTGGGGGAGTCTCGCCCCGGGCCCCGACCCGGAAGGTGGGATCGACGTGGACGTCGCCGAACTGCTTGCGCGCGAGGAGATCCGGGACGTCCTGCTGCGGTACTGCCGCGGCGTCGACCGCGGTGACCTCGACCTGCTGCGCTCGGTCTACCACCCGGACGCGACCGACGACCACGGCATGTACCGCGGCAACGGCCACGAGTTCGCAGAGTGGATCCTCGCCCAGCCGGCCCGCGACGAGCTGGTGACGCAGCACCACCTGACGAACGTCGTCATCGAGATCGACGGCGACGACGCGCGCGCCGAGACGTACTTCGTGGCGGTGCACCGGCGCCCCGGCCCGCCGGTGTCGGTCGGGCAGTTCGGCGGGCGCTACGTCGACCGGCTGTCCCGGCGTGACGGGGTGTGGCGCATCGCCGAGCGCACCGTCGTCCACGACTGGAGCCTGCGCGAGACGGTCGGCCCGGAGTGGGGTGGGCTCGACGCCTTCGCCCGCGGCGGCCAGGCCCCCGACGACCCCGGCCACCGCCTCCTGGCCGGCGGTGCCTAGGGCCCGACCGCATCGAGCGCGCGCACCTCGCGGGGCCGCGATCGTGCCTCGGTCGGCCCTGCGTCGTCGCTCATCGGTTCCTTCGCGGTACGCGCGTCCGTCACGGGGGCGACGCCGGGCGGGGCACCGACGAGAACTCAGGGGAAGACGACGCACACCGGGTTCGCCGTGTTCAGCGTGCCGAGGTGGGTCAGCGCGCCGTTGTCGTCGTCGAAGGTGAACGCGACGAGCTCGTCGCTGTTCTGGTTGCCCAGCAACACGATGCGTCCGTCGGGGGAGAGCGCGAGCTCGCGCGGGTAGGTGCCACGGCCGGGCTCGTTGTGGACGAGCACGGGCTCGTCGGAGTCGTCGTCGACGCGCAGGACCGCGATGCTGTCGTGCCCGCGGTTGGAGACGAGCACGTGCCGGCCGGAGGGGCTGACGCGGATCGCTGCGGTCAGGTTGGGCTCGTCGAACCCCTCCGGAAGCGTCGAGACGACGGCGGTGCGTCGGAACCCGGTGCCGTCGCGCCGGTGGGCGAGGACGGTGCTGCCGAGCTCGCAGAGGACGTAGACCCGTTCGCCGTCGGGGTGGAAGGCGAGGTGGCGGGGGCCGGCGCCGGCGGGCGCGTCGATGCGCAGCTCGGGGCGCGCGGTGAGCGTGCCGTCGGGGCCGAGGGTGTAGCCGAGAACGGCGTCCATGCCGAGGTCGGGGACGAGGACGTCGCCGGTACGGGGGTCGATCCCGATCATGTGGGCGTGCGCGGCGGTCTGGCGGCGCGGGTGGACGCTGGAGCCTTCGTGCTGAACGACGGCGGTGGGTTCGCCGATGTCGCCGTCGGCGCCGATCGGGAAGACGGACACCGATCCGGAGACGTAGTTGGCGGCCAGGACGTAGCGGCCGCTCGGGTCGACGACGACGTGGCAGGCGCCCGCGCCGGAGGGGCGGCAGGTCTGTGTGGTGAGGGTCCCGGTGGCGGGGTCACGGGTGAAGGCGGTGACGGTGCCGCCGGTGCGGTCGCCGGCGTCGGCGGACTCGTCGGAGGCGTAGAGGGAGCGGCCGTCGGCGGAGAGGGCGAGGTAGGAGGGGTTGCGGGTGCGAGCGAGCAGCGTGACCGGCCCGAACTCGCCGGTCGTGGTGTCGAGGCTCGTGCCGAGGATGCCCTCGTTGTGGCCGTCGACGTGGCCGAGCGTGGTGGTGTAGGTGCCGATGATCAGCGGCAGGACGGGCAAGGGGACCTCCGTTGGTCGGGCCGTCGCGGGCGTCACCGTACCCCCGGCTTGTTTGCTTAGCAGCAAGCAACTACCGTGAGGGCATGCTGCGCGTCGCTCCCGGTACCCGAACGGCACCCGCCGCGGGATCGGTCCTCTCCGACGAGCCGCTCCCCGGTCGATGGCTCGTCTTCGGCGTCGTCGGCCTCGCGCTGCTGCTCGGTTCCATCGACCAGACGTCCGTCGCCACCGCACTGCCGACCATGCAGGCCGATCTCGGTGGCTCGCTCGGGTGGATCGGCTGGACGATCACGATCTACTCCGTCGGCCAGATCGTCGCCCTACCCATCGCGGGCCGGCTCAGCGACCAGTTCGGCCGCCGCACCGTCTTCCTCACCGCCGTCGCCGTGTTCACCGTGACCTCGCTGCTCGCGGGCCTCGCAGGCAACATCGCGTTCCTCATCGCGGTCCGCGCCGTCCAGGGCATCGCCGCCGGCGCGATCATGCCCGCCGCCACCGGCATCGTCGCCGAACGGTTCGGCCGCAACCGCGACCGCGCGATCGGCCTGTTCACCAGCATCTTCCCGATCGGCGCGATCGTCGGACCGGTCGTCGGCGGCGTGCTCGTCACCTACACGTCGTGGCGTGCGATCTTCTTCGTCAACCTCCCGCTCGGCGTGATCATCGTGATCGGCGGCCTGTTCCTGATCGGCCGCGGCGGCGCCCGCCGCGTCCAGGCGTCGGCCATCGACTTCGGTGGCATCGGCCTGCTCACCCTCGTCCTCGTCGCCGGGATGACGACGATCACCGCCCTCGGCGGCAATGGCGACCCCCTGGTCCGGTGGGGGCTCGTCGGTGGCGCGGCCGCGGTCACCGCGATCGCGGTGTGGCGGTTCCTGCACCACGCGCGGGTCAAGGAGAACGCGGTCGTCCCGATGCGACTGCTCCGCGGCCGGGTGTTCGGCCCGCTCAACATCATCAACGTCATGTTCGGCGCCGGCGCCCTCGGCTTCTCGACGCTCGTCCCGCTGTACGCCGAGCACCGCTACGGGCTCGGCCCGCTCGTCGCCGGCAGCCTGCTCTCGGTGCGGGCGATCGCCATGATCGCGACGTCGTCGCTGTCGGTGGCGCTGCTGCGCACCGTCGGCACCCGGCGGCTGATGCTCATCGGCTACACGGGCATGGCCATCGGCACCGGGCTGCTCGCCGTCCCCCCGCCCGGCGGGATGTCCGCCGAGCTGTGGCTCTCGATCACCGCCGGCATCGCCGGACTCGGCATGGGCACCGCGGCGCCGTCGAGCAACAACGCCTCGATGCACCTGGCCAAGCAGGAGATCTCCGCGATCGCGGGGCTGCGGGCCATGTTCCGGCAGTCCGGCGGCATCGCGGGCATCTCGATGACCACGGCGATCATCTCGCTCGCCGCCAACCCCGGGGTGGCGCAGGGCTACGCGTTCCTCGGCTTCGCGGTCCTGCTGCTCGTCGCCCTGCCGGTGATCTTCCGCCTCCCCGACCACCGCGGCTCCTGGTAGTCGACCGATCACTCCGGACGTAACGTTCGGGCGCTCCGCCCCGAGTGGATCTCGGCGATCACCGGCTCGACCGGGCCGGCACCCGAGCGAGACGAGGGCGTCCACCATGGGCAGCGGAAGCGCGTACTCCACCGACGTCCTGGTCGTCGGTGCCGGGCCGATCGGCCTGACCGCGGCGCTGGAGCTGCGCCGGCGCGGGGTGGCGTGCCGGGTCGTCGACAAGCTCCTGGAGCCGCCGCAGTACGCCAAGGCCGTCGGCGTGCAGGCCCGCACCCTGGAGCTGTGGGAGAAGTCGGGCGTGCTGCCCGCGATGCTCGACGCGGCCGTCCCGATGCTCGGCCAGCACGTCTACCGCAACGGCGACCACACCGCGACGATCGAGATGGCGCTACCGCCCGACATGTCCTACGCGTTCATGGCGCTGCCGCAGTACGAGACCGAGCGGCTGCTGCGCGAGGCCCTGGCCGGCCTCGGCGTCGTCCCGGAGCGCGGGGTCGAGCTGGTCTCGTTCACCCAGGACGACGACGGCGTCACCGCCGAGCTTGCCGGTCCCGACGGGCCGGAGACCGTGCGGGCGCGCTACCTCGTCGGCGGGGACGGCGCGCACAGCACCGTCCGCAAGACGCTCGGGCTGAGCTTCGAGGGTGGCGCGTTCGCCGAGGAGTACATGCTGGGCGACGTCGAGGTCGACTGGTCGATCCCGCGCGGCTGGAGCGTGCGGGCCACGACCGAGCAGGACGGCAAGGTCGTCGACGTGCTCGTCTGCATCCCCTTGCCCGGGCACAAGCGCTACCGGATGTCGATGCTCGTCCCGCCCGAGCTGTCGACGGCGACGCCCGGCGCGAACGAGATCGCCCACGGCTTCGAGGCCGGCCGGGCCCCGGAGCTGCACCACATCCAGGCCGTCCTCGACAGGCTCGCCCCCGAACCGACGACGGCGCGGAACCTGCGCTGGTCGTCGGTGTTCCGGATCAGCCACCGGATCGCGGGCGCCTACTCCGGCGGCCGCGCGTTCATCGCGGGCGACGCCGCGCACATCCACCCGCCGACCGGCGCCCAGGGCATGAACACCGGCATCCAGGACGCCGTCAACCTGGCCTGGAAGCTCGCCGCGGCGGTCGACGGCACCGCCGCGCCCGGGCTTCTCGACAGCTACGACGCCGAGCGCCGGCCCGTCGGCGAGGAGGTCGTGGGCCGCACGGTGAAGGCCGCCGCGACGGGCATCAGGATCGACTCCACCGACCCCTTCCACGCCGTCCGCCGTGAGGCGCAGCTGCTGGTGGGCTACCGCGGCAGCCCGATCGTCGGACCGGTCGACGGCACGGTGCCCGACGGTGCCCCGCAGGCCGGGGACCGCGCCCCCGACGCGCGCGGGCTCGTCCGCGACATCGTGCAGTTCCCGATCCGGCTGTTCGAACTGCTGCGCGCGCCCGGCCACACCGTGCTGGTCTACGCCGAGTCCGACACGACGGCCGCCACGATCGACGACGTCGTCGCCGCGACGCGGGAGGCCCTCGGCGACGACGTGCACGCCTACGCCGTGCTGACCGGCCTCGTCGACGCCCCCGACCTGCAGGCCCCGTCGGTGCGCGACGCCGCCGGCGCCTTCCGGGAGGCCTACGCCGCCGCGGACGGGACGGTGCTCCTCGTGCGCCCGGACGGCTACATCGGCCACCGCGGCACCGTCGCGGACGTCGCCGGGATCGCCGGCTACGCCGCACTCGTGGCCGCTCCGGCCGGGAGCAGGGTGCCCGTCGCGGGGTGATCCGGATCACGATCCGCTCGGTTGTGTCCGTGGCCGCCACAGGAAAGGCTCGTTCGGAAACGATTCCGGCGACCCCGTGAGGAACCAGAGTGAGCCTCTCCAGCGGCGACACGATCCCCGACGTCACCCTGACCACGATGACCAAGGACGGGCCCGCTCCCGTCGCCAGCCGTGACGCGCTCGGCACCGGGACCGTCGTGCTGTTCGCCGTGCCCGGCGCGTTCACGCCGTCGTGCTCCGACCAGCACCTGCCCGAATACGTGCTGCGGGCCGACGAGCTGCGCGCCAAGGGCGTCGACAAGATCGCGTGCATCGCGGTGAACGACGCGTTCGTCCTCGACGCGTGGGGCCGCTCCCGCGAGACGGGCGACTCGATCGTCATGCTCGCCGACGGCAACGGCGACTTCGCCAAGGCCGTGGGCCTCGAGCTCGACGCCACCGGCCTCGGCCTGGGCGTGCGGTCGCAGCGCTACGCGGCCGTCCTGCAGGACGGCGTCGTCCGCGACATCTGGGTCGAGTCCGTTCCCTCCGACGTCACGGTCAGCTCGGCCGACGCGGTCCTCAAGACCCTCTGAGGCCGTTCGACGGCACCCGCCTCGGCGCCGAGCGCGACCGGCTGCTGGTCAGCCCGCACTTCCCCGTCGGCATCACCTACGCAGAGATGTTCGAGTGGGGCGGCATGTCGAGCAAGACCGAGTGGGACTGGGACCTGGTGGCGCGCAGGCGCGCCGACGACATCCTCACCTTCGGCACCGGCATCGCGGCGGCGTTCTTCCGCGGGGTGCTCGACCATGGCGTCGACGTCCGCACCGAGCACGAGGTCGTCGGCCTGGTGTCCGACGGCGACACCGTCGTCGGCGTGCGGGTGCGCGGGCCCAAGGGCGAGGAGACGATCCTGGGCCAGGTCGTGCTGACGACCGGCGCGCACGACTGGTCGCAGGAGCTGTCGGCGAAGTTCACCGGCATCCCGCCCGAGGACGGCGGCAGCGTCGCCCCCGGCACCCTGTCCGGCGACGCGATCGCCCTCGTCGAGCCCGTCGGTGGCGCACCGGACTCGCTGCCCGCCTGGGCGGCGCCCGTGCTGCCCGGCTACCGGCTGGAGAACCCGGCGTTCGACGGCGACACCGGCTTCCGCGCCTGCTACGAGCACTGCCTGCCGCACACGTTCCTGGTCAACGAGCGCGCCGAGCGCTTCTGTGACGACTCGTTCCACACCCGGATCGTGGCCGCCGCCCTCGCCGACGGGGACCGTGGCGGGAACCTGCCGTTCTTCATGATCTGCGACTCGCGGCACCACCAGCGCTACGGCCTCGGCGCCACTGCACCGGGTGGGGAGTACCCGCCGGGGCTGGTGCTGCAGTCGTCGACACTCGCCGGGCTCGCGCATGCCCTCGGACTGCCCGCCGAGGCCCTGGAGGCGACGGCGGCGCGGTTCAACACCCATGCCGTCGACGGCACCGACCCCGACTTCGGGCGTGGCACCAACCTGTCGGTGCGCAAGTTCCGCGGCGACGGCAAGCACCAGCCGAACCCGAACGTCGGGCCGGTGTCGGAGGCGCCGTTCTTCGGGATGCGGATGCGGCTGCTCAACACCGGCATCGCTGCCGCGGGCGTGCGGACCGGCGACAACGGTGCCGTCCTCGACGGGGTGGGCGGGGTCGTCGACGGACTCCATGCGGCGGGGGAGTGCTCGGCCCGTGCGGCGGCGGGCGTCGGTTACAACAGCGGCTACTCGCTGAGCCGTGCGATGGCCTACGGGTTCCTGGCTGCGAACGCGATCGCGGACACCCGTACGTGACCTGCTGAAAGGCCGCGCGGTGTTCAGGCCGCAACCAGCTCGTCCAGGACCGTCACGATCGCCTCACCGATCCGGCGCAGGTCGGAAGCGGGCAGGGCGGCGAGGCAGACACGGACGTCCCAGCTCGCGGCGTCGAAACCCGCGCCCGGGAGCACGACGACCCCGTGCGCGTCGGCCAGCCGCACCGCCAGCTCGGAGGGGTCGAGGGCGTGCAGCCGGTCGGCGCCGTCGGCACCGTGGCGGACCTGCGCGACCGACAGCAGGTCGACGAGGGCGTAGTACTGCGAGTCCTGCCCACCCGCCGGCGGGACGCCCAGGGGCGTGAGCAGCGCGGCGTGCCGACGCCCGAGCTCGGTACGCAGGGTCGCGGCGTGCGGGGCGCCGTCGGGCACGAGGTGGGCCAGGGCGAACAGGCCCATCTGGACCTGGTCGGGCGTCGCCAGGCCGGCGATGTTGTGCAGCGCCACCTCGCGGCTCTCGGCGACCATCCGCTCCAGGAACGGCAGCGACCGCGGGTCGGCGGTGACGGAGGAGTAGCGGCGGGCGGCGGCGTCCCGCGCGGCGTCGCCGAGTCCGGACAGGATGGTGTCGAGCGCGGTGTCGGCGGCGACGGCGACGAACCCGAGCCGGTTGCCGGTCGCGCCGAAGTTCTTGGAGAAGGAGTGCAGGCAGATGACATTGCGCGGCACCTCGGCGAGCAGCCCGCGGAAGCCGTCGACGAACGTCGCGTAGACGGTGTCGGCGATCAGGATCAGATCGGGCCGGTGCTCGGCGACGATGTCGCGGATCTCGCGCAGCCGCTCGGGGCGCATCGCGCGGGTGTCGGGGTTGCCGGGGTTGATGACGACGAAAGCCTTGATCTTGGGGTCGCGCAGGACCTGGAGGACGCCCTCGTCGAACCGGTAGGGGGCGTTGTGCGCAGCCCTGACCTCGACGATCTCGACGCCGAAGTGTTCGAGGTCGGGGATCTTCAGGTACGGGGTGAAGACGGGTGAGGCGATCGCGATCTTGTCACCGGTACCGAGGATCCCGTTCTCGCGCAACGTCCTGAACGTGTACGCCATGGCGGCGGCGCCGCCCTCCGTGGCGAAGACGTGGAACCGCCCGGGTGGGCCGGTGTCGGCGCCGCAGACGGTCACGGCGTACCGCTCCATGACGAGCTCGAGGTGCTGCAGCATCCGCTGCGGCGTGGGGTAGCCGGCACCGAGGACGCCGCGGACCAGCTCGCCGACGAACGCGTCCGGGTCCACCCCGAACTCGGTGACCACCCAGTCGACGGCGGCCCGCAGGAAGGAGGGGTCATCGCCAAGGTCGGCGGCGAGGCGGTCGGCGATGCCGGCGTCGTCGGGGATGCCACCCCAGTAGCCGTCGCCGTCGACAGTGGCGCGTCCGGCGGACTCGGTGACCGCGAAGGCGCCGAGCCGGAAGAACGCGGCCCGCGGGACGGTGGCGATCCAGTCGGGCTGGCCGCGACCGGCGTCGAGCACCGGCAGCCCCGAGGCGCGGGCGGCCGCGGTCAGCTCGGGCTGGGTGGGCACACGTGGGGTCACGACGGCGGGCCTCCTGCGGCAGTGCGGGATACGTCTCCGCATTCGGACTCGGGAAATGGGTCGGAAGGGTTACGACAGCGGCAGGAATCGGTGGTGACGAATCCTCTTCCGGTCGTCGCCGAGGCGTGGCAGTGTCGGTGAAATGGACGCGCGCGCGATTCGCCAGGCGTATCTCGATCTGCTGCGGGAACACGAGCACGTGGTGATCGAGCGCGCGCCGCTCGTCCTGCGTGACGACCCCACGACGCTGTTCACGGGTAGCGGGATGCAGCCGCTGCTGCCGTATCTGCTGGGTGCCGAACACCCCGACGGCGCGCGGCTGGCCGACGTCCAGCCGTGCCTACGGGCGCAGGACATGGACGAGGTCGGCGACAACCGGCACACCACGTTCTTCGAGATGCTCGGCAACTGGAGCCTGGGCGACTACTCGAAGGCCGAGCAGATCCCGATGGTGTGGCACTTCCTCGTCGACATCGTGGGGCTCGACCCGGAACGCATCTACGTCACGGCGTTCATCGGCGACGAGGCCCACGGGATCCCGCGTGACGAGGAGAGCGCCGACATCTGGGAGCGGCTGTTCCGGGAGAAGGGAATCAGCTTCGACCGGATCGACCTCGACACCGAGGAGCACGGCAACGAGGTCGGCAACCAGGGCGCGCGGATCGCGTTCTACGGGCACAAGAACTGGTGGAGCCGGTTCGGCGGCCCGGACGACATGCCGGTCGGCGACCCGGGCGGCCCGGACTCGGAGATCTTCTACTACTTCCCGCAGGTCGAGCACGACACCGCGTACGGGCGGTATCCGCACCAGAACTCCGACGGCGGGCAGTTCATGGAGATCGGCAACTCCGTCTTCATGACGTACCGCCGCACCGAGACGGGTGTGGTCGACCTGCCCAGGCACAACGTCGACTTCGGCGGCGGTCTGGAGCGGATCGCGGCGGCGTCGATCGACAACCCGGACGTCTACCACGTGAGCCTGCTGTGGCCGATGGTCGAGCAGCTGCAGAAGGTCACGGGCAAGAGCTACGAGGACGCGACGACGGCGATGCGCGTCGTCGTCGACCACCTGCGCGGCGCTGTGTTCCTGGCTGCCGACGGGGTGAAGCCCAGCAACTCCAAGCAGGGCTACGTGATGCGGCGGCTGCTGCGCCGGGCGATGCGGTTCGGGCTCGATCTCGAGCTGACGGCGGGTGTCGCGGCCGAGCTGGTGCCCGTCGTGGCCTCGGTGTACTCCGACGTCTACCCGGAGATCGCGGAGAAGGAGACCGAGATCGTCGCGGTGATCGCGAAGGAGGAGAAGCTCTTCGCGCGGACGCTGCGGAAGGGGTTGTCGATGGTGCGCCGGCTGGGTCGCACCCAGGCGATCATCACCGGCGCCAACCTGTTCGAGCTGCACGACACGTTCGGCATGCCGATCGAGCTCTCGGTCGAGGAAGCACACCGTCAGGGCATCGCGCTGGAGGACACCTGGCAGGCCGACTTCGGCGCGCTGATGGACGAGCAGAAGGCACGCTCCCGCGCCGCGGGTTGAGCCCTCCGGGGTGCCGGCCATCCTCGGCGCCGAGTTCGACACCAGGCTGCTCGCGACCATGATCGACGCAGTCTGTCGTCGAACTCGGCGTAGGTCCGGGAATGAAGAAATGGGCCATCCGGATTCCGGATGGCCCATTTCTTCGACGTTTGGTGGAGGACTCAGGAATTGAACCTGACAAGGCGTCCCAAGTACGCATCCCCCTTGCAGGGCAAAACTTACCGCGATGATCGTCGACAGGCAACCCCGGATTTCAGTGCTGTTCGTGTCCCCCTGATCGGGTCGCCGCGATCAACTGCCATGCCGTGGCGTCGGGCAGATAGGCGCGGGTGAGGGCGACGCCGATCCGGGGCAGGTCGGCCTCGTCGCGGAACGCCAGATGCACCGGCTCGTAGCGGGGCTGGAACTTGGCCTTGAAAGCGTGCAGCGACCGGAACCCGTAGAACGGTTCGAGGGCGCCGCCGAGCCGGTCGAGCAGCCGGTCGGTGCGGTCGAGCTCGGCCGGCGAGACCTCGCCGCGCGCGAGCGGCGCCCCCGACAGCGACACGAACGCCGCACCCTGCTCCCGGAACTGCAGGCACGCCGACGCGATCATGAACTCCATGACCGACCGGAAGCCGTCGGTGCGGCGGCGCATGACGTCGAGGGTCCAGCCACGGACCTCGCCGCCCTCCGCGTAGACCGGCAGCCACGACGTGACGCCGTGCAGCGAGCCGGTCGCGTCGATGGCGATACCGACGCGCACCTTCGGGTCCAGCGCCTCGTCGACCCCGCCGAGGGTGAAGCCCATCTCGGGCAGCTCCTTGTCGCCGACCCACTCCTGGGAGATGGCACGGACCTGGGCGAGGATCGCGAACGGCTCCTCGGCGAGTGTCACGATCCGGAACTCGATCGACTCCTTGCGCGCCTTGTTCAGCGCCGACCGGACGTCCTGCCAGGCCTTGCCCTTGAACTCGAGACCCGGCAGGTCGATGAGGGTGTCCTCGGCGATCTGGACGGTGCGCCACCCGGCGGCGCGGGCGGCGTCGGCGGCGGCGTCGGTGACGGAGAACAGGGCCGGGATGAGGCCGCCGCGCTCGGCCATCGTCGCGAACTCGGTGACGGCGGCGGCGATGGTCGGGTGCGGGACGACGGGGTCGGCGAGGGCGAGCGCGACGCCGGCGTGGCGTTCGTAGCCGATGTAGCCGCGGCCGTCGGCGGTGAAGAGGTAGCGCATGGCGGGCCACGTCGTCATCCACGACATCGTCGAGCCGCCGACGGACTCGAGCATCGCCTTGGCCCGGGCCATGCCCTCGCCGCCGGCGTCGAGCGCGCCGACGCCGCCGGGCACACGGCGCTTGAACTTCCCGCGGAACGCATGCCGGTTCACGACGAGCAGAGCCAGCTCGCCGAGCCACAGCAGCCCGCCCGCCAGCGAGATGGGCGCGCCCAGGGGAAGCAGCCCGGAGAAGATCAGGACCAGCGCCACGATCGCGAGGGCGATGTTGAGCAATCCGAGCACGAGCGCAGCCCACCAGGCCCAGCGCTTGCCGTTGCGCAGCGCGTTGGCCACCAACGCGATCAGGGCCAGCTCGATGAGGACGTCGGCGATGCCGGCCGCCTGGCCCGAGGTCGCGCCGAAGGGCCCGCGGCCGGGGAAGAGCAGGACGATGAGCTGGGTGAGGCCGATGAGGATCAGCCCGCCGAACGCCGTCATCCGGGTCTCGCGCGGGGTGCGGGGCCCGAAGCCCGGTTCGACGCCGTAGCGCCACTGCCCGACCAGGAACCCGACGCCGACGGCGACGGCGTGGGAGACGTCGGACAGCGTGCCCTCGAACAGGAACGCCGCTGTCACGTAGAACGACAGCAGGGCCCGCACCCGCAGCCGCCACGGGGAACGCAGGGTCGCCGAGGTGACGGCGACGACCGTCAGCATCCCGGTGGTGAAGCCGACGTCGCGGGCGCCGGCGAGGTCGCGGGCCCACACCCACGTCGTCGTCGAGAGTGCCCAGACGAGCAGCGACGCGACGAGGATGCCGCCGACCTGGCCGGCGATCGCGGTGACCACCGTGCGACGGGTGCCCAGCCGCAGCTCGCACGCCCCGACGAGGACGGCGAACATGATCATGCCGGAGAAGTACTGCGCCGGGCTGATCGCGAAGAGCCAGCCGGTGAGCAGCGTCCAGACCTTCGCCTCCTGCAGGGCGGGGACGCCGTAGGCGACCTGCGGGAACCAGTCCGCCTGCCAGATCGGCTCCCAGATCGTCCGCGCGGCCACGCCGACGACGAGCGTCAGACCCACGACGGTCAGCGTGAAGGGGATGCGCCGCAACGCGTGCGGCGTCGCAGCGGCCACCCGGCTGGCCCAGGCCTCGAACCCGCCGGCCTGCCCCGGCGTGGCGGGCGGAACGGCGGTGGCGGTCATGTCGTGAATCCCATCCGTGGCGAGAGGAAGTCGAGGGCGGGCACGAGTGTGGCCGTAGGGACGCCCCACGAGTGCCCCTGACCAGGGACGATCTGCGTCGTGACGGTCATGCCGGCGTTCTTGGCCGCCGTCGACACCTCGGTCATCCACTGCTGCGTCGTCGGCTCGTCGCCGCCGGCGGCGAAGAAGCCCCACGAGTCGGGGTAGGTCTTCTGCGACAACAGGGTCAGCGGGGTCAGCGCGTCGAACGCCGCGGTGTCGCCGTGGAACGCCTGCTGGATCGTCTGGGTGCGGTCGGCGCTGATGGCGGGCTCGCGCTCGCCGGCCAGGTCGATGAACGACGGGAACAGGTCGGGGTGGCGCGTCGCCATCTGGATGGAGCACGTGCCGCCGAAGGACCAGCCGCCGAACGTCCAGTGCGCGTGGTTGGTGTCGACGCCGACGTTGGCCGTGATCCACTTGACGACGTCGACCGTCAGGTAGGTGTCGGCCTTCGCGATGTCGGAGTCCATGCACATCGTGTTGCCGTCCTCGGCGCCGTTGGGGTCGACGACGACGGTGACGGGGGCGAGCCCGTTGTGGGTGGCGGCGAACCCGTCGAGCAGCTGCTGCAGCCGGCCGGAGACGATCCAGTCCTGCGGGCTGCCGGGCTGGCCCGACACGAGGACCAGCACGGGCAGCAGCGGCGGCTTCGGGCTGGTGTAGGCGGGCGGCAGGTAGATCCACGCGGGGCGGGCGTTGAAGCCGGACACCGTGCCCGGGATCGGCGCCGACTCGACGCGGCTGCGGCCCGGGTTGCCCGTCCACCGGGTCACGACGGGCGTGGCCTCCGACGCGGACCTGACGCCGGATGCCGCGGCGAACGCGGACACGTCGTTCTCGTCGCTGGACACCAGGGTGCCGACGGTCGGGTACTCCTCGAAGTACACGTTGATCTGCGACGCGGCGGTGGCGAGCGCGACGACGGTGCACACGATCGCGGTGACCTTGCGGCCCACCGAGGACGCGATCATGCTGCCGACCCCGAGCACGAACACACCCACGCCGACGGCGATCCACAACCGGACGGTGCCCGGCAGCGGCTCGGGCAGCAGGTCGAGCACGGTGAGGACGAGCCAGTTCAGCAGGAAGTACGTGAGCAGCGCGAGGACCGCCGCGACGACGATCGTGATCACCGAGGCGCGGCCGCCACGGGCGAACAGCACGAAGAGCGCGATACCGCCGAGCACCAGCAGGACTACCGGGAGCCATCCGTTGATCAGCGAGAGATCAGACACGGGGCCGCGCCGTGGATCCGTTGTCACCCATGCTCGTTCACGTCCCCTCGGCGGTGGAGCGCGGTGCGAGCCCCGTCGGCACGGACCGGCCGGACCATGGCGCCGTGCCGGAGGGTCCGTACTCGATTACTCGCCGATGATGACCTTGGCGTTTCTCCCTGCTGGCGCGCGAGTCCACCGTCGGGTGATCCTGGAACCGACCCGAGGAGGACGTCCGTGACCCGACCCCCGTTCCACCTGGCGATCCCCGTCGACGACCTCGCCGCAGCCCGCGCGTTCTACGGTGGGGTGCTGGGCTTCCCGGAGGGTCGATCCGCGCCGCGGTGGGCGGACTGGGACATGGAGGGCCACCAGGTGGTGACGCACGTGGTCGAGGGGGCGGGGGCGTCGCGGGCGAGGTCGAACCCCGTCGACGGGCACGAGGTCCCGGTGCCGCACTTCGGGTTGGTGCTCGCCGTCGAGCGGTTCGGTGAGCTGGCCGACCGCCTCCGCGCGGCCGGCACCCGGTTCGTCATCGAGCCGCACGTCCGGTTCCCCGGCGAGCCGGGAGAGCAGTGGACGATGTTCCTGCTCGACCCGGCCGGGAATGCGTTGGAGTTCAAGGCGTTCGCCGACCTCGAGCAGCTCTTCGCGACGTGACCGGGCCGCCTCAGAGCTCGACGGTCCGCCCGACCCCCCGCTCGGCCGCCGCCCGCAGCACCACCGACGCCGCCGCCACGTCCTGCACCGCGACGCCCACCGAGCGGTAGACGGTCCGCTGCCGCGGATCGGTGCGGCCGGTCCCGGTGCCCGCGACGAGCTCGCCCAGCTCCACGACGTCCTCGGCGCGCAACGCGCCGTCGTCGGTGGCGCGTACCAGGTCGGCGGCGCCGATCGGCCAGCCGCGCAACGTCGTGTCCCGGTGCTCGACCGCCACCAGCGACGTCGCGTACAGCGCCGGGTCGACCTCGCCGCCGTCCGGGACGAACCCGACGGCGGTGACGTGCGCGCCCTCGACGAGGTCGGCGGCTCGCACGATCGGGTCGACGGCGCTGGTCGCCGAGCACACGACGTCGGCACCCGGGACGGCGTCGTCGAGGCCGCACACGACGGCCTCGATCCCGATCCGGGCCGCGTCGGTGGCGACCTGCTCGGCACGAGCGAGGTTCCGGCCCGCGATCCGGACCTCGGCGAAAGGTCGCTCCGGCGTCACGAGCCGGAGGTGTTCGAGGGCCTGCGGACCGGTGCCGAGCACGGCGAGCACCCGCGCGTCCGGGCGCGCCAGCAGCCGTACCGACAACGCCGACGCGGCCGCGGTCCGCATCGCGGTGATCAGGTCACCGTCCATGATCGCCGTGGGCGCGCCGGTCACCGGGTCGAACGTCGAGATCGTGGCCTGGTGGACCGGATGGCCGGCGACCATGTTGTCCGGGTAGACGGTGAGCAGCTTGGCCGCCGCCAGCCCCAGCGACGGGCAGTACGCGGGCATCGCCGCGAGCAGGCCACGGTCCTCGACCGCCGCCCCGATCCGGTGCGGCGCCGACGCCCGGCCCGCACTGAGGTCGGCCATCGCGACGGCGACCGCGTCGACCAGCGCGGCCGGGTCGAGCAGCGCGGCGACGTCGTCCTTGCCCAGGACCAGCATCGGAGCATGGTCGGGGCCGGGACGTACGTCCGTCAAACGGGCTGGATCTCCACGCAGTCCGCGGCGCAGCCGCCGTCGACCACCGGCGGCGCGGAGGCGGCCGCGGCCCGGTGCAGCACCGCCCGCGTGACGGCCACCGCCAGCATCCCGTCCTCGGCAGCGGAGCCCTCGACGACGCCGGTGCCGTCGACGATCAGCGAGTGCCCGGCCGGGTCGGCGGGCGGCCAGACGAGCGTGACCTCGGGCCGCGCTCCGGCGTTGGCCCGGGTCCGGCGGCCGATGTCGCCCACCCGCAGGTGCCGGCCGTCCCAGACAGGGGAGACGGCGGTGACGTGCGGGCGCGCGTCGTCACCGATCGTCAGCAGGTAGGCGAAGCGGAAGTCGGCGAGGGTGCGGCCCAGCTCGTCGGTGGTCACGGCGATGCTCACGCAGCCGATGCTACGAGCCCGCGCGGTCTTCCGGGGCTGCTCAGCAGAGCCGCGACGGGTCCGTCACGTCCAGCGAGGCCGCGAGCGTCGTCTCCCGGCTGGTCTTGTCCGAGTAGGCCGAGATCGACCACACGAAGGGCCGGTTGCGGTAGATGAACACGACGAGGTCGACGGGCCGGTTGTCGGTGTCGGTGTAGCTCGTCAGGTACTCGTCCGCGCAGCCCTGGGTGTCCTGGCCGATCTTGTTCCACGGCGTCGTGAACTTGCGCTTGAGGGCCGCGAGGTACTCGTCGGGCGACGACGCCTTGTTCTTCATCAGCGACTGCGTGTACTGCGGTTGCGAGCAGATGATCGCCTCGACGTCGAGGTCGGTGAGCCCGGAGCCCTGGGTGCACTTCTTGTCGGGGTCGAGCAGGATCTCCGACGCCGAGTACGGGCTGGTGTAGCGCGCCGGCGCGGTCGTCGTGGTGCGGCTCGTGGTGCTGGTGGTCGTCGACGTCGGGCTCGCCGACGTGGTGGTGGTGCCCCCGCCCCCGCCCCCGGCGCCGCCGCCGCGGACCAGCGCCCACACGCCCACACCGGCACCGGCCAGGACGACGACCGCCGCGAGCGCGACCGCGATCCACCTGGCGCGACCGGAGCCCTTGGGCTGCTGCGCGGCGTCGGCGAAGCCCTGCGGCCCGGTGCCCCACGGCGGCTGCCCGCCACCGGCGTGCGCGACCGGCGTGGTCGGGCCCGCGTACCCCGGGGCGCCGTGCCCGGCGTTCGCGTCGACCGGCGGCACCGTCCCGCCGCTCGCGTACTGCGGCGCGCCGGCGACCGGCTGGCCGACGGTCGGCTGCGCGGCCGCCGCAGCGGACGCCGCCCCGAGCGCGACGACGAGCTTCGGGTCGTCGAGCGTCGCGGGGGTGCGGCCCAGGACCGCCGCGAGCCGGCGTTGCACCAGCGGGACGAGCGAGGTGCCACCCGTCAGGTAGAAGCCGGCGAGGTCGTCGGGACCGTGCGTGCCGGCGTCGGCGAGGACCTTCGTCGTCAGCGCGACGGCCCGGTCGACGTCGGGCGCGATGATCCGCTCGAACTCCTCGACGGTGATCAGCAACGACGCCGTGCCCTGCACCGTCCGCACCGCGATATGGGCCGACGGGTACTCCGACAGCGCGTGCTTGGCCGCCCGGACCTGGTCGCGCAGGGTCAGCCAGCCCGCGACCTCGTCGGGCGACTCCAGTCGCTCGGCGATGTCGCTTCGGCCGCTGCGGCGCAGCTCGGCGTCGACCCAGTCGAGCAGCCTGCGGTCGATGTGCTCGCCACCCAGCTGGTCCTCGCCCGCCGACGCCGCGATCACGAACCCGCTCTGCTCGCTCGGCTCGGTGCGCAGGACGGCGACGTCGAGGGTGCCGCCGCCGAAGTCGAACACCGCGACGCGGCGGCCCGCGGGCAGCCGGGTGGCGCGCAGGTACCAGCTCGCGGCGGCGACGGGCTCGGACAGCAGGCTCAGCCGCGTCGGCATGACGAGCTGCGCGGCCTGCGCGAGCTGCTCCCGCCGTCGCGAGCCCCACGCCTCGGGATGGGTCAGCACGACCTGCTCGGGCGGCGTCCCACCCGCGGTGGCGACCGCCCGCGTCGCGACCTGCCGCAGCACCGCCGCGACCAGGTTGACGACGGGGACCTGCCGGTTGTCGAGCCGGACCGTGTCGTCGCCGATGCGGCGCTTGGGTGTGGCCTCGAACCGGGTCGGCGCCGACATCGCCCGCGACGCCGCCGGTTGCCCGACGACGATCTCGCGGCCCTCGACGAACACGCACGACGGCATCTGGTCGGCGTCACTGGAGAGCCGTACGGAGCGGATCTCGCCGCCCGGCATGCGCACCGCGGCGACGGTGTTGGTCGTCCCGAAGTCGATGGACAGGATCCAGCCGGCGCTCATGAGAAGTGCTCCACACGTGTTGCTGTCGAGGTGGGGGCCGGGATGCTCATTCCGCTGCCTCCACGTACACGATGACCTGTGCCGGCCGGATGATCGAGACCCCGTCTGCCCAGCCGTAGCGGACCACGTCGGCGACCGTCCCGACCTCGTCGGGCGAGGTGGCCGGCGCCGTGCCGACCACTTCGGCGTGGTCGAGCGGGCTGCCCGGCGCCGGGACGACCGGGACGATCCCGGTGCGGCGCAGGACCTGTTCGAGGTGCCGCTGCTGTGCCTCGTCGGCGGCGAGGTCGTGCGCTCCGATGACGCCGTCGACGAGTGCGATCTCCCGCGTCCCGGGCCGCGGCGGCGGACCCGCGCGGGGCGGGACCGGTGCCGTCACCGGGATCGGGCCGGTGCCCGGCTCCGGGCCGCGCGGCGCACGAGCCGGGGGCGGCCCGGTGACGTGCGCGCCCTGCCTCGGCGCCGACATCCGGCCCCCCAGGAACGCGAGCGCCGCGAGGACCACGGCCCCGAGCACGATCCACAGCCGGTCGAGACCGCTCCCGGACCCGGCCGCGGTCGGCTCCGGCTCG
>MEGH01000064.1 GCA_001725415.1 Pseudonocardia sp. SCN 73-27
GAAGGGGGTGGCCGCCCGTGGGGACGTGCGAGGGCTCAGCGCCTGCGCGCCTTGGCCTTCTTCGGCGGCGGCAGGGCACCTTCGGCGCGCAGCTTGGCCGCGTGCGCCGCCAGGGCGTCGACCAGCGACGGGACCAGCGAGTGCTCCGGCTGCACGTCGACGCGCAGGCCGAACTCGCGTGCGGTCTCGGCGGTGGCCGGGCCGATGCAGGCGACGAGCGTGCGGGCGTGCGGCTTGCCGGCGATGCCCACCAGGTTCCGGACGGTCGACGACGACGTGAAGCACACGGCGTCGAAGCCACCGGTCTTGATGGCCTCGCGGATCGGCGCGGGCGGCGGCGCGGCCCGGACGGTCCGGTAGGCGGTGACGTCGTCGATCTCCCAGCCGCGGTCGCGCAGGCCGGCGGCGAGGGTCTCGGTGGCGATGTCGGCCCGCGGGAGCAGGACGCGGTCGACCGGGTCGAGGATGTCGTCGTAGGGCGGGAAGATCTCGAGCAGGCCCTCGGACGTCGACTGCTGCGACTCGTCGATGTCCGGCACGATCTCGGGGACGATGCCGAACTCGCGGACCTTGGCCGCGGTGGCGGCACCGACGCAGGCGATCTTGACGCCGGAGAAGGCGCGGGCGTCGAGGCCGAACTCGGCGAACTTCTCCCAGACCGCGCGCACGGCGTTGGTCGAGGTGAAGACGACCCACTGGTAGCGGCCGTCGACGAGGCCCTTGACGGCGCGCTCCATCTGCGTGGGCGAGCGGGGGGGCTCGACCGCGATCGTGGGCACCTCCTCGGGGATGGCGCCGTGGACGCGCAGCCGGTCACTCATGGCGCCGGCCTGGTCCTTGGTGCGCGGGACGAGGACGCGCCAGCCGTAGAGGGCGCGCGACTCCCACCAGGACAGCTCGGCGCGCTCGGCGACCTCGGAGCCGACCGACAGCACGAGCGGGCCCTCGAGCTCACCGGCGTCGCCCGCCATGGCGGCGAGCGTGGAGTCGATGGTCTTCTGGGTGTTGCGGGTGCCGCCGGCGGTGACGGCGACGCGGGTGTCGGCGGGGACGCCCTGGTCGGTCAGCGAGACGGCGACCTCGGACAGGTGCGCGGCCGTGGCGTGCAGCACGAGCGGCCCGGGGACGGAGGCGATGCGCGCCCAGTCGACGCCCGCGCGGACGTCGGCCTCGACGTGGCCCGAGCCCAGCGGGACGCCCGCGTAGGCCGGGACGGCCGTGCCGGCGGGGACACCGGGCAGGACGTCGAAGGGGACGCCCGCCTTGGCGACGGCGCGGGCCTCGGCGATGACCGCGTCGGTCGTCATCGGGTCGCCGCTGACGAGCCGGATCACGGCGCGGCCGGCTCCGGCCTCGGCGACCAGGTCGGCGGCGACGTCGGCGGGCTGACCGACGGCGGGGCGCACCTCGGCGCCCTCCGCGATCAGCGCGGTGATCTCCTCGGGTACGTCGGGGTCGGCGACGACGAGCGGCGCAGCCGCGATCGCGTCACGCGCACGTACCGTCAGCAGTCCGGGGTCGCCCGGGCCGCTGCCCACGAAGGCGATCCGGCCGGGGGTTGGTGTGGCCTTTGTCATTCGGAACTCCCGATCCAGCGGTTCTCCTGGCGCCCGGCCGTTCCCGGCAACGTGTCGGCGCCCATGTCGAGAAGCTCCGCGGCGAGTGCCGCGCCGAGCTTCTCGGCGTCGTCGATCTCTCCCTGGACGGAGGCGCGCAGGAGCTCGCCGTCCGTCGTGCCGACCACCGCGCGCAGCGACAGCCGGTCCACCACCCGTCCCGCGTCGTCGAGGTCGGAGACGACGTCGGCCAGCGCGCCGATCGGCGCGCTGCAACCCGCCTCGAGGGTCGCGAGGACGGCACGCTCGGCGGTGACGGCCGCACGGGCGGCCGGGTCGTCGAGCAGTGCGGTGAGCGCGAGCGCGAGCTCGTGCTCGGTGCTGCCGGGCTCGCCGGCCCTGCACTCCAGTGCCAGCGCGCCCTGGGCGGGCGCGGGCAGCATCTGTACGGGTTCGAGGAGCTCGGTGGCCTCGTCGATGCGCCCGAGCCTGCGCAGTCCGGCGGCGGCGACGACGACACCGTCGAGCTCGCCGGAGCGGACCTTGCCGATCCGCGTGTCGACGTTGCCGCGGATGGGCACGACCTCGAGGCCGAGGCCGAGGGCCTCGAGCTGGGCGGTGCGCCGCGGGGAGCCGGTGCCGATGCGCGACCCGGCGGACAGCTCGCCGAGGACCTTGCCGTCGCGGGCCACGAGGGCGTCGCGGGGGTCCTCGCGGCCGGGGACGGCGACGAGCACGAGGCGGGGGTCGGGGGCCGTCGGCAGGTCCTTGTAGGAGTGGACGGCGATGTCGACCTCGCCGGCGACGACGGCGTCGCGCACGGCGGAGACGAACACGCCGACGCCGAGCTCGACGACGGGTGCGCCGGAGCGGTCGCCCGCGGTGGAGACGGGGACGAGCTCGACGGTGTACCCGGCGGCGCGCAGGCGGTCGGCGATCTGGCCGGACTGCGCCATGGCCAGCGCGCTGGGCCGGGTCGCGATGCGCAGGGCCGGGCGGTCGGCGGGGGCGGTCATCGGGTGACCTCCTCGTCGGCGGCGCGGGGCTCGTGGAGCTCGACGTTCAGCGCGGCGACGACGTCGTCGCCCGGGCGGGCGGTGGTGCCGGTCATGCCGGGGGTGGCGACGGCGGCGGGCGTCTGCGGGTCGAGCTCGAACAGCAGCCGCAGCGCCTGGGCGTAGCTGTCGCCGTCGGGGCCCTCGGCGAGGCGTTTGACCTGCACCGTCGGGGTGTGCAGGAGCTTGTCGACGACGCGGCGCACCGACCGGGCGAACTCGCTGCGCACGTCGGGTTCGAGGTCGGGCAGCCGGGAATCGAGCCGCAGCAGCTCGGCGTCGACGACCTCGGACGCGCGCCGACGCAGGGCCGTGACGGTCGGGGTGACCTCGGCGGAACGCTGCGAGGCGAGGTAGGCCTGGGCCTCGTCGGCGACGATGGCACGGGCGGCGGCGACGGCGTCGGCACCCTCGAGGTCGACGCGGTCGGTCAGCCTGCGCTGCAACGTCTCCAGGTCGACGACGGCGACCCCGGGGACGTCGACGACGCTCCCGTCGACGTCGCGGGGAAGCCCCAGGTCGCACACGACCAGCGGGCGGCCGCCGGCCGTGGCGCGGGCGGCGGCGACGGACTCGCGGCCGACGACGATGCCGACGGAGCCGGTGCAGGTGACGAGGACGTCGGCGTCGGCCAGCTCGGTGGGCAGCAGGTCGATCGTGCCCGCGCGGGCGGGGGTGCCGGCATCGGTGGTCTTGGCGGCGAGCCGCTCGGCGCGCTCCTCGGACCGGTTGAGCACGACGATCTCGGCGGCCCCGGCGCGGCGCAGGTGCGCGGCGGCGAGCGCCCCCATGGCTCCGGCTCCGACGACGACGGCCTTGGTGCCGCCGAGGTCGCCGGGCTCGCGGCCGAGGCCGCGGGAGGCGTCGGCGAGGGCCTCGGAGACGACGGAAGCGCCTGCGGCGTCGATCCCGGTGCGGGCGTGGACGCGCTTGCCGACGCGCAACGCCTGCTGGGACAGCTCGTGCAGGACGCGGCCGACGGTCTCGGCGTCGTCGGCGACCGCGTAGGCCGAGCGCAGCTGGCCGAGGATCTGCGACTCGCCGACGACCATCGAGTCGAGCCCGGCGGACACCGCGAACAGGTGCTGCACGGCCGAGGCGGCGTAGTGCACGTACATGTGGTCGGTGAGGTCGGCCAGCGGCAGCCCGGAGTGGCGGGCGAGGACGCCGGAGACGTCGGTGAGGCCGCCGTGGAAGGCGTCGACGACCGCGTAGGCCTCGATCCTGTTGCACGTGGCGAGCAGCACGACCTCGCTGACGTGCTCTGCACGCAGCATCTCGTCGAGCAGCTTCGGCACGTCGTCGGGCCCGACCGTCGCCTTCTCCAGGAGGGCGACGGGCGCGGTCCGGTGGGACATGCCCACGACCAGCACACTCACCGCTATGACACCGCCGATCCGTTGACCGCCCCGTGGCCGTTGGTGGCCGCGGAGCTGTTCGGCAGGGCCGTGAGGTGACCGGTGGCCGTGCCGTCGAGGGACACCCGCGCCGCGGCCTCGGAATCGCGCCGGCGGGCGACGTGGAAGGCCAGGACCTGCAGCTCGACGGCCAGGTCGACCTTGCGCACCTCGACCTGCGGCGGGACCTGCAGGACGACGGGGGCGAAGTTGAGGATGCACCGCACACCGGCGGCGACCAGCTGGTCGCACACCGACTGGGCGGCGGGGCCGGGCGTGGCGACGAGACCGATCGTCACACCCCGTTCGCGGCATACGCGCGCGATGTCGCGGACGTGGTCGACGAGGATGCCGTTGATGTGGATGCCGACGAGGTCGGGGTCGATGTCGAACAGCGCCGTGACGGGGAAGCCGCGGCCGCCGAAGCCGCCGTACCCGGCGAGGGCGTGTCCGAGGTTGCCGATGCCGACGACCGCGACGGTCTGCGGCTCGTCGAGGCCGAGGGTGCGCTCGATCTGGTGGTGCAGGGAGCGGACCTCGTAGCCGACGCCGCGGATGCCGTAGGAACCGATGTAGGAGAGGTCCTTGCGCAGCTTCGCCGAGTTGACCCCGCTCGCGGTGGCCAGCTCCTCGCTCGACACGGTGTCGGCACCCTGCTCGGCGAACTCGCCGAGCATGCGCAGGTACACCGCGAGCCGGGCCACGGTGGCCTCCGGTATCGCGCGCGTGACGGGTGCGGCGGCCGCGGGAGCGGCGCCGTCGACAGGGCCCGTGCCGTTCGCGCCGGTCTGGGTGTCACCGGCGTGCGGCGGCAACGTCACGCTGGGATCTCCTCGAGTTCACCCGGTCGCGCACTCCGCGGCCGGTTCCGGCTCGCCGAGCCCAGCACGGGAAACCCGGATTACCGGGACCGGCGGTCGGCGATGCGAACACGGTAGCCGCTTGTGAAGGCCCGCACAAAGTTGCGATCTTGGTCGATGACGTGCTCGTCCGTGGGTTTCACGGGACCGACCGGTGGGCGTACCAGGGCCGCCGCTCACCGCCCGTGCCCGGGTCGGTACAGGTGTGGGCGACGGCTCGACGTGACCTGTCTCGCAACAGGACCCGGACGCAGGACTCCCGGTGCCGCGGACCGCGGGCACCGGGAGCCGGTCGATCAGGAGGACGGCGTCACGAGGCCGGCATCAGGACCTTGTCGATGACGAAGACGGTCGCGTTCTTGGTCGGGATGTTGCCGCAGAGGACGGTCGCGGTGTTCCCCTTGCCGTCGGTGATCGTCGGCGCCTGCGGGGTGCCGCCGATCTTCAGGGTGCCGCCCGCGAGCTCGGTGGTGGTGCCGGCCGCGACGAGCGACTCGGCGTCGTAGCGCTTGCCGACGACGTGGTACTGCAGCAGCGCGCCGAGCTTGTTCGGGTCGGCGAGCAGGGCGTTGAAGGCGGACTCGCCGACCTGCTGCTTGACCGCGTCGAACGCCGGGTTGGCCGGGGCGAAGACGGTGATGGCCTGCTGGGCGTTGAGGGTGTCGGCGAGGCCGGGGACGGCGCCGACGGCCGACACCAGCGTGGTGAGGAGCGGGTTGGTCGACGCGGCGCTGGCGACGGGCTGCGGGCCCATGCTGTCGAGCGAGCCGGGCGCGTCGCCCTGCGGGAGCTGCGAGCAGGCCGGGCCGAAGACGTCGGCGTTCGTGGTGACGCCGTCGCTCGCGGCCATCGCCTGGGAACTGGGCGCCGAGGCCGTCGAGGAGGCCGACGACGAGCCCGTCTGCGTCGACGGGGACTCGCTGTTGGAGCAGGCGGAGACGGCCACGGTGAGGGCGGCCATGACACCGACGGCGGCGATCCGGGTGGTGAGCGTGCGCACTGGGGACATCCTCCTCGAGCTGGGCCCGGACGGTCCGGGCCTCATGTCAGGACGTTCGCCGCGGACCGGTCCGCGGTTCACGGAACTCGGTAACGGATCGATCACCAAGTCCATTGTGGACCCTCTGCGTACTCCGACGACACGACCTTCGCGGGCGGTGTCAGCGCACGGTGAAGATCGTCGCCGGCCAGCCGGTCGCGCCGTCGGGGATCGGGTCGGCGCGCTGCTCGACCTGGGTCTCGCCGTCGGCGTCGGTGGCGCGGCACTGCACGGTGTGGCTGCCGGGGCGGAGGTCGAACGTCGTCCGCCACATGCGCCACGTCGCGCCGGACACCTCGGTGGCGAGCTCGGCCGGCTGCCAGGGACCGCCGTCCATGCGGACCTCCACCTTGGAGATCCCGCGCGGCTGCGACCACGCGATCCCCGCGACGGTCACCGTCCCGGCGGTGACGGTGTCGAACCCGCGGGGCAGGTCGATGCGCGACTCCGTCTTGATCGGCGCCTCCTGCGCCCAGCCGTTGCGCAGCCAGTACGACTGCCGGGCGCCGAACGTCGTCAGCTCCATGTCGGTGATCCACTTCGTCGCCGACACGAAGCCGTACAGCCCCGGCACCACCATCCGCACCGGGAACCCGTGCTCGGCCGGCAGCGGCTCGCCGTTCATCGCGATCGCGAGCATGGCGTCGCGGTCGGGCTCCATCACCACGTCGGTCGGGGTGCCCGCGGTCCAGCCGTCGTTGCTCGTCGTGAAGATCTGCTCGGCGCCCCGTGCGACTCCGGTCTCGGCGAGCAGGTCGCGCAGCGGCACCCCGACGAACGTCGCCGTCGAGATCAGCGAGCCGCCGACCTCGTTGGACACGCACGTCATCGTGACGGTCTTCTCGATCATCGGCCGCGCCAGCAGGTCCTCGAAGCGCAGCGTCCGTTCCCGGTCGACCATGCCGTGGATGCGCAGCGACCAGTCCGCCGCCTTCTGCGCGGGGATCCGCAGCGCCGTGTCGATCCGGTAGAAGTCGCGGTTCGACGTGACGAACGGGGTCGTCCCCAGCTCGGCCGCGTAGTCGACGCCCGCCGGGACCGCGGGCGCGCGGCGCACGACGTTCAACGAGCCCAGCCGGGCGGCCACCTGCGCCCGCGACGACTCGATGCCGCCGCCCAGCGCGATCCCGCCGACGCCGGCCGCGAGCGCGCCCAGCCCGACCACCGCCGAGGTGCCGACGAGCACACGCCGCCGCGACACCCCGCCCTCGGGGGTCGGTGTCACCGGCGCCGCCGCCGCGAGCGCGAGCGCGTGCAGCCGCCGGAACACCGGCACCCCCACCGCGACCGCCGCCGCGGGCGCCACGACGTCGAGCGCCGTGAACGCGGGCGCCACCGCGACCGCGGCGAACCCGAGCAGGCCCAGGACGACGATCGTCACCACGCCCGGGCGCGGCGACCGGCGTGACGCCAGCCCCGCCACCGCGGCGACGACCACCATGACCACGGCGATGCCCGTGAGCAGGACCGGCTTGTCCGCGGTGCCGAACGTCGTCTTGGCGAACTCCACCAGCGGCTGCGGCGAGAGCCGGATCGCCTCGTCGCCCACCGCCACGAACGGCGACGACGCGGGCGAGACCAGGCCCGCGACGAGATGGCCGGCCGCGACGGCCGCGCCCACCGACAGCAGCCCGATCGTCGCCGCGACGAGTCGCGGGATCGCGGGGCTCGTCGGTGAACCGGTCTGGCGTCGTGGCGCCGCGGTGGTCATGTCAGGTCGTTCGCGCGGGAGGGCCGCGCGGTTCGCCCCGTCAGCCGAGTGCCGCGCGCAGCGCGGCCTCGTCGACCTTCCAGGTCGTGTGCTCGGTGCCGTCGACCATCACGACGGGGATGCGGTCGCCGAACTCGGCACGCAGTTCCGGGTCGCCGTCGACGTCCACGGCCGACCAGCTCACGCCGAGGTCGCCGCAGATCCGCGCGACGTCGGCCTCGGCCCGCTCGCACGCCGAGCAGTTCACCCGCGTCAGCACCGTCACCCGCGCGTCGGTCATCAGCGCACCTTCTCCATGTAGACGTGTGTGTCGCGCGGGAGGGTCCGCGCGCCCGGGTCAGAGTCTGCGCCGGGCCACCTTGCCGGTCGGCGTCCGGGGCAGGGCGTCGACGAACTCGACCACCGCGGGCACCTTGAACCGGGCGAGCCGCGCCCGGCAGTGGGCGACGACGTCGTCCTCGGTGATGCCGGCGCCGTCCCTGCGCACGACGACGGCCTTGACCGCCTCGCCCGTCCGGTCGTCCGGGATGCCGACGACCGCGGACTCCGCCACCGCGTCCAGCTCCGCGAGGACCTGCTCGACCTCGCGCGGGTAGACGTTGAAGCCGTTGACGATCACCAGGTCCGACGAGCGGTCCACGAGGTGGAGGTCGCCGTCGGCGTCGAGGTAGCCGACGTCGGCGGTGCGGAACCAGCCCTCGGCGTCCGGGCCGCCGTGGCCGTCGGGCCAGTACCCGGAGAAGAGGTGCGGGCCGCGGGTGGCGACGAGGCCGGTGTCCTCGTCGTCGGAACCGTCCTCCATCCCTTGCTCGGCCGCGTCGTCGGCGGCTCGCCCCGCGACGGGCGTGCCCTCGGTGTCGACGAGCCGCAGCTCCACGCCGGGCAGCGGCGCGCCGACCGAGCCCGGCTTGGCCCGCCCGCCGACGAGCGTGCTGGTCAGCACCGGCCCGCACTCGCTGAGGCCGTAGCCCTCGTAGAGGTCGAGCCCGGTCGCGTCGCGGAACGCGGCGAGCCACTCCCGCGGCAGCGGCGCGCCGCCCGACGTGCACAGCCGCACCCCGGCGAACGCCGCGCGCAGCTGCTCGGCGGGCAGGTCCAGCAGCGCCCGGTACATCGACGGCACCCCGCCGACGACGCTGATCCGCTCGTGGACGAGCAGCTCCACCGACTGTTCGGGCTCGAACCGACGGGTGAGGACGACCGTCGCCCCGGCGTGGCAGACCTGGAGCAGGCCCGCCGCCAGCCCGAACACGTGGAACAGCGGAAGTGAGAGCAGGACACGGTCGACAGCGGTGACCGGCGCGGGCCGTACGGCCCCCTGCTGCACCCGGTTCGCGAGCAGCGCGCGGTGCGACAGCATCACCCCACGGGGTGTCCCGGTGGTGCCCGACGTGTAGACGACGAGCGCGATCGCCTCGCCACCACGCTGCTCGGCGGTGTCCGTTCCCGCGCCGTCGGCGACACGCTCGACACCCCTGCCGCTCACCGATCGTTCGCGACCGCTGCGCGCACCTCCCGTCGACGACACGTCGGGCGGCGCGAGTGACACGATCGCCGAGCGGCCGTTGATCGACTCCGTGATGCGGCCATCCGGGTCCGCGACGACCACGCTCGGTGAGCAGTTGATCAGCACTGCGTCGAGCTCTCGCGGGACCGACCAGGGCGCGACGGGCACGGCGACCGCGTCGGCGCGCAGGGCGCCGAACAGCGAGAGACACAGCGGCGCACCGTTGTCGAGGGCGATGACGACGCGGTCCCCGGCGCCGACCCCGGCCTCGCGCAGCCGCTCGGTCTCGTCGTCCACGGCGGCGTCGAACTCGGCCCAGGTCAGTGACGTCCCTGCCGACACGTCGACGATCGCGGCCGCATCCGGGGTCCGCCGCGCCGCGCGGCGGACGAGATCGGCGAGATGCGTCGGGGCGTCGGCCCCGCCCGCTGCGGAGACCTCGTCCTGCTGGCTCTGCACGGCGGTTCTCCCTCGGTCTCGGCACGGTCGGAACAAGCCTCGCCGAGTGTGGCACGACCCGTCCCGCGACCCCTCCCGGAACGGCGCAAGGGGCGCCACCCAGAGTGACGATGGCCACTCGACGGAACGAGAACCGTTCACCGTAAGTAGTCGTCCGCTCACCGGAAACCGGCGTGGACGACCGGCGGTGCGCCGTTGGGGGCCCCTCGATCGGTCGTATGCTCCGCCGCTACAAACACCCCAACGCCGGACCGAACGGTTCGACGCGAAGACTCACCCGAGGGAGTGGCATGCAGCTCGTCACCAGCGCACCGCCGGCTTCACCGCCGAGCTCTGCCTGGGGGCCCGTTGCGGCCGGTGAGGCGCGCCGCGCCTCATGACCCGATCCATGCGACCGCCGCGGCTCGTCCGCCCGGACCCGGCCGGCCCCCCGGCGGCCACGGTCCCCGGGCCCCCCGCGCCGCGGCCGACCGAGCCGGCTCCGGCCGGGTGCCCCGACGCCCGGCCGTCCGGCGGCCCGGCGCCGATGCCGGTGCAGCGGCCGGGGGTCACCCCGCCACCGCCGCGCGGCGACGCCGGTCCGGGACACACCGTCCCGGGCGACACGACCCGGCACCCCGGGCCCGACGCCCACCCGTCGACGCAGCGGGAGGAACCACACGTGACCGCAGCCGCCGAGCTCCTCGACCCCGACGAGGACGGCGAGGGCTCGTGGGCACTGGTGAAGGCGAGCCAGAACGGCGACACCGCGGCGTTCGGCCGGCTGTACGAGCGCTACCACGACGTCGTGTTCCGCTACATCGTGTACCGGATGGGTGACCGCGGAACCGCCGAGGACCTCACCCACGAGACGTTCCTCCGGGCCCTGCGCCGCATCAACTCCGTCACCTACCAGGGCCGCGACATCGGGGCCTGGTTCGTGACGATCGCCCGCAACCTGGTGTTCGACCAGGTCAAGTCGAGCCGTCACCGCCTCGAGTCGACGACCGACAACATCGTCGACATCGCCCCGCCCACCACCGAGGGCCCCGAGCAACTCGTCCTGGAGGGCGCCGCCCGCGACGCCCTGCTCCGCGCGATCGACATGCTCAACCCGGACCAGCGCGAGTGCATCGTGCTGCGCTTCCTCAACGGCCTGTCCGTCGCCGAGACGGCCGTGAAGATGGACCGCAACGAAGGTGCGGTGAAAGCCCTGCAGCACCGGGCCGTGAAACGGCTCGCGCAGCTGATGCCGGACGGTGTCCGATGAGGCCCTCCCCGGCGGCGCGCTATATCGCCGACGCGCCTCCCGTTGTTACAGGTTCGGCGAGTGACCTCCTCGATGCGGTGAACGGTCTGAACGACGTAACCACCAGCGTTTCCCGTCGTTGTGCTTGTCAACGTCGGGAAAGCGCAGCGATGTGCGACAGCGCAGGGATGCAGTGAGGACGGCCAACATGCCCGCCGGTCAGGGCAAGGACCCACAGCGGTACGCCGCATGGGAGGAGTCGGGGTCACCCCTCGACCCGCCCATGGAGGACGAGTTCGAGCACGAGCTGGCACTCGCCGCCGCGCTCGACCGCAGTCTGCCGTCGCTCTCGCCGACGGCCGACGAGTCCGCGCGGATGCAGGCCCGTATGGAGGCCATGCTCGCGCAGCTCGGTGGTGGCCCCTCGGGACCGCCGCCCGGTCAGCGTCCCGGGCCGCCGCGCGCCCCTTTCGCCACGGCGTTCCCCGAGTCGGCCTCCGAGCGCACCACACGCATCGAGCCGATCCGTGACGCCCCGGCCGCGCCTCCCGCCGCGCCCGCCGCACGCCACGAGCCCACCCTCGACGCCGCCGGCCTGATGGCCGAGATCGCGGCTGCCGGGGTGGAGGAGCAGCCAGCCGCCTCCACAGCCACGTCCGCGGTCTCGTCGTCGGGGAAGGACGACGAGACCGGCGACGCCGGTGCCGGTGCGGGCCACGCCCCCGGTGTCGCACGTCGGCGCCGGCCCCGGCACACGCTGCCCCGCGGCTACAAGGACCGCCCGGACAACGCCGGCGGCTCGACACGCCCCTCGCGCCCCTCGGGCCGCAAGCGGATCGGCATCGTCGCGGGCGCCGCGCTGTTCGTCATGGTCGCCCTGACCGGTGGCGGCATGCTCGTCAGCCAGAACGCGCTGCCGGGCGACTCGCTCTACGGCGTCAAGCGCGCCGCCGAGTCCTTCGGGTCGGTGTTCACCTTCGGCTCCGACGCCAAGGCCCGCCGCCAGATCGACCTGGCGTCGGCCCGGCTCACCGAGATCGAGCAGCTCGCCGCCCGCGGCAGCAACGACCCCGCGGTCCTCGCCTCGGCCATCGACGACTTCGACCACGCCACCAGCGAGGGCTCCCGGCTCGTGCTCTCCGGCGCCGAGGGCACCGGCACCGCCGGCCTGGGCGACCTGCACACCTGGGCCACCCAGTCCTCGGCCCGGTTGACGTCGCTGAAGTCGACGCTCCCGCAGCCCGCCGACGCCGACCACTCCATCCAGCTGCTCGACCGCGTGGCCGACCGCTCCGCGCAGATGCAGTCCCGGATGTCGTGCTCCGACGTCTCCGACGGCTCCGACGACCTCGGACCCATCCCGTCGAACGGCGTCTGCACCCCGCGGGCCGGGGCCGACGGCTCCAACAGCGGCTCGTCGATGTCGGCCCGCGCCGGCTCGTCGCAGACGCAGAGCAACAGCAGCTCGGGCACGCAGACCGCGTCCGCGACGCCCGAGTCCGGCGCGGCCACGACCGACGGCACCGGCACCCCCGGGCTCCTGCCCGACCTCGGCGCCGACGGCCTGCCCCTGACCGACTCGTCGTCCACCGGCGGCCAGTCCGGCGGCCCGAGCACGACCACGTCGGCGCCCACCCAGCGTGGGCTGCTGCCGCCCATCACGCTGCCGCCGCTGCTGCCGGGTACGTCCGGCATCACCCTCGGCGGCTGATCGGGCCCCGGCACCGCACGTCGTCCGGCGAGGCCGTCGCGATCATCGCGGCGGCCTCGCCGCGTTCGGAGCGACGCCTGGGACGGCCGCCGTGACGTGCCCCGCCGATCGGTGGCGGCCACCCGTCGCGACCGGCCGACGACGCTACGCTGAGCCCTGACCGACCATGCCGCGACCCGGAGGCGCCCGAGTGGTTGCACAGCCTGACGCCGAGGTGGGCGACGGTCGTCCGGAGGTGGCCGGGATCGCCGAGTCGCACGCCGTGATCGATCGGGTGACCGCCCTCGACCCGGCCCGCCGCGCCGGGGAGGCCGCCGCCGCGGCCGCCGTCGCCGCCGGTACGGAACCCGACGTCGAGGCCCCCACCACCGACCTCACCGCCGCCGCGTTCTTCGACGTCGACAACACGATGATGGTCGGCGCGTCGATCTTCCACTTCGCCCGTGGGCTCGCGGCGCGCAAGTTCTTCACGACGTCCGACCTGCTCGGCTTCGCCTGGGACCAGGTGAAGTTCCGCGTCGGGGGGCGCGAGTCCGACGTCAGCGGCCACCGCGACACCGCGCTGTCCTTCGTCGCGGGCAGGCCCGTCGCCGAGGTCGTCGCCCTCGGCGAGGAGATCTACGACGAGCTGATGGCCGACCGCATCTGGTCGGGCACCCGCGCACTCGCCCAGATGCACCTCGACGCCGGGCAACGGGTCTGGCTGGTCACCGCCACCCCCGTCGAGCTCGCCCTCATCATCGCCCGCCGCCTCGGCCTCACCGGGGCGCTCGGGACGGTCGCCGAGAGCGTCGACGGGCACTACACGGGCCGCCTCGTCGGCGAGATCCTGCACGGCCCCGCCAAGGCCCACGCCATCCGCGCCCTGGCCGTCGCCGAGGGCCTCGACCTGCGGCGCTGCAGCGCCTACTCCGACTCCGTCAACGATGTGCCGATGCTGTCGGCCGTCGGCACCGCCGTCGCGGTCAACCCCGACTCGGAGCTGCGCGACACCGCCAAGCAGCGCGGCTGGCAGATCCGCGACTTCCGCACCGGCCGCAAGGCCGCCAGGATCGGCGTCCCGTCGGTCCTGGGCGCAGGCGTCGTCGCCGGGGCGATCGCGGCGGGCGTGGCGTACCGGAAGCGCTGACCGGCGTCTCTACCCGAGGAACGCGTTGCGGCGCTGGGACAGGAGCCGGTACAGCGTGTGCTGGATCGTCTCCCGGACCTGGTCGGTCAGGTTGAACACCAGCATGGGGTCGTCGGCGTCGACGGGATCGAAGGTGTCGGTCCGGATGGGCTCACCGAACTCGATGTACCACTTCGACGGCAGCGGCACCGCACCCAGCGGCCCCAGCAGCGGGAACGTCGGCGTGACCGGGAAGTAGGGCGCCCCGAACAGCCTCGCCAACGGCGTGATGTCGCCGATCTTGGGATAGATCTCCTCCGCGCCGACGATCGCGCACGGGATGATCGGCACGCCCGTCCTCAGCGCCGCCGACACGAACCCGCCGCGGCCGAACCGCTGCAGCTTGTACCGGTCGCGGAACGGCTTGCCGATGCCCTTGAAGCCCTCCGGCCACACCCCGACCAGCTCTCCCGACGACAGCAGCCGCTCCGCGTCGGGGTTGCACGCCAGCGTCGCGCCCTGTTTGCGGGTCAGCGCCCCGAGGACGGGCAGCCGGAACACCAGGTCGGCACCGAGCATGCGCAGGTGCCGCTGCGCGGGATGGTCGTCGTGCAGCGCCACCGCGGTCATCAGCGAGTCGAGCGGCAGCGTCCCCGAGTGGTTGGCCACGACGAGGGCCCCGCCGACGTCGGGCACGTGGTGCATGCCGATCGTCTCCACCCGGAACCACGACCGGTACAGCGGCCGCAACGCCGGGATCAGGACGTTGTCGGTGAGGTCGGGGTCGAAGCCGAACTCGTCGACGGAGTAGTCCCCGTCGAGGCGCCGGCGCAGGAACGCGAACAGCCTCTCGACGGTCTCCTCCGCCGCCGACGGGCCCTCCTCGGCCGGAGCGGCGCTCGGGTGGGCGGCCATCGCCTCCTCGACCGTCGTGGACGTCTCCGCGGGCTTCCGACGGCGCCGCTCCCCATCGGCGCGCAACGGGATCACCTGCGCGCCGGCATCGTCCGTGGCGGGTTGCGCCTCGGGGTGCTGCGTCGCGTCGTCGGCGGGTGTGGTGCGCGCCCGCCCGGTCCGGGTCCTGTTCTCCGCCACGTCCCTGCTTCCCGCTCGCGTCCCCCGGGCGGCGCCGGCGCCGCCCCGCGTCTTCCGGGCGGGATTCCCCGCCGACTCCGGACCGGACCCGGGGCGGTCCGCCCCCGTCGCTCCTCCGCGCGGGCGCCGCGCCGCCTGTGTCGTCCCGGTCGCCGACCTGCGGGTCACCGGTGCCTTCGTGTCGGCGCTGCGCTGTTCCGGTACCGCCGGGTCCTGGGCCGCCCGGTCCGGCGACGAGCCGTTGCGCGTCGCGGCGCTGTCCGGCCCGCGGCGGGCCCGCCCCGCGCGTGGGGGCGGCCCGGGCCGGCGGCCGTCACCGGGATCGGAGGTGCCGGGGGTGCGCGGCGCGTCGTCGCTCATCCGAGAGCCTTCGCCGCGGCCAACGCCCCACGCTCGGCGACGTCGACCCAGCCGTCGCCCACCACGGGCCGCAGCGCGCGACCTCGGACGTAGTCGTCGAAGGCCTGGGTCGTCGTCCAGCGCGGGGTGAAGCCGAACTCCTCACGCAGCCGCCGGGTGTCGACGACGCGGCCGAAGTTCAGGAACCGCATCTGCTCCGGCGAGAAGTCGACGATGCGGGCCGACCGGAACAGCCGCCCCACGGGGCCGACCGCGGGCTGCGGCACCGGCAACGGCACCCGCCCCGCCCGGCGGATCGCCTGTGACAGCAGCAGCACCCCGTCGGCGGCCACGTTGTAGACGCCGGGAAGCTCCTCGGTCGCGGCACGCTGCAGCACCACCAGCGCGTCCTCCTCGTGCACCAGCTGCACGCGGGCGTCGAAACCGAGGACGGTCGGGATCACCGGCAGCGCGAAGTACCGGGTGAGGACGGTGTCGATCCGCGGGCCGATGAAGTTCGCGAACCGCAGGACCGTCACGTCGACGTCGGGGCGACGGCGGGCGAACCCGCGCAGGTAGCCCTCGATCTCGGCCGCGTCCTTGCCGTAGCCGCCCGAGGACATCTCCTTGGGCGTCATGGCCTCGTCGAACAGCGCCGGGTCACGCGAGCTCGAGCCGTACACCGCCGTCGTCGACTTGAGGACGACACGCGTCACCGACGCCGCCTTCTGGCAGGCGGCCAGGAGCTGCATCGTCCCGATGACGTTCATCTCCTTCATCGCCGTCCGCCCACCGACGCGAGCCGGGCTCGCGGACACGGAGGCGTGCACGACCGTGCTCACGGACGCGCTGGAGATGACCTTGGAGATGAGCGGATTGCGGATGTCGGCGCGTACGAACTCCGCGCGACCCATGCGACGCAACAGATCACGGGGCGGCGGGACGGTGTCCACGCCGAGCACCCTGTCGATCGAGGGGTCCGCAGCCAGCCGGGCGGCGAGATGCCCACCCAGGAAGCCGCTCACGCCGGTGACCAGGACTACGGAAGGAGTCACGGGGCCTCACAGAACGCGTTCGGAGGTCCCCGATGCTAGACCCACCCGGCCTACTCGGGAGGACCGCTCAGGAAAAGGCTGTGTGACGTACGGGAACCGACCCGTCACCGGCCGCCCGGGAACCGGGCGACCGGTGCGAGGGTCACTTACCGAGCTTGCGACGCTGGACGCGGGTCTTGCGCAGCAGCTTGCGGTGCTTCTTCTTCGACATACGCTTGCGGCGCTTCTTGATGACCGAGCCCATGCGGGTTCCTTCCTGATACGACGTGCGAGGTCCGCTGCGCGGCACCCGGAGGACCCAGGGAGCCGCGCGAGCATGGCGTACCGGGGCACGCCGACATCATGTCCACCCGTCGGGCGGACGATGAAGGGCCATCGTACCCGCCGGGATCCGCGACCCCGTGCGCCGGTTCGGGCCAGGTGGCCCGGGGAATCGCTATCCGGCGTCGAAGTAGGCGGAGCGCAGGTACTCCTCCACGGCGCGCTTGGGCACGCGGAACGACCTGCCCACCCGGGCGGCCGGGAGCTCCCCACCGTGGACCAACCGGTACACGGTCATCTTCGACACGCGCATCATGGCAGCGACCTCGGCGACGGTCAGGAACTGCACCTGGGCCAGGTTGAGCTGCTCGGGCTGCTCGGACGGCATCCGAACACCGCCTTCCGCTCTCGCACCGTCCGTGGAGGGGACGATGTTCACCCGTGAGGATAGCGGTGCCGTTGTGACTACCCCGACACGGGATGCCACCCGGGCGTGCCATCGACGCCACGCGTCAGGGTGACGAGAGGTCCGCCGATCGGGTCAACGCTGCTGCACCGTGCGTCCCAGCTCCACCGATCGGTCCCGAGCAGCCTCGATCGCGTCGATCAGCGCAGCCCGCACACCGTGCCGTTCGAGCTGGCGGATGGCCGCGATCGTGGTGCCCGCGGGCGAGGTCACGGCCTCGCGGAGCAGGACCGGATGGTCGTCGGACTCACGCAGCATGACGGCGGCGCCGTACGCGGACTGGACGATCAGGTCGGCCGCCACGGCACGCGGCAGGCCGAGCAGGATGCCCGCGTCGATCATGGCCTCGACGAGGTAGAAGAAGTACGCCGGACCCGAGCCCGACAGCGCGGTGACAGCATCCTGCTGCGACTCCGGGACGCTGACGACGCGCCCCACCGCCGCCAGCATGTCCTGGGCGACCTGCAGGTGCTCCGCCGTGGCGTGGGCCCCGCCGGAGACGGCGCTCATCGCCTCGCCGACCAGCATCGGGGTGTTGGGCATGACGCGGACGACCGGCGTCCCGTCCGGCAGGCCGCCCTCGAACAGCGCGGTCGGCAGGCCTGCGCACAGCGAGATCACCAGCGTGCCGGGGCGCAGCGCGCCCTTCAGCTCGGCCAGGATCGGGGCGATGTCCTGCGGCTTGACGGCCACCACCACGACGTCGGCACCCGACGCCGCCTCCTCGACCCCCGCCGACGCCACCCCCAGCCGCTCGGTGAGCTCGGCCGACCGTTCGGGGTGCCGTTCGGAGAACGCCAGGTCCGACGCCGGTCGGCCCGCCGCCAGCAGCCCGGCGAGCAACGCCTCGCCGATCTTGCCCGCTCCGAGCACCGCGATCCGTGTCATGGGATGAACGGTAGCCGCACACCCCCGCACGACTCAGCCGAGTTCCACGTGAGCCCGGTCGCGACCATGATCGAGTCAGCCTGTCGTCGAACTCGACGGGCCTTCCCGGGGCGCCCGGGCCGGGTCAGCGCGGGAGCGGCGCGAGGGCGAGCTGGCGAGCCTGGCACACCAGCCGGCCCGACTCGTCGACGACGCTCGTGTCCTCGTCGAACCACGTCCCGGCCACGGTGCGCGACTCCGACTCGCACCGCAGCCACCCCGGCGACGGGCGGCCCCGCAGCAGCGCGGTGAGCTGCACGGTCGGGGCCCAGCCGACGTCGCCACCGAGGTTGAAGACGGTCGGCGGCAGGATGTCGCCTGCCAGCAGGGCGAAGAGGGCGTCGGGTTCCTCGCCGAGGGGACGCACCCAGCCGCGCATCGCCGCGTCGCCGGTCTTGCCGGTGGCGAAGGGCATGTCGGCGGGGTCGAAGCGCATCGCGCACGCCTTGGCGAGGGTGCGGCCGGGTCCGCGCTGCAGGCTCGGGTCGAGCGCGGTGTCCGTCGGGAGGGCGGGCATCGACGTCAGGCCGGGGGTGACCCACCGTGGCGCGTCGTCGGGCAGCCGGCCGGTGGTCACCGACGCCGACAGCATGGCGCGGTCGCCCTGGTACAGGCGCGCGGTGCACACCGAGGCCGTGCGGCCGAGCTTCACGACGTCGGTGCGGATCTCGACGTCGCCGGGGTCGGGGGCGCGCAGGAAGTCGGCGGCGACGACCAGCGGCTCGGCCGGCGGCGCGTCGGCCCGCGCGGTCGGGCCGCGCGGCGTCGACGCGGCGCTGCACGACCGAGGTCAGCAGCGCGAGCATCAGCCCACCGTGGACCTTGCCGCCCGCGGCGTTCCAGGCCCCGCCGAGGGTGGCGCGGTAGGTGTCGTCGTCGACGCGGTCGGCGACCAGTGCGTCGGAGAACGGACGCTCGGTGTCGGCGGCGGCGGCGCTCACCGGCGGCCGGCCAGCGCGCGCAGGAAGAAGCCGACGTTGGCGGGGCGTTCCGCGAGGCGTCGCATGAGATAGCCGTACCACTGTGTCCCGTACGGCACGTAGACGCGCACGGTGTGACCTTCGCCCACAAGCCGGCGTTGCTCGTCGGGGCGCACGCCGTAGAGCATCTGGAACTCGACGGTTCCGGGGTCGCGGCCGGTGTCGCGCAGCCGCGCGGTGAGGGGCCCGACCAGCGCGGGGTCGTGCGTGGCGAACATCGGGTGTCCGGCGCCGTCGAGCAGGATTCCGGCGCAGCGGGCGAAGCTCGCGCGGACGTCGCCCCCGGCGTCGTAGGCGACCGACTCGGGTTCGGCGTAGGCGCCCTTGCACAGCCGCACCCGCGACGCAGGCCCGGTGAGCGCGCGGCAGTCGTCCTCGGTGCGGCGCAGCTGGGCCTGCAGGACCGCACCCACCCACGGCCAGGTCTCGCGCAGGGCGGCGACGACGCGCAGCGTCGAGTCGGTCGTGGTGTGGTCCTCGGCGTCGACGGTGACGGTCGTCCCGGCCTCGGCCGCGGCGGTGCAGATGGCGGCGGCGTGGTCGCGCGCGATGCGCTCGCCGTCCGCGCCCAGTGCCTGGCCGAGCGCGCTCAGCTTGACGCTGACCTCGACGCGGTCGGTGAGCCCGGCGTCGGCGATCGCGGCGATCACCTCCCGGTAGGCGTCGACGGCGCGGCCGGCCTCGGAGGCGTCGGTGACGTCCTCGCCGAGGTGGTCGAGGCTGACCACGCACCCTGCCGCGACCAGCTCGGACGCGACGCGCAGCGCGTCGGCGGAGGTCTCCCCCGCGACGAAGCGGTCGACGACGGCGCGGGTGGGCCGGGCCGCGGTGATCGCGGTGCGGAGCCGGTCGCTCCGGGCGGCGGCGAGGATCGCCGAGCGCAGCGGGTTCACGTGATCACCGTATGCCCGGCGACGCCGCGGGGCCGTGCGCCGGCACCCGGGTGTGTCAGCCGCGCAGCAGGGCCCGGTGGTCGGCGGGGGGCGGCGCGGGCGGGGCGGGCTGCAGGTGCAACCGGGCGAACAGCAGCGACTCGGCCAGCATCTCGACGCGGTCGTGGCGGGTCCGGCAGCGCCGGGTGCTGATCTCGACGACGACGGTCCCACCCGCGGCGGCGAACGGCCCGGCGGCCAGCCGCTCGCACACCTCCGCGCACGGCTGCACGCCCCGGCCGGGGACGAGGTGCTCGTCGCGGGCGGAGCCGCTGCCGTCGGCGAGGTGCAGGTGGATCAGTCCGTCGCCCATGCGGTCGAGCATGGCGAGCGCGTCGGTGCCGGAGCCGGCGGTGTGGGACAGGTCGAGGGTGTAGTGGGCGTGCCCGACCTCGGTGGGGTCGAGGCCCGGGGAGTACGGGACGCTCCGGATGCCGGCGCGCACGACGGGCAGCATGTTCTCGACCGCCAGCCGCACCCCGGCGCCCTCCTCGGCGCGGCGTACCTCCGCGGCGAACACGTCGGCGTAGCGACGCTGCCAGCGGAACGGCGGGTGCACGACGACGGTCCGCGCGCCCAGCTCCTCGGCGGCCGCCACGGAGCGGCGCAGCCGCACGACGGGATCGGCGCCCCAGACGCGCTGGGTGACGGCCAGGCAGGGGGCGTGCACGGCGGAGACGCCGACGCCGTGGCGGTCGACGAGCCGGCGCACCGCGTCGACGTCCTGGCTGACGCGGTCGGACCACACCATCAGCTCGACGCCGTCGTAGCCGAGCGTCGCGGCGATCTCGAACGCCGCCGCGGCCGGCTCCGGGTAGACCGAGGCCGTCGACAGCGCGACCGGGGGTGCGGGCAGCACGTCAGACCTGCTGGCGGGCCAGGACGAGGATGGCGGGCGACACCGTCAGCAGCAGGCCGACGAGGACGGCGAAGAGCGTGGTGCGCAGGTTGTCGTCGCGCAGCATGGCGCGCACACCCAGGACCAGCGCGACGGTGACGACGACGGCGCCCGCGAGGGCGACGACAGGCAGGTGCAGCCACAGGAACGCGAACCCGACCCACAGCCCGGCACCGACGACAGCACCGCCGATCCACTGGCCGATGACAGCGGCCCAGGAGTGCGGTGCGGCCTCGACCTCGTCGAGGTCGTCCTCGTCGAAATCGTCGACCTCGTCGCGGGAGCGCAGCCCGGCGGGCCGGTCGCGGGGACGCCGCGGCGGGGTGCGCATCGCCGTGGTGGCCTGCTCGCCACCGGCGGCGTCGTTCTCGTCCGAGGTCTCCAGGTCGGTGGGGTCGAGATCGGCGACGGACCTGCGGCCACCGGCGGGGATCGCCGTGGTGCGGGCGCCCGGTCCGTCGTCGTCCCCCGCGTCGTGGACAGGCCCCTCGAAGTCGTCGACGTCGTCGGGGTCGAACGGCGAGGCCTGCGTCGGCGGGCCGCCGTCGCCGCGGAGGTCGGAGCGGGGCTCGTCGGTGACGGGCGGGGCGCCGAGCACGGTGGGCGGGCCGCCGTCGTCGGCGCCGCGGCGCGGCGAGCCCGCGATGGGCCCGGTGTCGTCGTCGCGACGGTCGACCCGCGGCATCTGCTGCGTGGGGCGCTCGGGGGCCCAGGGGTTGCGCTGCTGCTCGTCGGGACGGCGCTGCACGGGCGGCGCGGAGTTGTGGGCGCCGGTGCCCTGCTGGACCGGGGGCGGGCCGTGCCGGCGCGGCGGCTGACGGCCCGGCTCGGGCGACTGCGGCGGTGCGGGCACGTGCGGGGGCTGCTGGAGCGACGCGGGCCGCACCTCCGGCACGGTCGCGCCCTCGTACCCGGAACGACGCTGCGGCGCCTGCGGTGCGGAGAGCGGGGCCGACCAGCGGTCGGCAGCCGGGTCGGATCGCTGCTCGGGACGGTTCTCGGGCCGGGACTGCTGGGGTGGGGCACCGCGGTGGGCGCCTGACTGGGCCGGACCCCCCGCCGGGGGACGCTGCGGGGTGCCGCGCTCCTCGGCGACGCCGCCACCCGCATCGTCGTCGCCCTCGCGACGGCGACGGCGACGACCGGTCGTGGAGCCTGCGTTCTCCGCCAGCAGCTCCGCGACCGTGCGCTGACGCGGGTGATCGGTGTCTGAGCTCATCCGGTACACCGTGCCCCGAACGGCGTCAAGCGTCCAAGCGTTCCTGGCGAGTCCTGCGCCGAACGGTCCGTCTGGGCCGACCCATCGAGCGTGTCGAGGCGTCGGAGGATGACTCCCTCCCGCAGTGCCCACGGGCAGATCTGGAGCGTGTCGATCTTCAGCGCCCGCATCGCGGCCTCCGCGACGAGGGCTCCGGCGGCCAGCTGGCGCGATCGTCCGGGGCTCACGCCCTCCAGCTCGGCGATGTCCTCGCTCGACATCCGGCTGACGAACGAGACGAGCTGGCGCAGCGCGGCGTGGGTCAGCTCCCGCCGCGCGCGCGGACCCGCGGAGTAGGGCACGGCGCCGGTGAGCCGGGCCAGGGAGCGGAACGTCTTGGACGTACCGACCGCGACATCGGGGGCGCCGGCGTCGAGGAACCGGTCGGCCACACCGGCCAGGTCGGCGTCGATCTTCTCCCGCAGGACGGCGATCTCCGCGCGGGTGGGCGGGTCGGCCTCGAAGAAGTCGCGGGTGAGCCGGCCGGCGCCCAGCGGCAGCGATACCGCCGTCGACGGGTGCTCGTCGCGTCCCGACGCGAGCTCCAGCGACCCGCCGCCGATGTCGAGGACGGTCAGCCGGCCCGCCGACCAGCCGAACCAGCGGCGGACGGCGAGGAACGTGTAGCGGGCCTCGTCGTCACCGGGGAGCACCTCGAGCGCGACACCCGTCTCCTCCCGCACGCGTGCGAGGACGGCCGCCGAGTTGGTGGCGTCACGCAGCGCCGACGTGGCGAACGCCAGCAGGTCGTCGCAGTCGGCCTTCTCGGCGGCCGACCGGGCCTGTCCGACGACACGGACGAGGGCGTCGGCCCCGCGGCGGCCCAGAGATCCGTCCTTCTCCAGGTGCTCGGCGAGCCGCAACGGGTCCTTCTCGGAGGTCATGGGGGTCGGGTGACCGCCCCGGTGGGCATCCACGACGAGCAGGTGGACGGTGTTGGAACCGACATCGAGAACTCCCAAGCGCACCGGAGCAGGCTAGGCGTCGCAGCGCTCTCGTGGCCGGATCGTGACCGTTCTCCCCTCACGTGTCACCCGGTCGATGACGTCAGGCGTCGAACTTGTAACCGAGACCGCGGACGGTGATCAGGTGCCGCGGCGCCGAGGGGTCGACCTCCACCTTCGAGCGCAGCCGCTTGACGTGGACGTCGAGCGTCTTGGTGTCGCCGACGTAGTCCGCGCCCCACACCCGATCGATGAGCTGCCCGCGCGTCAGCACCCGACCGACGTTGCGCAGCAGGTACTCCAACAGGTCGAACTCCTTGAGCGGCAACGCGACGTCGGCGCCGCCGACGCTCACGACGTGCCGGTCGACGTCCATCCGGACCGGGCCGGCCTCGAGCACTCCCCCGCCGCCCTCGATCTCGGGACCGCCCTCGCCGCCGCGGCGCAGCACCGCACGGATGCGGGCGATCAGCTCGCGCGCCGAGTACGGCTTGGTGACGTAGTCGTCGGCACCCAGTTCGAGGCCCACGACCTTGTCGATCTCGCTGTCACGGGCCGTCACCATGATCACGGGTACGGCGGACCGGGAACGCAGCGAGCGGCACACGTCGGTACCGCTCATGCCGGGGAGCATGAGGTCGAGCAGCACGATGTCGGCGCCGTTGCGGTCGAACTCCTCGAGCGCGGACTGGCCGGTGGTGGCCACGGCGGCCGTGAAGCCCTCCTTGCGCAGCAGGAAGGCCAGCGGGTCGGCGAAGGACTCCTCGTCCTCCACGATGAGCACCCTGGTCATGTCATCCTCCAGCTCTCCCGGCGAGGGTCGCCGGATCGGGCAGGTCGGGGGAGGCGGCGTCGGGGTTCGCGCCGCGCGTCGCGGCGGGCAGCCGCATGGTGAAGGTGGAACCGGTTCCGGGGCTCGACCACAGCGTGACCTCGCCGCCGTGGTTGGCCAGGACGTGCTTGACGATGGCGAGGCCGAGGCCGGTCCCGCCGGTGGCACGCGACCGCGCGGGGTCGACCCGGAAGAACCGCTCGAACACCCGTTGCTGGTGCTCGGGGGCGATGCCGATGCCGCGGTCGGTCACCGCGATCTCGACGACGTCTCCGTTGCGGCGTCGCGACACGGAGACCGCCGCGCCCGCCGGGGAGTAGGCGATCGCGTTCTCGACGAGGTTCGACAGTGCCGTGACCAGCAACGTCCGGTCACCGTCGACCTCGATTCCGGAGTCGGGATCGACAGCGATCTCGATCGACGACGACTCCGCCGACAGCCGCGACCGCGCCATCGCCTCGCGCACGACGTCGTCGACCTCGACGGCCGCCAGCTCCGGCAGCCGCTCGGCACCGGTGAGCCGCGACAGCGCGATCAGCTCGGTGACGAGGTTCCCGAGCCGCGTGGACTCGTTGAGGATCTTGGTGGCGAACCGGTGCACCTCGGCCGGATCGTCGACGGCGTCGAGCACGGCCTCGGCCAGCAGCGCGACCGCACCGACGGGGGTCTTCAGCTCGTGGCTGACGTTGGCGACGAAGTCGCGCCGCGTCGCCTCCAACCGCACCGCGTCGGACGTGTCGGCCGCCTCGACGAGCAGGAACCCGTCGCCGATCGGCCGGACCGTCGCCAGCACCGCCTCGGGGCGACGGCCGCCGCGCTCCAACGGGGAGAGGTCGACGACCTGCACCGTCCCGTCGCCGAGCACCCGCTCGCACACCACCCAGGCGCGGGCCTCGACGCGGCCGTCGGCGACCACCCCGAGCGCCGCGGCCTGGTCGTTGAACATCACGACGTCGCCGTGGCGCGACAGCACCGCGAGACCGGTGCCGCTCGACCGGAATGTCCTGCGCAACAACTCGGCGAGGGTCGGCCCCGCGGCCGGGTACACGGTTGAGGCCGATGGCGCCCGAGGCGAGCGCGTAGGCGGTGGCGA
>MEGH01000065.1 GCA_001725415.1 Pseudonocardia sp. SCN 73-27
GCCCAGGGTGGCCGGGTCGGCGCCCACCGCGTCGAGCCGGGTCTGGACCAGCCGGGCCCGGGGAAGCAACGTGGCCCAGTGCCGGGCGACCGCGGCCGGGTGAACCGGATCGTCCACGCCCGCGACGACACCCGCCGGGACCGCGAGCCCTCGGAGTACGTCGTCGGCAGGGGCCGGGGTGCGGGCGGCCTCGTCGAGCGCGACCGCGAGCCCGTCGCCGTGCGCGGCCCACGACCGCGAGAGCTCGTCGGCCAGCCAGCGCGGCGTGGAGGCGCGCAGGGCGGTCAGGGTCGCGTCGAGACCCGCGGTCCGGATCTGGTGCGCGGTGGCCCGGGCGGTGAGCGCGGCGGGCGCGTCTCCGGAGGCTCCCGTCCATGCGGGCAGCGCCAGCAGCAGCCCTGCGAGGTACTCAGCCCGCCCCGGACGAGAAGCCCAGTCGGCCGCCACGTGCGCCCCCAGCGACACGCCTCCGACGAGCAGCCGCGCCGGTGTGTCCGACCTCATTGCCCGAACGGTCCGGAGGGCCTCGTCGAGCGCCGACCGGTAGCCGGCGACGACCCCGCGGCGCGGGTCGGGCCCGGGCGCGATCAGCTGCGCGCCCACCGCGGCGAGCGGCTCACCGAACGCGGATCGGACAAAGCTCGCATCGGACCCGGAGCCGGGCAGAACGACGCAGATGAGGTCGCCCGTCGGGGCCGGATTCACCGAGCGCATCGGCGCAGATCACACATTCGAGCGGATCGATCCCGTTCGCCGCACGACGGGTCCCTTCCGGGCACCAATGCTGTTTCCAGCGCGTTACGATTTGCAGGGTAGCGGCCGGATCCGCCGGAGAGTCCGTCGGGAGCGGCCCGCGCCCGAGCAGCCGAGGAGAATCATGGGCAGCACGGACGGTGGGCCATTCCGCCGCATGCTCAAACGCCTGACCAGCGACGTCGAGGTGCTCGACGCCGACGACCTGTCGGAGGACTCCGAGCGTGACGGAGCGCAGCGGGCCAGTGACTGTGCCTGCGGCCAGGAGGTCACCATGCTCGGTAGGCTCCGGTCCGTGGAGTTCTGCCCGCAGGACGCGGCGGCCTCGTTGGAGGCCGAGCTGTTCGACGGCACCGAGGGCGTGACGCTGGTGTGGATGGGGCGTCGCCGGATCCCCGGTGTGGTCCCCGGCCGCACCATGCGCGTGCGTGGCCGACTGTCGATCCGCGACGGCCGCAAGGTGCTGTACAACCCGTACTACGAAATCTGTCAGGGCTCGTGACGGGTTCCCACCGGGACCATGGCCGTGGCGCCGTCCGTCCGGACGGCGCGGGGCCGGGCGTGGGCGAGGCTGTCGACCCGCCGACCGACGTGCTGCCGGTCGTCGGTGACGACAGGCCGACCGACCGTGTGCCGCGGGTGCCGGACGGCGCAGCAGAGCACGCGGACGCACCGCACAGCGCCGAGGAGACGCCGGAGCGTCCCGAGCGCGAGATGCCGACGATGCTCGAGCAGATGGGCGGCATCAGCGGCGTCGTCTACTCGACGGTGCCCGTCGCGGTGTTCGTCGTCGTCAACATCCTCACCTCGCTGAAGCCGGCGCTCTTCGCCGCGATCGGCGCAGCGGTGCTCATCGCGATCGTCCGGATCGTGCGCAAGGAGAAGCTGCAGCCGGCGGTGTCGGCGCTGATCGGCGTCGCGGTGTGCGCCTTCATCGCCAACCGCTCCGGCGAGGCACGCGACTTCTACCTGCCCGGACTGCTGCTCAGCGCCGGGCTCGGCCTGGCGTGCCTGGTCTCGCTGGTCGTCCGCCGGCCGCTCGCCGGCGTGATCTGGCACGGCATCAACGGCGACGGGCACTCCTGGCGGTCCGACCGCCGGATGCTGCGCGCCTACATGCTCGCCACCGGGCTGTGGACGCTGGTGTTCGCCGCGCGGGTCGTCGTCCAGGGCTGGCTCTACAACGTCGACGAGGCCAACTGGCTGGGCGTCGCCCGGTTGCTCATGGGCTACCCGCTGATGGGTGTCGCCCTGCTCGGGACGTTCCTGGCCGTGCGCTGGGCCAAGGCCGTGCCCGCCCCCGAGAGGGCCTGAGAGACCCGGGGGCCGGGCCCGGACTCAGTGGCCCAGGGCCGCCCGGATGTCCGCCTCGACCGCGGTCGTCGCCACGAACAACAGCTCGTCGCCGGGCTCCAGGCCGTCGTCGGACTGCGGGACGATCACGCGCCCGCCGCGCAGGATCGCAACCAACGCGGAGTCGGGCGGCAGTCGCAGCGCCCGGACGGGCTTGCCCGCCAGCGGGGTCGACGCCGGGAGGGTGACCTCGACGAGGTTGGCCTGGCCCTGGCGGAACGTCAGCAGCCGCACCAGGTCACCGACGGCCACGGCCTCCTCGACCAGTGCGGCGAGCAGGCGCGGGGTCGACACCGCGACGTCGACACCCCAGTTCTCGCCGAACAGCCACTCGTTGCGGGGGTCGTTGACGCGGGCGACGACGCGGCGGACCGCGAACTCCGTCTTGGCCAGCAGCGACACGACGAGGTTGACCTTGTCGTCGCCGGTGGCGGCGATGACGACGTCGCAGCGCTCCACACCGGCCTCCTCCAGGGAGGACAGCTCGCACGCGTCGGCATGGACCCACTCGGCGGCCTCGACGGCCTCGGGCTGCACGTTGGACAGCTCACGCTCGATGAGCATGACCTGGTGGGAGTTCTCGACGAGCTCGAGCGCGATCGACCGCCCGACCGCGCCCGCTCCCGCGATGGCGACCCGCATCGGACTCATCCCTCCTGCGGCGGTGCCGCGGCGGCCGCCGTCACGTCGCTGACCGTGCCGGAGACCGCGGCCACGTAGACGGTGTCCTCGGCCTGGACGGCGGTGTCGGGGCGGGGGAGCACCCCGGTGCCGAAGCGGACGATGAACGCCACCCGGGCGCCCGTCGCCTCCTCCAGCTCGCGGATCGGCCGGCCGATCCAGTCCTCGTGCACCGGCAGCGGCAGCACGGCGACGGTGCCGGAGGGCTCGCGCCATGCGGTGGCGACGCCGTCGGGCAGCAGCATCCGCATCAGCCGGTCGGTGCTCCACGGCACGGTGGCGACGGTGGGGATGCCGAGGCGCTCGTAGACGGCGGCGCGCTTGGGGTCGTAGATGCGGGCGACGACGCGCTCGATGCCGAACGTCTCGCGCGCCACCCGGGCGGCGATGATGTTCGAGTTGTCGCCGGAGGAGACGGCGGTGAAGGCGTCGGCCTTGCCGATCCCCGCCTCGGTGAGCACCTCGCGGTGGTAGCCCTCGCCGACGACCTGCCTGCCCCGGAACTCGGGGCCGAGCCGCCGGAACGACTGGGGGTCACGGTCGACGACGGCCACCTCGTGCCCGAGTCGCTCCAGCCCGGCGGCGAGGGACGAACCCACGCGGCCGCAACCCATGATCACCACGTACATCGCGGTGGTCCTCCTCGTCCGCTCGCGCGGACCGCGTTCACCGATGTCGGCCAGACGCTATCGCGTGCGGTGCGCAGGCACCGCATAGGCTGCCGCTCGTGCCCAAGCTCGCCGTCGCGGTGAAGCGGATCCTGGTCGGCCGGCCTCAACGCAGCGACCGTCTCGCCCACAATCTGCTTCCCAAGCGGATCGCACTCCCGGTGTTCGCCTCCGACGCGATGTCGTCGGTGGCGTACGCGCCCGAGGAGATCTTCCTGACCCTGTCGGTCGCCGGGGTCACGTCGTTCACGCTGGCGCCCTGGATCGGCATCGCGGTGGCGGTCGTGCTGCTCACCGTCGTCACCAGCTACCGCCAGAACGTGCACGCCTACCCGTCCGGCGGCGGCGACTACGAGGTCGCCACGGTGAACCTGGGGCGCCGCGCCGGGCTGACCGTCGCGAGCGCCCTGCTGGTCGACTACACGCTGACGGTCGCGGTGTCGATCTCGGCGGCTGCGGCGAACATCGGGGCGCTGATCCCGTTCGTCGCCGAGCACAAGGTGGCGTTCGCGGTCGCGGCCATCGCCCTGCTCACGGCGGTGAACCTGCGCGGGATCCGGGAGTCGGGCGCGGCGTTCGCGATCCCGGTGTACGCGTTCATGTTCGGCATCGGCACGATGATCATCTGGGGTCTGACGCGCGTCCTGCTGCTCGGCGACGAGGTCAAGGCCGCCAGCGCCGACCTGCACCTGCTCGCCGAGGGTGACGCCTTCACCGGGCTCGCGCTCGTCCTGCTCATCCTGCGCTCGTTCACCCAGGGCGCCGCGGCGCTGACCGGTGTCGAGGCGATCAGCAACGGCGTGCCCGCGTTCCGCAAGCCCAAGTCGCGCAACGCGGCGACGACCCTGCTGATGCTGGGTGTGCTGTCGGTGTCGATGTTCCTCGGGCTCATCGCGCTGGCCGAGCTGACCGGGGTGAAACTCGCCTCCGACCCCGCCCACCAGTTCCCCGACGCACCGCCGGGCTACGTGCAGCAGACGATGGTCGCCCAGCTCGCCGACGCCGTCTTCCACGACTTCCGGCCCGGGTTCTTCTTCGTGGTCGTGATGACGGCCCTGATCCTCGTGCTCGCGGCCAACACCGCGTTCAACGGCTTCCCGGTGCTCGGCTCGATCCTGTCGCAGGACCGCTACCTGCCCCGCCAGCTGCACACCCGCGGCGACCGGCTCGCGTTCTCCAACGGCATCCTGGTGCTGGCCGCGTTCGCGATCCTGCTGGTCGTGGGCTTCCAGGCCGAGGTCACGCGGCTCATCCCGCTCTACACCGTCGGCGTGTTCGTGTCGTTCACGCTGAGCCAGACGGGCATGGTGCGGCACTGGAACCGCAAGCTCGCGACCGAGACCGACGACGCCGAGCGGCGCCGGATGCGTCGCGCCCAGGCCATCAACGGCTTCGGCGCCGGCATGACGGGCGTCGTGCTCGTCACCGTCCTGATCACGAAGTTCACGCTCGGCGCGTGGATCGCGATCGCGGCGATGGCGGGGTTCTTCGCGCTGATGCTGGCGATCCAGAAGCACTACACGCGGGTCACCGCGGAGCTCGTCGCCGGCGAGGCCGACACCGTCCTGCCGTCGCGCAACCACGCGATCGTCCTGGTGTCGACGTTGCACAAGCCGACGCTGCGCGCCGTCGCCTACGCCCGCGCCACCCGCCCCGACGTGCTGGAGGCGGTGACGGTCAACGTCGACGACGCCGACACCAAGCGGCTCATGGACGACTGGGCGCGTCGCAAGCTGCCGGTGCCGCTGAAGGTCGTCGAGTCGCCGTACCGGGAGATCACCAAGCCGGTGCTCGACTACGTCAAGCGGATCCGCGGCGACAACCCCCGCGACGTGGTGACGGTGTTCATCCCGGAGTACGTCGTCGGGCACTGGTGGGAGCAGATCCTGCACAACCAGAGCGCCCTGCGGCTCAAGGGCAGGCTGCTGTTCCAGCCCGGCGTGATGGTCACGAGCGTGCCGTGGCAGCTCGAGTCGTCGGAACGGGCGGCGGTGCGGCGCCAGCCGTTCGCGCCCGGCGCGTCGCGTCGCGGCTACCCGTCGATGGAACAGCTGCCGGGCGAGCAGAAGGCGCCGGCCGACCGCACCGCCGGCAACGGCAGCGCCGGGAGCCGGGGCGCCGACATCCGCGACACCGATGTCCGCAGCACCGACGTCCGCAGTGCCGACAAGAGGAAGTGACATGCGTTCCGACACCCGGCCCCGCGCCGAGACCGGCGACTGGACCGACCGCGTCCTCGACGTGGAGGTGGGCCCCGTCGCGCACGGCGGGCACTGCGTCGCCCGCCACGAGGGCCGGGTCGTGTTCGTCCGGCACGCGCTCCCCGGGGAGCGCGTGCTCGCCGTCGTCACCGAGGACACCGGCGGCTCGTACTGCCGGGCCGATGCCATCTCCGTGCGCGACCCCCACGCGGGCCGGGTCGCCCCCGCCTGCACCTGGGCCCGCGCCGGCGGCTGCGGCGGCTGCGACTGGCAGCACGCCACCCCGGAGCTGCAGCGCGAGCTGAAGACGGCCGTCGTGCGCGAGCAGCTGTCGCGGCTGGCCGGGATCGACAGCGGCGTCGAGGTCGAGGAGCTGCCCGGCGGACCGCTCGGCTGGCGCAGCCGGGTCCGGCTCGCCGTCGACGCCGAGGGCCGCGCCGGACTGCGCGCGCACCGCAGCCACGACGTGCTGCCCGTCGCCGACTGCCCGATCGCCCCCGAGGGCGCCCTGCCGGGCGTGCTGGCCCGCCCGCACGCGCCCGGGTCGGAGTTCGAGATCGTCGTCGACGCCGACGGCACCGTCCACGACGAGCGTGACGGTGCCCCCGTCGTGCAGCGGGCCGCGGGCCGGGAGTGGCGGCTGCGGCCGGGGGCGTTCTGGCAGGTCCACCCCGAGCTGGCCGGCACCCTCGCCGGGGTCGTCGGGGAGTGGGCGCAGGCCCGCCCCGGCGAGACCGCGTGGGACCTCTACGGCGGCGCCGGCCTGTTCGCCTCGGTGCTGGCGGGGCAGGTCGGTCGCGACGGCGAGGTGGCGGTCGTCGAGTCGTCGTCCGGCGCGGTGGACGACGGCGAGGTCGCGCTCGCCGACCTCCCGCAGGTCACGTGGCGGGTCGGGCGGGTCGAGCACGTCCTGGGCTCGCTGGCCGACCCGGACGTCGTCGTCGCCGACCCGCCCCGCTCCGGGCTGGGCAAGGCGCTCGTCGCGGGCATCTGCGAACGCGGACCGCGGCGGATCGTGCACGTCGCGTGCGACCCGGCCGCGCTGGGCCGTGACGTCGGTCTCTTCGCGGCCCAGGGCTACCGGCTCACCGCGCTGCGGGCCTTCGACGCGTTCCCGATGACCCACCACATGGAGTGCGTGGCCCTCCTCGAACCCTGACCGGCGGGGCGGCCGCGACGCTGCTAGAACCGAGCCATGGGACTCGCGGACCACGTCGACGGCTGGGCCCCCGGGCCCGTCGAGGAGACCGACCGGATCGGCGCCTGGCCGGCCCGGGCCTTCGCCGACCTGCTCGACCAGCCCTCGCCCGTCGAACCCGCCGGTGTCGGCGGCACGGGCCCGGTCGAGGGCGCGGCCCTGCCGCCGCTGTGGCACCGCTTCCACTTCCTGGAGCGGGCCGCCCAACACGAGCTGGGGGAGGACGGGCACGTCCGCGCGTCGCACTTCCTGCCGCCGATCCCGGACCGGCGGCGGATGTTCGCCGGTGGCCGCCTGGAGTGGCACGCCGCGGTCCGTGTCGGCGACGAGGTGGTGCGCCGCAGCGCGATCGCGTCGACGACACCGAAGTCCGGGCGCAGCGGCGAGATGCTGTTCGTGACGTTGCGCCACGAGTTCCGCGCCGACGGCCGGCTGCTGCTGACCGAGGAGGAGGACCTCGTCTACCGGCAGCAGAAGCCGGGGGAGGGACGCCGGGTCGAGGCGGCCGTGGCGTCGGAACCCGGCCCGCACACCGCCGACGGCCCCTGGACCGCGCGGCTGGAGCCCGACGAGGTCATGCTCTTCCGGTTCAGCGCGCTGACCTACAACGCCCACCGGATCCACCACGACTTCCCGTACGTCACGCAGGTCGAGGGCTTCCCGGGGCTGGTCGTGCACGGGCCGCTGCTGGCGTTGCTGCTGCTGGAGCTGCCGCGCCGGCACGCCCCCGACCGGACGGTCCGGTCCTTCGAGTACCGGCTGCGTGCCCCCGCGTTCGCCGGCACGCCGGTCCTCGCCGCGGGCGGCCCCACGACAGGTGACGCCGCCGACCTCGCCGCGGGTACCGCCGACGCCCCGCCGTCGATCACCGGCACGGTCCGGTTCGCGTAGAGCCCGTGCGCGGCAACGGTCGCCTGGGCGACCATGCCGCTCACGGCCCCGGGGCGTGCCCGATACCCGATTCGGGCGCCGACGCGACGGGTGACCCGGCGGTGACCCGCCCCACCCGGTTCGCGACGATGGTCGGGTGACGGACAAGGCAGCTTCGGTACAGCAGCGGATCGCCGACGAGCTCGGCGTGCGCCCGCACCAGGTCACCGCCGCGGTGGACCTCCTCGACGGCGGATCGACGGTCCCGTTCATCGCCCGTTACCGCAAGGAGGCCACGGGCGCCCTCGACGACGCGCAGCTGCGCACGTTGGAAGAACGGCTGCGCTACCTGCGCGAGCTGGAGGAGCGCCGCGAGGCCGTCCTCGAGTCGATCCGCTCCCAGGGCAAGCTCGACGAGGCCCTCGAGGCCCGCATCCTCGCCGCCGACTCCAAGGCCCGGCTCGAGGACATCTACCTGCCCTACAAACCCAAGCGCCGCACCAAGGCGATGATCGCCCGCGAGCAGGGCCTCGAACCGCTCGCCGACGCCCTGCTGGCCGACCCGTCGCTCGACCCCACGGCCACCGCCGAGCCCTATGTCACCGGTGAGGTCGCCGACGCCGCGGCCGCGCTCGAGGGGGCCCGGTCGATCCTCGTCGAGCGCTTCGCCGAGGACGCCGACCTCATCGGCGGCCTGCGCGAGCGGATGTGGAACCAGGGCCGGCTCGTCACCACCGTCCGCGAGGGCAAGGAGAACGACCCCGCCGCGGCCAAGTTCTCCGACTACTTCGCGTTCTCCGAGGACTTCACCTCGCTGCCCAGCCACCGGATCCTCGCCGTGTTCCGCGGGGAGAAGGAGGAGGCGCTCGACGTCGCACTGGAGCCGGCGGCCGAGCCCGCCGAGCCGGGCGTCCCCACCGAGTACGAGCGGCGCATCGCCGCCAACTTCGGCATCGCCGACGAGGGCCGGCCTGCCGACAAGTGGCTCTCCGACGTCGTCCGCTGGGCCTGGCGCACCCGCATCCTGCTGCACCTGGGCATCGACATCCGGGTCCGGCTGCGTACCGCCGCCGAGGAGGGTGCCATCGGCGTCTTCGCGGCCAACCTGCGCGACCTGCTGCTCGCCGCCCCCGCCGGCACCCGTGCCACGATGGGGCTGGACCCGGGCCTGCGGACCGGTGTGAAGGTCGCGGTCGTCGACGCGACGGGAAAGGTCGTCGCCACCGACACGATCTACCCGCACGCCCCGCGCAACGACAAGAAGGGCTCGCTCGCGACGCTGACCCGGCTCGCCACGGCCCACGACGTCGAGCTCGTCGCGATCGGCAACGGCACCGCCTCCCGGGAGACCGACGCCCTGGCCGGTGAGCTCATCGCCGCGAACCCTGGCCTCAAGCTCACCAAGGTCATGGTCAGCGAGGCGGGCGCGTCGGTGTACTCGGCCTCGGCCTACGCCTCGGCCGAGCTGCCCGAGCTCGACGTCTCCCTGCGCGGGGCCGTCTCCATCGCGCGCCGGCTGCAGGACCCGCTGGCCGAGCTGGTGAAGATCGAGCCGAAGTCGATCGGTGTCGGCCAGTACCAGCACGACCTGCCCGAGTCGTCGCTGTCGCGCTCGCTCGACGCCGTCGTCGAGGACTGCGTGAACGCCGTCGGGGTCGACCTGAACTCGGCGTCGGCTCCGCTGCTGCGCCGGGTGTCGGGCATCAGCGAGTCGCTGGCCACCGCGATCGTCGCCCACCGCGACGCCAACGGCCCGTTCCGCACCCGCACCGCGTTGTCCGACGTGCCGCGCCTGGGCCCGAAGGCCTTCGAGCAGTGCGCGGGCTTCCTGCGCATCCGCGGCGGCGACGAGCCCCTCGACGTCTCGGGCGTGCACCCCGAGGCCTACCCGGTCGTGCGCCGGATGGTCGACGCGGCGAAGGTGTCGATCGGTGAGCTGATCGGCAACGCGGGCACGCTGAAGACGTTGCAGCCCAAGCGGTTCGTCGACGACACGTTCGGCCTGCCGACCGTCAACGACATCCTCGCCGAGCTGGAGAAGCCCGGCCGCGACCCGCGTCCGGGCTTCCGGACCGCGACCTTCGCCGAGGGAGTCCACAAGATCGCCGACCTGAAGCCGGGGATGCTGCTGGAGGGCGTCGTCACCAACGTGGCCGCGTTCGGCGCGTTCGTCGACGTCGGCGTGCACCAGGACGGCCTCGTGCATGTCTCGGCGATGTCGACGAGCTTCGTGTCCGACCCGCGGGAGGTCGTGAAGTCCGGCGATGTGGTGCGCGTGAAGGTGCTCGACGTCGACGAGGCCCGCAAGCGGATCTCGCTCACCCTGCGCCTGGACGACGAGCCCGGTGCCGGCCGCGGCGGTGGCCGGCGCGGTGGCGACGGCGAGCGTCGTGAGGGCGGCGAGCGCGGTGGTCGTGGCGGCGACCGTGGGCAGCAGCGCGGTGACCGCGGGCCCCGGCCCGGTGGCGACCGGCGCGGCGGCGACAAGCAGGACCGGCGCGGCGGCAACCAGGGTGGCAACCTCAGCGGCAACAAGGGCGGTGGCAGCAAGGGCGGTGGCAACCAGCGCGGGGGCCAGTCGCGGCCGCGTCAGGAGCCGGCCAACAACGCGATGGCCGACGCCCTGCGCCGCGCCGGGTTCGGCAACAAGTAGCGGCTCGCGCCCCGCGGTGGGAACAGCACGCCGCCGCGGGGCGTTGGCATGGCCGGAACCCACGTGACCGGCGAGTCCCGGCCCCCGGCGTGATCGTCGGGAACGCGGCATGGGACACTGGTGTGTCGGTCCGTCGCGCTTCGGCGGCCCGAGAGCCCCAGATGGTCCACGTCTTTGCACGCCGCAGGGCCCCGCGGGCTTCCGTGAGTGATCTCCGTGAGTGCCCGTGTCCAGTGACGGACGCGCTCTCCCTGCCGCAACAGAGGACGTGTGTGAGTACCCTGCTCGACCTGCCCGAGAACGACACCCCCGAGACCCCCGATCTCGACGACGCCGCGCTCGCGGCCGAGATCGACTCCGTCGAGGAGCACTCGTCGACCGACGAGGCCGACCTCGACGACACCGCTGACTCCGACGAGCTCAGCGACGACTCCGACGACGCCGGTTCCGACGACGTCGGTTCCGACGACGACGCCGACGACGACGAGGGCGGCGTCCGCTTCGCCGACCTCGGCCTCGCGCCGGACATCCAGCGCGCGATCGACGAGCTCGGCTACGAGCGCCCCAGCCCGATCCAGGCCGAGGCCATCCCGGCGTTGATCGAGGGCCGTGACCTCATCGGTCAGGCCGCGACCGGCACCGGCAAGACTGCGGCGTTCGCGCTGCCGATGCTGCAGCGCCTCGCCGAGGGGCGCTCCGGCAACCGCGGCACCGCGCCGTTCGGGCTCGTGCTGGCCCCGACCCGTGAGCTCGCGATGCAGGTCTCCGAGGCCGTCGCCCGCTACGGCAAGGGCATCCGCGCGCGGGTGCTCGCCGTGTACGGCGGCGCCCCGATCGGCCCGCAGCTCGGTGCGCTCAAGCGTGGCGTCGACGTCGTCGTCGCCACCCCGGGCCGCGCGATCGACCTGATCAACCGTGGTGCGCTGAGCCTCGACCAGATCGAGGTCGTCGTCCTCGACGAGGCCGACGAGATGCTCGACATGGGCTTCGTCGAGGACATCGAGACGATCCTGCAGTCGACCCCGGACTCCCGGCAGGCCGTGCTGTTCTCGGCCACCATGCCGCGGCGCATCGAGTCGCTGGCGCGGACCTACCTCACCGACCCGGTGATGGTGCGCATCCAGCGCGAGGAGGTCCCCGAGGGCGAGGCGCCCCGGGTCCGCCAGACCGCGTACATGGTGCCGCGCAGCCACACCACGGCGGCGTTGGGTCGCATCCTGGAGCTGGAACGGCCGACCGCGGCGATCGTGTTCTGCCGCACCCGCGCCGACGTCGACGCCGTCACCGAGGCTCTCACCGGCCGCGGCCTGCGTGCCGAGGCGCTGCACGGCGGTATGGACCAGGAGCACCGCACCCGCGTCGTCGACCGGCTGCGCAACGGCCGGACCGACCTGCTGGTCGCCACCGACGTCGCCGCCCGTGGCCTCGACATCGACTCGCTCACCCACGTGGTGAACCACGACGTGCCGAAGTCGCCGGAGTCCTACGTGCACCGCATCGGCCGGGTCGGCCGCGCGGGTCGCGAGGGCGTGGCGATCACGCTGGTCGCGCCCGCGTCGGTGCGGCACCTGCGCAACATCGAGCGGCTCACCGGCACCCCGGTGCCGGTCGCCCCGGTGCCGACGGTGGCCGACCTCGCCGGGGCCCGCGTCGAGCGGACCAAGGCGACGCTGCGCGAGCGGCTGCTGGCCGACCGCAAGACCGCCGGCCGCGGTGCCGACGACGGCGTGGCCGCGATGATCGCCGCGCTGTCCGACGAGTTCGACGCGATCGAGGTCGCCGCCGCCGCGGTCCGCATGGCCCGCGACGTCTCCGGTGCCCCCGAGGACGAGATCGACATCCCCGTGGTGTCGGCGCCGCGTGAGCGTCGCGACCGCGACGGCCGTGGTGGCCCGGGTGGCCGCCGCGACCGCGAGTTCGGTGGCAGCCGCGGCCAGGGCCCGCGCCCGCCCAGGGCGGGCACGACCCGGCTGTTCGTCTCGGCCGGTCGCGCCGCGGGTGTGCGCCCGCAGGACATCGTGGGTGCGCTCGCCAACGAGTCCCGGCTGTCGGGCCGTGACATCGGCGCCATCCAGATCCACGAGCGGCACGCGCTGGTGGAGGTGCCCGAGCACGCCGCCGACGACGTGCTGCGCTCCCTGCGCGGTGTGACGACGCTGAAGGGCCGGCGCGCCAACGTGCGCCGCGACCGCGCCGAGGCGCGTTCGTAGAGCACCACGTACGACGCGACGGCCGGTCCCGGGAGCTCCCGGGACCGGCCGTCGCCGTTGCACCACCAGGTGTCAGTGCACCTGGACCTCGTCACCGACCTGGAGCGCGTCGTAGAACGTGACCGCGTCGTCGTGGGACAGGTGCACGCACCCCGCCGACGGGTTCTTCGGGTTGCCCTCGTGGAACGCGATCCCGCCGGGGGCGAAGAACACCGAGTAGGGCATGGGCGCGTTGTTGAACTCCGCGCTCCGGTGGTCCTTGTCCTTCCACTGCACCTGGAAGGTACCGGTGGGCGTCTCCTTGCCCTGCCCGCCGTGGCTGATGCCGACGGGCCCGGTGGTGACGGCGCCGTCGTCGATCAGCCATGCCGTGTTCGCGGCCAGGTCCACACACGCCCGCGCGGTGACCGTGCACGGCGTCCCCTCGACCGTCGCGCTGCCGTGCCCGCCGCCGCTGTGGTCGGCCGCCGACGCGGTCCCGGTGAGGACACCCACCGCCGCCCCCGCGACCAGAACCACCGCTCCGACCAGTGCACCGGCGCGTGCCGGACCCCGCAGCCGCGGGGCGCGCCGTGTGCTGTGCTCGCCCATGTACGTCCTTTCCCGACGTGTCGTCCGCGACGGCCAACGAGCGCTGCCGAACGAGGTGACGGCGACGCGCCGAGGTGGTCCGGTACCCGTCGACAATCCCCGGAGGGGTGTTCGGGCGGTCCGTCCCGAGTTGTGGGCGGAGGTCCCCCGGGGTAGGACCGCAGGGCCGCACCGGGGCGGCATCAGGAGGTGGTCGGGGTGTCAGCACCGGAGTCCGTGCCCGTGGCGGGTGCGGTCCGTAAGGCGATGTGGCGGCTGCTGCCGTTCCTCGGCCTGTGCTACCTGCTCAACTACGTCGACCGGGTCAACGTGGGGTTCGCGTCGGTGACGATGCGCCCGGACCTGGGGTTGTCGGCCACGGCCTACGGGCTGGGCGCGGGCCTGTTCTTCATCGGCTACTTCTTCTTCGAGGTGCCCAGCAACGTCATCCTGCACCGCGTCGGCGCCCGGCTGTGGATCGCCCGCATCATGATCAGCTGGGGGATCATCGCCTCGGCGACGGCGTTCGTGCAGGGCCCGATCAGCTTCTACGTCGTGCGGTTCCTGCTCGGGTTCGCCGAGGCCGGCTTCTTCCCCGGGATCATCCTGTACCTGACGTACTGGTTCCCCCGGGTGCAGCGGGCGAAGGTGGTGGCCCTGTTCTTCCTGGCGGTGCCGCTGTCGTCGGTGGTCGGCGGTCCGCTGTCGGGGGTGCTGATCGACAACGGCGACGGCGTCCTCGGGTTCGACGCCGGGTGGCGGTTCATGTTCTTCGTCGAGGGCATCCCGGCGCTCGTGCTCGGCATCGTCGTGCTGTTCGTGCTGCCCAACCGGCCCCGCAACGCGCGCTGGCTGTCCAAGGACGAGGCGACCGCGCTCGAGGACACGATCGCGGCGGAGGACGAGGACGAGGTGCCGCACGGCCCCGGGCTCAAGGCGGCGCTGCGCGACGGACGGGTGGTCGCGCTGTCGGTCGTCTACTTCGGCGTCGTGTTCGGCCTGTACGTGCTGGCGTTCTTCCTGCCGCAGGTCGTCGACGAGCTCGAGGGGTCGCTCTCCGGCGTCCAGATCGGGCTGATCACGGCCATCCCGTACGCGGTGGCGTCGGTGGTGATGGTGCTGGTGGCCCGGCATTCCGACCGGACGGGGGAGCGGGTCGGGCACGTCGCGGTGCCGGTGCTGATCGGGGCGGCCGCGGTGGCCGTCGCCCTCTACCTGGACTCGCCGTTCATGGTCATCGCCGCGGTCACGGTGTGCGCGTGCGGGGTGTTCGCGGCCATCCCGGTGATCTGGCAGCTGCCGTCGACGTTCCTCACCGGCGTCGGTGCCGCCGCAGGCATCGCGCTGATCAACTCGTTCGGCAACCTCAGCGGCTTCGTCGGCCCCTACCTGACGGGCTGGCTGGAGGACCTCACCGGCTCGCTGCGGGCCGGGATGTGGTGCGTCGCCGGGTTCATGACGCTGTCCGCGGTCGTGGTGGTCGCGATGCGGCGGTCGGTGGGTCAGGGGCGCGGGGATAGGTTGGGGGCCCCCCACCCCACCACGTCCCGGAGCGGCGAATGACCTCGCAGACGTCCGATCTCACGCCCCAGGACCTGAAGCCGCGCAGCCGCGACGTCACCGACGGCATCGAGCGCACCGCGGCCCGCGGGATGCTCCGTGCCGTCGGGATGCGCGACGAGGACTTCGCCAAGCCGCAGATCGGCATCGCGTCGAGCTGGAACGAGATCACCCCCTGCAACCTGTCACTGCAGCGGCTCGCCCAGGCCGCCAAGGAGGGTGTGCACCGGGCGGGTGGCTACCCGATGGAGTTCGGCACGATATCGGTGTCCGACGGCATCTCGATGGGCCACGTCGGCATGCACTACTCGCTGGTCAGCCGGGAGATCATCGCCGACTCCGTCGAGACCGTCGTGCAGGCCGAGCGGCTCGACGGCACCGTCCTGCTCGCGGGCTGCGACAAGTCCCTGCCCGGCATGCTGATGGCGGCCGCCCGGCTCGACCTGGCGTCGGTGTTCGTCTACGCCGGGTCGATCCTGCCGGGGCACGTCGACGGGCGTGAGGTCAACATCTCCGACGCCTTCGAGGCCGTCGGCGCCTGCATCAAGGGGCTCATCACCCGCGACGAGCTCGTCGAGATCGAACGCAACATCTGCCCCGGCGAGGGCGCCTGCGGTGGCATGTACACCGCCAACACCATGGCGTCGGCCGCCGAGGCGCTCGGCATGGCGTTGCCCGGGTCGGCCAGCCCGCCCGCGGTCGACCGCCGCCGCGACGGCTCCGCCCGCGCCTCCGGCGAGGCCGTGATCGGGATGCTCGCCCGCGGGATCACCGCCCGCGACATCCTCACCCGCGAAGCCTTCGAGAACGCGATCGCCGTCGTCATGGCGTTCGGCGGCTCCACCAACGCCGTGCTCCACCTGCTGGCCATCGCCCACGAGGCGCAGGTCGAGCTCACCCTCGACGACTTCAACCGCATCGGCGACCGTGTCCCGCACCTCGCCGACGTCAAGCCGTTCGGCCGCTACGTCATGTCGTCGGTCGACCAGGTCGGCGGCGTGCCCGTCGTCATGCGGGCGCTGCTCGACGCCGGCCTGCTCCACGGCGACGCGCTGACCGTCACCGGGAGGACCGTCGCGGAGAACCTCGCCGAGATCGACCCGCCCGACCTCGACGGCACGATCGTCCACGCCCTGTCCGACCCGATCCACCCCACCGGCGGGCTCACCATCCTGCGCGGCTCGCTCGCCCCCGACGGCGCCGTCGTCAAGAGCGCCGGGTTCGACTCGGCCACCTTCACCGGCACCGCCCGGGTGTTCGACGGCGAGCAGGGCGCCCTCGACGCCGTCGCCGACGGCACCGTGACCGCGGGCGACGTCGTCGTCATCCGCTACGAGGGCCCGCGCGGCGGCCCGGGCATGCGCGAGATGCTCGCCGTCACCGGCATGATCAAGGGCGCAGGCCTGGGCAAGGACGTCCTGCTCATCACCGACGGCCGCTTCTCCGGCGCCACCACCGGCCTGTGCGTGGGGCACATCGCACCCGAGGCCACCGACGGCGGCCCGATCGCGCTGGTCCGCGACGGCGACCGGATCACCCTCGACATGACCGCCCGCACCCTCGACATCCGTGTCGACGACGCCGAGCTGCAGCGCCGTCGCGCCGAATGGACCCCGCGGGAGACGGTGCTGCGCTCCGGGGTGCTCGGGAAGTACATCAAGCTCGTCGGCTCCGCCGCCGGCGGCGCGGTCTGCGGCTGAGCCCGGTGATCCGCAAGCGGCCCGCCGGGCAACGACGCGCGGACAAGGTCGCCGCCCGGCGCCGCCGCGGCGGGGGAGTGCCCAAGCCCGTCACCGGGCTGCGGCCGATCCTCACCCTCCCCGGTCTCGACGGCTACGGCCCCGACGACCTCCCCGAGGTGGAACGCACCGACGGCGTCCCGGAGCTGCGGCTCGCGCTCGCGCAGGCCCGGGCCGAGCAGGAGCTCGGCTACCGGATCCCGCCCGTCGCCGACCCGGCCGCCTACCCGGAGTCGACCCTCGTCGAGTGGACGACGACGGTGGGCCGCCACCACACCGCCATCCTCGCCGCCGACCTCGACGAGCACGCCTGCGTCGTCGACCTCGTCGACCACCGGCTCGAGGCGGCGATCGCGGCGACCGTCGCGACCCGGTCGCCGCAGCCGGCGCGCGACG
>MEGH01000066.1 GCA_001725415.1 Pseudonocardia sp. SCN 73-27
CACCCACAACCCCTACCAGCCCGACCGACACCGAGCCCTTCAACGCGTCCTCAACCAAGATCAACCGACGGCGGCTTGACACAGGGCAACTCATCGCACGACCCCGCTGACCCTCGGCCGGCGCTGCGCGCATGCACTGTGTCCACTGTTCGCTCGCTCGCGCTCGCTCACCCGGTCACCCCCAGGGCGCTCACCGAGCGGCCCAAGTCCTCGACGCGCAGCACGCCCTCGACGCCCCGGACGGCATCGAGGTCGCCGAGCGCCTCCACGGTCGATGCGAGCGCGGCGTCCGGCGCCGAGTGTGTGACGACGACGAGCCGCACGGCGCCGCTGCCGCCCGCTCCGCCGTTGCGACCCCCGCCGTACTGGCGGACGGCCGCGATGCTGACGTCGTGCTCGGCGAACGCGCTCGCGACCGCGGCGAGCACACCCGCGCGGTCGGCCACCTCGAGGCTGACGTGGTAGCGCGTGCCGACGGCGCCGATCTCGCGGACCGGCAGCCGCGCATAGGTCGACTCCCGCGGCCCCCGCCCGCCGACGACGATGTTGCGCGCCGCCGCGACCAGGTCGCCCAGGACCGCGCTGGCCGTGGGGGCACCGCCGGCGCCCTGGCCGTAGAACATGAGCTGGCCGGCCGCGTCGGCCTCGACGAACACGGCGTTGAACGCGCCGTCGACCGACGCCAGTGGGTGCGACTTCGGGATCATCGCGGGGTAGACGCGCGCCGACACCGACTCGCCGTCGCCGCCGTCCTCGAGGCGTTCGCAGATGGCGAGCAGCTTGATCGTGCAGTCGAGCCCGTCGGCCGCGGCGATGTCGGCGGCGCTGACGTTGCGGATGCCTTCGCAGTACACGTCGGCCGCGGTGACGCGGGTGTGGAAGGCGAGCGAGGCGAGGATCGCGGCCTTCGACGCGGCGTCGTAGCCGTCGACGTCGGCGCTCGGGTCGGCCTCGGCGTAGCCGAGCCGGGTGGCCTCCTCCAGGGCGTCGGCGTAGCCGGCCCCGGACGACGCCATCGACGACAGGATGAAGTTGGTGGTCCCGTTGACGATCCCGGCGACGCGGGTGATCCGGTCGCCGACGAGCGACTCGCGCAGCGGCCGCAGCAGCGGGATCGCGCCGGCGACGGACGCCTCGTAGTAGAGGTCGGCACCGGAGGCGTCGGCGGCCTCGGCGAGGGCGGCACCGTCCTCGGCCAGCAGCGCCTTGTTGGCGGTGACGACGGACTTGCCCGCCTTCAAGGCCTCCAGCAGCAGCGTGCGGGCCGGTTCGATGCCGCCGATGACCTCGATGACGACGTCGACGTCGGGCCGGCCGACGAGCGCCGCCGCGTCGGTGGTGACGAGCCCCTCGGGCAGTTCCGGATGGCGGTGGGGGCGGCGGACCGCCACGCCGACGAGCTCCACGGGCGCGCCGACGCGCGCGGCGAGGTCGCCCGCCTGCTCGGTCAGCAGCCGCACGATCTCACCGCCGACGGTGCCGCAGCCGAGGAGCGCCACCCTGACGGGCGCGCCCGGACCCCTGTCGGTCATCGCTCTGCTTCTCCCCTTGCGCCTGTTCTCGTCACCCGGCCGACGGTGTCGTCGGCGCACATGGGCCTGCGCAGGCGTTTCCCACCTGCGGTGTCGCACCGGGCCCGCCTCGTCGCGGGCCCGTCCCGCGCGGTCGCCACCCGGGCGACCGTCAGATCATCCTCGTTCGCAGTCCGTCACGGTACGGCTCGTCGCCGGTGTCACTCCGCACCCACCTCCAGCCGGAACTGGTCGTCCGGGGTCTCGCGGCGCAGCAGCAGCCGGGCGACGCCGTCGCGTACGGCGACGACGGCCGGGCGCGGCAGCCGGTTGTAGGAGCTGGCCATCGAGTAGCAGTAGGCGCCGGTCGCGGCGACGGCGAGCAGGTCGCCGGGGGCGAGGTCGTCGGGCAGCCAGCAGTCGCGGACGACGATGTCGCCGGACTCGCAGTGCTTGCCGACGACCCGCGACAGCGCCGCGTCGACGGCACCGTCGGCACCGTCCGCGCTGTCGGCCGCCGACGACCGCGACACCAGCCGGCAGTCGTAGACCGCGTCGTAGAGGGCGGTGCGGATGTTGTCGCTCATGCCGCCGTCGACGGACACGTAGCGGCGGGCACCGCTGCCCAGGGGGACGTCCTTGAGCGTGCCGACCTCGTACACGGTGACCGTGCCCGGCCCGGCGATCGAGCGGCCGGGCTCGACGGCCAGCTTCGGGACGTCGAGGCCCTCGCCGTGACACTCGCGCTTGACGATGCCGCGCAGCTCCTCGGCCAGCTCGGTGACGTCGAGCGGGGTCTCGTCGGCCCGGTAGGCGATGCCGAAACCGCCGCCGAGGTCGAGCGTCGTCAGGTCGCCGAGGACGTCGGAGCCGTGCTCCTTGTGCAGGCCGGCGAGGAACCGCACCACGCGGTGGGCGGCGACCTCGAAGCCCTCGGTGTCGAAGATCTGGCTGCCGATGTGGCTGTGCAGCCCGACCAGCGTCAGCCCGCGCGCGGCCAGCACCCGGCGCGCCGCCTCGGCCGCGACGCTGTCGACGCCGCCCGAGATGGAGAATCCGAACTTCTGGTCCTCGTGGGCCGTCGCGATGAACTCGTGGGTGTGCGCCTCGACGCCCACCGTCACCCGGATCATCACGGGCACCACGAGGCCGCGCTCGCGGGCGACTGCGTCGAGCCGGGCGATCTCGTGGAACGAGTCGACGACGATCCGCCCGACGCCCGCCTCCACCGCCTCGACGAGCTCGGCCACCGACTTGTTGTTGCCGTGCACCGCGATCCGCTCGGGCGGGAAGCCCGCACGCAGCGCGACCGCGAGCTCGCCGCCACTGGCCACGTCCAGGCTGAGGCCCTCCTCGGCGACCCAGCGGGCCACCTCGGTGCACAGGAACGCCTTCGCCGCGTAGTGGACGGCATCGGCGCCGAACGACGCCGCGAACTCGGCGGCGCGGGCGCGGAAGTCCGCCTCGTCGAGCACGAACAGCGGGGTGCCGTAGGTCTCGGCGAGCTCGCGGACGTCGACACCCGCGAAGGTGACGACGCCGTCGGCGCCGCGGGAGGCGTTGCGCGGCCACACAGCGGGTGCGAGCTCGTCGATGGTCGCCGCGTCGCCCGGGCGGGGGCCCGCCGTCTCGGGCGGGGTGGTGACGCCCGCGTGCAGCGGGCCTGCGGGATGCGCGTTCATCACATGCGCTCCGGCGCGGACACGCCCAGCAGCTCCAGGCCGTTGGCCAGCACCTGACGGGCGGCGACGCACAGCGCCAGCCGGGCCCGGTGCAGCTCGGTGATCTCCTCGTCGCCCATCGGCAGGACGCGGCAGGCGTCGTAGAACTTGTGGTACGCGCTGGCCAGCGACTCGAGGTAGCGGGCGACGCGGTGCGGCTCGCGCAGCTCGGCCGCCGCGCGGACCACCTCGGGGAACTCGCCGATCGTGCGGATCAGGTCGCCCTCGCGGGGGTGGTCGAGCAGGCCGAACTCCTCGCCCGCGGTGAGCCCGACGTCGGCGGCGTTGCGCGCCAACGACGACAGCCGCGCGTGCGCGTACTGCACGTAGAACACCGGGTTGTCGTTGCTGCGCTTGACGAGCAGGTCGAGGTCGATGTCGAGCGACGAGTCGACCGAGCTGCGGATCAGCGAGTAGCGGGCCGCGTCGACGCCGACGGCCTCGACCAGGTCCTGCATGGTCACGACGGTGCCGGCGCGCTTGCTCATCCGGACCGGCTGCCCGTCCCTGACGAGGTTGACCAGCTGCCCGATGAGCACCTCGACGACGGCGGGGTCGTCGCCGAACGCGGCCGCGGCGGCCTTGAGGCGGGCCACGTAGCCGTGGTGGTCGGCGCCCAGCATGTAGATGCACAGGTCGAACCCGCGGGCGCGCTTGTCGCGCAGGTAGGCGATGTCGCCTGCGATGTAGGCGGGCCGCCCGTCGCTCTTGATGACGACGCGGTCCTTGTCGTCGCCGTGGTCGGTCGAGCGCAGCCACCAGGCGCCGTCGGCCTCGTAGAGGCTGCCCGACTCCTTGAGCTGCGTGACCGCTGCCTCGACCGCGCCCGACTCGTGCAGCGACTGCTCGTGGAACCACACGTCGAAGTCGGTGCCGAAGGCGTGCAGGTCCTGCTTGATCTCGTCGAACATGAAGCCGATGCCGACGCGGCGGAACGTCTCGTCCTGCTCCGGCGATCCGAGCGCGGCCGGCTCGGCGGCGACGACGCGCGCCGCGATGTCGGCGATGTAGGCGCCGCCGTAGCCGTTCTCCGGGGCGGGCTCGCCCTTGGCCGCCGCCACGAGCGACGCGACGAACCTGTCGATCTGGGCGCCGGCATCGTTGAAGTAGTACTCGCGGGTCACCTTCGCGCCGCGCGCCGTGAGCACGCGACCGAGCGCGTCGCCCACCGCGGCCCACCGGGTGCCACCCAGGTGCAGCGGACCGGTCGGGTTGGCCGACACGAACTCGAGGTTCACGTTGCGGGCGGCCAGCTCGTCGCCGGTGCCGTAGGCCGGGCCGGCCGCGAGGACCTGGCCGACCATCGCGCCCTGGGCGTCCGACGCCAGTCGCAGGTTGATGAAGCCGGGGCCGGCGATCTCCGCGGAGGCCACACCGTCGCGCGACGCGAGGGCCTCGGCGAGCCACGTCGCCAGGTCGCGCGGCGGCACACCTGCCTTCTTCGCGGTGCGCAGCGCCACGTTCGTCGCGTAGTCGCCGTGTTCGGGATTGCGGGGTCGCTCGACGCCCACGTCGTCGGGCAACGCCGCCACGTCCAGGCCTCGATCGGTCAGAACGTCACGCGCGGTGGCCCGCACCAGGTCGGCGAGCACGTCGGGAGTCACTCGGGGGAGTCTAGGAGGTGCTGCTCAGAGTGCTCTCAGGCGGCACTTCTACACTGCGGCACCGCGCGATGTTGAGTACGCGCGACGGTGCCCGAGGTGGTCGGAAGAGGTCGGCGGATCGATGCCCAGCGGTAAGAGCAGCAAGGCGGTCAGGAACGCGCGCAAGACGTCCGTCGTCAACACGCGGTCCACGCCCTGGGGGATGATCGCGGCGGTCCTCGTCGTCGTCCTCTTCGCAGGTGGCTTGTCGTGGTTCCTCGTGGCGAAGTCGAACGAGCCGTCGTTCACCCCGTCCGACCGCAACCAGGACCCCTCCTCCCAGATCGCGGGCGTCCAGACGATCAAGTACGCCGGCGGCCAGCACGTGCTGCCGACGCAGCAGGTCGCCTACACCCACAGCCCACCCTTCGGCGGCGCGCACGACGGGTACTGGGCCGCCTGCAACGGCATCGTCTACCCCAACCCGGTGCGCCAGGAGAACCTCGTCCACGGCCTCGAGCACGGCGCGGTCTGGATCGCCTACAACCCCGACCTCGTGAACGCCGACGGCGTCGCGAAGCTCGCGGCGAAGGTCCAGGGCCAGACCTACATCATGATGGCGCCCTACCCCGGGCTCGACCAGCCGATCTCGCTGCAGTCGTGGGGCCACCAGCTCAAGCTGTCCGACGTGAACGACCCGCGGATCGACCAGTTCATCCAGGCGCTGCGGCTCAACCGTTACCAGTACCCCGAGGTCGGCGCCTCCTGCGCGGCGCTCGGCCCGGGCCAGTTCGACCAGGACAACCCGCCGCCGTTCGTCCCGACCCCGCCGACGTCCGACATCGACAACAAGACCGTCGTCGACGAGAACATCGGCAACCCGGCCGCGGCGAACACCGACACCGGCGGCGCCATGCCCGGCGGCACCGGCACCGGCCAGTGACGTCGGCCGACGTGGCGCGCCGCGACGAGCCCGCCGGGGCGGAGGAACCGCCCGGTCCTCCCCCGGCCGACTCCCACGACGACCACGGCGGTGGCGGTGGCCGTGAGCCACGCTGGGTACGGCCCGTCCTCGTCATCGGCGCCGTACTCGCGCTGCTGCTCCTCGGCGGTGCCGGTGGGCTGCTCCTCGGGCTGCACAACGCCACCGGCGACCTCGTCGCCCCCGCGTCCGACTCCGTGGACGTCGGCTTCGCTCAGGACATGAGCACCCACCACCAGCAGGCCGTCGAGATGGCCACGTGGGAGCGCGACCACACCACCAGCCCCGAGCTGCGCCAGCTCGCCTACGACATCGAGTCGACCCAGGAGGCGCAGATCGGGCGGATGCAGGGCTGGCTCGCACTGTGGGGTGCGCCCGCGCAGCACTCCGGCGGCTACATGCAGTGGATGGTGGGCGCGCCCGCCCACACCCACGGCCCCGCCGTCGCCAACAGCGGGCTCGCCGCGATGCCCGGCATGGCCACCCCCGACGAGCTGCGCCGGCTGCGCGCCTCCACCGGCACGGAGATGGACGTCCTGTTCCTGCAGCTCATGCTGCGCCACCACCAGGGCGGCGTCGGCATGCTCGAGTACGGCGCCCGGTACGCCCAGGTCCCCGAGGTCCGCAACCTCGCCGCGCAGATGCTCAGCTCCCAGACGAGCGAGTCGCAATACATGACGCAGCTGCTGGCCGAGCGCGGGGCCCAGCCGTTGCCGCTGCAGTAGGTGCGCTAGGGTTCTCGACGTACGGCCCCCGTAGCTCAGGGGATAGAGCACCGCCCTCCGGAGGCGGGAGCGTAGGTTCGAATCCTACCGGGGGCACCACGAGTGCCTCGAGCCGAAACGGCCCCTCACCTGCGGCAACCGGGTGAGGGGCCGTTTCGCGTCGTACGCGGCCCGAGTGGCCCTCTCCGGATGCGTGCGCCGCGTCGACCCATCGCAGCCGCTCACGGGAGTGGGTCACGGGGTGACGACGGTGAACGACGGGTCCGCTTCGTCGAGCAGCGAGAGAACGGTCTCCAGGACGCCGGTGTCCCCGTCGAACCCCACGCCGTCGACGCCCTGGCCGGCCAGCAGGACCAGCAGCTCGGCCCTGGTGAGGGTCACGACCAGGTCGCAGGTGTCGCGTCTGGCAGTGGGGTGGTGGATCAGCACCCCGTTCGACAGCTCCATCCGGTAGGCGTCACCGGAGTCGGTGAACTCCCAGCGGATCGAGGCATGGGCGTCCCAGGCCCGTTCGCCGTCGATCCGGATGGCCAGACTGTCGAACAGCTGGGTGACCGTCAACGCCGCGGAGAGCCCGGTCGAGTCGATGGTCTGCGGGTTCACCGTTCCCCGCAGTTCCAGCGCGCCGGTCAGGAAGTTGTTACGCCACGTGGCGCACTCCGCGCCGTACCCGAGGCGGGTCAGGACGTCGCCGAGCAGCTCGCGCGCTCCTCGGTGCGTGGGTTCGGCGAACACCGCATGGCTCGCCAGTTCCGCGGCGAAGCGCAGGTCGTCCGCGTCGGCGAAGCGCTGTGCCGCGTCGACCGTCGCGTCCACTCCCCCGATGACCTCGACGTACCGGGCCGCGGCGGCCTCGGGCGGATGCTGCCACAGATGCGCCGGGTTGCCGTCGTACCAGCCCAGGTACCGCTGGTAGACGGCCTTGACGTTGTGGCTGACCGAGCCGTAGTAGCCGTGGGTGTGCCAGGCCGCGTCCAGCGCCGGGGGCATCTTCATCGTCTCGGCGATCTCACTGCCGACCAGCCCCTGGTTCATCCGGCGGAGGGTCTGATCGTGCAGGTACGCGTAGAGGTCGCGCTGCTCGGTCAGGAACCGGACGATGTTGTCCCGTTCCCACGTCGGCCAGTGGTGGGACGCGAACGCGACGTCGGACTCGTCGGCGAACAGCTCGATCGCCTCCGCGAGGTACCGCGACCACCCGCGGGCGTCGCGGACCTCGGCCCCGCGCAGGGTCAGCAGGTTGTGCAGGTTGTGTGTCGCGTTCTCGGCCAGGCACAACGCCCGGCGCTGCGGGAAGTGGAAGTTCATCTCGGCGGGCGCCTCGGTGCCCGGGGTGAGCTGGAAGACGATGCGCACGCCGTCGAACGTCTCTTCCTGCAGGGTGTGGGTGATGTCGACCGTCGGCGCCAGCAGGCCCGCCGTTCCGGTCGAGGTGCCCGAGCCCAGGCCCACCCCGAGCGTGCCGGTCGCGCTGACCGGCAACGCCATCCCGGTGTGGTAGATGCCGCGACGCAGCATCGCGGTCCCTGCGTACACGTTCTCCGACACCGCATGCGCCAGGAAGCCGGCAGGAGCGACGATCGGCACGTCGGTGTCGGCGTCGACCACGCCGAGCACACCGCCGAAATGGTCGATGTGGGAGTGCGTGAAGATCACGGCCGTCACCGGTCGGTCGCCCCGGTGCGCGCGGTAGAGACCGATTCCGGCCGCCGCGACCTCTGCCGACACCGCGGGGTCGATCACGACGATGCCCCGGTCGCCCTCCACGATCGTCATGTTCGACAGCTCGATGCCGCGCAGCTGATAGATGCCCGGGGTCACCTCGAACAACCCCTGGATCGCGGTGAGCTTGCTCTGCCGCCACAGGCTGGGGTTCGCGGTGGGCGGGCACTCACCGGCGGTGACCTGCGCATAGACGTCGGCGTCGTAGACCACCCGGCCCCCGGGACCGGAGATCTGTCCGGGCTCCAGCCGGGCGATCAGGCCGCGGGTGGCGTTGTCGAAGTCCGTCCGGTCCTCAACAGCTGACTGCGTCACGAGCCGTCCTCTCCCGCACACCGACCGATGCCGGCGATGTCTGCTGCTCTCGGGCTCCCTGGCTCGGTCACCGTGCCGTCCCGACTCGCGAGCGGGACGGCTGCGGAATCCGCGGTCGGGTGACGGGCACGGGCACGGGTCGGTCTTCCGGAACGGGTCGCCGTCCTGCGGCCGGCCGATCCCAGGGACGGCACGGACTGTTCCCGCGGCGTCGTCGGAGAGGCATCACCTCCGACGGGTGAACCTCGCGTTCCTCGGGCGGGAGCGGCCCGGCAGTCGACCGGACCCTGGGCATCCGTTCGGCACGACACGTTGCGCCGGTCGGCGCAGCCGCTCGCCGCACGACGGCGGAGACGCCCACTGTGGAGCGTCGAACGGAGATCCACAACACGTTCGGGTGATGTACGTTGGCGATCCTTTCGCCGCTCACGACGGGGTGGTCCGCGATGCCCGCTCGACGTTCCGCGCTGCTCGCAGTGGGTGTCGCCGCCCTCACCGCGCTGGGCCTGCTCACGGCCGGACCGGCGGCGGCGTCGCAGGGCCGGTCCGGACCCGACACCCCGCGGATCGCCTGGGGTCCCTGCGACCCACCGGGCGCCGACCTGCAGTGCGGCACGCTGTCGGTCCCGCTCGACTGGGACGAGCCACGCGGCAAGAAGATCGACATCGCGGTCATGCGCAAGCTCGCCGCGAACCCGGAGCAGCGCATCGGGTCGATGTTCGTCAACCCCGGCGGTCCGGGACAGAGCGGTGTCGACCTGGTCCGCGGCGGCGGCGAGGACTTCGAGCGCTGGGGCGGTGGCCGGTTCGACATCGTCGGCTGGGACCCGCGCGGCACGAACCGCAGCTCGCCCGTCGAGTGCTTCCGGAACACGGCGGCACAGGACAGGTTCTGGGCCGACCAGACCATTCCGACGACGACCGTCGAGTCGCAGGCCTACCAGCGCAAGGCCGGCGAGCTCGCGAAGCGTTGCGGCCAGGTGAGCGGCGATCTGCTCGACCACATCTCGACGGCCGACACCGCCCGCGACCTCGATGCGCTGCGCGCCGCCGTGGGCGACGAGAAGATCACCTACGTCGGCCTGTCGTACGGGTCGATGATCGGCCAGACCTATCTCGCGCTGTTCCCGGACAACGTGCGGGCGATGTTGCTCGACGGGCTCGTCGACGCGGCGAGGACCACGGCCGACGCCGAGACCCGCACGACGAACGACGTGGCGTTCGCCGACACCGTCTTCGACAAGTTCCAGTCGCTGTGCCAGCAGGCGGGCCCGGCGCGGTGCGCGCTGGCCGGGCACGGCCAGTCCGTGCAGGACCGCGTCGACGCACTGTTCGCGAAGGCGAAGCGGTCGGGCATCCCCGCGCCGCACGCCGATCCCCCGGGCACGCTGCAGTACGGCGACCTCCTGGCAGCGACGTTCAACCCGTTGCGGCTGCCGTCGGACTGGCCGCAGTTCGCGAAGGACCTCGAGGCGGCCGTCAACGGCGACGCGTCGGCGCTCTACACGAGCGGGCGGGGGATGCTGACGCCCGCAGGGTTCGCCGGGGCGACGACGTCGGCGGCGATCTCGTGTCTCGACGGGCCGGCGACCCGGCCGGTGAGCGCGTGGCCGCGCACGCTCCCCCGCTTCACCGACTCCAGCACGATCTGGGGTCCGGTGCTGGGCTGGTGGCTGTGGGCGCCGTGCGCGGCGGGCTGGCCGGGCCGCACCGACGACGCCTACCGCGGGCCGTGGGCGTTCACGGCGAAGGTGCCGGTCCTGCTCGTCAACGCCACCTACGACCCGGCGACGAGCTACCCGAACGCGCAGGCGACGGAGAAGCGGATCGGCAACTCGACGCTGCTGACCCTCGACGGGTACGGCCACCCGACCTACCAGGACCCGAGCAAGTGCATCGACAACTGGCGCACCCGCTACCTGGTCACCCTGAAGACCCCGCCGAAGGGCACCGTCTGCCAGCCGGACACGACGCCGTTCCCGGCAACCGGCTGACGCATCCTCGGCTCCACGGGCCCCGTGGAGCCGCAAGTGCGTCGTCGCAGGTCAGAGCACCCGATCGACCAGGTGCGCACCTCGCGTGGGGCCGCTAGCGTCCCTGACCAGCCATGGGAATCACCACGATCGACACGGCGTCGGTGGCGGAACGCGACCGGCTCGATTTCTGGCGCTCGACGGTGTGCGACCAGTTCGTGACGCTCGACGTCCGGCCCGCCGCGGGGTCCGAGGTGCAGGGCCGGGTGACGGCCGTGTCGATGGCCGACACCCAGCTGCGCAAGATCTCCGCGGGCGCGCACCGGTTCGAACGGACGACCCGGCAGGTCCGCACCGCCGACGAGGACTACCTGCAGATCGCGCTCGCCCGCAAGGGCCGCACCCTCGTCGCCCAGGACGGCCGCGAGGCGATGATCGGCCCCGGCGACTTCGTCCTCTACGACAGCGCGCGTCCGTTCCGCTTCGTCACCACCGGCGACTTCGAGTACTCGGTGTGCCTGTTCCCGACCCGGCTGCTCCCGTTGTCGCACAGCGAGATGCAGGCGGCGACGGCGATCCGGTTCGACGGCCGCGCCGGCATCGGCGCGATGGTCCCACCGCTGCTGGCCGCGCTGCACCGGCTCGACGCCGACAGCCTGCCTCCCGCGAGCAGGACCGCGATGATGCACTCGATCGGCGACATGTACGTCGCGCTCGTGCGCAGCCGGGTGGACGCGGCGGCGGCGCCGAACGTGCACCTGATGCGCGCGCAGGCATACGTCGACGAGCACCTGGCCGATCCCGCGTTGGCGCCCGCCGAGATCGCCGCGGCCTGCGCGATCTCGGTGAGCTACTTGCACAAGCTGTTCGCGGAGACGGAGACGAGTGTCGGCGCATACGTGCGGGAGCGGCGGCTGCAGGGCTGCTTCGCCGATCTCGCCCGCCGCGAGTGCGCGGGGCTCACCGTGGGTGCGATCGGCGCCCGCTGGGGCCTGCCCGACTCGGCGCACTTCAGCCGTGCGTTCCGGGCCCGGTTCGGGGTCTCCCCCAGCGCGCACCGGGCCCGGAACACCTAGACCTGCTCAGGCGATCTCGACCTCCACGAGGGTGTCGGAGAAGGTCGGCGCGTTACCGAGGTCGGCGAACCGGGTCGAGTTCACCGTGGCCAGGGTCGCCGTCGCCTTGGAGTGCTTGCGCCACCCGCCGAGGCTCGACACCACCACGCCGGGCATGACGGCGTCGTCGAGCTTGGCCAGCACGGTGAACTCGCCGCGGTCGTTGAAGACGCGCACGGGGTCCTGGTCGGAGATGCCGCGGGCGGCGGCGTCGTCGGGATGGATGATCACGTTCGGTTCCTTCTGCACCCGCCGGTGGAACGCGTGGCTGGCGAAGCTGGAGTTGAGGTACGCGTGCGACTTCGGCGTCAGCAGGTTGAGCGGGTAGCGCGCCGCGCGTTCGGGGTCGGTGTGGGCGGCCTCGCGCGGCGGGATGTAGTGCGGCAACGGGTCGACGGCCTGGCCGGGCTGGAACTCGTTGGAACCCTGCCGGAACAGCGGGACGACGAAGTTGCCCCCGGCCGCGGCGGAGGCGGCGAGCTCGGTCTTGCCCGAGGCCGTCGGGAAGCCGCCGTCGGCGTGCGGTGCGTACTCGTCGGGCGGCGGGACGGTGAGCCGCTGCCAGCCCTTCTCCTTCAACGACTCGACGGTGATGCCCCGCATGTGCGGGTGCGTCCAGTCGAAGGCCTCGGCGATCATGTCGTCGTCGGAGCGCTGGAAGACGGGGTCGTCGAAGCCCATCCGGGCGGCGAGGCGGCGGAACATCTCGGTGTTGGGCACGGCCTCGCCGAGCGGCTCGATGGCCCGGTGGTTGTAGGTCACGTAGAGGTGACCCCAGGAGAACATGATGTCGTCCTGCTCGAGCTGCGTGGTCGCCGGCAGGACGATGTCGGCGTAGTCGGCGGTGTCGGTCATGAACTGCTCGCTGACGACGGTGAACAGGTCCTCCCGCTGCAGACCCTCGATCAGCTTGTCCTGGTCGGGACACACCACGACGGGGTTGGAGTTGTAGACCATGAGCCCCTTGATCGGCGGGTCGAGCGCGAGGCCGCCGGTGAGGGCCTCGCCGAGCAGGAACTGGTTCACGATCCGGGTGCCGGGCGTCAGCATCTCGGGGTGCATGAAGGCTCCCCAGTTGACGGGGAACGCCCACAACGGCAGCTGCAGGATGCCGCCGCCGGGCTTGCGCCAGGCCCCGACGAGCGCGGGCAGACATGCGAGAGCCCGGACGGTCTGGCCGCCGCCTGCGTGACGCTCGACAGCGACCCCGATCCGGATGACCGACGGCTGGCCTCCCGCGTACTCGCGCGCCAGGCTGCGGATGGTGTCGGCGGGCACGCCGGTCTCGCCCGCCGCCCACTCCGGTGTGTACTGCGCGACCCGTTCGGCGAACTCCGGGAACCCGACGGTGTGGGCGTCGACGTAGGCCTGGTCGGTGAGGCCCTCGGCGATGATCACGTGGGCCATCGCGAGCGCGAGCGCGGCGTCGGTGCCGGGGCGCAGCGGGATGTGCTGGTCGGCGGCCGCGGCGGTGCGGGTGCGCACGGGGTCGACGACGACGACCTTCGCGCCGCGCTTGCGGGCCTCGGCGATGTAGGGCCACAGGTGCAGGTTCGTGGACATGACGTTGCACGCCCAGATCAGGATGAACTTCGAGTGCACGAGGCTCTCGGGGTCGACTCCCGCGGTGTCGCCGATCGTCATGGCGTAGGCGGTGCAGGAGCCGGAATCGCAGTAGGTGCGCTCGGAGATGGTGGCGCCGAGCTTCGCGAAGAACGGGTCGCCGACGTTGAGCCCGTTCAGGATGCCCTGCGTGCCGAGGTAGCTGACGGGCATGATCGCCTCGCCACCGTGCTCGTCGACGATGCCGCGGAACCGTCGGGCGATCTCGTCGAGGGCGTCGTCCCAGGTGATCCGCTCGAACCGGCCACTGCCCTTGGGGCCGGTGCGGCGCAACGGGAACAGCACACGTCCGGGGTCGTAGACGCGGTCGAGGTAGTTGTTGACCTTCACGCACAGCCCGCCCGCGGTGTACGGGTGGTCGGGGTCGCCCCGGACCTCGGTGGCGCGGCCCTCGGCGTCGACGGTCACGACCATCGCGCACGTGTCCGGGCAGTCCTGCGGGCACGCGGCCCGCACGGTGGTGGTGCCGGCGTCCGTGCCGGGTGAGGCGGTGGCCGTCATCGGCTGTCCCCCGTCGCTCGCGTGGTGGTGGTCTGGCGTCGACGTGAGGGTGTCTACGCCCGGCCACGCCACGCTTGGCGCCGGGAACACAGTTCTTGACCGTGCGGGCAGAGTCCGCTCGTGACGGTCCTCGCCGAACGACCGTTTGCTCCCCTTTAGACTCCGGCGCGTGCCAGGTCCCGACGCGCGTCAGTGGCGCATCGGGGCCGTCGCCCTCGCGACGGTGGCGCTCGCCCTCGCCGCGCACGTCCTCGCCGGCGGTGGCGCGATGCCGTCGTTGCCCGTGCTCGGCGCGCTCCTGCTGGTCCTCGACCTGTCCGCGACGGTAGTCGGGCGCCGCCCCCGCGGCCCGCTGGAGACCGGCATCGCGCTGGCGTTCACCCAGACCGTCCTGCACGTGGCGTTCACCGCGTCGACGGCGTCGGTCGACCCGGCCGGGCACCTGCACGTCCACTCGCACCTGACCGCGCCGATGCTCGCCGGCCACGCCGCCGCCGCGCTGGTGCTCGGTGCCCTGATCAGCCACGGCGAACGGCTGCTGCTGCGCGCACTGCGCCGGCTGCTGCCTGTCGCCGCCGTGCACCCCTTCCATGCCCCGGCCCGGTTCGCCCCGCGCCCGGTTCCCGTCGCCCGCGACGCCCGCGTCCGCGTCGCGACGTCCGTCTCCGACCTCAGCCGCCGCGGCCCACCGGTCCCGGCCACGGCCACCGCCTGACCCTTCCCGCATCCGCCGGTGGGGCGGGCGACGTGCGCCCGCCCGTCACCCCGGCCGACGACGGCCGGGCCCCACCGATGCCCTCGAGAGGGACACTCCATGTCTTCGATCCTGCGCCGCGGCCTGCTCGCCGCCGCTGCCGTCGCCACCCTCGCCCTGTCCGCGTGCGGTTCGCCCGACGCCCCCGCCGCCCCGGCGGGCACCCCCGCATCGGCCGCCGCCGGGCTCACCGTCACCGACGCGTGGGTCAAGCCTGCCGACAGCGGCATGACCGCCGTCTTCGGCACCCTCACCGCCACCGGCGCCCCGGTGACCGTTGTGTCCGCGACGACGTCGGCCTCGCCGCGCACCGAGCTGCACGAGGTCGTCATGAACGGCGGCGCGATGACCATGCGCCCCAAGGAGGGCGGCTTCGTCGTCGACCCGGCCGCCGCCCACGAGCTGACGCCCGGCGGCGACCACGTCATGGTCATGGACCTCGCGTCGCCGATCCGCCCCGGCGACCAGGTCCGGGTGACGTTCACCCTGGCCGGCGGCGAGACCGTCGAGTTCACCGCGCTGGCCAAGGACACCACCGGTGGTGAGGAGACCTACTCCGACCACGCCGGGATGAACGGATGACCGCCGTCGGCCGTCGCGCCGTCCTCGTCGGCGGGGCGGTGGTCGCGGGCGGCGGGATCGTCGGGGGCGCCGTCGCCCTGCGGCCCGACCGGCCGGCAGTACCCGTGCCCACGGCGGGCGGCGAGACCGTCGCCTTCCACGGCCCGCACCAGGCCGGGATCACCACACCCGCCCAGGCCCACGCGGTGTTCACCGCGCTCGACCTGCGGCCGGGCAGCGGCCCCGGCGACGTGCGGCGGCTGCTGCGGATGCTCACCGACGACGCCGGGCGGCTCACGGCGGGCCGCCCACCCCTGGAGGCGTCGGATCCCGAGCTGCCCGCGCTGCCGTCGCGGCTCACGGTGACGTTCGGGTTCGGGCCGGGGCTGTTCGACGTCCTGGGCCGCGGCGGCGAGTGCCCCGCCGTGCTGCGCGACCTGCCCGCGTTCGCGACCGACCGGCTCGATCCGCGCTGGTCGGGCGGTGACCTGCTGCTGCAGGTGTGCTCCGACGACCCGCTGCCGCTGTCGTACGCGCTGCGGCGGCTGGTGCGCTCGGCGCGCAGCATCGCGACGGTCCGCTGGACCCAGCGCGGGTTCGGGCCTGCCCGCGGTTCCGAACCGGCGGGGACGACGCCGCGCAACCTCATGGGTCAGCGCGACGGGACCGCGAACCCGCCGGCCGGTCCCGAGCTCGACGACACCGTGTGGGTGCGCGACGGGCCCGGGTGGCTGCGCGGGGGCAGCATGCTGGTGCTGCGTCGCGTCCGGATGGAACTCGACACCTGGGACGACTTCGGCCGCGAGGGCAAGCACATGGCGGTCGCCCGCCGCCTCGACACCGGCGCCCCGGTGACCGGCGGCGGGGAGTTCGACGACGTCGACCCCCGGATGGTCGACGGCCGCGGCATCCCGATCGCGATCGGGGGCGCACACGTCCTGCGCGCCACCGCCCGCGACCCGGGTGAACGGATGCTGCGGCGCGGCTACTCCTACGACGACGGACCCACCACCGACGGACTGCCCGACGCCGGGCTGCTCTTCGCCGCCTACCAGGCCGACGCCGCGCGGGCGTTCGTCCCGGTGCAGAAACGGCTCGCGGAGTCCGACGTCATGAACCAGTGGATCACCCACGTCGGCTCCTCGACGTGGGCGATCCCGCCGGGGTGCGAGAGTTTGACGAAATTGCCGTAACCGCCCGCGCGCCCGGCCTGCGCCAGGCAGTCCTGGATGGCCTGGGCGGCCATGGCCGTGTTGCTGTGCACGGTGCGGCCTTCGGCGTCGATGGCGTAGTGGCGCTGGGGTACCGCCACTCACGACCTCGTCCGGGCGGCCATCGGCACGGCGTGACCCGGACACGTGATGATGGTCGGCGACACCCCGACGATCGGAGTCCACGTGCGCCGGTTCCTCGCCCCCGCCGCGCTCCTGGCGGCGCTGGTCGTCGCCTTCCTCACCGCGGTCACCGGCGTCGCGTCCGCCGAGCCGCCCCTGGTCGCCCGGGACCGGATCACCGACAACGCGGGCGCGCTCGACGCGTCCGGCCGCGCCCGGGTCAGCGACTCGATCGCCCGGCTGCGCACCGACACCGGCTACGACCTGTTCGTGGTCTACGTCCGCTCGTTCGACGGCCGCAGCGGCCAGGACTGGGCGCGCGCCACCGCGGTGCGGTCACAGCTCGGCGACCGCGACGTCATGCTCGCCATCGCGACCGGCGACCGTGCCTACGGCTACGACGTCGCCGACAACTTCCCCGAGTCCGACTCCACGATCGAGCGGATCGTGTCCGACCAGGTCGAGCCGCAGCTCGCCGCGAGCAACTGGGCGGGTGCCGCCACCGCGATGGCCGACGGGCTGCGCGCCGGCGGGAGCAGCGGCGTCGGGACGTTGCCGCTCGTCGTCGGCGGGGTCGTGATCGTCGGCGGCGGGGCGTGGCTGCTCACCCGCCGCCGTCGCGCCGCCGCGCACAAGGAGGCCGACGCGGGATCGGCGCCCGCCCCCGACGCTCCTGCGGATCCCTTCCCCGGCGAGGCCACCACCGACCTCGCCTACCGCTCCAGCCAGGCCCTGCTCGCCGTCGACGACGCCGTCCGCACGTCCGAGCAGGAGCTCTCCGCCGCGCGCGCCCACTTCGGCGACGAACCCGTCGCACCCTTCGCCGCCGCGCTCGAGGCCTCCCGCACGGACATGCTCGCCGCCTTCGAGATCCGTCAGCAGCTCGACGACGACGTCCCCGAGGACGAGCCCACCCAGCGCCGCATGCACGCCGAGATCCTGCGGCTGGCCACTGCCGCCGACGAGAGGCTCGACGCCCAGGTCGAGGCGTTCGACCGGCTCCGCGCGCTCGAGGCCGACGCACCCGGCTACGTCGAGGGCGTCGCCACCCGGCTGGAGACCGCGGCCGCCCGCGTCGCGCCCGTCGAGGCCGCCTGGACTCAGCTTCGAACCCGTTGGGCCGCAACGGCACTCGACCCGGTCGCCGGCAACCTCGACCAGGTCAAGGCCCTGCTCACCGACGCCCGCACCGAGATCACCGAGGCCCGCTCCCGGATCGCGACGCCGCCGCAGGCCGTCGTCGACGGACGCGCCGCCGAGGACGCCGTCACCCAGGCCGAGACGCTGCTCGACGGCGTCGAACGCCGCGACCGGGAGCTCACCGAGGTCGCCGCACAGGTCCCGGCCGTCCGCGCCGAGGTCGAGCAGGACCTCGCCGAGGCCGCCGCGCTGCCCTCGGCCGACCAGGGCGTCGTCGCCCGGGCCCGGGCCGCGCTCGTCGCGTCCGCCCAGGCCGCCGCCGGGCCCACGCCCGACCCCATCGCGGCGCTGCACCTGCTCCAGGAGGCCGACGAGGCCCTCGACCGCACCATCGCCGACGCTCGTGAGCAGCAGGAACGCGACCGGCGCACCGCCGCCGCCCGCGACCAGGCGCTACTCACGGCCCGGTCCGCCGTCGCTGCCGCCGAGGACTTCGTGACGACGCGCCGCGGCGCCGTCGGTACCGACGCCCGCACCCGGCTCGCCGAGGCCCAGCGCCACCTCGCGGCCGCGTCCGCGGGCGGCGACCCGGCCGCCGGGCTGCGGGAGGCCCAGCAGGCCGAGG
>MEGH01000067.1 GCA_001725415.1 Pseudonocardia sp. SCN 73-27
GGCTGGGAGACTTGCTGTATACCGCCTTGAGGAACGCGGCTTGGGCATGGTGGGCCGAGGGCCCAGAGTCGCCCCTCGGTCACGTGCCAGCGGGAGTTTCCTCGCCGGTGACGGGCAGTATTTGAGCTGACGTTATCCGGGTCGCGAAGTCAGTCAGTTGTTGGCCGATGACGAAGCTGGGATAGGTTGCTCGGTGGCTGGCGCGGCCGACGCACTGGGGATCGGAACTGTGGGGATCAGAGGACCGGTGGCGAGGTTCTCGCGCAGCGCGCAGCGCGCGCAGATCCCGTGCCGGTAGTGCTCGGCTTCGGCGCCGCAGCGGTGGAATCCAGGTCGATGGTGATGCCCGCGCAGCTGCGGCAGAGCATTCGGCTGCCGTCCCGACCGGGGAGCATGCCGTTATGGCCACAGCCCGTGCAGCGACCGATGGTGTGGACGGCGTCGTGCAAGCAGGTGCCGCAGATCCCGCCCTCGGGCCAGCGGGTCCACAGCTTGCCGGCGCCGCGGCCGCAACGGTCGCACCGCGCGGTCCCGCTGGTGCGCGGCCGACCCATTCGTCGGTGAGCGACGGCCGGGCCAGTCGTCTTGGGTACGCGGGCGCGCAGGGGGCGCAGCTCGTTAAGCTCCACGACGTTCGGTGCGGTGGTGCCGGTGGCAGAAGGAGGGCCGTCGACGTGCCCCTTAAGCGCCTCGTCTCACTCACCCCTCCGCGACCGAAGCTGCATCCCGGCGCGGCGGCGGCGTATGGCCAGCGGTCGCTCTCGGTGATGCTCCTCGGAAAAGTCGCGCAGGTGCCCGTCGAGAAGCTGTTCGACGGTGATGAGTCCGACAAGCCGGGTCGGATCGTCCCAGTCGACCACCGGCGCCGCCCCCACCTCTGCCTGGGCAAACCGGGCGGCGATCGTACGTAGCGTCTCCCCCGCCCCGACGACGAGTGGCTCAGAGTTCATCACGTCCTTGACCGTCCGCGCGCCCTCGGGCGGGTTCTGAAGCCGACGCCACGTCACGACTCCGATGACAGCGCCGTCCTGGTCCAGAACGGGGAACAGCCGCTGCAGAGGGTCGGATCGCTCGCCCGGGCGACCCTCGCGTCGAGGCACCTCTGTGGTGAGGATGCTCAGCGGAGCTACGAGTGGGTCGTCGGCGCCCAGCGTCGCCGGCTGGGCGTACATGACCTCGTCGGCACGCAGTACTTCCAGCGGGTCGACGTCGTACTCGCAGGAGAGGTGGTATCCGCGGCGGGCGATCCGCTCCGTCAGCACCGACCGGCGCAGTAGCAGCGCCGACGTCCCGTAGGCGGCGGTGGACGCGATGGCCAGCGGCAACAGCATCGGCCAGGCGTGGGTTAGCTCCAGGGCGAAGACGACGCCCGTCAACGGCGAGCGCATCACCCCGCCGACGACGGCTGCCAGCCCGACGATCGCCCAGAATCCCGGCTTGACGGCCGGGAACACGAGCCCTTCCAGCGCCCCGAGTGACGCGCCGATTATGAAGATGGGTGCGAGCACGCCGCCGGACGTGCCGGAGCCGAGTGAGATTCCCCAGATCAGGCACTTCACGATCAGGATCCCAATGATGAGTTCGAGGGTGGCGCGGCCGCTGAGCAGATCGCCGAGGACCTCATAGCCGACGCCGAGTGCGCGTGGCTCGATCAGTCCGCCGACGCCGACGACCAGGCCGCCGATGGCGGGCCACCACATCCAGTGCACGGGCAGCTTGGCGAACGTGTCCTCGGAGAAGTACACGAGAGACGTGACGACAACGGCGAGGAGGCCGCCGGCCACGCCCGCGACGACGCACAGTGTCGAAGCGAGTGCCGGCACGTGCAGGTATCCGAGGTCGACCGGAAAGATGGGACCCTGGCCAAGCAGGGGCGTACGCAGCAGCGTTGCGGTGGAGACGGCAGTGACGACGGGCAGCAAGCTGCGCGGGCGCCACTCGAACAGCAGCAGCTCGATGGCCAGCAGCACCGATGCCAGCGGCGAGTCGAACGTCGCCGCCATCCCCGCTGCGGCCCCGGAGACCATGAGCGCCTTGCGTTCGTCGGCCGAGAGGTGCATGTGCTGGGCCAGGATCGAGCCGATCGCTCCGCCGGTCATGATGATCGGCCCCTCGGCGCCGAAGGGCCCGCCGCTGCCGATGCTGACGGCCGCTGAGATCGGCTTGAGGACTGCGACGCGGGGTTCGACGCGGCTGCGCCGGATCAGGATCGCCTCGATCGCCTCTGGGATGCCGTGGCCGCGGATACGCTCGGACCCGTAGCGCGCCATCAGCCCGATCAGGAGGCCGCCCGTAACTGGTGCGAGCGGATCAGCCACGTCGGGCGCGGCTCGGCTGCTGGCGCCACCAGCGAGAACCCGACCTGGCCGTAGAAGACCAGGTGCGTGACAAGGCCGATCAGTCGTAGCAGCACCCAGGCTGCGACCGCGCCGAGCGCACCGATCGGCAGCGCCACTGCGACGATGATCAGCACCCGCGGTGTGAGGGTGAAGTCGCCTAGATGGCGGTCGACGCGGGACGCGTCCGAATGGGCAGGCATCCGATCATCGTCGCCAGATCTGATACGTAACGCAATCATTGCCGAAATTGACCGGGGCATAACGAAAAACTATGACCTGCGTGCTCCCGCGTCTGCGGATGTTCGATCGAGCACTGAAGTCTGCGAACTAACACACGCCGAGCGAAAATCCACCGACATAACCTCGTGGACAGTGCTGCGGTGCGATCTGCGACGCGCACGTCGCAATTTCGAAAACTGCCACGGCGGCACGTCTTCCGCTCCTTCATGTGCTGAGAACGAGGGTTATTGACCACTCTCAGGTCGTGAGGAACTGGAGATGCTCGATACTCGTGATGCCTGCTCGCCGATTTGGCTGCCCACGGACCGCCGCGTGTTCTTCTGCGATCGAATACGAGATTTGCACTCTCGCCCTCGGCAGCCGCGCATTGCCTTCATTGGCGCTTGTTCGCACCGGCAGCGGCCGCGTGATCCGACACCCGGGTTCCGTGCCGGCCGGTCGGGTATCGTTCACGGCATGCAAGACCGGCCCGAACTCCACACCCACTCGTGTGGAAGGTGCGGAGCGTCGTGGTTCGGACTACTGCGGTGTCACTGCGCTGCCTGGCACCAAATTGTCGATGAGTACGACTTGTACAACACCCACCGGTTCGAGGGTTCCTGCCTTGACCCGGTGGAGCTCAGCATGGTGAGGAACAAGGGGCGGGTCTGGGAGAAATACATGCAGGTGCGAGTTGGGCGCCGTCGCTGATCTTTGGCGTCGCCACCTGACTGATCTCTCGGCAGTGTCGGACACGTCGCCTGCCGCCGCGGTCGCCACGATTTGATCGCTCAACTCGACGCAAATGACGAGGGCGTCGGGCACCGGGATCGGCCTCTTCCGGATTGAGCGGAACTACAGTTTTGTGCCACACCTTCCGGCCCTAGAAGGGGCCCACTGCTGTTAGGCAGGAATAGGCGTTTCGTCGCATTCGCCATCATCATTCGAATCAGCGACGCCAGCGACGTCAGCCGGATCGATCTGCGCCGTGTCCGTCGCCCGAGTCCGCCACGTTCCAGTTCCTTAGTGTCGTCCCGTAGGTCCCACGGGAATCATCGCATTGAGCCGTTCAGCGAGGAGCTGACTGGTCGGATCGCCTTTAACGGACGACCATTTCCTTCGTGGACGGGAACGATGATGTCGCTGACTGAAGCCCAGGTGTTGGGATGGACGTCAGAGGAGTAGCAGAGGGGTCTGCGACTCGACTTTGGCGACGGCGCCCCGGGCGACCGGACACGGCAAGTTCAGTTGGCTGGCGAAGGTGGACAATGAGATCGGCGGTTGCCGGCCGTGCCGCAGGCGGCTGAGGCCTTCGCCAGACGGGAATGGGTGGTCTGCCCGCTGACCAGCGCGATCCGGGGACCGCAGACCCTGGAGATCACTGCCGGCTAGGGCTGAGCTCGCTAGGGCGGAAGTCGGGGTAAAAGGTGACGGCTCCGTGCACATCGCCCGTCGACAGGCTGAGCCCCGCGGCGAGCAGCGGTACCGCCTCGGACGGCACGTACCCGAGTTCGGTCTGCTTTGAATGGAGCATCGGCTGCAGGGGAAACCCGTACGCCACGGTGGGTGGCGACGGCTTCTGCGACCGCCGGACGAAACAAGCTCCGGAGGGGCCTCAACCGTCATCGGTCGGCCCAGAAGTCAAGACCCCGCGTCTGTCACGACACGCGTCTGTCGGGACTTAGCGGGATCGATCGAGAGCGGTGAAAGGGAAGGTCGCGATGGGGTCATAGGCAACTCCTATCCGCGCCACGTCGGGTGACGTGCTCTCCGCTCGCCTTCCTCACCGGTGCTGGTAACGCTGTGACAGGGTGGTGAGCTGCGCCGCCAGCAGGGCGGCGCTCGAGGGCCCAGAGGGCATGCTCGGGCGGCGGTCGGGCCGCAGCCGGGGCCTCGTCGTGACGTGCTCGCCTCGACCGCCGCGGCTACGCCGCGGTGCGGCGGTCGGCCAAACTGCCACGGTCCCCGCGAAGCTGCTCTCGTGATTGAGGTCGAACGACACGCGTCCCGAGCCGACGCTGGAGGAAGCGGTAGCCCGGTCCACCCGGACGGGTGGCCTGGTCGTTCAAGGAGGTCGGTCAGGACGAGGCGGACCTCACCCGCGGCAGTCGCCGGTCGGACCTCGCGAGCCCAAGCTCGGCCGCCGCGCGGGCGGCGGCGTCGCCGTCGGTGCGCAGGGTGTAGCCGCCGCCACCACGCGCCCAGTGCACCGCACACAGCGAGCGCAGGGCGTCGAGTACCGGCTCTGGCGAGCCCATACCGTCGCCCGAGAGCAGCAGGACGCCGTCGTCCGAGGACGTGACGTGCCAGCCCGGGCGCACCGCGTCGGTTGCCAGTTCGATTGCCGGGCGCGGCAGCGACGCGAGGTTCGCGGCGACATAGCCGGGTCGCTGCTCCGGGATCGCTGCGAGCACGTCCGACGGGCCGCTGATGCCGGTGAACACCTGCAGGGTCGGTAGACCACCGGCATGACCGCTCTGGATGTCGGTCTCGAGCCGGTCACCGATGAGGATGGGCGTCTTCGCTCCCGTCCGCTCCACTGCCTGGTCGACGAGCCGCCGTCCGGGCTTGCCTGCGACCTGCGGCTCCAGCCCAGTCGCCACCTTCAGCACGGCGACCATGGAGCCGTTGCCCGGCAGTGGGCCGAGTTCCGTGGGCAGGGTCAGGTCGGTGTTCGTGGCGATCCAGACGCCACCCGCCCGAAGCACGATCGACGCCTCGGCGAGGTTGCGCCAGCCGGTGTCGGGGTTGTGGCCCTGGATGACAGCGACCGCGCCCGGTGCCTCGCGGACTGTCTTCAGCCCGACGAGCTCGCATTCCTCGGCAAGCGCGTCGGTCCCGAGCACGAGCACCGTCGCACCTGGACCGAGCTGGTCTGCCAGCAGTGCCGCCCCCGCCTGCGAGCTGGTCATAACGTCGTCGGGCGTCGCCGGGAAGCCCAGCTCGTTCAGGTGGGCCGCGACCTCGGAGGGGCGTCGCGACGCGTTGTTCGTGACATACGCCGTGCGCACACCCCTGGCCGCCGCGACGCTCACCGCTTCCACGGCATGAGGGATGACGGCACGGCCGGTGTAGAGGGTGCCGTCGAGGTCAGCCAGCAGGACGTCGTGCAGATCGAGCAGGCTGCGCTGGCCGGTCATCGCTTAGCGCCGTTGTCCGTGCAAGGTCCGGGGCCGACCTGTAGGCCGGGGGCTGCTGCGTTCACGTCCGCGTCTCCTGTCGTTGCCGCGCCCTCGGCCGTGGGGCGGGCAACCCGAGGCCAGAGGGCGTCTTTCGTCGCTCACACCCTGCCTTTCGGTCGGAGCGTGGTCGAGAGCAGCGTCATCGCCATTGGTGATGGGCTCCCCCGCGTCGGGCCCGACAGCATCTCGTGGCTCCGGCGACTGGTACGCGGGGCCGGATCCACGGCCGGAGCGGTCTGTTGCGCCAGGGACCGATCGCGGCGGCAGTACTGCTGAACCCCACGTCATTTCAGGATCCGTTGTGCCACTGGTACTACAGCAACCGTTGGCGCGCCGGTCGTGTTCAGCCGGATTGGCGCCGTCGCGGTGCCTGCTCAGCCGGCCGTCGGCGTCCGTGACCCGAACCAGACGGGCGTGGACGTGAGTCAATCATCGCGGGCGCGCCCGTGCGGCCCGCGGAGGTTCTCGGACAGATCAGCAGACGACTCTCATCGCGTTGAGGCCGCGCCTCGCTCGCGCCAGCTGAAGCTTGGCGCTGCGTCCGTGAGCGCGTCGGGTGCCGACGGCGCGCGCCCCGACACCCCAGCGGAAGTATCGCGTGCCGTCGGCCGAGGGCAGGGTGGGCCCGGACCCACGCGGGTCTCCCGCCCCCACGGAGCATCGGCACAGACCTGGAGTCCGGGGCTCGGAGAGCTCGGCTCCCGCCTGGGCCGCGGGCAATGGTCTCGTTGTCACATCCCACCCCGCGGCGGCCGAGGGATGCGCCTAGGTCGCCCCGGATTCATTGTGGCCCTTGGATTGTGGCGCATCACGAGGTTCCGGTGCGTGATGACGATCATGTCGATGCGGCGCAGCTTGCTCCGACGTAAGGGTCAGCCGGTACAGGGCGGATTCGCCTAGCAGGACGTGTGACCTCTGATGCAGCATCGTCGTCCTCGCAGGTAGGGCAAGTCCGCCGGCGCGGCGCGTGGCGGCCCCCACACCTAAATAAGTCGACTCTGAAATGCCAGTTTCCGTAACGTCGCTGGCGTGCGACTCACTCAGAGCACGGATCTCGCGCTCCGCATGATGATGCGGATCGCGGTCGTCGAGGACGGGCAGAGCCCGACGACTCGAGGGGTGGCTACAGCACTCGGGATCCCCTACAGCCACGCCGCCAAGGTCGTCACCAGGCTCCAGCACCTCGGGGTACTCGAGGCCCGACGCGGGCGTGGCGGTGGCCTCGCGCTCACCGAGGCCGGCCGACACGGATCGGTCGGGCAACTCGTCCGAGCCCTTGAAGGAGCGGGTGAGGTAGTCGGGTGCGAGGGGGAGCCTTGTTCGCTGCGATCTGTCTGCCGCCTGCGCACCGCCCTGGGCGCCGCCCAGGACGCCTTCTACACCTCGCTCGACCCGCACACCATCGATGATTTCGTCTCCGGCCCCACGGGGCCCCTGCTGCTGAGCCTGTCTCTGTGAGCACCGCACATCACGCCCAAGGCCATCCGACCGTACCCGAGACGAATCGCTACCCGAATCTGGAGGCTGCGTAATGCTGTCTAATACCGCGATCCCTCATCTTGAGGCGAGCCTGCCGGCGGTCGCCGCAGCGATCGACGACATCGCCTCGGTGTTCTACCGGCGACTCTTCACAGCACATCCCAACCTCGAACGCGACCTGTTCAACCGCGGGAATCAACGTAGCGGAACCCAGGTTCGCGTCTTGGCTGGGTCGATCGCGGCATTCGCCACACGGCTACTGGACGATCCCGACGCGCGCCCTAACGAAGGCTTGAGGCGTATCGCGCACAAGCACGCGTCACTCGGAATCACACGAGAGCAGTACCAGGTGGTCAAGACGCACTTGTTCGAGGCGATCGTGGAGGTGCTCGGCGATGCCGTGACACCACCGATCGCCGGAGCCTGGAACGAGGTGTATTGGCTGATGGCGAACGCGCTCATTGCTGCTGAGCAGCAGCTCTACGCCGACGCTGGCGTGGACCCCGGACGTCCATGGCGCGACCACCAGGTGGTCGGCCTCCTCCAGGAGACAACTGACGTCACCACATTCATCATGCGCCCTCTAGACGGTGCGCCCGTGAACCCGTCGCTGCCGGGCCAGTACGTGTCGGTGCGGGTTCGGCTCTCTGACGGAGCCCAGCAGATCCGGCAATACAGCGTGACGACGCAAGAGCCGGATTCCCTGCGGTTTAGCGTAAAGAGGGTCGCCGGGACTCATCCCGGCGAGGTGTCGAACCATCTCCACGACCGCATCCGGCTCGGCGACGTCCTGACCATCAGCCACCCCTTTGGTGACGTCACGCTCGATGACAGCGACCGGCCCGTGTTCCTCGCATCCGCCGGGATCGGCGCCACACCGATCGTGGATATGCTCAACCACTTGGTCGCTGAAGACTCCCCCCGCCGGGTGACGGTGGTCCACGCTGACCGCGCACCGTCGGTGCATCCCCTCCGTTCAGATCTCGAGCAGCTCACCGCGAAGCTCCCGAACGCGACGTTGGCTGTCTGGTACGAATCGCCTGAGCAGCCGTGGCCTGCCGACCGGACTGGCCGCATCGACTTGCAGCAGATCGAGGTGCCGTCTGGATCGGTCGCTTACCTCTGCGGTCCGGTCCCGTTCATGCGATCGGTTCGGGGCCAGCTCCTGGATCTTGGAGTCGACCCCGCCGATGTCCACTACGAGTCATTCGGGCCGGACCTGGGACTCGCGGAGAAGACCGGCTGACCGATGCCGGAGGGCCGACCCCGCCGACCGCGACCAACAGATTGCTTCATGTTGGTGCACCATTACAGCAGCGGCGCGGCGTCCCCGCACGGTGAAGTGCGTGGCCGTCCGATCTTGTTCGGCCGGTGGCGTCACCGAGCGTGCGTCAGATTTCTCAGTTCTGGACTCATGCTTCGACTCCGGGTCGCGCGTGACGCCGCTTCCGAAGCGGCGTCAGGGATCACCTCGGGTGAGGGCTGCCGCGCCGGTCGGCAGGCGCGAACGACCGGTCGGAGCACAGCCTGGGGTAAATCGGTGCAGCCCACTGGCACACCACCGTCCGCGGCCTTACGGAGCAGGTCGAGGAGCCGGCCGAGCCACACACCTGAGAAAAAGCGACGACGCATGCGTTGAGCTCGTGCGATGCAACCACGCTCATCGCAGGGCGGGCGGCACGGGGCGTGCGTTCTCTGGCCGAGGCTCTGCCTGTAGCTCAGCTAGGCGCCAAAGCGCAGGAGAAACGAACGCTCGCTGACGGTGGGCGGGGTGCATGATGCCCGGCGGTGGTTCGCCTCCTAGCGATGTGGCCCGGCACCGGGCTGTGGCTCGAGACTGATCTTCGCTCGACGGGTGTCTCTGCCCTGCTACCTCTGCGGCCGACGCTGTCGCACACCTTCGTCGGAGCAGAATCCAGTGCCCGAGCGCTTCCGACACAGCAGGCCCACGAGCCGACCCATGTCGTCCACGACAGCGAATCGTCGGCGGCCCGACTCGTTCATCTGGCGGAGCAACTCGCCGGCGTCGGCAGCTTCGGTGACCGTTCGGCCGGTCAGTCTGCCGACCTCGGCGGCGAGCAGGGCATCTGCGCTGCCGACCAGATCGCCTCGCTCGACGACGGAGATAAGCACGGCGCGATAGACGACCAACAACGCGTGCACGTGATCATTGAGGAAGAATGCTCGAGCATCTGCCACTAATGTGGCCGGCCCAGATGTCTTCTGCTCGCGGATCATCGCAGCCCCGACCGACACGCCGTCCCACGTGGGCTTGCGTCTATCGACGGTGGTCGAGCTGCTCGCCGTTGCCGCTGTCATGGGTTCGTCCTTGAGTGGTGCTCGTCGACATCTTGGGAGCGCCGGACGGCGCCGATCGGGCCGACTCGTCGAGTCCTCTGGTGCGACCGGAGAAGTGAAGCTGATATCCGGGGTTCCGTAGTGCACGAGGGTGCCTCGCCGATTTCGGCGAGGCTCCCTGTGTGGCGGGGCCGGTTAGACGGAGATCAGGCCGCCGGAGGTCGAGCGGGCCGCGGTGAAGCGCTTGTCGGCGTCGGCCCAGTTGACTACGTTCCACCACGCCTTGACGTAGTCGGGCTTGACATTCTTGTACTGCAGGTAGAAGGCGTGCTCCCACATGTCCAGCATGACCAGCGGGATCTGGCCGGCGGGGAGGTTGGCCTGCTGGTCGAACAGTTGGTGGACCAGCAGCTGACCGCCCAGGGCGTCCCAGCCGAGGATCGCCCAGCCGGAGCCTTGGATCGTGGTGGCGGCGGCAGTGAAGTACGCCTGGAACGCGTCGAACGAGCCGAAGGCATCGTCAATCGCGGCAGCCAGCTCCCCGGTGGGCTTGTCGCCGCCCTCCGGGGAGAGGTTGTTCCAAAAGATCGAGTGGTTGACGTGGCCCCCCAGGTTGAAGGCGAGGGTCTTCTCCAGGCCGACGATCGCGCCGAAGTCACCACCGTCACGGGCGGCGGCGAGCTTCTCGATCGTCTGGTTAAGTGCCGTGACGTAGGTGTTGTGGTGCTTCGAATGGTGCAGCTCCATGATCTCCGGCGCGATGTGCGGAGCGAGAGCGTTGTAGTCGTAGGGCAGATCGGGGAGCGTGTAGTTGGCCATGGGTCTACCTCCGTAGCTCGATTGGCCACAATGAATGGCCATCTCTGTAAATGGGATTCAGTCGGCGGCTCGTCGGTCACGGGTCAGAGGCCACGAGCAGAACGCCCAGCGGTCGGGCGAACCCGAGGAAGTCGAGTCCCGTCGATGGCGGTGACGACGGGCGTGAGGTACAGACGGGCCGACTGCTGAGCCCACCCCGTCACGCCGAGGGGGCCCGGTGCTTGTGCACGCTCTCCGCCGTCTCGGCCAGCTGTTGCTGTTCAGTTTTCCTGGCAGCGGCCGTTGAGGCGGCAGCCCTGCGGATCAGTATCGCCAACGCCTTCTGGGACACGCCGCGCTCGACCATCCAGCTCGAGCGATCCTGTACCCACGAGTGTCGGCCGCGGGCGGCAGCCCCTTCGCGTCGCCAAGGCGACTGTGTCACATGGTTTGTACTTGCCGGGGGTGAAGTCCAGATGGATCTTGCTATGCCGTCATAGTTGAGTGCTATGACGGGGCGGACGCCGACTCGCGACGCCGACGGTCCACGCCCGTGATACCACTCGGCGAGGCCGCAGGGTGAGCTGCTCCCCCGCGGCGCCGTTCGCCGCGACCCCGGCTGCTCACCCGTCCCGCCGTTCACGCCGGCGCCGCCCTGCACCCCGCCGTTCAGCTCGTCACCGCGCACCGCGCAGCACCAGCGCGGTGTGCAGGGCCACGATCGGCGCCTCGACGCCCTGGTCTCCCACCGAGCCGGGCCTGCCCGGTGGTGTTGCAGGTGACGACGCCGTTGCTCAGCGCCACCACCGCGTCGTGGGTGCGGCCCCGGCACACGACCGGCAGCTCAATCGTTCCGATCACCCGGACCACTATCGGGACCGAGCGGAGCTTCTCCGCCACCGCGAATTCGTGCTCGAGTAGCACCTCGTTGATCGCGGCGTGCCAGCTGCCTTGTGCTGCGCTTCGCCCGGCACGCTGCTCCGACGCCTGCAAGGCAGCCACGAACGGCCCGCGAGCGCACCCCCGCCGTGGTGATCCGCTGGCGGCGTGGTTACCGATCACGCACTCTGTCGGACGCAGACCACCGTCCGTCGACCGCGAGTGGCTGCGACCGTCCGGTCGCGGACGATCCGTCTGTTCGTGCAGTCGTACCGAGCAACACTTCTTCCGTGGCCGACGGAGCCAAAGCGTCGGCCCTTCGGGCCCAACGGAATCCGCTCAGAGGGCGACATCGCGGGCGACGTCCCGGGACTCTCCGCCGCCGCTCCCTCCGGTCCCGCCACCCCAGGGCGACGAGCACGGTCGACCTCAGGAGCGGGGTCCAGAATCGGTGCTGCTCCAACAGTGCACACTCACACCGCGATCGACATCGCCCGTCGGACAATTTGAGTGAAATTTCACCTCTTCACCTGCCGCCGTCTCCTGCTGTATTGTTGCTATTCTCGCAACTGCAAGGCCCTCATCCGTGAGATTCCGTGCGGGCCGACACGAGCGGCCACGGGGAATGGAGCCAGTAGGATCGGGACGCTGATACTCTCCGGTCTACCAGCAAAGGTCGCCGAACCGCCCGTGCCGCAAGTCTGAGATGTCCGGGCATTCGAGTTTGTCACAGTGGCCGATCACGCGAACCATCGGGCGAAGGGCACGATGTCTCCCGAAGAGCGCGCTCATGCACCGACATATCAGCAATTGGGCTTTCCCCACGCTCAGGCCCGATGCTGCACTGGCTCGATCCGGTCAGAAGCGCAGGTCTTCGGGCCGAGCCGACATCAGGAACGGCAGCGACTCGTCGATCGGCAGCCACCGTCCGGTCGTCAGCTTGATCTCGAGTGCGGCGTCCTGCTCGGGGTCCGCGACGCGCCTGCGGTGGGGGTGCCTGCGGGCGGGGATGACGAGCTCGGCGTCAACGGCCGCGGTCACTGGTCGGGTGAAGGGATGTTCGGGGAGATCGAGTTCCACACGCTCCCACAGCACCCGCATGAAACCCAGAGTGCTGATCACGAGCAGGGCCACATTGGCGACCAGGACGACGCTTGCCCGATAGCGGTCCGCGAGCGCGTGTGCGCCTAGGCGTTGCACGGAACGGTCCTTGGAAGGTCCGGACTCTCCGTAGAGCCAGTGGTGGGCCAAGGCAATATCGGTCGTCACCTCACCCCGGCCAGGGTTCCGGCCGTCCACCTCCGACGGCGAGCTGAAGACGAGCGGACAGGGGTGGGTCAGCTCGAGCCGCCTCCAGTCGGAGCGGAGTTGCTCCAGCGACTCGCCGAGCGCGTCGCCCGGACCGCGCACGTGAGCACGCAAAGCCGCGGTCACTGTCTCCCAATGCACCGCAGCACCACGCGTGAAGAAAGGCCGGCATCGCACAGCGAGGGAGTCGAGTGCCTCTTCTGGGGGAAGGGACCATCGGCGGGAGGCGCCCCCGCCGCAGTCGTCGGTGGTGTCTACGCCACCCCTCGCCCACCGAACCATCGCCTCACGGTCTGCCAACAGCGAGTGCGCTTCTACGCGTCGTGCTCGGACGACGAACCAGCTCAGGACTCGAGTGGTCCACTCCTCGGATCCGACGGTGCTCACCGGACCAACCGTCGTGAGCGCATGCCGCCCTCCCACAGCCCACCCCAACCTCCGGGACCGCTGCTGTGTCGCGCCCCCGAGGCCGACTCGATGTCACCGCGGCGGCTCGGTCGAGCCGGGCCAACGGCCGGGATGTGACCGAGGCGCCGACCGTGATCAGTACGCCCACAGCCAGGCAATTCATTGACCGAATCGGCGGCCCCGAACCCCCGCCCGCTCGAATCCTTCACGCACCCACCGCCCCGTTGCCTGAATCGTGCTCCAGCCGCTTGAGGACCGTCGCACAACCGTTGCTCTGCCCCGCTGCGAACAAGAGTGCGGACAACAGTCGCGACCTTGACGATCCCACGCAACGTCACGCCCATCGGACTTTCGGATGGGGTCATACAGACATTTGTCGTCGTCGGCGCGCCACCCAGGACATCCCTAGCCCGGGCCGACCGTATCCGCTTATGGGACCCGGAGATCCATCAGCGCGGTGCACCGGTTCTCGAGATCGGCGATGTCACGTCGCAGAGCCTGGGTGTCGATGGAGAGGGCCTGCCCTGGCCGCCATCGGTGCAGCCGTTGACCGTCGACGGTTGCGGGGCGCGCCTGCAAGATGGGGTTGCGGACCTTCGCGGCCGCGTCGAGGTGCTGGGCGGCCGCGGTGAGCCATGTCGAGAGCGCCGGGTCGGAAACCTCGGACAGGTTGTCTGCGATGATGCGAGCGATGGTGCCGGTCGTCTCTCCGGCCAGCGTCTCCGCCGTCAGCGCCGACGGCAACCGCTTCCGGTGCCGCGGTAGATCGAACAGGACAGAACCCTCCATGTAGGTCACCGCGTACGCAAGCCGTCCGATCAGCAACAGGTAGTCGTTGACCGGATACGGGATGAGGTCCATGCCCGAGATCGTATGGCAGGGTGGTGGGTCATCGGTCGAGTTCATGGGGTCCGCTGAGGTCCCGGCGACCGTAGGCCCCATCGATGGCCCACCGTCGCGGCGGCGGCCGCGTCCGCGCGCAAGGTCGCTACCCCTCGGTAAACAGGTTTAGTCGGACCGCTCCGCCTCCTCCTATGTCCAGTAGCCGCCTACAGCCGCCGCCCCTGTCGGCTCCACCTGCTGGGAGACGGGAAGCGCCTGTCCTGGGGTTCGAGCGTCCGAACCCCAGGACAGGCAACGTGTCACCGCCGAACAACCGCTCCCGACGGGGCTAACCCCACGGTCGCTAGGAGGCGACTCCGGCTCCGTCGACGGACCACGCGTTGACGGAGCAGGCTCAGATGCAGCCGCGTGCGCCCCGCGAGGCCGCGATCCGGCGGTGTCGATCAGAGATCTGCAGGGAGGGCCTCCTGACCGCGCGGTAGGCCCGACCAGACAGCCCTAGGCCGATCAGCAGAAGCCGATACTGACCTTCGCGTGATCTCGTGCCGGGCCGAACTCTGCCGGCTGGTTGGTGGTTTCGAGCACAGACATCCACATGTCGCCGTTAGGGTCGATCTCGTTGCGACGGCTCGTCATCAACGACAACGGCACGTGCACAAATCGCCGCCGCCAGCGCGCGACGGCGGCTGCCGTGCGACCCGCCATCGCTGCATGCACCGCGGCATGCGCCAGGCGCAGGCAGTAAACGCTGTCGTGCGGATTCGCAGCTACGCTGCGAATCGCGTAGCTCGGGTCGATGTATCGCATCGTGGGTGTGAGCCCGACCGCCGTGAGGTGGGTAGTGATGCGCTCCTTGAGCAGCTCCCCGATGTTGCCGAGCTTGACGTTGCCCGACGCATCGGTACCGCGACCATTGTGCTGCGGCAGCCCCTCTTCATCGAGGATGTCTTGGCCCGCTCCTTCGGCGAGGACAATCACCACATGCCCCTTGGTCCGCACCTGCTGCTCTACATATGTAAGCAGGCCTTCCTCGCCGCTGAGTGCGAAGGGGATCTCTGGGACCAGGACGATGTCGGCCACGTTGGCGGCCAATGCGGCATAGCTGGCGATGAAGCCCGAGTGGCGGCCCATCAGCTTAACGATCCCGACACCGTTCACGCTTCCCGCCGCCTCGATCTCGACCGCCGAGATGAACTCGGTCGCTCGTGCGAACGCGCTCTGAAATCCGAACGACTGGTCGGTGAAGGGCAGGTCGTTGTCGATCGTCTTGGGGATCGCGATGACGGCGATGTCGAGTCCGCGGGCCCGAACCGCCTCGCTGATGGCAGTGGCAGCACGCATGCCGCCGTCCCCACCGATGACGAACAGGACCTTGACACCGCGCAGTACCAGGCTGTCGACCATCTCGTCGGCGTCCTGTCCACCACGTGAGCTGCCCAGAATCGTGCCGCCGATGTTGTGGATGTCCCGGACGCGCTCAACCGTCAGCTCTTCGGTGTCGTGGCGGTGCGAAGCCGTAAGCCCCAGAAGACCGTTGCGGAACCCCAGAATCTGCTTGACCCCGTAATGCACCGCAAGCTCCTGGACAAGCCCGCGGATAACGTTGTTGAGGCCGGGGCACAGCCCACCGCACGTAACGACCCCGGCGATTACCTCAGCGGGGTTGAAGTAGATCTTGCGACGCGGGCCCGCGGCTTCGAAGCTCGGCGCGTCGAGGGCCGGGAGACCGTGCTCGGACAGCATCGAGACGGTGTCCTCAAGTAGCACCCGGTCGCCTTCCGAAACGTAGTGCGGCGAGGTCTGCTTGGTGGAGAGCATCTCGGACAGCGGCGACTCGTAGCGGCACTCGCCGAGGTCGCGGACGCGGAGGTCGCCCAGCTGCAGCGTCACCGATTCTCCTTCGGGTCTTCGGACCGGGGTCAGTCGAAGGTGGTGTGGGTGATGTGGCGGATCTCGTTTCGGGAGATCAGGAGTGACTCAGTGACGGTCGCGGCGCCGTCGGTACGTGGCCTGCCGACCAGCGGACCGCCGGTGATTCCGGTCGCGACGAAGAAGGCGTCGCCCGCCACGAGTTCGTCGCACTCGTAAATCCGGTCGAGAGACATCCCAGCCGCGCGGATGGCGTCCGCCTCCTCATCGCGCTGCGGAGCAAGACGCCCCAGCATGCCCCCGCCCAGTGCCCGCACCGCCGCGGCCGTCATCACTCCCTCCGGGGTGCCCCCAACGCCCAGGAGCAGGTCCACGTCGAGAGTGGGGACCAGGACCGCCAGACTCCCGCCGACGTCGCCGCCCGCGGGAGTCTGCACCGCAGCGCCCGCCTGCAACACGCGGGCGATGAGCTCCTTGTGCCGCGGCTTGTCCATGATCATGACGTGGAGGTCGCTGACCTCCTTGCCAAGCGCCCTCGCGACCTTGACAAGAGTGTGCTCGGGAGGGTCGTCGAGGTCGATGACATCCTTCGCGCGCGGCGGGACCACGATCTTGTCCATATAGAAGCCGGGCCCGGGCGACCACATCGAGCCGGCTGCGCCGAACGCAATCGTGGCGAGCGAGCCTGGCAAGTCCCACGCGCAGAAGGAAGTCCCCTCGAGAGGATCGACGGCGATGTCGAAGTCTGGCCCGTTCCCGTTGCCGACTACCTCACCGTTGAACAACATCGGAGCGTCGTCCTTCTCGCCTTCTCCGATGACGACGGTTCCCCGCCCCGGCGCGTCAGCCAGGACTGCGCGCATCGCCGAAGTCGCGGCCGCGTCGGCCGCCTTCTGGTCGTTGCGACCGACCCACGCGTAGCAGGCCACCGCAGCGCTGCGCGTAGCCGCGAGCGCCACTGCTTCCAAGGTACTGATGTCGGTGGCCTGCATTTCCAACTCCTGAAGGACGTGGTGTCGGGGCGGGGAGAGTCGTCGCAGCCGCTACTCGAGGTTGGCGTGCAGACGCCACAGCTCGCGCGCCTGGCTGCCGCCTGCCTTCCACAGCGTGTGGAACAGCGCATCCGTGGCCAGCAGGACCGACTGTTCGAACAGGCTGCCGGCGTACTGGACGGAGGTCGTGCCGTCGAAGTCCTGCTTATCGGCGGCAGGGATGACGAGCACCTCGGTCGCGATCTTCGCCAGAGGCGAGTCCGGAGACGTGGTCACCGCGACCACGTCCGCACCCTGGTCACGAGCGGTCTGCGCAGCGCGCACGACCCGCCCTGTCGTGCCCGAGCCAGACGCCGCCACGAGCACATCGCCGTGACCAATCGCGGGAGCAGTCACCTCACCGACGACGTGGGTCGAGAGCCCCAGGTGCATGAAGCGCATCGCGGCCATCTGCAGCGCGAGGCCGCTGCGCCCCGTCCCGACGGTGAACACCTTCCCGGCCCTGAGTAGCAGAGCCCCGGCCTTCGTCCAACTCCCAGCCTCGAGACCGGCACTCACCTTGGCCACCTCGGCGACGACGGCCTGGGTCGCGTCGGCGAACTGACCGGATTCAAGCTTGATCGACGTCGACTGCGTCAACGAAATTCCCTCTCCTGAGGATGACGGCGGGGTCAGCCCCGCCGGACGGACTCCACACTGCGTCGGGCCGCCGCCACGACGGCCTCGGTGGTGATACCGAACTCCCTGAACAGCGTCTTGAATTCCGCCGAGGCACCGAAATGCTCCAGCGATACGACCTCGCCGGCGTCACCGGCGAACCGGTGCCAGGACTGGGCAACACCCGCTTCGACGATCACCCGCGCACGCACCGCCGGCGGCAGCACCTCGTCCTGGTAGGTCCGGTCCTGTCGGTCGAACCACTCCACGCACGGCATCGAGACCACCCGCGTCGAGACACCCTCGGACTCCAGGACGGTCCTGGCCTCGACCGCCAGCTGAACCTCAGAACCGGTGCCGATCAGGACCACTTCGGGCTGGCCCGAAGACGCCTCGGCAAGCACATATCCGCCGCGAGCCACGCCTTCCTCGGACGTGCCTTCCAGCGTCGGCACGTTCTGGCGGGTGAGCGCCAGCCCCGCCGGACAGCTGATGTCCTCCAGCACGGCCTTCCACGCGTGGACGGTCTCGTTCGCGTCTGCCGGTCGCACCATCGACAAGCCGGGGATGGCTCGCAGCGAGGCAAGCTGCTCGACCGGCTGATGAGTCGGTCCGTCCTCGCCGAGGCCGATGGAGTCGTGCGTCCACACGTAGATGACCGGCAGCTCCATCAGCGCGGCCAGACGCACGGCCGGTCGCATGTAGTCGCTGAAGATGAGGAACGTCCCGCCGTAGGGCCGGGTACCTCCGTGAAGCGCGATGCCGTTGAGGATCGACCCCATGGCGTGCTCGCGAATGCCGAAGTGCAGTGTGCGGCCGTAGGGCTGGGCCGTCCAGGTCTCGGTGGAGATCTCGGCCGGGCCGAAGGAGTCCGCGCCCTTGATCGTGGTGTTGTTGCTTTCCGCCAGGTCCGCAGATCCGCCCCACAGCTCGGGCAGCACCTCACCGAGCTTGGCCAGGACCGCAGCCGAGGCCTTGCGTGTTGCGACTGGCCCGGCGTCCGGCTCCCAATGCGGCAGATCATCGGCCCACCCGGAGGGGAGCTTGCCTTCGCTGAGTCGGTCGAGCAGCTCCTTCCGGTCCGGGTTGGCCTGCGCCCAGGTGTCGAAGTCGAGCTGCCACTTCTCTCGGTCAGACCGGCCGCGCTCGGCGACTTCGCGGGTGTGACGAAGCACGTCGTCGTCAATCTGGAAATGCCGGTCCGGGTCGAGGCCGAGCGCACGTTTCACAGCCGCGAGTTCCTCGGCACCCAGCGCGGTGCCGTGCACCTTGCCGGTGTTCATCGCCGTCGGCGCGGGATATCCGATCACCGTGCGCAGTACGATCATGGACGGGCGAGTGGTCTCGGCCTTGGCCTGCTCAAGCGCCTCCAGCAGCCCGGCGACGTTCTCAGCGCCGTCGACGGTTAGGACGTGCCAGCCGTAGGCTGCGTAGCGCATGGCCGTGTCCTCGCACATGGCGATACGCGTGTCGTCCTCGATGGAGATCTCGTTGCTGTCGTAGATCACCGTGAGATTGCCGAGCTGCTGGGTCCCTGCCAGGGACGACGCCTCGGACGTGACGCCCTCTTCGATGTCTCCGTCGCCGGCAATCACATACACGTGGTGGTCGAACACGCTCGTGCCCTGCTCTGCGTCCGGGTCGAACAGACCCCGTTCGCGCCGGGCCGCCATCGCCATACCGACCGCGTTGGCCAGACCCTGACCGAGCGGGCCCGTCGTGGTCTCTACACCATCGGTGTGCCGGTACTCGGGGTGGCCCGGGGTCAGAGAACCCCACGTACGCAGGGCCTTGAGGTCCTCCAGCTCCAGGCCATAGCCCGCGAGGAACAGCTGGATGTACAGCGTGAGGCTCGAATGCCCAGCCGACAGGACGAACCGATCCCGTCCGAGCCATCGCGGGTCACCGGGATCGTGCCGCATAACGCGCTGGAAGAGAGCGTAGGCAACGGGCGCCAGGCTCATGGCGGTGCCGGGGTGCCCGCTTCCGCAATGCTCGACCGCGTCAGCAGCCAGCACACGGGTGGTATCGACCGCGCGCCGGTCCAGGTCGGACCAGTCCTCGGGGGCACGCCAGGTGGTCAGACGAACCAGCTCGTCAGCAGAGCGATGGGGTGGCATGAACGGGCACTCCCTGATTCTGTGCAGGATGGCGTGGGTCAGTTGCTGGAGCGCTTCTTGAGCTCGGCCGCCGCGGCGCCCGGGTCAGAAGCGCTGTAGATCGCTCCACCCGCCACCGCGACCACAGCGCCGGCCTC
>MEGH01000068.1 GCA_001725415.1 Pseudonocardia sp. SCN 73-27
GCGGTGATCGGCTGAGAGGCTGTCGTCGGAGGTGGGCGATGGCACGGCAGCCTGAGGTGTTCGTGCGGGATCTGGATCCGGCCGAGGCGCAACGACTGGTAAAGATCACCCGCACCGCGCGGGACCGGGTCCGGCTGCGCCGGGCAGGGACCGTGCTCGCCTCGGTCCAAGGCCGCACCGCAACCGAGGGTCGACGGCGGCATCATCCCGGTGGTCTGAGCCCGATCTGGAACGGCGACGAGCGGAAGCACAGATGAACATCTCCCTGACGCCGTGATCATCGACGCAGGCGAGCCAGAGCAGGAGAGCGCGTTCTGGCACCAGCTCCTGGGCGGCTCGATCACGAAGACCGCGAACCACCACTTCCTCCAGGTCGATGGCCACCCGGTGTTCGTCGTCCAGCGAGCTCCGGGCCACGTCCCCCCGGACTGGCCGGAGGGCCGCCCACAGCAGATGCACATCGACCTGACAACCGACGACCTCGCGGCCGCGGACAAGATCGCCTGTGCGGCAGGCGCACGTCGGCTCCGGCCCATGGATGACGTCGACCCGTCATCGCCTGGCGGAAGCCGGGTCTACGCCAGTCCGGCCGGGCACCCCTTCCGTCTGCGGTCGACCTGAGCCAGCACCATCGTCCGAGTGGGCCCCTTGACTCGACACCGAGCTCGCGAGCGATGTGGCTGAGGTCCGCTTGGCGGGGGTGCGGCTCGGAGTGGGCGCCAACGCTGGGCTTCCTAGCAATGATCTGTGGCGGGCCTGCTGTCTCGTTCGTCTTTAAGGAGATAGCTACCAGATTGAGCACGGATCTCGATCCGGCCCTCGTCGGCGAGGTCGCGCAGCGCTCCGCGGACGACCGTGCAGCTCACGCAGAGGTCGGCGGCGAGGGTGCGCTCGGGGGAGGCGTTGGCCGGAGGTGCAAGTATCGAGCACGGTCTCCAAAGCGGCTCGCAGCACCGTCACGCCGGTACTCCCCAACGCGCAAGCGTCTCCTCCACATCGTCCGGCGACCCCGGAGCGAACGGGGTCTCGCTCAGTCGAGGCGCGGCCGCGGGCTGTGGCCCATCCGGAGCGGAGACGAGAGTTCCGCGGGCGGCCAGATGGGCGTCCTGCGGTGCCTCGGCGAGGTCGAGCACCGGCGTGACACAGGCGTCGAGCGGATCGAACACCGTTGTCCACTCGGCACGGGTACGGGTGGCGAAGGCCTCCGCAACGATCTGCTTCATCTCTGGCCAGCGGGCGCGGTCCCACTGGTCGGGAAGATCGATCCCGAGCCCCTGCTGCAGGCGGGCCCAGAACTGCGGCTCGATGCTGCCCACGGGCATGTAACAACCATCCGAGGTGGCGTAGACATCGTAGAACGGCGCGCCGGTGTCCAGTTCGTTGTGGCCGGGTTTGCCTGGCCAGCGGCCCTGGGCGCGGCGGCTCCAGATTCCGGTCATCAGCAGGCTCACCCCATCAACCATCGCAGCGTCGACGACCTGACCCCGGCCGGTCGTGGTCCGGGCCTGGAGCGCAGCGAGGATGCCGAAGGCCAGCAGCAGACCCCCACCTCCGTAGTCCGCGACGACGTTAAGCGGGGGGACCGGAGCCTGTCCGGCGCGGGCGAAGGAACGAAGAGCGCCAGTGAGGCCGAGATAATTGATGTCATGGCCGGCCTGCTGCGCCCGAGGGCCCTCCTGGCCCCAACCCGTCATCCGGCCATAGATCAGGCCCGGGTTCGCGGCGCGACAGTCATCCGGCCCGAGACCGAGCCGCTCCATGACGCCGGGCCGAAAGCCCTCGATCAGCACGTCCGCCGCGCGGACGATCTCCAGGCCCCGCCCGGCATCCTTCTTGAGGTCGAGATTGAGTACTGGACGGCCACGGGTGAGCGCGCCGCCGTCCACCGGCGAGCGGGGACGGTCAATGCGCAGCACGTCCGCACCGCCGTCCGCCAGCAGCATCGCGGCGAACGGGCCGGGGCCGAGTCCCACGAACTCGGCCACCCTGATTCCCTGCAGCGGTTTCATCACACGCCACCCCTCGTCGGCAAGAGCTGAACTCGCGCCGGCCAGGTCAGCGCCCGTCACCCCAGACACCGGGTCCAGAACCCCTCGGATGGGGCCACGGGCACCTTCTGACAAGAGGGCGTCCGGTCATCGCCATCAGTGCGCATCGCCTCGGAACGCCTCCTCAATCCAGTGTGCTCTAACGTCGGGGTGCACCTTGGCGTCGACCAGGAAGGGTCCGTCGAGGGCGCTGCTCCACTTCTCCAGCTCGTCGAGATCGTCCGGCGAGCGCACCGTCATCGCCGGGATGCCGAGCCCGCGGGCGACCGCGGCGAAGTCGACATCGGGGAAAGTGACGATGTCGAGCGGATAGCCCAGTGGGCCGAAATGGTGCGTCTCCGCTCCCGCGGAGGAGTCGTTGTAGACGAGCACCAGAATCGGTAGACCGAGCTGGGCGATCGTCTCCAGCTCGCCAAGTGCCATGAGCGCGCCGCCGTCGCCGACGGCGACGACGGTCGGTCTGCTCGGGTCGGCGACCGCGGCGCCGATGCCGGCGCCGAGGCCGAGCCCAACGGACTGGAAGGCGTTGGGGAACACGAAGGCGGCCGCGTCGGGGACCTCGAGGTATGTCGACGGGAAGCCGAGGAAGTGCCCAGAGTCGATCGCGACGGCCCGCTGCGCCGGCAGGTGCCGGTCGACCTCGATAGTCAGGGTCCTCGGGTCGATGTGGTCATCGTCGCCGGCATCGGTGAACGGCTCCTGCGCCCACCGGCCGCGCTCCGCGATGCGGGCGGCGATCTCGGGAGTCCGCCAACCCTCTCGCTGAACGTTCCCTGCCTCCAGCGTCTCGGCGATGGCTTCGGCCGTTGCTCTGACGTCGGCGAGGATGCCGAGCTCAACGGGCGCGCCGGCGCCGATGACGCTCGGTTCGAGATCAACTTGGATGACCCGGGACCGTTCGCCGATCAGGGTGCCGTGGCGGGTAGTCCAGTATGTCAGTGACGCGCCCAGCACCAGGACGACGTCCGCTTGGGGGATCAGCTCGGCGGCGAGTGGGGTGGAGAAGCCGCCGGAGATGCCGAGGTCGTAGCGATGGTCGGCGTACAGCCCGTGCGCACAGGCCGTCGTGGCGAGGAGCGCCCCCACCCGGTCGGCGAGGGCCTCCACCGCCGGGCCTGCGCCAGACAGCGCGGCGCCTCGTCCGCACAGGATGAGCGGTCGCTCGGCCGCGGCCAGCATCGCCATGGTCGACGCGACCGCCTGCTCGTCCGGAGCCGGAGCCGAGATGGCGGGCGGCAGGGCTGGCAGCGGTGCCACCGGCGCGACGTCGCTCTCCTGCACGTCGGTGGGCAGGTTCAGTACGACGGGACGCCGCTCGAGCAGGGCGCGCCGGTAGGCACGGCGGGTGTCGGCCACCGCGGTCCCGGGGCTGTGGATGCGCTCGGCGACGGCACCAACCGCTTCCGCGATCCCGTGCTGGTCGACCCGGAAGTTGTTGCGGACCGCCCGACCCGGTACGTCCCCGGCGAGGACCAGCAGCGGTGTACGGCTCTTCGCGGCCTCGCCCAGGGCGGTCACCGTGTTGGTCAGGCCGGGACCAGTGCTAACGGTACACACTCCCACCGTTCCGGTGGAGCGTGCGTATCCGTCCGCCATAGCCAGCGCCGGTCCTTCGTGACGCCCGCCTACGATCCGAACCCCGCGTTGACGCAACGCCTCGGTCACCAGGAAGTTCCCGCTGCCAAGCAGTCCGAACACGGTTCGCACGCCGAGCTCGACCAGCTCCCGGGCGATCTCATCAGCGACGATCTTGGTGTGCGGCTCGGTGGTGGGCACCGAAGGGTCCGCCCCTTCACGCAGTTCGGTCATTGAGACTCCTCGTGTTCAGTGGTGTGGGCTGCACGCCGGAACGGCGCATCGACGCGCTGTACCCGGAGCCGGCTCATGCCTTCACCGCCATGCCGCCGTCGGGGTGCAGAAAGGTGCCGGTGATCCCGCGCGCTCCATCCGAGGCCAGGAAGACGTAGCTTGCCGTGTGGTCCTGCGACGACATCGCCAGCTGCAAGGGGGTGAGCGTCTTCAGATCAGCCAGCCGCTCCGGCCCGTCTAGGACCTCCCGCCCCCCGTCGCCCAGGCTCCGGAGCCCACTCAGGCGGGTGCTCGTGGTGCCCCCGGGGGCCACGCCATTGACCCGCACGGCTGGCGCGAGTTCGTGGGCGAGGGCGATGACGGCGCCTCGTAGGGCGAACTTCGATGTCACGTAGAGGATTCCGCCGCGGCCGGGGTAGAACGCCGAGGAGGACAGCGTCAGGATCACCGATCCGCCCGACTGCGTCAGGTGCGGCAACGCGGCGTGCACCGAGGTCAGCTGGCTCAGCACGTTGACCCGGAACATCTCGTCGAACGCATCGGAGAGGCGATCTCCGCTGATGTGACCCAGCCCTCGGTAGAAGTCGAAGATCCCGACGCAGGAGACGAGGCAGTCCAGGCCGCCGAAAGCACGAACCATCGCGTCGACGGCCTGCTGGGTGTCGGCCAGCTGCGTGGCGTCGCCCTCGGCCACGACACAAGACGGCAGCTCGGTGCGGACCGCGGCGCACTTGTCGGGATCTCGTTCGAGCACGCCGACCTGGGCCCCCTCGTCAAAGAAGCTGGAAAGCACGGCCCGTCCGATGCCCGATCCGCCCCCGACGACCAGGGCGCGGCGGCCGTCTAGTGCTCCCATGTTGTCTCCTCCGACGTCGTGCCGTAGGGCGTCTCCAAGAACCGGGAGAACGTCTCGGGCCGCTGCCAGGTCAGGCTCTCCAGCTCGAGCGGACACAGGTCGATCGCGCGGTCCAGCTGCGGCGCGTGTATGCGCAGACGCTCACCGTTGTGCGTCCGGATTTTGCTGACGACGACCATCCCGAACTCGTTGGCGAGCGCGATCTCGCCGGTCCGAGCCCGGGAACCGGACGGCGAACGGTCGGGGGCCGTCACAGGAAGACGGCCAGGTTCTGGCTGCGCAACACGGACTCGTCCATGATGACGACGCGCCGCAGCAGCCGATATCCGCCCGCGGGCTGGGCCCGCAGCACGTCCGACCGCACACCCGAGATCAAGTCCGGCGGCCGGGCGTCGCCGCGGCTGCGAAACAGCAGGAGATAGGATGTAACGGCGAGTAGGTCCGGGGAGTCTGTGGCGAAGCACCGGACGTTGGTGACGAAGTGCCGGGTGCGTGACGGCGGGTCCTCGGCCCACGCGTGCTCCGTGCGCAGCCGCTCGATTCGCTTGCCAAGCGAGTAGCGGTCCTCGTCTAGGTGGCTCGCGTCCCCGAGGACGTCGCACGCGGAGCCTCTGGCGGTGGTTACGCGCACGGGGACCCGGTAGGTGACATCCTCGCAGAGCAGATCCAACCACTGCTCGAGATCGTGGTCGTCGAGGACCTGGGCCTCGGCCATGAGGAAGTCGTACGCGGCGTGGTGCGCGGGATCGCCGGACGACAGGGCCGCGCCGACGTCGTACTGCACGCCGGCGTCAGCGCTCGTGCTCACGGTCGTCTCCTTCGCTTGTCGGGTAGGACGTGGTCTTCTTGGTGTCGATCGGGCCGCTCTCGAGGTCGCGGCACCACAGGTCGAACCAGCGGCGCTGGTTGAACTCGCCAAACCCGCCGTAGGCGGCGCCAGGGCCGGAGAAGTTGGTCAGCGGCTCGGCGATCGTCGAGTCGTCAGTGCGCAGACCCATCCGGTTGTTCAGCTGCAGACGGCGGGCCATGGTGCCGCCGGCGACTCGCGTGATGGAGGACCAATTCTCCATGTCGTCCTGCTCGAACATGCCGCTCGGCCCGAAGCACATCTGGTAGGCCTTGTAGGACGCCCGCTTGAACTCCTCGTCGGCGGCCTTATCGACCACGAACCAGGACACCACCTCGGTCTCCTGCTCCGAGACCGGTTGCCACAGCCGCATGGTCGTGAAGGGGACGATCTGCGACTCGCTGACCCGCGCCCACAGGTGCAGGAAGCTCAGGTTGGGGAAGATCGTCGCTGCCGACGGGATCTGGCCGTCCTTCCCGATCAGCGCGCTGATGGTCACGGGCCAGGTCTCGGCCCGGCGCTTGATCATCTCGTCCGTGTACCCGATGACGCCCAGCCGGGACGGCAGGTCGCCCGGCGCCAGTGGGAAGGTGGCCCCGCCGCCACCGCCGGCGAAGTACATCGTCCCGCCCTTGCGCTTGCCGCCCTTCGCGTCGGACATCAGTCCGATCTCGGACACGCTCAGGTGGGTGTGCGGGGTGTGGTAGGTGTCCCCAGCGAAGTTCTCGGCCCCGATCTTCCAGTTGGCCGGGAGCCGCCAGCGCTGTGGTCCCCGCACCTCGACCCCGTCGGGACCCGGCCTGGTGTAGAAGTCGAGGTAGTCGCGGAACTCCCCAAGTCGCGAGGAGAACGGCGGCGCGTCCGGGTCGAGGCAGACAAAGACGAGGCCGTTGACGATCTCCATCGCGGGCGCCGGCAGCAGCGAATGGTCGGACCGGCGGAGCTCGTCCTCACCTCCGTAGGCCTCCTTGAAGAATGGGACGCCGACGAGCGCTCCGTCGTTCTTGTACGTCCACCCGTGGTAAGGGCAGCGGAAGTGCGAGGTGTTCCCGATCTCCGCACGGCACACCTGCATCCCGCGGTGCAGGCACATGTTGAACATGACGCGGATCTCGCCGCTCTCGTCGCGGCTGACGATGAATGAGTCGCCGAGCTGCTGGCGGACGACGTAGTCTCCACGGTCCGGGACCTCGGACTCGTGGGCGAGGAAGAGCCAGTTCTTGGCGAAGACGGACTCGCGCTCGGCAGCGAACAGGTCGGCGTCGTTGTAGATGTGTGCCGGGAGGATCCCGCTCCGCACGGAGGTGATGATGTCGTCGTGGTCGGTCATGGAGGTCCACCCAGTCTGAGGTCGTGGGGCGTGGTGAGCGGGGTCGTCGGGCCGGGCGGTCAGGAGCCGAGCGCGGCGTTGGCGAGGTCGGCGAGCTCTCGTGTCGCGACCTTTCCACTGGCCAGGCGCGGAAAGCTTGACCGCACCAATACCCGGTGCGGGACCTTGAACGAGGCTGCCCGTTCGGCGACGTGCGTGCGCAGTCCGGCTTCCGTGACCGGGGTGCTGACCGTCACGAAGGCCACGATGACCTCGCCGTATGTCGGGTGGGGCGCCCCGAGTACGAAGGCGTCGGTCACGTCCGGATGGTCGACGAGGAGATTCTCGATCTCCCGGGGCGAGATCGAGACGCCCTTGCTCTTGATCACGTCCTTGAGGCGGGACCGGTACACGAGCCGACCGGCGGAATCGACATGGCCGAGATCGCCGGTGTCGAAGAACCCGTCGGGCCCGATCGCGCGCTCGGTCTCGACCGGGTTGTCGAGGTAGCCGGGGGTGACCCGGCCCCGCACCAGGACCAGGCCCAGCTCCCCTGCCGATACGTCCTTTCGGGTGAGCGGGTCGACGATCCTGAGCTCGATCCCGGGCAGGGGAGAACCGTCGGTCGTCAGCTTCACTTCGGTGGGGTCGTCCGGCATGCCGCCGGTGATGTGCCCGTAGGTCTCGGTCAGCCCGTAGGCCGGGGTGGCGTAGCGGACACCGAGCTGGTCGAGGGCGAGCGATTTGTAGTGCGCGGAGATCCCGGCGATCCCCTTCTCCAGCGTCCGGACCTTCTCGACCGCGAACGCCGGGTGATCGAGGATCGCCTGCGTCATGTTCCCCGTGCCGTAGTACGTCGTGGCCCCGGTAGCGGCGATCGCCGCGATGGCGTCGCCAGCGTCGAAGTGATCCTGCAGCAGCAGGCTGGCGCCGCTGCTGAGCATGACGGGCAGCGCGTTGCCCGCGCCCAGACCGTAGAACAACGGCGCGCCGAGCCAGATACGGTCGTGCTCGTCGATCCAGCGCCGCGTGGCGACCTCGATGCCATTGCGGATCAGATTGCCGTGGACGAGCCGGACACCCTTGGGGTCCGCGGTGCTTCCCGAGGTATAGACAATGAACATGTCGTCGTCGGGCGTGACGCTCGTGGCCGCGGCGGCCAGCTCCTCCTCGGTGACGGACGAGCCGGCGGACAAGAAGTCCGACCAGCCGAACGCGCCAGGCATGGGCCGATCGACCATGACCACCGAGTGCAGACGCGGTAACCGGGCGCTGCGCAGGGTGCCCGGCTTGCTGCCGCTCAGCTCCGGCAGCAGATCGGAGATCACGCTGCCGAAGTCGCGCTTGAGGAAGCGCCTGGTGGTGACGAGGACTGAGACGTTGGCATGCCGCAGGGACCATTCGATCTCGGCCGCCTGGAACCAGGTGTTGAGGCCCACGACCACCGCGCCGATTCGGGCGGCACCGAGGCAGGTGACGACCCACTCCGGCGTGTTACCCAGCAGGATGCCGACGCAGTCACCGCCCCGCACCCCAATCCCGAGCAGGGCCGCGGCCGCGCGGCGGACCTCCGCGTCGAGCTCGCCGTAGCCGATCGTCGTCCCACGGTAAATCAGGGCGGCGCGGTCCGGTGCGGCCCGCGCGTGCGCCGCGACGGCGGAGCCGAGCGTCTCCGGTGTGCCACTCATCCGGCCTCCTCCAAGGTGTGGCTGCGCTGTTCGACGGCGTGGTACTGGTCGAGCCGGCCGAGCTGCAGCGCGTCCGCACGGCCCTGGCGGAGCACGTCCGGCTCGATCTGCGGGCGGCCCCGGGCCGGGTACGGCGACCAGGTCGAGCGGACGGCCTCCATGACGGCGGCGAGGGTGGTGAAGGGGTAGACCGCCACAGCGAACCCGGCCTTCTCCAGCTCCGGCAGGGTCGGGCCGGCGTCGGCGACGCCCCCGATCCACACCAGCGGGACGCCGTCGAGCCCGTCGGCGACACGCGCGCAGAGCTCCGGCGTCAGGTCGAGGACCATCAGGACGTCAGCACCCGCGGCCGCGTAGGCGCGGCACCGCGCGATGGTCGCGTCGAGATCACCGGTGACCCGCAGAGCGTCGGTGCGCGCGATGAGGCGCAGGTCCGGGTCGGTGCGGGCTGCGGCCGCGGTCGCGAGCCGCTCAGCCATCTGCGCGGTCTCGACCAGCCGGCCCGCCCCGTAGTGGTAGCCGACGTTCTTCGGGTAGGCCTGGTCGTCGATGTGGATCGCGGCGATGCCGAGCCGCTCGAACTCCGCGACCGTGCGGGCCACGTGCGGCGCCGCGCCGAAGCCGGCTCCCGCGTCGACGATCAACGGCACGTCGATCGCCCGCAGGACCTTGTCCGCCGCGTCGAGGGTCTCGGTCAACGTGGCCAGCGGCTGACCGATGCCCAGCTGCAGGGCCAGCGCGTTCCCGCCCAGGTACACCGCGGGGAACCCGAGATCCGCGATCATCCGGGCGGTCAGCGGGTCGTAGGCGCCCGGCGCGACGACGATCTCGTCGTCCGCCGCGAGCAGCTCGGCGAAACGCTGCCTGCTCCCTCCCGATCGCGAGGTCATCGGTTCCCACCCGCGTCGTCCGTCAGCGGGGGGACGTCGATGTCGAAGGTCATCTCGTAGAGCGGATGGCCGTCCCGCTCCCCGACGTGCTTCGGGGTGGCCACCAGGTCGTCGCTGACCGCGCCGATGACGTAGTCGTGCTCCAGGTGCGGCGAGTCAGACCGGAAGAACTGGGTGGTCAGGCGCTCGACCCCGTCGACACGCACCTTCAGGTGGATGTGCGCGGCTCGGAACGAGGTGCGCCCGAGCTCGTCGAGCAGCTCGCCGATCGGGTCGTTCTGGTGCTCGGCGTAGTCGATCGGCAGAACCGACTCGATGCGGTAGTCCCCGTTCTCGTCGCTGCGCACGATCCCGCGCAGGTGGTTCCCGTCGCGGTCGTAGAGCCCGTGTTCGTCGGCGTGCCAGAAGTCCAACTCGACCCCGGACAACGGCGAGCCGGTCGTGGCGTCGCGCACCTTTCCGCTCAGGATCAGTAGGTCCGCGTCCGCCGAGAGGTCGCGTTCGATCATGCTCGAACCGTTCGCCCGCTCCGGGGCGCCGGGCCGGTACAGCGGACCCTCGAGGTTCGTCCTCGTGCCGGGGATGCCGGCCCGCCGGGTGTCGACGGCCGTCATGGCGAACGCGATGTCCAGGAGGCTGCGGCACATGCCGGCCTGGCCGAGGCGGTTGAGGTAGTCACCGGCGGCGTGCAGCTCGTCCTCGGTGATCCGTAGGTCGCGGACGACCGGGGTAAGGGCCGCCACCACCTCGTCGGCGACAAGCTGGAGGCGTGCGCAACTGTTCATGATCATCTTCCGATCTGGTCTGCTGCCAGCGAGTGCGGGGTCAGCACCACACGGCCGACCGCCGAACCGCTCTCGACAGCTCGGTGGGCCTCTACAACGCTGTCGAGCGGGAGCGTCCGGTCGACCCTGGCGGTGAGCAGGCCACGCGCGGCGAGGTCGATGACGTCGGTCAGCTGGGCGCGGCTCACGCTGCCGACGCCCAGCAGGGACGCCCGTTTGAAGAACACGCGGGCCGGGTTGATCGCGACCTCGCCGCCGTTGAGCTGGCCGACCAGCGCGTAGCGGCCGTGCACGGCGAGGCTCCGGAACGAGGCCGCGAAGACCGGGCTGCCCACCGTGTCGATCACGACGTCCACACCGCGGCCGTCGGTCAGCTCCCGCACGGCCGGCGAGAAGTCCGGCTGGGTGATCTGGACGACCTCGGCGGCGCCGGCACCCCTCAGCGCGTCCGCCTTGGCGGGTTCCCTGGTCAGGGCGATGACCCGTGCCCCCGACAGCGCCGCGAGCTGCACTGCCGGCAGCCCGACCCCGCCGGCCGCGCCGGAGACCAGGACGGTCTCGCCGATCGTGACGTGGGCGGTGTCGCGGACGGCGTTGAGGGCCACCCCGGCCGCCGGGCCCAGGCTGCAGGTCTCGGCGAACGGCAGGTCGCCCGGGACGACGACCAGCGCGTCCCAGGGCAGCACGACGTACTCGGCGTAGCCGCCGCGGACGGCCTTGCGCTGGAAACAGGTCGACTCTCGCCCGGTCCGGCACAGTCGGCAGTGACCGCAGCTGCTGAATGCCTTGCTGCAGACGTGGTCGCCGGGCCGCAGGTCGGCGGGCACGCCGGTACCGGTCTCGAGGACCGTCCCGCTAATCTCCAGCCCGAGGATCAGCGGGTAAGTCACGTCTCGCTTGTAGGTGCCGTTGCGCTCGACGACGTCGCGCGAGGACACCCCGCACGCCTCCACCTGGACCAGCACCTCGCCCGAGCCGGGCTCCGGCGTGTCGATCTCGGAGACAACGAGGTTCTCGGGCGGGCCCGCCTCGTGCAGGATCGCGGCACGCATCGTCGTCACCACTCCCCCGTTGCCGGACCGAACACCGGGACGACCTCGCCGTCCGCCCATCGCTCGAAGCCGGCCCGCAGCCGCGTCCCGATCACCGGGTCGTCCACCCCGACGAGCCTGCCGATCACGTGAGCCCCTTCGTCGAGCTCGACGAGCCCCACCGGGTAGGGGACCAACGACGCGAACGCCGGCAAGTACGAGCGGTGGTAGCGGACCCAGCTGAACAGCGTCCCCACCCCGCTGGCGTCCACCCGGACCGAGTTGCGGCTGCCGCACATCGGGCAGACCGGCAGCGCGGATGGACGGTGCAACCGGCAGGAGGTGCACCACCGCAACGGCAGTCGGCCAGTCCCAAGTGCCGAGCGGTCGACCTCCGCGTCGTCGGACGGCGGGGGTAGCAGGTCCCGGGCGTCACCCACCCCTGGGAAAGGGCCGATCACCGTGCTCGGGTCATCGTCCATAGATGATCGCGTCTCCGAAAGTCGTAGCCCACATCGCGGTACTGCAGTCCGCGACCTGACGTCCGCCCGCCTGTCCCCGCAGCTGGCGGACGATCTCCATCGTCTGGCCCCAGCCGTTGGAGTGGCCCTCCGACAGGTGACCACCACTGGTGTTCGTCGGCAGATCTCCGTCGAGCTCAATCCGGCCGCCCTGCACCCAGTCGGCCGCCTCGCCCTCCTTGCAGAAGCCGAATCGCTCCAGCGTCCACAGGACCTGGGTGGTGAAACCGTCGTAGCAGTGCAGAGTGTCGATGTCGTCCGGGCCGAGGCCCGTCTGGCGGAAGACCGCGGTCCGCGTCCCGGCCGCCCGCCTGCCCGAGCCGGTCACCTGCGCGATGCCAAGCTCCGGCGGCGCGAAGACGAACTCGTCCGGCCCCGCGGGCAGCCCCTGCATGCCGAGGATGTCGACGGGCGGCCGCGCGAGGTCTCGGGCTCGGTCGGGCCGGGCCAGGACGACCGCCACCGCGGTGTCCACGGGAACCGAGCAGTCCAGCCGACGCAGCGGCTCGACCACGTACGGCGAGTCGAGGTAGGTCTCCAGGTCCAGTGGCGTGCGCATCACCGCCGCCGGGTTGTGGGCCGCGGCCTTGCGCTGCGCCAGCGCCACCGCCCCGATCTTGGCCGGGTCGACGGAGTACGTGTGCAGGTATCGCTGGGTCGCCAGCGCCGCGCCGCCGATGGGCGCCGCCAGCCCGGCGGTCAAGTCCTCCGAGTGGGGCCCGCCGCCAGTCCTCATGGCCTCGGAGTGGTCCGGGAACCGTGTGGATCCGTGCTTGCCCCAGATGCTGTTGCGGAAGGTCGCCACGCACAGGACGTGGTCGGCCAGACCGTGGCTCAACGCCATCGCGGCGTGCTGGAGGACAGTCGCGGTGAAGCGTCCGTGGGCCCAGGTCTGGCCCGCGAATCGGACGTAGAGCCCGAGCGTGCGCGCGAGGGTGTCGTAGTCCGCCCCGCGGGGCGATCCGATGTGGGTGATCAGGCCGTCGACCTCGGACCGGTCCAGGCCACAGTCCGCGAGCGCGGCCGCGACCGCGACGTCCGCGAGGGCGACCGGGCTCAGGCCAGACCGCCGGGCGAACCCGGCCGCCCCCACCCCGACGATGCTCGCCAGTGGAGTTCTCATGCCTTCCCCCCCGAGGCGATCGCCTCGAACATCGCCTCGGCCGAGGCCAGCTTCGTCCGCGACCGTCCTGCCGCCCTGCCGGACGCGCGCTCGTGCGAGTCGATCGCGGCCCACGTCTGCTCGTCGATCGTCCGCACACCCCGCTCGGTGAGCAGGACACCGAACGCCTCGGGTGGGTGCCGAGGTGACGCCAGATCGCCCGACCGATGGTCGGCGACCAGCGCCTCGACCGTCTCGCGCGCATCATGGCGGTTGCTTCCGATGACGCCGCTGGGCCCGCGCTTGGCCCACCCCACGACATAGGTGCCGGCCACCGGCTCGCCTTGGGCATCCACCACCCGCCCGAGCTCGTGGGGCACGACGCCGCGAGACTCGTCATGCGGCAGGGACGGGAGCGGAGCGGAGCGGAAGCCCACCGCCCGGACAACCGCGCCGCAGTCGAACGTCTCGGTGGTCGCGTCCGCGGCCAGCGTCCGGCTTACCCGGACGCCGACGACGCGCTCCCCGCCGAGGATCTCCTGCGGCGTCCGGTGGAAGGCGAACGTCAGCTTTCGCCCAGCGGACGCCGCCGAGTGCTGCGCGAGGTACACGAAGAACTCGTGCTTACGACGCGCGGTCCACGACGCAGCAGGCGGCAGCTCCAGGTCGACACCACCGGTGTCGACCGCAAGGTCGATGCCCGGGATATGCTTGAGGGCCAACAGCTCCGGCACCGAGCATGCCGCGTCGGCCGGACCTCGTCGGCCAAGAACCACGACCTCGCTCGGCCCCGCGGCCGCGAGCGCGGCGACCGCGGAATCGTCCGCGTCCGAGGCCCGGAGCGCCTCGGGATCGGCCAGGAGGATACGGGCGATGTCTAGCGCGACATTGCCATTCCCGATGACCACCACTCGGTCGACACCCAGCTCAACCGCGTGGCCGACCGCGTCCGGATGCCCGTTGTACCAGGACACGATCTCTGCGGCGGTGTAGCTGCCGGGCGCGTTCTCCCCCGGGATACCCAGGTCTGCGCCGATCGAGGCGCCCGTCGCGTACACGACCGCGTGATGGTGCTCGAGGAGCTCCTCGTGCGTGACGTCCCGCCCCACCTCGACATTCAGAAACAACGAGTTCCCCTGCGCCCTCGCGAGGCGGAGAAACACATCGGAGATCTGCTTCGTGCCCGGATGGTCCGGCGCCACGCCGTACCGGACGAGCCCTCCCGGAGCGGGCAGGCGATCGATGAGGCTGACCGCCGCATCGAGCCCGGGTACTGCGGCGAGATTTTGCGCGGTGTAGAACGCCGACGGCCCGGTACCCACGATGGCGACACGGAGGGGGCCAGGCGTCACCGTCGCCGAGCTAGATCCGCGACCACCGTTCCTCACCGGAACGTGCTGCTCGGTGAAGTATGCCGCGTTGATTTCCGGGTAGTGGCCCATCTCGTCGGTCAGATCCCAGTCCGGGAGAACGGCATCGACCGGGCATGCGTCGGCGCAGGCCCCGCAATCGATACACCGCCCGGGATCAACATAGAGCATGTCGGTCGTGCCGAAATCGGCATCATCCGGGGTCGGATGGATGCAGTCCACAGGGCATGCCGAAACGCATGTCGCATCGCTGCAGCAGTTCTGGGTAATCACGTACGGCATTGCTGGATCCGATCTTGATCGCGAGTTACGCCACGACGTCCGAACACGCCGGATCGCGTCGGACGCTGCCGACTCGGGTTCCGCTCGGCTTCAGTGCAGCCCCTAGAATGCGGTACGGACGGCTTATGGGAGCCGCGTGGTCGGACGGAAGGTAGCCCTTGACCGGCTCGGTACCCGGCGCGACGAAGGCATCCGGTGGGAACACGGTTGGCGAGCCGTCGCGGCGCCGGGTGGGCCGACCCCGCGAGGCCGACAGCGAGCAGACACGTCGACTCATCCTGACCACCGCCATCGCAGCCTTCGCGCGGTCCGGTTTCCGCGGCACGACCCTTCGCGAGCTGTCGGACGCCGCACGGCTGACCCGGGGCACGCTGCACCACTACTTCGCCACCAAGGAAGTGCTCTATGCTGCCGCCTTCCAGAACGCCGTCGAGGGCGTCTACGACCGGTTCAACGAGGTCCTCGCACGTCACGACGGTCTCAACGCCAGGCTGCGGGCCCTGCTCGACGTCATGATCGATCCCAGCGCGAAGAACCGCGATCAAGTCACGATGATCCTGCGCGGTTGGATCGACCAGGACTCCCTCGACATCTCGCTCCAGGTCCCCCCGATCGTCGAACGCACTCTGCGCCGCATCGGAGACGACGCCGTGACGAACGGCGAAATTCAGCCACATGACGTGGAGTTCCTCCTCGCGACGTTCCGATCCATGGCATGGGGCATCGTCATCATCGAGCTGAACCAGCAAGGTGGTCGCCCGGACAACGCCATCGAGGGGCTGAGCCGCATTCTGGACGGCACCCTGTTGACTCGGCGCGACTAGCTAGTGCCTCGATTGAGAACGTTGGCGTTGTAACCCGGCTGCGGTGATCGGCTGAGAGGCTGTCGTCGGAGGTGGGCGATGGCACGGCAGCCTGAGGCTGGCAAAGATCACCCGCACCGCGCGGGACCGGGTCCGGCTGCGCCGGGCAGGGATCGTGCTCGCCTCGGTCCAAGGCCGCACCGCAACCGAGGCCGCAGCGATGTTCGCCGCGACCCCGCAGTACGCGCGGGAGGTGATCCACGCGTTCAACGACAAGGGGTTCGCGGCTCTGGACCCAAAATGGAGCGGGGGCCGACCTCCTAAGTTCGGCCCCCACACCCGCGAGATGATCTGCCGGGTCGCCCGGACCCCTCCACAGCAGATCGGACTCCCGTTCACCACATGGAGCCTGTCCAAGCTGGTCGAGCATCTGCGCGAGCGGCACCGGGTCGAGATCAGCACCGACACCGTCCGACGTGTCCTGCGCGCCGCCGGGGTGCGCTGGCAGGCCACGAAGACCTGGAAGGCCAGCAACGATCCACAGTTCGCGCAGAAGATGGCCCGGATCCTCGACCTCTACGACCGCTCCGCCGCCGGGCAACTGACCAGCGGCGCCAGGGTGATCTGCGTGGACGAGTTCGGGCCGCTGAACCTGCAACCCCGCCCCGGGAGTGGCTGGTTCCCCACCCGAGGCCCGGCCCGGCTGCGCGCAACCTACAACCGCTACGGCGGGGTCCGGCACATGCTCGCCGGACTCGACCTGGCCTCCGGGCAGCTGTTCTACCGGCTGCGCGACCGCAAACGCTGGCAGGAGTTCCTCGCGTTCCTTCGCCAGCTCCGCACCCGGTTCCCCCGCGGGCGACTGCACATCATCTGCGACAACTTCTCCCCACACCGCAAGGCCGAAGTCGCCGACTGGTGCAACGACCACGACGTCGAGCTCGTGTTCACCCCGACCTACGCCTCGTGGCTGAACTGGATCGAGAGCGAGTTCACCGCCCTGCGCTACTTCACCCTCGACGGCAGCGACTACCCCTCCCACACCGCCCAGGAAGCCGCCATCGCCGGCTACCTCCGCTGGGCCAACCGCCACGCCCGACCCAAGAAGCGCTTCGCTCCCGAGTCCAGGATCCGCAGGCCCGATTACCTACCGAACGTTGCCTGACGAGGCACTAG
>MEGH01000069.1 GCA_001725415.1 Pseudonocardia sp. SCN 73-27
CATTGTTGCGTCACCGGAGTCCACCCGATCCAAACTAGTTTCTGTGGGGGCGAAAGTAGTGTGGCCTGTAAGGATTCGACGGGTGCACCTATTCGAGTTCGCAGATTTGCGCTGGTTTCCGACGCGATTACGAGATCTTGGCTCAGCGCTACTCCAACAGCGGCTAATCACCGATCTGGATGTGTACGGGTGCATCGCGCCTCTCCTCGCGGGCGTCGTGGCCCAGACGGGATTTCTGGACGTGGTGGACCTTTGCTCGGGTGCGTCCGGGCCGTGGTTGACACTGAAATCGAACGTCGAACGCATTACCGAGAGCAAGTTGGATGTTGTCCTTACCGACAAGTATCCCAATGCCCGTGTTGGTCACGATGTCGCGCCAGGGATCCGGTACTGCCGGAGCGCGGTTGACGCCGTTGAACCGTGGGATCAGGGACCCGGCATCCGCACACTCTTCACATCGTTCCATCACTTCCGACCGGCAGAGGCCCGCCGGGTTCTTGGCAACGCAGTGGACGGGCGGCACCCTGTGTGCATATTTGAGATGACTTCACGCAGTTATCCGGGGATACTCGGCGCGCTTCTCATGCCACTCATCATAGCCATTAGGTCTATTGGCTATCGTCCGATGACCGCCGACCGAATTCTATTCACGTTCGTACTCCCGGCGATCCCTCTTCTAGGTGCCTGGGATGTCCTCGCTTCGGTAATGCGGTCGTACACAGTGCGTGAGTTCCGGGAATTCACAGAGCAACTTGACGCGCCGCAATACAGTTGGTCCGTGGGGAGGGTGCAGAGTGGCCTCGGGAAGCCACCCGTGACGTACTTGATCGGTGTTCCGGCGAGAACCTGATCTGTTGAGGCAGCTTCGGTCCGTTCATTAAACCCCAGGTGACGAGGCAGGCATCTTTCACCTCGGCGGCTTTCGCGGACCCGCTGCATGCCGAGGAGGACACCGACGCCGGACCATGCACAAGCGTTCAAGGGGGCGTCGATCGCCCACCTCGCTCAGACCCGATCCCATGACGTTCAGCATCCCCGAGCGGCGCGCGTGCGGCCAGGGACGGCCAGCCGCACCCAGAGACACGCAGCGGAGTTGAGGGGTCGGCTGAGTTCCTGCGGCCATGTTGACGTTGCTGCGCGCCTCGAGCGGGTGGGCGAGGCGCTCAGTGCGCGCGTGGACCCGCAGATCAGGGTCGGTTACATCGGAAGACTGCGACCCAGGTCAGGGCAAGCGGGGGAGCGCTGAGGAAGAACAACGCCGGCGACATCAGGTGGATGCTCAGGACGACGAGTGCCGTCAGGATGAGGACGGCAGCGCCCAGGGCTCCGAGCAGTGCTCGTCGATGCGGTTCTGGCCGGTCGCGGCAGAGTCGACCGCTGCTGAGGAAGGCGGCCAGGTCCGGGTCATCGGCGTGCAGGTGCGCCGAGATCTCATTGAGACGGCTCAACTCCCCGGCCGACAGCAACCTCCGCTGGTTCTCTCGGCCGCTCCCGAAGTCAGAGTGCGGGGTCACCGCTCGGCCTCTCAGTCACCGGCGGAGTCCTTCGGACGGCCACCATCTGGTCGGCCGGAGAGAGCCGGGGTCTCCGAACGCGCCCGGATGGCTTCCAGCTCGGCGTGGTGCTGCTCAGCACGAGCCAGCGTCAGTGCGGCGGTCTCTTCGGCCGGGTCCGGCGAGAGTAGGGAGCCAGAGACTGGCTGGCCGGCGGAGCCGAGCTGGTTCATCTTCTTAGGCACCGGGGCGCCCTGGTAAGCCAGCGGGATGGCATGGCCGTGGTCATCGACACCACCTAGGGGCTGGTGGACCTCGATGAACTCGCCGTGCGGCAGCCGCTTGATGATCCCGGTCTCGATGCCGTGCTCGAGGACCGCGCGGTCGGACCGCTGCAGGCCGATGCAGATGCGGTAGGTCACCCAGTACGCGATCGGCGGGACGATGAAGAGCCCGAGCCTGCCCGCCCAGGTGGTCGCGTTCAGGGAGACGTGGAAGAAGTAGGCAATCCAGTCGTTGATGCCCGAGAGTACGAGCCATCCGTAGAACGCCAGCCCCATGACCCCGAGCGAGGTCCGGACCGGCACATCGCGGGGGCGTTGCAGCAGGTTGTGCCGCGCGTTGTCCTTGGTGAACCGTCGCTCGATCGCCGGGTAAACCGCGGCGAGGACGTAGAGGACGGGTAGGAACGCCGGGCTGGCCCAGAACGCGGGAGGGACATTGTAGTTGCCGATGTGGATGTCCCATGGCGGGAAGATCCGCAGCATGCCCTCGGTGAACAGGACATACCAGTCGGGCTGCGATCCCGACGAGATGTGTGACGGGTCGTAGGGGCCGAAGTTCCAGATCGGGTTGATCTGGAACAAGCCCGCCATCAGGGCGATGACGCCGACGGTGACGGCGAAGAACGCGCCACCCTTGGCCGCGAAGGCCGGAAGGATGCGGACGCCAACAACGTTGTTCTCGGTGCGGCCGGGGCCGGGGAACTGCGTGTGCTTCTGGTACCAGACCAGGCCGACGTGCACGGCGATGAGTGCCAGCAGGATGCCGGGGATGAGCAGTACGTGCACAATATAGAGTCGCGGCAGGATTTCTGTTCCGGGGAACTCGCCTCCGAACAGCAGCCATTGCACCCACGTGCCGATTACCGGAATCGATAGGATGAAACCTGAGGCGATCCGCAGGCCGGTTCCTGAGAGCAGGTCGTCGGGAAGCGAGTAGCCAGTGAAGCCTTCCATGAAGCCCAGGAAGATCAGCAGGATTCCGATGACCCAGTTGGTTTCCCGGGGTTTACGGAACGCGCCGGTGAAGAAGACCCGCAGCATGTGGACGGCCATTGCAGCCACGAACAGCAGAGCGGCCCAGTGATGGACCTGGCGGACGAAGATGCCCCCGCGAACCTCCATCGAGATCTGTAGCGCGCTTTCGTAAGCGCGTGACATGTGTACGCCGCGGAGGTTGTCGAAGGCGCCGTTATAAACGACCTCAGTCATCGACGGGTCGAAGAACAACGCCAGATAAACCCCGGACAACAACAGCACGATGAAGCTGTAGAGAGCGATCTCGCCGAGCATGAACGACCAGTGCGTCGGGAACACCTTGTTGAACTGGCGGCGTAGACCGGCGGCCGGATGAAACCGTTGGTCAAGCTCATCGAGCGCGGCCGCCGTGGACGTGGATGGTGCGGTGCCGACGGGAGTTGTCAGGCCGCTCATAGCTCAAACCTCCTGTCGGCCCGATCTGTCGGAGGCGTGGCTAGCAGCCACCTGGGACGTACTGGTCGATATCGTCGAGCCGGGAGCGCGCAAACCCCTCGCTTGTGTCTCCACGTCCGGCGACGTACTCGGCCTGTTCGCCCCCGCCCTCCATGACGAATTCGGGTCGAAATGTCGTTCAGCAAGTGCACATCCATCATCACCGCGAAGGTCGAAGCCGAGCACGGTCACTACGAGTGTAGTTGCCGACCCTAGCGGTCGCATCTGGGGTCGGCAACGTAGCCTCCTGCGGTGGAGTCAGAGCGGCAGGAGATCGTCGGCGACGCCGCCATTGACGTGCTTGCACAGCTCGGTGTCAGGGGCCTGACCCACCGTGCGGTCGATCGGGCGGCGGGGCTACCCATGGGATCCACGTCGAACGTGGCGCGGACGCGGCCAGCGCTTCTGATGTTGGCTCTGCGACGTCTCGTGGAGCTCGAGATGCAGGCGTTCGGCCTCATGGCAGATGCTGCGCGGGCCTTCACATCCATCTCGGCGACCGCTCAAATGTTCTCCGCGATTACGCACGTCCAGCTGACGGATCGACAGAGCTGGACGCTGGCTCGATATGCGCTCGCGCTCGAAGCCATCCATGACGATTCCCTGAATGCTGTTTATCAGGAGGCGAGTCGTGGGCTGGCGGCTGTAGCTGAGATGGCGATGACAGATCTGGGTTCCACCGAACCGAAGCGGCATAGCGAACTCTTCCTTGCATTCATCGAAGGTCTTCTGTTCGCCACAATTGTGAACCGCCGCCCCACCTCTACCCTCGACGATCTCGCTAGGGGGTTCGAGGGCCTTCTCCGCGGCATGCTGCACGACAACTAGAGTGTCCCCTCTAGACTTCACTGCGGTGGTGGACCTTCGAGCTTCACGCCGTGGTCGGGAGCGAGACTGATCGCTCGGCCGATGCTGGCCGGAAGGCCGCTAGTGGGAGCTTCGCGTTCGGCGCCGCCGGCAAGCGAGAAGTATTGGTCAAGCCCGCCCGGCGTGTAGAAAGTCATAGTGATGCCGTCTACATTGCCGACGTTGCGGATTCCGTGCAGGCTCCCCTGCGGAATGTATACGAGATCGCCCGGGCTGAGCTCCCATTCGTCAGCGTCGGTGAGAAAGAGGAACCTGCCCTCAACGATCTGGATCACCTCATCCTCGTTGAGGTGACGGTGCGGAGGGGGTCCGTCTCCGGGCGAGGCCAAGGTCTCGATGATCGACAGGCGGCCGTTGCTCTGTTCGCCCGAGACGCGGGTGGTGTGTCGCGATAAGCCGATCCAGCGGCCTGCAGTGGCATCAGCTGAGAGGCAGCGGACCGGCGTCGGGTCGCCATTCCGGTCGGGCGATTCGTTCATTTGTATCTGCCTTCCTGATTAGGGCCAATTTAATGTGCAGCGAGAACGAGGGATGAGTTGATTCCACTGAAGCCAACACTGTTAACGAGGGCGCAAGAGAATTCGTGTGGCATGGATTGCGGGGAAGCGAGGTGTAGGTCGCAGGCTAGCGGTTGCGAAAGATTTAGGTTTCCGTGAACGAATCCTTCTCTAAGTTGAATGAGAGTCGCCACGACTTCGACCAACCCTGCCGACCCTAGGCAGTGGCCGACGATCGACTTCGTCGAATTGACGATGGGCGCCTTCCGATTTCGACCAACTAGCTCGGCGATCGCGGCCATCTCGATCGGGTCGCCCACGATGGAGCCTGCTGCGTGCGCGTTGATATAGTCGATGGAGGAGATATCGATTCCGGCAGCCGTGATGGACCGGCGCATTGACTGGAGTTGACCATCCGCAGATGGCCGCGTTCCCCGCACCCCGTCAAGGACCTGACTCGATCCGAGGACGCGGCCGAGGCGGGTAACGTCAGTGCAGGAACTGCCAGTCTCGAGGACGATCGCTGCGGCCCCATCGCCGTAGACGAACCCGCGCCGTTTGCGGTCGAACGGGCGGCATGAGTCCTGAGGCGACGTGTGCGGCTCCGGCGTTGCCATCGCGCCGCTGGCGAGCGCGGCAGCGACCTCGGCCGGCCCCAATGGACTTGCAGGCGCGACGACCAGGCAACGGTCGGTGACGCCACCAGCAAGCATTGCGTGGGCGAGCGCACATGCGCTGGTACCGCTGGCGGGACCGGCGCCGGCGACGAAACCCATACCTTGCAGCCCGAGGAGGCCGCTGACTGCGCCCACAAGGTCGACGTCCATGTGGCGCAACAGATGGGACGGAAGAACGCTCCTCGGGCTTGCCTGCGCAGAGGTAGCGAGTGCTTCCGACTCTCTCAGGGAGAAGTTGCTCCCGGCGATGATCACGGTTGTGCTGGCGCATTCACGGCGACGGTCTCCGATCAGCCCGGCGCCGCACGCCGCCTGAGCGGCGACGACGAGGGCAGAGGTGAGTGGCAACGAGGCTCCAGCCGCCAGCCGTGGAAGGGATTCGAGGTTGGGGTGAATGTTCGATGCGGATCGAGCGACCTTGGCGACCTCGCTGCGCGCGATCGCCGAGCAGTACATCTCGACATCCGAGGGCAGGCCCAGGTCGGGCCCGGAGATGAGTGAGAATGCCGCGGCACCGTCGCGGAGGACGGAGCCGAACTCCTCCAGCCCGACGGCGCTCGCGGTCCAGATCCCCGCGCCAGTGATAGCGACCTCACGCATCGGTGCCGCGTTGGGCCATGCCGGCGCCTGGACCGCCTTGCCGCTGCGGCCTTTGGGCGTGGGGCGCTCGGTCGAACGGAGATGGCGGTAGCGAGGCCCGGTACGACGGCGTGACACTCCAATCTTGGGCCCAGTCGGTCTCCTCGCCTGCTAGCCATAGGCGAGCGCTCAGGCTCGGGTTTTCCCAGTCGGAATCTGCCGCGGGGTGCTCTGGTCCCGCGATCAGCCGGCGGAGGTCCGATATGAGCTCCGGGGTCGACGCGCCATGGACGACCGCCCGGCACGAGTGGCGGTCGCGGCCTGTCTGATAGGACCAGATCAGCGCGAAGGCCTCTGTGTCGGTGACACCGCTGAGGCCTGCGAGGGCATCCTCCGCGACGTGGCGCAAACCGCTGGGCGTCCGGGCGGACAGCGGGAGGTTGAGTTGGGACCGGGGGACGGCTCTCTGCGTCGCCCCTGACGTCGGAGCTCCCTCGATCACCACATGAGCGTTGGAGCCGCCGATCCCGAAAGAGCTCACTCCTGCGATCCGTGGACGCCCCTGTGGCCAGGGAATCAGCTCGCCTGCGCGGGACGGTCGGATCGTTCGCTCTCCCGTGGGTGCGATTGATACGAGCCCGGAGCCGGCCGGTATGACACCGTGCTGAACCACCAGCATCGCCTTGGCCAGGCTGATCGATCCGGCTGCTCCTTCGAGATGTCCGAAGACGTTCTTCAGCGACCCGACGAGCAGGGCGTCGCCCGGCGCCGTGTCCGTGCTTCTGCTGGCAAGTGCGGTCGAGCAGACGAAGCGGCTCAAGGCTTCGAGTTCGTTGACATCGAGCCGGGTGCCGGGCGCATGCGCTTCGATGTATCCCACGGCGCATGCGGCAATTCCGCTCGCGCCGTAGGCCTCCTGGAGGAGGGCTTCCTGCGAGTGCATGTCAGTTCGAACAGGCCCACCTTGTCGGCCGTCATGTGAGACGGACACGCTTCGCACGACCGCCCGCATTGGATCCCCGAGCCTGCGGGCGTCTGCCAGCCGGCGTACGACCACGGTGATGGCCCCCTCGCCGCGCACGTACCCGCTGGCGTCAGGGCTGAAGGGTCGGGCGGTGCCAGACGGCGATAGTGCGCCAAGGGCGGCGAGGGCGCTGCTGATCCAGCCGTCGGTACACAGGTTGACCGCGCCGACGATGGCAGTGTCGATCAGGCCTGCGGCCAGATAGCCGCAGGCGACCGAGAGGGCAGACAGCCCGCCGGAACAAGCCGTGTTGATGTTCAAGCTCGGGCCTCGGGCGTCGAGCTGGTATGACAGCCGGTTGGATAAGAATGTTCCGTCCGCGTGCATCGCGTACTTGTCGAGCACACCGGCTCTGACCAGCGAATCTCGGAAATCCATTGTTGCGGATGCCACGAATACGCCGGTGCGGCCACCACGGATGCTTGATGGCGGGATGCTCGCGTCCTCCAGCGCGTGCCATGCCGTCTCCAAGAGCAACCCCTGCTGTGGATCCATCCAGGCTGCGAGACGTGGGTTCAGGTCGAAGAAGGCAGCGTCGAAGTCGCCGCCATCGTCGAGTAGCGCCGCCGTCAAACCGCCTGGCCCCACCAGCTCGAGGTCATATCCGCAGAGTTCGGAGGCGTCGATCGATCGGGTTACGGGCCGGCCTTCGACGATTGTGTCCCAGAACGAGTCGATGTCTGTGGCCCCTGGCACACGCAGGCCAAGGCCGACGACGGCAAAAGAGTCGTTGGCCACCGCGGCGGTCACGATGCGCCCGATGCAACCGTGCCGTCGCGGCCGCTCAGCCACGAGGTCAGGTGTGGGCCGATCTCGTGGCGCATCGCCTGGTCGCTGGCCTCGAGCAGCTGAGTCTGAAGCTGTCGCTTCAGCAGTCGCATCAGCGGTGGTCGATGTTGTGACAGTTGCATGGCCAAGTCCTCCACGTATCCGTCGAGCGATCCGGGCTCGAGGACGGGTACCGCGACCCCGCGCTCGGCGAATTCGGACCCACGAACCCGTCTACCGGTGTACAAGAGCTCACTCGCAACGCCGGGCCCAAAACGGTTGGCCAGGATCCAGGTGGCCCCATAGCTGGGAGCTAACCCGAGGGCGACAAAGTTCGCAGAGTAGTACGAACTCGAGCAAAGGACGGGGAGATCCGCGTATAGGCCCAGGACAAGCCCGCCACCAATAGCATGACCTTTGAGCTTGGCAATGACCGGTACGGGGATGTGCGCGAGTGATCGAAGGATCGGTTCCACGTCAGCCGGCTGCGGAGCGTCGAGAAAGTCGGCTGACGCGCCCGTGCAGAAGTAGGGGCCCGAATGGTCTACGACCAAAACGCTGATGCAGGCGTCGTCAGCTATTTCGGTTACGGCGGCCATCAGCGCCGCAGCGAAACCGGGGGAGATGCTGTTCGCGTTGTCCACCGAGTTCAGAGTGAGCCTAGCGAGCGAACCTGACTTGTGAACTGTCACGTAGGGTGCTGCCCCGTTGCTGATGGCTCCTAGACGCCGGCCGATGCTGCTACTCATGGCGCACTGCCGTGTCGACTTCAGACCATTGACCTCGGGCGATCTCCGTCGCGACGACTCGGTACTCTTCGGGACTTCTCAAGTAATTGTTCACGGCTTCGAATAAGGCGCCGGTTGTGGAGCCAGCGCGCCTAGACAGCTGCGCTGCGGTCCTGCTGCCGGCAGCACGGTCGTGGACCACCACGTCCAGCAGACCGATGTCGCGCGCACGAGACGGGTCCAGCAGCTCCGCCGTCAGGGCGATGGCGGTGAATGCGCGTGAGCCGATTCGACGGACAATCGGGGGCAGCGCCAACGCAGGGATGCCACCGAGGGCGAGCTCGGGGAGCCGGAAGGTGGCGCGCGGCGTGCCGATCGTGACCCGGAGGCCCGCCGCGAGCCCAACACCACCACCGACCACCGGACCGTCCGCCAGGCCGATGGTCAGTCCGGGGTAGGTGGCGATCGCCTCGGACAAAACCAAGTACTCGTCGATGAACATCGAGCGGTGGGATGCGGAGGCCGACCGCAACCATTGAAGGTCAGCCCCGCAGCAGAAATGCGCGGAGCTGCTGGACACACACAGCGGCCGAGCATGGGTGGTCTTCGCTTCACAAGCGGATGCTGCAGACTCGATCTGCTCCCGCAGTCGCCGCATGCCTCCGAGGGTCAAACAGTTCATTGGCTCGTCGAGGATCGTCGCTAAGTCTAAGTGCAGCGGAGCAGCATGGGGCGCGGTCATCTCAGGTCTGCCACTCATATACACGGCGGTAGTCGACGATGCGGGCCAGCCGAGCGCGCGGACCTTGCCGAACCGTCGACGCCATGTCGAGTTCCGGCTCCGCCCACTGAACGCCCGCACTGATGGCACGGGCGGCCTTCGATAGCGTGTCGTAATGATCGGGAGTGACCTCCAACCGATCGCTGAGGCAGTCATCCACATCTGGTCCGAGCAGATCGCGGGCACCTTCTTGGACCACACAGCCGAAGAACTCCGCGGTGCTCCCGGATCCGTAGCTGTAAACTCCTAGTCGAGATGGCTGGCTCGCCTTCGAGTTTCGGACCGCACTCAGGATCGCGAGCAAAGTGGTCGCCGAGTAGATGTTCCCAACAATTGACGGGTATTCGAGCGACGGCGCGACCCGGGCACGGAAGTCCGCCTCGAACTCCGTGCCGAGCGGTGCACCGAATTCCCTGAACGCCTGGCGGTGCGCGCCTCGGACCATTCCCGGGAAAGGTGTGTGCATGGCCAGGAGATCGAAGTCCATAAAATATGAATCAGATGTGGTGTTGTTGCGCTCCGCGAAGTCACGGAACGCCGGTCCGAAACAGCCGAGATACGTCAGAAGCGACTGATCTGTGTCCATCTTGTCGAGCGTCGGCGTCGGCCGGAAGAAGTCATGACTGTGTCGACTGTGCAGTCCGGGAGTCGAACAATTTAGTCGAAGGAGAGACGGTGAGTTGCTGATGAGCATCGAGACGGCACCTACGCCTTGACTCGGCTCGGCGTACGTGCCCGTCAACGCGGTCGAGGCATCGCTTGCCACGACGAGGACGCGGGCCCCCGGCGCTACGGCAGCGAGCGCAGCGCCGACTTCAAGCGCAGCGACGCCGCCATGGCAGGCCTGCTTGAGCTCGAACGTCCCACACGCGGCTGGCAAATCCAGAAGATCCCAGAGGTAGGTGCCGGCCGATTTCGAGAGATCGAGCCCGCTCTCGGTCGCGAATACTAGCCATCGAATGGACTGCCGCTGCTCAGCATCGAGACTGTCCAACAGCTTCCTAGCGCAGGTAGCGGCGATGGAGACAGCGTCCTCGTCAGGAAGTGCCACGGCGCGCTTCGCGGCCCCGATCGAATGGGCCCGACAGACGTCGAGTCCGCGGTGGCTCATCAGGTCACGAGCAGACACCGACAGGCTCCCGCAGTAGACCGCTGCGGCTTCAACCCCGATAGGCGCATCTGGTGCTCTGTTCATGTCGCCCCGGACCGACGTGGGCTGCGGGCCAGCTGCAGGGCGATGTCTCCGATGGTATTGCTTGAAGTGAAGTCGCGCGGGTCAACGATCACGCCGAGGTCATCAGCAGAACCGACGACGATGTCGAGGCGTTCCATCGAGTCCAGGCCGAGCTCGCTCAGTGTCGAGCTGGACCGAATGTCTTCTGGCGTGAGTTCCGGCAGCGCAGACGAGATGCGAGCCTCGACGACCTCCCGTGCCGGCTTGTCATCGGCCTGCATCTGACACCTGAGTCCTGCGGACGCGGTCGATGAGACCAGCGGCGGTGTTTGCTTCTCGTACGTCCTCTAGGGAGAGGTCGACTCCGATCCGCTTACGGAGGATGGCCGTCAGCTCGACACCGAGGATGGAGTCGAGGCCAAGCTGGTCTAGAGGCTTCTCTGTGTCGATTTCAGTCGCCGGAACGTAGAGGACATCCGCGAGGACGTCCATCACGGTTCCAGAAATCGAGCCGCTTTGGGTCGTGTCGTCTGCGTTCATCGTGCCTTGCGCCTCCTTGAGAGCCTTTCAAAGGACTGTCATGACGAATGCCACTCAATTACCGAGGCGCCAGCCATCTCACCAGCACCGGCGAATCCTGCGACGACGACGATCGACCCGTCATCCAGCTTCCCGGACTTAGCAGCAGCATCGAGGGTGACGGGGGCCGCTGCACCGAACATATTTCCGTAAGAGTCAAATGTCTCTAAATGATCGTCGGCGCTGACCCCAAGTGCGGTGGACCAATTTCGGAGCAGCATCCGATTGGGCTGGTTAGTGATTAGCTTGGAAACCTCCCTGATCGAGATGCCAGCGTTATCGCACGCAGCCTGGACCGCGGCGGGGAGTATCTTGGACCCTCTATCGATGATCGCTTCGGCTTTGGCCGCGTCAAAGTAGATGTCCATCTCTGAGGTACCCGGCTCCCAATAGAGCCGACCATCGTCGAGGGTTATGCCCATCTCGTTGGAGTACTCGGGGTAGTGGTGGACTACTGTGGAGAGAAGAGTTGGCCGCTCCTGATCCTCGGCACCCAGTAGAACAACCGCGGCGCCGTCTCCGGGGAGCCACGCATGCGCGGACTGGCGAACTCCCGGTTGCTGCCATATCCGGGCGGCATTCTGTGATATGCAAAGCAGCGCGCTGCACTGGTTCTTCTGCGTCATAATCGTCGTTGCGATGTCGAACATGTGCGGAAGAATCGAACAGTGCCCATTGTGAATGTCGAAAATCGACTGGGGCGATATGCCTAGCTGCGCGGCGAGGGTTGCGCCGGAGCCCAGGAAAGGGACGTCCGGGAGACCGTTATAGGTGATCAAGAGCTCGACCCCTGCGACAAGATCGTCGCCGACCTGGCTGCGGAGTCCGGCGGTGGCAGCCACAAGCAGGTCGACACCGGTCTGGTCCCGCGACGCGACGTGTCTGGCGGCCGGCGGCTGGAACATCGGATGCCGAACTAGGGGGTTGTTCGGCCCGGCGTGGGCGATCGACTCAGCCCGTGTGAGCCGACGCGCCGGGATGTATCCCCCTGTGCCAAGGATCGCCGGCTTCATCGGTCCCCGCCTGGTTCGGGATGCCTCGCCTCCATGATCGCCTTGATGTTCTCCAGCTCCAGCGAGTGGCCCGCGTGGAACTGGGGCCACAGCTCGCCCACCCAGAACCGGTCGGGGCGATCGGGAGCGCGATCTGGGTAGGGGTTCTCGTCGTAGTACCGATGGTGCATGTTCGTCCAGGTGATGACCGTTCCCGGCCGCCCGAGAACGTCGCTCGCATCGAGCACTCTGAAGAGGTAGACCATCCAGAGCTCATCGGGCTGATCCCAGGCGCAGCGATAGTCGATGGTGCCGGCCTCGACGTTTGCGACGGTGTGTACGTAGATCGTTGTTTCAGGCGCCACCGTGTCCTGTCCGACATAGACACCGGCGTCGTTAAAGGGCTGAAGACCTCGAACGCTGTATGTGTACTCTTCGAGGCTGTAGACATCGGAAAGATATGAGAAGACGTCAACTGGGCGCGCTGCGATATACATCTGGAGGTTACAGGCGAAGCCGTAAATCGTGTCGTGTGAGTAGGAGTCCTGGACACGGCGGCTGACGATATCGAGGAGGACTGGCATCGGGGTGGATTCACAACGTATGAGGTTAGGAATTGAGACGAGATCAGTCGCGGTCACGGTAGCCCTCCAGATCGTTGCCCGGTACAGCTGGAGCCGTAGGGTGCTGTTCGATTATCTCGGCGGGGAGAAGGGGCAGATATGGGGGATGCGCATCGTTGGGAATGCAGACCTCGATGAGGTGGGTGCCCCCGTCGCCGTCTGTCTCTTCGATCATTGATCGGAGCGTCGATACGCTAGATGCCCGGCGCGCGTCTATCGCTGAGAACATTGCACCGATTCCGCCCGCGAGCGTGCTGTGCCGGAAGATGTTGGCTTGGTGCAGGATAAGTCGCTCACGCCCAGAACAAGCGGCATTTCCGTCGTTGTTCACGATGATGAACGTGATCGGCATCCTGTATTCGATGGCTGTATGAATTTCGAGACCGTGCATCAGGAAGGACCCGTCGCCTGCAATGACGTAGGACCGTTTTCCGGTCGCTAGCATTGCGCCAATTCCTGCACCGAAGCTGAAACCCATTCCGCCCATGCCGAGCGCGAGGATGAACCGTCCGTTCTCCGCAGGGGTACGGATGTAGTGAACGGCAGCCGAACCGGTGTTCCCCGCGTCAGCGACGACCGTCGTGCCCGCGCCGACGGAGGCCGAGATGGCCTCGGCGAAGTCCCGGTAGGACAACTGTCCCCGTGAGGGGCGCGGGACTGGGAGATGGCTGAGGTGCGGACCGTCTGTTGCAGCGACCCGCATCCTGCGCCGCGACAAGCAGGCTGTGACCTGGTGGATCGCGGGAGTGAGGGCGCTGGACGGCGCCGGGACATGGTGCTGGGCAGTAAGCCATGGCGGCCGGGAGCCGACGTGCAGAAGCGTGCGCGCCGCGAGCAGGTCGGCGATCCCCGTCGTGGCCATCTGCCCGAGGCGAGCGCCGACCGCGAGGCAGAGGTCGGCGCGGGCGATCGCCTCGCGAGCACTGGGATGGCCCATCGCGCCGAGCACTCCTACGAAGTTCGGTGCGTGGTTGTCATAGGCGTCCATGGCGTCGGGTTCAACTGCCACCGCCGCTCCCAGCAGCTCGGCGAGGGTTTGGAGCGCCTCTCGGGAGTCCGTCAGAACGACGTCAAGCCCAGCGATGATGACGATCCGTTGCGCTTCTTCGAGAGCGCACCGAGCTCCGCTAGGCAATTCTGGATGCGGCTGTGAGACGTCCAGCATCCCCGGGTCCCGGTCAGGCGACGGCGTGGCCCGCGAAACGTCGTCTGCGACCGCGGGCACAAGAGCTATGGAGCCCTGCTGAACGTCTTTGGGGACGAGAATGGCAGCAGGCCGGCGCTCCCGAAGTGCAGCAGCAACTGCTCGACGAATCGAGCCAGCGAGGCGAAGAGGGCTGTTGACTCGTTCGCACCACGCGCCGACAGCCTGGACTGCGTGAGCGAGATCCATTGAGCCGGCAGAGCCGCTCTGGTCCTGGAAGGCACCCTTTCCTGCCAGGTTGCTCGGTGGCTCACCAAGCAATGCCAGGAGAGGTACCCCGGAAGCGGCAGCCTCGCCCAGCGCCGCGAGTGCGTTGAGAGAGCCTCCGCCTGACGTCGTCATGGCGGCTGCGAGACGGCAACTGGCCCTGAAGTAGCCGTCCGCCATGGCAACGGCGGAGAACTCGTGCTTGGCGACGACGGTGCGGAGGTCGCTGTGCCGACCCTGTGCAGCCGCGAAGATGTCCTCGCAGTTGGCTCCGTGCACGGCAAAGAGGTGCTTCACACCCGCCTCGACCAGTGCGCCGACGGCTGTGGTTGCGCCCGTCGCAGTACCTGACAGGAGCTGGAGCTCAGTGGAGGCCATTCACGACCTCGGCGATGCGGCCAGCTCCGTACTCGAGGTCGGCCGCGGGCGCGGTGAGCGAGATCCGCATGGACCGCCATGCCTCGTCGGTCTCTTTGTGCTCTTCGCTGAAGAAGACCGCGCCTGGCGCTACCACGACACCTGCTCCGAGGAGCTTCTCGAACAGCTCCCCGGCTCCAAAGCGGGTGAGCGCCGGGAGCCTCATCCAGACGTATTGACCGCCCTCAGCCATATGGACCTGATAGGGCACGTTCAACCGTGTCGCGAGCACCAACCGAAACGCAGTCTGTCGTCGAGCCAGCTCGGCGCGGATATCGTGAGCGAGAATCGCCGAGTAGTCGGTGTTGGAGATCAGCTCCAGGGCCAGCAGCTGCGGGAAGACGGGCGGAAAGACCTGGAATGAGGACTGCTCAACTGCGAAACGGTCAATCCATTCTTTCGGACCGACGATGAAACCCAGCCTCTCGCCGGCCAGGCCTGCCTTCGCGAAGCTTCCTACAGAGATCACGTTATTGCCAAACGCAGTTGGCGGTGCTACCGCCGTCGTGAAGTTCAGGCCTGGCCACGGATTGCCGTAGGCTCCATCAATAACGAGGACCGCGCCAGCGCGCTCACATTTCGTCGCCAGGATATGTATCTCGTGAGGGTTGAGCACTTTGCCCGTCGGATTCCCGGGGCTCGAGACGACAACGGCGCCAATATCTTGTCCGATCTCCACATCTGGTAGTGCGTAGCGAAAGACCGGCCCGCTGCCGGGCATGATGGCCGAACAGGCCATCCGAGAGTCCACACCGGGCGTGCCGTACTCCGGGTACTCCGGTCCGAACATCAACAAGCGCCGCGACTGCCTCCTGACGTGCTCTCCGACGTATCGGAACGCCGCCTGGGCGCCAGGCGTGATCAGGACGTTCTCGCGCCCGCTTGACGCCGCTTCCGAGGACACGCGCGGCGCGAAGAAAGCGGCGATGGTATCCCGAAGTTCGGGATTGCCTAGCACGCCGTGGTAACGGCCAACCGCCTGCCGCCATTCGTGCGAAGAAACTACGCGTGCGGCCGCCTCGGCGATGGAGTCGGTCAGCCTCACCGAGGTTAGGGGCATTCCGGAGGCGAGATTTGCCCGACCAGATTCGGTGGCGAGCATAATCGGAACGAGTTCAGACCAGCGGTCAACTTTGGTGGACATCCGTGCCGCCCTGCGAGTCCGATAGGAGGCGTTTCAAAGGCATGAACGACAGTCGACGCTAGGTCGGCGGAACTGGCGATGTCAAGGGGACCTGAGCCTGGCTTGGGCACGGGTCACGGCACCCCTCCGCTACTGTCATTAGCACCAGGTGTCCCATTTTCTCGCCGGACACGGTAGTGTCAGTAGTTCGATTAGCGTCATGAGTCTTAGCAAGGACGTGCGCCTTGACTGCTCCGAACTGACAGGGCTACCTTCGGTTGTTGCGACTCGAGTTCCGGGGATTCTGAGAACTGGACTTGAAGGCGAAGCACTGCGCCGCCGGCTACCCAGTTAATGCGACATCCCAGCTTGTCGTGGATGGGACTACGGATTGTCCAAGAGAACTGACAGTGAGCTGCCTCCGTTCGATCCCTTTAGGATCGATTTTCAGGAGGAGCCCGGCGGATACCTCCGAGCGCGTCGCTCAAAGACGCCGATCTTCTACGAACAGTCGCTTGGTCAGTGGGTGATCTGTGGCTACGACCTGGCCCGCGCGGCACTGCGCAACACAACCGAGCTGTCCACCATCAACACGCTTGATCCGCTCGTGGAACCGTCGAGTCGATCGAAGGATGTGCTGGCCACCTACGGGTTCGCTCCGCAGCGTGTTCTCGTCAATACCGACGGGGAACAGCACAGGAGACGTCGCCGCCAGCTGACACCGCCCTTATCCGAGGCAGCAGTGCGACGAGCCGCTCCAATGGCACACCGGGTTGTTGACGGGTACATCGACAAGTTCCAGGCCCGCGGCAGCGCCGAACTCGTGGGGGAGCTCCTATGGGGAGCCGCCGCGGACATTGGCCTTGCGGTAGCCGGCGTGCCTGAAGACCGCATCGCCGAGGCGCGAGAATGCGCGGTCGTCACAGCCGACTTCTGGTGGGGGAGGCCCACCGAGGACGAGCAGATCCAGGTCGCACATCGCATGGGCCGTTGGTGGCAGCTGGCCGGTGAGTTGGTCGCGGAGCTGCGTCGGCGGCCCGGCGCAGGTTGGATACCCCACGCCATCGAAGTCGCACGTGAGGACAGAAGCCTCGACGAGGCAGTACTCCAGACCATGATGATGAGCGGCCTCGTCGCGGCACACGAGACCACGATGAATGCGGCCGCGAACGCTCTCCTACTGCTCCTCGAACGCCCTGCCGTTTGGGAAGCCCTCCGCGAGGACCCGACTCTCACCCCACGGGCCGTCGAGGAATGCCTGCGGCTGGGGGCATCGGTCATGTGCTGGCGTCGGCGGGCGGCAGCGCCGCTGACCCTGGGCGGACAGTCCATCGAAGCCGGCGAGGACGTGCTCATCGTCCTGGACTCCGCGAACCGCGACGAGCGGCGATTCTGCGACCCGGACGAGTTCGACCTCGACCGGCGCGACGCACACCGGCATCTCTCGTTCGGCTCGGGCGAACACGTTTGCGCGGGCGCTGCCCTCGCCCGGATGGAGATCGCCCTCGTGATCGACAGCCTGGCCACACGCCTACCGGGCCTCTCGCTTGGTCGCGCGCCACGCTATCGCGCCAATGCGTCATTTCGCGGGCCTATCCGGCTGGACGTGCGATGGCACCCATGACCTCTGCCCAAACGGGCAGCGCATAGCGCAGTCGGCGCCGACGCATGAAATCGAGACAGAGGAGAAGCAATTGACCGGTGGCGCAAACCAGGATCACGTCATGCGGAGCATCGCCGTCGTTGGCGCTGGAATCGCTGGAATGTCAACGGCACTGTTGCTAGCGCGACTGGGGTTAGCGGTCGATCTTTTTGAACGGGACGCCACTAGCCTCAGCGAGGACAACCCTGTCAATACGCGACGTGGTGCACCTCAAAGCTCGCACCCGCACGTCTTCCTTGGATACTTTCGTAAACTTCTCCGAGAGAACCTACCCGATGTATTCGCCGAGCTCGGCGCGATGGGCATCCGTGAGTATTCTTTTCACCCAGAGGCTCAGCCGGCGGCGGACCGTGATCCAGACCTCGTGATGATGGCGGCGACACGGGGGGCAATCGAGCGCGCTCTCACCAAGGTCGTCGAGGTCGAGCCCGGCATCAGTTTTCGGAAGAGCATTTCCATCGAAGATGTGATCCGAGACGAACGGACCTGCCAACTCGCCCTCGCTATCCACGGGACGGGGGAGTCGCACCAAGGATATGACCTCGTAGTAGATGCCTCCGGCGCTAGGTCGCGATGGAATCGCAAAATGCTCGACACCGTGACGAGCGCAGACTGCGGAACAGTCTATAATACGCGATTCTTTCGGTTGCCCGATGGAGGAGAACAGCCGGAACTGCGATATGGCACCGTAACGGTTGTCGACGCGTTTGCCTACGGTGCCGCGCTATTCCAGCACGAAGACGGGATCTTTTCCATAGATATCGCTCGCCTGCCCGGAGATCGCGGGCTATACCGTCTGCGGGAGAACGAGTGCTTCGATGCCGCGGCAGCAGTCTTCACCGAGTTCAAACCGTGGCTGGGCCAGATCGGATGCCGGGCCATCACGAACGCAACCCCGATGGCGGGCCTTCGCAACGTGATTCGCAGGCTTGCCTCTTCCGCGCCTGCAGGCTATGTCCCAATCGGCGACGGGATCTGCACCACCGATCCGACCTACGGTCGCGGCGTTGCTTTGGCTCTAGGGCAAGCGGTGATGTTGCGAGACCGGATGGCCGATCGCGATCTTCCGCTGTTGAGCACTCCCGGGCAGAATAGAGTATTTGTCGACGACCTAGGCGCTTATGTCCGGCCATGGTATGACGACGTCGTCGAACAGGACATCGGCCGGACCAAGCTTCGAGTCGCCGCAATCCGCGGTGAGGATCCGATGAGCATCATCCAAGACATGCCTCTGAACCCATTCATGCTCATCGACACCGAGTCCGAGGACCCTGAACTGGGCCTGCTCGCCCGGCAGTACGTCAGCATGCTCAGCCCTCGCATGGATGCGCCAGACATCGACTCCCGAGCCGCCAAGCTGGCTCGCTCGGCCGCCACCAAGCATCACTGGGCACCAGTCGCTCCGAGCTACGAAGAGCTCGTCGCAGCGGTGAACCACTAGGCCAGGCCAGCAGTAGGAGACAGTAACGCCCGTGACAGCACGCGGGGGAGCAACGACACCAGCAGCCGGGCGGCGTCCAGGTATCGAAGTCTGAGAGTGAGAAGGCGTGAAAGCTGTAGCCCGAAAGTCTTTGTCGGAAATGCGCGTCTCCTATGGCGACCACAGCCTGACATCGGGCCAGTTCCGAAACGGATGGTTTGAGATGTTCCAGAATTGGCTCACTGAGGCAATTTCTGGCGGCGTGGTTGAGGTCAACGCAATGGTTCTGTCGGTGTGCGCCGATGCGCCGACCACGCGTACTGTCCTCTGCAAGGGAATCGACGAATCTGGGCTGGTCTTCTACACAAACGGAAAGTCGGCGAAGATTGACGCCATCCGGAAGAGTCCCCAAGTTTCGGTCACGTTCCCGTGGTACGCGGTGCAGCGGCAAGTCCACTTCCGCGGAGTCGCGAAGGAAGTTGAGCCGGCTGAATCAGATGCGTACTGGCGGGCCCGCCCACGCGGCTCGCAACTCGCCGCCTGGGCGTCACAGCAGTCCGACCGTGCTCGGAGTCGCGCGGTAATCGACAACGCAATGATGGCTGTCGCCCGTCGTTTCGAGAACTGCGAGGATATTCCTCGACCAGCACAATGGGGCGGGTGGCGGATCGAGCCTGCGCTGGTCGAATTCTGGCAAGGACGGGAAAATCGACTGCACGACCGCCTCGTGCTTTCGCGATCAGAGTCGGGCTGGGTCGTCGAACGTCTCTGGCCTTAGGCCCGCCCTGGGCTTCACTTCCTCCTCACCGGCGCGGTAATCGCTACCGTCGCGTGGGCGAGGAAGGTGGCGCCGGTCACCTACCGCCGAACTCACACTGTTTGCCAGAACATCGTCGAGGATGGCGATAATATTTCCTCGGGTCATGCCGGTCTCTACCGCCTGGCTGATGGCGTGCCGCACCCTTTGATCAAGTCGACTCACGGGCGTTTTGGAGTCTGCCACCGCGTTCTGGGCAACAGTAATCGAGCGGCCACGGCGGAAGTCAACTATTCCTTCGCTCCGCAACAGACGCAGCGAGCGAAGAACCGTGTTCGTATTTACTCCCGCCGCCCGACCGATCTCGTCGGCTGTTGGCAATCTAGCGCCGGGCTGTATGGCCGCCGCCAGGATCTGAGCTCTTAGCTGTGCAGCGAGCTGGATGTACAGCGGCCGAGCATCCTGACCGTCGAGATGGAGTTCCAACCGTACCCCCGAAACTGCCACCGGCTCATTTCTGTAACCGCGTCGACGATGTACCGATGCTGCGGACTCAGCTGGGTGATGCGGCACCGAACAGTAGTCACACTACGCGAGTAGTCGGCGATTTTGTAGGCTACCTGAGGCTGATCCAGTGCCTGCCCTAGGCAACTGTCCGGATCTTGCGTTATCTGGCCGTAACCGTCGCATGTCCGGAACGGTCCTTGTGCGGGGCGACCTCTCGCCCCGCCCGCAGCACGGCTCAACTACCGGATCACGGGGAGCGAGACTCCGAACGCCTCGAGGCCATGGACGCGGGTCCACGCAGCATCCGCAGTGAGTACAGGCCAGTGCGTCGGCTGGAGCGTGATCGCGGTCGACGGGCTAGGCCGGGCAGTCGCTCCATCCCCCCGGAGGTGGCTGCCCGGCCCTGGCGATCCCATCGCCGCGGTGGTGCGGGCCCCGCGATCGGTTGTTCCTGCTGGCCTCGCCTCACCGAGGTGTGGGGACTCCTGCACGGACGGCGCCGATGAACTCTTTGGACCAGTAGGGGGAGTCCCAGATTTTGGCGACCGTCTTGACGACATCGCCAGTCTCGGGAGCGTGGACCATCTTCCCGTCGCCCAGGTACAGGCCGACGTGGTGGATCCCGCCGGCGGATCCGTTGCTGCTGAACAGCAGCATGTCGCCGGGCTGGAGCTGCGCGCGGTCCGTGATGGCGGGCTGGAAGGTCGCCCAGATCGCCTGCGTTTGGTGCGGCACCGTCACGCCTATCCCGGCGAAGGCATAGACCATCAGGCCCGAGCAGTCGAAGCCGCCCATGGTCGGGCCGTTGGCGTCCCCGCCGGCCCAGACGTACGGCACCCCCTGCTGGGACAGCGCGCGGTTGATCACCGCTTGTGCCTTCGGGTTGGTGGCCAGGGAGGCGCCCGGGCTTGTGCAGACGATCCCGGCGACCGATCCGACGAGGGCGGAGGCGGGCTCCTCCCAGCGTGCGTAGGCGTCCGGGAAGGCGCTGATCTGCACCGCCTGCGCTGCCTGGGCCAGCGGCATCGACTGCCAGCCCGGGACTGTCAGGAGCCGAGCGTAGAAGAGCTTCGCCGACCCTCGCGCGTCCATCCGCACCTGCAGCGGGCCCCAGGGAGCCCGCTGCTGGAACAGACCCACGGAGTCGTGGTCAGAGCCCACACGGTCGTGCGGGAGATCCAGCGATGCGGGGACCGTCGAGTTGGCGTACATCAGCAGCTTCGACTCCTGGATCGCGGTCGCGACCGCGATCACCTGCCCGCGCTGCGAGACGCCCATCTCGACGCCGACGGAGACGATGGCGGCTGCGTTGGCCAGCTGAGGCCCGGCGAACCCGGCTACCGGGTCGCCCGGCTTGCCGCCCGGCGGCGCGCAGACCACCCCCGGCATGCCCGGCGCGGCATTCGCCTCGTCGGAGCTGCTGATCAGGACGACGAGCATCAACATCGCGCTCATCGCGACCGCCAGCGCTATCCCGACTGCGACGGTTGCCTTGTGCACCTGGCCGAGTATAGATCGACATTGCTAGCATCCGTACAGTTGTAGCTGTATCAGGACGGGGATCTAGGGTGAGGAGGCGATGTGGACGTCGGCGAGCTCAAGCAGCAGCTGCTCCGTGACGCCCTCACGGCTGCTGAGCGGTTCCCCATCTTCCCCGTCGCGCCGTTCGGCAAGACGCCGGCGGTTCGGCATTGGCAGGAGCGCGCCACGCAGGACGGCCGTGTGATCGAGTCCTGGTTTCGCCGGGCGCCCTTCAACATCGGGCTGGTGACCGGCCAGGGCCTGGTGGTCGTTGACCTGGACGTGGCTCGAGGCGACGCCCCTCGGCATGACGGGCCGGACGAGCTTGCTGGACGTGAGCTGCTGGCTCGGATCGCGAGCGAAGCCGGAGCAGCCTACCCAGGTGATACCTATACTGTCCGTACACCGAGTGACGGTGAGCATCTGTACTTCCATGTCCCGGATCCGGCGGCCCTCCGCAACACCGGCGGACGTCTGGGACCCCGCATCGACACCCGAGCGAACGGCGGCTACGTCGTCGCCGCAGGATCGCACCGCGCCGGTGGCATGTACCGCGTCGTGAATCGCCGGCCGATCGCGCACCTTCCGCCCTGGCTCGCCACCGCGCTGACGCCACCGCCACCCATGCCCCGCCCGGCCACGGTCCGCACCGTCGCCGGCCGCAACCTCTCCCGCTACGTCGCCAGCGCCGTCAGCGCGGAGTGCGCGACCGTCGAGGCCGCGAAGACCGGCCGCCGGCATCACGCCCTGCTGCGAGCGGCGCGGATCCTCGGCGAGCTCGTCGGTGGGGGAGCCCTGCCCGAGGACGTCGCCCGACATGCCCTGAGGGCCGCGGCCGCCGTGCACGTGGGGGTGGATGGATGCACCCAGACCGAGGTCGACCGCACCATCAGCGACGGTCTCGAGTACGGCGCCCAACGCCCACGACGACTGCAGGAAGGTCGACGATGATGGAGATCAACTCGCCCGAGTCAGCGGCCACTTGTCGATGCGATCGCGCTGCGGGAGAAAGCCCGTGCAGTGATCGGCGCGTCGCTACCGCCTTAGCTGTTACAGGTGCAAGTATGCCGCCCATGCCCACGAGACGGCAGTACAAGCCCCGGCCCGGTAGCTACCGCGGCGAGCGCAAGCTCGTTGGCGGCCGCGTCTGGACAGAGATCGTGGAGCAGGTCGACGAAGCCCGCGGCACGACGAGCCAGACCGACTGGGTCGCCGCGGCGCTGCTCGTCGCCCTCGAACACCCGGACGCGCAGCGGGAGGCGCTCAAGCGCATCGAGCGTCTCGATCCTCGCACCCGGGCAAACAAGCAGCTCTCGCTCGCCGAGGAGGTGCTTGACCGCACCGCCTGAGCCCCCTTATGTCCTGCCGAAAACTGCAGAACGGGCTGAGTGCAGCACGACCCCCGAAAACGTTAGGGCCCGTCCCTCCGGCCAAGAGGAACGGGCCCACGTAACGGGGCGCGGAGTTACAGCTCCGGCACCCAGCCCCTCCCCGAAGGGAGGCGCACACGCTTGCCTGCGCGCTCCAATGGTAGCGCGCGCCCGGAAAATCGCACAGCCTTCGGTCCCGGTGCGTCACAACGCTCCCGCGTCACACACCCCGACCAGACCAGCAGCCCGCGCACCACGCTGCTGGACCCGCCGGCCGTCGTCGGGCCGTCCCGGGTCGACCTGGTCCTGCGTGACGTCTTGGCGCACCGTCCCCCGCAGATGTGCGTTAGCTGTGCCCGTCGATCCGGGATCGCGCGCAACACCCCACTCCGGTCGGTCGTCTGCGGCCCTTGCTGGTTCGCCAGCGGCGGCGACACCGACGCCGGCGAGTTGACCGGCCAGCCCGCCGTTCCCGAGTCGACCCTGCCCCGCACCGCGCACGACTGGGCCCGCGCCATGTTCACGTCGCCCTGGTTCGGCGCGCGACGTCGCGACTGTGCCACCCGGTTGCGGCTGCTCGTGCGCACGCTCGCCCTTCACGCGGACTGGGAGGACCACAGCAGCTTCCCGACCTGGGAGCGGCTCATGGACGCCACCGGGTGGAGCCGCAGCACCATGAGCAGCTGGCTCGCCGAGCTGCACCGTCTCGGCTGGCTGGCCCGCCTCGAGCGCGGCACGACCCCCCAGTTCCGGCCGATGGCGCTGCAGCACCTCGAGGGCAACCGCGCCGCGGTCTACCAGCTCCGCGTCCCCGTGACCACTGCGGACAGTGCCTCAACTGCCATAACCCGGACCCCAACCCTCTCCAGAAATCATGCTTTTAAGAGAGAACATGTGGTTCCTACGCGCGCGAGGAAGATCATCCACAGCTCATGCACAAAACCGCAGGTCAACCACGATATTGACGGCCCTAACGGGCCGCGCCTCCACGGAAAGAGGCCCGGATTTTTTGATCTTCGGGCGCCGGTCAGCGCTGGTCAGATGCTTGCTGCTGCGGCCGAGCTCAAGCGTGCCGACCGCGCGTTGTGGCGGGTGAGTCCGCGCGCCCTTCGCGCGATCGTGCGCCCGCTGTGGCGGGCAGGGTGGACCAACAGCGACGTCCTGCACGCGCTCGACCACGCCCCGGCCCACGGGGGCCCCCAACGATCGGAACGCTGCCCAGCGGCCGAACTGCGGCGCCCTGAGGGCTGGGTCAGGCACCGTCTCGGCCGGTGGCTGGTGGGCGGCACCCCGGTGCCCGCTCCGCGCATCTGGGAGCCCGTGCGTTCCGGAGTGCTCGAACGGCACGGCGCGGCCGCGGCGGACCGGCTGCCCTACGGCGCCAGCGAATTGACCGCCGCGGACGTCGAGCTGGCCCCGGCCGAGCGCGCCGCGGCCGCAGCCGCGGTCACCGAGGAGCTCGCGCTGCGGTGGGCCCGGGAGTACCGCGAGCGCCGCAACGCCCCGCCGCCCGACCACAAGGCCGCAGCGCCCGCCCACCGAAAGCCCCTCGTGACCGGCTGGCGCGCTGCGCCAGCGGCCCCGCCCGAGCTGCCGTCTGGCCAGCCGGCGCCGGAGGCCACTGCCGCACCAGCCGATTCCGCCTACGAGCGTGCCCTCGAGCGCGCCCGCGCCGAGGGACACCTCGCCCGACCTCGAACGCAGCGCAGGAGGCACCGCCGATGAGCGCCGTCCCGATCGAGCCACCCGTCCTCTCCGCACCCGACCACCGTCAGCCCCCGCAGGACCTCACGGCCGAGCAGTCGGTGCTGGGCGGGATGCTGCTGAGCAAGGACGCGATCGCCGACGTCGTCGAGATCCTGCGCCCGGACGACTTCTACCGGCCGGCGCACCAGACGGTCTACGACTGCATCCTCGACCTCTACGGCCGCGGCGAGCCGGCCGACGCGGTGACGGTGTCGGCCGAGCTGCAGCGGCGCGGCGAGCTGATCCGGCTCGGCGGTGCTCCCTACCTGCACACGCTCATCGCGACGGTCCCGACGGCGGCCAACGCGGCCTACTACGCCGAGATCGTCGCCGAGAAGGCCGTCCTGCGCCGGCTGGTCGAGGCCGGGACGCGGATCGTCCAGCTCGGCTACCACGGGGCCGACGGCAGCAACGGCGGTGATGTTGCCGAGGTCGTCGACCGCGCCCAGGCCGCGATCTACGAGGTGACCGAGCGCAGCACCAGCGAGGACTACACCGCGCTCGAGGAGCTGCTGCAGCCGACGATGGACGAGATCGACGCCATCGCCTCCCGCGGGGGCGTCGCGCTGGGGGTGCCGACCGGCTTCGCCGACCTCGACGCCGTCACCAACGGGCTGCACCCGGGGCAGATGGTCGTCGTCGCCGCCCGGCCGGGCGTCGGGAAGTCCACGATCGGACTGGATTTCGCCCGCTCCTGCTCGATTCGGCACGGCATGACCAGCGCTGTGTTCTCGCTGGAGATGAGCAAGTCCGAGATCGTCATGCGGCTGCTGTCGGCGGAGGCGCGGATCCGGCTGGCCGACATGCGTGCCGGGCGGATGAGCGACGAGGACTGGACGCGGATGGCGCGCCGGATGAGCGAGATCAGCGAGGCGCCGCTGTTCATCGACGACTCGCCGAACCTGACGCTGATGGAGATCCGGGCCAAGGCGCGGCGGCTCAAGCAGCGCAACGACCTCAAGCTGATCATCCTCGACTACCTGCAGCTGATGACGTCGGGCCGCAAGGTCGAGTCCCGTCAGCAGGAGGTCTCGGAGTTCTCCCGGCAGATCAAGCTGCTGGCCAAGGAGCTGGAGGTGCCGATCGTGGCGATGAGCCAGCTCAACCGTGGCCCCGAGCAGCGCACCGACAAGCGCCCGATGCTGTCCGACCTGCGCGAGTCCGGAGCAATAGAGCAGGACAGCGACATGGTGATCCTGCTGCACCGGCCCGACGCCTTCGAGCGCGACGACCCGCGCGCCGGTGAGACGGACCTGATCCTGGCCAAGCACCGCAACGGGCCCACCAGCACCATCACGGTTGCGCATCAGCTGCACTACAGCCGGTTCACCGACCTCGCTCGTCATACGGAGGCATAGAAGACTGACGCTGTATATTAGTAACTGTCAGATATGGACTGCGAACGCGTTGCCCCGGAGAGTGATTGCAGAGATGCCCACGACCGCGCAGGATGAGAAGAAGACCGAGATGATGAACTTCGCGCAGCTGGGAGGAGGTGTGTTGATGCACGAGGACGCGGCGGCTGGGCCGCCGGCAAACGCCCACGACCTGCTCTCGCGCCTGCAGCCCCGCCCCTGGGACTCGGCCGCCTCGGTGGCCTTCGAAGCGGCGCAGGAGGCAATCGGCCACGCCATCGGGTGCTACTCATCGCTGCTGGACGTCGAGGAGCGATCGGCTGACCCACGAAGCGACCAAATTCGAGCATGGTCGGCAGCACGACAGGCCAGCGCCGAGGAACGAAAGTCGCTCCGCGCATACGACCAGCTGGCCGTCGCCCGCGCGCGTGAGCGCTACGCCGAGCTCGTTCCCCAACTCGAAGCCGAATTGCGGGAACTTCGCCGTTGAATCCTCACGACCAATCGCAGGAGATAGAGAGCTACCAGCTCTCCCCGGAGGAGAACGAGCGAATCTTTCGCCGGGTCATCGTCCCGATTGAACTAGACCCGGTCGCGGTGCAAGAACAGCCCATCGCCGTGATACTCCTCGGCCAACCAGGCGCCGGAAAATCCGCCACAGCCGACCAGGTTCGGGACGTCTTCGGTACCGATGGTTTCGTCGAAGTCGACAGTGATCTCTACAAGCCCTACCACCCCCGATATGAACAGGTCCTCCGGCTAGACGACAAGCTGATGGCGGCTGCTATCGGGCCTGACGGCCGGGCGTGGATGGCGAAGGTCCAGGACTACGTCCGAGCGCATCGGCTCAACGCTCTCGTTCACGAGATTGCAGAGGACCCCGACCGCGTGATCGCTACGGCGAGAAGCTACAAGGACGCCGGCTATCAGGTAGCCCTCCTCGTGCTCGCCGTTCCCGAGGGAATCAGTCGCCAAGGGATCCTCGACCGCTACTTCACCCAGGTGGAGGACCGCGGGGTCGGCCGACTGTCGGTTCCCGAGAAGGCAGCCCTGTCGTACGCGCGGATCCCAGAATGCGCGGCCCGGCTCGAAGGCGAGCTGCTGGCGGACGCCGTCGCGGTCTTCCGTCGTGGCTTCAATCCGGCCGGCGCCTCGTACTCGAACGAGCGGGGCACTTCAGGCGAGTGGGTGCGCCCGCCGGCGATCGCGGCGGCGATCCACGCCGAGCGCGACCGCGTGACACCGCAGGAGCTCGCGGACTTCACCGCCAGGCAGGACAAGCTACGGGCCGTCGGCATTCCTCAGTTCTCGGCCGAGATTGCGACCATCGAGTCGCTGGTCGCAGCACTCTCACACGATTCTGCTGGTCCGTCTGCTCATCCTGCGAACCGGGCAGCCAGGGTCTTTTCGGTGCAAGTCGCAGACGTGGTGCGAAATGCGGCATTGGTGGCGCCAGGTGCCGCAGCGGCGACGGTAGAGTCGGATAGGCAGCGCCGAGATCAGACGCCGCGCGGTCGGAGCCGCTGAGTACACCGGGATCTTAGTTCCGATAATTCTACTTATGACATTACGGTTTCCCTTTCCGAGTCCCCTCAACTATCTCGGGCCGCGGCAGGCATGTCGAGCGGCGTCACTTCACCAGCAGGTGGATGATCCTCAAAATCAGGTCGCGCTGGGCCTGGTCTAGCTGATCAGCGTCCACGGGCAGCACAAACGGGCCGAGGTCGGCCGCGGCCTGGTCCAGGTTTTCGGCGGTGTCGGCGGGGTCCACGCCCGCCATCCTCCCCGGCGGCGCTCGGTGGAAGCGCGAGCAGATCTTCGCGGTCGAGTGAACGGTCAACACGTTCGCTCGCGGGGCATCCCCCCGATGCGTGGCCGGACGCGCCCGTCAGCGCGCACGCTGTGTGCAGCGCCTGCGGCTGCGCGTGAGGTGCTTACCGTGGCGGGTGAAGGCCGGGATACTCGTTCGGCCGCCAGTGCAGGCGATGACAGCCGCATCGCGGCGACGCTCCCGGCCGAGGAGCGCGCCGGGCAGTTCTCGTTCGAGCCGAAGCTGGGACGGCTTCATTAACTGAACGCTGCGGCAGTGCTGGGAAGGAACAGCGCGACACTTGTCTGACGCACGATGACCCGTGTGGAACGTCGAGAGCTCGCCGCGGCCATCTTCCAGACATCGCACCTGACAGGCACGTTCGAGCTCCGATCGGGCACGACCGCGACCGAGTACTTCGACAAATACCGATTCGAGTCGAACCCCGAGCTCCTGCGAGCCATCGCGGCCGAGGCTGCGGGCCGGGTGCCCGCTGGGACCGAGGTACTCGCCGGCCTGGAGCTGGGCGGGGTCCCGATCGCCACCGCGCTCGGCCTGGCCACAGGGCTGCCCGTCGCGTTCGTCCGCAAGGCCGCGAAGCCCTACGGGACACGCCGC
>MEGH01000070.1 GCA_001725415.1 Pseudonocardia sp. SCN 73-27
TACGAGAAGCTCGACACCTCAGCCACCGCGTGAACCCAGCAACCTGACTCCACAGAACCCGGGGCACATCAAAGTCTCCGGACACGCCGGGGCGGTTCAGTCTCGACCGCGGCGGCGGCTTCAGCTTCCAGGAGCGCGACCCGGTCCTCTTCGAGGCCATCCTCACGAGCCATTGCGACCGCCTGCTGCAGCCCCTGAACAATCAACGTCTGAGCTTGGCCCCTGAGGCCGGACACCTTGATGTTGACCCCGTTTCACGGACACGTCGGTGAGGAGATCAGGCCCGACGGATGGTCGACGGTTTCGAACTGTACGGGGCTGAGCCAGTCCAGTGCGGAGTGTCTGCGGCGGCGGTTGTAGCAGCCTTCGATGTACTCGAAGATCGCGTTCGCGAGCTCGACGCGGGTGCGCCATCGCTGCCGGTCGAGCAGCTCGGTCTGCATCCGTCCCCAGAACGCCTCGGCGACGGCGTTGTCATACGGATCGCCGACGCTGCCCAGCGAGGGCAGCAGGCCGGCTCTGCGGGCTCGTTCGGTGAAGATCCAAGACGTGAACTGAGTGCCGTGATCGCCATGGATGATCCCGCCCGGGACCCGACCGGCGACGCCGCGCGAGTCAATGGCCATCCCGAGCGCGGAGGTGGCCAGATCGGCTCGATGACGGGAGTCGATGGCCCAGCCCACGACCCGCCGGGAGAAGACGTCGAGGACCACGCAGCAGTAGAGCTTGCCCTCTCGGGTGGGGTGCTCGGTTATGTCGGTGACCCACAGCTGGTTCGGACCGTCACGGCGGAAGTCGCGTTTGACCAGATCGGTCACCGTCTTCGCCGAGGGCACTCGTTTCGCTCTGCGCCGCAACGGAAGTCCTGTCAAGCCGGCATGTCGCATCAGCGCGGCGACGGTCTTCCGAGACACGATCACGCCCTGGCCGAGGACGAGTTCGGCGCGCACCCTCGGTGCCCCGTAGGTCTGCCGCGACGCCTCGTGGACAGCGGTGATCTGATCGGTCAGCCAGGCCCGGCGGATTGTGCGTGCCGAGGGCGGGCGGCTGCGGGCCTCGTAGAAGCCCGCCCGGGACACACCGAGGGACAGACACGCCTGCTTGACTGGTACGCCCTCAGCGGCCAGCTCGGCCACGAGGGCGAACCGGGCTTTTGGGGACACCACCTGCTCCACCGCCGCGGCTGCCTTGCGCAGGATCTTGACTTCGGTCTCCAGCTCGGCGATCCGCGCCTTGGCGGCCGCGAGCGCCGCGGACTCGACCTGCTCCGGAGTTGGGGTCTTGAGCCCGCGCTCGAGCAGATCACGGGACTTCCAGCGATGCTGACATGACTCAGCGATGCCCAGCGACCTCGCCACGTCTCGCACTGAGCGGCCCGATGCGAGCAGGTCAAGGGCGCGTCGCCGGAACTCCGGCGGGTAGGGCTTCGGCACGACGGACGATCTCCTTCACAAGATCGTCGAACCCTAGGTCTCCTCAGTTCCATGTCCGCGATACGGGGTCAACATCACAGTGTCCGGCGCAGGGGGCCAAGCTCACTCCTCCGCGCCGATCTCGTTGCGGGCCATCACGAGCGCAGCCGACGCCACCCCCTCGACAGCGCCGGCGAGCGACCTCCGTCTTCTGCATGCCGGGCTCGCAACGAGCTCCGTTGCAGGTACTCGTCTCGGTTTAGGCCGTCAGCAACTCAACGCCCTGGCCCCGCAATCAGGGGCGCGCTCGCCCGCAGAGTCACGGTCACGGTCGCGGGCCGCCGGCAACCGAGATCAGCGGCCACCGATGCGCCCACGGCGCCTCGGCCTCGAGCTGGCCGGCCAGCCCGAGGAGCGTGTGCTCGTCGCCCAGGCCTGCGACAGCCTGGACCCCGATCGGCAGGCCGTCCGGCGTCCACCACAGAGGCAGGGAGATGGCGGGCTGGCCTGTCGCGTTCTGGAGTTGGGGGAACGGGGCGAAGGCCCACATCCGTCGCCGGGTCTCGAAAGGATCTCCACCGGGCTCCGTCACGAACGACCCGAGCGGGAGGGGTGGCAGTCCGAGCGTCGGCGTGAGCATCACGTCGAACTCCTCATGGAACGTCGCGACCTCTCTACTCATCAGCTGGAGGTCCTGCACTGCCACGAGGTACTCGCCGCCGCTGATCTTCTCTCCACGCTGCGCCATCAACCACACCAGCGGTTCGACCTCCCCCTCCCGGGGCGCTCGGCCCTTGATCCGCCCAACGTCACGAACCGTGGCGGCAACCGCGACGGCGAGCATGCGGGTGAAGTTGTCGAACAGGGCGTCCTCGTCGATGGCCGGGCGGGCTTCGACCACCGTGTGGCCGAGAGACTCGCACAGAGCCGCGGCGTGCCGTACGGCAGCGCGGCACTCCTCGTGGATCTCGTTGCCCCCGTACGTGTGCTCGGTGAATGCGATCCTGAGTGGCCGGGGCAGGCGACCGGTCGCGTCCAGGAACGTCGTCGGCGGATCCTGGAACCAGTACGGTGCGCCCACATCCGGGCCGTGCGTCGCGTCGAGGGCGGCTGCGCTGTCCCTGACACTTCGACTCACGACGTGCTCGGCCACGAGTCCGCCCCACACCTGTCCATACCGGGGGCCGAGCGGATTGCGACCGCGGCTCGGCTTGAGGCCGACGAGCCCACAACAGGAGGCGGGGATCCGGATCGACCCGCCACCGTCGTTCGCGTGCGCGAGCGGGACGAGGCCCGCGGCAACGGCCGCAGCGGCGCCGCCACTCGAGCCTCCGGTCGAGAAATCCGGATTCCATGGGTTCCGGGTGGAGCCGAACAGCGCGGGCTCGGTAGCGGGACCGACTGCCATCTCGGGAAGATTGGTCTTGCCGAGCGTGACCAGTCCTGCAGCCTTGTACCGTCGCGTCAGCTCGGCGTCCTGCGTCGACACGTTGCCATCGAGGAAGCGACTGCCGGCTCTGTAGGGCTGCCCGGCGTACTCCGCCAACAGGTCCTTCAGCAGGAACGGGACACCGTGCAGTGGCCCGGTCGACATGCCCTCGGCGCGCAGGCGGCGCGCGGTCTCCAGCCCTTCGTCGAACATGCAGTGGATCACGGCGTTGATCCGTGGGTTCAGGGCCTCGATGTTCTCGATGGCCGCACGAGCGAGCTCCTCGGGAGACGCATCGCCTCGGCGGATCATGTCCGCCTGACCGACTGCATCCAACTCAGCGACCACCGACATGTCTCGACGACCTCCCGGTTCCGTCCTTGCGACCGACGCGCGGATGCGGCACCGGCGTCCCTGCCATGAACGGTATGCGCTCGACGGCGGCGGATCGATGGGCAGACATCGAACGAGGACGTACCCAGGTTCGACATGTGCTCAACGGACGTGCCGACGACCGCGCCGCGAAGTGGCGACGCAGCAGCACGAGACGCAGCCTCCCGAGAAGACACGAAATGCCAGGTCAGAGCCACCGCTCCGTCGATCCGAACGACAGCCCGAGCGCAGTCTCTGCCCGACGCTCAGCACAGCGGGCCGAGGATCTCCTCGGGATGCATCTGCACAACCGACCCCCTCCAAGGCTGTGAGCCTGTCGCTTGTGACCGGCCGGGCCGACGTCTGTACTGGGTACTCGCCGGTGTGGGCCAGGTCACCGGCACGGCCGCCCTGAAACACGGCCGCCGCTCACGAGCAGTCGGGCAACCGGAAAGGGACACCACATGACGTGGCGAGTTGGCATTGACATCGGGGGGACGTTCACCGACGTCGTCGCGATCGACGAGGAGACCGGACGGCGCGTCTACGAGAAGGTCCCGTCGACTCCCTGGGACCCGTCGGAGAGCTTCGCGAACGGCCTCGGTGGTCTGACGGAGCACGGCGTCAGCGCGAACGACACGGCCATGGTCATGCACGGTACGACCGTGGCGACGAACGCGATCCTCGAGAGCAAGTACAGCGAGGCCGGGCTGATCGTCGCGCACGGTCACCGTGAGGTGCTCGAGTGCGCACGCCAGACCGTGCCCGGTGGTTTCGGCAACATCGCCTATTGGGAGAAGCCGCCTCGGGTTGTCCCGTTGGAACTCGTCCGTGAAGTGAAGGGCCGCATGGCCCACACCGGCAACGAGATGGTCCCGCTGGACTCCGACTCCGTCCGCGCCGTCGCGGAGGAGTTCAAGAGCATGGGCATCGAAGCAGTGGCGGTCTCGCTGCTCAACAGCTACCGGAACCCAGCCCACGAGGAGGCCGTCCGCGCGATCTTCGCCGAGGTCTACCCAGCCTGCTACCTCACCCTGTCATCGGAGCTGAGCCGCGAGTACCGCGAGTACGAGCGCACCCTGAGCACCTGCCTCAACACCGCGCTGATGCCCGCGCTGACGCGCTACGTCAAGCAGCTCTCCGGGGCGATCGAGAAGAGCGGCGCCGAGTCCGAGCTGTTCGTCATGCAGTCCAACGGTGGGCTGGTCCCGGACGCCGACATCGCCACCCAGCCGATCAAGGCGGTTCTGTCCGGCCCCGCCGCCGGGGTGCTCGCGGCCTGCGCGTTCGGGCAGGTCGCCGACGAGCCGGACCTCATCACCCTGGACATGGGCGGAACCAGCACCGACATCTGTCTGATCGAGAACGGCCGGCCGCACATGTTGGCCGAGGGCAAGATCGAGCACTACAACATCAAGACGCCGATGGTCGACATCACGACACTCGGCGCCGGTGGAGGCTCGATCGCGTCGATCGTGGGTGACGACTCGCTGCGGGTCGGCCCTCAGAGTGCCGGCGCGAGCCCCGGTCCGGCTGCCTACGGCAAGGGCGGCACGGAGGCGACGGTGACCGACGCCCACGTCGTGCTCGGCCGAATCCCCGAGGCCACCCTCGGCGACGGCTCGATCACGGTCGACCGCGACGCCGCACGCAAGGCGATCGCGGAGAACATCGCCGACAAGCTCGGCGTCAGCCCGGAAGAGGCAGCACTGGGCATTCTCCGGCTGGCCAGCGAGAACATGGCCCGCGGGATCAGCCTGACCAGCGTTGCGCGCGGACGCGACCCGCGCCGGTTCACGCTCTTCCCGTTCGGCGGCGCGGGCGGCCTGCACGCGTGCAGGTGCGCCGAGATCATGCAGACAGGCAAAGTCCTCGTCCCGCTCGCCCCCGGTCTCGCCTGCGCCGAGGGCCTGCTGATGACCGACCTGCGGACCGATGCCGTGTACACCTACGTCCGGCGTGAGGACGAGGTCGAGCTGGGAGAGCTCCAGCAGGCGTACCGCAAGATCGCGGAGGAGGCGCTGACCGCGGCTCGCCGGGAAGGCGTCGACCACCAGCGGATCGGCGTGGAGACGTTCCTCGACTTCCGCTACAGCAGCCAGGCCTACGAGATCCGGGTCCAGGTCGACTCCCACTTCGACGGAGATCCTCACGAGCTCTCCGAGCAGGCGTGGCAGAAGGCGATCGAGCAGTTCCACGACGCCCATGAGCGGACCTATGGCTACTCCTACAAGGGTCAGGACCCGGTGGAGATCGTCGCCCTCGCCGCGGCCGGGATCGGTGAGCTCAGCCGGCCGCCCATCAACGAGGTCGTTGCGAAGAACACCACCTGGGACCAGGCGAACCTCGGTGACACGCAGGTCTACTTCGAGTCGAAGGCCGGCCACGAGGGCGGATGGGTGTCAACCCCTGTCTACCCGCGGGACAGCGTGCCGGTCGACGTGGCTACATCCGGACCGGCGATCGTCGTCCAGGAGGACTCGACGTTCGTGCTGGAGCCGGGCTGGTCGATGACCGTGGACAAGAACGGCCAGATCCTCGCCACCCGCGACTGACCCGACGCCTCGAACGGAGACCGACATGACTCAGGAAATCACGCACTTCTCGATCGACATGACCCCGTACGAGGACCGCGCCCGCTACGAGCCGATGCGGCTCAAGAGCTGGCCTCGCGACGACGCCGCGTGGGAACGGGTCCAGAAGCTGAAGCCGACGCTCGACTCCCTCACCGTGGACGTCATCGGTGGCGCCCTCCAGTGGGCCGTCGAGGAGGGCGAGGCCGTTGTCGAGCGGATGGCGCGCAGCAGCATCATCCGCGAGCAGCACGACTACCGCGCCTCGATCAACTCCATCGACTGCGACAACGTCACGACGGTGTCGTGGGCCGCGACCGCCGACCCGATCCGCGACACCTACGCCCTCGACGAGATCGTCCCCGGGGACGTCTACATCTACAACGACGTCCACGGCTCGTGCGCGACGATCGGCCACCTACCCGACTACTGCATTGTCATCCCGATCTTCGGCGAGGGCCGGCTGATCGGCTTCTCGCAGGTGTTCGGCCACGTGACCGACGTCGGCGGCGCGGTGCCGGGCAGCTGGCCGATCCGGTCGACCAGCATTTACGAAGAGGGCACGATCTGTCCGGTCATCAAGCTGGTCGACGCCGGCAAGCTCAACCGTGACGCGCAGAGGATCATCCTTCGCAACAGCCGCTTTCCCGGGGAGCTGCAGGGCGACATCGACGGGTTCATCGCGTGCGCGCGGCTGATGGAACGCCGGGTCCTCGAGCTCGTCGAGCAGTACGGCGCGGACACCGTCGAGGCGGCGTTCTACGCGATCATGGACCGCTGCGAGAACGACGCCCGGGCGCACGCGCTGCCCAACATCCCCGACGGGACCTACGTCGGGGAGGACTTCATCGAAGAAGACGGTATCTCCAACAAGCCCATCAAGATCAAGTACACGATCCACAAGGACAAGGACCGCATGGTGATCGACGCCAGCGGTACCGGCGCGACGGCGGAGGGCCCTGTCAACTGGGCGATGGACGGCCGCCACTACATCAAGTGGCTGGGCGCGTTCCTCGCCGGTGAGGCGGGGCAGGAGATCCTCGTCAACGAAGGCATGGGCCGCGTGATGCAGATGATGATCCCGCCCGACACCGTGCTGTCGGCGCGCCATCCCGCGCCGGTCGTCGACCGCATGGAGTGCATGCTGGTGATGATCAACGCGTACACGGCGGCACTCGCCAAGGCGCACAAGGGAAACGTCATCGCCGGGATGATGAACATCCAGCTGTACGGCATCTGGGGCCACGACGACGACGGCAACGAATACCTGTACCGCGAGATCTTCGGTGCCGGCTCTGGCGCACGGCCGTGGGCCGACGGGACCGACACCGTCGACCTCGTCCCCCACTCGAAGAACCTGCCGGCGGAGTTCATCGAGCAGCGCTACCCGATCGTGGTCGAGCGGGTCGGACTCTACAAGGACTCCGGCGGCGCCGGGCTCTACCGCGGCGGACTCGGATACCTGAAGGACGTTCGCTGCCTCGCAGACGGCTTCCTCTCCATCACCGCCTACCGCACCGTCTTCGGCCCCTTCGGCGTCAACGGTGGCAAGGCCGGACTCCCAGGCGTCTGCTGGATCAACCCGGGCACGCCCGACGAGGTCAAGCTGGTCCACCGCCAGCAAATGGTCCCGGTGAAGAAGGGCGACATCGTCCGCATCACCACCCCGGGCGGCGGCGGATGGGGTGACCCGCTCAAGCGCGACCCGGAGGCCGTGCGACTGGACGTCCACCGCGCCCTGGTGTCGCCGGACAGCGCCCGTGACGACTACGGCGTCGTGCTCGTCGAGAGCGGCAACCCTCGTCACCCACTGGCCGTCGACGTCGAAGCGACCGCCGACCGGCGGCAGGAACTCGCCGCCAGCCGCGCGCCGCTGAAGCTCATCGAGCGTGGAGAGGCGTTCAACAAGATGGTCGAGGAAGGCCTGATCGAGGTCAGCGACTTCGACGACCTCGCCTACGACGAGACCGGCAACCCGGTCGGCTGATCGCCGTCGCAGCGCCGGGGAGACGGTCCGAGCCGTCCCCCGGCGTTGCCGCCTGCCCGCCAGACCTCGCACACACCCTCCAGGAGTCACGATGAGTCAGCAGGACACGCCTGCCGACCGACAGGTCCATGTCGTCGCCGGCCTCGAGTCGTCGGTGGAGACGCTGATCGACCGCTGGGGCGTCGCCCACATCTACGCCTCGTCGTCGCACGACGCCTTCTTCGCGCAGGGCTTCAACGCAGCGCGCGATCGCCTGTGGCAGATCGACCTCTGGCGCCGGCGCGGCCTCGGGCTCCTGTCGGAGGTGTTCGGGCCGCAGTTCGTCGAACGCGACCGGGCGGCACGGCTGTTCCTCTTCCGCGGCGACATGCGTCAGGAGTGGCTCGCCTACGGCTCGGACACCAAGCGCATCGCGACGGCGTTCGTCGCCGGGGTGAACGCCTACGTCGACCTCGTGGACGCCTCCCCCGAGCTGCTGCCTCCGGAGTTCCGTCGCCACGGCTACCTCCCCGCACGCTGGCATCCTGAGGACGTTGCCCGGATCCGCAGCCACGGCCTGTTTCAGAACGTGCGGGAAGAGGTCGCCCGGGCCCGCACGATCAGGGACTACGGCGTCGCCGTCGAGGAGCTCCGCAAGGTCAGGGAGCCCTACGTCCCTCTGACGGTGCCCGACGGCCTCGACCTCGACGCGATCCCCGACGACGTGCTCGACGTCTACGAACTCGCGACGACGTATCCCGACTTCGACGACCCGGCCCGGGTGCCCTCCTCCGACGCGGTCCTCATGGAGGGCAGCAACAACTGGGTCCTCGGTGGCCAGTGCACATCGACCGGGCGCCCCATCGTCGCGAACGACCCGCACCGCGCGTTGTCGCTGCCGTCGTTGCGGTACCTCGTCCATCTGAACGCGCCGTCCTTCAGCGTGATCGGAGGCGGCGAACCGGCTCTGCCCGGCGTTTCGATCGGCCACAACGGCGCGATGGCCTTCGGGATGACCTTGTTCAGCGTCGACCAGGAGGACCTGTACGTCTACGAGCTCGATCCGGCCGACCCACTGCAGTACCGCTACATGGACGGTTGGGAGCGGCTGCGGGTGCAGCGCTGCTCCGTCCCGGTCCGCGGCGGAGATGACGTCGAGGTCGAACTCGCCTTCACCCGACACGGGCCGGTTGTCCGAGCGACAGAGACACACGCGTTCGCCGTCCGTGCCGCGTGGCTGGAGCCGGGCATGGCGCCCTACCTCGGCAGCGTCGACTACATGCGGGCCACGGACTTCGAGAGCTTCGGCGCCGCCATGAACAGGTGGGGCGCGCCGGCGGAGAACCAGATCTACGCCGACGTCCACGGGAACATCGCCTGGAAGGCAGCAGGACTCACCCCGCGAAGGCCGAACTGGGACGGGACACTGCCGGTCCCGGGCGACGGACGCTTCGAATGGGACGGCTTCCATGACGCCGACGAGCTTCCCGGGATCGAGAACCCGGAGATCGGCTGGTTCGCCTCGGCGAACGAGATGAACCTGCCCGCAGATCACCCGGTCGACAGGACGGTCACCCACGACTGGTACGCCCCGGACCGGAAGCAACGGATCGACGCGGCGATCTCGGAAGGCCTCGTCCGTTCGGTCAACGACGCCGCACGGCTCCAGGGCGACGTGACGAGCCTTCCCGCGCAACGGATCCTGCGCGTCCTGCGCGGCCTCGTCGACGACGCCACGCCTGCGCTCGCACTCCTGCGAGGCTGGGACGGCGTCCTCGACGCGTCTTCCGCGGCCGCAGCACTGTTCGAGGTGTGGCACCGACGGCACCTGAGGCCGGCGGTGCTCGCCGCAGCACTGCGCCACCTCCTGCCGGCGGCCGACGTCGACGAGGCGCTGGCGAGGCTCGTGCCCGACGAGTCACTGCTCGCGGACTCCCGGGTCCTGCTGAGCCTGGTCGAGGAGCCCGCCGAACGCCTGGGACCCGACCCCGCCGACACACTGAGAGACGTCATGACCTCCTCGCTCGAGTCGGCGTACGAGGACTGCGCCTCCCTGCTCGGCGACGATCCGTCGGAGTGGGCCTGGGGCAGACTGCACGTGTCGATCCTCCGGCACCCCCTCGGCCTCACCGACGAGCGGACCGGCGAAGCCGTCAAGGTCGGCCCCCTCCCCCGCGGGGGAAGCGGGGACACGGTGTGCGACACCGCGTACAACTCGTCGTTCGTACAGACAGGTGGATCGACGTTCCGGGTGGTGATCGACGTCGGCAACTGGGACGGGTCCCTCGCACTCAACCATCCCGGGCAGTCCGGCGCCCCGACGTCACCGCACTTCGACGACCTGGCCGACGGATGGGCGAACGGCCGGTACTTCCCGCTGCTCTACAGCCGCTTCGCCGTCGAGTCGGCCACCGAATCCGTGTACGAGCTGCAGCCGCCGGCATAGCTCTGGCGCAACACCGGCTACGCCGGTCCGCCGGCCGGCCTCCCCGCGCTCATCGCGAAGAGGAAGCCGGCCGCGTCGCGGGGCCTCCGGACGTCGACACCGGTGAGGCCGCGCAGGCGTTCGAGCCGGTTGAGCACAGTGTTCCGGTGGCAGAAGAGCTCACTCGCCGCCCGGGAGACCGTGCCGTCCCCGTCGCAGAAAACTCGCGCGGTCTCCAGCAGCACGTCCGCGTCCTGGACGTTCTCCAAGCGGCGGTGAATGCGGTCGGCCAGCGCTTGCGCCACCAAGGGTGCCTGGGTCGCCGCAACCGAGAGCCACGCGTCCTCCAGCAGCCCCGGCGACGTCCGGTCCTCCGGTAGCGCCGCGAGAATGTCAGAGGCGATCCGCGTCGCACGGGGGACCTCGTCGAGGCCATGCGCCGGAGGAGCGACGGCGCACCGAATCCCCGCAAGGCAGTTCATGACACGTTTGTCCTGGTCAGCGGTGCTCTGGATGACGAGGAGATCACCACCCTCGACCTCCTGGTAGTGGAAGGACCACCGCAACGCCGTCAACGCATCGCGCGCGTCGCGCAGCCGGCCTGCGTACTCCCGGGTGGCGATCGCGACGCGGAAGCGGGCGTTCACCGCGAGCTCGAGTACCTCCGCCGCGTTCTGGACGACGTCGACACGCTCGCCGTCGCACTTCAGCAATCGCCTGAACCACTCACGGCGGCGGTCGTCGGAGAGCTCGTCCAGCTCGTTGGACCGGCGCCGGTAGGCCTCGGTGATCCGCTGCGTGTGGTCGTCGACGATCGCCCAGATCGCCGGAGCCTTGTGCAGCAGCGCCGCGGACTCCCGCTCGTCCGCCTCCGAGAGCAGCGCCTCCCACACGATCTGGAAGTCGCGGTTCGCCGCCGCCTGCACCTCGGTCAGCGGAACTCCCTGCTCCGCTCGTCGCACGCCGACGCGGTGCGACACCTCGGCGAGGTCATGGGCGACCTCGAAGCCCGCGATGCGTCGCCATATGAGCTCGAACACCTCGAGCGCCTTCGCGCGGAGCTCGTCGTGGTCGACCCACGAGTCCCCGTACAGCCCGGACCGGCGGAGCAGCAAGAGCCATGCCTGGTGCTGATCCTCGACCCGGAGCAGGCATCGTCCCGCGACAGCCGCCAGCGCGGCCTCCGAGGAGTCGTCCACGACCGTGCGGCCCACGTCTACACGATAGGCGAGCGACCTGGCCGCCGGAGCGTTCCGACCGACCGGACCGGTTGCCGCCCCGACGATGCATCAGCCGAGTCTGCCGCGTCCGACCAACTGGGCCGCGATGACGTTGCGCTGGATCTCGTTGGTGCCCTCGCCAATGATCATCAGCGGCGCGTCGCGGAAGTAGCACTCGACGTCGTACCCGGTGGAACAGCCGTACCGCCGTGGATCCGGACTGCGTTGAGCGCGACCTCCATCGCGGTCTCGGAGGCGAACAGCTTCGCCATTCCCGCCTCCATGTCGCACCGCTCACCGGCATCGAGCGTCTCCACGGCGAACAGGGTCAGCTGCCGGGCGGCGGCGAGCCTCGTTCCCAACTCTGCCAGGTAGTCGCCTATGGACTGGTGCTGCCAGATCGGCTTCCCGAAACTCTCCCGCTCCTGGCTGTAGCGGAGCGCCTCGTCGAACGCGGCCTGCCCGACCCCGAGTGCGCGGGAGGCGACCCGGATCCGGCCCGTCTCCAGGCCCTTCATCATCTGCCCGAAACCCTTGCCCGGCACGCCGCCGACCACGGCATCGAGGGGCACGTGTACGTCCTCGAAGACCACGTAGACGGCTCTTAGCCTCGGCGCGCGATCCGACGGGCGAGGCGCTTGATCGCCTCGTTCACCATGGTCCCCCCGACCCGAGTCGCCCCATCGCGTGCCGCGAGCACCTCCTCGGCCCACAGCAGTTCGTCCGCCGACGGCTGGAACGCGCCATGGATCGCCTCGAGCTGCGCGGGATGGATTGCCGACTTGCCTGTGAAACCCAGTCTCGCGAGTCACGTGCGGCCTCGACGAGCTGCGGCCCGGCCTCGATCTGCACCTCGGGGCAGTCCACCACGGCTGGAACCCCATCCGCCGCTGCCGCGTAGAGAATGCGGCTCCTCGCCGCGTCGATCTGGCGGCGAGGGTCTCCGAGAAGGCCGAGGTCCGCGCTCAACCGGGCCCTGTTCACCGTCGCGATGGTCCAGGCCCGTTGGCATCCCCGACGCCCGCGCCTATCTCGCCCGAAAGCGCGCCGACGGCAAGACCGGGCCTGAAGCGCGCCGCTGCCTCAAGCGACACCTCGCCGCGGCGATCTACCGAGCAATGATCAAGGACGCCTGCACCCATGAGGACCCCCGACCCAGCCGCAGCTTGACGAGAGCGGCGCCCCGACCGCGACTCCCTGATCCACCTCGACGGGGCCGTCCTCGCCGAGCAGCACAACGAATGGGCCGAAGGACGCCGCTACCTCGGCCTCGACGTACTCGCCCACGCCCGGATCACCGCCGTCCCCGACACCAACCAGAGACGAGGAGGTGAGCGCCACGAATACGATCCCGGCGCTGAGCGCTTACCAGAACCGAAGATCACGGGTCGTCGTCACACACCACGCCAGCGGACTTGACCTCCCGTCGGCCCGCCGGGCCGAGGTCCAGCACCGAGATTCCCTCTCCGAGACCGAATCGGAGCCGACGCGCCTCTGCCACCGTGGTAACACCGACCGAGGTCGGGCCGGCCCCGGCTAGAGCACCCGCACAGCCACTTCAAGCGGGTGGCGCCTGCGGTCGGCGTAGGAGCAATGGCGGTCCGCCTGGTGCACGAGCACCTGGCACATGTGGGACAGCAGGAGGTGCAGAGATGGCAGGCCCGTCGAGCGTTCCGGTGTTCGAGCGATTCTTCCGCTCGGTGGCGCAGCTCAAGGTGGACAAGAACGACGTGAAACGGTTCCGCGAGTTCGTCGACCAGATGGTCGACGACATCGCGATCGCGGGCCGCAACGGCGCCAGGTGGAACGGTCGGGACGTCATCGCTCCGATGGACCTGCCGATCACGAAGGGCCTCCAGGAGCGGATGCGCGAGTTCGACAAGCTGGAGGAGGCGGTCAACATCCGCACTGTGCTCGCCGAGGGCGTACGCCGACCCCCTGCCGACGTGACCTTCTCCGAGGAGACCGAGGAGATGCTGCCGGAGCTGTTCGGCGGCCTGAGTATCGCCTGTGCCCGGGCCTTTCGCATCGTTGACCCTGACGTCGTCCACCCGTCCACGGAACACTGGGACCGCGTCACCGACCTCTTCCGGCAGGTGTACTGATGACCACCCCTCGGTTCGCCGACGTCCACGTGACCGACATCGGTCGGGCGGCCACCCAGCTCCCGCAGACCGTGCACCTCGATCACGTCCCGACGACGCGGTTCGCGTTCCACACCCACCGGGTCACCCGTGGCCCGCTGATCGTCGAGGAGACCCGCTGCACCGACGGGGTCCACGTGCGGCTGCCCGATCGGCCGAGCTACCAGGTCGGGCTGCCGCTGCGCAGCTTGCTGCACGCCGACACCCGGGGCACGGAGCTGGACGTGGGTCCGGGCTGTGCCGCCATCTTCTCTCCGTGGCCGGAGACCACGGTGGCCACCGGCGACCGCTTCGACATGCTGCTGATCGATATCGGGTCGGTCACGTTGGAGGACATGCTGGAGGCGCTGCTCGGACGGGCCGTGCCCCGCCCTCTGCGGCTGTTCACCTCGATGACCGTGAGCTCCGGGGCGGGCCGGAAGTGGGCAAGCACGGTGCGGCTGGTTGCCAGTGCCACCACCGACACATCCTCGCTGCTCGACAACCCGATGAGCGCCGAGCCACTGCAGGACATGCTTCTGGTTCGGTTGCTGCTCGCCGCCGACCATCCGCACCGCGACGCGCTCGACGAGCGCGTACCCACCTGGGGTCCCCGGGCCGTACGCCGATGTGTCGACTACGTCGAGGCCCATCCGGAGCGCTCGCTGACGCTGACGAGTCTCGCCGCGGTCGCCGGGCTGAGCGTCCGAGCCCTCGAAGGTTGCTGGCTGCGGCACCGGGACGTGCGCCCCGGGCACGACGTCGGCCGGATCCGGCTCGCGCGGGCGCACCGCGACCTGCAGTTCTACCGGCCTGGAGAGGCCACGGTGACTACAGTCGCGAGATCGTGGGGATTCCGGCCACAGTCGTTCGTTGCGGCCTACGGCGCGCGTTTCGGCCGCTCCCCCGGGCAGACACTGCGTGGCCCCGCCTTCGCCTGACGGTCAGGCCCGATCCTGCTCCATAGGGGCCTGACGCAACCAGGCTTCGGCCCGCTGGGGACGGTCCTCCCACCGGCTGCGCAGCCGGCCGCCGTCGGGCACCGGGACCAAGCGGCGGCGCAGCAGATCGACCGCCGTCGTCCGCCCGCAGACCGGGCAGAGCGGCCGCCCGTCCGGAGTGTAGGGCGACATGACGGGCTCGCCGTCGATCGAGAAGTACTCCCACAGCCCGCCATCCGGGTCGGCGTAGCGCACGACGTCCACGTCGACCTCCTCCTGCCAGTGGTCCTCGGGACAGAACAGGCGCACCCGCTCCACCGCGATCTCGTCGATCATCGTGTGGACCTGACGATGAGGTGACGACAGGCCCGCCACGGCGCCACGGCACCACGGCCCGGCGCGCGCAATCCACAGCCGCGCTGTTCGCCCTGACGTGGTCGAGTGCTGCTGCTGCCTGCGTGGTCGGTTCGAGGGGTCACGCGGACGTCACGGCCACGAACACCGTGACCCGGCCCGGGTTGCGCCCGACCACGATGCCGGACCTGCGCAAACTCGCGGAACGGGTCACCTCGCATCAGGGTCACGTGTCCTCCCTGCTCCACCCCGTTGGTGGACCGTGCCGCCCACGCGGCTCCACAGTGGCAAGCTCGCCGACCGCTCGGATCGGCCCGCAGGGAGCAAATTGCTGCAACGGCCTCGGCCCGTCGGGTGGATCGGGTGCTGCCCGGTGCGGGCGGGCCCGTCCTGGCCCCGCGAAGCCGACTCTGCCGCCCGTAGTTGCCACTACCAGGCTGATGCCGGAGATCCGGGCCGCTGGGATGCTGGGACCATGTCGATCCGTCCGTCGCGCCCGAAGCTGTCAACGGATCTCGAAAATTGACCCCTCTGGGGACTCTGAATCTTGACCCCTCAGATGGTCGTCAGTCCCGGTCGGCGCGGTTCTGTTTCGCGAGGA
>MEGH01000071.1 GCA_001725415.1 Pseudonocardia sp. SCN 73-27
CGTGTACTGCGGTCCGGTGCGGGCCCGGGTGCGGATCCACGACGGCTTGCGCTCGATCGGGGTCTCGGCGTTGCGGACCTCCAGCCGGAGCAGCTTGCGACCTTCGGGTGCGATCGTCACAGCCGCCAGCCTACGCCGCGCACCTCACCGCGGATCGGGTTCCACGCCCGTCGCCGAGGCCGTCGCCTCCCACAGCCGACGGGCCAGGTCGACGTCGCGCGCCGCACCGCTGCGCCGCGCCGGGCCGGGCCTGCCCGCGACCTCGAACGGACCTCGCGGGCCGATGTAGTCACCGCCCCTGACCTGCGGAGACGTCGCCGCCGCCAGCTGCGGCAGCACACCCGTCCGGACAGGCTGGGTGACGACCGCGTTGATCGGCCGCGCCAGCCGTCCGAGCAGGGCCGACCGCTGCCGCAGCGAGTTGCCCAGCAGCTCCGACCGCGTCGACCCGGGGTGGGCCGCGACGGAGATCACGGGATCACCCGCGTCGCGCAGCCGTCGGTCGAGCTCGGCGGTGAACAACAGGTTCGCGAGCTTCGACGCGCCGTACCCGGCGGCGGGGGAGTAGCGGCGGCGCTCGAAGTTCAGGTCGTCCGGATCGAGACCGCCACGGTTGTGGGCGATGCTCGACACCGTCACAACGCGGGCGGGATCGTCGGCGGTGCCCGCGCCGCGCAGAGCCGGCATCAGCAGCCACGTCAGCGCCGCCGGCCCGAGATGGTTGGTGCCGATCTGCAGCTCGAACCCGTCGACGGTCGAGCCCCGCGGCGTCGCCATCACCCCGGCATTGTTCATGAGCACGTGCAGCCGGTCGCCGGTGCGTTTGCGGACGTCGGCCGCGGCGTCACGCACGGAGTCGAGATCGGCCAGGTCGAGGTCGACGAGCTCCGCCTGCCCGGACACCTTCTCCAGCGCCGCCAGGCCACGTCCTCGGTGGCGCGCCGTCATCAGGACCCGCGCACCCGCACCCGCGAACGCCACCGCCGATGCGAGACCGAGCCCCGACGTCGCCCCGGTGACGAGCACCGTGCGGCCGGACAGGTCGGGGAGCGGGATCACCCCGCCGACGGTAGCGCTCGTCGTCACGGACCGCCGCGCGCACAGCCCCGGCGGCGCGCATCGTGGGGGGATAGCGTTGGGTGCGTGGACTTCCGGATCTTCACAGAGCCCCAGCAGGGCGCCCACTACGACGACCTGCTGCGCATCGCGCGGGCCGCCGAGGACGCCGACTTCGACGCCTTCTTCCGCTCCGACCACTACCTCGTCATGGGAGGGGCCAGCGGCGAACCCGGCCCCACCGACGCCTGGATCACCCTCGCCGGCCTCGCCCGCGACACCAGCCGCATCCGGCTCGGGACCCTCGTCAACGCCGCCACCTTCCGGCTCCCCGGGCCCCTCGCCATCTCCGTCTCGCAGGTCGACCAGATGTCGGGCGGACGTGTCGAGCTGGGTATCGGCGCCGGCTGGTACGAGGCCGAGCACGCCGCCTACGGCATCCCGTTCCCGTCGCTGCGCGAGCGGTTCGACCGGCTCGAGGAACAGCTCGCGATCATCACCGGCCTCTGGGGGACGCTCCCCGGCGACCGGTTCGAGTTCACCGGCAAGCACTTCACCGTCACCGACTCGCCCGCGATGCCCAAGCCCGTGCAGCAGCCGCGGCCGCCGGTGATCGTCGGCGGGCGGGGCGCGAAGCGCACCCCCATGCTCGCCGCCCGCTACGCCGACGAGTTCAACCTCGCCTTCGGCGCGCCCGAACAGGCCGTGACCCAGTTCGAGCGCGTCGCCACCGCGTGCGGGGAGATCGGCCGCGACCCGCACGAGCTCGTGTACTCCGTCGCCCAGACGCTCGTCCTCGGTCGTGACGACGACGAGGTCGCCCGCCGCGCCCTGACCATCGGCCGCGAGGTCGACCAGATCCGCGCCGAAGGGCTCGCCGGCACCCCGGCAGAGGTCGTCGACCGCATCGGGGCGCTGCGCGACAAGACCGGCATCACCCGGCTCTACCTGCAGATCCTCGACATCTCCGACCTCGACCACCTGGAGCTGTTCGCCTCCGAGGTCGCCCCGCAGCTGGCCTGAGGCTGCGATCGCGCCGCGGCCGCCGACCGGCCGGTCGCGGCGGGTCGAGCGCCTGCTGCACGACGACCCCGAACGCACCCGACGACAGCCGCGCCTCGTACACGCGGCAGGCCGGAGACCAGCGGGCCGGACGAGCCGGACGTCTCGTCGGCGCGGCGGACCGACGCTCCCACTCCGCGACCGTCACCGGCCGATCCGGCGACACCGTCCCGGCGGCCACCGCCCGCCCGTACGCGGCCAGGTGCACGATACAGCTGCATCTCGCCTCCGGCCCGTGGAGATCTTCCCGACCGTGTGCGGCAGATGCCTGTTTCGTGGAGCACGTCGTTGACCCCGTTCGGGGGCTGGGGGACCGTGCGGGGACGGCGTACCTTCGGCCGACATGACGGCAGCGACGCCTCCGACGTCCGGTGTGGAGTCCGCGATCCGCGGCGTGTGGTGGCTCGTGCTGCTGAGAGGCATCTTCGCGATCCTCTTCGGACTCATCCTGCTCTTCACACCCGGCACCGCGCTGCTCGCGCTCGTCCTGGTGTTCGGCGTCTACGCCGTGCTCGACGGCATCACCGCCGTCGTCGCCGGCATCCGCCACCGCTCCGAGGACAACCACTGGGGCTGGCACGTCGTCCAGGGCGTCATCTCCGTGATCGCCGGTGTCCTCGCTTTCGCCTGGCCCGGCGCCACCGTCCTCGTGATCCTGTTCCTGATCGCGTTCTGGAGCATCGTCGCCGGTATCGCCGAGATCACCGAGTCGCTCACCATGCGCCGCAACGGCTCCTCCACCTGGGGCTGGGTGCTCGCCGCCGGCATCCTGAGCATCGTCTTCGGCATCCTGCTGGTCGTCCAGCCCAGCGCGGGTCTCGTCACGCTGCTCTGGATCGCCGGGATCTGGGCGCTCGTCTTCGGCATCGTCGTCGTGGTGTGGGCGTTCCGGCTGCGCTCCGCGATCAACGCCGCCACCACCCCGCCTGCGACGGCCACGGCCCCCGACGGCCCGGCCCCCCAGGACACCCCGCCCCCGCCCGCCGCCGACCGCTGACCACCGTGCGCAACCTGACGGTCCCTGATCCGGCGCGGGAGGACGGTGAGGTTGCGCCCGGTGCGGCCGTCGGTGCTGTCGGTGCTGTCGGTGCTGTCACCTGACGGTCGTGATCGCCCCCTGGGACGACGCCGAGTTTGCGCGGGTGGGGTAGCTGCCGCCGGACGTGTCGTCAACGCGCTGGCGCAGCCCTGGCGACACGTCGGGTGTCGGGGCCGGCGTCGAGCGTGTCCTGGGCGCGTTCGGGCAGCTCCCACGAGACGCTCGGCGGCTGGGATGGAGCTGACCGGCCGTGGATCAGCTGCCACGGCCGGGCGTCGCCACATCGCGCAACCTCGTTGCGGTCGGGCGGCCGGGCGACACAGCAATGAGGTTGCGGGCCGTGGGCCGGACACAACCTCAGGGTCGCCGATGCGGCGCACGACGACAGTGAGGTTGCGCGCGGATCGGGTGCAGCTCAGTGCGCCGGCGGCCGCGCGCAACCTGACGGCTGTCGAAGCGCCGCGGGAGGACGGTGAGGTTGCGCACGGATGTCCGTGTCGCCGCGCGGGGTCAGTGGAGACGGGGGTCCAGGCGGAGGTCGAGGCCAGCGGGGGTGGCGGGGCGCTCGACCGTGTGGTCGGTGACCGGGAGGGTGCCTTCGAGGGCGGCGAGCACGGCGTCGCGGGCGGCGTCGCGGACCTCCTCGACCGTGACCGGCCGCTGCAGTTCCAGGCTGAGTGAGGTGACGCCGGCGTCGGTGATGCCGCAGGGGACGATCTTGGCGAAGGAGGAGAGGTCGGCGTCGCAGTTGAGCGAGAAGCCGTGCAGGGTCACACCGCCCTGGACGCGCACGCCGATGGCGGCGACCTTCCGCTCGGGGCGGGTGGCGTCGGCGGGGAGCCAGACGCCGCTGCGGCCGGCGACCCGGCCCGCGGTGGTGAGCCCGAGGTCGTGGCAGACCTTGATCATGGCCTCTTCGAGGCGGCGCACGTAGTCGACGACGTCGAGGGGCTCGGCGAGCCCGATGATCGGGTAGCCGACGAGCTGGCCCGGGCCGTGCCAGGTGATGAGCCCACCGCGGTCGACGTCGACGACGGGCGTGCCGTCGGTGGGGCGGTCGGAGGGGCGGGTGCGCTTGCCCGCGGTGTAGACCGAGGGGTGCTGCAGCAGCATGAGGACGTCCGGGCCGCCGTCGCGGCGGGCCTGGGCGTGTTCACGCTGGCGGTCCCAGGCCTCGAGGTAGCCGATCAGCTCGATGACCTCGACCTCGACGGGCCCGTCGGCGGTGCGGGCACGGCGGGTGGCGATGGTGGCCGGGGTGAGCGTGTCGGACATGGTCCTACCGTACGTCAGTGCACGCACCCGTCAGACGGCCGCAGCAAGGGCTTCGGTCACGCTGTTGTGCCGGTGCTGGTAGCCGGCGTCGAGCAGCGCGGTGGGGACGGCGCGCTGGCCGAACAGCAGCATCTCCTCACCCATCTCGCCGAGGACGGCCTTGATCGCGAACGCGGGGACGGCGAAGGGTGCGGGGCGGCCGAGGGCGACGCCGAGGGCGCGTGTCAGCTCCCGGTTGGTGACGGGTGTGGGTCCGGTGACGTTGACGGGCCCGGTCAGTGCGGGGTTCTCGACGGCGAAGAGGATGGCGCCGACCTCGTCGTCGAGGGAGACCCACGACATGTACTGGCGGCCGCTGCCGAGCCGGGCGCCGAGGTAGAGCTTCCAGACGGCCTTCATGGGGCCGAGGAGCCCGCCCGCGGGGGAGAGGACGAGCCCGGTACGGAGCAGGACGACGCGGGCGCCGGCGTCGACGGCGGGCTGGGTGGCGGCCTCCCAGTCGCGGCACACGTCGGCGAGGAACCCCTGGCCGGAGGGTGCGGACTCGGAGACGACGCGGGGACCGGTGTCGCCGTAGTAGCCGACGGCGGAGCCGCTGACCATGGTGGGGACGCCGTGTTCGGCGACCGCGCGGGCGAGGACGTCGGTGGGGACGTTGCGGCTGTCGCGGATGGCCTGTTTGCGGGAGCCGCTCCAGGGGCGGTCGCCGATGCCGACGCCACCGAGGTTGACGACGGCGTCGACGCCGTCGAAGGTGCCGTCGTCGATGCGGCCGGCGGGCGGGTCCCAGCCGCGCTCGTCGGGGGCTGCCGGGGCCCGGCGGACGAGCCGGACGACGTCGTGCCCGGCCGCGCGCAGGGCGGCGACGAGGCTGGTTCCGATGAGGCCGGACGAACCGGCGACGACCACGCGCACGGCCGTGATCCTTCCCGAGCCGGTGCCGGCCCGCGACCGGAGCATCCCGGCGGCCGGTGGGGGCCGCCGGGACGCCGGCAGGTCAGAGCCCGAGGTCGGACTCGAACGCGCCTTCCTCGAGGCGGGCCTTGACGGCGCTGACGAAGCGGCCGGCATCGGCACCGTCGACGAGGCGGTGGTCGTAGGTCAGCGGGAGGTAGCAGACCGAACGGACGGCGATGACGTCCTCGCCGTCGGCGCCCGCGACGACCTTGGGCTCCTTGACGATCGCGCCGGTGCCGAGGATGGCGACCTGCGGCTGGTTGATGATCGGCGTGTCGAACAGGGCGCCCGCGCTGCCGATGTTGGTGATCGTGAAGGTGCCGCCGGAGAGCTCGTCGGGGCCGATCTTGCCGGCCCGGGTACGGGCGGCGACGTCGGCGATCTTGCGGGCGAGGCCCGCGATGTTGAGCTCCTCCGCGTTCTTGATCACCGGGACGAGGAGGCCGCGGGGGGTGTCGACCGCGATCGCCAGGTGCACGGCGCCGTGGTAGGTCACCTCCTTGGTCTCGTCGTTGATCGACGCGTTGACCTGCGGGAACGCGCGCAGCGCCTCGACGGTGGCCTTGGCGAAGAACGGCAGGTAGGTGAGCTTGACGCCCTCACGGGCCTCGAACTCGGCCTTGGCGCGGGCCCGGAGGCGGGCGACGCGGGTGACGTCGACCTCCTGGACCGTGGTGAGCTGCGCAGAGACGGCCAGCGACTCGCGCATGCGCTGCGCGATGACCTGCCGCAGCCGCGGCATCTTGACGGTCGTCCCGGGCTGCGGGGCGCCCTCGGCGCGCTGCGGCACGGCCGCCGGGGTCCGCGGCGCACCACCGGCCGGCTGCGCGGCGGCGGGCTGGGCGGCCACGGGCTGGGCGGCCGCGGGGGCGGCGGGCTCCTCGGCGGCAGCGGCCGGTGCGGCTTTCTCCGCCGCGGCCAGGACGTCCTGCTTGCGGATGCGGCCGCCGACGCCGCTGCCCTGCAGCGAGTCGAGGTCGACACCGTGCTCGGCGGCGAGCTTGCGCACCAACGGCGTGACGTAGGGGAGACGGTCGGAGCCGCCGCCCTCGCCGCCACCGTCGCCGTTGCTCGTGGCGGCGGGGGCCTGCCGGGGCTCGTCCTGCGGGGCGGGCTCCGCAGCTGCGGGCTCGTGCTCCTTCTCCGCCGACGGCGCGTTCTCGGGGGCCTGCTCCGCGGCCGGCTCGGGCGCCTTCTCGGCCGGCTGCTCCTGCTGCGCAGGCTTCTCCTGCGCCGGCTCCTGCTGCGCCGGCTCCTGCTGCGCCGGCTCCTGCTGCGCCGGCTCCTGCTGTGCCGGTTCCTGCTGTGCCGCCGACGCGTCGCCGATCGTGGCCAGCTGGGCGCCGACCTCGACGGTCTCGTCCTCGCCGACGGTGATCTCCAGCAGCGTGCCGGCGAGCGGGGAGGGGATCTCGGTGTCTACCTTGTCGGTGGAGATCTCGAGCAGCGGCTCGTCGACCTCGACGGTGTCGCCGACCTGCTTGAGCCAGCGGGTGACGGTGCCCTCGGTGACGCTCTCGCCCAGCTCGGGCATGGTGACCGGCTGCCCTCCGCCGGACGACCCCGAGGAACCCGAGTCGGCGGAATCCGACGGCGCGGCGGCCGGCTCGGGCTCCGGCTCCGGGGTCTCCTCGGCCGACGCCTCGGCGGACTCCGACGGGGCCTCGGGGGTCGACCCGGTGGCCTGCCCGTCGTCGGACGCACCGGACTCGGACGCGGCGTCGGCGTCCGACCCGCCGGAGTCGCCGCCGAACCCGTCGCCGTCGCCGATCACGGCCAGCTCGCCGCCGACCTCGACGGTGTCGTCCTCCGCGGCGACGATGCGCTGCAGCACACCCGCAGCGGGCGACGGGATCTCGGTGTCGACCTTGTCGGTCGAGACCTCCAGCAGCGGCTCGTCGACCTCGACCCGGTCGCCCTCCTGCTTGAGCCAGCGGGTGACCGTGCCCTCGGTGACGCTCTCACCGAGGGCGGGCATCTGGACTGAGAAGGCCATGGCGGGTCGGAGCTCCTTCGATGTGCTTCGCGTTGTGAGCAGGTCTCGGCGGCCGTCAGCCGTGGGTGTGCAACGGCTTTCCGGCGAGGGCGAGGTGTGCCTCGCCCAGCGCTTCGTTCTGGGTCGGGTGGGCGTGGATCAGTGCGGCGACGTCCTCGGCCTGAGCATCCCAGTTGTAGATCAGCTGCGCCTCACCGATCAGCTCGCCGACGCGGGCGCCGACCATGTGCAGGCCGACGACGGGGCCGGGGGTGCCCTCGGGGCCGGCCTTGACCAGCTTGATCGCGCCCGAGGTCTGCAGGATCTGGGACTTGCCGTTGCCGCCGAGGTCGTAGGTCAGCGTCTGGACCTCGCCGTGACGCTCACGGGCCTGCTCCTCGGTCAGACCGACCGAGGCGACCTCCGGCTCGCAGTAGGTGACGCGCGGGATGCCGGCCTCGTCGATCGGGGCGGGGGAGAGCCCGGCGATGTCCTCGGCGACGAAGATGCCCTGGGCGAAGCCGCGGTGCGCGAGCTGCAGGCCGGGGACGATGTCGCCGACCGCGTAGACGTTCGGCAGGTTGGTGCGCAGGCGCTCGTCGGTGGGGACGAAGCCGCGCTCCATGGTGACGCCGGCCTCCTCGTAGCCGTGGCCGGTCGTGTTGGGGCCGCGGCCGACGGCGACGAGCAGCAGGTCGGCCTCCAGCTCCTCACCGGACTCGAGGCTGACGGTCACCCCGTTGTCGTCCTGCTTGGCCCCGGTGAACCGGACGCCGGTCTTGAACGCGATCTTGCGCTTGCGGAACGCGCGCTCGAGGAGCTTGGAGGCGAAGGCGTCCTCGTTGGGGACGAGCCGCGGCAGTGCCTCGACGACCGTGACCTCGGCACCGAACGAACGCCACACGCTGGCGAACTCGACGCCGATCACGCCGCCGCCCAGGACGACGACCTTCGTCGGGGCCTCGTCGAGGGTCAGCGCCTGGTCGGAGGTGATGATCCGGCCGCCGATCTCGAGGTCGGGCAGCGAGCGGGCGTAGGAGCCGGTGGCGAGGACGACATTGCGGCCGATGTAGCGTTCGCCGTTCACGTCGATCGCGTTGGGGGCCACGAACGTGCCCGCGCCCTGCACGAGCTCGATCTTGCGGGACTTCACGAGCCCCTGCAGTCCCTTGTAGAGCCTGCCGACGACACCGTCCTTGTAGGAGTTGACGCCGGCCATGTCGATACCCTCGAACGTGCTGCGCACGCCGACCTTCGCGCCCTCGTTGGCCGCGTCGGCGACCTCGGCGGCGTGGAGCAGCGCCTTGGTGGGGATGCAGCCGCGGTGCAGGCAGGTGCCGCCGAGCTTGTCCTTCTCGACCAGGACGACGGACATCTCCAGTTCGGCCGCCCGCAGTGCGCAGGCGTAGCCGCCGGATCCGCCGCCGAGAATCACCAGGTCGGCGTTGTGCTCGGGCACCGTGACATTCCTCCTCGCGGGGCTGGGCGCGGGTCTCGCGCCACAGGCGGGCTCATCTTGTCACTCTGGCGCGGCACGGTGGGTTCAGGGCCGGGAGAAAACCGGGCATGCCGGCCGTTGTGCACGGTGCGGGGCTGCGACGTCGCCGACGGACCGGGCAGGCGTCGCCGTGAACCGGCCCGCGTGGACGGAGGTGGACGTGATGGGCCTGGTCAGCAGGTTGCGACGGTCACGGGCCGCGCGTGCACGCCGTCGGGTCCCCGAGGGCGACGAGGCACACCTGCGTGCATGGGCGGCGGCTCATCAGGGCGTCGAGATGTTCGTGGAGCCGCGTACCACTGTGACGGACACGACGGCCGTGATGGTCGCCGCCGACGGCAGCTGGACGCGGCGCCGCGTCGGCGGCCCGGAGGGCGCGCGGAAGCTGGCCCGGTCGTTGCGGCTCCCGGTCTACGACGTGCAGATCGTCGGCTACCCGCAGCGCATGCGCGACCACGACGCCCGCGAGCGGGTGCTGCGCGAACGTCGTCGCCGCAAGGATCTCGGGGGCTGACCCTGCAGCGCCCAGCCGTTCCGGGGCGCTCAGCCGTTGGTGGCGATGTCGCCCAGCAGCGCCCACAGGGTGCGCACCGGCACGCCGGTGCCGCCCTTGCCGGTGTAGCCCCAGGCGCCGCCGGTGTTGAACGACGGGCCCGCGATGTCGATGTGCGCCCACGGCAGGCCGTCGGGCACGAACTCGCCGAGGAAGATCCCGGCGGCGAGCATGCCGCCCCAGCGGGCGCCGGTGACGTTGGCGAGGTCCGCGACGCGGGAGTCGAGCTCGGGGCGGAGGTGCTCGGGCAGCGGCATCGCCCAGCCGTCCTCGCCGACGGCGCGGGCGTGGGAGGCGATGCGGTCGCGCAGCTCGTCGGAGCCCATGATCCCGGCGGTGCGGGTGCCGAGCGCGACCATCTGGGCGCCGGTGAGCGTGGAGGTCTCGACGAGGTAGTCGGGCTCGTCCTCGGCGGCGCGGCCGATGGCGTCGGCCAGGATGAGCCGGCCCTCGGCGTCGGTGTTGAGGACCTCGACGGTCTTGCCGCCGTACATGCGCAGCACGTCGCCGGGGCGGTAGGCGGTGTCGCTGGGCATGTTCTCGGCCATCGGCACGGTGGCGGTGACGGCGACGGGAAGGTTCAGCGTCGCGGCCAGCACAGTGGTGGCGACGACGGCCGCGGCGCCGGACATGTCGGAGGTCATGTGGTCCATGCCGGCGGCGGGCTTGATCGAGATGCCGCCGGTGTCGAACGTGATGCCCTTGCCGATGAGCGCGACCTTGGCGCGCGGGGCGTCGCCACCGGCCCAGACGAGCCGGACGAGCCGCGGCTTGCGCGACGAGCCCTGCCCGACGCCGAGGACGCCGCCGTAGCCGCCCTCGGCGAGCGCGGTGTCGTCGAGGACCTCGACGGTGAGCCCGGCGGCCTCGCCGAGTACCTTCGCGCGCTCGGCGAACGAAGCGGGGTAGAGGTCGTTGGGCGGTGTGTTGACGAGGTCGCGGGCGGTGATGACGGCCCCGGCGACGGCGACCGCGGTGGTCACGGCGTCCTGCGCGGCGGTGTCGCCGTCGGCGAGGAGGAGCTCGATGGTGCCGACGGGGGGCTTGGCGTCGCCGTTGCTGCGGTACTCCCGGAACGTGTACGCCCCGAGCAGCGCCCCCTCGGCCGCGGCAGCGGCGTCGACCCGCCCGAGCGTGCTGGCCACCCGCGCGGTCCCGGACAGGGCGCGGCTGGCGGCACCGGCGGCGCGGCGCACCTGCTCGGCGCCGGGCGCGTCGCCGGACACGCGGCCGAGCCCGACGGCCACGACGAGCGGCGCGGTGACGGCCCCGCGGGAGGTGAGCCGCACGATCTCCTCGGCCTTCCCCGTCGCACCCAGCAGCACCAGCTCGGCGACGAGCTCGCCGTTCGCGCCGAACGCGGCGGCGATCTCGTCGGTACCGGCGGCGAGGGTGGGGCCGGCGTCGCCGGAGCCCTGCAGGAGGCCGACGACGACGGCGTCGGCCTCGACCTCGGCGGCGGAGACGGTGCTGGTGCGCAGTTCGGTTGCCACGTGACTCCCTGTCGCGACGAGCGGCCCGGACGGGTGACGGGCCTGCGGGGACGGCTCCTCGGCGCTCGCGGGCGCGGGGTGAGACCGCTTCGAAATGCTAATGACACCTCGGCGGCGCCCGTCGGCGCGGGCCTGGGTGCAAGGCTGTGGACGTGTTGTCGTCATTGACCCGGCGCCTCGGAACGGCCGACGCGGTCGCCCTCGGTCTGGCGGCGATGCTGGGCGCGGGTGTGTTCGCCGCGTTCTCGCCCGCGGCCGCCGCCGGTGGGAGCTGGTTGCTCCTGGCGGTCGCGATCGCGGCGGTGACGGCACTGTGCAACGCGGCGTCGACGGCCGATCTCGCCGTCGCGCACCCGGAGAGCGGCGGCGGCTACGTCTACACCCGCGAACGGCTCTCGCCGGGGACGGGCCGGCTCGCCGGGGTGTCGTTCCTCGTCGGGAAGGTGTCGTCGGCGGCCGCGGCGGCGGGGGTGTTCGGCACCTACGTGCTGCCCGCGCACCCGGTGATCTGTGCGGTCGTGGTGATCGTGGTGGTGTCGGCGATGGTGATCGCCGGGGTGCGGTGGTCGCCGGGCACGGCGTGGCTGCTGGTCGGCGGGACGCTGGCCGTGCTGGCGGTCGTGGTGGTGGTCGGGCTGCTCGGCCCGGGCGGGTCGACGAGCGTGTCGGCGTCCCCGGTCGCCGACTCCCCGGTGCCGGTGCAGGTCGTCCCCGGGCCGCTGGGTCTGGTGACGGCGGCGGGCATCGTGTTCTTCGCCTTCGCCGGCTACTCCCGCGTCGCGACGATCGGGGAGGAGCTGCGCGACCCGGACCGGTCGCTGCGCCGCGCCCTCGTCATCTCCTTCGCGGTCCTGACGGTCACCTACGTCGCGGTCGCCGGGGCGCTGCTGGTCGGTCTGGGGGTCGACCGGCTCGCGGCCGAGCACGCACCGCTGGTCGCGCTCGTCGACACCGGGCAGGCGCCCGCGCTCGGGGTGCTGGTGCGCATCGGAGCGGCGGTCGCGTCGGGGGCGGCGCTGCTGTCGGTGCTGGTCACGACGAGCCGCACGATGCGCGAGATGGCGCGCCGCGGCGAGCTGCCGAAGGTGTTCGCCCGCGTCGGGTCGCGGCAGAACCCCTGGCCCGCCGACATCGCGGGCGCGGTGCTCGCGATCGTCGTCGCGATCCTGGCCGGCCCGGTCGCGGCGATCACGCTGTCGGCGTGCGCGACGCTCGTGCACTACGCCCTGATCAACGTCGCTGCGCTGCGGCTGCCGAGGGCGCGGCGGCGCTGGCCGGTGTGGATGTCACTGCTCGGCGTCGTGCTGTGTGTCGGCCTCGCGGTGTTCCTGCCGCTGGCCGGCGTGCTGATCACCGCCGCGGCGCTGCTCGGCGGCTGGCTGCTGTGCACGCTGGTCGTGCGCTGGGGCGCGCACACCACGCCATCGGGCGACTGATCCTCGGACGTCCGACATTCGGACTTGTCCCACGCGTTACCGTTCACTCATGAGCGCGACGGCCTTCTCCCGTGTCCAGAACCCCGCCCCGGCCTCCGACGAGCGCCGCGCCGGGATTCTGGCCGAGCCCGGGTTCGGCCGGTACTTCACCGACCACATGGTCACGATCCGCTGGACGCAGGGCCAGGGCTGGCACGACCCGTCCGTCGTGCCGTACGGGCCGATCTCGTTCGACCCGGCGTCGATGGTCCTGCACTACGGCCAGGAGATCTTCGAGGGGCTCAAGGCCTACCGCCAGCCCGACGGCTCGATCGCCTCGTTCCGCCCGGAGGCCAACGCGGCGCGGTTCCGCACGTCGTCGGCCCGGCTCGCGATGGCCGAGCTGCCCGACGAGCTGTTCCTCGACTCGCTGTCGGAGCTGATGGCCGTCGACCACGCGTGGGTGCCGGAGGCCGGCACGGAGGACTCGCTCTACCTGCGGCCGTTCATGCTGGCCACCGAGGTCGGCCTGGGTGTGCGCCCGGCGGCGGAGTACCTCTACATGCTCATCGCCTCGCCGGCAGGCCCGTACTTCACCGGCGGGGTCAAGCCCGTCGACGTGTGGTTGTCCACCGAGTACACCCGCGCCGCGCTCGGCGGCACCGGCGGCGCGAAGTGCGGCGGCAACTACGCGGCCTCGCTGCTCCCGCAGGCCGAGGGCGCCGCGCACGGCTGCGCACAGGTCGCCTACCTCGACGCCGAGGAGCGCAAGTGGGTCGACGAGATGGGCTCCAACAACCTGTTCTTCGTCGTCGGCTCCGGTGAGCACGTCGAGATCGTCACGCCGACCCTCACCGGCAGCATCCTCGCCGGGGTCACCCGCGACTCGCTGCTGGTGCTGGCCAAGGAGATCGGCTGCGAGGTCACCGAGCGCAAGGTCTCGGGCGACGAGTGGCTGCAGGGCTCGGCCGACGGGACCATCACCGAGGTGTTCGGCTGCGGCACGGCCGCGGTGATCACGCCGATCGGCAAGGTCAAGCACTCCGGTGGCGAGGTCGTCGTCGGCGGTGGGCAGCCGGGCCCCGTCACGCTGAAGCTGCGCAAGCTGCTCACCGACATCCAGCGTGGTCTCGCGCCCGACGCCAACTCCTGGATGACGACGCTGTACCGCCCCTGACCGACCGGCTACACGGTGGCGGAGAGCACCACCAGGACGGCGGCCACGCCGAGCTCCGACGCCGCGCCCAGCACGTCGCCGGTGGTGCCGCCGAAGCGTCGCCGGGTGTGCGCCGACAGCCCGGCGACCAGCAGCGCCGCCACGACGACGGCGAGCACGCCCGGCCAGCGGGCCGGGACGAGCCACGCGGCCGCGGCGGCGAGCACCGCCCACCAGGCGACGGCGACCCACCACGGCTGCGACCCGGCGACGGTCGCGCCCAGCCCACCCGGCCGCGCCGCGGGCACCCCGCGCCGCGCGCACCAGCCGAACCCGGCCCGGCCGACGGCGCCCGCGAGCGCCCCGGCGGCCGCCGTGACCGCGACCCCGCCCGCGGCGAGCGTCGCGAACGCGGCGGCCTGCACACCCAGCACCACGATCAGGGTGACGACGCCGAACGGCCCCGCGCCGCCGTCACGCATCACGGCCAGCGCCCGCTCCGGCGGCCCGTAACACCCCAGGCCGTCGGCGGTGTCGGCGAGCCCGTCGACGTGCATCCCGCGCGTCGCGAGCGCCGCCACCGCGACCGCGAGCAGCCCGGCGACGAGCGCGGGCACCCCGACGGCGACGAGCCCCGCCGCGACCAGCCCGGACACCGCCCCGACGAGCGCGCCGACCAGGGGCGCCCAGCGCAGCGCGGCCGCGGCCACCGCGGGCGTCGGGGCATCCGTGCGGACCGGCAGCACCGTCAGCCACGACAGAGCCAGCGCGAGCCCTCGCAGGGCAGTGCTCACGTGCTCATGCGCGGGACGGGGCGATCCCGCTGTCGGCGGCCGTCGCGGTGTCGGTGAGCAGCCGCGCCGCCATGCGCAGCATCGGCAGCAGCGCGAGTGCACCCGTGCCGTCGCCGACGCGCACACCCAGGTCGAGGACGGGCTCGAGCTGCAACCGGGCGAGCAGCGCGTCGGCAGCGGGCTCGGGGGAGCGCTGCGCGGCCAGCCACCACTGCCGCGCGCCTGGCGCGAGCTGCTCGGCCAGCGTCGCCGCCGCGATCACCACCAGCCCGTCGACGAGCACCGGCGTGCGCCGCAGCGACGCCTGCAGGAGGAACCCGGTGAGTACCGCCAGATCGGCGCCGCCCGCGACGCGCAGCAGCCCGACCGGGTCGCGGCGCACGGACCTGGTGCGGCGCAACGCGTCCCGGATCGCCGCGGCCTTGCGCATCCAGGCGTCGTCGTCGATCCCGCTGCCGCGGCCCACCACGACGACCGGCTCCAGCCCGGTGACCGCGGCCGCGATCGTCGACGCCGGCGTGGTCGCCCCGACACCCAGCGACGCCGGGACCAGCAGGTCGGCGCCCGCGTCGACCTCCTCGTCGGCGAGCGCGCGCCCGATCCGCAGGGCGGCCTCGGTCTCGTCGGCGGTGAGGGCGTCCTCGTGGTCGATGCGGCCGCTGCCGCGGCGGACGCGGTAGCGCTCGTCGGCGGGGTCGGGTGTGTCGAGGCCGACGTCGACGACCCGCACCGACGCCCCCGCCACGTCGGCGACGACCGCCGCCGGCAGCACCCGGTCGCGGGCCGCGGCGGCCTGGCGCTCCGTCGTCCCGGCCGGGTAGGCGGAGACCCCGGCGGCGGCGATGCC
>MEGH01000072.1 GCA_001725415.1 Pseudonocardia sp. SCN 73-27
TCGTCGGGGTAGATGTCGCAATCCACACCGGACCTGGAGGCCCTCACCTATATCAAGATCATTCCGGCCGTGTCGTACTCAACCTCCGTGGGCAGTACAACTAGCGGTCAGGAGATCGGCTCCAGCGCCTGGTCGACGACGACGCGCAGGCGGGCGAGCAGCTCGTCGGCCTCGGCCCAGGTGAGTACGCCCGATCGGATGCCCAGTCGGATCTCCTCGGCAACCGTTCGCGAGAAGTGCGTCGCCCACTCGGACCGCGTCCACCCTGCGTTCATCCGCAGATGGTGCCTTGCGCCACACTGCGTTCACGATCCGGGGGAGACGGTGACTCGGAGTCACCGACGACTACGCTGAGCGAGCGTTCAGCGGCGGCCCGCCGCCTCCACCCGGCCCAGTACCCCGGGCACGGCGGTGACGGTCCGCAGTTCGGTGAGGGTCGCATGCCCCGCGGCCAGCAGCGCGATGTCGCTGTCCGCGGCCGGCTCCTCGGTCACGTCGCGCAACGACGACACGAGCGTGCCGTGGACGTCGCCCTCACGGTGCTCGACGACGACCTGCGCGTTGCCGAACTCGGCCAGCTGCGCCTCCCGCAACTCCCGCAGCGCGGCGGGCTCCACGTCGGGGGCGTTGAGCGACAGCACGGTGCCGGGGTCGCGGGTGAGCAGCAGGTCGAGCACCTCGGGCACGAAGCCCGTCGCGGCCTCCCAGTGCGGGGCCCGCGGCGGGACCCAACCCGAGTCGAGCGAGACGGCGAGGCCGTGCCAGCCCTGCAGGCCCGCGGTCAGCGCGGCGCCGACGGTACCCGAGTGCAGGACCGAACGGCCGACGTTGGCGCCCAGGTTGATCCCCGACACGACGACGTCGGGTACCGGGCTGAGCCAGCCGCGGCCCGCGGCGTAGACGATGTAGGCGGGGTGGCCCTCGACGGCGAAGGCGGGCACGTCGTCGAGGCCGGGGATCGTCCGGGCGTGGACGCGGACGCCGTCGTCGTCACGCACCGAGTGCACGGAGGCGCCGACGCCGCTGGCGTCGATGTGCGGGGCCGCGACGACGACCTCGAGTCCTGCGTCGCGGACCGCTGCCGCGAGCGCCCACAGACCAGGGGAGTCGATGCCGTCGTCGTTGGTGATCAGGGCCCGCAGGCGCCGCGATGAAGCCACGTCCTCCACGGTAGGCGAGCGCTCACCCGGTCGTGGGCCGGACGAGAGCAGCCCCACCCTGGGGAACCCTTCACGTCGCCGGCCGGACACCGTCAGTTCAGGTTGGCCAGGTGTGAGCGTGCCCTGTCGCGCAGGGTGTCGCGCTGGGCGGCGTCCAGGGGCGCGTCGGTGTCCTCCGCGGCCTTGCGCAGCAACCGGGCTGCCTCGGGCCAGCGGGCCTGCGCGCCGAGGGCGTCGGCGAGTTCGGTGAGCAGCGGGACGGCTGTCTCGGCCGGACCTGGCACGGTGAGCCGCATCCGCAGGACCCACTCCAGATCGGCGGGCCGGCGGCGGCGGGCGTAGACGCCGCGCAGGTTCTCCAGCATCCGGATCAGGATCTGGCGGTGGCTGACCCGGGGCAGCAGCTCGCGGTGGAACGGCACCGATCCCGGGGTGGCGCCCGTGGTGGCGCGGAACAGCTGCTCGCACTCGGTGTCGTCGAGGGTCCGGCCGCCGCTGAAGACGTCGACGTGCACGCCGGAGCCCCTGTCGCGCACCAGGAAGTGCCCGGGCATGCCGATGCCGTCCAGCTCGACGCCGACCCGGCGGCCCACCTCGATGGCGACGATCGCGAGCGTGATCGGGATGCCGGTGCGGCGGCGCAGCACGTGCGGCAGCAGCGAGTTGCGGGGGTCGTAGTAGTCCTCGGTGTTGCCGCGGAAGCCCTCGACCTCGAACAGCGTCTCCAGCAGCCCTGGCAGCCCGGACCCGGCGGGGACGAGGGCGGCGAGCCGGTCGAGCTCGGCGAGCCAGCGGTCGGGATCGAGGCCCGGGTGGGCGCCTGCGGCGATGGCGAGCGCGCCGACGTCGAGATCGGGCTCTCCGCGGCCCACGAGGGCGCCGAAGCGCGCGACGGGGTCCATCGATCCAGTGTGCCGTCGCGACGGGGTGCGCAGGCGGCTCAGAGGGTCATGGTCACCCGAATGACCGTGCCACCGCCGTCGCTCCACACCTGCAGGACGTCGGACAGCTCCGAGGCGAGCCACAGCCCGCGCCCCCGCGCACCAGACGGCGGCGGCGCCACCAGCCCGGGGAACGGGATCTGCATGCTGCCGCCGTCGCGCACCTCGGCGACGACGTGCGAGCCGGGTCCGGCGCCGAGCCGCCACAGCCGCAGCGTCCCCGACCCGGGCCCGTGCTCGACGCTGTTGCTCGCGATCTCGTTGACGGCCAGCACGAAGTCGGCGACCCGCTCGGTGGACAGCCCCGCGTCGGTGGACACCTCGGCGACGGCCCGGCGCAGCCCGCCCAGGCCGTCGAGCGCGAACTCCCGGGTCTCGACGGGACGGCCGAGCTCGGGCGGGGGCGGCGGCGGGAACTCGGCCACCACGTCCACGGGCGTCCGGTAGCCCAGCCCTGGCACAGAGTGCCCGGCCGAGAGCAGCGTCCGGTGCGTCGAGCCGCGCAGCACGCGCTCGTCGACGTCGTCGGGGAACGGGCACAGCACCTCCACCGGTAGCCCGGGGAGGGCGACGTCGAGCGCCGCGTCGAGGCGGGCCCAGTAGCCGGGGCCGCCGTCGGCGACGTCGGTGACGTGCTGGGCCACGACCGTCGCGTAGCCGCCGGGCACCGTCTGCCGCGACAGCCTCGCCCAGCGGACGGCCACGGTGAACGCGGGCAGCCGGTAGACGTCGGCGGGCGCGAGGAACTCCACGTGGCCGGCCACGTCGCCCAGCTCGGCGCGCAACGCGTCGCGCTCGGCGGGGTCGAGTACCGCGACGACCGGGCCCTCCGCCTCGACCGCGGTGCGCAGCCGCGGCGCGAGCTGCTCGGCCAGGCCCGCGGGTGAGCTGAACGGGACGCCCTCGTGGAGCGGCTGCACGACGTCGGTGCCGGAGGCGGTCATCGTGGGCCCGGCAGGGGTGGGCCGGACACCCGGGCGCACCCGTGCCCTCGTCCCATGGCCCCACCGTTTCCTCGCGGGACCCGGTGCCCGCCCCCGCGGCTCCCGGCCCCTACGCCCCTGTCGCAGGCCGCACAGTAGTGCCCCCGACAGTGCGATCGCGAACCGTGGGCCGTCGACGGGCTGTGGCGCTCACCGCGTTCCGCGCCGTGTCCGGTTCACCGAACGGTGTGGCAATGTGATCCGGGCCGGTCGGGTGGCCCGTCGGCGGTGGAGCTGAGGAGTGGGATGCGCGTCTTCAACGGGGTGGACGAACTGCGCGGCGCGGTCGGCGAGACCATCGGCGAGAGCGGCTGGTTCACCGTCGACCAGAGCCGCATCGACGGGTTCGCCGACGCGACCGACGATCACCAGTGGATCCACGTCGACGTCGACAAGGCGGCGAAGGGCCCCTTCGGCACGACGATCGCGCACGGTTTCCTGACGCTGTCGTTGCTGCCCAGCCTGCTCAAGGACGTGTACTCCATCGAGGGCACGAAGATGGGCATCAACTACGGCCTGAACCGCGTCCGGTTCACCTCCCCGGTGCCCGTGGGCAGCAAGGTCCGCGGTGTCGTCGAGCTGGCCGACGTCAGCGACGTCGACGGCGGCGTGCAGATCACCACGAAGGTGACCGTCGAGATCGAGGGCTCCGAGCGGCCCGCGCTGGTCGCGGAGTGGCTCACCCGCCAGTACGTCTGAGACCCGGGGGATCCCCATGCGTGACGCGGTCATCTGCGAGCCCCTGCGGACCCCGGTGGGAGGGTTCGGCGGCGCCCTGCGCGACGTGCCCGCCCACCAGCTGGCGGCCGCGGTCGTCACCGCGGTCATGGAGCGCACGGGCCTGCCCGGCGAGGCGGTCGACGACGTCGTCCTCGGCCACTGCTACCCGACGATGGACGCCCCCGCGATCGGGCGGGTCGCCGCGCTCGACGCCGGCCTGCCCGTCACCGCGGGCGGCATCCAGATCGACCGCCGCTGCGGCTCCGGGCTGCAGGCCGTCCTCTACGCCGCGATGCAGGTCTCCTCGGGCGCGGCGGAGGTCGTCCTCGCCGGCGGCGCCGAGTCGATGTCCAACGCGCCGTTCTACTCCACCGGGATGCGGTGGGGCGCCAAGGGCGGGCCCGGCGTCATGCTCCACGACGCGCTGTCGCGGGGCCGGGTCACCGCGGGTGGGGTCAACTTCCCGGTGCCCGGCGGCATGATCGAGACAGCGGAGAACCTGCGCCGCGACTACTCCATCCCGCGCGCGGAGCAGGACGAGTTCGCCGTCCGTTCCCACCAGCGCGCCGCCGCCGCGCAGGCCGCGGGCCGGTTCGCCGACGAGATCGTCCCCGTCACCATCAAGGGCCGCAAGGGCAGCGCTGCCGACACCGTCGTCGACACCGACGAGCACATCCGCCCCGATTCGAGCACCGAGATCCTCGCGAAGCTGCGCCCGATCATGGGTCGCGACGACCCGGACGCCACCGTCACCGCGGGTAACGCGTCCGGCCAGAACGACGGGGCCGCGATCTGCGTCGTCACCAGCTCCGAACGGGCCGAGGAGCTGGGGCTGCGGCCCCTGGTGCGGCTCGTGTCGTGGGGTCTGGGCGGCGTCGCACCGGCGACGATGGGCATCGGCCCGGTCCCGGCCGTCGCCACGGCGCTCGCGCAGGCCGGGTTGGCGCTCAAGGACGTCGACCTCATCGAGCTCAACGAGGCCTTCGCCGCGCAGGTCCTGGCCTGCACCCGCGAGTGGGGGTTCACCCCGGCCGATTTCGACCGCGTCAACGTCAACGGCTCCGGTATCTCACTCGGCCACCCCGTCGGCGCCACGGGCGGGCGCATCCTCGCCACGTTGACCCGGGAGATGGTGCGCCGCGACGCCCGCTACGGGCTGGAGACGATGTGCATCGGCGGCGGCCAGGGCCTCGCCGCGCTGTTCGAGCGCGTCTGAGCGGCACCGTGTCGGAGCTCGACATCGAGGGCGCCGGGCGCGTCGGCACCGAACTGGTCCGCCTCGTCCGGCTGATCGAACGCGCCTACGCCCAGCACCACGCCGAGCACCCCGACGGCGTCGACCGCGCCACCTACGTGCTGCTCGTGCACCTGGTCGACGGCGGCCCGTACCGGTCGAGCGCCCTCGCCGAGGCCGTCCACTCCGACCCGTCGACGGTGAGCCGGCAGATCACCCAGCTCGTCAAGCTCGGCCTCGTCCGCCGCGTCTCCGACCCCGCCGACGGACGGGTCGTGCTGCTCGTCGCCACCGAGGAGGGCGAGAGGGTGCTCGCCGAGAACCGGCGGCTGCGCAACGAGGGCATCGCGCGGATGCTGGCGCACTGGCCGGCCGCCGAGCGCGAACAGTTCGCCGCGCTGCTGGCCAGGTTCACGACCGACTTCGAGCAGTTCAAGGCCGCGAGCAGCAGCAGGCCATGAGAACCCCACCCCCGGGTGCCGCCGGGCGACGCTGGCGCGGCCGCCACCGGGGCAGGGGGCGTCTGCCGGATCACTCGCCGCGGTCTCGGCGCCCGGGCCCGTCGACGGCGATCCATCAGACGCCCCCTTGCGCTCACTCGGCGGTGTCGTGCTCCTCGTGCTCCGCGGCGGCGTCGAGCGCGCGCTTGCGGGAGGCGTGGATCTCGGCCTCGGCGTCGGCACGGCCGACCCAGGTCGCACCCTCGACGCTCTTGCCCGGCTCGAGCGTCTTGTAGATCTCGAAGAAGTGCTGGATCTCCGCCCGGTCGAACTCGGGCAGGTGGTGGATGTCGCGCAGGTGCTCCTGGCGCGGGTCGTCGGCCGGGACGCACAGGACCTTGTCGTCGCCGCCCTTCTCGTCCTTCATCCGGAACATGCCGATCGTGCGCGCGCGGATGAGGCAGCCCGGGAACGTCGGCTCCTGGACGAGGACCAAGGCGTCGAGCGGGTCGCCGTCCTCGCCGAGGGTGTCATCGATGAATCCGTAGTCGGCCGGGTACTGGGTCGCGGTGAACAGCGTCCGGTCGAGCCGGATCCGGCCCGTCACGTGATCCACCTCGTACTTGTTCCGGCCGCCCTTGGGGATCTCGATGGTGACGTCGAAGTCCACGGTTCGTTGCTCCTGATGGGTTCGGTGGCGGCTGTCGAGAGCCGACGCCGGTCGGGCGACCGGCTCCGGCGCCTACCTCTAGTGTGGGGGACCGCCTGCCGGTACGGACCCTCCGGGGGTACGGGTCACGCCCGTGAGTGTGGTCGCAGGCAGGAGGAACGGGTGGGTTTCGGACGGCGGATCGGCGACACGTTCCGGGTCCCGGGTCGTGGCCTCCGCCGCAGTGTGGTGGTGCTCACCGTCCTGGTGACGGCCGCCGCGACGGGTTCCGCCGTCGCGTTGACGGCACCGGGCCTGCTCGGCAGTGCCGGCGCCCAGGAGTCCGTGGCCATGCCGGTGCCGGTCCCGGCGCTGGGCGGGCTGCCCGCCAACGCGCCGCTGCCGTCGGCGTCCGGGCTGGCCGCCGCGCTCGACCCGGTGACGAAGGGGTCCTCGCTGGGCACGTTCGGCGGCGTCGTCGTCGACCCGGCCACCGGCACCCCGCTGTGGCAGCGCTCGCCCGACGCCGCGCTCGTCCCCGGCTCGACCGCCAAGCTGCTGACATCGGCGGCCGCGCTGCTCAGCCTGGCCGGCACCGACCACCTCTACACGCGCGTCGTCGCCGGCCCCACCCCCGGCTCGGTCGTGCTCGTCGGCGGGGGCGACCCCACCCTGACGGCGCTGCCCGCCGGCAAGGAGGGTGTCTACCCGCAGCCGGCCCGGCTCACCGACCTCGCCGCCGCGGTGAAGAAGTCCCTCGGCATGCAGAAGGTCACGTCGATCATCATCGACACGAGCCGATACACCGGCCCGGGCCTCGCCGCCGGCTGGGACCCGACCGACGTCGCCGGCGGGTTCGTCACCCCCATCGAGCCGCTGATGCTCGACGGCGGTCGCGTCGACCCGGGGGCCCAGGACGGCACCCGCGTCAACGACCCCGCCGAGCAGGCGGGCAAGGCGCTCGCGAAGGAGCTCGACGTCGATCCGTCGAACGTCACCTCCGGCACCGCGCCGCCCAACGCGAAGGTGCTGGGCACGGTGTCGTCGGCGTCGATCTCCGACCTCGTCGAGCACCTGCTGGAGACGTCGGACAACGTGCTCGCCGAGATCCTGGCCCGCGAGGTCGCCATCGCCCGCGGCGGCGAGCCCTCGTTCACCGGTGCTGCCGCGCAGGTGCTGGCCGCGCTGAGCCAGGCGGGCATCGACCCGAAGGGCGCCGTCCTCAACGACGGCAGTGGCCTCTCGACGGGTGACCGCGTCCCGCCGCGGCTGCTGGGTGCGGTCCTCGCCGTCGCGAGCACCCCGCCGCAGAGCCCGCACGACACCGAGTTCCTGCGTCCCATCCTGGGCGGGCTTCCCGTCGCGGGTGGCGACGGCACGCTGGAGGACCGCTTCGGCGCAGGCACCTCCGCCGCCGGGCGCGGGGTGGTGCGGGCCAAGACGGGCACGTTGACCGGGGTCAGCAGCCTGGCCGGCGTGGTCACCACCGCCGACGGCCGGCTGCTGGTGTTCGCGTTCATGTCCAACGGCCCCAACCCTGCCGACGCCCGCCCCCGGCTCGACACGATCGCGGCGACGTTGAGCCGCTGCGGCTGCCGCTGAGCTCGTCTCGTTTGCGCGGGAAGTGCCCTTCCCCGCAGTCCCGGCGGCCCACCATCGGACGGCCTCGACCCGCCACGAGGCGGCCCTCTGTGCGTAGCCTCGGGACCGTGCCGCCCGCTCTGACGCAAACGCCCGCGCCCCTCGACTCCGGCCTGCCCGTCAACTGGGACCTGGCCAAGCGCACCGCGGCCCGGCTGATGTCGTCGGGCCCGCAGGCCTCCCGCGCCGATGCCCGGGAGCTCGTCGTGCGGCTGCGTTCGGACGCCGCCGTCGCCGAGGGCCACGTCCGCACCGTGACGGGTCTGGGCGAGGGCCTGCCGCTGCTGCCCGCCGACGTCGTCGACCGTCCGGGCTGGGCGTCGGCCGCCGTCGACGGCATGTCCGCGCTGACGTCGGGCGCCTCGCTGCCGCGCACCCCGAAGGTCGCCAAGGCCGTCACCGGGACCACGGCGGGCCTGCAGGTCGGGTCCGTACTCGCCTACCTTGGTGGGCGGGTACTGGGCCAGTACGACCCGTTCGGCGGCGCCGACGGGGCGGGCAGGTTGCTGCTCGTCGCCCCCAACGTGCACGCGGCGCAGCAGGCGCTCGACGTGCCGTCGACCGACTTCGGGCTGTGGGTGTGCCTGCACGAGGCGACGCACCGGCTGCAGTTCACCGCGGTGCCGTGGTTGCGTGACCACTTCTCGGGGCAGGTGTCGAAGTTCCTGTCGTTGGCCGACACCGACGGCTCCGACGTGCTGAGCCGGCTGCCCGAGATCGCGAAGCGGATGCGCGAGACCCGTGGCGACGCGCTGGCGGTCATCGAGCTGCTGCAGGGCCCTGAGCAGCGCGCCGTGCTCGACCGGCTCCTGGCGCTGACGACGCTGTTGGAGGGCCACGCCGACCACGTGATGGACGCGGTCGGCCCCGCGGTCGTCCCCAGCGTCGCGACGATCCGCGCGCGGTTCACCGTGCGCCGCCGCGGTGGCGGGCTGCTCGACCGGCTGCTGCGGGCGCTGCTGGGCGTCGAGGCGAAGATGAAGCAGTACGCGGTCGGGTCCGCGTTCACGTCGTACGTGGTGCTGGCCGTCGGGATGGACGGGTTCAACAAGGTGTGGGAGTCGCCGGACACGCTGCCGACCCGCGCCGAGCTGGCCGACCCGGCGGCGTGGCTGCGCCGCATGGGCTGACCACCCGCATGACCGCCACCCGCGCCGGAACCGCGGTCGGCCGGCTGCGGCTCGCCGTCCGCCGCACGCTCGCCTCGCTGCCCGCCGACGTCGCGGCGGCGCCGGTCGTCGTGGGCTGCTCCGGCGGCGCCGACTCCCTCGCGCTCACCCTCGCCGCGGCCGCCGAGCTGCCGGGCCGGGTCCGGGCCGCGGTCGTCGACCACGGCCTGCAGGAGGGGTCGGGGGCCCACGCCGCAGCGGTGGCAGCGGCACTGATCGGCCACGGGGTTCCGGCGGCCGTGCACCCCGTCGTCGTCGACGGGCCCGGCGGAACGGAGGCGGCCGCCCGCCGCGCCCGCTACGCCGCGCTGCGCGCCGCCCGCCCCGACGCGCACAGTCCGGTCCTGCTCGCCCACACCCTCGACGACCAGGCCGAGACGGTCCTGCTCGGGCTCGGCCGCGGCTCCGGGCCGCGCTCGATCGCGGGCATGCGTGCCTGGGACGCACCGTGGGCCCGGCCGCTGCTCGACGTACGCCGCGACGTCACCCGGGCCGCCTGCGCCGAGCTGGGCGTGCGGGTGTGGCACGACCCGCACAACGACGACCCGCGCTTCACCCGCGTCCGGCTCCGCCACGAGGTGCTGCCGCTGCTGGAGGACGTCCTCGCCGAGGGGGTGGCCGAGGCGCTGGCCCGCACCGCCGCCCAGCTGCGCGACGACGGTGACGCCCTCGACACGTTCGCGGACCGGGCCCGCGAGGCCGCCGAGCACGGCCCCGACCTGCACGTCGCCGCGCTCACCGACGTCCCGCCCGCGGTCCGGCGCCGGGTGCTGCGGGCCTGGTTGCGCGACGCCGGTGTGAACGATCTCACCGACCAGCATCTGCGGGCGGCCGACGATCTCGTCGGTCGATGGCGTGGTCAGGGCGGGATCGCCCTTCCGGGCGGCTTGGACCTCGTCCGTCGAGATGGCAGGCTCGTCGTGCGCCGGGCCGAGACGCCGCGCCCGGGCGGCGGGTAGGCCCGGGACGGATCGGGCCGGACACCACCGCACCGACAGCCGGCGCACCGCCGGCCCCGAGGAGGCCACACCCCGTGTACGACGGCGACATCGCGTCCGTCCTGGTCACCGAGCGGCAGCTCCGAGACAAGATCGCCGAGCTCGCCGAGCAAGTCGGCCGCGACTACGGCGACGTCGTCGAGGGCCGCGAGACCGATCTCCTGCTCGTCGGCGTCCTCAAGGGCGCCGTCATGTTCATGACCGACTTCGCGCGTGCCCTGCCCCGGCCGGTGCAGCTGGAGTTCATGGCGGTCAGCTCGTACGGCTCGTCGACGTCGTCGTCGGGCGTGGTGCGCATCCTCAAGGACCTCGACCGCGACATCGCGGGCCGCGACGTCCTGATCGTCGAGGACATCATCGACTCCGGGCTGACCCTGTCGTGGCTGCTGAAGAACCTGGAGTCGCGCCGGCCGGCGTCGCTGGAGGTGTGCACGCTGCTGCGCAAGCCCGACGCGGTGAAGGTCGACGTCCCCGTGAAGTACGTCGGGTTCGACATCCCCAACGAGTTCGTCGTCGGGTACGGCCTGGACTACGGCGAGCGCTACCGCGACCTGCCGTTCATCGGCACGCTCGACCCGACCGTCTACGCCTGAGCCGGCAGGGGGAGCACGGGCTCAGCCACCGAGCGGCGGGCCCGCGGGCACGGCCACGGCCGTCGCGGGCACGCCGGGCGGGCTCGGGCTGAACGCCCGGGTGCCCGGCACCAGCGAGATCGTCCCCAGCCCGCCGTAGGAATCGGCGTAGGCCAGTGCGCGGGCGAGGTCGGCGACGCCGTTGCTGACGGGCAGCGGCGCGAGGTTGAGTGTCGACAGGATCGCGACGGCCCTGCCGTCGGCGTCGAGGTAGCCGGATCCGGAGTCGCCCGGCACGCCGGGGTTCATCGTGTAGACCTCGTGGCCCCAGCCGCCGTCGGTGTCGCCGTTGGACACCCCGGCCTTGGGGCTCAGGGCGCTCACGCCGCCGCGCAGCGGGGAGTTGCCGTAGGTGTAGGTCTGCGCACCCTTCGGGAGCCCGGACCGCGACACCCCGGTGGGGCCACCGAAGAACGGCATCGTCGGGTTGACCGCGGCGACGTCGGCCGGCGCGATCTCGACGAGTGCGAAGTCGTTGGCCGAGCAGGCGCCCTTGTCGGTCTCGCCGCGGGCCTGCATGGTCGCCCACGAGCTGTAGGCCAGCGTCGCCTTCCGGCCGCCCGCGATGTCGACCTCGGTGCCCAGCGGCAGCGTCGTCGACGTGCACCCGTTCGTGTCGGTGGCCTCGCCGGTGGCCGTGCAGTGCGCGGCCTGGCCGAGGAACGTGCGCGAGCCCGCGGTGAACACGAAGTTCGCGGTGCACTGACCGCCACCGCCCGTCGACGACAGCACCACGCCGGGGTGGATCGCCGCCGACGACTCGGGCGCCCACGCCGGTGCGGCGGGTGCTGCGGGCACGGTCGGGGCGGCGTGCGCGGACTGGGCCGTGGCGGGCAGTACCGCGCCGACGATCACCGCCGCGGCGGCGACGGCCGCGGCCGTGAACACCCCGCGCATCCGGACACCGGACCGTGCAGCCATACGTCCCCCCGAGGCTTCTCGGTGTCCCAACGACCGCGACCGGTGTGGGATACCCGTTCGGGCCGCGATCCTCCCGCCGGGAGCATCCGACGTCTACGCCGGGGTCCGGGAACACCGGCGGCGCCGCGACCGTTGACCGTTCACGCGCCGGTCCGGTGAGCAGAGCCGGCCGGGAGCCGCCGACCGCGGCCGGATCGCGCAGCTGAGCAGCGGTGACGCGGTCGACGGGACGGGCGGCTATCCTGGCTGATCCGGGGCCGGTGCGAGTCCGCGACGTCGTGTCCGCGACGCGCGCCGGGCGTGACCGGGGAATGTTCCGTCCAGGGAGGGTGAAGGCCGCGAGGCCGATGCTGCATGGATCGCAAGCGCCTGCTCCGCAACCCGTTGATCTGGGTCCTCGTCGTGATCCTGGTCTACTTCGCCTTCTCGACGCTGTTCGACGACACCCGCGGGTACACGCAGGAACCGACGTCCACCGCGATCTCGCAGATCACCAGCGGAAACGTCAAGGACGCGGTGATCGAGGACAAGGAGCAGCGGCTCCGCCTCACCCTCGCCAACCCGCTGCCCGGCACCCAGACGACGCAGATCATCAGTCAGTACCCGGCGTCGTCGTCCGGCGCGGTCTTCGAGGCGTTGCGTCAGGCCGGCAACAACCCGACGTACAACACGATCGTCCGCCAGGACTCGTTCCTGATGTCGATGCTGATCTACCTGATCCCGCTCGGCCTGGTGCTGCTCATCCTGTTCTGGATGATGAACAACGCCCAGGGCGGCGGCAACCGGGTGATGTCGTTCGGCAAGTCCAAGGCGAAGCAGCTCAGCAAGGACATGCCGAAGACGACCTTCTCCGACGTCGCGGGCGCCGACGAGGCCGTCGAAGAGCTGTACGAGATCAAGGACTTCCTGCAGAACCCGGGCCGCTACCAGGCGCTGGGCGCGAAGATCCCCAAGGGCGTGCTGCTCTACGGCCCGCCCGGTACCGGCAAGACACTCCTCGCGCGTGCGGTCGCGGGCGAGGCGGGCGTGCCGTTCTACACGATCTCCGGGTCCGACTTCGTCGAGATGTTCGTCGGTGTCGGTGCGTCCCGTGTGCGCGACCTGTTCGAGCAGGCCAAGCAGAACAGCCCCTGCATCATCTTCGTCGACGAGATCGACGCGGTCGGCCGTCAGCGCGGCGCCGGCCTCGGCGGCGGTCACGACGAGCGGGAGCAGACGCTCAACCAGCTGCTCGTCGAGATGGACGGCTTCGACGCGCGCGGCGGCATCATCCTGATCGCCGCGACCAACCGTCCCGACATCCTCGATCCGGCGCTGCTGCGCCCGGGCCGGTTCGACCGCCAGATCCCCGTCGGCGCCCCCGACCTCGCGGGCCGCAAGGCCATCCTCGGGGTGCACTCCAAGGGCAAGCCGTTCGCGGGCGACGTCGACTTCGACGCGCTGGCCAAGCGCACGGTCGGCATGTCCGGCGCCGACCTCGCCAACGTCATCAACGAGGCCGCGCTGCTCACCGCACGCGAGAACGGCACGCTGATCAACGGTGCGGCGCTGGAGGAGTCGGTCGACCGTGTCGTCGGCGGGCCCCGGCGCAAGGGCAAGATCATCTCCGAGCAGGAGAAGAAGATCACCGCCTACCACGAGGGCGGGCACGCGCTCGCCGCGTGGGCGATGCCCGACCTGGAGCCGGTCTACAAGCTCACGATCCTGCCGCGTGGCCGCACCGGTGGGCACGCGCTCGTCGTCCCCGAGGACGACAAGGGCCTCATGACCCGCTCCGAGATGATCGGCCGGCTGGTCTTCGCGATGGGCGGGCGCAGCGCCGAGGAGCTCGTCTTCCACGAGCCCACCACGGGTGCGTCGTCCGACATCGACCAGGCCACCAAGATCGCCCGCGCGATGGTCACCGAGTACGGCATGAGCGCCAAGCTCGGCGCCGTCCGCTACGGCCGCGAGCAGGGCGATCCGTTCCTGGGCCGCTCGATGGGCAACCAGGCCGACTACTCGCTCGAGGTCGCCCACGAGATCGACGAAGAGGTGCGCAAGCTCATCGAGGCCGCGCACACCGAGGCGTGGGAGATCCTCAACACCTACCGCGACGTCCTCGACGACCTCGTGTTCGAGCTCCTGCAGAAGGAGACGCTCACCCGCAAGGACCTCGAGCGCATCTTCGACAGGGTCGAGAAGCGGCCGCGCATCACCGCGTTCAACGACTTCGGTGCCCGCACGCCGTCGGACAAGCCGCCGATCCAGACCCCGGCCGAGCGCGCCCGCGAGCGCGGCGAGCCGTGGCCGCCCGACACCCGTCCCGCCCTCGAGCCGGCCCCGGTGGGCTCGTACCCCGGCGGCGGCGGTAACGGCGTCCCTGCGCCGGGCCCCAACGGTGGTGCCCCCGGCGGGCAGCAGCCCTACCCGGGCGGCGGGTTCCCGCAGGACCGGCACGCGACGCACCAGGTGCCGCTCAAGCCGGGCCAGTCGGCCGTCGGCGGGCAC
>MEGH01000073.1 GCA_001725415.1 Pseudonocardia sp. SCN 73-27
CCCACGGCAGCCGGTCCGCAGGCCGGTGGCAGGCCGGTCAACGGGATCGCCAACGGTGTTCCTGCCTGGTCGCCCGCCGACGAGGCCACGGGCGGCTTCTCCCCGGCCGAGCGCCACGCCGCCCCGCCGCCCGCCGAACCGCGCCCCGCCGAACCCGGTCCTGCCGAATCCCGTGCGGTCGAACCCCGCCCCGCCGAACCCCGTGCGGCCGAGCCGCGGGTCGACGCGCCCGACCGGCACCGGCGCCCCGAACCCCTGGCCAGGCGCGAGGCCCCCGCCACCTACGACGACAAGCCGGACCGCGAGCCCACGCCGCAGCCCGACGAGCCCGTGACGGCTGCGTTCACCCCGCCTCCCGGCCTGGGTGAACCGGACCCCGAGCGACGTCCCTCGCCCGCCGGACGCACGCCGGATGCGGAACCCGCGCCGCGCCGGCCGGCCCCACCGCGAACCCCTCCTGCGGGGGGGCCGGGTCCTGTTTCGCCGCAGGGCACCAACGGGATCCCGCCCGAGCACCACGGCTTCGCGCCGGACGCCCCGCCCGCCGGGTCGCGTCCGGTCGCGCCGCTGTCGCGATCGGGTCCCGACGGTTTCGCCCCGCCCGACGACGCGCCCGCTCCCCGGTCCCGGCGCCGCGCCGCGGAGAGCGACGACCCGTGGGCACCCGACGAGCGCGCGACCGACGCCCCCGCCGACGAGCCCACCGACCGGCCCGACGACCAGCCGGACGACGGCCGCGTCGAGCGGGTGCTGCGCGTCGTCGGTCGCGACGACGCCGACCCGGGGGCGCCGACGCCCCTGTCCGGGGTGCCGTCCGTCGGCCCGTCCGACGACGACCCACCGCTCATGGCGGAGATGCACGACCCGCTGATGGGGCCGCTGCGCACCCCGTTGCTGGATCCGCTGCTGGAGCCCACCGGCAGCTTCCGCGCGGTGTCGCCGGCGGAGCCGGAACCTCCTGCGCCCCGGCCCCAGACGTCGGAGCCGACCGACGGGAGCGCCACCCCTCCTGAGGATCCGCCGCACCGCGGCGGCTCGGAGGAAGCGCTGCCGCGCCGGTCGTCGCACGCGGCCCGGTTCCTGCGCCCCTTCGGTGGCGACGGCGACTCGGCCGTGTCGGGTGACGACCTGTTCGCCGAGTCCGTCCCGCGGCGCGTCGCGAGCGCGCGGGAGCGTTCCGGGTCGGAGCTGCAGGTCGACCCGGACGACCCGCTCGGCGTGGGTGACGTGGTGGTCGACGAGCCGGCGCACGCCGAGGTCACGCGTCCCCGTCCCGTCGAGGCGACCGGTCCGGCGACGGTGCGGCCGCGGCCGGTGCCGATCCCGACGATCGGCGGTCAGGACGGCGACCCGGCCCCGGTCGCGGACACCCCGGACGAGGCCCCCGCCGACGGGCACCCTGCGCCCCGGCCCGCCCCACGTCCGGCGCCGCGCCGGGTCCGCGCAGTGCCCGACGCCGCCGCAGCGCAGACACCGGCCGAGGCGGAAGAGGGCGGCGACGCGGGCGAGGTCGTCGATCCCATGTCGACACTCACCGCCACCGAGCGCGACCTGCTGCGGCTCCTCCACGCCGAGCTCGCCGCCCGGGAGCGCCCGCAAGGGACCCGCGACGGCGAGGGCGACGGGAACCCGCCCGACCTCGTGGGCTGACGGCCCCGCTCAGCCCGCTGCGGCCGCTACCTGCTCGGTGATCCGCTGCAGGTGCAGGCCGCGGGCGGCGGAGCAGGGGCCGTCGGTGCGGCCGGCCGCGACGTCGGCGACGAACTCGTCGAGCAACGTCGCATAGGGGACGGTGGCGTCGTCGGGCCTGCTGGTGAGGATGTGCCGTCCGACGCCGCCGAACATGCCGATCTCGAACTCGGTGGGGTCGATCGCGACCCGCAGCGACATGGAGACGGTGCTGCGCGCGCCGCCGGTGTGGGTCATGCCGAACGTCCAGAGCGATTCGGCGCGGTGCGCCCATTCGACGCCGGTGACGGGGCCGAGGGCGGCGTCGAGCAGGTCGATGACGTGGGGCCCGACGTCGAGCAGCGCTCCGTGCTCGGCGCGCCATGCCGACCCGGCGAACGGCCCGCCGAGCAGGGCACCGGAGTACCAGCGGCCGACGCCGACCGTGTCGGGCCCGGCGGGGCCCGCCGGGAGTGACTCGACCCAGGCGCGGACCGCCGCATCGAAACGCAGGGTGAGCACGACCGCGGACACCACGCCCGCGTCGGCGACGGCCCGAGCGACCTGTTCGGCGGTGGCGAGGTCGGCGGCCAGCGGCTTCTCCAGGACGACGTGCCTGCCCGCGGCGGCGGCCCGCGGCGCCAGCTCGCCCTGCACCGCGGGCGGCACCGCGAAGGCGAGGGCGTCGACGTCGGCGACCAGGTCGTCGAACGACGTGTGCACCCGCGCCGACGTGCCCTCGGCGACGTCGGCGGCCGCCTCGGGGCGCCGCGCCCACACGCCGGCGAGCTCGGCGACGGGGTGCGCCTCGATCGCGGCGGCGTGCACGGTCGTCGCCCAGGGTCCGGCTCCGACGAGCCCCATCCGCAGTCGGTCCATGGCCGCCATCCTGCCCGCAGACGCCCGGCGTGGCGTCGCTCATGCTGCGGCGCGCCGCGGCGGGCGGCTAACGTCCGTTCGGTGAGTGCCGCTGCTGCCACGTCCTCCTCCCGTGAGCCCGTGGTGCCGCGGCCCGCGGCCACGGTCCTGCTGCTCCGCGACGACCCCGACGGCCGCTTGCAGGTGTTCCTGCAGCGCCGGGTGAAGGGCATGGCGTTCGCCGGTGGGATGACGGTCTTCCCGGGCGGTGGCGTCGACGCGTCGGACCGTGCGGGGGTCGCGTGGGAGGGCCCGGAGCCCGCATGGTGGGCGGAGCGGCTGGGCTGCGACGTCGACGAGGCGGCCGGTTTCGTGCTGGCGGCGGTGCGGGAGACGTTCGAGGAGTGCGGGGTCCTGCTCGCCGACGGCGCCTCCGTCGACGCCGCGACACTCGCGCGGGCCCGCGACGACGTGGCGGAGCGACGCCGGGCGTTCAGCGACGTCCTCGCCGAGCTGGGGCTGCGGGTCCGGGCCGACCTGCTGCACCCCTGGGCGCGGTGGATCACGCCGATCGTGCAGCCCCGTCGTTACGACACGGCGTTCTTCACCGCGATCGTGCCGCTGGGCCAGGAGGCCGACGCGCAGACCACCGAGGCGGTGGAGGCCACCTGGTGGACGCCGTCGGCGGCGTTGGAGGCGTTCCGCGACGGTGAGATCGGGCTGATGCGCCCGACGCGGACGATCCTGTCCGACATCGCCGCGTTCCCCGACGCGGCCGCGCTGCACGCCGCCGCGCCCACCGACGCCATCAGCTCGATCCTGCCGATGGTCGTCGAGGGCCTGCCCGACGTCCTGCTCCCCGGCGACGAGGGCTACGACCTCGACGTCGCCGCCGGCCGCGCACCTGCTGGAGGCCACCGATGACCACCGTCCACCCCGCCTACGAGGTGCTGCGCCCGGTCACGTCGCTGGCGTCGGTCCTGTTGGCACACAACCCGTCGCCGATGACGCTCGAAGGCACGAACACCTGGGTGCTGCGGGCGCCGGGTGACGAGCGCTGCATCGTCGTCGACCCGGGTGAGGACGACGAGGAGCATCTCACGCGGGTCGCGGCGCAGGGGCCGGTGGAGCTGGTGATCCTCACCCACCACCATCACGACCACGCCGGTGGCGCGCGCCGGTTCGCGGAGCTGACGGGGGCGCCGGTGCGGGCGCTGGACCCGTCGCTGGTGCTGGGGTCGGAGGCGCTGGCGCACGGCGACGTCGTCGCGGCCGCGGGCGTCGAGCTGCGCATCCTGGCGACGCCCGGGCACACCGCTGACTCGATCTCGATCGTGCTCGACGGCCCCGGCGACCCGAACCCCGCGGTGCTGACGGGCGACACCATCCTCGGCCGTGGAACGACCGTCATCGCCGAGCCCGACGGCTCGCTCGGCCCGTACCTGGACTCGTTGACGCTGTTGGCGGAGCTGGCCGACGGCACCGACGTCCTGCCCGGGCACGGCCCCGAGCTGGGCGACGCGCCCGCCGCCGCCCGCACCTACCTGGCGCACCGCGAGGAGCGGCTGGCGCAGGTCCGCACGGCTCTGGAGACGCTCGGCGCGGACGCGACGCCGCGCCAGGTCGTCGAGATCGTGTACGCGGACGTCGACACGGTGCTGTGGCCGGCCGCGGACAGCTCGGTCAAGGCGCAGCTGGACTACCTGCGAGCCGCTCGCTGACCTCGGCGGGCTCGGCCCGGACCGCGGCCTTCCCCAGCCACACGACGGCGGCCAGCAGCACTCCACCCGCGCCGCCGACGAGGAACGCCGCCTGCGGCCCGACCGCCTCGACCACGACCCCGGCCAGCGACTGACCCGCCGCGATGCCGACCGTCGCCGCGGTGACGACCCACCCGAAGGCCTCCGTTCCCGATCGCTCGTCCACCACGACGTCGATGGCGACGGAGTGCGCAGTGGTCTGCGGGGTGATGAGCGCCCCGGCGAGCAGCATGACCAGCGCCGTCACGAGCACCGAGCCCGTCGCCGCCGCGGCCGCCATCCCGCCGACGACCAGCGCGAACCCGACCAACAGCACCGGCAGCCGCAAGTGCAGCGGACGCGGCCAGGGGCGGGCGGCGTAGCCGATCCCACCGAGCACCGACGTGACCGACCAGGCCGACAGCAGCATGCCACCGAGCGCCGCCGACCCGGCCGCCGCGGTCACCGCCGGCACCCCGACCTCGACGCTGCCGATGACGACACCGAACCCCAGCGACGCCAGCGCGACGATCCGCAGGCCGGGCCGGGAAAGCACACCGAGCAGCGACCGGCGTCCGGCCCGGACGCTGCCGCGGACCGCGCGCACCGCAGGACTGCACGCGAACACCACGGTGCCGACGACCATCGCCGCGATCGCGACCACCGCTCCCGTTCCCGGCCACGGGGCCGTGACCAGGAACGCCGCCACTGCGGGCCCCAGGATGAAGAACACCTCGAGGCTGATCGCCTCGTAACCGTAGCCGGCCTCACGGCGTGGGCCGGGCGGCAGCAGCGCCGTCCACAGCGAGCGGGACGCGCCGGGCAGCGCGGGCATCGCCGCGCCGGAGAGCGCCGCGGCGGCCACCAGGACCCCGACGGGCCTGTCGGTGGCGATCAGCACCAGCAGGAGCGCAGAGGTCGTCGCGAACAGTGCTGCGACGACCAGCAGGAGCACTGCGGGGCCGCGACGGTCCATGATCCGGCCCTGCGCGACCGCGCCGACCGACATCCCGACCAGGATGCCCGCCGACACCAGCCCCGCCGACGCGAACGACCCCGTCGTCCGCTGCACGTACAGCAGGACGGCGAGGCCGTACATCGCGATGGGCAGCCTGCCCAGCGCCGACCCTGCGACCGGCAGGGCCGCACCAGGAGTGCGGACGGCGGCGCGGTAGTCGGCGAGCGTGACGGACACGCCCACCACCCTCACACGACGCGGGCGTTCCCCGCCAACGGTTTCAGCGTGCGCGGCGGGCGAGCCGCTCGGGCTCCAGGATGAGGACGCTCTTGCCCTCGAGCCGCAGCCAGCCCCGGTGGGCGAAGTCGGCCAGCGCCTTGTTGACGGTCTCGCGCGACGCACCGACGAGCTGGGCGATCTCCTCCTGCGTCAGGTCGTGCGTGACCCGCAGCAGGCCCGACTCCTGCGACCCGAACTGGCGCGCCAGCTGCAGCAGCGACTTCGCCACACGGCCGGGGACGTCGGTGAAGATCAGGTCGGCCAGCATGTTGTTGGTGCGGCGCAGGCGACGGGCCAGCACACGCAGCAGCTGCTCGGCGATCTCCGGGCGCTTGCCGATCCACTCGCGCAGGGCGCCACGGTCCATCGTGTAGGCGCGGACCTCGGTCACCGCGGTGGCCGACGACGTGCGCGGCCCCGGGTCGAAGATCGACAGCTCGCCGAACATGTCCGACGGGCCCGCCACCATCAGCAGGTTCTCGCGGCCGTCGGGGGACTTACGGCCGATCTTCACCTTGCCGCTGCCGATGATGTACAGCCGGTCGCCCGGCTCACCCTCGGAGAAGATGACATGCCCGCGCGGGAACTCGGCGGTTTCCAGCGCCTGGGCGAGCACCTCCGCCGCATGTGGTTCCACGCCCTGGAAGATCCCGGCGCGGATCAGAACCTCGTCCACGTTCCCGCTCCTCGTGTCATCCCCGCCCCACGGCGCGGATCATCGGCGCGCCAGTCTAGGGGGTACGGCCCCGAACTGCGACGAGACACCACTCCGAGTACCACCCCTACGGGGGGTGAACGGTACCCGTTGGCGATCGTCGCTCACGACGCGATCTTGCTCTGCGCCTCCGGCTTGCGCTTGCCCGGACGTCTGTTGCGGAGCCGGAACAGCTCCAGGGCACGGGCTGTCCCCTGCTTGAACATGGCCCGCACCTCCTCCGGCCGGGGACGCTCGAGCATCTCGTCGAGTTCGTCCTGGGGCACGGTGGCGTCGCGCAGCCGGGACTCCACACGCTCCATACCGAGCGCGAAGAACATCACCAGCAGCGGCACGAGGACTGAGAGCCAGGCAGTCATGACGCGGCCGATGATTCCGCACCCGCGTCCGGACGCGTGCACCGGGGCCGCGATCCGCGCGTCCCGTGATGGATCTGTGACCTGCCGGGGAGCCCGCTGGGCCGGGCGCCGGGATCCGGTCGGAACCTGTCGGTGGCCGCCCGTAGTCTCGGAGTGTGAGCACCCCCGCCCGGACCCTCCCGGACCGGCGCAGCGCGGCGCGGCTCGCGGCCCGTGTCGCCGCCGGGGAGAGCCCGATCGGCCGGGCCCGGCGCGTCGGACGGACGCTGCGCGCGCTCGCGGCCGCCTACCCGGACGCGCACTGCGAGCTCGACTTCACCACACCGCTGGAACTCGCCGTCGCCACCGTGCTGTCCGCGCAGACCACCGACGTGCGGGTCAACGAGGTCACCCCCGCCCTGTTCGCGCGGTACCGCACGGCGGTCGACTACGCGCAGGCCGACCGCGCCGAGATGGAAGAGCTGATCCGGCCCACCGGCTTCTACCGCAACAAGACGTCGTCGCTCATCGGGCTCGGCCAGGCCGTCGTCGACAGGTTCGACGGCGAGCTCCCCGCCCGGCTCGAGGACCTCGTCACCCTCCCCGGCATCGGCCGCAAGACCGCCAACGTCGTGCTGGGCAACGCGTTCGACGTCCCCGGCATCACGGTCGACACCCACTTCGGCCGGCTCGTCCGCCGCTGGGGATGGACCACCGAGGAGGACCCGGTCAAGGTCGAGCACGCCGTCGGCGAGCTCGTCCCCAAGCGCGACTGGACGATCGTCTCGCACGAGGTGATCTTCCACGGCCGCCGCGTCTGCCACGCCCGCAAACCTGCGTGCGGCGTCTGCACCCTGGCGGTCGACTGCCCGTCGTTCGGCGACGGCCCGACCGACCCCGAGAAGGCCGCCCCCCTGGTCAAGGGCCCCGAGCGCGACCACCTCCTCGCGCTGGCCGGATACGGCGTGCTGCGGCCGGACGAGCCGGACGACGGCGCGTGAGGCTCCGCGCGACACGAACCGAGATCGTCACGACGGTCGTCGTCGTACTGCTCGTCGTACTCGGCGTCGTGGCGCTCTGGCCGCGCAGCTCCACCTCCGGGTCCGCGTCCGGTTCCCCGGCCACGACCGCGTCCGCCGACCTCGCCGCGCTGCGCGCCCGCGCCGCCCTCCCGCCGTGCCCCGCACCGAGCGGCGCCCCCGCCGCCGGGCCGCTCGCCGGCGTCACCGTCCCGTGCCTGGGCGCCGACGGCAGCGTCGACCTCGGCGCCGCCCTCGCCGGCAAGGCGGCGCTGCTCAACGTATGGGCCTCCTGGTGCGCGCCCTGCCGCGCCGAACTGCCCGCCATCGCCGAGTACGCCGCCCGGCCCGGCGCCGTCGCCGTCCTCGGCATCGACGTCCGCGACCAGCCCGAACCCGCGCTCACCCTGCTGGCCGACCTCGGCGTCCGGCTCCCCTCCGTCACCGACCCCGACGGGAAACTCGCGGCCGCCCTCGCCCTGCCGCCCGCCGTGCCCGTCAGCTACCTCGTCGCCGCCGACGGCCGCGTCACCCCGATCCTGCCGCCCGTCCCGTTCGCCACCGCCGACGACGTCGCCGCCGCCGTCGCCAAGGGGACCGCCGCGTGACCGAGGACCTCCGCCCCGACGCGGCACCCGACTGGCTGACACCGCTGCTCGACGGCGTCCGCGACTTCGACCCGAAGACCATCGGCGTCCGCCGCATCCCACCCGCCCACGGCGGACGCCGCGCCGCCGTCCTCGTCCTCTTCGGGGAAGGCCCCCACGGACCCGACGTCCTGCTCGCCGAACGCTCGTCCGACCTGCGCAACCACGCCGGTCAGGTCGCCTTCCCCGGCGGCGGCATCGACCCCGGCGACACCGGCCCCGTCGGCGCCGCCCTCCGCGAGGCCGAGGAGGAGACCGGGCTCGAACCCGCCGGCGTCGTCCCCCTCGCCACCCTCGCCGACCTCTTCGTCCCGCCGTCCGGGTTCGTCGTCACACCCGTCGTCGCACACTGGGCCGAACCCAGCGCCGTCCACGCCGTCGACCCCGGCGAGACCGCCCACGTCGCCCGCATCCCCATCGCCGACCTCGCCGACCCCGCCAACCGCGTCCGTGTCCGCCACCCCTCCGGCGGCACCGGCCCCGCGTTCCAGGTCGAGGGGCTGCTCGTCTGGGGCTTCACCGGGGGCTTATTGTCCGCGCTGTTGCATGCAGGGGGATGGGAAGTCCCGTGGACGGCCACGCGCACACTCGACCTGGCCGAAGCACTCGCCGCGCGAAGCGGCGCCACGGGGGACGAGACCGGGCGGGAGGTCACCGGGGGATGACCGGGGTCTCCACATGAGCTGGGTCGACGTCCTCGTCGTGCTCCTCGCGATCGTCGCGGGAGTCTCCGGCTGGCGCCACGGCATGGCCGTGGCCTTCCTCTCGTTCGTCGGTGTCCTCGGCGGCGCCATCCTCGGCGTCCGCCTCGCCCCCCTCATCGTCTCCGGCATCGAGGCCCAGCACACCCGCGTCATCGTCAGCATCGTCGTCGTCGTGCTCCTCGTCGCCCTCGGCGAGACCACCGGCGTCTTCTTCGGCCGTCGCATCCGCGACCGCATCACCGGCGAACGCGTCCTCAAGGTCGACTCCTCCCTCGGCGCGCTCCTGCAGGCCTTCACCGTCGTCGTCGCCGCCTGGCTCGTCGCCCTCCCCCTGGCCTCCGCCAGCTTCCCCGGGCTCGCCGCCAGCGTCCGCAGCTCCGAGGTCCTGCAGTCCGTCGACTCCGTCATGCCGTCCGGCGCCCGTGCCCTGCCCGCCGAACTGCGTCAGCTACTCGACGACTCCGGCTTCCCCGACGTCCTGTCCCCCTTCGCCCAGACCCCCATCACCGCCGTCGGCCCGCCCGACGCCGCGCTCGCCCGCAGCCAGGTCGTCCGCGACGTCGGCGGCAGCGTCCTCAAGGTCCGCGGCCGCGCCCCCTCCTGCCAGCGCCAGCTCGAAGGCACCGGGTTCGTCGTCGGACCCCAGCGCGTCATGACCAACGCCCACGTCGTCGCCGGCACCAACCAGACCAGCGTCGAGGTCCCCGGCCGCAACGGCCGCACCCGTACCCTCACCGCCACCGTCGTCTCGTACGACCCGGAGGTCGACGTCGCCGTCCTCGCCGTCCCCGACCTCGACGCCGACCCGCTGCAGTTCGCCCCCAACGCCGCCAAACCCGGCGACGACGCCATCGTCCTCGGCTATCCCCTCGACGGCCCGTACACCGCCACCGCCGCCAAGATCCGCGACCGCATCCAGCTCCGCGGCCCGGACATCTACGACAGCGGCACCGTGACCCGCGACGTCTACACGATCCGCGCCACCGTCCGCTCCGGGAACTCCGGCGGCCCCATGATCGCCCCCGACGGCCAGGTACTCGGCGTCGTCTTCGGCGCGGCCCTCGACGACTCCGAGACCGGCTTCGTCCTCACCGCCGACCAGGTCGCCAACGCGCTCAACGCCTCCGGCGGCCTGACCCGCAAGGTCGACACCGGCACCTGCGCTGCCTGACCTCCCCGGCTCCGCGCCCGGCGAAGCCGGCAGGGGGCGAGTCCGGGCGGACCGTCGGCAACAGGCCGCGCCACAGCCCAGAGGCCGCGCAGCAGGCCTGGAACTGCGCGCCGACCCGCGAGGAGCACGCAAAGTGCCCCGTTGCGGCACAGAGGCATCCAGCACCCGCTGCGGACCCGCAGCCGGGGTCAGACCTCGCGGGTGATGGTCTCGTCGCGGCCGGGGCCGACGCCGATGGCGCTGACCGGGGCACCGGTGAGCTCCTCGATGCGGTGGACGTAGGCCTTGGCGTTGGCGGGGAGCTCGTCGAAGTCTCGGCAGCCGGAGATGTCCTCGAACCAGCCGGGCAGCTCCTCGTAGACCGGGACGGCATGGTGGACGTCGGTCTGGGTCATCGGCATGTCGTCGACGCGCTTGCCGTCGACCTCGTAGGCGACACAGATGGGGACGGTGTCGAGGCCGGAGAGGACGTCGAGCTTGGTGAGGAAGTAGTCGGTGATGCCGTTGACGCGCACGGCATAGCGGCCGATGACGGCATCGAACCAGCCGCAGCGGCGGGGGCGGCCGGTGGTCACGCCGACCTCGCCGCCGACCTTGCGCAGGCGCTCGCCCCACTCGTCGTGCAGCTCGGTGGGGAAGGGGCCGGAGCCGACGCGGGTGGTGTAGGCCTTGAGGATCCCGATGACGCGGTCGATCTTGTTGGGCCCGATACCGGAGCCGACGGCGGCACCGGCGGCGGTCGGGTTGCTGCTGGTGACGAAGGGGTAGGTGCCGTGGTCGACGTCGAGCAGCGTGCCCTGCGAGCCTTCGAGCAGGATGGTCTCGCCGGCTTCGAGGGCCTTGTTGAGCAGGAGCCGGGTGTCGGCGATGCGGTGGCTGAAGCGTTCGCCGCAGGCGAGGACGGTCTCGACGACCTCGTCGACGTCGAGGGCGCGGCGGTTGTAGACCTTGACGAGGATCTGGTTCTTCAGCTCGAGGGCCGCTTCGACCTTCTGGCGGAGGATCTTCTCGTCGAGGACGTCGGCGGCGCGGACGCCGACGCGGGCGACCTTGTCCTGGTAGGCGGGGCCGATGCCGCGGCCGGTGGTGCCGATCTTGGCCTTGCCGAGGAAGCGTTCGGTGACTTTGTCGATGGCGATGTGGTACGGCATGATCAGGTGCGCGTCGGCGCTGATCATGAGGCCGCTGGTGTCGACGCCGCGGTTCTCGAGGCCGGTGAGCTCGTCGAGCAGGACGCCGGGGTCGACGACGACGCCGTTGCCGATGACGTTGCGTACGCCCGGGGTGAGGATGCCCGACGGGATGAGGTGGAGTGCGAAGTCCTGGCCGTCGGGGAGGACGACGGTGTGGCCGGCGTTGTTGCCACCCTGGTAGCGGACCACCCACTGGACCTGGCCGCCGAGGAGGTCGGTGGCCTTGCCCTTGCCCTCGTCGCCCCACTGGGCTCCGATCAGCACGATCGCCGGCATGTGAAACTCCAAGTCCTGACGCACGGAGCGACCGCGGCGCAGTTCGCGCCGCGGCGGGGAGGGTAACCGATCAGGGTGAGCACGATCGATTCCTCGGTGATGCTGCTGACCGTCGGGGACGGGGCCACGGGCCGGCGGCTTCCGTTCCACGGTAGTCGGCCGGGGTCGGGTCTGGCGCGGGTGCCCGCGGCTCTGGCCTCGGTCCCGGCGGTGGCGTTGCCGTCTCGGCCGGGTCGTGGGGACGTGGATCCGGTGTTGGACGAGCAGCGGCCGGGCCGGCTGATCGTCTCCGGTGACGACGCGGATCTGGCGGCGGTGTTGGTCCGGTTGCTCCGGAAAGACCTGTTGGGGACGGTCGAGGTGGCGTTCGTGCCGACGAGCAGACGGTCGCCTGCCGCGGCGGCGTGGGAGCTGCCGCGGGACCGGGCGCAGGCGGCGGCGTTGGCGTTGGACGGGCAGGCGTCGCCGGTGCCGTTGATCCGTGACGACGCGGGCGGGGTGCTCGTGGGTCGTGGGGAGGTGCGCAACCTGCGAGGGGAGGCCTACTGCGACAACACGTTGGTCGTCAGGGGCACGGTGCGCCGGCTCGTGGCGACGCCCGGACCGGACGGGGTGTCGTCGGAACGCGGGCGCGGTGTCACCCCGGCGACGGGTCGCGCGTTGCAGATCGGCTGCGTGGGCGCGACGGTCGTCGTCAACGGTGTGGAGCATCCGCGCGTGGTGCCGCGGTGGGTCTGGTATCGCCACACCACCGACTGGCTCCTGGTGCGGCCGACCAAACCCTGAGGGTCAGGCGGCCTGCGCGTCGGGGCGGCGGTGGTAGGAGTCGACGTACTCCTGCTCGCTGAGCTGCGCGATCGCGTCCATGATCTCGTCGGTGACGGCGCGGCGGATGGCGGGCGAGTTCTCGAGGCCCTCGTAGCGGGAGAAGTCGAGCGGCGCCCCGAACCGTACGGTGACGGGCGCGATCCGCGGGATCTTCACGCCGACGGGCTGCACCTTGTCGGTGCCGAGGAGGCCGACGGGGACGACGACGGCGCCGGTGGTGAGCGCGAGCGTCGCGACGCCGGTGTGGCCGCGGTGCAGCCGGCCGTCGAGGGAGCGGGTGCCCTCGGGGTAGATGCCGAACGCGCCACCGGCTTCGAGGACGCCGCGGCCGGCGTCGAGGGCGGCGAGGCCGGCCTTGGCGTTGCCGCGGTCGACCGGGACGTAGTTGAGGGCGGAGAGGAAGCGGGCCCCGAAGCGGCTCTTGAGGCTGCGGCCGGTGAAGTACTCGGCCTTGGCGAGGAAGGCGACGGGGCGGGGCGCGACCAGCGGGATCACCGCGGTGTCGACGGCAGCGCGGTGATTGGACGCGAAGATCACCGGTCCGGTGAGCGGTACCCCTTCGATTCCTTCGGCCTTCGGGCGCCACAGGAGCATCGCGAGCGGACGGATGACCCACCTGATCAGGAACTGCACTGCTGTTCGACCTCTCCCCAGGAGTCGACGGTTCCCCGACGTCGGCGTTGCCGCCGGACCATTCTCCCCCACCCATCGTGACCGTGGGGTCACCGGAGTGGAACGTCCTGTCGACGGTCACATGTCCCGGCGCGCCGCCGCGAGCGCCGTACGGGGAACGTCGGCGGGAATCGGGGCGTTCCCGACCACACCCGGAACGGCTCGGTGCACGGTTCGGGCGACGGTGAGCGCCTCGGAATGAGTCCGGTGGCCCGGCCCGGGCGAGCACGACCCGCTCGGAGGACGCGTGGCGACGGACGGCGTCTGCCGCCCGTCGCGACGGGGTCCAGGGTCAGGCGAGGCCGAGCTCGGCGGGTGCCGCCGGGTCGGACTCGGCGATGAAGTCGCGCAGGCGCGCCACCTCGTCGGCCTCCCCGATCGCCTCCGACGCCCGCAGCAGCGCGGCGAGGGCGCGGAAGACGCCCTGGTTGGGCTCGTGCGACCACGGGATCGGGCCGAATCCCTTCCACCCGTTGCGGCGCAGCTGGTCGAGCCCGCGGTGGTAGCCGGTGCGGGCGTAGGCGTAGGCGGTGACGGACTCGCCCTCGGCGAGCGCGCCCTCGGCCAGCGTCGCCCACGCGATCATGGAGGCGGGGTGCGCGGCGGCCACGGTCTTGGCGTCCGCGCCCCCGGCCAGCTCGGCCGCCGCCGGGTCGACGGGCAGCCGGGTGGGCTCGGGGCCGAGGAGGTTGCCGTGAACGCTCACTGGTCCACCCTCCTTGCGTCCGGGACGGATCGTTGATCCAGGATTCGGACGCACCCCAGGTCCCCACCGGACCATCGCCAGGAGCGCTCGAC
>MEGH01000074.1 GCA_001725415.1 Pseudonocardia sp. SCN 73-27
GGGATGGCGCCTCGCCCGCGGCGTGCGCCTGGCGCCGACCGACCTGGACTGGAGGCGCGGCTCGGGACCGGAGATCACAGGGCCGGCAGAAGCCATGCTGATGGCAATCACCGGTCGCACTAGCGCCATCGGGGAGCTGGCAGGCCCGGGGCAATCGGTGGTGGCCGGCCGGATCGCCCGCTGATGGCACCTACGGTTCAGCCGGAGCTGGTCAGGAGCGTCGAAGCCTGGCCAGGCGTGGATGTCGGCGCGAAGTCCTCGGCATGAGTCGAGCGGGCCGACCCCACATAGCTCCTGTTCGAGGCGCCGGGGCTTCCTCTTCGCGGCCGCTGCTCCTGATGTTCCAGGGGGCTGCAAGGGCGGTGCCGAACGATTATCGTGGCGGGGGCCGTAGAGTTCGGGCGCAGGTCCTCTATCAATTCGTTGCACTCGGCGGCGGCCACAGGTCGTCCTCGCACCCGCACTCCGACACTGTCACAGTCAGAGATCGCGTGACTACCCATCGCAACCGTCGTGAAACTACGACCCGACGCGGGGCTCCGCCCCGGACCCGACACCGCTCGGAGCTCAGGTGTGGTGCGGCGGTGGTGCGGCGGGGTGCTGATCTCCTCACGGCGCGCTGGGACGCACTACCGGCCCGTCGGTCGGGGGCACAAGGCGGGACAGCGTGCCTTGCGGAACCCGCGCCGCGAGGAGATCAGGACTAGGCCCCCTGCTTTCGAGGGACGACGGGTGGTCCGGTCGCTGTCCGCGCCGAGTAGGTGCCATAGTTCGGGCTGCGAACGTGTGGGGGTCTCGAGCGATCAAGTCATCGAGGCGCGTTGGGCAGGAATTGGCGCCTACGAATGCGGTGCGGACGCGGGACATGTTGATCTTTGGCCACGCTCTCGGCCACGAACTGCTGACGACTCGTGCCGTTAGTGCCCGTTCTGGTGCGAGCCATGCCCACCGTGCCGCTGGCCGCAACCCGTGTGGGCACTAGTCTCCCAACTACGGATCAGAAGGTCAGGGGTTCGAATCCCTTCGGGCGCACAGCAAACCCCGATGGTCGCCTCCCCGTCGATCGTCGGGGGTTCTTGTCGGTCAGCAGGACGTACCGGTCATGAAGTGACCGGTACGGGCGCTTGGGTTGCAGGCATGAACCCCACCTACTTCCCCGAGCCCTCCCTCGTCGCCGTCAACGGTGTCGAGCTGGAGGTCTTCGAAGCAGGCCGGCAGAACGCGGGATCGCCCGTCGTGCTCTGCCACGGCTGGCCGGACCTCGCCTTCACCTGGCGCCACCAGGTGCCCGCGCTCGTCGCAGCAGGACACCACGTCATCACCCCCAACCAGCGCGGCTACGGCAACTCCTCCCGGCCGGACGACGTCACCGCCTACGACGTCGCGCACCTCACCGGCGATCTCGTCGCACTCCTCGACCACTACGGCTACCAGGACGCGACGTTCGTCGGCCACGACTGGGGGGCGATGGTGGTGTGGAGCCTCGTACTGCTGCATCCGACGCGCGTGGACAACGTGATCTGCCTGAGCCTGCCGTACCCCGTGCGTGGGGAGATCCCGTGGCTGGAGTGGATGGAGGCGGTGCTCGGCAGCGACTACTACTTCGTCCAGTTCAACCGGCAGCCCGGCGTCGCCGACGCCGTGTTCGACGAGAACCCGGAACGGTTCCTGCGCAACCTGTACCGCCGGAACCAGCCTCCCGGGGTGCCACCGGAGATGCTCGATCTCGCCCGGGCCGAGGCGCCGCTCGGGGAGCCGTTGATGAGCGACGCCGACCTGGCCGTCTACGTCGCTGCGTTCGAGAAGTCCGGGTTCACCGGTGGCATCAACTGGTACCGGAACTTCGACCGCGACTGGCACCTGCTCGGCGACGTCGACCCGATCGTCCGCAAGCCCGCCCTCATGATCTACGGCGACCGGGATGCGGTGGCGCAAGCCGACAACCTCGCCGAGTTCGTGCCCGGCGTCGAGGAGGTCCACCTCGACAGCGGCCACTGGATCCAGCAGGAGAGGCCCGAGGAGACCAACCGCGCGGTCCTGGACTGGCTGGACCGCCGCGGAGCCTGACGAAGCCCTCGGCGACGCGGTCAGCTCGCGTTGCCGGCCTTGGCGTCGGCGATGCACTCGTCCCGGGTCATGCCGGTCCGGGTCATGCAGGCGCGGAGCGCTGCCCCGGACTCGGCGTTGCGCTGGCGCTCTATCTCCTGCTGTGGGGTGCGGTACCTGCCGACCGACGCCGGGACCTTGCCCTCGCAGACGGGGACGCCGTCGGAGGCCAGGTCGCGGGAGAGTTCGCCGACTCGGACCTGGGCGCCGCCGTCTTCGGCGTCCTCGGCACGGCCTTCGCCGTCGCCCTGGCCTTCGTGATCCTGCCGGCCATGCAGAGCTACAGCACCGCCCGGCAGGCCGCCGCCCAGGAGGCGGTGGCGGTCACGCAGCTGTTCCGGACGACGGCACTGCTGCCCGAGCCGGCGTCGGACGCGCTGCGTGGAGCGTTGGCCTGCTACGGACGGCCGACGGACGCGGCTGCCCTCGGCCGGGCCGCTGGTACCGCCGTGCGACGCGGAGGGCGTCGCGACGCGCTGAGTCAGCGGGGGTGGGGGATGGCCGGGGTCCCCATGGCGGCGCGGGTGCCGGCGACCATGTGCTCGGTGACCCACTGGATCACGGCGATCCAGCAGGAGCTGAGGTAGCTGCTGTAGTCCCGGTCGGCGACGTCGCGGACGGCGCGCGTCAGGGCGTGGGCGACGTACATGTAGTGCTCGGGCTCGACGTGGTGGCGCTCGTAGTGCTCGCGTCCCATGCGGTGGAGGACGACCTCGAGCTGGGCGGTGTCCTGGGCCGAGATCTGCGCGATGGCGGCGAGCAGGGTGTCGGTCATCTTCTGCATCTGGTCGGTCATGTCGTCGGCGAACATCGACCGCGTGGCGGGGGCCATCTCGAACAGGTGGTCGTAGAAGACCTCGGCGAGCCGGACGGGACGGTCCGCCACGGCTCGGCACGACCGCTGCACCGCCTGGATCACCTCGGGCGAGGGGCGTCGTGCCGGCCGGGGGGCGGTCGCCCGGTCGGACACGGGAGGCAGTGACAGGGAGCGTGCGACCACGGCGGCGGCCATCCTTCCGACCCGCCGGACAGCTCGCCGTCGGGCGGGCGGGACGCGCCGACACCCGAGTAATCGCATCCGACGTCCCGCCTGTTTCACGTTGCGACCGATCGATGACCCGTGGCGGCCGGGCGGTGGCGATCAGGCAACGCCGAGGAGCCGGTGTGCGGTGGCGCGGTCGGCGCGGAACTCAGCGGTGGTGACCTCGTGGACGATGCGGCCCTTCTCCATGACGGCGATCCGGTCGCAGACGGTGAACGCGAGGTGGAGGTCCTGTTCCACGAGCAGCAGGGTCACGCCTTCGCCGCGCAGGGTCGTCAGCAGGTGGGAGATCTGGTCGACGATCGCGGGTGCGAGGCCGTCGGAGGGCTCGTCGAGCAGGAGCACGGCCGGGTCGGTGAGTAGGGCGCGGGCGAGGGCCAGCATCTGCTGTTCGCCACCGGAGAGCTGCCCGGCCTGGTGGCCGAGGCGTTCCCGGAGGCGGGGCAGGAGGTCGAGGACGGCGTCGACGGTCCAGCGGCGGCCGTGTCCGCGTGTGGCCAGGGCGAGGGTCTCGGCGACGGTGAGGGTCGCCCAGATCCGTCTGCCCTGGGGGACGATCGCGACGCCGGCGCGGGCGATGAGGTCGGGGCGCAGGCCGGCGACGTCGCGGCCGTCGAGCAGGACGCGTCCCGACGTCGGCGGCACGAGGCCCATGAGCGTCATCACGAGCGTGGACTTGCCGACGCCGTTGCGCCCCAACAGTCCGAGCGCGCCGCCGGTGGGGACGGAGAGGCCGATCCCGGACAAGACGGTGCTGCGGTCGTAGCCGGCGGTGAGGGCCTCGACGGTGAGGGCGGTCATGAGGTGAACAGCTCCTCGCGGCGGCCGGTGCCGAGGTAGGCCTCGCGGACGGCGTCGCTGGCGCGGACCTCGTCGGGGGTTCCGGAGAGCAGGACCCGGCCCAGGTGCAGGACGGTGACGCGGTCGGCGAGGTCGAAGACCAGGTCGAGGTCGTGCTCGACGAACAGGACGGTCACCTCGCGGGGCAGGCCGTCGAGCAGGGCGAGCAGCCGGGCACTCTCGGCGGGGGACATGCCGGCGGCGGGTTCGTCGAGCATCAGCACGGTGGGCGCGCAGGCCAGGGCGAGCGCCACCTCGAGCTGTTTGCGTTCGCCGTGGGAGAGCGCGGGGACGGGCCGGGCGGCGACGTCGGCGAGCCCGACGTCGGCGAGGAGCTCGGCGCAGCGGGCGTCGACGGCAGGGTGGCGGCGCGGCCACGGCTCGATGCGTGCGCCGCCGCCGGTGGGGCCGTGGCGTCGGACCGCGAGCGCGACGGTCTCGGCGGCGGTGAGCGAGGCGAAGAGGCTGGTGTGCTGCAGCGTCTGGCTCATCCCCAGCCGGCAGCGGGCGACCTCCGAGAGCCGGGTGACGTCCCGGTCGGCGAGGCGCACGGTCCCGGCGTCGGGTCGCATCCGGCCCGAGAGCAGACGGAACACGGTCGACTTGCCGGCGCCGTTGGGCCCGATGAGCGCGTGCCGGGCGCCGGCCTCGACGGTCAGGTCGACGTCGTCGACCGCGCGGAGCGCCCCGAACGAGCGGCGCAGGCCGTGGCAGGACAGTGCCGGCGTCATGGTCGTCTCCTCCGGAACGGACGCAGCCCCGCGAGCCCGGCGGCGCCGCGTGGCAGCAGGTACACGACGAGCACGAACACGATGCCGAGCAGCAGCTCGCCGTGGCCGCCGAGGCCGGGGCCGAGCGCGTCGCGGACGAGGATGACGACGGCGGCGCCGACGACGGGTCCCCACAGCGTGCCCGCGCCCCCGATGACGACGGCCAGCAGGACGAGGGCGGCCGTCGTGAACCCGAGGTCGGACGGCGTGACGAGGCGCTGTTGGGCGGCGAGCAACGATCCAGCGGCACCGGCGACGGTGCCGGCAGCGACGAAGGCCGCGTACTTGTGGACGACGGTGGGGTAGCCGATTGCGCGCATCCGGGGCTCGTTGTCGCGGATGCCGCGCAGGGCCGCCCCGAACGGGGAGCGGGCCAGCAGCCACACCAGCGCGAACGCGACCAGGCCGACGACGAGCACGTACCAGTAGAGGTAGCCGGCGTTGACGAGCGGTTCGCCGCCGAGGCGTGCGGCGGGGATGCCGGAGAGGCCGTTGGCGCCGCCGGTGACGGAGTCCCAGCTCTGCGCGAGCTGGGCGAGGACCTCGCCGATCGCGAGGGTCAGCATGAGGAAGTAGACGCCGGCGGAGCGCACGGCGACCCAGCCCGTCGCCGCTGCGGCGACGCCGCCGACGACCGCGCCGACCAGCAGCGGCACGGGGATCGCGGCGGTGACGTGCACCGACACCCAGCCGGCGGCGTAGGCGCCGGCGCCGAAGTAGGCGGCGTGCCCCAGTGACGGCAGCCCGGTCACGCCGACGAGCAGATCGAGGCTGACAGCGAGCAGGCCGAACACGAGCAACCGGGTGAGCGTCGTCGTCGCGAAGGGGGCGAGGAACAGGGGGGCGGCGGCGAGCACGAGGACGACGACCACCACGACGGCGATGGTCAGGGGCGACCGGCGACGGCCGGGGTCGGTGACGGAGGCGGTGCCGCCGACGACGTTGTCGGGGACCTCGGCCTGCTGCGACACGTCGGTCATGCCGTCGCCCCCGACCGGCCACCGAACAGCCCGCGCGGCCGCACGATCAGGACCAGGGCCAGGGCGCCGAACAGCACGAAGGACGCCAGGTCCGGCAACAGGGCCCGGCCCAGCGACTCGATCTGCCCGATCACCAGGGCCCCGACGAGCGCGCCGCGCACCGACCCCAGCCCGCCGATGACGACGACCACCAGCGCCAGGATCAGCACCGTCGAGTCCAGCCCGACGCTCGCCCCGTAAACGGGCCCGCCGAGCACCCCGGCGACCGTCGCCAGCAGGGAGCCGAGCGCGAACACGGTGATCTTGACGCGTCGGTTGTCGACGCCGATCGCCGCCACCATGTCGCGGTCGGCCACGGTGGCGCGGACGAGCGCGCCGAGCGTCGTCCGCTCGACGAGCAGCCAGACGCCGACGGCGAGGACCGCGCCCACTCCGATCAGCACCAGCCGGTAGGTGGGGTAGGCCGCCCCGAACACCGAGGTCGAGCCGTCGAGTCCGGGCGGGGCGGGCACGGCCAGCGGGTCGTCGCCGAACACGATCTGCAGCAGCTCGGCCACGATGAGCGCGACGCCGAGGGTGAGCAGCGCCTGGTCGAGGTGGGATCGGCGGCGCAACGGCTCGGTCATGACCGACAGCAGCCCGCCGCCCAGCAGCCCGATCACCGCGGCGAGGCCGAGTGCGCCGAGGAACGCGCCCCAGGAAGCGCCGCCGCCCGTGAGGGCCGCCGCCAGGTACGCCCCGACGACGAACAGCGCGCCGTGGGCGAGGTTGAGCACGTCCATCATCCCGAAGACGAGCGAGAGCCCGACCGCGAGTACGAACAGCAACGCCCCGATGGCGAGGCCGTTGAGGACGCTGATCAGGTTGGCGGCGACCCAGCCCGTCATACCTGCGCCTTCTGCCCCAGGTCGGCGGTGACGGCGTTGTAGAGCGATCCGGGGGTGCCCTCGACGGTGCGCAGGTACATGGTCTGGCGGGGGTTCTGGCCGTCGAAGGTCCAGGGGCCGCGGGGGCTGTCGTCGATCGCGCCGACCCCGCCCAGGGCGGCGCTCAGGGCGTCGCCGTCGAGGGCGGTGGCCTTGCCGAGCGCGCGGTCGAGCACGGCGGCGGCGTCCCATGTCGACACCGAGTAGCAGGTGGGGACGGCCTGGTAGGCGCCGCGGTAGGCGTCGACGAACACGCGGTTGGCGGGGTTGTCGAGCCGGTCGGTGTAGAACAGCGATGTCTTGACGCCGACGGCCGCGGCGCCCTGCGCGGTGAGCACGCCGCCCTCGGTGAGGAAGCCGGATCCGTAGAGCGGCACGGTGTCCTTGAGCCCGAACTGGGCGTACTGCTGCACGAAGCGGACCGCCTCTGCGCCCGCGAAGAAGCAGAACACGGCCCCGGCGCCGGACTGCCGGATCTGGGACAGGAACGGCTGGTAGTCCTGCGTGGTGCCGAACGGCGGCGCGGCCTCGCCCGCGATCTTCCCGCCGGCGGCCTCGTAGGCGGCCTTGAACCCGGCCCGCACCTCGGTTCCGGCGGCGTAGTCCGGCGCGATGAGGAAGACCCCGCCCTGGACGTTCTGCTGGGCCAGGTAGGGGCCCGCGGCCGCCGCGACCTGTGCGTTCTGGAACGACGTCCGCCAGACGTAGGGGGTGCGCGCCTTGCCGGTGATGTCGGCGGCGCCGGCGTTGGTGACGACGAGCAGCTTCTTGGCCTCGCTCACCACCGGCGCGGCGCCGAGGGCCGTCGCGGAGTTGACGAGCCCGACGACGACGTCGACCTGGTCGGCCTGAAGCACCCGCTGCACCGCGGGGACACCGGTCTGCGGGTTCTCGCCCTCGTCGGCGACGATCGTCGTGACGTCGCGGCCGCCGATCTTCTTGTCGTGCTGCGACAGCCACAGGTCCCAGCCGCGCTGCATGTCGGTGCCGAGGGCGGCGTAGACGCCGGACTGGGGGATCACGAGACCGACCTTGACCGGTCCGGTCGCGCCGCCTCCCGTGGAGCCGGCGGACCCGCCGCCGACGCTGCTGCCGCAGGCGGCGAGTACGGGTGTGGCCGCTGCGGCGCCGAACAGCGTGAGCAGGGTGCGCCGGGACAGGGTGAACTCCGCCATCGGGGTCGCTCCTCGTCGAACGGTGTCGATCGATGTGGTGGGCCGACGTACTACTACGGGGTGTCGGAGGACGCTGATCCTGTCGAGTCACACGAAAGGGCGTCAACCGCCCGAGAGCCCCCGACGGCGATTCGAGGCATCCTCCGGACGATCTTCCCGCGTCACGCCGTCCTTCGCGGCCGGGTCGCCGCGGCAGGACCGTCGTCGTCGACGGTCGTCGCGATCCAGTCGTCGACGCGGGCCCAGGCGTCGTCGAGCCAGGCCGACATGGCGTCGTCGTCGTGGCGCGGGACCTCGGCGGAGGGCACGAGCGTGGTGTGGACGAGCAGGGTGCGGTGGGTGGGGAGCCGCCAGACCGGGCGGTCGCGGCCGTCGTCGGCGAACCCGGAGTGGGCGAGGAGGACGACGTCGGCGTCGGGTGCGCCGGTGAGCGCGGCGAAGGTGCCGCCGATGCGGGGCGGCAGGGTGTGGGTGTGGCGGCGGGCGCGTCGTTCGCGGCGGAAGGCGCCGGAGTCGCGGAGGTCGGCGAGTGCGCGTCGTCGGCGGGGGCGGCTGAAGTTCTGCCCCTCGGGGAACAGGAGCAGGGCGTCGCCGGACGTCATGGAGCGTGCGACGTCCTCGACGCAGGCCCGGGCGCGTCGGCGCCGGGGGCCGATGAAGCACAGGGGCAGGTGGTCGCCCGCGAGGTCGATGCTCGGTTCGAGGCGCAGCAGCGCGGTGAGGACGACGCGCAGCCGCAGCCCGTGGTGCACGGCGAGCAGCCAGGCGAGGAAGACGGAGTCGCCGGGGCCGCAGTGGCGGGCGAGCACGATGACGCCGCCGTCACCGCGCAGGCCTGCGTCAGGCACGGAGCCGCCCTGCACCGCCACGCCGACGTCGAGGGTCCGGCGCATCGCGCGGTAGAGGCCGTCGAGCACCTCGCGGAGCAGGGCGTCCCAGTCGTCCTCCTCGGCGGTGATCAGTCGCGGCAGGACGAAGAGCTCGATCCAGGCATACGCGACGAGGAGGCGGGCTGTGCGCAGCGGCAGGCCCGACCGCGTGGCGAGGCAGACCAGGGCCGCGACGGTGAGCGTGAGCGGCGCGACGACGACGGCCAGGTCGACGCATTCGAAGTGGACGACGAGGTCGTCGAACCGGCTCGCCGGGAGGTGTTCGAGCAGGAGCCTGCGGAGGTCGTCGCTGTCGTGGAGCGAGGTGCCGTTGCGGACGATCCGGCCGACCCTGCCGAGCAGCGATCCGCCGAGGACCTCGCCCGAGGCGAGCGCGTCCCAGGTGCGGATGAGGCGTTGCGCCCCTTGAGGTGTGGGGTCGGCGGCGATGGCGGCGCCGTTGATCGCGCCGATGGAGGTGCCGAGAACGAGGTCGGGGACGATCCCGGCCTCGAGGAGCGCGCGTGCCATTCCTGCCTCGGCTGCGCCGAGCACGCCCCCACCGCCGAGGACGAACGCCGTACACGCCACCCCGCCGGTATACGCGCAGTCGGCCTCAGGTGCTCACCGGACGGTGGCGCAGCTGCCGGGCGCCGAGGGCCCAGCCGGCGACGGTGGGCGCTCCGGTGGAGACGAGCCGGTAGAGGACGACGGCGGGGAGGACGGAGTGGGCGTCGCATCCGGCGGCGACGAGCGCGGCGATGAGGGCGAGGTCGGTGGTGCCGATGCCGAAGGGGAGGAGCGAGAAGTTCGACGCGGCCATCGCGGCGGCGTAGGCGAGCACGAGGGCGCCGACGGCCGGGACGGACACGCCGGTGGCGATCAGGCAGACCGCCAGCGTGGCGATGTCGAGGACCCAGTTGAGCAGCGAGTACGCGGCGGCTGCCAGCCACGTCGAGGCGCGCGGCGCGACGGTGGACAGGTCGCCCGCGCCGTGTTCCATGGCATCGGTGACGGTGTCGACCAGGCGGCCCCAGCGCTGGTGGCGCCGCAGCCGGGTGCGTCCGCGCAGCCATCCGGCGAGGGCGGCGACGAGGGTGTCGCCACGCGTCGTCAGCCAGCGGGAGGCGACGATCAGCGCGACCACGGGTGCGGCGGCGAGCGGGATCGAGGTGGTGGACATGCCGGTGCCGAGTACGAGCGCGCCGGTGGCGGTGACCGCGGCGAGGGTGATGGTGGACAGGACGCCCCCGGCGGCGAGCTGCCACGTCGTGGCGGCGGGGGAGATGCCGCGCGAGCGTGCCCAGCGGAAGTCGTAGGCGGTGGACAGGGCGATCCCGGCGGGCGCGGTGGAGTAGACCGCGTTGGACACGAGGACCCCGGTGAGGACGTCGTGTGTGGGGAGCCGGGTCCCGGTGCCGATGAGCAGTGCGCGCTTGACCAGCGCGAACGCGACGAAGGAGGCCGCCTCGAGCGCCAGGGCGGCGCCGACCCACCACAGCCGGGCACCGGACAGGTCGGCCACGGCGGCGGCGATCGAGGGCGCGGCGAGGACCAGTTCGACGGCCACGGCGACGACGGCAGCCGCGGCGAGGAGCGTCCGCAGCCGGGGGAGCCGACGGGCCCGTGACGGGCTGTCGAGGGTCCCGACGTCGGTCGTGGTCATCGTGGTCCCCCAGCGGTGCGTGGACACCGATTGTCGACCGGCGACGTCGTACCGGGCTGTCGGAGGGCTGTGAGCCGGCTGTGAATCGGTCGGGCGCCGGTTGTCCGCTCAGCCGGTGCGGTCGGCGACGGCATCGGACGGGGCGTGGTCGCGCAGGCGTGCGGTCAGGGTGTCGAGCGCGGCGCGGAGCTCGGTGACCGAGTCGACGGTCATCCCCGTGGCTTCGACGACGGAGGCCTGGGCGGCGACGGCGTCCTGGTAGAGGTCGCGTCCGGTGGGTGTGCAGGCCACGAGCAGCACGCGTTCGTCGGCGAGTGAGCGTTGCCGGGTGACGAGCCCGAGCTGGGCGAGTCGCTTGACCAGCGGGGAGAGCGTGCCGTTGTCCAACGAGAGCCGTTCGCCGAGGTCCTTCAGGCTCAGGCCGGGTGGCTGCTCGCCGGCCGCGCGGTCGTGCTCCCACAGGACGAGCATCACGAGGTACTGGCTGTAGGTGAGGCCCGTTGCGGCGAGGGCGGCGCGGTAGCAGCCGGTGATGGCGCGGGACGCGGAGTAGAGCGCGAAGCACAGCTGGTCGTCCAGCAGCAGCTCCGCGCGTGGCTCGGGTCCCTGCTCCGTCATACGCCCCAGGATACGTGACGGACAACTCTGTCGTGTCCAACTCTGTTGTGCACAACGCATATAGGGGTAGGTTGGTGGTCGAAGTTCGACACATCGATCAGAGGAGCAGCCATGCCCGCACGTACGTCGACCGCTGTCTGGAACGGTGACCTGGAGAGCGGCACGGGCCAGATGGTCGTCGGGAACAACGCCTACACCGGCGACTTCTCGTTCAAGTCCCGCTTCGAGGAAGGCGCCGGCACCAACCCGGAGGAGCTCATCGCGGCCGCGCACGCGGGCTGCTACTCGATGCAGCTCTCCGCCATGCTGGCCGGCGCGGGCAAGAACCCGACGAGCGTGTCGACCAAGGCCCACGTGACCCTGCAGATCGTCGACGAGAAGCCGACGATCACCAAGATCGCGCTCGACACCGTCGGTGTGGTGCCCGGCCTGTCGGCCGACGAGTTCGCGCAGTTCGCCGAGGACGCGAAGGCGGCGTGCCTGGTCACCCGGGCTCTCGCGGGTGTCGAGAACGTCACCCTGAAGGCCGAGCTCGGGGGCTGACAGGGGGCCTCACCCCTCGTTGCGGCGCACCATCTCCGTGATCCAGACGGGCGCGTACGGCGAGGTGCAGTTCGGGGGCGTCGGGTAGTCCTTCAGGACGCCCAGACGCTCCCCGACGTCGAGTGCGCGGGCGCGCAGCGGCGGGTGCTCGATCCCGATCTGGGCGAGGCAGTGGTTCATGGCCCACTGCAGCCGGTCGGGGGCGTCCTTCATCTGCGCCTCGATGGTGTCGAGCAGGCCGTCGAGGTCGAGGCCGTCGGGCTTCTTCGCGACGCGCTCGACGGTCAGCGCCCAGCCGGCACTCGCGACGACGGGGTCGGGGTCGTCGGTCCACCGCACCCGCAGCGCCTCGGCGTGCGGGTTCTTCTTGACGACGTAGTTGACCAGCCAGTCGTGCACCTTCGGGGTGCGCGACTCGCGGATCATCGTGTCGAGCTGCTCGAGCTGGAACGCCCTGGGCCTGCAGATCAGCAGCGCGAGCAGCTTGGCCGCGGTGTCGTCGGTGGCCCACAGCTCCAGGGCGAGGTCCTGCTGCGTCCTGAGTCGTTTGGCGACGGCACGCAGCGTGGTGAGGTTCACGGCGTGGTCGTCGCCGTGCTTCTCGTTGACCTCTCGGATCCGGGGGTCGCCGAGAGCGTCGAGCTCGGCGAGCAGGTCGGGGACCGCGGCTGCGGGAGCGGACATACCGGTCAGTTTTTCAGGTGCTCCGCGAGGAACGCCAGCGTCTGGGGCCAGGCCTCGGCGGCGGCGGGCTCGTCGTAGAACGACGGGGCGTCCCAGTTCGAGAAGGCGTGCCCGGCGTCGTGGTGCTGGATCGTGACGTCGTCCTTGCCCACCATGGCCTTCTCGACCTCGGCGATCGCCTCGGCGGGGATGAACGGGTCGCGGTCGCCGTAGTGGAACAGCGTGGGGCAGACGAGGTCGTCGGCACGGTCGAGCATCGAGTTGATCGCGGACCCGTAATAGGGGACGGCGGCGTCGATACCGCGGCCGTCGACACGGGCGCTGGTGGCGCAGAGGAAGGTCAGGCCGCCACCGAGGCAGAACCCGATGGCGCCGACCTTCCCGGTGCACTCCGGCATGGCCCGCAGGTGCGCGAGGGTGGCGGTGATGTCACCGGCCGCGGCGGCCCAGTCCATGCGGCCGACCATCGCCATGCAGGCCTCCATGTCGGACTCGTCCTTGCGCTCGAAGCGCGGTTCGAGGCGCCAGAACATGTCCGGGGCGACCGCGACGTAGCCCTCGCCGGCGAGGCGGTCGCAGATGCCGCGGATGTTGTCGTTGATCCCGAAGATCTCCTGGAAGACGAGCAGTCCGGGACCTCTGCCCGATTCGGGCAGGGCGCGGTAGGCGTCGAACTGTCCCCCGTCCGGGGCGGTCACCTTCACGTAGTCGGCCACGGTGCTCAGGAATACCACCCGGGACGTGGTGCGTGCCGGTCCGCAGCCGGGGCGTCCTGCTGCGATCCTGCGCAATCGGGGAGATTCTCGTCGTCGGCCTGCTGGGGCTGCTGGCCATCGCGGCGGCCTCGGCGCTGTCGGACCGCATCGGGGGTGGCGGCGCCGCTGCTGCTGGTGTTGGTCGGGCTCGGAGGAGCCTGGCCCCCGGTGTGCCGACGTTCGAGGTGGAGCCCGGGTGGATCCTCGCCGGGGTGGTGCCGCCGCTGCTGTTCTCGTCGGCGGTGTCGATGCCGTCGATGGACTTCCGTCGCGAGTTCGGGGCGATCAGTGCGCTGTCAGTGCTGCCGGTCCTGGTGTGGACGGCCGTGATCGGTGTGGTGGCCGCCGCGCCGGTCCGGGGCCTGGGGCTCGCGGCGGGCTTCTCGCCGCTACGCCCATCGCAGCGAGACGCTGCGGCCGACGTTGCACGACATGGACGAGAAGCTCGTCGTCGGCGGGACTGGAGTTCCGCGGCCGCAACCGGGACCGCGGGCGGTGCTGGAGCAGTACGCCGAGGACCCGGACGTCGCGACGATCCTGGAGCGCGAATCGCAGCGGTCCCAGGACCGCGACCCGGCCGCTCTCGTCGGCATGCGGATGGAGATCCTCGAGGCGCAGCGCGCCGCGCTCGTCGCCGCCCGGGCCGAGGGACCTTCGCCGCGGGCCCGCTGACGACGGCGCTGGAGAACCTCGACGCCGACCAGATCAGCCTGGACCTGCGCCGCTGAGCCGGTGTGCGCCCTCGTCGAGAAGTGGGGTTTGCCCCCTCGGGAACGGGGGCGCACTCGATCGTCTCGGGGCCTCGTGGACGGCAGAGTTCTCCTCAACAGAACGGACCCCCACTCCGAATGAGGCCCACAATGTTCAAGTCCTCCTGCCACTCCGGTTCCAAGTACAGCGGCCACGACAAGTCCTGGAACGACGACTACGGCAAGCACTGCGGCTCGGAGTACAAGACCCACAACGAGTGGGACGACAAGTACACCCACTGCTGGGACGACAAGCGCTACGACGACTGCTGGGAC
>MEGH01000075.1 GCA_001725415.1 Pseudonocardia sp. SCN 73-27
CTCGGCGAGCGGCCGGACCTCGACCGACCCGCCGAGCCGCACGGCCGGGATCCGGCCCGCCAGTTCGAGCGCCGAGTCCAGATCGGGTGCCTCGACCAGGAAGAACCCGCCGAAGACCTCTTTGGTGTCGGCGAAGGGGCCGTCGGTGAGCATTCCCCCCGCGCGCAACGTGGTCGCCGTCGACGCGGGTCGCAGCCGCTCCCCGGACAGCACCCGGTCGTCGTCGTGCAGCGCCGTGTACTCGGCGGTGATCGCCGACCGCTGCTCGTCGTCGAACCCGTCGTACGCGCCGGGCAGTTCGTTGATCAGGAGTGCGTAGCGCACCGGGTTCCCTCCCGCTCGTAGATCTGGCGCAGCACGCCGGAACCGGCGTCCTCGCTGGAGGCGAGGTCGAGGTCCAGGGTCGCACCGTCGAACAGTCGGCGGCCCTTGCCCACCACGGTCGGGAAGACCAGCAGCCGGAACTCGTCGACGAGGTCGTGGGCGACGAGCTGATCGACGACGCTCGCGCTGCCGGTGACGAGCACGTCCTGGCGGTGGAGCCGGTCGCGGACCGCCGCGACGAGTTCGCCCTGGAGCAGGGTCGAGTTCGCCCACCTGTCGGTGTCGTCCAGGGAGTTGGACGCGACGAGCTTCTCCATGGCGTTGAGGCGGCGGGAGAACTCGTCGTCGCGGGTCGGGAAGATCCGGGAGAACAGCTCCCACGTGGTGCGTCCGAGCAGCTTGACCCCGGTGTCGAGGACGGAGCCGAGGTGGAACTTGTCGCCGGAGACGGGGCCGGGTCCGTGGCGGAAGGCCCACCCGCCGTGCGGGGTTCCGCCGGAACCGTCGGGATCCTCGACGATGCCGTCGAGCGTGACGAACTGGGCCACGATGACCTTGTGCATGACGTCCTCCTCGGGGTAGGTCTGTCGCCGGGGAGACGACGGCTCGGTACGCGGGGGGACACTCCTGCAATGTGATCTGCGGCACATGTTCGGGCGGCTGGGTTCCGGGCGTGGCTGACGCCCGTGACCGCCTCGACCTCATGAGCTCGTCCGCCGACACCTACCGGCGGTGACACTTCGTCGACGAGCGATACGCCGTGGGGAACACGTTCTGGCTGGAGACCGGCTACCGCATGGCCGACTCCGTCGCCGCACAGGCTTTCCCCGATTCGCCGCGCGGTCGCGAGTTCGGCTCGGCCGAGCCGACGGCGGGTCCCGTCGGGCGCATCCGGAAGAACCTCGCGGCGTTCACGGCCCGCTGAGGTCGGCCAGGGACTGGACTGTTGCGGCATCCTGGGGTCACGGGAGCGGACGCTGTGCCGAAGGACGGAGCCGCTCCGGGACGGGCTCCGAGCGGGGGGGGGTGCCGCATGAGCAGATGGGTGCCGGTGGTCGTCGCCGTCGTGATGATCGTGGTGATCGTCGGGGTCGACATACTGTTCTTCCGCAACCATTTCTGGGAGCGGCTGATGGTCAACGTCGGCGTGGTCCTGGTGTTCGGGGCCTTCTTCCTGAGGTTCCTCCGACCGCACTGAGCGACGCGTCGGCGGGTGCCGGGGTGAGGTCGGCCAGGCTCGCTCCCGCGGCCGACGCCCGGATCTCGTGGAACCGCGTCGGACCGAGGGCGGCGGCGGTGGTGACGAGGAGCCCTGCGGTGATGTCGGTGGTGGGCCAGGGCATGCCGCCGCGGGCGTTGTCGGCCTCGGCGACGGCGAAGGCGCGGGCGGCGCCGGCGTGGTCGCCGGTCAGGGCGAGGGCGCAGCCCAGGACCTCGACGGGCACGGTGCTCTGCCCGAGACCGAGCTCGACGCAGGCGGTGACCGACGCGTGCGCCCAGGTCAGCGCCTCGGCAGGCCGGCGCAGCACGAGCAGGACCTGCGCCGCGGCGACCGCGGAGACGAAGGCGGAGTGCAGGTTGTCGCCGGCCCGGGCGTCGGCGTGCAGAGCGGTGAGGCGGTCGAGCAGGCCGGGGCCCGGGGCGACGAGTGCGGCGACGACAGCGGCGTGCCGGCGGACGACGTCGAGGGCGGGGTCGTCGCCGGCGAGCCCGGCGACGGTGTCGGCGATCGCGGTGAGCGACCCGGCGTCGCGGCTGCGGAAGACGGCGCCGGTGACGACGGCGAGGTCACCGCAGAGGCGTGGGACGTCGGCGGGGTCGGCGCCGCGGGCGACCTCCAGTCCGGTGTGGAGCATGCGCCGGCCCTCGTCGGGTTGCGACTGCATGAGCAGTACGCCGCCGACCCACACGTGCACGACGGCGCGGTCGGCCGCGGAACCGGGCGCGGCCAGCGCCGCCCGCGCCCAGCGCCGACCCTCGACCGCGAGCCCGTGGAACGCCCAGTAATGGCCGAGCCGGGCGACGAGCGCCGTCCCCACGGCCGACGGCTCGTCGACGACCGTGCGCTGCAGGGTCGCGCGGACGGCGGCGAGGTCGTCGTCGACACGGTGGTACCAGGCGGCGGTGCGCGCCGAGCCCAGCGGCGGGCGGCCGTGCACGAGGCGCGCCACCCACGCGTCGCGCGCGGCATGACCGGGTTCGCCCAGGTGCAGGGCGTGTCCACGGACGGTGGCGAGCTGCGCGAACCGGGACGCCCCGCCGGGACGGGCAGGGCCGAGGGACGTCAGCAGCGAGCGGTGGACGAGCCCGGCGACGACGTCGGGACCGGCCCCGGTGAGCGCGGCGGCGAGGTCGGCGGTGAACGGGCCCGGAACGACGCCGGCGGCCTGGTGCAGGGCGGCCTCGGGGGCGTCGAGCGCCCGGTAGCTGGTGTCGACGGCACCGCGGACCGTCGCGTGGTGCGAGGCCCGGCCGCGGCCGATGCGGCTGAGGCTGGAGGCGTCGGCGCGGACCTGGGCGGCGATCTCGGCCAGCGAGTAGGCGCGGGCTCGGCCGGCGGCGAGCTCCAGGGCGAGCGGCAGCCCGTCGACGGCGGCGACGATCCCGGCGATCTCGCCCTCCGCGACCTCGGAGCTGCCCGTGACCTCGCGCAGGCGTTCCCGGAGGAGCTCGGCCGCAGCCGGCGCGTCGAGCGGGTCGAGGACGTGGACGTACTCGTCGACGACCTCGAGCGGCTCACGGCTCGTCGCCAGGATCGCGAGCTCCGGACCGGCGGCGAGGAGCTGTTCGACCAGCTCTGCGGCGGCGTCGACGACGTGTTCGCAGTTGTCGAGCACGAGCAGCATGCGGCGGTCGCGGACGAGGGTGCGCAGGCCTGCGACGGCGTCACCGGTGACGGGCGGGGGCAGCTCCACGGCGGAACAGACGGTGTCGAGGACGCGGTCGGCGGTGGCCGAGGCCAGGTCGACGAACCGGACGCCGTCGGGGAACGCGTCGGCGCCACGGCGGGCGGTCTCGACGGCGAGGCGGGTCTTGCCGCCACCCGCCGGCCCGGTGAGCGTGACGAGCGGACGGCTGCCGACCTCGGCGGTGAGCGTGGCGAGCTCCACGTCGCGGCCGATGAGCCGTTGCCGCGCAACGGGTAGGCGCACCGCCACGGCCCTGGTGGCAGGCAGCGGGCGCGCGGGCGCCGGGGCGTCGTCGGCGAGCAGGGAGGCATGCAGCGAACGCAGCTCCGCTCCGGGCTCGACGCCCAGTTCGTCGACGAACGTGGCGCGGGCCTGCGTGTACGCGGCGAGCGCGTCGGCGCGGCGGCCGCTGTCGCGCAGGGCGACCATCCGGTGCGCCCAGAGCCGTTCCCGCAGTGGATGCTCGGCGAGCGCGATCTCCAGCTCCGCGAGCGCGGGCTCGGTGGCGCCGGTGGCCAGCAGTGCGCCGATGTGGGACTCGCGCAGCTGCTCGTGGAGCTCGTCGAGACGCGCGACCGCGGCGGACGCCCACGGCGACCGGCAGCTCTGTGGACCGGCGCGCGGCACGAGGTGCCGCCGCGCGGTCGGACCGTGCGGGCACACCGGCACGAGCGGGCACAGCTGCGCGGTCGTGCACAGCTGCGCGGTCGGGACGGGTGGACACGGCGGCGCGGTCGCGCGGCGCTCCGCGGCCCTCGTCGCGGCGTACGCGGCCGGCGGTACCCCGGGACACCGCGGACGTGGGGCCCGCCGCCGGGCCCGTCGTCAGACCGAGGATCGAGAGGCCCACCAGGACCATCGCCCCGACGGCGTAGACCGCGTCGAGAGCGAACGCGCCACCCGAGTGTGCGGACCCGAGGCCGACGGCGAGCAGGAGCGTCGTCGCCACCGTGGGCGCGACCACCCAGCGGGACGCGAGCAGCACCGGGACCGCCAGCGCGGTCAGCGCGGCCACGATGGTCCCGGTCATCGTGCTCGCCCCGGTCAGATGGGTGACCTCGGCGCCGACGGCCACGACGGCGGCCGCGGCCCAGGCGAGCACGGACAGCCGTCGCGCAGGCCGGCCGCGCGAGACCGCGGCAGCGAGCCCGGCGCCCGCGGTGAGCGCCGTCGCCACCAGCAGCACAAGCCGCAGCAGCACCGCCGCAGGCCCGTGGCCGGGGCCGAGCTGGGCCGCGACGCGCAGCGCGTCGGACGCGTCGGCATGTGCTGGTCCCGCCGTCGCGACCAGGAGCGCTGCCGTGGTGGAGAACAGGGCCGCCGCCCGGCGGCGCCACCCCGAGAGGTGACGCCGCCGGACGGACCGGACGGTCGAGCTACTTGATGTCGTCATCAGCGGCGACGAAGAGCATCGAGTGCGGCTTGGCGTTCCCGAAGGCGCCGTGCGGCCAGCTCTTGCGGTTGAAGTTGATGCACGGCTGACCGGAGTTCTCGTCGCGGAACCCCTCGTCGAGCGCGAGCGAACCGTCGTCGGCCTCGTCCACGATGCAGACGCGGTGGTCACCGTCGAGACCGGTGCGGGCCACGAAGTAGTTCGCGGTCGCGACCCGGGTCGGCTGGTCGGTCTCGTGGTAGAAGCCGTCGTCACCGATCTCGAGGTTGTCCAGCGCACCCCAGTGCGGGCCGCTGGCCTTCGAGCCCGGGTTGATCGCGACGTGCCCCAGCACCGACGGGCAGTCCGCGCCCGCGCCGCCGTTCTCGATCTCGTCCTTGGTCTGGATCGAGCAGTCGAAGTCGTCGCCGGCGTCGACCAGCTGCGAGATGTCGAGGGTGAACACGCCACCCGCGGTACCCGGGTCGTCCTTGCCGAGCGCGCCCGGCTTGCGGCCGATCACCGCGTGGTAGAGCTTCGTGTCGTCCGGGCTGGTCTGGCTTCGTGTCGTCCGTGCTGGTCTGCAGCCACCCGCCGTTGTCGCTGGGCCCGCCGTTGGTCACTGCCGGGTCGATGAGCTTCATCGCGGCGGTGTTGTCGAAGACCTCCTTCCACACCGGGTTGTCCGACGTGATGTCGGGCGTGTAGAAGATCGCGCCACCCTGCATCGTCATCGCGAACGCGCCCCTGTGACCCGGCAGGTTCGTGACGGTGGTCTCCATGACCGCGCGGTTCTCGTTGTGCAGCGGGTCGGTCGCGCTGGAACGCGGACCCTCCGGCAGGTAAGAGACCGCCTTGACCTTCGGGTGGTTCAGGTCGCTGATGTCCCAGGTGCGGACGGTCGGGCGACGCAGGTACGGCGACGGCGCCTTCACCGGATCCAGGATGATCGTCCGCGGTTCGGCGTAGTCACTGGTGACCATCGCGTTCAGGTCCTCGCGGACCTGGATGCCGTGCGGGTTCGCGCAGCTCGGCTTGCCCAGCGACGGCATGTCGAGGCACTGCTTCGGGTCCTCGGCCGTCGTCGTCGCAGCCGGGGCCTCGACGAGGTTCTTGCCGTCCGGACCGAAGCGCACCACCGCGCCCGGGGTGCCCGCGAAACCGTTGCCGGTGCGGACCTCACCGTTGGTGTACGTGCAGGGACCCGGCACGGCCGGACCACCCATGTACGTGCCGTAGGCGGTGCCGTCGTTCAGCACCCAGTAGGCGTCGGGGACCGACCCGCACAGCGTCTGCGACGGCAGGCTGATGCCCGACAGGCTCAGCGCCGGCAGCTTCGCCACGTCGAACACGTACGTCGCCGCGCTGTACAGGCCACCCGCGTAGATCTTGTCGCCCTTGCGCCACGAGTACTGCATGTGGTGCGGCTCGTTCTCGACCAGCGGTCCGACCGTCGCGGTGTTGACCACCTTGCCGTAGGTCGGCGACCCCTGTGTGGCGTCCACGACCGCCATGAAGTCCGGCCCCGGCAACGCGTTGCGCACCTTCTCTGTGGTGTTCGCGAGCGAACCGGGGAGGTTCTTCACGTCGGGGACGACGGTGTCGGCGACGTTCTCGTCACCGGCCCAGACCACCAGGTACTCGGGACGCTTGCCCTGGTCGGCCAGCGCCTCACGGGTCGAGTCCACCGCATCGGTGTCGACGTGGTTCTCGACCCAGTAGTCCTTGCCGTCGGCACCGGTGAGGGTGGACCGGACGGCCTGGATGTCGGCGTAGGCGGTGTCCGACGTCGCCGGCACGGCCACGACGCCGCCGACGACCGCCACCGCGAGCGCGCCCAGCAACAGCTTGCGGCGCAGCGACATGTTCCGCATCGTCAACGCCCCGGGATGATCTTCGTTGCGCCGACGACCGACTGCACCAGCCCGGCGACCGGCAGTCCGGCGGGCGCGACGTCGCTCGCGCGGTTCAGCAGGTCACCATCGCGGAACGCCTCCGCCGACGGCGTGATCGGCGGCGCCGTCGGGGCGGGCTCCGGCTGGTCGGGGTCGAGGTCGGAGCTCTCGCCGGTGCCGACGGGCAGCCCACCGGGCAGACCGCCCGGCAACGGCAGGGCGGGCGCCGCCAGGGCGGGGACCGCGGTCCCGATCGTGGCCGCGGCGGCGAGCAGGAGCCCACCGATCGCGACGCGTGTCGTCCTGTGGAGTGGCACGGGTGTGCACCCTTTCGATGGAGAGTGAGCGGGGAGCGGACCACCGGCACACGACGAGGAGGCCGGTGACCGATGACGGGGGTTCCGGCACGTGCGCGCGTCGCGTCGTCGGACGGCACGCCAGGGGGTGGCCGGGAGGGGTCGGCGTCGAGACCGTCGGATACGCACCGCTCGCGTCGGGCGAGGGCGGTGCGCGGGGAACGTGACGGCCGGACGGCCGGGTCGGGCGAGCTCAGACGGTCGCCGGACACAGCGCGCTGGCCTGCCGACGGAGGTCGACATGCCGCCGGTAGGCGGCGAAACGGGCCGGAACGTGCATGCCGGAAGGATTGCCGCTGCTCCGTTCGGGCGTCAAACAGACCCGGCTGCGGCGGCGCCACCATCACGTGCATCGGCGCTGGTCCCAGACCTGCACAAAAGTCCGGACAATGCCGTGAGCTGCACCGATGAAGATCGACTTCGGTCCGTGCGGACCGCTCCCGACCCGGTGAGCGACCACCGGATCGTGTGACGGGAGTCCGGGAACCACCCCGCCCACCCGGCGCCGACCTGGGCCACCGTGAGCCGGGCCGCACTCCCCCGGACCGGACCCGCCCCGCGATTCCACACGACGACGACGCTGGGTGATCACCAGGGACGGCCCCGCCGCCCGGGGCAGCGACCGGACATTTGCCGCAGCACCCCGATCCCCCTCGCGCGCAACCTCATTGCCGCCGATCCGGCCTCCGACGAGCATGAGATTGCGCGCCACCGAGGCGGGCCCGCACGTCGCCGACAGTGAGGTTGCGCCCGGCACTCGGCGCGCAACCTCATTGCTGTCCGGCGCTCATCGCGACCACCATCAGGTTGCGCGCGGGGTGGGGAGGTCGGGGTGGGCGAGACCGAGGTGATGCGGGAGCTCGTGGCGCGGGAGCCGCTGTTCCATCGCACCGAGTTCGGCACCACCCGTGCCGACCTGGAGGCGATGACCTCTCCGGACTACTGGGAGGTGGGGGCGTCGGGGCGGGTGTACGACCGGGCGTTCGTCGTGGACGTGCTGCTGGAGCGCTACGCGGCCGACGAGCCGGATCCCTGGTCGACGGAGGGATTCGCCTGCCACCCGCTCGGCCCGGACACGTTCCTGCTGACCTACACCCTCACCCAGGGCGCGCGGATCACCCGGCGGGCGACGGTGTGGGAGCGCACCGGGTCGAGCTGGCGGGCGCTGTACCACCAGGGCACGGTCGTCGCCGACTGACAACCGTCGCAGAGTTCGTCAGGACGCTGGCCGCGACCATGATCGAACCAGTCCCACGTCGAGCTCGGCGGGGCCGCGTGCGGGCGATCAGCTGCCGACGAGGGCCTGGAGGTCGGCGGCGGTGCGGGTGCCGGGCTGCTCCCGGGCGGTGGCCATCTCCTCCGCGACGCGCAGCAGCATCGCGTTGACGGGCGTCGGGATGCCGTGCCGGTCGCCCAGGGCGACGATCTCGCCGTTGAGGTGCCGGGCCTCGATGCTGCCGGTGCCGCGGCGCAGGCTCTGCCAGGAGGAGCCGCCGCCGCGTTCGTGGCCGTCGACGTCGTGGGGCTGGACGAGGTCGGCGCGGCGGGCGTCGTCCTCGTACTCGCTCGCGACGGCGATGCCGGCGGCGGCGAGGCAACGTTCGCCCTCCTCGCGGGCGGCGGCGTGGAGCTCGAGGACACCGGGGGCGGCGTTGCCGCAGGCGGCCTCGGCGGCGTTGCCCAGGTTGGACATGAGCTTGCGGTACTTCCACCGCATGATGTCCGGGACGGAGCGGCTGCTGAAACCGGCGGCGGTGAGGTCGGCGGCGACGGTGCGCGACAGCGGGGTCTCGCCGTCGGGGTAACGGCCGAGGTCGAGGACGCCGGGGTGCGGGCGCATGTAGGCGGCGACGCTGCCGGGCTGCAGGTGCGCGGCCATGAGCACGACGACCATCGCGAGGACGTCGGGGAAGCGGGCGGCGGCCCAGCGTTCGCCGGCGACGCCGTTCTGCGCGCAGAGCACGGTCGCGCCGGGGGCGAGTGCCCGTGCCTCGTCGAGAACGGGTTCGGCGTCCTGGAGCTTCGTCGCCATGACGAGCAGGTCGCCGTCGGCGAGGCCGGCATCGGTCACGGATGCGGCGGCAGGGACGAACAGGGTGCGGACGCGGTCGGGTTCGGCGAGGACGAGCCCGTCACGGCGCAGGGCGTCGAGGTGGGCGCCGCGGGCGACGAGGACGACGTCGCGTCCTGCCTCGTGGAGCCGGCCACCGATGGTGCCGCCGATCGCGCCGGCGCCGACGATCACGTATCGCATCAGTGCGGGAACCTCATCCGTGCAGGTACCACCAGGCGACGTTGGCGGCGCGCCGGCCGGTGTTGCGCCAGCTGTGGGGGCGGTCGGCGGGGAACTGCAGCGAGTCGCCCTGTTCGAGGCGGTACACCTCACCGGCGATGTCGACGGTCAGGCTGCCGTCGACGACGAGGACGAGCTCCTCGCCGGAGCGGACGGAGCGGGCGTCGCCGCTGCTGCCGCCGGGTTCGATACGGGCCCAGACGGCACCGGCGCGGAGCCGTTCGCTGGGCACGGCGATGGCGCCGGCGTCGACGCCGTCGGCGGAGGGGGCCCAGTCGGCGGGGGCGACGGGACGGTCCGCGGCACGCAGGTGCACGCCGACGGGTCCGGCCCATTCGGCGTCGTCGACGAAGAAGCCGATGGGCCGGCCGAGGGCGGCGGCGAGCTTGAGCAGAGTGGTGATGGTGGGGACCATGTCCCCGCGTTCGACCTTGTGGATGGCGGCGGCGGACACCTCGGAGCGGGCGGCGAGCTGCTGCAGGGAGAGGCCGTGGAGCTGGCGGACCTCGCGGACCTTGGGCCCGATCGCGCCGACGATGGTCTCCCAACCGGCGGCGCGGGCAGGCTCCGCGGGGGCGTCACCGTTCTCGGAGGCGGAGGCGGAGGCGTCGGAAGAGGCCTTCGACGTGGCCTTGGAGGCCGCACGTCGTCGCGGTGTGGTGGCCATGGCGTCGTCGCCTGCTTCCTCGCGTCCCCCGAACCGGCCTCGCCGGTCCCACAGAATCACCCGATCGTGTTGACCACGGTGACACACCGGTCAGGACGCGTCCACCGAGCCGGACCGGGCACCGGATCGCGCCCGAGCCTCCCACCTGGGAGTCAGGCGTGGGGCGCGGGCTTGGTCACACCATTCCCTGTCTGGTCGCGGTGTACACGATCTCGGTCCGGCGCCGGACGTCGAGCTTCTCGCGCAGGTTTCGGACGTGGAACTTCACGGTGGCCTCGGAGATGAGCAGCCGCACGGCGATCTCGCGGTTGCTCATGCCGACGGCGAGCAGCTTGAGGACCTGGTTCTCGCGTTCGGTGAGCATCTGGCCGCGGGGGCGGGCGCCGCCGTCCTCGTCGCGCAGCACGTCGACGACGACGGAGGTGGTGCGCGAGTCAAACACGCTCTCGCCGCGCAGCAACGACCGGACGGCGCGCACGATCTCGGTCGTCTCGACGCCCTTGCGCAGGTAGCCGTGCACGCCGCTGCGCACGGTGCGGAGCATGACGTCGCGATCACGGCAGTTGGTGAGCACGAGCACGCGGACGCCGCGGCGGCGCTGCAGCAGGGTGCGCGCGACCTCGACGCCGACGCGTTCGGCGCCGCCGGCCCCGGAGCCGCTGCCGAGCTCGATGTCGATGATGACGAGGTCGGGGCGGCAGCGGTCGGCGATCAGGAGCGCGTCGCGGGCGGTGCCGGCCTCACCGACGACCGCGAGGTCGGGTTCGGCGGCGAACAGTTGCCGGAGCCCGAAGCGGACGATCCCTTCCCCGTCGACGACGAGGATGCGCGCGGTGCGCTGTGCGACGGCGTGGTCCCGGTCGGCGTCGCGTGCCGTCCCGGGCCTCGTGAGTACGGCGTCGACGGTCATCGGCGGTGCCTCCTCGAACATCTGGTCCGGGCGCCGCGACGTACTCGGCGCCCCACTGTCGGCAACGTAGCGAGGGCCACGTTGCGCGTTCGTTGCACTGACCACTAGGGGAGGTCGACCCCTTGCTTGCCTGCGTTGACACGCGTGGGCGATGATGCGTAGGGGTCTGCGAGCAGCGCGTACCTCCCGTCGACGGTGCGGGAAAGGGGACACGTGTCGAGTCCGCGACCCGAGAGCCGGGGTGTGGCCGATCCGGTGGCGCGCGCACGCGTCCTGTCGGAGGTCTTCGACGACGTGATGGCCGCGGGCGGCCCGTCGTCGGCTCTCGGTGGTGACGGCGCGTCGCCCCGGCCGATCATCTCGGCGTCGTGGCAGCGGAGCCTGGCCGCGCACGTCGATCCGGAGAAGCCGAACCCTCCGGTCGTGTTCACCTCCGACGACCTGCCGACGTTGCGCGCGGACCATCCGCTGAACTCGGTGATGCCGCTGCTGCGCAGCACGTTGGTGAGCATCGCCGACGAGGCGATGCACGTGATGCTGGTGACCGACGCGGAGGGCCACATCCTGTGGCGCGACGGCGCGTCGAGGTTGCTGGTCGACGCCGACCGGGTCGGTCTCTTCCCGGGCACACAGGTCAGCGAGGAGTCGATCGGCACGAACGCGATGGGCACGACGCTGGCGGTCGACGCGCCCGTCACGATCCACTCGGCCGAGCACCTGGTGCGCGCCTTCCATGCGTGGACGTGTGTCGCGGCGCCGGTGCACGACCCGGACACGGGCGCGATCCTGGGCGCGATCGACATCAGCGGCCCGCTGCACACGGCGCACCCGGCGCTGGTCCAGCTGGTGTCGACGACGGCGACGCTGGCGGAGAACCAGCTGCGGGTGCGGGTCGCGATCGCCGACGAGCAGCTGCGGATGCGCAACATGCCGCACCTGGCGAGCCTGCGCGGGGCGCCGGGTGCGTTGGTGACGCCGACGGGCCGGATCATCGCGGGCGAGCCGTACGGGCGTTGGCCGGAGCGGGTCTCGATCACCGAGGGCTCCGACCGGGTCGTGTTGTCGGACGGCCGGGAGATGCTGGTCGAGCCGCTGGCCGAGGGGTATCTGCTGCGGGCGGCGACGGCGTCGTCGCGGCCGGCTCCGCGCACGGCGTTGTCGATGCGGTTCATGGGCGACGGGTCGCCGCGGCTGACGCACGACGGTCGGCCGGTGCCGTTGACGCTTCGTCCGGCCGAGGTGCTGACGGTGCTGGCGCTGCACCCGGACGGGGTGTCGGGTGAACGGCTGGCGCAGTTGCTCTACGGCGACGACGGGAACCCGACGACGGTGCGCGGCGAGATCCACCGGCTGCGGGCGTTGATCGGGTCGGACGTGCTGCGGACGCGGCCGTACCGGTTGGACGCGACGATCGACAGCGACTTCGGTGCGGTGCGTGCGGCGTTGCAGGCGGGCCGGGTGGAAGCGGCGCTGGCGGCGTGCGGCGGGCCGTTGCTGCCACGGTCGGACGCCCCGGAGATCCGGGAGCTGCGCGACGAGCTGGAGGCGGGGCTGCGCCGCGCGGTGCTCGACACCGACGACGCAGATCTGTTGCACGCCTTCGCAGGTCACCCTTTGGGTCGCGACGACCTGGAGGTGCACGACCGGTTGGTGGCGCTGCTGCCACCCGGCGACACCCGGCTCGCGGCGGTGGCGATGCGCCGGGCACGGCTGCTGCGCGACTGACTCCCGGGGAACGGGGTGCGCGACCGAGGCCCGGGGAACGGGGTCAGTTCGGGGGCAGCTCGGTGCGCCAGCGCTGGTTGTAGCGCTCACGCTCGGCCTCGATCTCGTCGGCCTTGTCGGCGTCGCGGGTGCCCGCGGCGGTGCCGAGGGGCCAGCCGGCCTTGACCGCGCGGTGCTCGGCCGTCTCGTACATGTAGGCCAGCGAGTAGAAGAAGCCGAGGATCAGCCCGGAGAGGACGGCGAGGGCACGTACCCAGACCGGGCCGGGGATGAAGACGAACAGCAGGATCGCGATGGGCGCGATCTGCACGCACGTCCGGGCGAGGTGGCGGAGCTGCCAGGTGCGGACGCTGACGTCGTGCAGCACCCAGTCCTTGTACTCGGCGGGGAGTCCGGCGCCGAAGGCGTAGAGGAGCCAGCGCAGGGGCCCCGGGCGGCGCGGCGTGCTCGACATTTCTCACCCCAATGATTGGTGTACAAAACAAGAGTACGCTGTCGGACGTGACCCAGGTGCACCGGAGTGACCGAACCGACGCCGGCATCGCCGCCGACGGAACCGACGACGGCACCGACGAGCCCGTCGACCTGCTCAAGCTCGACCGGCAGGTGTGCTTCGCGCTCGCGGTGGCGGCGCGCAACGTCATCGCGCTGTACCGGCCGGTGCTCGAACCGATGGGCCTCACGCACCCGCAGTACCTGGTCATGCTCGCACTGTGGGAGCGGGCGCCACTGTCGGTGAAGGAGCTCGCCGGGTTGCTCGCACTCGACCCGGGGACGCTGTCGCCGTTGCTCAAACGCCTCGAGTCGGCAGGCCTCGTCGTCCGCCGCCGCTCGGCCGAGGACGAGCGCGTCCTCGCCGTCACGCTGACCGAGGAGGGCACTGCGTTGCGCGCGCGGGCCGAGCAGGTGCCGCCCGCGATCATCGCCCGGCTCGGCATGCCGCTGTCGGAGCTGGAGTCCCTCCATGCCTCCCTGACCTCGGTGATCGCTACCGCCCGCCCCTGATCGACGCCGTTCCGCACGCCGGTTGACCCGAGGGAGTGGTGACCCGTGGCACCCTGCCCGCGTATCCAATAGTGTGCGCAGGTCTACTATGTGACGCGACTGCACCGGCCCGACGAGACGCCACGCGCGGGCCGCAGCCGTGATCGACACCCCGAGCGCCGAGCGCCGGGCTTGCGTCAGAAAGGTGTGGTGTGCATGGACAGCGTTGCCGATCTCGGCGGTGCCACCGGCTGGGGGACGGTCGAGCCGCCCACCCCCCAGGACAAGGACGCCGTGTTCCACGAGGCCTGGGAGGGCCGCGCGTTCGCGCTGACCCTGCTGACGATGGGCCGGGTGTCGGGGCAGAACCTCGACGCGTTCCGCTACGCCCTGGGCCGCCTCGACTCGAAGTCCTACTTCGACGACACCTACTACGGCCGCTGGCTCAACGCCTCCGAGCTGATGCTCGTCGAGTCGGGGATCATCGCCCCCGGTGCCGTCGACGCCCGTGCCCGCAAGAACGCGGGTGAGTCGGTCGAGGAGCCGGGCGTTCCCGAGGAGAACAAGCCCGACTACTCGGCCACCGCCGCGGGCTCGCTGCGCCAGGTCGAGGAGGCGCCGCGGTTCGCCGTCGGCGACACCGTCACCACGGTGGCCGACGTCGAGTCCGACGCCAACAAGCTGCCCGCCTACGTCCGCGGGCGCACCGGCGTCGTCGAGGCCGTCCAGCCGGCGCACGTGTTCCCGGAGACCCACGCCCGCTTCCTGGGTGAGAAGCCCCAGCACGTGTACTCCGTGCGGTTCACCTCCACCGAGCTCTACGGCGACGACGCCGAGAAGTTCGAACTCACCATCGAGATCTTCGACGACTACCTGGAGGAGAAGGCGTGAGCACCGCCCTGAACCCCGACGAGCACCTCGACGGCTCCGGCAACCGCATCAGCCCCGCGCTGCGCACCGAGGCCCTCGAGCAGCTGCTCACCGAGCGCGGCCTGGTCGACCCCAACGTGATGGACAAGTTCATCGCGACCTACGAGACCGCCGTCGGCCCCCTCAACGGGGCCAAGGTCGTCGCCAAGGCCTGGACCGACCCCGAGTACAAGGCCCGCCTGCTCGCCGAGGGCACCGCCGCCATCAAGGAGCTCGGCTTCGCCGGCCCCCAGGGCGAGCACATCGTCGTCGTCGAGAACACCGACAGCGTCCACAACGTCGTCGTCTGCACCCTGTGCTCGTGCTACCCGTGGCCGGTCCTGGGCCTGCCCCCGGCCTGGTACAAGGACCCGGCCTACCGCGCCCGCGTCGTCCGCGAGCCCCGCAAGGTGCTCTCGGAGATGGGCTGCGAGGTCGGCGACGACGTCGAGATCATCGTCCGCGACTCCTCCGCCGAGGTCCGTTGGCTCGTCCTGCCGCAGCAGCCGGCCGGCACCGAGGGCCTCTCCGAGGAGGAGCTCATCCCGCTGATCACCCGTGACGCGCTCGTCGGCGTCGCGCACATCAGCGCTCCCTGAAACCGAAACCCTCGACGCGAAAGCGGGCAACGATGAGTGCGGCCCCGAACCTGATCGACCTGGACTCCGACGAGACGTCGGCACCTCCGCGGGCGAACGGCGAACTGGTGTTCGCCGAGCCGTGGGAGTCCCGTGCGTTCGGAATGGCGCTGACCCTGCACGACTCGGGTCTGTTCGCCTGGCCGCAGTTCCAGGCCGCCCTCATCGCCCGTATCGCCGGCTGGGAGAACCACCACCCCGAGGGTGAGTGCTTCTCCTACTACACGCAGTGGCTCGGCGCGCTCGAGGACGTCCTCGCCGGTGACGGCACCGTCTTCACCGATGAGATCTCGCAACGGGCCGAGGAGCTCGCGGCCCGTCCCGCGGGGCACGACCACCGCGACGACGAGCACGGCCATGGGCACGGCCACGGCCACGGGCACTGACCCGACGCGCTGAACGGCCGCCCCGGCAACGTCGACGAACGACGGCCGCATCCCAATGGGGTGCGGCCGTCGTTCGTATCCACACGTGTTTCGGCCCACTTTCCGCCGCCTCTTTTTCCGCGTCCACCCCGTGCAATTCCGGAACGATTTTCGGCGCGCGCCTGATATCGCGCCCCGCTTCGCGGAATTCGTCGCCCGGGCCAGGTCACGGACCGATCCCGAGGGCCGATCGGAGTAGCGAGTCCGAGTAGAGTCCACATGGTGACGACGGGCCTGCGCATTCGCTTGCTCGGCCCCTTCACGGTCGAGGGCCCCACTGCGGGCCCCGTTCCCACCGGGAAGGCGCGGAGGGCACTCGCCGTGCTCGCCGAACGTCGCGGGGAGTTCGTGTCGATCGGCACCCTCGTCGACGCGCTGTGGGACAACGACGAGCCCCCGGAACGGGCCGACCGCAACATCGCCGCACTCGTCAGCAGGCTGCGCAAGGCCATCGGCAAGGAGCGCATCGACGGGTCGGCGGCCGGGTACCGGCTCGTGTCCGACGACGTCGCGGTCGACCTGCACGAGGCCGTCGAGCTGGTCGAGACCGCGGAGTTCGAGCTGTCGCACGGGCGCAGCGCGCTGGCGTCGACCAGTGCCGAGCACGCCGCGAAGCTCCTCGACGCCGACGTCCCCCTCGCCGGCGAGCACGACGGCCCGTGGGTCGACACGTTGCGCCGGTCGGTCAAGCGGCTGCTGCGCCGCGCCCGGATCTGCTGGAGCGCCGCGGCCGTCGAGCTGGGCGCGTACGACGCGGCCGTCGAGATCGCGGCCACCGCGCTGCGTGACGACCCGTTCGACGAGGAGGCCTGCCGCACCGTCATGCTCGGCCACCAGCGGGCGGGCCGGTCGAGCGCCGCCCTGGTGGCCTACCGGACGCTGCGCGTGGCGATGTCGGAGCACCTGGGCAGCGACCCCTCCCCCGCGACGCAGGCGCTGTTCCTGTCGGTGCTGCGCTCGGAGAGCCCCAACGCCGTCGACCACCCGTCGCGCCAGCCGCACGTCGGTGTGCCCGACCGGGTCGAGCCCGTCGTCGGCCGCGACACCGAGCTGGCCACGCTGCGCGATCTGTGGGAGGGCGCGGCCGCGGGCCGGCCGGCACTGACCGTCGTCACCGGTGAGGCGGGCATCGGCAAGAGCGCGCTGGTCACGGCGTTCGCGGCCGAACCGCGCCGCACCGGCGGGCTCGTGCTGCGGGTCGACTGCTTCGAGGCGGAGCGGTCGCTGTACCTGCAGCCGCTGGTGGAGGCGATCCGGACCGTCGTGCACCGGATGGCGCCCGCGGAGGTGCGCGAGCTCGCGGGCAGCCGGCTGGGCACGCTCGCCGAGCTGGTCCCCGAGCTGGTCGGCGTCGTCGGCGAGACGCCCTACACGCGCGCGGCCCCCGAGCTCGAGCACCGCCGCAGCCTAGACGCCCTCGCCGGCTTCCTCGTACGGCTCTCGGCGCGCCAGCCGGTGCTGCTGATCATCGAGGACATGCAGTACGCCGGCACCCCGACGCTCGAGGCCCTGCACCTGCTCGCCGGGCACTGGGAGGGCAGCCGCGCGATGGTCGTCCTCACCGAGCGCACGTCGGAGGACCAGCCTGTCACCGACATTCTGCGCGACGTCGCGCGGCGCATCGACCTGGGCCCGCTCACCAGCGACGACGTGGGCGTCCTCGTCGAGCGCGCCGGTAACGGGCACGACCCCGACCAGCTGCTGTCGTGGACGGGCGGTTCGCCCCTGTTCCTCACCGAGCTGCTGCGCCAGCCGCCGCCGTCGTCACCGCGCGGCGGGGTGCCCGTGCCGCCGACGTTGCAGGACTCGGTGGCGGAGCGGATCGAGCACGCAGGCGAACCGGTGGCGCTGCTGCTCGCCCAGGGCGCGGTGCTGGGCATGGCGTTCTCGCTCGACGACGTGGCCGAGCTGAGCGGGCTCGACGTCGAGGACTGCGCGCGGCGGGCGAGCCGGGCGCTGCGCGCGGGGCTGATCGTCACCCAGGGCGAGAGCTTCCGGTTCAGCAACGACATCGTCCGTCAGGTCGCGTACGCCTCGATGCCGGAGCCGGTCCGCATCTCCCGGCACCGGCGCGCGGCGCGGATGCTGCGCGGCCGTCCCGAGGCCGCGGCCCGCCACCTCGCCGAGGCCCGCGACTGGTCCGGTGCCGTCGCGGCGTGGCTGGCGGCGGCGCACGTCGCGCATCTCGGGTTCGCCCACATCGACGCCGAGCAGCTCATCTCGCAGGCCGTGGAGGCGGCGCGGACGGTCGGTGAGCCGGAGCGGCTGGCGGAGGCGTTGATGCGCCGCGGCCGGGCCCGTGGCGAGCTCGGCCGGTACGACGACGCCCGCGCCGACCTCGACGAGGCCCTGGCGCTGGCCCGCGACGTGGGCGACTCCGAGCTGGAGGCGCGCGTCCTCGAACAGCTGGGCTGGACGGCCCTCTACGCCCGCGACGCGATGGCCGCCGTCGACCTCGCCGAGCAGGCCACCGAGCTCGCCGAGAGCGCGGCCGCGGCCCCGGGCGCGCTCCCGAGCGCGACCCTGCTGCTGGGCCGGGTGCGGCACTGGGACGGCGACTACGACGGGGCAGGCGAGGCCTACGAGCGGGTCCTGGGGTCCGACCCGGGCGACCCGACCACGGCCGTCGCGCTGGCCTACCGGGGTGCGCTGCTGCAACACCTCGACCGCTTCGCCGAAGCAAAAACCGTCCTCGCCCGCGCCGCCGCACTCTGCCGCCGCACCGGCGAGTTCCGCCCCCTGCTCCAAACCCTCTTCTTCACCGCACTCGCCCGCGGCGACTCCGGCGACTTCTCCGGCGCCCTCCGCGCCCTCGACAACGCCCGCCGCCTCATCGACGCCGAAAAACTCGGCTTCTACCGCGCCGGCATC
>MEGH01000076.1 GCA_001725415.1 Pseudonocardia sp. SCN 73-27
GGCAGCTTCGGCGGCTCCTCGACCCGCGGCCGCCGCGGGGGTGGCGGCCGGTTCTGAGCGCTGCCCCTCCGCTCACGCAGGCAGCCGGCCCGCGGGCTGGCGCGTCGCGACGTTCAGCCGGTTCCACACGTTGACCGCCGCGATCGCGAGGAGCAGCGCCGACAACGCCTCCTCGTCGTAGTGCGCGGCGGCTGTGGCCCAGACGTCGTCGGGAACGGGGTCGGCGCCGTCGGCGATCCGGGTGACCGCCTCGGTCAGGGCCAGTGCGGCGCGCTCGGCGTCGTCGAACCAGGGCGCGTCGCGCCAGGCTGCGACGGAGAACAGCCGCTCGTCGGGCTCGCCCTGCTTGCGCAGGTCGCGGGCGTGCATGTCGACGCACACACTGCACCCGTTGATCTGGCTGGCCCGCAGGTGTACCAGTTCCAGCGTCCGGTGCGGGACGCCGTGGTTCTCGGCGGAGCCGCTGAGCGCGATCAGGGCCTTCATCGTCGCGGGCAGCACCATGACCGGGTGGGTCATCCGGGCCTGGGCGGTGTGCTGGTGGGTCACGGTCGTCACGACTGCCTCCGGGGGTCGGTCACACCGGCGCGTCGTGCGCCGTCACTGCTATGACGGACCGCGACGGAGGCATGTGACCGATGAACCCGGAAACAACTGCGAACGACACGCTGGCCCGGAGTTTCGAGGAGCACCGCCCGACCCTGCGCGCGGTGGCCTACCGGATGTTGGGCTCCACCGCCGAGGCCGAGGACGCCGTGCAGGAGGCCTGGCTGCGGCTGCAGCGCACGGGTGCGGACGGGATCGACGAGCTGGGCGCGTGGCTGCGCACCATCGTGTCCCGGGTGTGCCTGGACGCGCTGCGCTCGCGCGGGTCGCGACGGGAGGATCTGCTGGGTGTGCACGTCCCCGACCCGGTGGTGGGTCCCGACGTGTCGACGCCCGGCCCCGAGCAGGAGGCCGTCCTCGCCGACTCGGTGGGGCTGGCGATGCTCGTCGTCCTCGACGCGCTCGACCCGGCCGAGCGGCTGGCGTTCGTGCTGCACGACATGTTCGCGGTTCCGTTCGACGAGATCGCCGCGCTGACGAGCCGCTCGCCGGCGGCGGCCCGGCAGCTCGCGAGCCGGGCGCGGCGCCGGGTGCAGGGGTCGGCGCCGCGGCCCGACTCCGACCCGGCCGCCCGCCGCCGCGCGGTCGACGCGTTCTTCGCCGCCGCTCACGACGGCGATCTCGACGCCCTGGTCGCCGTGCTCGCCCCCGACGTCGTGCTGCGCGCCGACGGCGGGACGGCGCGCCCGGGCCTGTCGGTCGAGCTGCACGGTGCGCAGGCCGTCGCGGCGCGGGCGATGCGGTTCTCGTCGATGGCGCCGTGGCTGAACCCGGTACTGGTCAACGGGATGCCCGGTGTCGTCGTCGCCCCGGACGGCGAGCCCGCGACGATCATGGCGTTCACCGTGGCGGGCGGCCGGATCGTCGCGATCGACGCGGTGACCGACCCGGAGCGCGTGACCCGGCTGCTGCCGGCCGACTGGCGCGGATAGCCCTGCCACCGCCCGCCGAGTTCGACGTCAGGCTGGCTCGATCATGGGGGCACCAGCCTCCTTCGAACTCGGCACAGGGGTCGGGTGCCTAACGACGGGCACGGGGCGCGGCGGTCGCCGGCCAGTGCGCCGGGCGGTCGAGGACGGACGGCAGCCGGGTGGTGGCGTCGCCGCGGGCGCCGTGGAGCTGGAAGCGGGTGAGGAACAGGCTCGTCGACAGGTCGGCGCCTGCGAGGTCGGCGCCGCGCAGGTCGGCGCCGATGAGCTCGGCGGCGCGCAGGTCGACACCCCGCAGGTCGGCACCGATCAGCAGGGCGCCGCGCAGGTTCGCCCCGCGCAGGTCGGCGCCGCGGAGCCGGGCGCCGACGAGATCGGCACCCCGCCGGTTCGGGCGCGGCCCGGGCGAGGCGGCCCGCACCCGCTCCCCGACGCCCAGCAGGACCTCGTTCACCCGCGCCCGGTGCGCGTCGACGTCGATCCCGGTGAGGGCATCGGGGTCGAGTGCGGCGATGCGCTCGGTCTCGGCGAGCAGGGTGCGGGCGTCGTCGTGCAGCGGGGCGGCTGCGGGGGTGGCCAGTGACTCGGCGAGGTACCAGCGCAGCTCGTGGATCGGGCGCATCACCTCGAACGCGGCGAACATCGAGGCCGCCACCTCGGGTTCGGTGCGCCACTCGCGGCCACCGAAGGTCACCTGGACGACCTGCTGGCCGGCGCCGAAGCAGTCGAACACGGTGCAGCCGGGCCAGCCCTCGTCACGGAGGCGGTCGTGGATGCCGCAGCGGAAGTCGTCGAGCAGGTTGCGGCATGCGGTGCCGGCCGGCTTGTCGACGGGAAAGTCCGACGACCGCGCGAACGCCGGTGCGACGCAACAGAGTCCGGCGCAGGCGCCGCAGTCGGCGCGCAACGCTGATCGGGGGTCGGGCACCGGTCCTCCGCGGTCGGGGTCGTCCGACGCTACTCCCGCCGGGTCAGGCCTCGAGCCGGCGCCGGGCCCACCGCACGGGCACCGCGCACCCGGCGACGAACGCCGCGCCGAGGAACGTCCCGCACGCGACCATGACGGCGCCGACGGCCCACAGCCCGGTCGCGTCGGATGACGCCGTCGCAGCCCAGGCGGCGGTGAAGGCGGCGGTCACCGTCGGCACCACGACCCATACCGGCAGCCGGGCGCCGGCGACGGCGGTGACGACGATCAGCGACAGCACGCACCCCGCAATCTGCCAGCCGGCGTACGGGCCCGAGGTCGTCCCGGTGACGGCGTCGACCTGGTAGGTGGTGTCCCCCGCGGCCCAGGCCCACCAGCAGGCCGCGCTCGCCACGGCCAGCGCGGCGATGCCGGCGACGCGCGTCACGAGGCTCCGGTTCGAGATCATGGCCGGATGGTGGCCGCGGACCGGCGATGGCGCATCCGTACGACTACGCATCACGCGGGCCCCGTTCCGTCACCCACGCGAGTGGCTCGAATCGGACGTACCGACTGCGACCGGCACAACTCGCCACGTCCGACTTGTGATGCAGTTCACGGCAACGTCACCGCTCGTCGCGCGTCGTCGGCGTCTCGGCGAGCACGTCCGAGTGCCGGACGCGAGCGCCCGGTACCCGCCCTACCGTCGACGCCGGATCACGAATCGGTCACGCAGGACGCGGAGACTCCCCACTCCGCCGGGTTCCCCCGACCCCGGACGTCCGCCGACGAGTGATCAGGAAGGTTCGTCGTGGCACGGCATCGCTCCCCCGAGGGCCGCCCCACGCAACCGGAGCTCCGCGCGGCACTCGACGCCGCCCGGACACGCTCCGGTCGTGCGGCAGGGCCCCGTCATGCTCTCTCCGCCCCCGACCGGTCCGACGACGCGGCCGGCTCGGCAACCCGGTCCGCGACCGCGCCGGCCACCGGGTCCGCATCGGACCCGGGCTCCGTCCCGGCCGCCGACGCGACCGACGAGGACGCGTCGGGCCGACGCGGGTCCGCGGTCGCGCTGGCCGAGCGGCCGTCGCTGCCACGGGTCGGCGTCACCCTCGTCCCCGCTCCGCGCAGCACGAACGGAGCGCAGCGCGTTCTGCGCCGCAAGGGTTCCCGGGCGACGCCGGCACCCGTCGATGCTCCCGACGGCGCAGGTGAGAAGCGGTCCGAACCGGATCGCGACCCGATGGTCGACACCGCCGTCGACATCTGGTCGCCGGAGTTCTGGACCCCCGGCACGCACACGCCCGCGTTCGGGATCTCGACGGTCCGCGACCCCGAGGCTCTCGTCCCGGTGCAGCGCCGGGCGTCCGACTCGCCGCTGTTCAGCCCGGACACCGACGTGCTCGACGCCGAGGACGACGCTGCCGAGGACGACGACTCCGGGGACGACGCCCCGGCCGGCCTCGCCGGCGACGCGGTACCCCCGAAGGACACCGACGACCCCGACGTCACCGTCGACGCCGACGACCCCGGCCGCGCCCGCATCCCCCGGAAGGTCAAGCGCGCGGCGGCCGTCGTCGTCGCGGCGGGGAGCGCGCTGACGCTGGTCGGGACGGTGGCGTCGCTGCCGCACGTCCCCACGGGCACGAACGCCGCCCTGCAGCTCGACGACTCCGCCGCGGCCGACACCGTCACCGCCGACTCGGCCGACGCCCCGCCCGCGCTCGACACCTCCGCGCTGGTGGCGGCGGTGCAGGACGCGCAGCAGCACGCCGAGCAGATCGCGACGATCCAGCGGGCCGAGGCCGAGCGCAAGGCGGCCGAGGCCAAGGCGGCGGCCGACGCGAAGGCCGCGGAGGCGAAGGCGGCCGCCGACAAGAAGGCGGCCGAGGCCAAGGCCGCCACCGCGCGGACCACCACCACGACCGTCGCCGGCTCCGCGGACTGCGGGCTGTCGACGAGCGGGCTCGGCGGGGTCAAGCCGTGGGTCGCCGACGCCGCCGAGTTCCTCGGCTGCCTGTTCGGCAAGCCGCAGATGCTGGGCGTCGGCAGCCGCGGCAACGCCTCCGACCACCCCACCGGGCTCGCGCTCGACTTCATGGTGTCCAAGTCGGTCGGCGACCGGCTCGCCGCGTGCGCGCTGCGCAACAAGGACGCGCTGGGCATCACCTATGTCATCTGGCAGCAGCGGATCAACTACGGCAGCGGCTGGAACGCGATGGAGGACCGCGGCGGCGCGACCGCCAACCACATGGACCACGTGCACCTGTCGTTCGGGAAGTCGGCGCCGGGCGGCAAGCCCGTCGCCTGCTGACCGCCGTCTGCTGACCGAGGCCTGCACAGCGCGTCCGCTCCCCCGGCCGCCCCGGAACGACCACACGTCGGTCGCACCGGGGCGGCCGTTCGGCGCGTGGAGATCACCGGCGGACCGTCGTCGTGTCGGAATCGTGACCGATCGGCTAGGTTTCGACCGGATCACGACGATCGGCTCCCCGCGGACGAGGACACCTGTCCACCCGGCTCCCCACCGGGCGTCCGGTCGGTCGACGAGGTCGGAAGGCAGGTCGTGTCCCGGCACCGCTCCCCAGGCGGCCGGCGCGCGCGACGTGACCTCGAGCCGGTCCACGCCGGCATGACGGTTGCGGCGCGCCGCGTACCGCCCCACCCCTCGGCTCCGGCCGGCGCGGGCTCCGTCGCCCTGCTCGAACGCCCGGCGCCCCCGCGGCCGCCGAATCCCACGCAGCGCCCCGTGCGGCCGCCTCCCGTCACGGAGCCTCCGCCCGTACACGCCCGGCCCCGCCCGCCCGCACCATCCATACCGGACCCGGCCTCGGTCCGCGTGCCGCGCCGCGCGCCCGAGCAGGCCCCCCGGCCCGCGTCGCGGGCCCGCAACGGCCGGGCGCAGGCCCTCGCGGCCGCAGCCGTCGCCGGCGGCACCCTCGCGGTCACCCTCCCGCTGGTCGCGCTCATCGAGACCGACACCCCCGAGGTCACGGCCTCGACGACGACGGCCCTGCAGCTCACCGCGGGCGACGCGGCCCAGCCCGTCGTCTCGCCGACGACGAGCAGGCTGCGCTCGTTCAGCCCGGTCGCGGCGACGTCCGCCACCGGGGCGGAGCCCGCGACGGCCGACGCGGAGTCGCTGCTCAAGGCCGTCGGCATGGCGGAGGTCGCGCAGAAGGCCGCCGCCGCGCAGGCCCGCGCCGAATGCGGGGTCGACCTGTCGGGGCTGGGCCGGGTGAAGCCGTGGGTGTCGTCGGCGGCGACGTTCCTGTCCTGCCTCTACGACGAGCCCGACCTGATCGGTGTCGCCGGCCGCGGCCGGGTGTCCGACCATCCACTCGGCCTGGCGCTCGACCTCATGACCCGCGGCGCCGAGGGCGACCGGATCGCCGAGTGCGCGCTGCGCAACCGCGAGGCGCTCGGGATCAGCTACGTCATCTGGAAGCAGCGCATCAACTACGGCTCGGGCTGGCAGCGGATGGAGAACCGCGGCAACGAGACCGAGAACCACTTCGACCACGTGCACATCTCGTTCGAGCGCTCCGCCGGCTCGGGCACGCCCGACGCCGGCACCTGCAGCTGACGGGTCAGGGCGTCGGGTCCTGGTCGGGGCCGCCGGGAGTGATGCGGCGGCGCTTCATCTCGGCCTCGTGGACGTGGCGACGTCCGTCCATCGTGGCCTCCCGCACCTCGCGTTCGAGGTCCTTCCACGCGCGGTAGTAGCCGTCGTCGAACTCCTCGACGACCTGGAACGTCCAGCGCCCCGGGAGCACGTTGCGGCCGATGAGCTCGAGCTGGATGCGGTCGGCCCAGTCGTCGTGGCCGGTGGCGCGCAGGCCGTCGACGACGTCGTCGAGCATGCCGTCGGCGCCGCCGATGAGCTGGTGGGCGTCGTAGAGGGCACCGCGGGCACGTTCGATCGCCTCGAGGGCCTCGGACATCTTCCCGACGGCGGCGACGAGCTCGTCGGGGGCGCCGGCGGGGCGGGCGTGGGCGTCGTCCAGCGGTTCGGTCACGCGCCGCACTACCCGTCCCGACGTGCGCGGAAACGCCCGTCCGCCCGGGGCGAACACCGTCGGCTCCCGGCGAACACGCCCCCGGACGACCCCTGTGAGCGGCAATAGTGGCCATAGCGATCATTGCCACTCACGACCCCCGGGAGACCCCGTGCGCCGCACCGACACAGTCCTCCACCCCGTCCCGCGCGTCGTGAAGGGCACGCTCGGCGTCGACCACAGGCACAGCGCCGACCGGCCGACGCCACCCCTGCCGCTCCCGGTGCCCCCGCAGCCGGTACGCCCGCCCCAGCCGCTCCCCACGGGCACCGCGGGCGCCGTGCTCCGCCACGCAGGTGCGGGCGCAGGCGGCGACGGCCTCTACGACCGGCTGCTCGAGGAGCGGATCGTGTTCCTGGGCAAGGAGGTCGACGACACGATCGCCAACCGCATCACCGCCCAGCTGCTGCTCCTCGCCGCCGACGACCCGGACACCGACATCACCTTCTACGTCAACTCCCCCGGCGGCTCGGTGACCGCGGGCATGGCCATCTACGACACCATGCAGGTGATCAGCCCCGACGTCGCCACCTACGCGGTGGGGTTCGCGGCATCGATGGGCCAGTTCCTCGTCACCGCCGGGGCGCCCGGCAAACGGCACGCGCTGGCGCACACCCGGATGCTGATGCACCAGCCGTCGGCGGGGATCGGCGGCACGCACTCCGACATCGCGATCCGCGCGGGCGCCTACGCCGACATGAAACGCGAGGTCGCACGGCTGACCGCCCGGCACACCGGCCACGACGTCGAGACGATCACCGCCGACGCCGACCGCGACCGCTGGTTCACCGCCGAGCAGGCCCGCGAATACGGGCTGATCGACGAGGTGATCGGCGAGGTCTGACCGCTCGCCGCTCGTCCGGGTAACCCTGGCCTGCTCGACCCCCGGCGCTGCACGCGCCGCCGCCGCACCCGCTAGCGTCGTCCCCGCGAAGCTTCTGCATCGATGGAGAGGAACCCCGGAATGCGCGTGGGCGTCCTGACCGGCGGCGGCGACTGCCCCGGTCTCAACGCGGTCATCCGTGCGATCGTGCGCCGCGGCGTGCCCGAGTACGGGTACAGCTTCCTCGGGTTCCGCGACGGCTGGCGCGGACCGCTCGAGGCACTGACCAAGCCGCTCGACATCCCGGCCGTGCGGGGCCTGCTGCCCCGCGGCGGCACGATCCTCGGCTCCTCGCGGACCAACCCGTTCGCGATCGACGACGGCGTCGCCAAGATCAAGCACAACCTGCAGAACCTCGGCGTCGACGCGCTGATCGCGATCGGCGGCGAGGACACCCTCGGTGTCGCGACGAAGCTGCACGAGATGGGCGTCAACGTCGTCGGTGTGCCGAAGACGATCGACAACGACCTGTCGGGCACCGACTACACCTTCGGCTTCGACACCGCCGTCACGATCGCGACCGAGGCGATCGACCGGCTGCACACGACGGCCGAGTCGCACCACCGCACGCTGATCGTCGAGGTCATGGGCCGGCACGCCGGCTGGATCGCGCTGCACTCCGGGATGGCGGGCGGCGCCAACGCCATCCTCATCCCCGAGGTGCGCTTCGACATCGACAAGGTGTGCGAATGGGTGGAGAGCCGGTTCCGGCTCGACTACGCGCCGATCATCGTCGTCTCCGAGGGCGCGATGCCCAAGGACGGCGAGGAGGTGCTGCTCACCGGCGAGAAGGACGCGTTCGGGCACGTCCGCCTGGGCGGCATCGGCGACTGGCTGGGCCGCGAGATCGAGTCGCGCACCGGCAAGGAGGCCCGCACCACGGTGCTGGGCCATGTGCAGCGCGGCGGCACCCCGACCGCCCGCGACCGCTGGCTCGCGACCCGGTTCGGCTTGCACGCGATCGACGCCGTCGCAGCGGGCAAGTGGGGCCAGATGACGGCACTGCGCGGCACCGACATCGTGACGGTGCCGCTGCAGGAGGCGACGAAGCAGCTCAAGGTCGTCGACCCCGCTCTCTACGCCGAGGCCGAGGTGTTCTTCGGCTGATCCGGTGGTGGGCGTGGCTCGATGTCGACGACGCCGTCGAGCCCGCACGCGGCCAGGAGGTCGGTGAGCCGCTGCGGGGCACCGACGAACCGCAGCCGCCCGCCGGTGCGCCGGGCGTGCAGGACCAGGCGCAACAGGGTGTCGACCGCCCGCGCGTCGGGGGAGACGACGGCGCCGACGTCGCACGCGACGTCGGTACCCGCGCACAGCAGCGCACGCACCGTGGCCGCGGCCTGGTCGGGGCCACCCGCGCCGAACACGACGGTCTTCACGTCCATGTGACGACGCGGACGCCCCTGATTCATCGGTCCGCCCCCCGCGTCCACCCGCCGGGCTGAGCCCGCCACACGTGCACGTGGGGGCCGCCGCGCCGCTCGTCGGTCGACGGTGTGCGCGACGGCCCCCACTCCCCTGCGGCGGGTCCGGGATCAGCCGAGACCGCCGACGAGGTCGAACACCGGCGGCAGCACGGTGCCCAGTCCGAGGGTGGGGTCCGGCACGGGGACGGCCGGGGCGAGGTGGAGCACCTGCAGCGGCACCGCTCCGGCGACCGGTGCGGCGGGTACGGCCTCGTCGGCGTGGGCCATCCCGGTGCCGGCGAGCGCGAGCGCCCCGGCTCCGACGGTGACCGCCGCGATCCTGCGAACGAACATGTGGGTTTCTCTCATGTGTGTGCGGACGGAAGGGCCCGTCAGCAGATCGAGTCGCTCGGCTTCGGGTTGGTGAGACCGAACAGCGGCCGCAGCGTCAGCCCGACGACCGTTCCGCCCAGCGCGACGACGCCCCAGATCCAGCCGTGGAGGCTGAACGACGCGATGCCACTGAAGTAGGCGCCGATGTTGCAGCCGCCGGCCAGCCGCGCGCCGTACCCCATGGCGATGCCGCCGAGGACCGAGCCGAGCGCGAGCTTCCACGGCACCCGCTTGTGCAGCACGAACGCGCCGCCGAGCGCGGACGCGACGAGGGCGCCGACGATGACACCGAAGTCGAGGACGGAGATGCGGTCGGCGAACACCGAGCCCTGCAAGGCCTTGGCGTTGGCGGGGACCTGGAAGTAGGCCCAGCTGGCAACGTCGACACCGAGGCCGGACAGGACCTTGCCGCCCCACAGCCCGAACGCCGAGGTCACACCCCATGCGCCGCCGGACACGAACAGCACCCCGGCGTTGAGCACGGCGAGCACGATCGCCCCGACCCACATCGGCCACGACCCTCGCAGCACCCGCGCGATGCCGCGGGCAGACGGCGGCCGCTCGACCGGCGGCGGGGTCCGGCGGCGGGCGACGACGTAGGTGATCGCGACGATCGTCGCCATCACCAGCAGCGACAGCCCCAGCGCGCCCGGGAAGCCGAACGTCTCGGCCAACGAGACCGGGGTGCCGGCCGGGACGGTGACCGTCCAGAAGGTGAACGTCAGCGCCGCCAGGACCGAGCCGACGATGAAACCGAACAGCGTGAGCACGACGGCGGTCTGGCCGCTGCCGACGGCGAACAGCGTGCCGGACGCGCACGAGCCGCCCACCTGCATGCCGATCCCGAACAGGAACGCCCCCACCAGCAGCGGGATGCCGACGGCCGCGACCGACGGCTTCGGCGTCCCCGCCAGCGAGAACCCGCCCGCGAGCAGGACCGAGAACAGGATCGTCGCCGTTGCCAGCATCAACATGTGCGCGCGGACCGCCGCGCCCTGACCGACCGCGGCGAGCTGGCGCCAGCCCGAGGTGAACCCGAACCGGGAGTGGAACAGCGTGAACCCGAGGGCGAGCCCGAGCGCCGACGTCCCCGCCATGATCGGCCCGGTGATGCCGGCGACGACCCACACCAGCGCGACGGCGAGCACCAGCCCGATCGCGACGACGATCCGGTTCGCGGGCGGGGCCTGCGGGGCGTCGGGGGTGAACGCGACGCGTTCGGCCTCGGGGACGAACCGCAGCGCACGGACCACGGTCCTCTGCGGTGGGACGTCGACGGTCATGGGGAGCTCCTGATCTCGGGTTTCACGTCCCGGCCAGCGGGCCGGTGACGGGCACGACGGTTCCGCCGGGGAACCACGCCGCGGGGTTGACGACGCCGTGGCCCATGTCGGCCATGTCGCCGGGGCCCGACATCATCGGGACGTCGACGGGTGCGGCGCCGTAGAGCCGGGGCCGGTCGTCGGTGAGCGAGCGGGTCGCGGCGACCCATGCCAGGTACCCGGATGCCGACGGCGCCGCCCCGGGGAACGTCGCCGCGAGCGCGGCCGCGTACTGCTGCGGCCCCGCGTCCTGCGGGCTGAACTCCAGCGGCAGCACCGACGACTGTGCCTGCGTCACCACCGACGGCGTGAGCAGCCACGGCGCGAGGAACGTCCCGCCCAGGTAGGTGGGCTCCTCCCCGGCGAGCTGTGTCGCGGTGCGCAGGGTGTCGGCGGCCTGCGCCCACCCGCCGACGACGACCAGCGCCACGTCGGCACCAGGTGCGTCGACGAGCCGCACGTCGTGGCGGGCCGCCTCGTCGCGCACGACCGTCGCGGCGGCCTGCGAGCGGGGCGAGTCGTCGGACACCAGCCGGATCGCAGCGACCCCGTGCTCCCCGACGAAGTTCGTCATGGCGCGCAACGACACCGCGTCGCCCGCGGCGAGCACGTCCGACGGGCAGGCCGGCATCGGCGCCTCGGCGCCCGCGGCGGTGCGGGCGACGAACGTACCCAGCAGCGCGCTCGCGCACTCGGGCCCGTCGGTCCCGGCGAGCACGGTCGGCGTACCTGCCGTGGGGCCGACGTCGACGGGCACGGACGCGTCGACCGGGCCGGAGCGCAGCGTGAGCCGCTCGGTTCCCGCGGGGATGTCGACGACGGCCCAGCCGCCGGTCGCCCCGTCCCGTGTGGTGACGGTGACCGGGCCGGACCCTGCGTCGACGGTCAGGCCCGCGGGCCCGGTCGGCGCGCCGCCGTGATGCCCGGCGGGCGTGGCGGGTGCCTCGGCCAGGGTGGCGCCGGGGGCCGGGTAGCCGGAACCGCTGACCTGCACCAGGTTCGGACCCGGACGCATCGGCGCGACGAGGACGGCGAGCTGGGTGCCGCCGAGGTCGACGGCCCGCAGCAGCGGCTCGCCCGGGGTCGCTCCCAGCGCGGGGGTGGGCAGCGCGGCAAGGGCGGCGACGGCGGCAAGACCCGTCGCCGTTGCCACCACGGCGAACCGCTGCAGCTCCACCGCACGCCCCCGCCCGCCCTGGGATCCGGTGAGCACCCACAGGACGGTGGCGACGGCGGGCAGCAGCATTCCGGCCAGCGCGACCAGCCCGTACGGCGTCGCGAGGACGTCGTCCAGGGTCGCGGGCCCGGACACGACGAGCTGCAGCAGGCCGGCCAGGGTCGTCACGGCACCGGCCGCGATCGCGGTGCGCCGCACCGGCAGCCGGGGCTGGGCGCGGCGCTCGGCCCGG
>MEGH01000077.1 GCA_001725415.1 Pseudonocardia sp. SCN 73-27
GCCGGGCGTCTCGTCGAGGCGAGCCGGGCGGCCTCGGCGGCCCGGCGGGCGGCGGCCACCCGGGCCGCGGCGGCGTCACGGTCGGTCCCGCCGTGGGTCGGTGCCGCGCGCAGGTGCGAGGACGTGCTCCCCGTGGCGTCACGCGGACCGGTCGTGGTGCGGTCGCCGCCCCAGCGGTCGGCGGGACGGTCGGTGCCGGAACGGTCCGGGGCCGACGTCGCGCCGGGTCGCACCGCGGGCATGCCCTGCCCGGGCGTCACCGGGTCGATCTCGGACTCGAGGTCGTCGTCGGGGTGGTCGGGGATCGCGCTCCCCCAGGTCCCCCGGTCCTGCGCGGAGGTCTCGGGAGGCGACGTCCCACGATCGGGAGCCGGCCCTGCATCGGCCCGCGGCACGTCGGCCGAGCGCGCAGCCTCGGTCGAGCGCGGCAGGTCGGTCGAGCGCGGCAGGTCGGTCGAGCGCGGCAGGTCGGCCGAGCGCGGCAGGTCGGCCGAGCGACGGTCGTCGGCGGGTCGCGGACCGTCGGCCGGGAGAGGACCCTCGGCCCGAGGAGGAGCTCCGGTCTCGCGCGACGCCGGCGGGTCCTCGGCGGGAGCCTCCTCGTCGGGTTCGGCGGCATGTTGCGCCTCACCGTCCGCGCCGGAGATCTTGCCCCAGCGCTCCTGGACATAGCGGCCCACGGAACCGTCCGGGTACTCCGACGCAGCCTTGCTCACGTGCACCGACGGTAGTCGCGCGTGCGGCCCTGGTCGAGGTGACGTCGAAGGACGTGCTCAGCTCAGCCCGGCATACGAGTGAAGCCCGGCCACGACCATGTTGATGAAGAACAGGTTGAAGACGATGGTCGCGAAGCCGACGACGTTGATCCACGGCGCACCGGTGGTGCGCCAGCCCGAGGTGGCGCGGGCGTGCAAGTAGGCGGCGTAGACGACCCACGCGACGAAGGCGACGGTCTCCTTGGGGTCCCAGCCCCAGAAGCGGCCCCAGGCGGACTCGGCCCAGATCGCGCCGGCGATGACGGCGAAGGTGTAGATGGGGAAGCCGACGACGGTGACCCGGTAGGCGAGCCGGTCGAGGGCGTCGACACCCGGGAGCTTGGCGGCCAGTCTGCCGGCCTTCCCGGCCTTGACCAGCAGGTACAGGATGCTGGCGACACCGGCCACCATGAGCAGACCGGACGCGATCGTGACGGTCGTCACGTGGATGGCGAGCCAGTAGGACTGCAGGGCGGGGACGACGGGCGCGGCGTTGGCGTAGAGGACGGTCCCGCCGAGGAACATGAGGATCAGGACCGGCGGGAGCACGAACGCGCCGACGGGCCGCAGCGACGGCGAGCGGCGCAGCACGACGAGCCAGCAGACGACCGCGGCCAGGCAGATCGCCGAGGTGAACTCGTACATGTTGCCCAGCGGCCAGCGCTCGGTCGCGAAGCCGCGCAGCACGATGGCGGCGACGTGCAGCAGGAGGCCGACGATCGTGACGGACACGCCCATCCGGCCGCACTTGTCCGACCGGGTCCGCCCCACGCGCTCGGCGGGGCCGGGCGTCTCGTCGGTGGAGCCTGTGACCTCGTCCCCGCTCGTCGCCACGAGTGTCTTGGCGCGCATCGGCTTGCGGTTACCGACGAACTCGAACGCGTGCAGGAACATCGCGATCACGTAGACGGCGACGGCCCCGAGGTAGAGATCGTCGCTGTACGCGGCGAGGACCGGATCGATGGGCATCAGGTGTCTCCCCTGTCGGTGGAGCCGGTCGGCTCGCCTGGTTTCGGCGTTCCGGACGATTCTGGCTGGTGGGCGGGGTCGGCGGGCTCCTGGAACGCGTGATCCTCGCCGAGGATCGCGACGCGGAGCCGGTCGAACTCCTCCCCGTAGCCTGCCTGGTCGGTGCGGGCGAGCCCGCCGAGGCGGACCTCGCTGCGGCCGTCGCCCGTGGGGACGACCCGGACCCAGAACCGGCGGCGCTTCACCGCGAGCGAGACCCCGAGGCCTGCCAGCAGCAGGATCGCGAAGATCAGCACGGTCTCCTGGCCGGGGTCGTGGCTGACCTGCAGAGACACCCACGGGGTGACGTCGTCGAAACGGACCTGGGTGCCGTCGTCGAGCGTCACGGACTGGCCGGGCAGGAGGTTGGCCCGGGCGACGCGGGCGAGCGCACCGGAGTCGACCTGGGCCTGGTCGACGCTGAAGATCGACTGGCCGCGGCCGTCGTCCAGGCCGAGGTCGCCGCGCAGCACGTCGACGGCGACCTGCGGGTTGCGCAGGTCCGGGTAGACCGAGGTGATGACCTGCCCGCCGGAGCTCGTGGGCGCGAACAGCCCGGTGACGGCGATCTGGCTGTTCTGGCGCTGGGCGGGGTCGGTGACGCCGGGGCGTTCGAACTTGGTGGCGCCCTCGGAGAGCATCGTCGTCATGTCGACGGGCCGCCACTGGATCTGGCCGGTGCGCTGCTGTCCGTCGGGCCAGGTGACGGTGAAGCGGGGCGCGTAGCCGTGACCGAGCAGGTAGACACGGGCGCCGTCGAGCCGCAGGGGGTGGTTGACCTGCAGGTCATAGGGCTTCCACTGCGTGGTGTCACCGGCCTCGACGTCCTCGGCGCTCTGGTAGCCGATCTGGGCGCGGTAGAGGTCGGGCTGGCCGTTGGCCAGGTACTCGGCGGAGAAGTCGTCGACGCGGACGCAGAAGGGTTCGAGCTCGGTGCCGTCGACGCGCAGCCCGGCGCGGAACGAGTCGTAGCCGAGGATCGAGGAGTTGCAGAACTGGTTGCCGCCCGACAGGACGATGACCTGGCCCTCGTAGCCGAACAGCTTGCCGAGGGCGAGGCCGACGAGCAGGCCGACGAGGCTGAGGTGGAAGACGAGGTTCCCGGCCTCGCGCAGCCGGCCCTTCTCCGCCGACACGGTGCGGACGCCGGCCGCCTCGTCGCGTTCCGCGCGCTGCCAGGCGCGGAACCGGTTGCCGCCCAACAGGGTGCGGACGCGGGCGAGGACGGCGTCGGGCTCCTCGTCGACGGTCGCGGCGGCGTGGTGGGGCAGCCGGGCGAGGTTGCGGGGCGTGGCGACGGGGTCGCTGCGCATGGCGCGCACGAAGTCGAGGTTGCGCGGGACGAGGCAGCCGATGAGCGAGATCATCAGCAGCAGGTAGACGGCCGCGAACCAGGGCGTCGCGAAGATGTCGAAGAAGCCGCCCTTGTCGAGGATCGGGGCGAGCGTCGGGTAGTCGGCGAAGTACTGGTCGACGAGCTGCTGGTTGAGCGAGCGCTGCGGCAGCAGCGCACCGGGCAGGGCGGCCAGGGCCAGCAGGAACAGCAGGATGAGCGCCGTGCGCATGCTGGTGAGGCCGCGCCAGGTGTTGCGCAGCAACGCAAGGACGCGACGGACGGCGGACTGCCGCGGCGGCCGACCCTCGGACTCGGGGGCCGGGGCCTTCGGCGGCGCGGTCGGCGGGGAGGACATCACAGGGCCGGGGTGAATCCGGCGACGGCGGTCTGCAGGCCGACGAGCAGCCCGTTCCACACGCCGCTCAGCAGCAGGATGCCGACGACGACGAGCAGCACGCCGCCGGCGATCTGGATGCCGCGGGTGTGGCGGCGCAGCCAGCCCAGGGCCCGCACGGCCGACGACGCGCCCAGCGCGATCAGCACGAACGGCAGCCCGAGGCCGGCGCAGTAGGCCAGGGTGAGGACGACACCGCGCAGCGACCCCCCACCGGTCCCCGCGGCGACGGCCACGACCCCGGCGAGCGTCGGGCCGATGCAGGGCACCCAGCCGAGCCCGAAGACCGCACCCAGCAGCGGCGCGCCCCAGATGCCGGCGCGCGGCACCCAGTGCACGCGGCGCTCGCGCTGCAGGACCGGCACGAGCCCGACGAACGCCAGCCCCATGACGATCATGACGACACCGCCGATGCGTTGCAGCAGCTCCATGTTGCGCACGAGCGCGTCGGACAGCCAGACGACGCCGACGAGGATCGCGCCGAACACGACGGTGAACCCGGCGACGAACAACGCCGCGGCCCCGGCGACCCTCAGCCGGCCGCGGCGGTCGCCCGCGTCGGCGGGGGTGGTGGCCGGGGTGTCGGCACCGACGAGGCCCGCCAGGTAGGCGAGGTAGCCGGGGACGAGCGGGACGACGCACGGGGAGGCGAAGCTGACCGCTCCGGCGAGCACGGCGACCACCGCTGCGACCAGCAGCGGTCCCGATATCGCGAGGGCGGTCGACGCGTCCATCACCGATCAGGGTAAGTCTGCGGGTACTCGGCTCCCCCACCGGGTTCTACAGCGTGTAGTGCGTGTGAGGCCGGGGTCACCGGTCACGCCTGCGGCTCGGCCGCGACCCGCATGAGCAACGGGACGAGGTCGCTCGGCTGGACCCGCGTCAGGAACACCGCGGCGACCCGGTGCTGACGGTCGAGCACGATCGTCGACGGCACCGTGTTGCGCGGGTAGCCCGACAGCGCGGCCAACGTCCGGCCCGGCGGATCGAAGATCGACTGGTACTTCAGGCCGCGGTCCCGGACGAAGTCGGTCGCGGCGGCGCGGTCGTCGCGCACGTCGATGCCCAGCATGTCGACGCCCTGGCCGCCCGTCTGCTCGAGCGAGAACTCCAGGTCGGGGGCCTCCGCGCGGCACGGCCCGCACCACGACCCCCAGATGTTGACGACGAGGACCTTGCCCTTGTAGTCGTCGGTCCCGATGGTCCTGCCCGGCTCGAGCAGGCTCTCCCCGCTCAGCGTGGGCAGCGCGCCCCGCGACGACGGCGGGTCGTACATGATCGTCGTCTTCCCGCCGGGGGCGACGAACTGGAACTCCTGACCGGTGGCGACCGCGTCCTTGCCGGTGGTGCCGCAACCGGCGACGACCAGCACCGCGAGCAGCGCCACGAGGGCGGGCAGCAGCCGCCTCATGCGCCGGTCACGGTGGGGTCGCTCGATCCGGCGGGCTCGCTGTAGCGCAGCCCCGTGAGCTCGGAACCGGTGAACTCCAGCGTCGTCAGCGACGCCAGCGCGCACTGCCGGCGGCGCGGGTCGTGCCAGAGCCGCTGCCCCATCAGGTACCGGCGCAGCGTCCAGATCGGCAGCTGGTGGGAGACGCACACGGCCTCGCGGCCCAGCGCCAGCTCCCGGGCGCGGTGCGCGGCGCCGAGCATGCGGTGCGCGATGCGCAGGTACGGCTCGCCCCACGACGGCGTGAACGGGTCGCGCATCAACGGCCAGTTCGCGGGCCGGCGCAGCGCCCCGTCGCCCACCCCGAACCTCGTGCCCTCGAACCGGTTCTCCGACTCGATCAGCCCGTCCTCGGTGACGATCTCGACGCCGTGCGCGTCGGCGATCGGCGCGGCCGTCTCCTGCGCCCGCAGCAGCGGCGATGCGAGGACGACCGCGATGTCGTTGTCCACCAACGTCTTCGCGACGGCCTCCGCCTGTGCGCGGCCCCGCTCGGACAGGTGGTAGCCGGGCAGGCGCCCGTAGAGGATGCCCTCCGGGTTGTGCACCTCGCCGTGGCGCAGCATGTGGACGAGCGTCCGCGCTCCGCCGCTCATGCGGCAGCCGCCGCCGCGGCGGCCGCGGGCAGGGCGTCGGCGATGACGGCGAACGCGTCGTCGTCGAGCGCCGCGGAGACGAACCAGGCCTCGAACGCGCTCGGCGGGGCGTACACGCCGCGTTCGAGCAGCGCGTGGAAGAACGGCGCGAACCGGTGCGTCTGCGCGACCTTCGCCGTCGCGTAGTCGACGACGCGGTCCTCACTGAAGAACACCGACAGCAGGTTGCCCGCGAACTGCACGCGGTGCGTGACACCGGCTGCGGTGAGCGCGTCGCCGATCAGCCCGCCGAGGCGCTGGGCGTTGGCGTCGAGCGCGCGGTAGACCTCCGCGTCGGCCAGCCGCAGCGTCGCCAGCCCGGCAGCGACCGCGACGGGGTTCCCCGAGAGCGTCCCCGCCTGGTAGACCGGCCCGGCCGGGGCCAGGAACGACATGTGCTCGCGCGACCCGCCGAACGCCGCCGCCGGCAGCCCGCCCGACATGACCTTGCCGAACGTGTACAGGTCGCCCGCGACCCCGTCGATGCCGTGCCAGCCCGAGGGGCTGACCCGGAACCCGGTCATGACCTCGTCCATGATCAGCAGCGCGCCGTGCTCGCGGGTCACCGCGCGCAGGCCCTCGTTGAAGCCCTCGACCGGCGCGACCGCGCCCATGTTGCCCGCCGCCGGCTCGGTGATCACGCACGCGATCTCCGCGCCGCGGGCGGCGAACACCTCGCGGACGGCCTCGATGTCGTTGTAGGGCACGACGATCGTGTCGGCCGCCTGTGCACCGGTGACGCCCGGGCTCGTCGGCAGCCCCAGCGTCGCCACACCCGAGCCCGCCTCGGCGAGCAGCGCGTCCACGTGGCCGTGGTAGCACCCCGCGAACTTGACGACGGCCGCGCGCCCCGTGATGCCCCGGGCCAGCCGGATGGCGCTCATCGTGGCCTCGGTGCCGGAGTTGACCAGCCGCACCTGCTCCACCGGCCCGACCCGGCCGATGATCTCCTCGGCCAGCTCGACCTCCGCCGGCGTCGGCGCGCCGAACGACAGCCCGCCCGCCGCCGCGGCCTGCACCGCCTCGACGACCTGCGGGTGCGCATGCCCCAGGATCATCGGCCCCCACGACGACACCAGGTCGACGTAGCGGTTGCCGTCGGCGTCGGTCAGCCACGGGCCCTGCGCGGAGACCATGAACCGCGGGGTCCCGCCCACGGCGTTGAACGCCCGCACCGGCGAGTTGACCCCACCGGGGATGGCGGCTCCCGCCCGCTCGAACAAGCGGGCCGAGACCTCGGAGACCTGGGCGGGGTGCGTCGACGAACTCACGACCTCCAGTCTGGCAGCCGCCCGCACGCGGTGCGGGCGGCACCTCCCGGAATCAGCCCGACGTCACCTCCGTCGTGACCGATACCACGCCGACGCGTTGCCGACGTACAGCAGGATCACGCCGACGATCGCGAGCACGATCGGGCCGATGCCGAGGAGCAGGGACAGCGGATCGCTGAACGAGATGCTCAGACTGACGTCCTGGCGGCCGGCGAGGACGAACGTCGCCGCCAGCCCCCCGCCGATGATCAGGGCGTACAGGACCACGAGGGCGGTGATCGCGACCCGCCCGCCGTTCCTGCCGAGGAACGCCGCGACGGCCAGCGCGATGTGGATCAGCGCGAACACGATGATCACGACGCCGGCGACCAGCGCGATCTGGGTGAGGTTGAGGCCGGCCTGCTGCAGCTTCGCGAGGTCGTCGGTCGAGACACCGGACGTGACCCGGCTGCTCGCGAGCGCGAAGATGACGCCGCCCGCGAGGTAGGGCAGAGCGCTCAGGACCAGCAGGATCATCCCGATCACGACCGGGACGGGGCGCTTCACGTCGCGGACGGGCTCGTCGCTCCCGCCGCCATAGCCCGGTCCTGCGTTCGCGTATGGGTTGTAGACGTTGTAGCCCGGCTGCTGGCCGTACTGGTCCTGGCCGTAGGGCTGCTGGCCGTAGGGCTGCTGGCCGTACTGCGGTTGCTGCCCGTACTGCGGTTGCTGCCCGTACTGCGGCTGCTGGCCGTACTGGTCCTGGCCGTAGGGCTGCTGCCCGTACTGCGGCTGCTGCCCCCCGTACTGCGGCTGCTCCTGGTGCCCCCACGGCTGCTGCCCGTACTGCGGCTGCTGGCCGTACTGCGGCGGCTGCCCGTACTGCGGCTGGCCCTGCTGCTGGTCCCAGCCACCCGCGGTGTGCCGGCCGCCGTCATAGGTCGGTCCCGGGGCCGGACGATCGTCCTCGATCCGGTCCTTCTGCGTGTCGACACCCGGGTCGGCGCCCTGCTGGTCGCGCTGACGCTGATAACTGCCCGGGAGGTAGCCCGTCGGCTTGTCCTCGCCGCGGTCGGGCGGAGTGCTCACCTGGACCACCGTATGACCGACCCGCACCCCTGTCCACGAACCCCCCGCCCCGGACGCGGCCGGGGCGGGGTGGCGGACGCTGACCGGTGCCGCGTCACGGCCAGCGGCGGTGGTGGATGTCCTCGGACATGCGGACCACCGCGTAGTAGAACTCCAGCGTCACCCGGAACAGGATCAGGTAGAACAGGGCGACCACGGCGCCCAGCACCAGGGCGAGGATGCCGCCCAGCGCGCCGTTGCCGATGAAGCCGGTGACGATCGCCGCGAGCCAGCCGAGGCCGATCACGACCATGCCGATGATGTAGAGCACCTTCACGACGACGGGCGTCGCGAAGAAGTTGAAGTCGAAGTCGAACAGGGCGCCGAAGAAGTTCTTCGCCGGCGGCATCCCGCTCGACGGGCCGGGCCCGCCCGGACCACCGGGGCCCCCGTACCCGGGCGGCGGGCCGCCGTAGCCGGGAGGCGGACCCGCGGGCGGACCGTAGCCGGGCGCCCCCGCGGGCGGCTGCTGGGCCTGCTGCCCCCAGTCCTGGGGCGCGTTGTACTGGGTGGGCTGGTCCTGCCAGCTCCCCGCCGGGTCATGCGGCTGCTGAGACTGCTGGCCCTGGTTCTCCGGGCTCCCCGGGTCCTGGCTCATGTCGCTCCGATCGCAGACGGGTAGTGATCAGAGCGGATCATGCCGCGATCGCGGTGCGACGTCCGGATGAAACGGTCACGCACCCGGGTGAAGCGCCTGCCCCTCCCACGCCGAACGTGTGATCAGCGAGATCGGGCGCGCTGATCGCACGTCGGGTGAGCGGGCCGGGCGCGGCCGGACGCGCCACGGCCCCGGCACCACGAGGGTGCCGGGGCCGTGGAGACCGAACCGCGTCCTACTGGGACTTGATGACGATCGTGCCGGCCCACTTGTCGTGCAGGGCACGGCGTAGCGGCTGGTCGGTCAGCACCGAGATGCCGTCGGCCAGGCTGAAGATCAGCACGAGGAGGCTGATCAGGCCGAGACCGAACACGTCGACGAACGCGAGCAGGCCGACGACGCCGTAGATGCCCGGGTAGATCAGCGCCCGCTTGATCAGCGTGGCGTTGTCGGGCTTGCTGCCGTCGGGCGCGACCAGGCGGGTCTTCATGACCATCTTGCCGAGGGTCTGGCCGTTGCGGGAGTGCATCAGGTAGTCGTAGGCCGCATAGGCGAGACCCGCGATGACGTAGGTGAGCACCGCCGCGATGACGAAGCCGGTCCCACCGGTGACGGCGCCCGTCGCGATGTTCACCGAGACCGACGACACGAAGATCGCCGCCAGGATGAAGCTCAGGATCCAGTACACGACGCCGTAGAGGACGCCGTCGATGATGCGGCCGACGAGCCGCTCCCACCACTCCGGGATCGGGCCCGGAGCACCCGGCGGGACGGGTTGCGGTGCGCCGTAGCCGGGCTGGCCGTACGGCTGCTGGCCGTAGGGCTGCTGCCCGTAGCCGGGCTGGCCGTAGGGCTGCTGCTGGTAGCCCTGCTGCTGGTACGGCTGCTGGTAACCACCCTGCTGCGGGTAGCCGCCCTGCTGGGGGTAGCCGCCCTGCTGGGGGTGGCCGCCCTGCTGCGGGTATCCCTGCTGGGGATAGCCCTGCTGCGGGTAGCCGGGAGGCGGGTAGCCACCCTGCTGCGGATCTCCCTGACCGGGGGGCGGACCGTAGCCCGGGGCGGGCTGACCCTGCCACTGAGGGTCGGAGGGTGACGTCATGCGCCGAAAGGTAGGCAGGCGTCCGTTCCCTGTCCAGATGCCTGCACGAACCGTGACGTCGAACGTCAGTTCTCACCCAGTCGAGCGGCGATTTCCGTGGCCCAGTACGTGAGGACGATGTCTGCGCCCGCTCGTCGAATACCTGTGACGGTTTCGAGGACGGCGCGGTCGCGGTCGATCCAGCCGTTGGCGGCGGCCGCCTCGATCATCGCGTACTCCCCCGACACCTGGTAGGCGGCGACCGGGACGTCGGCGACGTCGGCGATCGAGCGCAGCACGTCGAGGTAGGCCATGGCGGGCTTGACCATCACCATGTCGGCGCCCTCCTCGAGGTCGAGGGCGAGCTCGCGCATCGCCTCGCGGAGGTTGGCGCCGTCCTGCTGGTAGGTCTTGCGGTCGCCCTGCAGCTGCGACTCGACGGCCTCGCGGAAGGGGCCGTAGAAGGCGGAGGCGTACTTGGCGGTGTAGGCGAGGATGCCGGTGTCGGCGAAGCCGGCTGCGTCGAGCGCGTCGCGCAGCACGCCGACCTGGCCGTCCATCATTCCGCTGGGGCCGAGGAGGTCGGCGCCGGACTCGGCCTGGGCGACGCCCATCTCGGCATAGATCGCCAGGGTGGCGTCGTTGTCGACGCGGCCGCGGTCGTCGAGGACGCCGCAGTGGCCGTGGTCGGTGAACTCGTCGAGGCAGGTGTCGGCCATGAGGACCGTGGCGTCGCCGACCTCCGACTTCACGTCGCGGAGGGCGACGTTGAGGACGCCGTCGGGGTCGGTGCCGGCGGTGCCGCGCGCGTCGCGGACGGCAGGCACTCCGAACAGCATGACCCCGCCGACGCCGGCCGCGACGGCGTCGGCAGCGGCCTTGCGCAGCGAGTCGCGGGTGTGCTGGACGACCCCGGGCATCGACGTGATCGCCACCGGCTCGGAAGCGCCCTCCTTGACGAACATCGGGAGGACGAGATGGCGCGGGGCGAGGTCGGTCTCGGCGACGAGCCGGCGCATCGCGGGGGTGGTGCGGAGCCGGCGCGGGCGCTGCGCGGGGAAAGCCATCACCCGAGCCTACGACTGCCCCGGACACCCGCGCTGACGACCCGCGCGCGATCCCACTGCGCGCAACCCCACGGTCCCCCGAGAGCGGATCGCACCGGCGAGGTTGCGCGCGATCTGGATGATCGCCTTCTGCGCCTCCAGCACTTCGGATAGCTTCATCGGGCCGCGCGCCTCCATCTCGTCGCGGATGCCGTCCGCCGCGCGGGCCGACATGCAGCCGAGGAAGCGGCTGCGCGCCGCTTCGTCCACGCCCTTCAGCGCGCGGGTCAGGATGTCGCCGTCGATGTTGCGGATCAGCGTGCCGAGGTTCTTGTCGTCCATGTCGAGCAGATTGTCGAACACGAACAGCGCCTCCTCGATCGCCTTGGCGGTTTCCTTGTCGAGCTTGAACAGCTTGGGCATCACGCGCTGCTCGGTCGCCTTGCGCGCGCTCTGCAGGATCTTCGC
>MEGH01000078.1 GCA_001725415.1 Pseudonocardia sp. SCN 73-27
GTCGAGCCGGTCGCAGTCGGTGTCGGTGAGCGCCACGCACACGTAGCCGGAGGTGTAGCGCACCGTGAAGGACACGAGCTCGGGGGTCGCCTTCTCGGCGGCGAAGATGAGGTCGCCCTCGTTCTCGCGGTCCTCGTCGTCGACCACGACGACGGCCTTGCCCTCGGCCAGGTCCGCCACAGCCCGCTCGATCAGCTCGAACGCGCGTCGCCGGTCGGCGCCCGTCCTGCCGGCGCTGGTGCTCGCCACGTCGCTCACTGGATCCCTGCCTCCTCGCCGGCGTCGTGCCGGTATGCGACCGTCAGCCGCTCCACGTATTTGGCGACGACATCGACCTCGATGTTGACGGTATCCCCCGCGACGCGGATCCCGAGTGTGGTGTCCGCCAAAGTCGTGGGGATGAGTGCCACGGTGAAGGTGTTCCCGTCGGTGGCCGCGACGGTCAGCGACACGCCGTCGACGCAGATGGAGCCCTTCTCCACGACGTAGCGCGACAGCTCCGGCGGCAGGGCGAACCGCACCTCGTCGCTGCGCTCGCCGGGGGTGCGCCCGAGCAGGGTCGCGACCCCGTCGACGTGGCCCTGCACGATGTGCCCGCCGAGCCGCCCGCCCGCGGGCAGGGCCCGTTCGAGGTTGACCTTCGAGCCCGCGACGGCGGCGCCGAGCGAGGTGCGCTTGAGCGTCTCGGGGACGAGCTCGAGACGGAAGCGGTCGTCGGCGGCCTCGTCGTCGACCACGGTGAGACAGCAGCCGTTGACGGAGATCGAGTCGCCGTGCGCGGCGTCGGAGGACACCCGCGGGCCATGGACGGTGAGCACGACGACATCGGCGTCGTGCCGTACCTCGACGATCTCGCCGACCTCCTCGACGATCCCGGTGAACATTCCCGGACGTCCTTCCTCGTTCAGGGCCCGCTGCTGTCCGGGGACCACCCGGACGCGGGCCGTGGGGCCGACACCGTCTCGACGACCTGCGTATCCACCGCACCGGCCGTGGGGCCGGACGCGGCGGCGGGCACGGCGCCGGTCTGTGCGTCGATCAGGATGTCGCCCCCCACCAGTTCCACATGTGCCACGTGCAACCTCATGATCTCGCCGATCGTTCCCACTCCGGCGTCACCCAGTGCGGCGGTCCCCGCACCCAGCAGCGCGGGTGCGACGTGGGCCAGCACCCGGTCGACCCGGCCCGCCGCGAGGAACGCCCCCGCGAGCCGGGGGCCGCCTTCGAGCAGCACGTCGACGACGCCGCGGGTGTGCAGCGCGGTGAGGACCTCGTCGGGGTCGTGGGTGCGGACGTGCAGGACGTCGGGGGCGTCGAGGTGCGAGCCGGGGGCGACGTCGCGCAGCCCGGCGACGACCCGCAGTGGCTGGCGCGCGAGCAGGGCGCCGTCGGCGTCGCGGGCGGTGAGGGCGGGGTCGTCGGCCAGCGCGGTCCCGGTGCCGACGACGACGGCGTCGCTGGTGGCGCGAAGGGCGTGGACGCGGGCGCGGGCGGCGGGCCCGGTGATCCACCGGCTGGTGCCGTCGGCGGCGGCGCTGCGCCCGTCGAGGGTCGCGGCGAACTTCCAGGTGACGTGCGGGCGGCCGGTGCGCTGTGTGTGCAGCCAGGCCCGCAGCGGGCCGGCGGCGACCTGGTCGGCGAGCGTGCCGACGGTGACGGTGACCCCGGCGGCGCGCAGGATCTCGGCGCCACCCGCGGCGACGGGGTTGGGGTCGGCGACCGCGGCGTGCACGGCGGCGACGCCGGCGGCGCGCAGCGCGTCGGTGCACGGCGGGGTACGGCCGTGGTGGGAGCAGGGTTCGAGGGTGACGACGGCGGTGCCGCCGCGGGCCCGCTCCCCCGCCTCGGCGAGGGCGGCGACCTCGGCGTGGGGTCCGCCGGGCGGTGCGGTGGCCCCGACGCCGACCACGATGCCGTCGGCATCGAGGACGACACATCCGACGGGCGGGTTGGGGCTGGTCGTGCCGTGCACGCAGGCCGACGCGGCGAGCGCGAGGCGCATCGCGTCGTCGGGGCCGAGTGGGCCGGTCGCCGGGCCGGTCACGGCGCGGTCCGGCCGCACCGGCGACGGGCGGGTCCGGACATCCGGACCACGCCCGCCACCGGTGCGGGGATCATGCCGATGCCCACCGCTTCGGATCGGCCTTCACGACCTGGCTGCGCAGCGCCTGGACGGCCCTCATCGGGTCGTCGGCGCCGTAGACGGCCGAGCCCGCGACGAAGCAGTCGACGCCGGCCTCGGCGGCCTGCTCGACGGTGTCGGCGTTGATTCCGCCGTCGATCTCGACGAGCACGGTGAGGTGCCCGGTGTCGACGAGGCGGCGCGCGGTGCGGACCTTGTCGAGCACCCCGGGGATGAACGACTGGCCGCCGAACCCGGGCTCGACGCTCATGATCAGCAGCGTGTCGTAGTGCTTGAGCGTGTCGAGGTGGTCCTCGAGCGGGGTGCCCGGCTTGATCGACAGGCCCGCCTTGGCGCCGGCGGCGCGCAGATTCCTGGCCAGCCCGACCGGGTCGGCCGCGGCCTCGACGTGGACGGTGACGTTGTAGGCACCGGCCTCGGCGTAGGCGGGGGCCCAGCGGTCGGGGTCCTCGATCATGAGGTGGCAGTCCAGCGGAACGTCCGTCGCCTTGAGCAGCGACTTGACGATCGGCAGGCCCAGGGTGAGGTTCGGCACGAAGTGCGCGTCCATGACGTCGATGTGGAGCCAGTCGGCTCCCTCACCGGGTGCGCCGGTGACCACGTCGGCTTCGTCGGCGAGACGGGCGAAGTCGGCGGAGAGCATGCTGGGGGCGATCAGGGGATGCACGCCTCAGAGGCTACTGGTGAGCCGGTGCAGGGCACACACGTGTGGGCGATGTCCCGCAACGGTTTCGTGGACCGGCGTAACCTCACCTGCCCCGTCACCGTACAGGGGGATCAGCGCACCCGCCGCAGCAGTGTAATGAACATCGCGTCGGTGCCGTGGCGGTGCGGCCACAGCTGCACGGCGGGCCCGTCGCCGAGGTCCGGCATGTCCGGGAAGAACTCCCGCGCGTCGAGCCGCTCGACGTCGTCGCGGCGGCGCAGCACCGCCGTCACCACCCCGGCCGTCTCCGACAGGTGCGGCGAGCACGTCACGTAGCCGACGACCCCGCCCGGGCGCACGTGCCGCAGCGCCGCGGTGAGCAGCTCACGCTGCAGCCGCGCCAGCCCGGCGACGTCCTCGGGGCTGCGCCGCCAGCGCGCCTCCGGACGCCGCCGCAGCGCACCGAGCCCGGTGCAGGGCGCATCGACCAGAACCCGGTCGAACTCGCCGTCGGGCAGCGGGGCCTCGCGGCCGTCGGCGGTGTGCACGGTGACGGGCAGCCCGTCGACGGCGCGGCGGACCAGGTCGGCGCGGTGCTCGGACTGCTCGACCGCGTCGACGGTGGCGCCGTCGATCGCGGCGAGCCCGCCCAGCAGGCTCGCCTTGCCGCCGGGGCCTGCGCACAGGTCGAGCCAGCGGCCGGTGTCGTCGCCGGTCAGCTCCGCGCGGGTGAGCGCGAGGGCGACGAGCTGGCTGCCCTCGTCCTGGACAGCGGCGAGCCCCTCGGCGACGGCGTCGATCTCGCCGATGTCGCCGGAGCCGGGCTCGAGGTGCACGCCGTAGGGCGAGTAGGGCGCCTCGGTGCCACCGGTGACGAGCGCCAGCTCCTCGGCGGTGATCTCCCCGGGCCTGGCGAGCAGGTGCACGACGGGCCGGGCGTCGTCGGCAGCGAGTGCCGCGTCGAGCTCGGCGGTGCTGCCGAGCGCGTCGGCGAACGCCTGGGCGATCCAGCGCGGGTGCGCGTGCACGAACGCGCTGTGCCCCAACAGGTCTTCGTCGACCGAGGGGGCCAGCTGCGCGGTCCAGGCCGCCTCGTCCTTCTCCGCGACCTTGCGCAGGATCGCGTTGACGAACCCGGCCGACCGTGACCCCGCCCGGTCGCGCACCAGGTCGACGATCGTGTCGACGGCCGCGTGCGGGGGGATGCGGGTGCGCAGCAGCTGGTAGGTGCCGATGCGCAGCGCGTCGACCAGCGGCGGCTCGATGCGGTGCAGCGGCCGGTCCGCACACGCGGCGACGACGGCGTCGAGCAGCCCCAGCGCACGCAGCGTGCCGTAGCCGAGCTCGGTGGCCAGGGCGGCGTCGCGGTCTCGCAGCCGGAACCGGCGCAGGATCGCGGGCATCGCGAGGTTGGCATAGGCGTCGCGCTCGCGGACGACCGTCAGCAGCTCGTGCGCGGCCGCCCGGGCCGGGTCGACGCTGATCGGCCGCGGCGGACCGCTGCGGCCACGGGGCGGTCCGGCGTTGCGGCGCGGCCCGCCGCCACGCCGGCGGTCTCCGGTCGACCGCCGCGGCTCGTTCACTGGACGCCCTCTCCATCGCTGATGCGGACACCACGCGCCCAGTCGGGTGCGGACATAGCCTTCTTGCCGACCGGCCGGACCTCGCCCAGCTCCACCGGGACGGTCGCGGTGCCGACCAGCACCCGCTTCTTCTCCACGTGCAGCGCACCCGGGGCGAGCGTGAGCTCGCCGGTGCGGACGGGCCGCACCGGGCCCAGCCCCAGCCGCTGCTCGCGGAACGTCGTCCAGGCACCGGGCTCGGGCGTCACCGACCGCACGAGCCGGTCGGTCGCCCCCGCGGGCACCGACCAGTCGACGCGCGCGTCGGCCACGGTCACCTTGGGGGCCAGGGAGATCCCGTCGACCGGCTGGGGTACCGCGGTGACCGTGCCGTCGGCTATCCCGTCGAGGGTCGCGACGAGCAGCGCCGCCCCGCTCACGGCCAGCCGGCCCAGCAGGGCGCCGGAGGTGTCGGTCGCCCCCACCGTCTCGGTGACGACGCCGTAGGTGGGGCCGGTGTCGAGGCCCTCCTCGAGACGGAACGTCGTGGCGCCGGTGACGTCGTCGCCGTGCCGGATCGCGGCCTGCACGGGGGCCGCGCCGCGCCAGGCGGGCAGCAACGAGAAGTGCAGGTTGACCCACCCGTGGGCAGGGATGTCGAGGGCCGCGCGCGGCACCAGGGCGCCGTAGGCGACGACGGGCGCACAGTCGGGGGCCAGCTCGGCGAGCGCGGCCAGGAACTCCGGCTCGGACGGCCTGCGCGGGGTGAGGACGGGGATGCCGGCCTCGTCGGCCAGCGCGCCGACAGGCGAGCGCTGCACCGTCCGGCCCCGCCCGGCGGGGGCGTCGGGACGGGTGAGGACGGCGACGACGTCGTGGCGGGGCGAGTCGAGCAGGGCGCGCAGCGACGGCACCGCCGGCTCCGGGGTGCCCGCGAACAGCAGCCGCACTAGCGCGCCCGGCCGAACATCGGGTGCGGGCTGACCTTCACGACGGGCTCGTGCTCGCCGAACCACTCGGCGGCCCGGATCTCGGCCATCGCGAGCTTGCGGGTCTCGGCGTCGAGCCGGTCGACGAACAGCACCCCGTCGAGGTGGTCGGTCTCGTGCTGGATGCAGCGCGCCAGCAGCTCGGATCCCTCGACGGTGACCGGCTCGCCGTGCATGTCCCAGCCGCGGGCCACGACGTGCAGGTGGCGGCGGCAGTCCCAGCTCAGGCCGGGGATCGACAGGCAGCCCTCGGGGCCGAGCTGGTCCTCGTCGCCCACCGCGTCGAACGTCGGGTTGATCAGGTGCCCGGAGAACTCGTCGCAGTCGTAGGTGAACACCCGCAGGCCGACGCCGATCTGGGGCGCGGCCAGGCCGGCGCCGCCCTCGTCGTGCATGGTGTCGGTGAGGTCGGCGACGAGCTTGCGCAGCTCCGCGTCGAAGGTCGTGACCTCGACGGCGGGAGTGCGCAGCACCGGGTCGCCGAAGAGCCTGACGGGCTGGACGGTCACGGAGCTCCCTGGGACGTGGAACGGACCGCTCGATTCTGCCACGCAGCCGTCCCGCGCCCGTCCGGCGTCAGCCGGTCCCGGTCAGTCGACCTGCAGCGGGTCCATCCGGACGCGCACGGGATCGGCGGCCTTCCGGGCGCTGCGGGTGGCCTGGGCGGCGGCCAACGTCGCCGCCAGGGCCCGGCCGCGGGCGCGCGGGACACGCAGCAGGGCCCGCTCCTTCGGCTCCTCCCCCGGTGTCGCGCCCTCGATCTCGACCGGTCCGAGGACCTCGGCGCCGTCGCGTTCGGCGGCGTCGACGATCTCCGCGACGGCCGCGGCCGGCCCCTCCACCGACGCCATCCGCACCGCGGGCGGGAACCCGACCTCGGCGCGGGCCGCGAGCTCGGCGGCCGCGTGCCCGGCCGGGTCCCAGCGGACGAGCGCCTGCACGACGGGCAGCCCCGCTTCCTCGACGACGACCACCCGGCCGCCGTCGCCGTGGGGCACCACCAGCGCCGCCGCCGCGAGCCATCGCCGCAACGTCTCCTCCGCGACCCGCAGGTCCGGGCGCGACAGCATCGCCCAGCCGTCGAGCAGCAGCGCCGCGCCGTACCCGCCCTCGGCCGGTGGCTCGGCCCCCGGGGTGGCGACGACGATCCCCGGCCCCGCGTCGACCCCGGCGAGGACGTCGGTGCCACCGCCGGACTGGCGGACCCCGACCCCCGGGAACGCCCGGCCCAGCTCCTCCGCGGTCCGCCGCGATCCGGTCACCGACGCGCGCAGCGCCCGCCCGCCGCAGCCGCCGCACCGGTACGACGACTCGACCCGGCCGCACCAACGGCAGTGCGGCAGCCCCGGCGCCCCGTCGGCACCCGCCCCCGACGGCAGCGCCAGCGGTCCCGCGCAGTGCCGGCAGCGCGCGCTCTCCCGGCAACGGCTGCACGACAGCCACGGCACGTACCCCGCCCGCGGCACCTGCACCAGCACCGGACGACCCGCCTTCAGCGCGGCCCGTGCCGCCTCGAACGCGATCGCCGGGATCCGCGCGACGCGCGCGTCCGGATCGCGGGCCACCGCCCCGGCCGTGTCCTCCAACGCCGTCACCCGGGGCATCGCCGCCCGCAGCGTGCCGCGGCCGGCCACGATCTCGTTCGCCCACCCCGACTCGACGAGCAGCTGCGCCTCCGCCGTCCGCGCGTACCCGGCGACGAGCAGCGCCGCGCCGGCCGCGTGCGCTCGCAGCACCAGCACGTCGCGGACCTGCGGGTACGGTGCCCGCGGTTCGGAGTGGGAGTCGTCGCCGTCGTCCCACACCGCGACCAGCCCGAGGTCGGCGAGCGGGGCGAACGCCGCCGACCGCGTGCCGACGACGACCCGCACCTCGCCGCGCAGAACCCGCAGCCAGCGCCGGTAGCGCTCGGCGGGACCGAGGTCGGCCGACAGCGCGACGACGCCGTCGTCCCCGAAGCGGGCGGCGCAGGCGGCGTGCAGGGTGTCGACGTCGCGCTGGTCGGGGACGACCAGCAGTGCTCCGCGCCCGGTGGCGGCGGTCGCGGCGGCGGCCTCGGCGAGCCTCGCCGCCCACTGCTCCCCCGGCAGCACCTGCCAGACGGCGTGCGCCGCCCGCCCCGCACCGAGGGCGGACAGGAACGCCGACCCGCGCGGGTAACGGGCCCAGCCCGCGCCGCCGTCGCCGGCAGGCGGGGCCTCGTCGTTCTCGTCGGCCGGTCCCGTCGCCCGGCGGGCCTCGGCGCGCGCGTGCCGCGGCGGCACCGCGAGCCGCACGACGTCGGCGAACACGCCCGCGTACCGGTCGGCGACCGCCCGGCACAGCGCCGCGACCTCCGCGGTCAGCACCGGCTCGGGCGACACGACCTTCTCGACCCACGCCAGCGTGCCGCCGTGCCCCGACTCCTCCACGCGTTCCAGCAGGAACCCGTCGACGAGCCGGCCCGCGAACCGGACGCGCAGCCGCACCCCGGGGACGGCGGCCTCGTCGAGGTGGGTGGGGACCCCGTAGTCGAAGGGCCGGTCGAGGTGCGCGAGCGGGACGTCGACCGCGACCCGGGCCACCGGCGCCACCTGTGCGGGCTCCCACTCGCCGCGCGCGGCGGCGCGCCGCCGGGACCCGGACGCACCGGCACGGGTCGCGGCGGTCGGGGTCCGCGCGGGTCCGGCCACGCGATCACCCTGGCATCCGCCCCCGACGGTTCCGGCCCTGCCCCCTCGTGGACGACACCGCCGCACCCGCGCGTGGGGGACACGGGGTGTGACCTGGGACCGGCGTCCGACACGCGGGCCCGGCGCTTGCGACACTGGACGCATGGACCCCGCCACCTCCCCCGTCCCCGGTGCCACCGACCTGCTCGTGGTCGGCGCCGGGCCCGCGGGATCCGCCGCCGCGGCGTGGGCCGCGCGGCGCGGCATCGACGTCGTCCTCGCCGACGCCGCGGTCTTCCCGCGCGACAAGGCCTGCGGCGACGGTCTCACCCCGCGCGCGGTCGCGGAGATCGACCGCCTCGGGCTCGGCGAGTGGCTGCGCGGGCACGGCTCCAACCGCGGCCTGCGCGCAGCCGGGTTCGGTCAGGTCCTGGAGCTTCCATGGCCGGGAAAGTCGTTGCCCGCCAACGGGTCTGCCGTCCCCCGCACGGAGCTCGACGCCCGCATCCGCCAGGTCGCCCTCGACTCCGGCGCGGTCCCCGTGGAGGGCGCGAAGGCCGTCGACGTCGAGTGGGACGGCGAACGGATCAGCGGGGTCGTCTTCACGCTCGCCGACGGGACGTCGACGACGGTGCGCTGTGAACGCGTCGTCGTCGCCGACGGACACCGCTCCACCCTGGGCCGGATCCTGGGCCGGGTGTGGCACAAGGACACCGCCTACGGCGTCGCCGCCCGCGCCTACATCCGCTCCGGCCGACACGACGACCCGTGGATCTCCTCGCACCTCGAGCTGCGCGGCACCGAGAACGAGGTCCTCGCCGGCTACGGCTGGGTCTTCCCGCTGAACAACGGCGAGGTCAACATCGGCGTCGGCACCCTCGCCACCGACAAGCGGCCCGCCAACATCCAGCTCCGCGCCCTCATCGACCTCTACACCGCCGCGCGACGCGACGACTGGGAACTCGAGGGCGAGCTGCGGATGCGCTCGTCGGCGCTGCTGCCCATGGGCGGCGCCGTCTCGGGTGTCGCCGGGCCGAACTGGGGCCTCATCGGCGACGCCGCCGGCTGCGTCAACCCGCTCAACGGCGAGGGCATCGACTACGGCCTCGAGACCGGCCGCGGCCTGGCCGAGCTCATGACCGGCGAGAAGGACCTCGCCCGCGCCTGGCCCGCGACCCTGCGCGAGCACTACGGCCAGGCCTTCTCCATCGCGCGCCGTCTCGCCGGGCTGCTGACCCTGCCCAAGCTGCTGCCGCTGGCGGGCCCGGTCGGCATGCGCTCGCGCCCTCTGATGACGGTCGCGCTGCGCGTCATGGGCAACCTCGTCACCGAGGAGGACCGCGACCTCACCGCGCGGGCGTGGCGGGCCGCGGGCCGGCTGTCGAGCCGGTTCGACGACCGGCCCCCCTTTCCCGCCGCCGACCTGCGTCGGGCCTGAGGCCCGCTCAGGACGACGGCTGGGGCACCGTGCAGTCGATGCGCGGGTTGACGCCCACGTAGTTCAGCGGGCCGACGACGATCGTCAGCAGCGTCGTGCCCACCCCCGTGCAGGAGGCCTCGCTGCCGCCGAAGTAGCCGCGCTGGTACGCGGCGAACGCGCCGACGATCAGCCAGAGCACGACGATCACTGCCAGGACGCGCACTGCGGCCTCCGCGGGGGTCTCAGCCGGACGGACACATCGGACGGTCCGCAGAGGGTAGCGGCGCACCCGGCGTCCGGCAGCGCAGGACACGACACGCTGCGCCGGACCCCTCCGGACGACCACCCGGTTGCGCGCCGAGAACCGGCGCACCCGCGCTGCTGAGAACCGGCGCACCCGCGCTGCTGAGAACCGGCGCACCCGCACTGCTGTCGACGCCCCGCCGTACGACCGTCAGGTTGCGCACGGGTCAGCGCGTCAGAGGTTGACCTGGTCGTGGCGGGCGTAGAACTCGCGCCACTGGTCCGCGTCGAGCTCGCGGCCCTCGTCGTGGATCGCGCGCAGCTCGGTGAAGAAGTTCTCCCGCGCGATGCCCGGCGCGAAGAGGATCAGGAACGCCGTCTCGACGGTGGCGTCGTTGCGGAACGCGTGCACCCCGGTCTCGCCGACGTGCACGTAGTCGCCCTGCCGGTACGGCGCCCAGCGTTCGCCGTCGAAGATCGTCAGCTCACCTTCGAGCACGTAGAACGACTCGGAGAAGGTGGCGTGCACGTGCGGGCCGGGGCCCGGGCTCTCGGGGGCCATCCGGTACTCGAACAGCCCGAACCGGCCGCCGGTCACCGACCCCGGCGCGACGAACCGCACCGAGGGCGGCCCCGCCAGGTCGGGCGGGTCGTCGCCACGCGAGACGACGACCCGCCCGGCCGGGTCGGAGAAACTCACGCGCCGGCGGCGGACTTCAGCGCGTCGGCGCGGGCGGTCGACTCCCACGGCAGCTCGACGTCGGTGCGGCCGAAGTGGCCGTACGCGGCGGTCTGGGCGTAGATGGGGCGCAGCAGGTCGAGGTCGCGGATGATCGCGGCCGGGCGCAGGTCGAATACCTCGTCGATCGCGGCCTGGATGCGGGCCGGGTCGACGTGCTCGGTGCCGAAGGTCTCCACGAACAGGCCGACGGGCGCGGCCTTGCCGATGGCGTAGGCGACCTGGACCTCGATCTTGTCGGCCAGGCCTGCGGCGACGACGTTCTTCGCGACCCACCGCATTGCGTACGCCGCGGAGCGGTCGACCTTCGACGGGTCCTTGCCGGAGAACGCGCCGCCGCCGTGGCGGGCGAACCCGCCGTAGGTGTCGACGATGATCTTGCGGCCGGTGAGGCCCGCGTCGCCCATCGGTCCACCGACGACGAACCGGCCGGTCGGGTTGACCAGCAGCCGGGCGCCCTCGGCGTCGATGCCCGCGCGCTCCAGCTCGGGGTCGACGACGTGCTGGCGGATGTCGGGGGCGAGCAGCGCGTCGAGGTCGACGTCGGCGGCGTGCTGGCTGGACACGACGACGGTGTCGACACGGACCGCGCGGTCGCCGTCGTACTCGATGGTGACCTGGGTCTTGCCGTCGGGCCGCAGGT
>MEGH01000079.1 GCA_001725415.1 Pseudonocardia sp. SCN 73-27
CTTCCAGGGCTGAGGTCAAGCGTTGAGAAGTGCTTGACAACAGCGTGCAGGCGATTGGCGTCGGAAAGAACCTTGGCGCGCCGGTTGAAATCGAACGAGACCGAGATGTCGGCGATGTTGTTCGAAAACCCGTCGACGTAGCTCTTGAGGGACTTGTCCACATTATCGTCAACCGACGCGATAGTGGCTAAGTCAAGGGGGGAGACGTTATAGAAGCCCAGGCCGAACTTGTCCTTGACCGCAATGTCGATGAGGTGCTGAGGCATGCCACCGAAGGCGTCGACGTACTTAATGACGCCATCCTTGCTGTCGGCGAGCATGCACTCGAGGCGACGAAGGACAGTGAACGGCAAGATGTAGTCCCCGTAGTCCTCCTCGTCGACGATGTTGCGCAGGTACTTATCCGCCGTGTCCCAGACGATCCGAGCCGTGGTCTTCCTGGATGCTCCTGCCGACTCGGCCATGCGTACTCGTTCCTACTCGTCTCGACGGCGCTGTATCAGGAACATTACACGGACCAGTGCGGCAGCCTCCTCGATACCCTTGTGCCGCAGGAAGAAGCCCGCGTGTCAGCCCTCCCGGCGCGCGGCCCACCTGATCGCCGAGATCGGGACTGACGCGCCCGGTTCCCAACGCGGAGGCGCTCGCCTCCCTCGACAGCAGACCCAGACGGGAGGGCGTGCATCTTCTGCTCCTCGTTACCAAAGCAAAGACAAGCTGGACACGGATGCGCAACGATCGCGGACGGGGCACCGTCTCCGCAAAATTGACATAAGGATGTCAATACTCCGAGCGTTCAGCTCACTAGTTGTCGGTGGCATTCGGCAAACTCGGCGATATGGCGAGGTTGCACAGTGTGCCGGAGTGGGTGTGCCCGCCGCTGCGGGCCGTCGCGAACATCGAGTTGTTCCTGCTGGCGGAGTACCGGCGGACCCGGGCGCCGCAGGCGTTGGGGTCATGGGTGAGCTTGTCGTGGCTAGGTGCGGGCGCCGGGGAGCGGACGCCGGGGCCGCTGGGCGAGGGCCTGCCGTCGGAGGCGGTGGCGTGGTCGTCGATGCTGGTCGCGGATGCGCTGGCCGAGGGCGAGCCGTATCCGCCGTCGGAGTGGTGGGCAGCGCACGAAATTGCACCAGCAGATCGGTTCACTTCCGAGGCGTGGGAATTGCGTGCCAGCGACAGCTACGTCCGCCACTACATGCATGGGGCGGTGGTGGCGCTGGGCTGGCTGCTCGGCGACCTGACCGATCCGCGGCTGATGGCGCCGGTGTTCAACGGCGTGGCGACGCGGATTCCGGCCGCGGAGCGGGAGCTGTGCCGGGCGCGGCTGTGGGCGTTGTCCGAGAGCACCCAGCCAGCAACGGCGGGCTGACAAGGGCGTTCAAAGCGCAACGGCCGGACCTGAGTGCAGGTCCGGCCGCCGTCGCGTTGCGTATGCCTATCGCGTCGCGGGATCGAGGGCGTAGTCGTCGGCGAGGTCGCTCATGTGGTCTTCGGCCTGGTCGTCGGTGTGCCAGCGGGTGAGTTCGGCGGCGCGGTCGGCGGCCTCGGCCTGCTCGGCTGCTTCGCGGGCTTCGATCTCGCGCAGCGAGCGGGCGGCGCGGTCCAGGGACGCGGCGACGTCGTCGGCGCTGGGAACCCGCACGACGTCCTCGCTCGTCGCGGCGTCGCCGACAGCGACGTCGCGCACGTCGTCGACCGAGGTCTCTACGAGCACTGCGTCGTCGTCGAGTCGGCGCTCGGGCAGGTCCGCGGCATCGGCGGGCAGATCGTTGAGGTCGGTGTCGGTGATTTCGCGGTGGGCGTCGTCGGCCCGGTCGGCCTCGCGGGCGGCGGCCAGCCATTCCTCGGCGGTGACCTCGGGCTCGGGGTCGGTGTCGGCGTGGCGGTCGGCGAGCACGAGCCGGGCCTGGTCAGCAGCGGCCCGGTTGCCGGCAGTGTGGGCGAGCCAGCGGGCGCGAGCGTCGTCGAGTTCCTGCAACGTCCCGGCCCGGGCGTCGAGGGTGTCGGCCAGCACTGCGGCGTCGGCGGCCTCCTGGACCAGCCGGGCCAGTCCGGCTGGGTCGGTCACGGTGTCGGCCTCGGCGCGGCGCAGGCTGGCGGTGCGGCGGTGGCCGTCGGCGGCTTGGCGGGTCGCGGCGAGTTCATTGCCGACGAACCGTGGCGCCCAGGTCTCGTCGCGGGCCGCGCCGCGGATCCGCATCCGCAACTGCCCGTCGGAGAGTTCCGCGGTCTCCCGGTCGATCTCGGGGCGACCCAGGGCCTTCCACGCGCTACGGAAGGCAGCGTAGTGCTCGATCTGTCCGGGCTTCGGGGCCCGCCCGAGCACGTCCCCGCCCCGCTCGTCCTCGTGATCGCGCGCTGTGGGTTCGTGGGTGAGTTCGCGGTGTGCGGCGACGGCGGCGGCCGCGGCCTGCCAGCGCTGCAGCCCGGCATCGTCGGGTGGGACGCCGAGCGCCTTCAGCGCCCATGCGGGCGGGTCGGCCGCTACGGCGGCGCCGAGCGCGGCGGCACGCTCGTCGACGACGGCGCCGAGCTGGTCGAGGTAGCGCTGATACTCCGGATCGGCGACAGTCGGCACCCGCGCGGCCCACGTCGCGGCGACCGGATCGAGGGGCAGGCCGGCGTCGGTGATGCGGGTGTGCAGGACGTTGGTCAGGTTCCGTGCCCCGTCCAGCGGCCGACCTTCGATCGCGGCCGTCAGGACGACACGCGGGTCGTGGCCGGCCAGTTCAGCCCGGCGCAGGATGCGGGTAAGTGACGCGGCGCCGTCCTCGGCGGCTATCCGCCGCCGGTCCGACTGCGAGAGGACGCCGTCGGCGGTGAGCTGGTCGAGCCATCCGGCGGTGCGGTCGGTCGCGGCCAGCTGGGAGGCGTCGACCAGCAGCTCCACCGCCGCGCGCAGGCTCCCGGCCTCGGCGACGGAGTCAGCCGCGGCGGCCAGCGCGGAACGGGTCGCGGTCCGGTCGTCGGAGTCGAGCAGCCCGGCGAGCATTGCCACCGGGTGGCGGCGCACGGTCTGGTCGGGGCGACCGTTGGCCGGGTCCTCGACCGCGGACACGGTGGCGACGTGGGCGGTGTTGCTCGCCCGGCCCCGTGACATGCCGACGTAGAGCGCGGCCGGTCCGGTGCGTGCGGTGACGACGGTGTGGCTGGTGTCGACCGTCGCGCCCTGGGCGGCGTGCACGGTCGAGGCGTAGCCCAGCGCCAGGTGCTCACCGACGTAGGCGGCGGGCAGCACGATCGTCTCGCCGAGCCGCTCCCCCTCCGGGCCGCTGCCGAGGATGGGCGCGACCTCGAGCCCACCGTCGGCCCGGGTGGCGGTGACCCGGTAGGTCTCGCGGTTGATCGGCCCTCGCCGATTGCCGTCGAGCCCGGCGAGGTGCCAGCCGTTGCGGCGGGCCTGGACCAGGTCCCCGACCCCCGCATAGGTGCCCTGCAACCCGAGCGGCACGCCGTCCTCGGCGACCCGCCCGAGCCTGACCAGCTCGGCGCGGAGCTGCGCGGACAGCGCGGCGGCCTGGTCGTTGGTGTCGACCAGCAGCAGGGACCGGCGCCCGTCGAGGGTGTCGGCCAGCCACGCCGCGGCGGCGGACTGCTCCGCAGCCTCGGTAGTTCCGGCATCCAGAAGGCGGCCCTGCTCGAAGTAGTCGCGCAGCACGGACTCGTCCCCGGCCCGCAGCCGCAGCGACGCCGACCGCTCCCACACCACGGCGAAGCGGCGGGCCTCAGCGAGCTCGTAGCGCGCGCCCGAGTTGGCGAGCAGGTCCATGCCCCCGCCCGCGCCGACCGCGGCGAGCTGGCGATGGTCCCCCACCAACAGCAGCTTCGCCCCCGCGTTGTCCACATGCTTGTGGATAGCGGCCAGGGAGGCGGTGTCGGTCATCGCTGACTCGTCGACGACCACCAAGTCCCCACTGCGCAGCGCCCACCCGGCATCGTCGTCGCTCACGCGGGCCTCGGCGAGGGGCGCGGTGAGCCGGTCCTGAGTGGCGAGCCAGCGGGCGACGTTGCGGGAGGTCAGGCCCTCGCCGGTGAGAACGTCGGTGGCGACCTGGGAGGTGGCGAGCCCGAACACCCGCCCCGCCGGCTCCCCCTCAGCTCGCGGGGCGGTGGTCCAGCCGCGGGCGATCGCGCCGACGACGAACGACTTCCCGGTCCCGGCCGGGCCGACCAGCGACTCGATCCGGGCGCCGGAGGTGAGGACCCCGCGGACGGCGGCGGCCTGATCAGCGCCTAGTTCGATCCCCGACTCGGCCAGCTCGTCGAGGAACCGCCGAGCGGCCTCGCGGGGAAGCGCCGTCGCGCCGCTCTCGGCGGTGGCGGCAACAAGGAACCGCTCGGTGCGCACCTGCTCCGGGGTGGCGTACAGACGGCCGCCTGGCTGCTCGTAGGCCGAGTCGCCGTTGGCGAGGCACAGGGCGTCGGGCATCGCGTCGGCGGCCGGCCGGGCGGCATCGAGCGGCATCGCCGCAGTGAGCGCCTGCTCAGCGAGCTGGTCCAGCAGCCGGCCGACGTCAGTGCCGTCGGGCAGCCCGAGATAGTCCGGCAACGCGGCATTGATCGCCCTCGTCAGGTCGGACCGGGTCCAGCCCGCCGACCGGGACTGCACATCGGCGAGCGCGGTCTCGATCACCGCCGACGGCGACCACACCTCCGCGCGCAGCGCGCCCTCGTCGCGGGCGGCCAGGGCATCACGGGCCACCCCGGCCAGCCCGCCCGCGACCTCGGCGCGCAACTGGGTGTCGACCTGGGCCAGGAGCTGCTCGCGGGTGACGCCCTCGTGCGACTTCGCCCGCCGGGTCGCGAACGTCGCCTGCCGCGAGAGCCGGTCGCGCTCCAGGTTGTTCGGGGCCCGCCCGAACTGGGTCTCGAACGCCGCGATCAACTGCTCGGCCTTCGCCGTCACCGCCCGGCGACGCGAGGAGATCAACGCCATCGCCGCCGGGTCGACCCCGACGGCCTCGCGCGCCTTGCCGTCCGGGCGCGTGGCGAACCGCAAGCCCAGCGCGTGAGTGATCCGCTCCTCCGTCGTCCGCTCGGCCACCGCCCCGGCGGCGGCGCGCCACCGGTAGAGGCTGCGCCCATCCAGGGTCCGCCAGGTCCCGTCGGGGCCCTGGACACGGTTGAGGATCGGGTTGTGGATGTGCAGCTGCGGGTCGTGATCACGCGAGTCGTGCTGGAAGAACGACGACACGACCCACTCGTGCGCGTCCACATAGCGGCCGGCGGCGCCGCCGTGGTGCCCGACCCGTGAGTACCCGGCCCGCTCGGACAGGTAGCCGAGGGCGGCGTTGTTGCCCGCCCAGATCGCCTCCTCCACCGCCGCCCGGTACTCCCCCCACGCCGCCGCGGCGACCTCGTCCCCGGCCGCCGCGGCCTTGCCCTGTTCGGCCTCGAACGCGGTGTGCAGCAGCGTCACCGACTTCGCCACGCTGAACGTCACGTCGTAGAACGCGACGTTCCGCCGAGCGGCCTTCCCGGCTTCTGTACGGAGTTCAACCCGGCGTTCAGCCGAGGCGTTCGGCTCGCGTTCAACCGCCGCGGCGTACAACTCGTCCTCCGATTTGTACGACCGCCCGGTGTGCCCGAGCGTCGACACGAGGTCCCACTGGGAGGGGTCGGTGAACCCATCCGCCCGGGGGTCGAGGAACCGCTCGTAGATCGCCCGCATGTCCTGCGCCTCCACCAGCCCCGCCAGGCCCAGCCGCTCCGCCCCAGCACCCCACCAACGGCCCGGGGGCTCGCCCTCAGCGACCGCGCCGGTGTAGTAGTTCTCCCGCCCGGTGGCGACCTGCTTGAGCAGGTAGTCCGGGCTGTAGCCCGACGACACACTCAGCACCACGACCACCCACCCGAGACCGCGAAGAGCCCGATAACAAGATCAACAGTGCGGCGGGTCGTCCGCTGACGGCCGGAGGCCGGCGCGGCCCCTCGGATCGTGATGCATAGGTGTGATCGCTTGGTCTTGGTTCTTGTTGTGTCGGTTCTGAGCTGTTCGTCGGTATCGGTGTCAGGTTGCTGAGTGGTGTTCGTGTCGGTGCTCGGGTGGGTGCTGGTCGGCTGATGCTGGGCGTGTGTGGTCATCGCTGGGTCGCCTCGTGATCGGTCGTAGTCGCGGCGGTCGTGGCCGCCGGAACGGGCGCGGGGTGCTCGCGCAGGGCCTTGAGGACGGTCGCGGCGGTGCCGCGGGAGACCCGGGCCTCGGCTTCGAGTTCGGAGACTGTCGGGAGTGCTCCGGTGCGGGTGAGCAGCCGGTCGGCGGCGGCCTGCGCGCGCTCGCGCGCGGGTGCTTCCCCGGCCCGCGCAGCGGGCCGTTCAACCGGTCCGTTCACCGGACCCTCGGCCGCCGCGGGCACCACAGGAGCAGTCGTCGGTTGAGCATTGGCCGAGACGACCGGCAGGGGCGCGGTCAGCGCGTCGGCTTGAACGCCCGCGCCGTTGAACGCCGCCGGTTGAACAGCAGCCGTTGAACGGGCCGGGGTTACGGACGTCTCGGCGACGAGGTGCACCCGCGCGGGCTCGGCCGCCTGGGCTGGGCCGTCGTCGGCCTCGTGGGTGGGGTGGGCGGCGAGCAGGTGCAGCAGGTGCGCGGCCAACGCGGCGGCGATCGCGGGCCAGGCGCCGATGCCGAACCGCAGCGCCGCGGGGACGGTCAGCCCGGCCACGGCCTCGACCGCACTTGTCCCGGCGGTCGGGGTGGGGTCGCTGGCGAGGAACACCGCTTGCGCGAGCCCGGAGAGCCCGGCGGAAAGGACGACGACCGACCAGGCGTAGCGGCGCGCAGAGCCCGTCAGGCGGGCGGTGGCGGTGTAGGCGACGACGGCCAGGCCGTCGGTGATGAGTGGGTAGATCCAGGCGATCCCAGCCGGAACCCGCGCCGCGGCGGCCACCTCGTAGAGCCCGTGCGCCGTCGCAGCGGCGGCGCCGAGCGCGACGACCAGGCCGGGCAGCCACAGCACCAGCCGCGGCGTCCCTGTCGCGGTGCGGTCGGTGCTCATCGGGTGCTCGTCCGGGTCGGGCCGTCACCGGCGCGCTGGACGAGCCGGGTCGCGACGGCGGACCAGTCGGTGGCGGCGGAGATCGCGTGCGAGGCCTGGCGGGCTGCGGCGCAGCGGACCGCGCGGGTGGTGGCGATCTCGGCGGCGAGCCGCGCGGCGATCACGAGCGGGTCCCGCTCGACAAGGCAGCCAAGCACGAACACCGCCACCGACGCCTGCTGCACGGCCGGGTCGGCTGTCGTCCACTCCTCGGTGCCCAGCAGGGGCAGTTCGACGTTCCGGGCGGCGGTGATCCACGGCCACAGGACGGCCTCGACGGCGTCGCCGTCGCGCTCGACCGGCCACGCCGGGCGGCGAGGGTCGGGACTCTGGTGGGCGGTCACGGTCGCGCTCCTTCCTGAGCGGTCGGGCCGGAGGCTCCGGCGCTGGCCGGTTCTGGGGCGGGGTAGTCGCGGTCGACCGCCCACCACCCCGCGATCACGGTGAGTTCGGCGGCGGCGGGCACCGTCGGGGCGCCGGTGGCGAGCGGGGGCCGGCCGGGGCGGGTCTGGTGGTTCTCCCGCGAGCACGACCCCGCCGCACCCCGAATGCGGCGCACGACCCCGGGACGTTGGCGGTCGTGCCAGTCCCCCGCCAGCCCGACCGAGGCGGCCGGGCCTTGGTAGGCGGCCGACCAGGCGTGCATGAGCCAGACCAGTTCCTCGACGATGTCGGGATGCCAGCACCAGCAGTCCGGCAGGGCTGCGGCGCCGTCGGGGTAGCGCAGGAACACCGCACCCAGCCACCCCGCCAACGCGTCCAGCAGCTCCGCAGCGTTCTGCGTGTCGGTCGGGGCCAGGAGCCAGGACGGCGCCGGGGCCGCGTGGCGACGAGCGGTCGAGGCAGCCAGGGCGTCGGCAAGCCCGGCCACGAGCGAGGCCAGCTCGTCGACGCGCTCGGGTAGCGCGATGAGGGGGTTGAGGTCGCGGCGCAGCCCGTCGACGAGCCGGGCCAACCCCGCCACCGGCCCAGCCCACCCGTCCTCGTCCGACGCCGCCGCGGCGGGTGCCGGGGGCGTTGACACGGTGCGGTCAACTCCGCCTGGCGGGCCCAGCGGGCGGTGCCGGTTCTGGTTGCTCATCGTGTTCTCCTGCAACAGGTATCGAGGGAGGCCGGGAGGTGGTCAGCTCGCGCGACCGGCACGCCGGGCGGACTGGCCCGCCGCGGGCGGCAGGGTCGTCAGGTCGGCCGGGGCGGAGCTGGTTCGGGCGCGGGCGGCGAAGGCCAGGCCTTCGGCAAGGTCGGCGGCGTCCTCGCGGCGCTCGCGCCGCCAGCGCTTCCACCGCCACACCACCGCGGCGGCGACCGCGAGCCCGGCCGCGAGAAGCAGCGCCCACGGTGCGAAGCGGTCCGCGAGCCCGACCAGCAGGAGCACCACGAGTCCGGGCAGCAGCACCCGGGCCGTGGCCGGGTTGCCGTGCTGGGCAGAGAAACCGCAGCGGCGTCGGAGTCGGGCGGGTCATGCCACACCCCCACGATCAGCCCCACCGTGAGACTCGCCGTCATCGGCGGCCAGAGTGTCGACGACGACCAGCCGCGGTCGTCCAACCACCGGCGCATCACCGCGACCGGTGTCTGGCCCGGCGGCCAGCGCCGCGACCGGGACCCGCGCAGGCCGACGTCGACCGAGACACTGGGCGACCCGGGCGGGAAGGGCCCGCCACCAGGCGGAGGCACGCTCGGCCCGCCGGGCCCACTCGAGGTGGTCGGTCGCGAACCGCTCCCAGCGGATGTCGGGGCGCTGCCACAGCATCTGCGCCCGCCCGACGACCGGGGCGATCCCGCGACGGATCACCAACACCCGCCCCGCAGGCAGGTTCGCGATCTGCGCGGGCGAGAGCACCGCCGTCTTCCGCGACGTGCGCGCGGTGGTGCGGCCGGTTGGGTCGAGGGTGTCGGCCGGCTCGTCCCGGTCCCCGGTCAGGGTCGACCAGAACTGCAGGTCGTCCCGGTCTCGGGTGCCGCCGAACACCATCACCGCACCCGCGTTGTTGAGAATCGTCGCAGCGTCATGGGTGCCGTAGCGGGCCAGCAGTTGGGCGCGGGACTGGAACGCCGCGCAGATCGTCACGCCGCGCCCTCCCATGTCCGCCGTCCAGCTCTCCAGCGGGACCGGGCAGATCAGCGCGGCCTCGTCGAGCGCCAAGCGCATCGGCGGGTCCAGCCGCCCACCGGGCTTGGTGGCGGCGATGCGGCGGGCCTGGCGGGCGACGTGCCCGGTCAACGCCGCGACCAGCGGCGCCACCTGCGCCTCCTCACCACCGACCAGATAGACAGTGCCGTTGCGGGCGAGGAGCTCGGCGACGTCGAGCGGACACCCCGCCCGGTCCGGGTCGTCGGACAGGCCCGCCGCGGCGCACGCCGCCGGGGAGGTGAGCCACCCGAGCGTGGGCATGATCGTCGAGGTGATCGAGGACCGGGTCCGGTCGTTCGTGGAGAGGAACTGGCCCAGGTCCAGCTCGAACGCCGGCTCCGGACTCCGCCGAAGAAGGACCGTGACGTCCTTGCCCGCCGTTGCGGGGTCGGCCAGCCAGCCCAGGACGTCGCGCATCGTGCGGTCGCCGAGGGCAGCGGCGTGCAGCAAGGCGGCGAGGACGCGGCGGCCTTGGGCGTCCCAGAACTCCCGGTCACCGCTGCCGCCTGCGTGGGTGGTGGCGGTGAGCATGTCCGTGGCCCGCTCCGCCGCCGTCACCGGATCCGCGCAGCCGTCGACCGGGTTGAACGTCGCCGTCGAGCCCAGGTGGCCGAGGCCGACCGCGTTGAACACCCACACCGGTCCCCGCGCCGCGCGGCGCCCGGCCGTGAGGTCGTGCAGGTCCGTGCGGGTCGAGGCGACCAGGACGGCGCCGGGCGCGTCGAGGATCTGCCCCGCCAACCATCCCGACTTGCCGGTGCGGGGGCCGCCGAAGATCAGAGTGACGTCCTCGATCGAGGACCACACCCACACCAGCCCGGTCCGGCACAACCGGACCGCGACCTCGACCACCGGAAGCCGCAACCGTGCCCGCCACCCCAGCCCGGCCAGCGACGGCCGGACCGACCCGGCGCGGCGGCGCATCGTCAGGCTGCCCGCGTGGCGGACGATGTCCAGGGTCGAGGCGACGCCGGCCTTCCGGCGCGACCGCGCACCCCACCTGGCCACCGTCGACGACGACCGCGTCCACCGGTGCCACCCCACCAGCGCGGCGGCGATCCCTGCGAGCATCAGAAGCGGCAACCCGACGGCGGAGAGCAGCGCCCACAGCGGCAGCAACGCCACGACCGCGAACACCGCGCCGAGCAGCTTGGCGCCGCGCTTGAACGCGACCACCGCGGCCACGATCGGGGCGGCCACGAGAAGGATCGACCACAGGTTCACCGGTCCACCCCCACCGCGGCGGCGACCGCCTCGACGACCGTCCGGGCCTGCGCGCTGTCGATCCGGGAGAACCGGTAGCGGTCCTCCCCCAGTGCGATCGCGAGGTCGAGCAGAGCGATCTCGGTCGAGGACGCCTTCGCGAACCGGCCCGTGTCGAACGCGGCGCGGGCGTCGGTCCAGTCGATCCAGCACGTGCCGTCGTCGTCGCGCTCAATGCAGGTGATGCGGAACTCGCTGCGCGCCAACCAGACCTCGGACGCGATCAGCAGTCCGACCGCGGCGCGGACGTGGGCGTCGTGGCTGCGGACCCAGCGGCACAACCCGACCGCCGCTGCGGTCGCGGACCCCGGGGCGCTCACTGGTCCACCCTCCTTGCGTCCGGGACGGATCGTTGATCCAGGATTCGGACGCACCCCAGGTCCCCACCGGACCATCGCCAGGAGCGC
>MEGH01000080.1 GCA_001725415.1 Pseudonocardia sp. SCN 73-27
TCGAGCGCTCCTGGCGATGGTCCGGTGGGGACCTGGGGTGCGTCCGAATCCTGGATCAACGATCCGTCCCGGACGCAAGGAGGGTGGACCAGTGAGCGCACCGACATCGACGACGTCCGCGGTGATCGGGCTGCGGCGGTGGGCGCGCGGGCACAGCCCGCACGTCGCGGCCGCGGTCGGGCTGCTGATCGTGCACGGCACCTGGCCTGCCCGCCCGGAGTTCCGCGAGGCGTGCGTGGAGCGCGACCGGGACGGCACCTGCTGGATCGACTGGACCGCCGCCCGGACCGCGTTCGACGCAGGCGAGTTCGCGAAGGCCTCGACGAGCGAGATCGCGGTCCTCGATCTCGCGATCACGCTGGGGCAGGACCGGTTCCGGTTCTCCCGGATGGGCCCGGCCAACGCCCGCGCCATCACCGACACCGTCGCCTACGCCCTCGGGATCCTCCGATGAACCTCTGGACCGTCCTCATCCCGGCCGCAGCGATCGCCGGAACAGTCGTCGCGGCCAAGCGCGGCGCCACCGTGCTCGCGATCTGCTGCGGCCTGGTCGCCCTTCTGCCCCTGGCCGCACTGGCCACGGCGGTCGGACTGCCCGTTCTCCTGCTCGCCGCGGCGGCGGCCGGGGTGTGGGTGTGGCATCGCTGGACCCGGTCGTCGTCGACGGTGAACCGGTGGGGCTCACGGGCCCGGCGCAAGTCCGGGGTCGCCTCGACCCTCGACGTCGTCCGCCACGCCGGCAGTGGGGCGATGCGCCGCCGCGCCGGAGCGGTCCGGCCGTCGCTGGCAGGTCTGGGCCGGCGGGAGCGGTGGCGGCTGCCGGTGCCGGAGGTCGCGGTTCGGTTGTGCCGCAGCGGGTTGTTGTGGGTGTGGTCCTCGGTCGAGGACGTCACCCTCATCTTCGGCGGGCCCCGCACGGGCAAGTCGGGGTGGCTGGCGGGGCAGATTCTCGACGCCCCCGGCGCCGCGCTGGTCGCCTCGACCCGCGCCGACCTCTTCGACCTGACGAGGGTGTCGCGGTTCGAGCGGGGGCCGGTGTGGGTGTTCAACGCCGTCGGCCTGGCCGGGCTGCCGTCGACGGTGACGTTCGACCCGGTGTCGGGGTGTGGGGATCCGGTGACGGCGGGGGAGCGGGCGACGGACATGCTCGCCGCCACTACCCGCGCCGGATCGTCAGGTGATCGGGAGTTCTGGGATGCCCAGGGCCGCCGCGTCCTCGCCGCGCTCCTGCACGCCGCCGCGCTGGGTGAGAAGTCGATGCGGGACGTGCTGGGGTGGCTGGCGGATCCGGAGGCGGCGTCGCGGGAGGTGACGGTGCTGCTGCGCCGCAGCAGCGAACCGGCGTTCGAGCTCGACCTGGGCCAGTTCCTGGGCACCAACGACCGCACCCGCTCGTCGATCACCTCGACGATCATGCCCGCCCTCGGCTGGCTCACCAGCCCCGCGGCGAGCGCCGCGGCCGGACTCGGTGACGAGCAGGTTTGGGCCCGTCCGTTCGACGTCGACGAGCTCCTGGCGACGAACGGCACCGTCTATCTGTTGGGTGGGGAGGAGGCGCAGGTGGCGCCGTTGGTGTGTGCGTTGACCGGGCATATCGCCCGTCAGGCGCGCCGTACCGCCTCCACCCGCCCGGGTGGCCGACTCGATCCGCCGCTGCGCCTGGCGCTCGACGAGGCGGCGCTGATCTGCCCGGTGCCGTTGGAGTCTTGGACGGCGGACATGGGTGGGCGGGGTGTGAACATCATCTGCGCGTTCCAGTCCCGCGCCCAGCTCCTGGCCCGCTACGGCACCCATGATGCGGCGACGATCCTGAACAACTCGGGGTCGATCATGGTGTTCGGCGGCACCCGCGACCGCGACGATCTGCAGTTCTGGTCCACCCTCACGGGTGAACGCGACGAGCCCGCCGACACCGCCGACCCGGCCCGCTACACCACGGCGCGGACCACGCGGAAGACGGCGGTCTTGTCGCCGGCGCAGATCGCGAACCTGCCTGCGGGGCGGGTGTTGGTGATCCGGCGGGGGATCGCGCCGGTGATCGGGCGGGCGCAGATGATCTGGCAGCGCCGCGAGGTGCGGTGGGCCGACTTCGCTGATGACCACCCCGACCTCGCCGAGCGCCTCGAGCGAATCGCGCTGTGGTTGCGGGACCTCCCGTCGCGGTTCGGCCGCCGGCTCCGGCGTGTGCGTCGTCGCGAGGTGGCCCGCCCGATCCGGGGAGTGCTCACCGCTCACCCGCACGAGCCGTCGCCCGGCCGTCCGCGCTTGGTCGTCGTCGACGCGCTCCCGCTCGACGACGAGGCCGGCGACGACCAGCGTCCCACCGGCTGACCCACCTCCGCTGTCTGCCGGCCAGGCCTGCCTCGCGTCGAGGTGGGTCTGGCCCGGCACGCCCACGAACCCCGCAGGAGAATTCTGATGAGCCCGAACACCCCACCGGCGAACCCGGCTACGGGCGAGGACGGTTGGTCCGGGCCGGTGGCTGGGCTGGCGCGGCTCGTCGACGGTCTGCGCCGCGACGTCGACCCGCTCGGCGGGCTGCCCGGCCGAGTCGAAGAACTTGCCGAGGTGTTGGCCCGGCTCTCGGAGACCGTCGCCTCCCTCACGAGCCGCCGAAACGCCGGCCCCGCCCCGTCCTGGCTGCTCGCCCCCGACACCCCCGAGGACACCACCGCGATCCTCGACGACCTCGCCGCCTGGCTGGCTGCGATCTACCTGCGCTACCCGGACGGCGCCGCGGTGTTGCCGGACTGCTGGGCCTGGCACCCCGACGTCGTCGAGGAGCTCGTGTGGCTGATGCACGCCTGGTCCGCCGCCTACCAAGGCCCCGCCGCCTCCGTGGCGCTCGCGGGGGACTGGCACGACCGCCAACGCCCCGGCGTGGTCCGGCGCATCCGGCAGAACGTCGGGTCCTGCTCGGTCGAGCGCCACCAGACCCGCGCCGGCCGACCGCCGGTCACCACGACCGCGCCGACGGTTCCCGCCGCCGGGCAGCTCGGCGATCTCGCGCTCTGGTGGGCCACCGCTCGCACCGCCGCGCCACCCGAACCGGTCGACCACACGAACTGCGCCGCGAACGGAGCCCGGACATGACGACCAACGACACCCGCCCCACCACCGCGGGCGCCGCGACGCCGGCGCGGTCGGTCCTGATCGAGAGAGACCTCGACGCCATCGAGGCGCTGCTCGATCAGTGGATCACCGACGCCGGTGGCGTCGACATCCCTCTGCTCGGCACCCCCGACTGGGTCGACGCCGACGAGAGGATGCAGCGGGCGGGGGTCGCGGTGTTCGTGCTCGGCTGCCTGGTCGAGCGCGAACCGCTCGTCCTCGCCGCCCGCCTCGCCGCCGAGGTCGCCACCGTCCGCAGCATCCGCCTCGTCGCCGCCCGGCAGGCCTCGCACGCGATCTCCGCCGGCGCCGACTGGTCAGCGGTCGCGCAGCGGCTGGTGCAGCGTGACCGGATCGCCCGTCACGACCGGCTCCGCCGATGACCGCCCCGAGCAACGGTCGCGAGGCCGGTGGGGGTCGGTGGGTGCTGTGGCTGCCCGGGCTGATCGTCGCCCTCGGCGCCGCGGCCGCAACCGCGCACGGTCTGTTCGAGGTCGCGGTCGCCGCCCGGGTGCCGACCCCGATCGCCTGGATCTACCCACTGATCACCGACGGCTTGGCCGTGGTCGCCTACACCGCCACCGCCCGCCTCGCCGGCTCGGCCCGCGGCTACGCCTGGGCCGTCGTCGTCCTCTCCGCCGGCCTGTCCGGGCTCGCCCAGGCGGTCTTCCTCGCCAGCGACGTCCCGACCCCCGGCGGGGCCGGGGATGCCACCGCGGGGTTGGCGGTGTCGGGAGCACTGCGGTTCGGGATCGGGGCGTGGCCGGCGATCGCGGCCGCGCTCGCCGCGCATCTGCTCCACCTCCTCGCCGCCGCCCCGACCGCAGCGCGAGCACCGGCCGCCGAGGAGCAGCGTTCAGTCGTTCAACACCCCACCGAGGGTTCAACGGTCAGCGTTCAACAGGTCCCGTTGAACAGTTCAGAGGCCCGTTCAACCCGTTCAGTCGACAAACCCGAGGCGCTGACCGCGCCCCTCCCGATCCTCGAACCAGCACCCGCACCCCAGCCCGCACCGGGTCGTGGCGACGCGGTGGTCACCCCGTTCATCGGACGCCTTGAACGCACCGAACGACCGGGTGGGAGGAGCGCGGAGTCGCCCGCACGCGACCGCGCGCTGGCCGCCGCCGCACGGCTGACCGCCCGCACCGGAGCCCTCCCGACGGTCTCCGAGCTCGAGACCGAGGCCCAGGTCTCCCGCGGCACCGCCGCCGCGGTGCTCAAGACCCTCCGCGAGGACGACCCCGCGCCCGCGACGCGGCGCTCCCCCGCCCCGGACGGCACTCAGCACCTCAGCACCGACGAACACGAGGACGCCCAGCCATGACCACCCCAGCTCCCCAGCGCCGACCGAGCACTCACCTCACCGACGACACGAACACGACCACTCAGCACTCCAGCAAGACCGACAAAGCCACCGAAACAGACTCAACAGCTACAAGATCAAAGCCATCACACCATTGCATCACGATCCGAGGGGCCGTTCCGGCCTCCGGCCGTCCGGCAACCGCCAACTCTCGTGTTGATCTTGTGCGCGAGGGCTTCCCGGCAGAGTCGGGGTGGTCGACGTGCTGAAGGTCAGCAACGGCTACAGCCCGGACTACCTGCTCAAGCAGGTCGCCACCGGGCGGGAGAATTACTACACCGGCGCGGTCGCCGAGGGGGAGCCTCCGGGCCGTTGGTGGGGTGCCGGGGCAGAGCGGTTGGGCCTTCACGGTCTGGTAGAGGCCCAGGACATGCGGGCGGTCTACGAGCGGTTCCTCGACCCTCGCGCCGAGGGGTTCACCGATCCGTCCCGGTGGGATGAGGTCACCACACTTGGGCAGACCGGTCGGGCGTACAAGTCCGAGGACGAGTTGTACGCCGCCGCCCTTGAACGCGAGCCGAACGCCTCGGCTGAACGGCGGGTTGAACTCCGTACAGAAGCGGGCAAGAACGCGCGGCGCAACGTCGCGTTCTACGACGCCACGTTCAGCGTTCAAAAGTCGGTGACGCTGCTGCACACCGCGTTCGAGGCCAAGGAGGTCACCGCCCGAGCGGCCGGCGACGAGACCGCGGCGGCGGCGTGGGGGGAGTTCCGGGCGGCGGTGGAGGAGGCGATCTGGGCGGGCAACAACGCCGGGCTGGCCTATCTGCAGGACAAGGCCGGCTACACGAGGGTCGGGCACCACGGCGGGGTCGCCGGCCGCCACGCCGACGCTCACGAGTGGGTCGTGGCGTCGTTCTTCCAGCACGACTCCCGTGACCACGACCCGCAGCTGCACATCCACAACACGATCCTCAACCGCGTCGAGGGCCCCGACGGGCGGTGGCTGGCCGTGGACGGGCGCAGCCTGCACCGCTGGCGCGCCGCCGGGGCCGCGGTCGCCGAGCGCACGACCGAGGAGCGGATCACCGCTGCCCTCGGGATGGTGCTGGCGACCCGCCCGGACGGCAAGGCCCGCGAGGTCGTCGGGGTCTCCGAAGAAGCGATGGCGCTCGTGTCCTCCCGTCGCCGCGCGCTGACCGCGAAGGCGGCGGAACTGGTCGCCGACTTCGAGACGCGCTACGGGCGCGCCCCGACTAGCTACGAGCGCGAGCGCATCCACCAGGCCGCGACGCTGGTCACCCGCAAGGCCAAGTCCCACACCGGGGAGACCCGCGCCCAACTGTTGGAACGAGTCGACGCTCGGATCCGCGCCGACATCGCCGGCGGCCTGGCCGGGGTCGCCGACACTGCCCTGGCCGCCCGCACCGAGCGGGTCGGGGCGCAGGCCTGGTCGCCGACCGCGGTCATGCAGACCGCGCTCGCCGACGTCCAGTCCCGCAAGTCGACCTGGACCCGGGCGGACCTGACCGCGGCCATCAACGCCGCGCTCCCCGACTTCCTCGGAGTCGCGGACGGGGCTGAGGTCGCGACGCTGCTCGACGGGCTGACCGAGCAGGCGTTGGCGTTCGCGACGCCGATGGACACCGCCCGCCCTGCCGAGGACACGTTGCCGGCGGCGTTGCGGCTGGCCAATGGGGAATCGGTCTATGCCAGGCCCGGGGCTCAGCTCTACGCGACCCCGGACCAGGTGCGGATCGAGCAGGTACTCACCGCGGCCGCCGCCGACAGCGGGGCTGCCGCGCTGCCGCAGCATGTGGTGGCGGGGTTCCTGGCCGGGTTGGCCGAGTCCGGGATCGAACTCGGCGCCGACCAGGCCGCCGCGGTGCGCGGCGTGCTCACCTCGGGCGCGCGGATCGAGACGCTGGTCGGACCCGCCGGGACCGGCAAGTCCTTCGTCGTCGGCGCGATCGCCCGCGGCTGGACCACTACCCCACGCCCCGAGGGGGCGCCGGCGGGGCGGGTGTTCGGGCTAGCCACATCCCAGGTCGCCACCGACGTCCTCACAGGAGAGGGCCTGACCGCCCGTAACGTCGCCCGCTGGCTCGCCACCCAGGACCGGCTCGCCGCATCCGTAGCCGAGGCAGGTGTGGGCGACGACGACGCGGGGTGGGTGCTGCGCGGCAGCGACTTGGTGGTCGTCGACGAGTCCGCGATGACCGACACCGCCTCGCTCGCCGCCATCCACAAGCATGTGGACAGAGTGGCGGCGAAGCTGCTACTTGTCGGGGACCACAAGCAGCTCGCCGCGGTCGGAGCCGGCGGGGGCATGGACCTGCTCGCCGGGGCGGGCGCCCGCTACGAGCTCGCCGAAGCCCGCCGCTTCTCAGCGGAGTGGGAGCGCGGCGCGTCGCTGCGCCTGCGGGCCGGAGACGAGTCCGTGCTGCGCGACTACTTCGAGCAGGGCCGGATCCTCGACGCGGGAACCACCGACGCCGCGGAGCAGTCCGCCGCCGCGGCGTGGCTGGCCGACACCCTCGCCGGCCGCCGCTCCCTGCTGCTGGTCGACACCAATGGCCAGGCCGCCGCTCTGTCCGCGCAGCTGCGCGTGGAGCTGATCCGACTCGGGCGGGTTGCCGAGGACGGTGTGCCACTGGGGTTGCAGGGCACCTGTGCCGGAGTCGGGGACCTGGTTCAGGCCCGCCGCAACGGCTGGCACCTCGCGGGGGTGGAGGGCAATCGCCGCGGGCCGATCAACCGAGAGACCTACCGCGTCACGGCCATCCGCCCCGACGGCTCACTCGAGGTCGCCACGATCGCGGCGCCCGGCCCCGACGGTGACGAGCTGAGCGAGACGATGGTGCTGCCGGCCGCCTACGTCGCCGAGCACCTGGCCCTCGGATACGCCTCCACGGTCCACGCCGCCCAAGGCGCGACGGTCGACACCAGCCATACGGTCGTCACCGGTCAGACCGGTCCTGCCGCGCTCTACGTCGGGATGTCCCGAGGCCGGGAGAACAACACCGCCCACGTGACCACCACGACTGCGGCGGCGGACCAGGCCGACGGCCGCCCCGACCAGACCCAGCACCGCCACCCCGTCGCCGTCCTCGCCGGGCTGCTCGACCCCGACGACCAGACGGTCTCCCGCTCCGCCCTCGCGACCGCGGCCGACTCCGCTGCCGAGATCGGCAGCCTGCGCGCCGCTGTGGAACTGCTCGCCGACGCCTCCCAGCTCGCCGCCACCGAACGCACCGCGGGCTGGCTCGACCGGCTCGCCGCCGACGGCGTCCTGTCGCTCACCGACCGGCGGCGGATCGCCGCCGAGGACGGCGCTGCGTCGCTGACCCGGGTCCTGCGCCGCGCGGAGCTGGCCGGGCACGACCCGCGCGCCGTCCTGACTTCAGCGATCGAGGGCCGCCCGCTGGACGGGGCGCGGAACCTGACCAACGTCCTGCACACCCGCATCACCGACGCCGGCCTGGCGCTGGACCCGGCGGCCGACACCTGGGCGGCCCGCGTCCCCCGCCTCGACGACGCGACCTGGCAGACCTACCTCGACCAACTCGCCACCGTCGTCGACGAGCGCACCACCGCGCTCGGCGACACCGCAGTCGCCGAACAACCGGCCTGGGCCGTCGAGGCATTCGGACCCCCGCCAACCGACGTCGACAGCGGCCAGCGGTGGCGGGCCGCAGCTGCCACCGTCGGCGCGCACCGCGAACTCGCCGGCCTCGACACCGCCGCCGATGACGGCCGCGGCGACGTGCTCGGCCGCGCGCCCAAGCCTGGCCAGATCGAGCACTACGCCGCCTACCGCGCCGCCTGGCAGGCTCTCGGCCGCCCCGAGATCGCGCGCGAGACCGCCGAGCTCTCCGACGGCCAGCTGCGGATGCGAATCCGCGGTGCGGCCCGCGACGAGACCTGGGCACCTCGCTACGTCGGCAACGAACTCGCCGCCACCCGTCAGACCGCCGACGCCCACCGCCGCACCGCTGCGCTGCGCCACGCCGAGGTCGAGGCCGCTACCAACCCTGCCGAGCGGGCCCGGCTGGTCCAGGACGCCGCCGACGCGACCGCGCTGGCCGACACCCTCGACGCGCGCACCACCGAGCTGGAGCAACTCGACAACGTCCGCTCCCGCTGGCTGGCCCACACCGCGGGCAACCGCGCCGCGGCAGACGAGGCCCGCCGCGTGCTCGCCGATCGCCACGCCGACGCCCAACCCGAGCCAGAGGTCACGGCGGAGGAATGGTTGGCCCTCGCCCGCGCCGGTGACGCCGCCGAAGACCCCTACCGCGACATCACCGACGCCGATCTCACCGACAATCAGTCCGAGGGTGCGGTCCTGCCGCAGCGCCAGCGCGACGACTACGAGGTCCTGGTCGAGACCGGCGTCGAGGACGTCCGCGACGCCGCGGCCGACGAGCCTCGGGTCAGAGACGAGGATGTGGTGCGGGTGCCCAGCGCCGGCGAGGTCGCCGCATCGCTCGAACGCGCCAGCCGTTCACTGCGTGAGATCGAAGCCCGCGAGGCGGCCGAGCAGGCCGACGCTGAGCACCGCGCCGCCGAACTCAGTCGCTGGCACGCACACGATCACGTCCACGAAGGCGGGTACGCGGAGGACCTCGCCGCTGAGGTCTGTGCCGGCGGCTACGAGGCCCTGGATTCTGCGCCGGTGTAGTCGATCTGTTCAACCCGTGGGCTAGCTCGCGCCGGGCGACAGTACAACCGCCCCCAGCCTCGCCTGGTATGCCTCCCGGTCGGCAGCGCAAATGCGATTGGCGCTGCCATCGAACAGTGGGGCCATCAGTCGCGGATCCGACGACTGCCCTAGAAGCCACGCCAACGCCACCGTCACTCCATGCATGTACTGACGGGTGTAACCATCGGCCACCCGGGCCGCCCAGGCCGCTGCGCTGATCCGATCCGACCTCGCGATACGTCGCGAGGTCCACCACGGCGGTCGCGGATACGGAGCGCCGTCGGCGATCGCATCCGCGACCAACAGCGCAGCCCACGCTCTTGCCTTGGTCGGCAATCCCTCCCTCAGCGGCCCGCGCGTTCGTTCACCGTCGTCGGCGCCCAGCCACGAAAGGCTAACCCACGACCCCAGTGAGCCTTTGCCAACCTGATCACGCGCTGGCGATCATGAGGGTCTGAACTGCGGCGATGAGCCTGTCGGCGGTGTTCGGGCTGGACCGGATCTTGCGCAGGACTCGCCAGTTCTTCAGCTCGGCGTTGGCCCGCTCACCCGGTCCGCGACGGTGGGCGTGGGCGGTGTTCACGTCCTTCTGGTGTCGCGACAGCTTCCGGAAACGGCCGGTGTCGGGGTCCTTGCGTCGACGCCGCTGCGGCACGGCGACCGTAGGACCGGCGCCTTGGTAGGCGGTGTCGGCCGCGGCGGGGATCTCATGCTCGGCCAGGGCGTCGATGATCCCGTGCTCGCGGGCTGCGCCCATGTCGTGCCGCGCGCCCGGCATTGGCGGGGAGATCCACACCAGGCGGCCGACCGGGTCCGCGATGACCTGCACGTTCAGCCCGTGGGCCTTGTGCTTTCCAGAGTAGAACGCCCGGTCGTAGCCCGATGCCATCCCGACCCGGTCGATGCGCACCAGGGTGCCGTCGAGGATCACGAAAGCCTTCCGTTTCGCGACCTCGATGGCCTGTTCCAGGGTGGGGGCCTTCGCGGCGAGCAGCTCGATCCCTTCCTGGATGTAGCGGTAGACCGTGGAGGTGCCGACCCCGAACCCGCAGGCCAACTCGGCGTAGGTGTCGTTCTTGCGCAGGTGCGCGACCACCAGCAGCGCCTGGCGGCCGGCGGCGAGCTTGCGCCACCGGGTTCCACGGGCGGCGCGGTGTCCGCGCAGGAGATCGGCGAGCAGGTTGAGCGCGCGGCTGGACACGGTCATCCCAGACGGGTAGGACAGCACCTTGAAGCTCCTGGTAGGACGTGTTGATCTAGTCAATCGCCCGTCTACCAGGAGCTTCACCCATTCGAGGCCACGACACGCCGCAGCCCGCTGACCTGCTCATCCAGCAGGTTGGCAAAGGCTCAGTGCCTGAGGAGCCCTAGTTTGCTGAAACGCCGACAACAAGATCAATTCTGCATCTGCAACAGCCCGCGAGGGCTGGCCCACCCAATCTGGAACCGATCGTGGCGTCACCATGGATGCCAGTATTGCGTGAACCACAGACAGAACCTGGCGATAGGTTCAGGTCTCTGG
>MEGH01000081.1:0-7176 GCA_001725415.1 Pseudonocardia sp. SCN 73-27
TACGAGAAGCTCGACACCTCAGCCACCGCGTGAACCCAGCAACCTGACTCCACAGAACCCGGGGCACATCAAAGTCTCCGGACACGCCGGGGCGGTTCATGTAGCTCGTCCGATTGGCTCTGTCAGGGGCAGGGAAAGGGTGCACGCGGTTCTCCCAGGCTACCGCGCAGCCGGAACGCAGTAGCCTCCCCCTCAAGGGCCCGAGGGGGACGGACCGAACTGAGGACTCGCTGAGAGGCTCTGAAATGGACGATCGGCTGGAGCTGAACGCGCTGCGTCTTCAGATGTCGAGTATCTCCAGCATGTTCGCTCTCGCGATGGTCATGTTCGACAAGACGAGCGAGTCGGAGATCCTGCAGCTGGCGCTCAGCTCGGTGGGCGCGCTGGGGCCGTTCCGGGCGGAGGGCACCTACCTCGAGCAGGCTGTTTCGGTTCGGCACCCCAGCGGGGACGACGCGCTGAGCGCACAGCTGAGGATGCTCGCCGGCGCGGACGGGTCCGTTGTCGTGGACGACCGGGGGTGGTCGTGGGCGTTCCCGATGCGGGCGGTCGGCCGCCACACCGGGTACCTCGTCGTGTCGGCAGCCGCCCAGCCGTCGAAGGACGAGCGGTTCCTGCTGTCCACACTGGCCCAGCTGACAGGTGCCGCGCTGGTCAGTGCCGACGTGCACCGTAGGGAGCGCGGCGCGACCGCCGAGCTGAGCGATCTCAACACGCGCCTCGCGGGGGCCAACGAGAAGCTCGCCGCGGCGGTGATCGATCTGGAGTGGCGCGAGCGGATTCACGACGCCCTCACCAAAGTCGCGGCCTCCGGCAACGGTCCGGCGGGCATCGCCGAAGGGGTCCATCAGTTGACCGGCATGGCGGTCGCGGTGGAAGACAGGTTCGGCAATCTCGTGGCCTGGGCCGGGCCGGGCAGGCCGCACCCCTACCCCCGTTCGCGGCGGAGCGCGCGCAAGGAGCTGCTGACCACGATCCGGCGCGGCGGGCGTGCCATGCGCAGTCGCGATCGGGTCCTCGCCGTCGCCCAACCGCGCGAGGAGGTGCTGGGGGTGCTCAGTCTCGTGGACCCGGACCGCCATGCGGGGGACCGCGAGCTGTTCGCGCTGGAGCACGGAGCCCTCATACTCGCCACGGAGCTGGCCCACCAGCGCGGGCTCGCCGAGACGGAGCTCCGCCTGCGCCGCGATCTCGTCGAGGACCTTGTCACCGGCACCGACGACTTGAGTGCGAGGCAGCGGTCCCTCGCACTCGGTTACGACCTGCACCCGCCTCATCAGGTGCTCGTCGCCCGGTGGGCGGACGTGGCGCACGACGAGGACATCGTCACGGCGCTGGGGAGGGCGGCGACGCGGGTCCTGGGGACGGAGGTGCTCACGGTCCGGCGAGGCGGCATGGTGGTGCTGGTCGTTCCTCAACCGGACGCCGCGGGCGGGCGGATGCCGTGGGGCGAGCTGTACAGCGTCGCCGCGTCTTCGCTGCGGTCGCCGAACGGGTCGATCGGGGTGGGCCGTCCGCGTGAGCTACCGTCGGAGCTGCCGCAGTCCTTCGTCGAGGGTGAGCGTGCGCTCGAGGTCCGGATGGCCTCTGCCACGAGCGGTGGCGTCACCACGTTCGACGAGCTGGGCATCTACCGGCTAATCGGGGTGGGCGCCGGCCGCGAGGAGGTGAGCGGCTTCGTCCGCGAATGGCTCGGCGCGCTCATCGACTACGACGCGGCGAACCGGTCCGAGCTCGTCGCCACGCTTTGGCGGTACTACGAGTGCGGTGGCAACTACGACGCGACCGCGCGAGCGCTGACGATCCACCGCAGCACCCTGCGCTACCGCCTGCGGCGGATCCGCGACCTGAGCGGCCACGACCTGAGTGACGTCGACAGCAGGCTGAACCTGCATGTCGCTGCGCGGGCCTGGCAGATCCTGCGCCCCCCCTCCTGACCGGACGCGTCGCCGGGAGCGTCACACCATGGACGGTCGCCGATTGACCGCGGAAGGAGCGGGGTCCTACGGTCGTCGTCGACCCCTACCGATCGGTGGCTCGCGGTGCACGGGAACTCGCCCAGGCTTGCTCTGGGGGTCAGCGGTGTCGAGGTGAACGTCGGCGATCACCTCTGTGGTCTCTACAGCGGCGATGTCGAGCGCGACGAGATCCTCCTGGCGTTCATCGAGGCCGGGCTGGCGGCCGGTGACAAATGCATCTGCGTCGTTGACGGCACGGATCCCGCCGAAATCGTCACGCGGCTCGCGACCCGGGTCGACTCCCCGGGGTTCGCCGCCTCCAAGCAGCTCGACGTCATGAGCTCGGCCGCCATGTACCTGCGGTCCGGCAGCTTCGCCGCCGTCGAGGTGATCGGTTCGTGGAAGGCCGCGATGTCCGACGTGATGTACGACGGGCGCTTCGACGTCGTGCGGGCCGTCGAGACGTGGTCACGGCGCGACGTGGTGCCCGACATGCAGGAGCTCCTCCTGCTCGAGTCCGAGATGAACCGGTACCTGCCCCTCTACCCGCAGGTCATCCTCTGCATGTACGACCTCGGCCGGTTTGGTGGCGGCATACTCGTCAACCTGTTGAGGACCCATCCGCAGGTGCTGGTGAGCGGGATGCTCGTCAAGAACCCCTACTTCCTCACGCCCGACGAGCTACTGGCCGCCGACGGGTTTCGTCAGGGCGGCGTCCCGAGATCCAAGCCCACGGAGGCTGAAGAATGGTACTTCGACGTGACGACTGGCTCGACCTAGCCCGCAAGGTCGACTGGTTACCCCGCTACGTCGACGAGCGGGAGCTGTTCCCCGAGGAGATGAGCGGGCGGCCGTGGCTGGCGCACGACGCATGGCGTGACTGGTCCGAGGTCTACCGCACGACGTACCGGGAGTACGTGGCCAACCAGCGCGACAAGGACGCGGCCGTGCTCGGTGTGCGCGCTGCGCTCGGCAAGCCCCGCCTCCTCGACGACCTGGACCCGGCCTGGGTGCAGCTGGTGAAGTTCCACAACGGCGCGATCGCGCTCGCCGAGTACGCGGGCGCGGTGGCCGAGCTGCGCATGGCGCGCTTCGGGCGCGACAGCGCGTGGCGGGCGATGTCGAGTCTCGGAGCGCTCGACGAGATCCGCCACACCCAGATCCCGCTGCTGCTCGGCCACGACATGCTGGCCTTCGACGGCAACTTTGACTGGACCCACAAGGCCTTCCACACCAACGAGTGGGTGATGATCGCGGCGCGGCACCTGTTCGACGACATGTTCCTCGCCGCCGATGCGATCGATTCGGCGATCCAGCTCAACTTCGTCTTCGAGACCGGCTTCTCGAATCTGCAGTTCATGGCCATGGCGGCGATGGCGGATGGCGCCCACCACCACCTGTTCGAGAAGACCCTGGCGAGCATCCAGACCGACGAGGCCCGCCACGCCCAGATCGGGCACCCGGTCTTGCGCACGCTGCTGGAGCACGGCTCCCGCGAGCGCGCCCAGTACCTGGTCGACAAGATGTGGTGGCGGTCGTGGCGGCTGTTCCTCGCGCTGTCCGGGACCGCGATGGAGTACCTCACCCCGCTCGACGCCCGGGCGCACTCGTTCAAGGAGTTCATGGACGAGTGGGTGATCGAGCAGTTCACGAAGAACCTCGCCGAGTTCGATCTCGCCAGGCCGTGGTTCTGGGACCTGTTCATGGAGGAGCTCGACTACGCCCACCACAGCTTCCAGCTGGGGCTCTACACCTACCGCACGACGCTGTGGTTCGACGTCGCCATGCCCGACGGGGCCGAGCGCGAGTGGCTCTCCGCGAAGTACCCCGACTGGAACGAGGTCTTCGGCCCTTTTTGGGACGATCTGGAACGCCGCTGGGCGGCCAGGGGTGAGAGCGACACGCTCGCCTACGGGCTGCCCGCGCTGTGCAACCTCTGCCAGCTCCCGACCCTGTTCGTCAGACCGGGGCACAACACCGCGTGCACGCTCGAGCGGGACGGTCGCCGGTACCTGTTCTGCTCGCGGCCGTGCCGCTGGATCTTCGAGCAGGAGACCGCACGGTTCGCCGGTCACGCGAGCGTCGTCGACCGGATCGTCGCGGGTGAGGCGCCCGGAAAGATGACCGACCTGCACGCGTGGATGGGCCTCGAGGCGCCCGTCGAGACCGGCAAGGACCTGCGCCGCGGCCTCGACCCATGGCGACTCCGACCCATCCCGACGGCCTGAGGACTCGGTGACGATGCGCGTCTACCTCTTCGGCTACTCGAGCGACGACTTCTGTGGGCGGGTGATCGTCACCCCGGACGGGCGCACCATCGGGCAGCTCGCCAACCAGCTGGTGGCCTGGGGGCCCGCGCCCGAACGAGGCGGGCCACTCACGGTGCGCAACGAAGCGGGCGAGATCCTCGATCCGGGATCGACGATCGCCGAGGCCGCACTCGGGCCCGGTGACCTGTTCACCGTCGAGCGCGGGTGAGCGCCGTGGACGACTGGGCCTACGTCGGAACGCTGGACGACATCTGGCAGGGCGAGATGTGCGCGGTGCGCGTCGGCGCGGGGCCCGACAGCGTCGACGTCCTGCTCTGCAACGTCGACGGGACGGTGCTCGCCTACGAGGACAAGTGTCCCCACCTCGCGAACCCGCTCTCCCGAGGGGCCCTCGCGGACGGGGTCCTCACCTGCGCCGCGCACGAGTGGGAGTTCGATACGCGGACGGGAGACGGGCTGAACCCCGCGAGCGCGACCCTGCGCCGCTACCCCGTGCGGATGGACGGCGACCGGATCCTCGTCGACGTGCGGTGCGCGCCGTGAGCGCCGACCAGGGCGTGGGCCCGGTGCTGCACGCGACCCCGTTCGCCAGGGCGGTCGTCGCCGTCATCGAGGACGAGAACGAGCACGTGTTCGTCCGGGACGAGGGTGCCTACCTGCGGGTGCTCGCGCCGCGGGTCTGCAGGCTGTCGCGCGCCGGGCTCGCGGCCGCCACGGACCCCGCCATCCGGTTCCCGGGTGACCTGGAGGTCGTCATGTCGTCGTTCACGGGCGTCATGCGCCTGACCGAGGACGGAGCTGTCTGGATGCTCGCCGAGAAGGCTGTCCGATGAGCACCCCACCGGCTCGCCCGCCGGGCCGCAAGACCTACACCCGACTCGCCCAGGGCCGACGCGTCCCGAGCGAGTACGAACTGGTGAGCACGGACCTGCACTACAACCATCCGCGGCGCTTCGAGCTGCCCGCCACGAACCCGGTGGTCGACTGGTACCACCGCCACCGCGAAGGATCCGCGCTGACAGCTCGCAGCTGGGAGCCGTTCGCCGACCCTCGCCGCACCACCTACCGTGGCTACACGGCGCTGGAGGACGGTCGGGAGGACGTCGTCGACGGCCTCCTCCGCGAGATCGACGACACCGGCTACGACCGCACGCTCCCCGACGAGTGGGTGCGGTTCCTCCACCGCTGGTACGCGCCGCTGCGCTACCCCGTGCACGGCCTGCAGATGCTGGCCGCCTATGTCGCGCAGATGGCGCCCGCCTCCCGGATCACCAACTGTGCCGCGTTCCAGTCGGCGGACGAGGTCCGGCGGCTCCAGCGGATCGCTTACCGCACCGTGCAGCTGTCGGGTCCGCCGATCGACGCCGACGCGGTCCGGCAGCAGCAGGCGGTGTGGGAAGACGCCTCGGCGTTCCAACCCCTGCGGGAGCTCGTAGAGCGCGCGCTCGTCGCCTACGACTGGGGCGAAGCGTTCGTCGTGACCAACGCCGTCGTCAAGCCGAGCCTCGACCGCCTCGTCAACCAGGAGCTCGCCGGCGCGCTCGCCACGGCGAACGGCGACCCGATCCTGGCGAGCATCCACTTCTCTCTGGACGAGGACGCGCGATGGCACCGTGCGTGGACCGCGGCACTGGTGGCGCACGCGGTCGCAGACACCCCCTCCAGCGTCGAGGTGATCACCGCCTGGATCGAGAAGTGGCGCCCGCTCGCGTCCGAGGCGCTGGAGGCCCTCGCCGACGTCTTCGCCGAGGCCCCCGTGCCAGTGGATCCCGGCCCCGTCACCGCCCGCATCACCGACGAGGTGCGGCGGGAGGTGCAGGCCGCGCTGCTGCCGAACGCTTCGTAGGAGAGACCACCCAGCGGTCGCTTGACCTCGGAGTACAGCCGGCACGTCCGCGGCTGGTGCCGGCGGGTCGGTTCGCCGCGTGTGCCGCGTGTCGCACGCTTGCCCCGCTGGTTGCCGGTGCTCGGCCGACGGGGAGCGGACATGACGACGGTGCAGGTCAGCGAGAAGCGGCGGGTGTGGCTGAAAATTCTCGGTGGGGGGTTGGTGCTCTGGTTGCTCTCGGCACTGGTCACCTACCTGACCGCGAACGTCATCCTCGTCCCCACGCTCGTGCTGCTCGGCAGCTTCCTGGTCCCGGTCAGCTTCGTAGCATGGGCGTACGAACGGCGCAGCTCGGGTGCAATCACCGCCGAGCTGCTGTTCACGACGTTCGTGGTCGGCGGGTTGCTCGGGGTGCTCGCGGCGTCCCTGGTGGAGAGCTACCTGCTGCGACCGTCACCGCTGATGTTCCTCGGTGTCGGGTTCATCGAGGAAGCGGTGAAGCTCGCGGCCCTCGCGGTGTGCACGCGTCATCTGGTCGGCAGGTCGACGCGCGCCGGGGTGGTTCTCGGTGCCACCCTCGGCTTCGGCTTCGCCGCGTTCGAATCGGCTGGCTACGCGCTCGCGACGACGTTCACCATCCACGGGATATCGCTGGTCGATCTCGTCAGCACCGAGTTGCTGCGAGGCGTGCTCACCCCCTTCGGCCACGGACTGTGGACCGGGATCCTCGGCGGTGTGCTGTTCTCGGCCGGCACGCGGGATCGGTTCCGGGTGACCGGGCGGCTCGTCGTCGCGTTCATCGGGGTGTCCTTGCTGCACGGCCTGTGGGACTCGATGGACAGCCTCGCCGTGGTGGCGACATACGTCTTCGCAGGTGAGTCCTGGCAGTACCGGCTGCTGGAGCTGGGCTACATTCCTGCGCCGACCCCCGACCAGGTTCAGACATTCGCGCTGGCGAGCTGGCTGGGGCGGATCGTGATCTCGGTCGCCGGCGTGCTGTGGCTGGTGCGCGTCCTCCGCGGCCGGGCAGCAGCCGATGTCTGATCCCGATTCCGGGCTGCCGAGTTCTGTCTTTCGACACGACCCCGAGCTCGTCGCAGCCTTTGTCGAGGGCCGGCTC
>MEGH01000081.1:7378-17926 GCA_001725415.1 Pseudonocardia sp. SCN 73-27
CCGCCTCTACCGGGTGATCGCGGTCCTGGACCACTACTCGGCCAACCCAGGCGTCGTGCGGGCGCTCGCCGAGCTGCGGTCACTCGACCCGTACCCGCGCGGCCTCGCCGGCCACCTGGTGCCAGACACCACCACGTCCACGCTGGCCGGCCTGAGCCAGGAGATCGAGTCGTTGGTCGCCGACGACCGCCCGGACGAGGCCGGCTACCTGGCGCTCCAGGCGCTCCGCATGCTCGGGGAGATCGCGCAGCGGGCGGCCCGGCTCGACCGCGGCGCCGATAGGCTCGACGCCGAGGTGGAAGCTCTCGAGCGGGAGCTCCGGCCCGTCGTTCCGCTCCGGGGATGACGGGCACACGAGTGCCGGCCCTTCGCCGATTTCGCGCAAGGGCCGGCACTCCTCGATGTGGCCGTTCAGCTGCCGGGATAGACCCGAAGCTGGTGCAGCCGGAGTTGTTCGGTGAGGCAGACCAGGGCCGGGCTGTCCGGGTCGACGCCGCGGATCAGCTCGAGCATGTCGTACGCCTCGTCGATACACCGCACGATGCCGTCACGCTCTCCTTCACCCAGACGTCGCTCCCGTCGGCCTGCGCGCTCATGGTGGTGCCCCGGTTCGGTCGTGGGTCGGTCAGCCGGTCGAGCTCGGCACCGTCGTAGGCGACTCCTCGGTCGACGAACCGAGCTCGATACGGCGCGCTTTGCTCTCTTCCCGCACCGGAATCGACAGGCGCAGCACGCCGTCCGTGAGCTCAGCGGACAGCCCCGCAGGATCGAGGTTGTCGCCGAGGAACAGCTGGCGCGAGAACTCGCCGTACGGACGCTCGTCGATGAGGACGTCGTCGCCCTCCCCGCGGTCGGGCGTCCGACGTGCGCGGACGGTCACCACGTTGCGCTCGGCGGTCAGCTCGACGTCCTCCCGGTGCACACCGGGCAGGTCGAGGTCGACGATGAAGACGTCGCCCCGGCGGAGCGCCGTCATCGGCATGCTGCGCGGGGCCCGCGCAGGTGAGAAGTTCTGCTCCATGATCCGGTCGAACTCGCGGAACGGGTCGAATCGCATCAGGGTCACGTGGTCCTCCTGAGTAGGCTCTGAAGTGGGCCTTGCCGTCCACCTCACCCGCTCCACACTGGCAACTCCGAGGCCTGGTCCGGACCGGCCCAGGGGAGGGAGATAGCCGGAACGCTGTCGTCCCGTCGGGGCAGTCCCCATCGGGACGGGCCGCACGAACCGTTCCGCTCGCCCCGGATCCCCGATGCGGCCGGGCGGTACCGCGGCCGGGTCGGCGGGCACCCGCCGTGCAGCTCCTGCGGATCGCGACATCACGGGCGCGCCATCGCGGGGGTGGCAGTCCGATGGTGGCTGTCGGACGGTGGCAGCGCGCCGTCTTCGGCGGCGATCGTCCGAGGGCGGCCGAGGCGCGACGGAGTGGGAAGTGGAACGTGTGGTGGTGGGGCTCGTCGCGCCGGCTCGCCTACGACCCAGGGGAGTCGGTCGACGTCGTCGACGTTACGGCCGGCTCCCGCGTGGGTTGATCGGCGCTGGTGAAGGGCTGTTCCGGCCGCCGAAGAAGGAGGGCGTCGGCTGGATTCCTCGGGCGCTGACCGTCGAACCTTTGTTCGGTCAGTCGACCCGTCGGCGCCGTCGACCGGGGCGGAAGTGGGTCCGAACGCCATCGGCGTTCAGCCGCGGTCGCCTGCTGCCTCGGGTGGAGCGAGCGACGGGCGAGGTCGATCTGCCAGGCGGCCTCGGCGGTAATCGTCTCGGCGTACAGGTACGCGTCGGCCGGCCCCGGCTGCAGCGCCCGATAGCGCCACACCAGTTGCTCCAGCGCGGCCAGGAGATGTTCGGAGATCATCAGGCACTCCCGTCCTCGATCGTCCGGCACGGACTCGACCACTTTCCCGTCCGTCTGACGGCTGGAGGCGTGCGCAGCCTTCATGGCGTGAACCCCGCGGGGACGACCACGTGGTCAGGCGCAAGGTCGTGGACCGAGGCGCAGTCGACCCCGAGCAGCGCTGAGTCGATTCCGTTGCGCAGGGTCTCCAGGACGTTCTTCACCCCCGACTCGCCGCCTGCGCCCAGCCCCCACAGGTACGCCCGGCTGATCATCACGGCGCGCGCACCCAGGGCCAATGCCTTGACGACGTCGGCACCACGGCGGATGCCACCGCCGAAGAGGACCTCGATCTGGCTGCCGACCGCCTCCGCGATCGCGGGCAGGACGCGGATCGACGCCAACCTCGTGTCGAGGTTGTTGCCGCCGTGGTTGGACACCGAAATCGCGGTGGCGCCCGCGTCCACGGCGCGCCGGGCGTCGTCGGGTCGCATGATCCCCTTGACGAGGAAGGGGCCGTTCCATTGCTCACCCAGCAACTGGATGCTCGCCCTGGTGGCGGGAGGCGTGTTCATCCACTCGCGGTAGGCGGCAAAGAACGTCGGTGGCGGTTCGCCTGGGAGCGCGAGGCTGGGCACTGTGAGGTCGGGCAGCGTCCCGTGACTCAGCCATGCCGCCAGGTAGCGAGGGCGGGCGAGCACCTCCGGCGCGAAGCGGGCCATCGCGGCGAGATCGAGCTTCTCCGGGATCGGCGGGCTGCCCCAGTCGCGGTAGGTGTCGAACGTCCAGTCCAACGTGACGATCAGAGCCTGGGCCTGGGCATGGCGCGCCCGCTCGACGCGGGCCAGCACCCGGTCACGACCGCCGACCCAATAGGTCTGCAAGAACAGCCGCGGGTTGGCCGCCGCCACTTCCTCGACCGGCTTGCTCGCGAACGAGCTGGGCCCGATCGCGGTACCTGCGGCCGCGGCGGCACCGGCGACGGCGACCTCGGCCTCCGGGTGCACGGCCTGCGCCCCGACCGGAGAGAGGACCACCGGGAGGGCGATGTGCTGACCGAGGGTCGTGGTGGCCTGTTCTTGCTCGACGGGCAGGTCGGCGACGTGCGGCCGGAACCGCAGCTCGTCGAACGCGAGGACATTGTCGGTGAGGGTGACGCCCCGCTCGGATCCTGCGAGCAAGGCGGCATACGCCGATCTCGGCAGGTTCCGCTTCGCCCGGCGACGCGCTTCTGGCACAGACTCGAACCACTGGCCGGCCATGAGCTGCCCTCACTGACCGAAATCGAGCACGCCGCGGATGTCCTTGCCCGCGTGCATGTCGGCGTAGCCTCTGTTGATCTCGTCGACCTGGTACCTGCTGGTGACCAGCTCGTCGAGCTTGAGCAGCCCCTCCCGGCATGTCTCGAGCAGCCACGGAATGTCCGCGGTCGGGTTGGACGCGCCGAACAGGGAGCCCTGTAGGCGCTTCTGGTAGGTGGTCATCTCGAAGATCGAGAGCGTGAGGTCGAGGTCGTTCGCGTTGCCCACGCCCGTCACCACCACGGTCTCGGCCTTGCGGATCGAGTCGAACGCCTGTGCGACGTGCGCGGGCCGGGTGACGTCGACCGTGACGATGGTCGCGTCGGCGCCCAAGCCGTTGGTGAATTGCTTGGCGAGGTCTGTGGCTTCATCGATCGATTCGGTGGTGTGGGTCGCGCCGAACTGCTTCGCCGTCTCACGCTTGAACGCCACCGGGTCCACGGCGATGATGTTTCCCGCGCCCGTTTGCACCGCGCCCTGCACGGCATTCATGCCGATTCCGCCGACCCCCATGACGATCACGGTGTCTCCGGGATACGGGTTGGCGGAGTTGACGGCCGAGCCCCAGCCGGTACCGGCGCCGCAGCCGAGTAGACAGACCGTCTCCAATGGAGCGTCGGCCGGCACCTCGACCGCGTTGTCGACGTCGACGGTCGTGTACTCGCTGAAGGTCGCAAGATCGAAGAATTGGCCCACGTGCCGCCCCTCCAGGCTCATCCGGTAGGTCGGGGGGTCCGTCAGCCTGCCCCCGGTCAGCAATCCCGCGCCGCGGTCGCGCAGGTTCTGCATCCCGTGCGCGCACCAGCGGCACTTGCCGCAGACCGGTAGGAAGGAGAACACAACGTGATCGCCTTCGGCCCATCCCGCGGTATGCGGCCCGACCTGCGTGACGATCCCCGCGCCCTCATGACCGCCGCAGACCGGGTGGATCCCGTAGGGCATGTCACCGGTCGCAACGTGGTCGTCGGTGTGGCACAGCCCCGACCCGACCATCTTCATCATGAGCTCGCCCTGCAACGGCTCGGCGAGGTCGAGTTCGACGACCTCGTAAGCGCCGGGCGCCTTCCGAAGGACCGCACCTCGGGTCTTCACACCGATCACCTCACCGCTTCGTCTTCCGGGTAGTGCGGTGATGCTGCGTGGGACCGGATTGTCGTGTCGTCGTCCCGGTGGTGCGAGAAGCTGAGGCGCCTGCTGTCCTGGCAGGCCGCTCCACGGCACGACGACGAGAGAACACTCTGGCTCGGTCGGCTGCTGCTGGACCCCCACCAGTCGCGCCAAGCGCTGGTCCCGCGGCTGCGGCTGACGCGAACTCCTGCTCATCGTCGCTCGGCGATCGCGGGCCGGAGCACTCTGCGCGACGACTCACCCGCGAGGTGAAAGGTGTGCCCATCAGTCCGGCCCCGGAGGTCGTATCCGGTGTGTCGCCGCCCCCGCACAATCGCGGTATGGATCACGCTGACGGGTGTGACGGCACAACGACCGGGTGCGGTGCGAGGCGATCCCGCACGATCGGGTCCGCATCGCGCACGAGCGGCGAGGCAGCGATGATCTTGCTCGAAGGCGCTCCGCAGGTCTCCCGGGAGTTCGGCGTGGGCGCGCCGAGGAGATTCGTGCTCGGCACACGCCGGATGCTCGGCCACCGATCCGGAGACCCACGACCGAGCGAGCGGGTCCCCCCTGCGGCGGTCGCATGTCGGGTCGTGGTGTGCGTCGTCGTGGGTCTCGTGCTGACCAGCTGTGGCGCGGGCCAGATCGCGCAGACGGCCACTCAACAGGCAGCGGTCAAAGGCGCGCCCGGCGATGTCGGGGATGTCGCACTACGCGACGTCTGGATGCCGTCTTCTCCGGACCCGAGCGGCACCTACCCCGTGGGCTCGACCGTGCCCGTGCTGGCAACGATCATCAACTCCGGCGGCGCAGCCGACGAGCTCGTCGCCGTGACGAGCCCGGTGGCGGATCGGGTGCAGGTATCGGGAACGGTGCGGATTCCTCCCGGCAGGAACGTCGTCAGCGACGCCGATCCCTCGGCGTCCCGGAGCCCGCTGGTCGCGGGCAAGCTGCAGATCGTCGTCGTCACCGCCCACGTTCTGCGGCTCGGTACGGACACGCCGATGACATTCCACTTCCGCAACGCGGGGCAGGTAACCCTGCAGGTGCCGCAGGCCGAGGCTGCGCAAGGGGTCGGCCGTGCAGGCTCGAACGACCAGGGGGAATGAGGGTGGACGAGCGAGAGTTCTTCGGCTCCGTGGCCGAACGCGCGGGCTTGTCACGGGAGGAGGCCGCAGACCTGACCAGGGCATCGCTCCAGGCGCTGGTGCAGCGGCTGAGCGAGGGCACGGCCCGGGAGGTGGTGCTGCATCTGCCGGACAGGCTGGGTGATGAGGTTCGGAGAACCGGGGGCACGCCGTCACGGCATTCCGGGTTGTCCGACGTCGAGATCCAGGTCAGCGAGCGCGCCGGGTTGCGTCGCGACGAGGTGCATGCCGGCCTTGTCGCCGTGCTCGCCACGATGCGCGAGGCGATGCCTGCGGAGGTGCTCGACAAGGCCTTGGCCCAACTGCCGCGTGAGTTCCGCGATCTCGTCCCGGATTAGGGGATGACCCGCACACCTCCCTAGTCCGGTAGCCGCCAGCCGCGCTCGCCCGGGATCAGGAGAGCCTCCGCAGGGCCCTACGATCGTCTCGGATACGTCATGGGTTTCGGCGGATCCCGCAACAGCGGATCGCGCACGTCCCAGATCAGCTCGACTTCCTGTGTGTTCGTGAACAGTGTCGAGTCACCGCGCATCACGTCGAGCAGCAGCCGCTCGTAGGCCTCCGGCGGCCGCGCGGCCGGCAAGGCCTCCAACAGGTCGAGCCGCATCCGGGCCCGACCGGCCTCGATCTCCGGGCCGGGCACCTTGGCCCGGACGTCGAAAGAGATTCTCGGGTCGTCGGTCAGCCCGAGAACCATCTCATTGCAGGTCTTGTCGACGTCGCCGGGAAACATCTTGAGCGGTGGCTCCCGGAATCCGAGTGTGATGGTTCGCCGGCTCTCGGCAAGGGCTTTGCCCGTGCGCAGGTAGAAGGGGACCCCTGTCCAACGCCAGTCGTCAATGTGGACCTCCATGGCGACGAAGGTCTCGACGACCGAGGTGTCATCGACGCCGGCCTCGTCGCGGTATCCGCGCGTACTGGCCGAAGACGACGCGATCGTGGTGCAGTGGCCGGATGGACCGGAAGACCTTCACCAGTTCGTGGTGCAGCGAGTCCGCGTCTAGTACTCCAGCCGCACTTCGTTAGATACCTCGTTCTCGTCGTCGGTAGTGGCTTTCGCGGGCGCGGTGTTGGTGTCGGCGTCGCCAGGTCGACCAGGCCCAGCGTCGGATGCGGTCGGGGAGGTGGATGAGAGGTGCCAGGAGACGTCGGATCTCGGCGAGGGTGAGCGGGATGAGGCCGCTACCAGGTCTTTTGGGGCGACGGCGGCGGTGACCGAGAGGTAGGCGTGGGCGAGCAAGGCCAGGGTGATGTGGCGGTACCAGGCGTCGTAGCGGCGGACCTGGTAGTGGTCGAGTCCGACCTCGTTCTTCGCGGTCTGGAAGCACTCCTCGATCGTCCAGCCGGTCCCGGCGACCCGGATGAGCTCGTCATCGGTGGTGCCGGGCGGGCCGGCGCACAGGTAGTAGGCCAGCTCGGGTTCGGCACCGGCCTGGAGCTGGTCGGGATCGAGGATCTGGCGGCGGACCAACAACGATCGGCCCCACCCGGCCGGGGCGTTCTCGGGCGGATACAACGAGGCCACGGCCCAGTCGTAGAACCGCTCACCCTTCACCCCCGGGCCGGCGGAACGGCGCTTCCAGGCCTTCTCGGGGGCGCGGGCGACGAGGTCGTCAGCTCGCCGTGACCCGCTGATCTGACTGATGTCGCCGTCGAGGGACAGCGGAATGGTCTGACTGCGGGGAACAGCAACGACGTAGCCGATTCGTCGCTGCTCGCACCAGGAGCGGAACTTGTAGTCCTGTCCATACGCCTCGTCCGCGGCCACAAACGAGGCCGGGACCCCGGCATCGAGAGCACGACCGAGCATGTCCTTGGCCAGTGCGGTCTTCGTGGCGAACTCGACCTCGTCCGGGACCGCCGCAGCCCGGCACCGTTCCCGGTCCGAGGTCCAGGACTTGGGCAGGTACAGCTCTCGGTCGATCAGGGTGCGCCCCTTCCTGGTGGCATAGGCCAGGAACACCCCGAGCTGACAGTCCTCCACCCGCCCGGCCGTGCCGGAGTACTGACGCTGCACCCCGGCGGACTTCGTGCCCTTCTTCAAGAATCCGGTCTCATCGACGATCAAGACCCCACCCGGCTCGCCGAGGTGCTCGACCACGTAGTCCCGCACGTCATTACGGACCCCATCGGCATCCCAGGCAGCGGCGTTGAGTAGCCGCTGCATCCCGTCCGGCGTCGAGTCGCCGGCGCCCTCGGCCAGCGTCCAGCCGTTCTTGCCCGCCAACGGCGCCAACAGCCCACGCACGTACGCCCGACGTCGCGGCTCCGCGCGGAAGAATCGGGCCCGCCACCAGCCCGAACAACCCGTCCAGGCCACCGATCCACGCCTCGAGCTCCTCCGCCGATTCCACAAGATCGGAATCTATCGGAAGACCATCTAACGAAGTGCGGCTCGAGTACTAGCGGACCCGGCGGTTCGAGCGCGACGAACCCGAGCAGCTGAAACAGGTGGGTCGAGACGATGTCGCGGAAGGTCCCGGTGCCTTCCATGAAGTCCGCCCTGCCCTGGATGTCCAGCTCCTCGGGCAGATCGATCTGTACGTAGCACACGTGCTCGTGATTCCACACCGGCTCGAACAGTCCGTTGGCGAACCGCAATGCCAGAATGTTCTGCACGGCCTCCTTGCCCAGGAAATGGTCGATCCGGTAGATCTGTCGCTCGTCGAACACCTCATGCAGCGCCGCATTGAGTTGCCTGGCCGACGGCAGGTCGGTGCCGAACGGCTTCTCGAGGACCACCTTGGCGCCCTCTGCCATGCGGAGCTTGCCGAGCGTGCGGACAGCGGACTCGGTCGCTGATGGGGGATCGCCAAGCAGAACAGCGTCTGGGCGTCGGGCCCCAACTCGTTCGCCGCGGCCTGGACGGCTTGGGTGAACTCACCATCCTCGTCGGACGCGGTCGCGAACTCGAGGTGATCGGCGAACTCGCGCCACGTCGAAGGTCCGACCTCACCCCGGAACGCTCGCACGGCCTCGAGAACCATGTCCCGGAATGCCTCTGATGTTGCGTTGGAGGCCCGGCTCGAGCCGATGATGCGGAACCCCTCCGGCATCAGGCCGAGTTGCCAGAGATGGAACAAGCACGGGAAGAGCTTGCGGCGGGCCAGGTCTCCGGTGGCGCCCAGTACGACCACCACTTGAGGGGACGGACGGGTATCGGTGCCGAGACGGTTCGTCACCCCGCCGACACTGCCGCCCGGCGGCCTGGCGCGCACCGGCCTGAGGGTAGGAGGACAACGACGGCCGATAGTCATGGCGGGCGGAGTGACGCGGATGCGTGCGCGGCGCCGTTGCCCCGTCTGCGGCGTCGACTTGACGGGCCGAGCCCCAACCGATTTCTCCGACCTGGGCTGCCCTGCCGGGAGCCACCTCGGTGGAGCACACTCCATCGGCACTACCACCCACCCGCGCGGAGGCGATCATGCGTGTAGTCGGGCTCTTCACGACCGCGGTCGTGGCGGTAGGCACCGTGGCTGTCGTTGTGCTCGTCGTAGAGTCGCTGCTCGACATGCACGTGACCCGTCGCGGGGACGCACATGATCAGCCACGATGAGCGGCACGCCCTGCTGGACGAGCTGGACCTCCTGCGGGCCCGCCGAGCGGAGCTCGAGGAGAGCCTCGCCGTCGACGACCCCCGCAAGACACGGGCGAGCGGTCGGAGGCAACCCTGCGCCGAGACGATCTGACCTGGATCCGACGGCAGGACCCGCGTCATCAAACACCAGCTCGCTGCCGCAGCTCGGGAAGGCAACGGCCGGCCGGACCGGGTCGGTGTCAGCAGCGTGGTCACGCTCCGCCGTCCAGACGGGGAACCCGAGCGTCTCAAGGTCACCCGCATCCCGGACGACGACTTCCCCACCGTCACACCCGAGAGCCCACTCGGCCGCGTGCTTCTCGGCGCCGGCATCGGCGACGAGATCGAGTGGGCGGCGCCGGAGGGTCCGGCGCACGCCCGCGTGGAGAGCATCGACGCCGACGGGAAGCGGTGAGGGGTGGGCAGCACCAGCATGCGCGCTGGGGCGACGCGCGGCCGAGGCCGCTCGCACGCGGAGCGGCTCGCAGGAGGCGCAGTTGAGGGTGGGCTCGAAATCGGCCCGCGAACAGGATGTCGCGGGATCTGCCGGGCAAGCCGCCGCGATGGCGGCGGAAGGTCCAGCGGTGGCACATGGGATCCGGCACCGGCCCGGACGCCGCACGGGGTCAGCCGTACGGCTCGTGACGGCTCCACCCGTCGTCCCGCGACCACAGGAACACCGCGCGTCCGAGCACCGGGGCGAGCCAGAGGTGCGATGCGGCCAGCCACTCCGGCGGTCTCGCGGGTGGAACGCCGTCCGCGCGGGCCAGTGCGTCGAGCGCATCGGCCACGAACTCGGTGCACCCGATCGTCAGGTAGAGCTGACGTTCGGCCGCCCGTCGCCGGTCGAGCCTGCTCCGCGCCCGGGTCGCCGCCTCCGAGCCCAACCATTCCGGCAGGGCCGCAACCACGCTGGCCATCCGGCTGTCGGGTGACCTGCCCGGTCCCAGGGTCACCGTGGCCGCCCGGTTCAGCACGGTCGGGCAACCGAGTAGCTGCGCGGGGCAGCTATGCACCAGCCAGTGCAGATCCGGCACGGCTGTGATCACGACCACGGGCAGGTCGCCGGGCCTGCGGACATCGGCCGCCTCGCAGGCTCTGGCCGCCACCGGGAAGACCTCCCGCAGGCGGGGCAGGCACCGCACGTCATGGATCGCGACCTGCCACCACCAGCGCGCAGGCGCGGGCCACTGCATGTCCGACTCGCGGCGTAGGTGGGCCAACCCTAGGTCCGACTGGGCGCCTAGGGTGGCCTCCTCCAAGGCGGCAAGCCGACCGTCCCCGTGTACCAGGGTCAGCTCCGCGGTGTCGGACACTCGCACCGTGGCCCCGAGGACCCGGGCGGCCACTTCAGCGGCCGCGGTCTCGTGCGGGTTCAGCGCCGGGGACACCAGCGGCGGTTGCGTCACGTCGTCGGGCGACGCGGCCGTGCTGGAAGCGCGAGGCCCTCGCGAGCGGCGGCGCGAGCGCCCCAGAGCTTCTGTCGCCGGATCCTGAAATCTGACCCCCTGGCGTTCCGGGAATCTTGACCCCTCCCAACGCTGGGGAGGTGCTGAACGTGGAGGACTGGGCGGAGATCC
>MEGH01000082.1:0-3907 GCA_001725415.1 Pseudonocardia sp. SCN 73-27
CCGCCACTCCTGCCCCCACTCAATATTCGATCTATCTACAAATATGCTGATGGGTTCAGTGGTAATCATCTCATACTGAGCTGCGAGATCTTCGGCTATGCGAGTTATGCGGCCGCCCTCAGTGGTGTCGTCGGCGTGGACGTAGGACCAGAACCCGGTAGCGCCTGACACTCTTCCTCCTCGCGCCGAATATGACTTGTCACGCTACGTGCCCAGCCCTCAAAACGGCGCCACTTCTGGGTGATTCGTCGCCGAACGGTTCGTAGGTACGGCCAAGTGGTCATTGATGGAGGTGCTTTGATCAAGTCGCGCGTTGGTCGCGCCCAGAGGGTCGCCCGAGGCTCCGAGCGGGCGGAAGCCACGGCGTCTCAGTGTCAGTCGTGCGCAGGCTGCGAGGCCTAGCGAGCGCTCTCGTGAGCTGGCGTTATCAGTGGCTCGACCCAAGGGAGCGAATCGCAACGATGGTCTTGTCGTCGTGGCGCTTAGCTCGCGGCAGCGCGCAGCCGTACGGGTCCGATCCCGCTTCCCATGCGTGGAGTTGACCAAGCAATCGGTTGAGCTCGGCACGCTTGTAGCCGGCCACGGCCGCCCATCCGAGGCCAAGGTGGTCGATTACGTCAGCCGCGCCATCGGTAGCGAGGACGGCCCATCCGACACGACAGCTCTTAAAGCTCCGTGTCAGGCCGCGGTACGCCGCCGCAGGTTCGGTCTCTGCAATCCAGTAGCCGCCTTCGACGTTGCGGTCGCTTCGCTGGGCGCCTTGTAGGTCGGCCAGGGCGCTTCGGTGTGCGTCGTCGTATCCGTAACCGGCTCGGAGTCGTCGGATGTAGTTGTCGCGTTCTTGCTGTGCGACCTGCTCTATGCGGTCGTCCACGAGTTGGTGCGTCTGCTCGCCAACGCCGTAGTGGATCGTGCTGTCGCCGAGAACATAGAAGTCCACGACGTCGTCATTCGTACGGAGGATGGCGACCGTGCTGGACGGCGAGGCTCCCGCCCTCAGGTTCAGACTCGCGGTGGTCCGCCGGATGGCCTCGGCGACGGCGTCAGCGATCGGTATGTCGGGTTGTCCGTGCAGGAGCGCGGTGATGCTCGTGCCGAGGGTGCGGGCGTAGGTGGCGGGGTGGACGTCGACGGGCTCGAATGCGCTTGCGCCGTCGAGTAGGACGACGCCGAACGGGGCGACGATCGCGAGGTCGGCGTAGCCGGCGCTGCCCCCGTCGCCGGGGAGCGCGCTGACTACGACGTCCATTGGGTCACCACTCGTAGGGGCCGGCGAGGGGTTCGCTCGCGGTGACGGTCAGGTCGTCGAGCTTGCAGCGCACGGCGAGGCTGAACGAGCCGTCTCCCCCGGCTCGGTACAACTCGGGCAGGTGGTGGGCGAGGTAGTGCAGGACGCCGCCGGAGCCGGGGCTGTGGATGCCCGCGATGTGCACGATGACCCGGTCGCCGTCGCGGCGGCGGGACAGGTAGCCGATGTCGCCGGCGCCGGCGGGATCGTCGCCCATCGGCGAGCCGTACCGCTCCCCCGTGGCCTTGTCGATGATCCACCAGCGGCCGTCCTCGCGGACCATTCCGAGTCGCGGGTCGGAGTCCAGCAGCTTGGCGCCGATGGGCGCGGACTTGGGGCCGCAGATGATGACGACGTCGCCGTCGGGGACGGTGGTGGCGTCCGGGGCGATCGTGAACGGCTCGGCCGCCAGGGCGACCGTGGTCAACAGTGCCTCGGTGTCCTGCTGGGTGGCGAGGTCAGCGGCGTCGACGTAGGTGCGCATCCGGTCGTCGGTGCCCACTCGCAGAGGGACGCCAACAGCGACCGGGCCGACGCCGAAGAACGCGCGCTCCTTGGCCGGTGCACCGGACCTGATCTGTGTGACTCGTCCCTTGGTGATGCCCAGGGCGGTCGCGATCTCGGTGTAGGTCAGGCCGGCCGTCTGGTGGGCTTCCTCGATGGCCTCGCGGCGCAGGCGGGCCAGCTCGGTCGCGCGCTGCTGGTAGATCGACATGAGCGCGGTGGCGCGCTTGCCGCGCCGGATCGGGTCCGGGTCGCGGCGCACGTCGTCGAAGTCGTCGAGGCCGGACACGCCGGCGAGTTTAGGGGGCCTTGACAGGTCGGCGCGACCCGCCCTATCTTGATGTTTATCCCCCCTATACGACTCGCGAGCAACATCGCTCGATGAGTTTAGGGGCCTAAACAAGAGGTGGCGAGATGGCGATCAAGAGCAGGTTTGCGGTGGCGATGGGTGACGTGTTCCCGCACGGGGCGTTCGTGGTCTCCGAGGTCGAGCAGGTCCGGGACTTCGAGAAGTCGAGCGCGGGGCGTCCAGTGCAGCAGCTCGACAAGGAGTCGGGGTTGCCGGTGTGGTCGGTGTCGGTGCTCGACGCTGACCCGGAGGCCCGTCGGTCGGACAAGACGGTGGTCGTGAAGATCGCCGCCCACGTGCAGCCGGTCCCTCCGGAGGCGGTGGCCGGGCTGCCGTTCCGGCCGGTGGAGTTCGACGGCCTGACCGTCACCCCGTACGTCGCGGAGAACGGTGGCCGGCCCCGGGTGGCCTACAGCCTGCGCGCGACCGGGATGCGCGCCCCCGGCGGGCACGCCAAGCCGTCGCCGCGTCAGTCCAACCAGGACGCGGCCTGACCGGGCAGTGCGGGGAGGAACCCGCTCGCAATGGGTTCCTCCCCTGGCTCTTCCTCCACCGATTCGCCCTGGCAGGCACCTGATTTCGGAAGGACACGACCCTAGATGAGCACCCCCAACACCGACCCGAGCGACCGGCGGCCGCCGGTCACCGAGCGAGTCACCGCCGCGCTCGAAGCCCTGAACGACGAGTTCGTCGCGGTCGCCGCCGAGCGCCCCGACACCGCCACCGGGCACTCCGACCGCGCCTACCGGCTGGCCTTCATCTGCGCGCGCCGCGCTGGCTGGTGGCGGCTGCTGCTCGCCCGACCGCACCGGCGGGAGATCTCGTTGCTGTTCGCCCGCGCGGTCTTCCACACCGCCGCCGCTCAGCAGAGCCAGGCCCGGTTCTGGCGTGACGCCGCTGCCGACTGGTCGGCTCGCGCTGAGCGCCGTCCGACCTCCGACGCAGCCGGGGCGATGTCCAACCACCACGATCTCGGGATCGCGTCATGACTGGCCCTGACCGCGACGGCTGGCGTGACCGTGCGGCGTGTGCCCGGCCTGGTGTCGACCCGGAGGCGTTCTATCCGCTCGACCTCGACCCGGGCGGCCCGGCAGTGATGGCCGCGCGGCGGGTGTGCGGAGCCTGCCCGGTCCGGGCGTTGTGCCTGCTCGACGTCATGGCCTCGGAAGACCCCGCCCGCCGCTGGGGTGTCATCGCCGGGCTCACCCCGGACGAGCGCACCGATCTGCACCGCGACCAGCTCATCCCGCTGCCCGGGGTGGGGGTGGCGGCGTGAGCACCAAGCCAGCGCCGGTCCGGTGCGAGGTCTGCCGGACTCCGCTCATCCACCGTCCCGACCCGCGGCGGCGTCGGTGCGCGGATCACCTCGACCAACAGCCGCTGTTCCCGCTCTCGGCCGTCCCCGGCCGGCGTTCCCGGAAGGCAGGTTCGCGATGAGCCGCAAGGACTGGACTGCCCCCGCCCCGTTGGAGATCGAACGCCCCCGGCTGCCCTGGTGGGTGATGCTGCCCGGCAAGGCGCTGCTGGTGTTCGCCCCGGTGATCCTCGGCTACCTGCTGGTCCGGGCCGTCGACTTCGCTGCCCGCCGGGTCTACCGCTACCCGGTCGTCCTGCTCGGCACGCTCGCGCTCGTCTGGCTCGGGCTCGCCAGCTCGTGGTGGTGGGTGCTGCTCGCCGCCGCGCTGCTCGCCGGCCTGGCCGCACTGTGGCGCTGGCGTTGGCCAGACTCGTTCGATCGGATCGCCCGCCGCCAGCTCGCTTCGGAG
>MEGH01000082.1:3919-14337 GCA_001725415.1 Pseudonocardia sp. SCN 73-27
CTTCGGAGTGGCGGCGGGCCTGGGTCTACGGGCGGGTGTGGCGGCGCACCATGCGCTTCTCGAACCTGGTCCGCCGCGCCGGACGCTCCTGTTACTACCCCCGGGTCCGGCTGGTCCGCTCGGATGGCTGGCGGGATCGGGTGTCGGTGCGGCTGCTGCATGGGCAGGACCCCGACGAGTTCCGCTCTAGCGCTGACGCGCTCGCGCACTCCTTCGGTGCGGTGTCGTGTCGGGTGCGCCAGGACAAGCCGCGCCGGTTGTGGCTCGACCTCATCCACGCCGACCCGCTCCGCGCACCCATCGCACCGCCCGCGCTCGCCGAGCTGTCGGACCTGATCGACCTGCGGAAGGTGCCCGTGGGGATCACCGAGACCGGCCGGCGCTGGCTGCTGCGCCTGCTCGGCAACCACCTGCTCGTGGTCGGCTCGACCGGGGCCGGGAAGTCGTCGGTGATGTGGTCGCTGCTGTGGCACCTCGCCCCGGCTATCGCGGCCGGCCACGTGCAGGTGTTCGGCATCGACCCCAAGGGCGGCATGGAGTTGGGCCGCGCACCGGGGCTGTTCCGGCGGCTGGTGTTCGACAACGGCGGTGATGCGGTCGAGCTGCTCGAAGACCTCGCCGCGCTGATGCGCTCGCGCGCCGAGACTTTCCGGCGGGCCGGGTCCGCGGCCTGGACCCCGACCAGCGGGTCGCCGTTCGTGGTCCTGGTCGTCGACGAGCTCGCCGACGTCGTGGCCTACCAGACCGACCGCGGCCTGAAGGCGCGTGCGGTGAATGCGTTGCAGGTCATCACCTCCCAGGGCCGCGCGCCCGGGGTCGGGGTGGTCGGGCAGGTGCAGGACCCGCGCAAGGCGGTGATCGAGTTCCGGCACCTGTTCCCGACCAAGGTCGCGCTCCGCCTGGACGAGCCTGACCAGGTTGACCTTGCGCTTGGGGACGGGGCGCGGGAGCGGGGTGCGGCCGCGCACGAGATCAGCGAGGACACCCCCGGCGTCGCCTGGACCGTCGTCGACGGCCGGCGGGCGGTCGAGCGGGCTCGGGCGTTCCACATCACCGACGCCCACCTCGCCGACCTCAACCGCTACCTGACCGCGGGCCGGCCGACGCCGCTGCCGCTCCCGCCGGCCCCCGCCTCGGCGCCGGCCACCGTGCTCGGAGACGCAGCATGACCACCACCGAACCCCAGCCGGCCCCGGACGCGGTCGCGCTGCCCGATGGGCCGATCGATCAGGACAAGCTCACCCGCGCGCAGAAGGCGTTGCTCGCGCTGTCGGACGACGTCGCCCAGCAGCTCGCCGAGGATCACGGGGTCTGTGTCCGCCCGCTCGCGATGCGGCGGATCGACCTCACCACCGGCCGGGTCGACGTCGTCCCCGTCCCCTGCGGGTCGACCCGGGAGGACAAGTGCCGCCCGTGCGCGGACAAGGCGCGCCGGCTGCGGATGGTCCAGTGCCGCGAAGGCTGGCACCTCGAGCACGAGCCGACCGCTACGCCGCCCGACCCCACGGAGCAGCAGAAAGAGCTGATAGCCGTCCGCGCCGACCTCCACGCCGCCTACGCCCTCGCCCGCGACCTGGGCGATGCGACCGAGTGCGAGGAAATCCGTGACGCCGTCGCCGAGATCGACGCGGAGCTACGCGCGCTCGGTGTGCGGGGCCGGCTCGCGCCACTCGACCCACCGGACCGCCTCGCGGTGAAGCGGTCCACGAAGCGCCGCCAGGACGCGCCGAACCTGCCGCGCCGGCCGGTGGAGAACCGCACCGTCGGGACGGTCTACGGCGGCCGCTACCGGCCCTCCACCTTCCTCACGCTGACGTTGGACAGCTATGGGCGGGTGGACCGCAACGGGGCCGCGGTCGATCCGGAGCGCTACGACTACCGCCGGGCCGCCCGGGATGCGATCCACTTCCCGAAGCTGCTCGATCGGTTCTGGCAGAACACGCGGCGCTGCGTCGGGTGGGACGTGCAGTACTTCGGGTCGGTCGAGCCGCAGCGCCGTGGGGCACCGCATTTCCACGCCGCGATCCGGGGCACGATCTCGCGCGCCGAGCTGCGGATGATCGCCGCCGCCACCTACCACCAGGTGTGGTGGCCGGCCCACGACGAACAGGTCTACGCGGGGGACCGGCTGCCGCGCTGGGACGTCAAGGCCGGCGCCTGGGTCGACCCCGACACCCGCACCGCCCTGCCCACCTGGGACGAGGCCACCGACCCCAACGCGCTCGACACCCCCGCGCACACCGTGACCTTCGGGGAACAGGTGCACGTCAAGGGCATCCTGGGCGGCACCGAGGAAGCCGGCCGCCACATCGGCTACCTGACCAAGTACCTCACCAAGAGCGTCGGGCAGGCCGCCGGGCTCGACGAGCACGCCACCTCACGCCAGCGCGAGCACGCCCGCCGCCTCGCCACCGAACTCGCGGTCACCCCGTGCTCACCACGCTGCCCGATCTGGCTCCTGTACGGAGTGCAGCCCAAGGGCGCCCGCTCGTCCATGACGCCCGGTGTCTGCAAGGGCAAAGCCCACCGCCCCGAACACCTCGGCATCGCCGGCCGCCGGGTCCTGGTCTCGCGCAAGTGGTCCAACAAGAGCCTTGCCGACCACCGCGCCGAACGCTCGGCGTTCGTTCGGCAACTCCTCGCTCGTGCTGGGGTCCAGCCCGCCTACGCGGTCGATGACGGGCCGTTCGAGTGGGAACGCACCGCCCCCGGTGACGGCGACGTGCCACCCCGCCCGGTGCTGTTGCTCCACGCGATCCATCAGCGCCAACGCTGGCGTGCCGACTACGACGCGGCCGTCCTGGCCACCACCGAACCCGACCCCGACAACTGTTCGGCAACCGAGAGCGAGGCGGCATGAGCAAGTACCTGACCGTCGTCGAGGCGGCAGCCAGCCTCAACACCTCGGTGCGGTTCGTGCGCCGGCTCATCGCGGAACGCCGGATCGCCTTCCACAAGGTCGGGGCGCACGTGCGCATCGCCGTCGTCGACCTGGACGCGTTCGTGCAGGCCGGGCGGGTCGAGGCGATCACGACGGCCACCGTGCGCGCTGATCTGGGCCGGGTGGCGTGATGGCGAACAAGCCAGGTCACCGGCGTTTCGGCAACGTCCGGCTCCGCTCATCCGGGCGGTGGCAGGCGCGGTTCCCGGGGCCGGACGGACGGATGCGCAACGCACCGCGGACGTTCCCGACTCAGCGCGACGCCGAGCAATGGCTCGTGATCGTCGAGTCGCAGATGATCCGCGGTGAGTGGACCGACCCGGAGCGGGCGGCTGTCCCGCTCGGCCCGTACGCCGACAAGTGGATCACCGAGCGTCCCTCCCTGCGTCCCCGGACGGTCGAGCTGTACCGCTGGCTCCTGTCCAAGCACGTCGCACCGCGCCTCGGCGAGGTCAAGATCGGTGACCTCACCACGGCGATGGTCCGCGAATGGCGGTCCGATCTCCTGGCGGCCGGCGTCTCGCAGTCCGTCGCGGCCAAGTCGTACCGGCTGCTCCGTGCGGTGCTCAACACCGCGGTGCAGGAGGACGGCATCATCTCGCGCAACCCGTGCCGGGTCCGCGGCGCCGACCGGGAGAATCCGGCTGAACGCCCGGTCCTGACCGTGCCGCAGGTCTTCCAGCTCGCCGACGCCATGAAGCACCGCCGGCTACGGGTGATGATCCTGGTGACGGCCTTCGCCACGCTGCGGTGGGGCGAGGTCTCCGCGCTTCGCCGCCGCGACATCACGCCGGACGGCAGCTCCATCCGGGTGTCGGTCGCACATACCGAGGTCAAGGGCCGGGGGATCGTCGTCGGGCCGCCCAAGTCCCGGGCCGGGGTACGGACGATCTCGATCCCGCCGGCCATCCGACCGGAGATCGTGAAGCACCTGATGACGCACGTCGAACCAGGGCCGGACGCGCTCGTGTTCACCGGGCCGAACGGCGGTGCCCTGCGGCGGGCCCACTTCAATAAACTGACGAAGTGGCCCGAGATGGTCCGCAAGCTAGGGGTGCCCGGCCTGCACTTCCACGACCTCCGGCACACGGGCAACCTCTTCGCCGCCCAGACCGGCGCGAGCACCCGTGACCTGATGGCTCGGATGGGGCACGACGACATGCGGGCGGCGCTGATCTACCAGCGTGCGACGAGCGAGGCCGACCGTCGGATCGCCGATCGGCTCAGTGCGCTGGTCGAGGGGCGCGAGGTCACCGACGACCAGGACGACGACGAGGACGGTGCGTCCGGCGCATTGGTTCCGGTCGGCTGAATGGCCTGCCAATGGCCCACGCGGTGAGTGGATCACCGAACGACGAAGGCCCAGGTCCGGTGTGGACACCGCATGACCTGGGCCTTCGTGGGTGGAGCGGATGACGGGAATCGAACCCGCGTATTCAGCTTGGGAAGCTGATGTTCTACCATTGAACTACATCCGCACGTCTGCGATCACCCTAGCATCATCACCCTCTGTCACCGGCTGGGCCACCTGGTTGCCGCCCATGGGGGTGGTTGCGGCAGAGTGCATCACCGACTGTTCGGATCCGCTCGACGCCGCGCCTCGAGGTGGCCCACACTCCGGTCATCCGGTGGCGCCTGTCGGCGTCCCGGACGCAGCTCCCCGGCAGCGAAGGATCGGGAATGACGGCATTCGAGAGGCTCATCGGAGAGCTTCCCGACGATCACGAGCACGATGTGCTCCTGGTCGCGGGTACTCGGCCGGCGGTCGCGCGGCTCGCCCCCGTCGCCACCGCGATCGCGGAGGCGGACCGGATCCGCGGGCTCACCGTCGCCACGGGTCCCGACCCGATGGCCACACACGACGCGTTCGAGGCGCTGGGCGTCCCGGCCGACATCACGCTCCTGCTGTCCGAGCACCCCGGCTACACGCCCGCGGCGGTGGCGTCGGCGCTGACGGCGAAACTCGACCGGCTGATGGTCGAGCAGGACCCGTCGGCGGTGATGATCTACGGCGGCAGCATGACCGCGTTGATCGCCGCGCAGGTGGCGTTCTGGCGGATGATCCCCGTCGTGCACCTGCAAACGGGCGTCGCCACCGACGACCTGCTGTGCCCGTTCCCCGAGGAGGCGAACCGGCGGGTCATCGGCCAGCTGGCCTCGCTGTTCCTGACCACGAGCGGGCCGACGCTCGGCAGCCCCCTGGGGCCGAACGTGCTGCAGGTGGGCGACACCATCGGCTCCAACCCGCCGCCCGACGACCTGCGGTTCGCGAAGATGGTCATACGAATCGCCGACGGCAGGTCGCGGCTGGTCGTCGCGGGACTCGACAGCCCGTCGTCGGCGGAGGTCGTGGCCGACCTGCCCGCCCTGCTCGACCGCGACGACGACCTGGAGGTCGTCCTGTTCGGCGACCTCTGCGGTGACGCCGACGCCGAGGTGCTGGCCCGCCACGAGCGCGCGATCGTCGTCCCCCACCTGGAGCTCAGCGAGCTGGTGCACCTCGTGTCGTCGGCAAGCGTGCTGGTCTCGGACGACCCGGAGCTGGTCGGCGACGCGCCCGGCCTCGGAACGCCTGGGGTCCTGGTCGACGGCCCGCACGTCGCGGAGCCGGGCGACTCGATCCGCAGTGTCGTCGGCAGGCATGTGCTGGACGACGTGTGGCGCATCCTCGACGTCGATCCGCGTCCGCAGCCGCAGGTGTACGACGGCAAGGAGGCCGAGCGGGCCGAGGCGGCCGTTGCGTGGATGTTCGGGCTCAATCCGTTCCCGCGGGTGGCGCCGCGCTCGTCCGACGTGTGACCGGCTCCCGCTAGGGTGGCCCGGTGCTGCTCTCCGACGGTGACCTGCGCAAGGAGATCGAGTCGCAGCGGCTCGTCCTCGAACCGTGGGACCCGGCGATGCTCCAGCCGTCGAGCATCGACGTCCGCCTCGACCGGTTCTTCCGCGTCTTCCAGAACTCGAAGTACACCCACATCGACCCGCGCGAGCAGCAGGACGAGCTGACGACGTCGGTCGAACCCCAGGGCGACGACCCGTTCGTGCTCCACCCGGGCGAGTTCGTGCTGGGTTCGACGTTCGAGTGCGTCACCCTGCCCGACGACCTCGCGGGGCGCCTCGAGGGCAAGTCGAGCCTCGGTCGGCTGGGCCTGCTCACGCACTCGACGGCCGGCTTCATCGACCCCGGCTTCACCGGCCACATCACGCTGGAGCTGTCCAACGTCGCCAACCTGCCGATCACGCTGTGGCCGGGGATGAAGATCGGGCAGCTGTGCCTGTTCCGGCTGTCCAGCCCGGCCGAGCGCCCCTACGGCAGCGACGGCGTCGGCTCGCACTACCAGGGGCAGCGCGGTCCGACGCCGTCGCGGGCGCACATGAACTTCCACCGGGTCGACACCCGCCGCTGACTCCCCCAAGCCCCGGCGGGCGCCGACCCTCGCACGACCCCTCATGGGTCGAAGCCTCGACGAGGGCCTAGCCGTTCCGCGGGTCCCAGCGGAACTTCTGCTGCGCGACCCGGGCGAAGATGCCCGCCCACGCCAGCAGCGCCACGGTGGCGACGATCGTGCCGGTCACCGTGCCCATGCCGATCTCGCCGCCGAACGCCAGCCGGACCAGCGTGCCGACTCCCGCGCCCGGGACGAGGAGCAGCGCCTGCAGCCAGCCCTGCGCGGGTATGACGGCCATCGCGATCGCGCCACCGAGCATCACGAACACCAGCGGCAGCGTGGTGATCTGCGCCCGCTCCGGCGACGGCGTGAAAACGCTCGTGGCGAGCGCGGCCGTCACCATCAGGGCCGTCCCGGCCACGATCACCGCGACGAGCGCGAGCGGGTTGACCGGTGCGACGACACCCATGACCAGGTCGATCACCGCGAAGATGACGATCTGGATCAGTGCGATGGCGATGGCCGGGGTGAGCGTCGCGGCCAGCAGGCCCGGGTCGGAGATGCCGCTGGTCCGCATCCGGGTCAGCACCCGGGTGTGGCGGCGGGCGACCACGGTCTGCGTCGCCGTCAGGTAGAGACCCATGCCGAGCGTGACGGCGGCCTGCAGCGCGACGACCATCGGCCACACGTCGGGCCCGCCGCCGAACGAGAACGCCCAGAACACGCCGAGCGCTACCGGGACGAGCAGCGTCGAGACGGCCATGGTGCGGTTGCGCATCACCAGCCGGACCTCGGCGCCGGCCAGCGCCAGGTACTTCTGCACGGGGCTGGTCGGGGTGAAGGTTGCGGTGGTCATCGGGTCACCTCCGAGTCGATGCGGGTGGCGCTCGTGGCGACGGTCCCCTCGCGCACCGAGTGGTAGATCTCGGCGAGCGACGCGGGAGCGGCACGCAGGTCGGTCAGCGGGACTCCCCGGCCCGCCGCCCAGGTCAGGAACGTCGTCAGGTCGGCCTGCAGCTCGGCCGTACGGACGGTGACGTGCACGCCCTCGCCGCGACCCTGGACCGCCGGCTCGCCGACGAACACCGGCAGGTCGGCCGGGCCGGACGGGATCGCCGCGGCCGGCATCGTCGCCGAGAAACCGGCCGGCCGCGTCGCGAGGATCTCCGCGAGGGTGCCCTGCACCGCGACACGCCCCTCGTGCATGATCGCGACCCGATCGGCCAGCGCCTCGGCCTCCTCCAGGTAGTGCGTGGTCAGCAGCACCGTGCGACCCGCCTCCTGCAGCTCCTGGATGGCGTCCCAGGTGCGGGTCCGCGACTCGGGGTCCAGACCCGTCGTGGGCTCGTCGAGGATCACCAGCTCCGGCGACCCCCACACCGCCAGCGCCAGGTCGAGCCGACGCTTCTCGCCCCCCGACAGCTTCGACGCCGGCACGTCGCGACGACGCGTCAGCTCGAACCGGTCGAGCAACCGCTCCACCCGGTCGGTCCGGTCCGACAGCTTCTGCCACAGCTGCAGCGTCTCCCCGACGCTCAGCTCGTCGATGAACCCGCCCTCCTGCAGCTGGATCCCCATCCGGCGGCTCAGCTCGTCGCGGTGCGTCGCCGGGTCCAGGCCCAGCACCGACACGTCGCCCCCGGTCCGGCGGCCGAAGCCCTCCAGGACCTCCAGCGTCGTCGTCTTGCCGGCGCCGTTCGTGCCGAGGAGCGCGAACACCTCGCCGGTCCGCACGGTGAGGTCGATGCCGCGGACGGCCTCGAACTCCCCGTAGGCGACCCGCAGCCCGCGCACCTCGACGGCCGACCCCCTCGTCGTCGCGGCGTTCCCCGCCGCCTGCATCGTCGTCTCCGTCATGGCCACAACGGTGCCGTCCGGGCCAGGGGCCCCGGTAGTCATGACGGTCATGGGTCCGGGTGACACCGCGTCCGCACTTCGATGACACCTGTCATCCGGGGTTCTCGGATACGGTCTGGACGTGGACGAGCTCGCCGGGTCCGAGGAACGCCGCATGCGGGCCGCTCGCCGCTTCGGCGTGATCGGCATGGTCATCACGGTCGGCTGGCTGCTGTTCGTGCCCGCGATGATCCTGTGGACGGGCCTGCCCGCCGCGCCGTACGCCATCACCCTGTTCGCGCTCTACGTCGTCGCGCTGGCACTGCACCTGTACCGGATCCGCCAGCACGTCCGCTCGCTGGGATCCCCCGCGTCGCCGTGGTTCGTCGTCACGGCGCTCGTCGTCGTGCTGGCGCTGGCACTGGTCGGCCTCGCGTCGTCGTTCGCCGGCTTCACCTGGGCGCTCGTCAGCGGTGTCCTGCTCGGCGACGTCGTCGCCGGCGGACGGCTCTGGCGCGGCGCCGCGACCGTGGCCCTCACCGCCGCCGCGGTCTTCGGGTTCGGCTGGTGGATCGCCGCCCACACCACCTACGAGTTCCCCTTCCCACCCTGGATCGGGGCCACCCTCGCCGCGTTCTACGTGCTGTTCATGTGGTGCGTCGACGTCGAACGGCTCTGGTGGCTCAAAGCCGTCACCGACCTCGACGAGTCCCGCCGCGTCGCCGCCGAGCTCGCCACCGCCCGCGAACGGCTCCGCCTCTCCGACGACCTCCACGACATCCTCGGCCACGCACTCGAGGTCGTCGCCTTCAAGAGCGAACTCGCCAGCCGCCTCATCGACGTCGACACCGACCGCTCCAAGGCCGAGCTCGACGACGTCCAGCGTGTCGCCCGCCAGTCCCTCTCCGAGGTCCGTGCGCTCGTCCGCGAAACCAGAACCACCGATCTCGCGACGGAACTCGCCGGCGCCCGCGCCGTCCTGGACTCCGCCGGCGTGCAGCTCGTCGTCCACGGCGACCCGTCGACCGTCGTCGGACCCGCCCGCGGCGTCCTCGGCCGCGTCCTGCGCGAAGCCATGACCAACGTCCTGCGCCACGCCCAACCCCGCCGCTGCACCATCGAGATCGAGGTCGTCGACGGCGCAGCCCACCTGCGCGTCGTCAACGACGGCGTCGCCTCTCCGGCCGCAGCCGAGGACGCCGGCACCGGGCTCGTCGCCCTCGGCCGCTACCTCGACGAACACGCGGGCCGGCTCGACGCCGGACCCGGCCCCGACGGCACCTTCCGCCTCGACGCCTCCCTCCCGGTCCCCGCGTGAGCGCACCCATCAGGCTCGTCCTCGCCGACGACGAGTCCCTCACCCGCGGTGCTGTCGGTGCCCTGCTCGGTCTGGAGGGCGACCTCTCGGTGGTGGCCGAGGCGTCGACCGGCGACGAGGCGGTCGAGGCGATCCGTGAGCACGCCCCCGACGTCGCCGTCCTCGACGTCGAGATGCCCGGCCGCGACGGCGCCGAGGTCGCCCAGTGGGTCGCCGAGAACCAGCCGACGACGCGCTGCATCATCCTCACCCGCCACGCCCGCCCCGGCGTCCTCCGCCGAGCCCTGGCCGCGGGGGCGCGCGGGTTCGTCACCAAGAGCGCCCCCGCCACCGTCCTCGCCGACGTCGTCCGCCGGGTCCACGGCGGCGGCCGCTACGTCGACCCCGACCTCGCCATGACCGCCCTGACCAGCGAGGAGTGCCCTCTGACCGACCGGGAGCTCGAGGTCCTCCGCAACGTCGACGACATCGGCACCGCCGTCGACATCGCGAGCCGCGTCCACCTCTCCCCCGGGACGGTCCGCAACTACCTGTCCTCTGCGATGCAGAAGCTCGGCGCCGGGAGCCGTTCGGAGGCCGCCCGGATGGCCCGCGACCACGGCTGGCTCTGACCCCTGCGCCCGTGTGCTGACTGCTCGTGGTGATCACCGGAAGCGGGACGTGGGCGTCACCGGCGGTGCTCATGTCCCGGAGTCAGTGATCGCTCCAACGCGCGTCCCGCGCGGACCGCAGACGGTGATCATGGACGGGCGTCCGGGGCGCAGCCACACCTTGGGTCGGCGCGGCCTCCGGCAGGCCAGCACAACAACGGCGCGCAACCTCATTGCCGCTCCCGCCGGGGTGGATTCAAGGGATTGTCGCAACACCCTGACTGTTCAGGGGTGATGTTCATGATCGGTCCGCCGAGAGTGCCGCGTGAGCGTGTCCGCCAGTTCTG
>MEGH01000083.1 GCA_001725415.1 Pseudonocardia sp. SCN 73-27
GACCACCCACAACCCCTACCAGCCCGACCGACACCGAGCCCTTCAACGCGTCCTCAACCAAGATCAACCGACGGCGGCTTGACACAGGGCAACTCATCGGGTCACCTCCGCGCGCAGCTGCGCGTCGGTCGGGTCGGTGACCGAGTCGTCGGCAGGTGTGTCGACGCCGATGTGGCCGATGCGCGACCAGAAGGTGTTCGCGATCCGGTCCGCGCTGCGCAGGCTCGCGGCGAGCTCGTGCAGGTCCATCGCCGCCGCGTCCAGGCGTTCGCGGGGGTCGACCACGCCGGTGTCGTCGTAGACGGGGCGGGTGTCGCCGTAGTGGGCGACCTGCCAGGCCAGCACCTCCGCCAGCCCGGCGACCGCGGCCAGGGTGTCGACCACGTCGGCGGTCATCGCGTAGAAGTCGGCGTGGTCCGGTTCGGCGGTGCGCTGGGCACGGACGGCGGCGCGCCAGGCCTTGGCACCGGCCGCGGCCTCGCGGACCGCCTCGGGGGTGTCGGGGTCGTGGTTGTTGTTGTGGGTGTTCATCTAGTCTTCGTGTCCCTAAGTTCGAGGTGTCTGGGGCGAGGTGCTCTGGACGCCCAGGCGATGAGGTGTGGCTCTCTTCGTGTCCGCCGCACGTATGGCTCGGAAGGAATGGCCACCTCGTCGCTCTGGACTCCCTGACCACTCATTCAGATCCGTCGCGAACCGTCGCTGTTTAGGGACCTGTTGGCGGGGTTGTCCGCTGGGAAAACCACCGCATCAATCAGGAGAACTCCGTGACAGGACGTCCGCAACTCTGGGTGGGTATCGACGTCGGAAAGAGTTCACATCACGCATGTGCGACTGACACCGACGGAAAGACTGTCTTCTCAGAGAAAATCGCGAATGATCAAGCCGCGATCGAAGCGCTCATCACGCGAGCTCGCCAGGCCGGCGACAACATCTGCTGGGCCATCGATCTGACAAGTAGTGCTGCAGCATTGCTGATCTCGATCCTGACGATCGCCGAGCAACACGTCGTCTACGTGCCCGGCCGGGTCGTGCACCGCATGACCGGTGCGTTCCGCGGAGAAGCGAAATCCGATGCCAAGGATGCCCGGGTGATCGCCGAGACCGCCCGCATGCGCGACGACCTGACCGTCCTGGGCGCCGACGACAGCCTCATCACCGAGCTGGCCCGGTTGACCAGCCACCGCGCCGACCTGACCACCGACTGGACCCGCGGCCTCAACAGGCTCCGCGACCTGCTGCTGAGCATTTTCCCTGGTCTCGAGGCCGCGTTCGACTACACCAATCGCTCCCCGCTGATCCTGCTGACCGGCTACCAAACCCCGGCCGCGATCCGTGACGCCGGTGTGGAAGACCTGACCAGCTATTTGCGCGAGCACCGCGCGTGGCCGTCGAAGGTCGCCAGCATCGCCGCCGCCGCGGTATCGGCCGCGCGGGCGCAGACCGTTCAGCTTCCCGGCGAAGCAGTCACCGCCGAGCTGATCGCCGCCCAAGCCGGCCGGATGCTGGATCTGCAGCGCCAGATCCAACAGGTCGACAAGATCATGCATGCCCGGTTCCGCACCCACTCGCAGGCCGAGATCATCGAGTCGTTGCCCGGGATGGGCCCCACCCTCGGCGCTGAGTTCCTTGTCGCCGTCGGGGGAAGCGTCGACGCTTTCGTCACCCCCGGCCGGCTGGCGTCCTACGCAGGCCTTGTCCCCGTTTCCCGCGATTCCGGACGAATCCAGGGCAATCTCCGGCGCCCGAAACGCTACAACCGGAGGCTCCGAAGGGTGTTCTACATGGCCGCATTGTGCAGCCTCAAAGCCGGCGGGGCGTCCCGCGCTTTCTACGACCGCAAACGTGACGAGCGCCAAGTCCATAAACAAGCGGTCCTCGCCCTCGCTCGACGCCTCGTGGACGTCCTCTGGGCCCTGCTGCGTGATGGCCGCATGTTCACCGCCGACCCGCCACTTGCCGCGAGCGCTGCTTGACATCATCATTCAGATTCCTTCCGGTGCTGTGTTGCCTGCCAGGGCCTGCCGTGCTGTGGAGATTCGGAGGGGAGCTCCGGTAGCCGCCGGACTCCCCTCCCCCACAACCCCTGCCGGAGTGGTGGTCTGGGATGTGCGTGGGCGTCGGAGCGCCACCGCTGGGCCGTCTCGCGGACGACGCCGAAGCGGCGCATCAACTCCGACGCATCCGCCCCCGCCGCAGCCGCCTGCCGTCCCGCGGCGGCGCGTTCGCGCTGCCCGTCCGGCGGGAGCAGCCCGGCCCGCACGTCCTGCAGCTCGACACTGCGGCGGCGGCGCAGGCTGACGCGTTCTGTCGGGGTGGTGCCGCCGGCGATCCCGTCCGGGAGCGCCGTCAGCGCGTAGTCCAGGCACGGCGTGAGGACGGGGCAGCCTGCGCACACCCGTTTCGCTGCGGTGACCTGGCGGTCGAACGCCGTCCCGCGGTCGGTCTCGGGGAAGAACAGGTCCGGGTCGACCTGGACACACAGCGCATCCGCGGGCCAGTTGCGAACCTCGTTGTAGGCGGCGGTCATCCCACCGCTCCCGAACCCGCCGGCGCCTGACCATTCAGCGCGGGAGTGGTCGAGTCGTCCACTGTCGACAAGAACGATGCCACCGCCTCGGGCAGCCCCTGCCCCGCCGGGGTCGCCACGAACAGGACCAGCGCGACCAGTGAGAACACCACCGCACCCGCGGGCACCCGGCACTTCGCGCAGATCACCGCACCCACGATCGCGAACAGGATCAGCACACCAACACTACTCATTCCAGGCCACCAAACTGCCCAGCAGAAACGGCCGTAGGCGCCGTCGCCTTCTCGATGAGTGCGTCGATGGGGCGTGCCGGAACCACCCAGCGCCCCCGGATTCGAACCGCTGATCGCCCGGTAGACCGTCATCCGCGACATCTTGAACATGTCGGCGACCTCCTGGACGTCATAGAAGGTCGGCCGTGCCGCCGACTCCATATCCTTTGACACCGTGCTCCTCCTTGCTCTCCGTATGCACATAGTATTCCTTACGCACATGGTGCGCAACGCCCGAGCCACCCACCCAGTCACCTGCGGCGGGCACCAGCCTTAGCCTGCGTAGGCTCCCTGCGGGAGGGATGCATGACTGAGCAGTCGGGAAGCCCGAAGTACATGCAGGTCGCCGCTGAACTGCGTAGCGCAATTCGAACGGGCACATACCCGGTCGGGAGCACGCTTCCTTCCACGTCGCAGCTGACTCGAAGCTTCGACGTGTCGACGACCGTTGTCCGGGCCGCAATCCGCGAACTGCGGGAGGAGGGCCTTGTGTTCGGTCAACCCGGCAAGGCCGTCTACGTCGCAGCGGAGCCCGCCGACACCGACGAGCCGGCCGGCGACCTCGCACACCAAGTCCGGGAGCTGTCCGCGAACCTCAACGCAGCTATCCACAGCCTGAACCAGCGTGTCGCCGTTCTGGAGGAGCAGCTCCGCATAGCCAGTCGCTGACCGCTCCTGCTCCCTACAGCGCATCGAAGCTCGTCCGTTTGCCGTCCTGCTCTTCATGCAAACCAGCAAACAGTGACGGGTCCGCGACATACAGTGTGCTCATGGGGTGCATCCGTGCACAGGGGGTGCACGTGCTGCGCGAGGGGGCATCCATGGGCCGGTCGAACGCACCGAACTCGGCATTCGGGCGTGCCCTCGACGCATCCGGGATGAGCCGTAAGGGCTTGGCGAGACGTATCCGCGACCTTGCCGCGGAGCGCGGCGAGCAGAACTCGGCCGACCATGTCTCAGTGAAACGGTGGCTCGACGGCGTGCAGCCCCGCCCCGAGACGTCGATCCTGATCGTCGCGGCGCTGTCCGAACGCCTCGGCCGAGCCCTCACGGTCGCCGCCCTTGGCTTCACTGCCGCGGTTGAAGGCGACACGAGGCAGCGAAACGCAGTCGCCGCAGTCAGCTATCCGCTCGACGTCCTTGAATCGTCGCGGAGCCTCTCTCTCGTTGCGACTCGAGACCTGGACACTCCTCACGCGGGCGACCTGCTGGAGTGGGATGCGGGATCCGTGCCACTCATCGTGAGCCGCTACCTGTTTGGGCACACACCCGCTCCCGCCGAGGAGAGCCTGAGCGGCAGCCCAATAAATGCTGATGCCATCAGACGCACAACCGCGCAACTCATGGATCTAGACTTCCAACTCGGCGGCGGCCACACTCGCAAACTCCTGCTGTTCTATTTTCGCGACCAGGTCCTCCCCCTGTTTGATGCGCTTCCACCACGACGGCGAAGCGACCTCTTTGTCGCGACTGCCGAACTGGCTCAGATGTTGGGCTGGAGCGCGTACGACGCCGGCCGTCACGGTGCCGCGCAGCGATACTTTGTCCACTCTCTTCGACTCGCGAAAGAGGCTGGCGACGATCTCCTCGCTGCGCGCCTCCTCGCAAACTTGAGCCATCAGGCGAACTACCTGGGCAGCTTCCACAACGCAGTGGAACTCGCGCGTGCGGCCCAGCATGCCGCCGCAAGGTGCAACGCCGGGCGGACCACAGCGATGCTCCACGCAATGGAAGCCCGCGCCCTGGCCTCCCTGGACGACGGCGCTGGCTGCGCCGCCGCCCTTCACCGAGCTGAACAGTCCCTGGATCGAGCGGTTGACGCGTCGGAACCCGGCTGGATCAGCTACTTCACACCTGAAGAGCTGGCCGGCGAGGCCGCCCATTGTTTCCGCGACCTGCGCCGACCGGCTGAGACTGGACACTTCGGGGCACTCGCGATCGCAGCGGCGAACACGCCGCCGCGCACCAGGGCGTTCATCAGCCTCGTGACCGCCGCGGGTTCCCTCGAAGGCGGCCACCTTGAGGAAGCACTCACGACGGCCCGACACGCCATCGAGTTGGCTGGGCCGCTTCAGTCGAGCCGATATCAGCGATACGTCCGTGACTTCTTACGTTCAGCCACACGGGCGCACCCGCGGTCGCTGCTTGTTTCCGAGCTCGTCGCACTGTCCGCGGCCGTGCTCGACACGGACGTGTCGAGCTAGAACGGACGCCATGCGCCGTCCGGGTGGCCGGCGCGGATCACCACCATGCGCCGCTCGAACTCAGATTGAATCTCCGCCGACTCGCGTACGTTCTGCATCAGCCACGTCGTCATCTTGAGTTCTTGAACTCGGCGAAGAACATCAAATCCAGACCACGCAGTGACATCGTATCCGTACGACTCGACGAAATCTTGGTATTCCGACAGAGTCCAGAACTTTGCAGTGACGAACTCCGTCGCCGTTACTGACAGATCCCATTCCGGCTGACCGAATCCGACTCGCTCGAAGTCGATGAGAACTGAGTGGCCGTCGACGAACATCAGGTTCTGCACGTGTGCATCACCATGAGTCACACATGGGGGCAGGTCAAAAGTCGTCCGCTCAAGGTCGTCACTGAGGCGTTCCGCGAGTGCGCCGAGAAAGGTCTTGTCCTCTGGAGAGACAGGTGCGTCAGCGATCCGCTGGCCGACACGCAGTAGCGGCGAATCGGACTGCCCAAAAAGTTCTGGAGGCGCATCCAGGCCGTGGAGGTTGCGCAGGACTGCACCCAGCTCACGCACGTCGCCGCTGTTTCCACGCCGCCCATCGATGAATTGCCAGAAGGTGACTGGGTGGCCGTCGACCGCGATTGGCTGAGGAATGTCGACGGCCCGCACGGCTGAAATTTCGTTGTCGGCCAACCAGACCGAGACGGCGACCTCCTTGGTCGCGTCCCCCCATCGATCCATGCCGCGTGCAATGCGGACAACGATCGGTGCTGCGGCGAGACGGAAGATCGCGTTCTCGCCGAGGCGCAGGAGCTCGGCCCCCGACGCCGACTCGCCGATCATCGCGCAAGCCGAACGGAGAACCGCGGCTGCCGAGGCACTCCCGAACGTCGAGACTGTCTCGCGATCGTTCACAGACCTCACCGTAGGGGCCGGGCCGCGTCAGCTCGCGGCGGGCGGTCGGTTAGGGCGAGGCCGCCTGGCGGCGAGTGCCTTTGCGGCACGTTGGTCGGCTTCGAGAACGAACGCCGTGTAGGTGCGAAGCGTCGTCGCGCCGCCGCCGGCGTGGCCGAGCCGACCAGCAACAGTGCGGATGTCCACACCTGCAGCGATCAGCTCGGTTGCTGAGTAGTGCCGGAGGCAGTGCAGGTGAGTATCGATACCCAGGCGGCGAGCCATCCGCCCGTACCGCTGCGTCACGGTGTCCGGACTCGTCTGCCGGGTGCAGTCGGGCACTGGAGAGAACACGAAGCCCTCGCGACGGACCGTCGTATCCACCGCGCGTGCCCGCTCGTCGCATCGCTGCCGGTGCTCGAGCAGCACGTCGACCAATTCCGCGTCGAGAGTCACCCGTCGGTGCTGGTGAGTCTTGGGATCCTTCTCCCACTGCTCACCGGCAATCTGACCGATGCTGCTGCGGAACACCACCACGCCAGTCGCGAGGTCCAGGTCAGACCACCGCAACCCGCAGATCTCACCGCGACGGGCGCCCGTGGTCATGGTGAACCACACGAGGGTGCCCCAGTCCTCGTCCTTCCAGGCCTCGGCCAGCAGTTCGGCCGCCTCGGCCGCCGAGGGTGGGTCCGGGTTCGGACGCGGCACGGACGGTGCCTCGACCTGATCGATCGGGTTGGTCGCGATCCAGCCCCACCGGACGGCTCGCGAGAACGCTCCGCTCAGGATCGCGTGGACGACACGAATGCTTCCGGCTGCCAACGGCGAGCACACATGATCGCGGCAGACCCGGTCGCACCAGCGACATTCCGCGGACTGATCGCCCGCAACGTCCTTCGCGCATCTTCGTCGTGCTGTGTGCTCGTCGCAGACATGCTCTCGGCCGGTGCGGTGCTGGACGAACCTCCGGCCCCGGCAGTGATCTCGGCACCGTCGCATCGACCCGTAGAGGCCTTCGACGGTCTCGACCTTGACTCGACCGACAGCGAGCCCGCCGATCGTCGGCCGGACGTGCTTCTCGATCTTCGAAACGTAGTTGACGCGCGTCTTCCGCTCGACATCGACGACGTCCAGCCACCTATCGAGAAGCTCGTTGACAGTCGCCTCGGTTCGCGGGCTCCGCCGCTCGTCGACCTGGTTCAACAGGCGTGTCTGGACCTTCTCCGCCTCGCGCTCCGTCTCCCGTCGCGTCCCTCGGGCAGGAACTGTCTCTCGGAGGCGGATCTCCTTGCCGGTCAGCTGGTCGATGCCGGCGTACACGCTGACTCGCGCCGAACCGCTCGGTAGCCAAGTGATGTTGCCGCGTTCGCGCCGGCGGCGGCCGGTCGATGCCATGATCCGAGAATAACGGCCTACTCGTGCCACAAACCGTGCCACGAGACAGGCCATGGGTGGTGCGATGGAAGCCAGACTTCACGTCTGACCTGCGGAGCCGCCTTGGGGAGTCGAACCCCAGACCTACGCATTACGAGTGCGTCGCTCTAACCGACTGAGCTAAGGCGGCGTGGTGCCTTACCAGTCTACCGACCGCCCCTCCCCACTCCGCAGCACCCCGTCGATCACCCCTGACCTGCGGGGATGGCGATGAAGGCGGCGGTGTCGTAGTAGGTGCGCAGGCCGGAGATGCGGTGGTCGGCGAGCGTCAGGAAGGTCGAGCCGGCGTAATCGATGCGGGTGCCGTCGGCGAGGGTGCCGCGGCTCTCCCACTCCAGTCCGGCGCCGGGGGGGTCGGTGCTCTCGACAGCGTTGCGGAACACCGTCCGGACCTCGCCGAACTGAGCACGGTACTGCTCCCAGAAGGCACGGGGGTCGTCGACGCCGCCTCGGCCGTCGAGACGGTGGAGCACCGCGTCGTCGGTGAAGAGCTTGGCCAGCTCGCCGACCTCGCCGGTCTGTTCGAAGCTGCGCAGCTCGGCCACGAAGCGGCGGACGGTGGCGTCGGCGATGTGGTTGTCCTCGAACTGCTCGAAGTCCATTGGCGCGGCCTACCCGCGCGGAGGAGCGTCAACCCCGGTGCAGCGAGAGCAACATGTTCTCGACGGCGATCTCGGGCTTCACGTTGGCGTTCAACGCTTCCCGGCACGCGAGGACGGCTTCGAGACGGCGCAGCGTCGACTCGGGGGTCCATTCGCCGGCGGCGCGCTGGATGTCGGCGAGACGGTCGGGGTTGGTGAGCGGGACCTGGGCGCCGCTGCGGGCGACGAGGACGTCGCGGAAGAAGCCCGCGAGGTCGATGATGGCGCGGTCGAGGGCGTCGCGCTGGTTGCGGGTCGTGCGGCTCTTCTGCCGCTTCTCCAGCTCCCGCTCGGCCGCCTTCGCGCTGCGCGCGGCAGCCGCCACGCCCTTGCCCGTGCCGCCCGCGCCCATGGCGACGGCGAGCTCCTCGCGCTCGGCGGCGTCACGACCCTCCGCGATCTCCGTCGCCTCCGCCTTCGCCGCCGTCACGAGCTTGCTCGCGTAGGCGAAGGCGTCGCCGATGCCACGGACCTTCATGGGCAGGTCGAGGGCCTCGGCGCGGCGTCGGCGGGCCTCCTCGTCGCGGGCCAGCCAGCGCGCCCGGCCGACGTGCCCGCCCGACACCGACGCAGCCCAGGTGGCGGCCTCGGGGTCGAGGCCGTCGCGGGTCGCGAGGACCTCGGCGATCGCCTCCACCGACGGCGTCCGTAGGGGGATCGGGCGGCACCGCGAACGGATCGTGATCGGCACGTCGTCCGGGTGGTCCGAGGGCGCGCAGAGCAGGAACACCGTGTCGGGTGCGGGCTCCTCGACGGCCTTGAGCAGCGCGTTCGCAGCCCGCTCTCCGAGCCGGTCGGCGTCCTGGATGATCAGGATCTGCCACCGTCCGGTGCTCGGCCGGCGCGCCGCCAGCTGCACGAGCCGCCGCATCTCCGCCACCGAGATCGACAGGCCCTCGGGGACGACCTCGCGGACGTCGGCATGCGTGCCCGCCATGACCGTGCGGCACGACGTGCACTCCCCGCACCCACCTCGCGGGCACTGCAACGCTGCCGCGAACGCCCGCGCCGCCGTCGAGCGGCCCGAACCGGGCGGGCCGGTGAACAGCCACGCGTGCGTCATCGAAGCCGGATCGGTGACCGCGGCCGTCAGCTCGCCGACGGCCCACTGCTGGCCGACGACGTCACGCCAGACGCTCACGTCGGCGCCGGGTCGTCGTCCCGCACCGCGACCGGAGCCGTCGGCTGTTCCTTCTGCATCGGCACCGTCGGGCCGGTCCCGCCCGCACCGGCCGGCGGCCGCATCAGGGGGCGCAGGCCGTCCATGACCCTGGTCGCGACGACGTCGGGGGACGCTGCGGCGTCGACGACCACGTAGTGGTGCGGCTCGGCCGCCGCCATGCGCGTGAGCAGGCGCTGCACCCGGACGTGCTCCTCGCCCGCCACACCCGCAGGGGGCGCCGAGCCGTTCGGGGCACGGTCGAGCAGGACCGACACGTCGGGCCGCAGCCGGCCCGTCGCCCACGACACGAGGTTCTCGAGTTCACCGCTGTCGAGGGCGGCGTCGTCGCGATCCGACTCCACCCCGTACTGCGCCAGCGGGCTCGCCAGGAACCGGTCCATGACGACGACTGCGCCGGCTGCCAACGCCGGCCGGACCAGACGCTCGACGGTGTCGGCACGGACCGCCGCGACAGCCAGCGCCTTCGCCCGCGCACCCGCATGCTGGGTCTCCGCCTCGGCGACACGCAGCCTGTCGTCGCCCGGTTCGACGACGTCGTAGCCGTCAGCACGCAACGTCGCCACCAGACGTTCCGTCTGTTCCGCGGTCTCCGCCGGCGTGGCACCCTCGACCGCGATCAGCACACCCGAACCCGTGCGACGGTCGCCCCGGCGCAGCGCGGCCAGCAGGTCGGGGAGCAGGGGTTCGGTGCGGCGGTCGTCCATCTGCCGGTACGCCAACATGCCTACGACGGCCGCGACCAGACCACCCGCGAACATCACCGTGCGGGTGCCGTCGACGACGAACGGGTAGCCGAACAGGTCGATCCGCCGCGCACTGACCAGCCCCACCAGCACCGGGACCAGCGACATCGAGCCCAGCAGCACGATCCGCACCAGCGACTGCACGAACGCGACCACCCGGCCACGCACCTCGTCGGCCACCTGCGCGCCGATGATCGTCAGCCCCGTCAGGAACGCGATACCCGCGAAGCCACCCACGAGCCCTACCGCGACGATCGCGACGAACAGGTGCGGCGCCAACGCGACCAACGCCAACGCGACACCCGCCGCGACGATCGCCGCGCCGAACAGACGGTTGGCAGCCGCCGCGCCAGCCGCGGCGCCGTGCCCATGCCGCCCGCCAGGCCGACGAAGATCGCGATGAACAGCACGCTGTACGCCGCGTCGCCACCGCCGAGGCTCGCCGAGTACAGCTTCGCCGACGCGATCACCGCACCACCCGCCGCGAACGCGCCGATGATGCCGATCACCAGGCCGCGGATCAGCGGTGTGCTCCCGACGAACGCGAACCCGCCCCGCAGCAACGACACCAGGCTCGGCGGGCTCTCCCCCTGCCGCTCCGCCGTCCGGCCCGAGATCTCCTTGATCCGGAACCACACGGTCGTCGCCGTCAGCAGGTAGCCGCAGCCGTTGATCACCAGCGCGACGTACACCGTCGTCAACGGGGACGACGTGTCGAACAGGGAGCCCGCGCTCGAGATCACCGTGAACAGGCCGGCCGCCGTGATCACCGCGACGCCGTACGTCATCACCAGGGCCAGCTGGTTCGCCGTCTCCACCTGGTCCGGGCGGCGCAGCAGGTTGGGGACCGACGCGTCCTTCGACGGGATCCAGAACAGGGCGCAGATCTCGATCAGGAACGTGGCGACGAACAGCCACCACAGCGACCCCACCAGCGGGATCGACACGAACAGGCAGAAGCGCAGGACGTCGCACACGACCATGACGTGGCGACGGTCGAACCGGTCGGCCAGCGCACCCGCCAGCGGGCCGAACACCAGCGCAGGGAGCAGCTTGGTCGCGACCACGCCACCCAGCGCGAAGCTCTGCGCCTGATAGCCGGTGGTCAGCTGCGTCGCCAGCGACGTCAGCGCGAGCAGGGAGAGCCAGTCGCCCGTCGCCGACACCGCCGTGACCAGCCAGAGCCTGCGGAACGCAGGGATCGACAGGACGCTGCGGACACGGTGCGACGTCGGGGGCGACAGCGCCGGGTCACCGGCCGGACCGGCCTCGGAACCGATCGCTCCTCACCTCCTCGGCGAGCCCCGGCCAGGCTGGCGGGACCATTACCGACATCGGGGAGCGAATGTCGGCCATCCACCCCCGAGAGTAGACGGAACCGCTGGCAGGGTGGCGGCCCGGTCGGAGTATGCCGCTCCCCCGCGCACTCCCTCACCGACCGTGCAGGCCCCGCAGCCGAGCGTCACGGGTTGAGGAGCGCCAGGACCAGCTGGACGAGGATCAGCACGAACACCGCGACGAAGAACCACGTGAAGAGGCGCGAGCCCAACCTGCCCCGGGAATGTCGGGTCAGACCCAGGATGCTCGGTTCCTCCTCGATCGGGGGACGGTGCCGGAGAGGTGGAGACCCGGGTGGTCCGGGGGTCGCGGGAGCGTGCGGGCGGGCCGGGTCGGACTGCGACCGTGGCGGCGGGACGGGTGTCGACGAGAGCGCCTGCGACGTGGCCGCCAGCCGCGCTTCGGCCCGCGCCCGGAGCCGGGCCCTGGGGCCGCCGCGACGACGGTCCGTCCGTGTGGGGCGGGGACCGTCGTTCTCGGCCGACTCATCTGGACCGTGTGGGCGCTCACCGTTCGCCGGCTGATGGTTCGGGGCCGGAGGTGGGTCGTCAGCTGTCACACCGTCAGCCGCCACACCGTGGGCCGATGGATCATGGGTTGCCGGACGGGCTGTCGCCTGGACGTCAGTCGCCGGACGTCGTGCAGCCGGCGCGTCTGCGGCTCGATGCTGTTCGGCCGATCGGTCCACAGCCCGATCTCCGGCGGCGACACCGTCGGCCTCATGACGATCCGGTCGCCGGCCGCCGGCCGCCTCGCCTGCGGCTTCCTTCGACGCGCCGCCACGCTCCGGCCGGCTCGGCGTCATCGCGCTCCCGTTCGGGCTCGCCGGCGGTGCCGCGGCTCGGCGGCGGGCGCGGGCCTCGGCCCGGGCTTCGCGGGCGCGCTGGGCCACCAGCCATGCGACGGTCCCCGCCGGGGGCATCGAGGTGTCGGGGTCCTCGTCCGGATCGGGATCGTCGTCGTCGATCTCGCCGAGGTCGATGTCACCGCCGGCGAGGCCGATGATGCGACCCGAGGGGTCGATGACGGGGAGGTCGAGGGCGGGGAGCTCGAAGCCGGGCAGGGCGGGTTCGTGCTCCCCGGGAGTGTTGCGGGTCCCGTCGGGGCCCCACAGCGAATCCGCAGGTCCCCTCCCCATGACGGGAATGCTAGGTCGCGCGATGCGCCAGGTCGACGCGCGAGGACGGCGCGTCGCGGCGGACACGATCATCCCGCGCTGCGTTCGCACCCCTTCGGTGCCCGCCGCACTCTTCCCAACGGGTGCGGCGCGGTCGGAACCGGTGTGGCGCCGACAGCGAGCAGCGGTCAGCCGCCCGGCTGGCCTCCGGGGCCGCCGCCTCCACCACCGCCGTCGCCCGGCGGAGCCGGCGGTTCGGTCGTCGTGTCACCCGGCGCCGGGGGCGCCTCCGGGACGGTGCCGCTCGACACCTGCAGCACGATCGTCTCGCCCGGCAGCGCAGTGCCGCGGGGGCTCTGGCCGACGACGGTGCCGCGGGGCGCGTTGTTGTCGACCACCCGCGCCGACACCCGCCAGTTCGCCCGCTGCAGGATCGCGGTCGCGTCGTTCTGGCCGCGGCCGACCACGTCGGGCACCCGGGTCTCGGCGCCGCCGGTCAGGTAGCGGTCGGCGGTGGGTGGCAGGGGCAGGACCGGCTGGCCCTCGAGGATCGGCGTCACCGCGCCGAACCACGTCTCGGCCGGGGTCTTGCCACCGAAGATGTTGCCGCTGCGGCAGGCGAAGGGGGCGCCGGCGCCGTCGCACAGGGGCTTGGGGGCGTTGGAGTTGTCGAAGGTGATCACGGCGCCGGAGAGCTGCGGCACGGCGCCGACGAAGGCCGCCGACTTGTGCTGCTGCGTCGTCCCCGTCTTGCCCAGCATCGGCCGGTTCCAGCCGACCTGACGTGCGGCCGCGGCCGAGGTGCCCATGAGGTCGTCCTTGCTCAGGGCGTTGACCAGCGTGTTCGCAAGCTCGGGCTCGACAGCCTGCTCGCAGGCTGCCTCGGTGACCGGCACGACCTTGCCCGCGGCGTCGGTCACCGACTCGATCGGGCTGGGCGGGCACCACTTGCCGGAGCTGTAGAGGGTGGCGCCGACGTTGGCCAGCTCGAGGACGCTGGTCGGCGTCACACCGAGGGTGAACGACGCCAGCTTCTGCGCCTTGGTCACCTCGGCGATGGAGCGGTCGGTCTTGCGGCGCGTGTTGGGGTCGATGAACGGCGTCGTGGCCAGGGACTTCATGCCCAGGCGCACCGACATGTCGACGACGTCGGGCACCCCCGTGAACTCCTCCAGCTTCACGAACGCGGTGTTCGGGGAGGTGGCGAGCGCGTCGGTGAGCGTCATGCGCTCGGGGTAGTTGCCCGCGTTGGCGACGGGGATGGGGCGGCCACCGCCGTCGATGTAGATCGGCGACGCATAGCCGCTGGGGGGCACGGCCAACGTGTAGTTGATGCCCAGGCCCTTCTCCAGGGCCGTCGCCGCGGTGAAGATCTTGTAGACGGACCCCGCGCCCAGGTTGACCGGCTCGTACGGGAGGCCGTAGCTGGTCTGCTGCTCGTCGGCGTTGAGGCCGAAGGTCCGGCTGGAGCCCATCGCGAGGACGCGGTGCCTGTCCTGGCCGGGCTGCACCATGGCCATCACGTTTGCGACGTTGGGCTGCGTCGGCGGCACCTCCGCGTCGAGGGATGCCTTCATCTTCTGCAGCACGCCGCGGTCGAGGGTGCTGCGGATCGTGTAGCCGCCGCGGTTGAGCTGGTCGACCGGGAAACCCGCCTCGCTCAGGTACTCCACGACGTACTTGCAGAAGAACCCGGCGTCGCCGGCGCCGATGCAGCCGTTGGGTTGGACGTTCAGCGGCGACGCCAGCCCCAGCGGGCTCGCCAGCGCCTGCTGCGCCTGGGCCTCGTCGATCATCCCCTGGTCGCGCATCTGGACGATGACGAGGTTGCGACGCTCCGTCGCCGCCTGCGGGTTGTTCACCGGGTCGAATGCGGTGGTGCTGCGGACCATGCCCGCGAGCAGCGCCGCCTGCGGGACGGTGAGCTGCGCGGCCGTCGTGCCGAAGTAGGTGCGCGCCGCCGACGCGATGCCGTACGCCCCATTGCCCCAGAACACGATGTTCAGGTAACGGGTGAGGATCTCCTCCTTGGAGAGGCTGCGCTCCATCTGCAGCGCGATCCGCGCCTCCTTGAGCTTGCGCGCCGGCGTCTGCTCGGTGGCCTTGAGCCGCTCGCTCTCCGTCTGCGCCTCGACGTAGAGCATGTAGTTCTTGACGTACTGCTGCGTCAGCGTCGAGGCGCCCTGCACGACGTCGCCCGACGCCGAGTTGGCGATGACGGCGCGCATCGTGCCCTGCCAGTCGACACCCTGGTGCTGGTAGAAGCGCCGGTCCTCGATCGCGACGATCGCCGCCTTCATGGCGGGCGAGATCTGGTCGGCGGCGACCGACTCCCGGTTCTGGTCGAACAGGTACGCCAGCGGCTGGCCCGCGGAGTCGAGGATCGTCGTGCGGAGGGGGAGCGCGCCGTCGAGCAGGTCCGTCGACGAGTTGTTGACGCCGTCGCCCGCATCGTTGGAGAGCACCCCGAGACCCGCCGCGAACGGGAACGCCATGCCCGCAGCCACGACACCGGCCAGCAGACACAGCCCGAGCAGCATGCCGATCGGCCGTCGGACGTGGGGAGGCAACCTCACGGGGAGCCACCCTACGCGGACACCCGTGACGCTCCCGTCAGGCGGCGCAGAGCGAAAGTTGAGTAAAAATACTCACTTACCGACGGAACCTGATCACCCGAAGATTCGTCTCAGCGGGGTCGTGCAGGACAGCACGGCCACGAACGACTGGACGATCGGGGGTCGCCGCGATGACCGTGACGACGAGTACGAGCAGCGGGAACAGCACCTGGAACTGGCGGGTCGCCGCCCGCTGCCGCACCGATGACGGCGACGGGCTCTTCGTGTCCGGGGCCGCGCAGCGCGAGGTCCGCGGGTTCTGCTCCGCCTGCCCGGTGCGCACCGAGTGCCTCGCCTACGCGCTCGACGAGCAGATCGAGTTCGGCATCTGGGGCGGCGCGACGGAGCGCGAGCGCCGCGCGATGCTTCGCGCCCGGCCGAACGTCCGCTCCTGGGCCGGCCTGCTCGCCGAGGCGCGGCTGGCGCACTACACCGCGGAGGCCGCCTCGATCCGGGCCGCCGCGGCTGCTGCCGAGGAGGTCGCCACCGAGGTGCGCGCCACGCCCGTCGACGCCGACGTCATGGGGTGATCACCGAAACCGGGAGATGGGCGCCGGGATCACGCTCATGTCCCGCGCACGGCGATCACCCAGGTTGGGCCGCCGACTACTTCTCGCAGCCGATGCCGTCGTTGTCGCGGTCGAGGTGCGAGGCGTAGCCGGGCTGGCCGCGAAGGATCGGAGCCTTGCCGGCCTTCTTCACCTCGGTGCAGTTCTTGTAATAGGCCGACCCGCCACCCGAGCTCGACCCGGAACCGCCCGCGTTCGCGGTCTGCTTCTTCGTCGTCGGGGGCGCAACCAGGCCCTGGGGGGCGACGGTCTTGGCGGCGACGCGGGTCGTGGGCACCGGGACCTGGGCGGGCACGACGGGCACGACGGTGGCGGGAGTCGTGCTGGTGGTCGTGGTGGTGGTCGTCGGGCTGGTCGACGTCACGGTCGACGAGGTCGGCGCCGATGCGAAGGAGCGCGGGGCGGTGGGCTCGGAGGACCCACACGCGGCGAGCAGCAGAGCTGCGGCGGTCACGACGACGGCAACGGCGCCGGTTCGGGGAGCAGTGCGGGAGATCATCTTGGTCCGTTTCGTGAGGAGACGGACGGAACTTCGACGATTCCCGGCTCGGCGTTACGCGCGGTTGGTCCGGATCGAGTTCGACGCCAGGCGGTTCGATCCCATGATCGGACCATCGTGAGGTCGAGCTCGGCGAGGTCGGGTCAGCGGGCTTCGCGGAGGGGGGTGGCGGCGAGGTCGTCGTCCGGGGCGGCGAGGCGGTCGCCGATGCTGCGCAGGCTCTCGAGGTCGGAGACGTCCCCACCGACGGCGGGCACCCGGGTGACGGCGACGTGGGGGTGTGCGCCGGCGAACCGGGAGAGGAGGCGGTCCTCGCGTTCGGCGAGCTCGGCGCGGTCGGCGTGCAGGCGCAGGACGGCGGCGGCGAGACGGGCGCCCTGGCCGGTGGCCGACTCGGCGGCGGCGCGGGCGCGGGCGGCGGACAGGGGAGCGAGGACGGGGTGGGTCCGGTTGAGGACGAGCCCGGCGAGGGGCATCTCCTCGTCGGAGAGCCGGTCGACGAAGTAGGCGGCCTCGCGCAGGGCGTCGGGCTCGGGGGTGGCGACGACGAGGAACGCGGTCCCGGGCGAGCGGAGCAGCGCATAGGTGGCGGTGGCCCGTTCGCGGAAGCCGCCGAACATCGTGTCGAAGGCCTGGACGAACGCGGAGGCATCGGCGAGGAACTGGCCGCCGAGGATCGTCGACACGGCCTTGGCGAAGAGCCCGAACCCGGCGCCGACGATCTTGCGCAGGCCCCGGCCGCCGGCGCGGGCGGGCGAGGAGAGCAGCCGGATCATGCGGCCGTCGAGGAAGTTGGACATGCGCTGGGGGGCGTCGAGGAAGTCGAGCGCCGACCGCGAGGGCGGGGTGTCGACGACGATCAGGTCCCAGTCGGTGGTGGCGGCGAGCTGCCCGAGCTTCTCCATGGCCATGTACTCCTGCGTTCCGGAGAACGAGGAGGAGACGGTCTGGTAGAAGGGGTTGGCGATGATCTTCTCCGCGCGGTCGCCCTCGGCGTGGGCGTGGACCATGTCGTCGAAGGTCCGGCGCATGTCGAGCATCATCGCGTGGAGCTGGCCGGCGCCCTCGCCGGCGACGGCCTCGACGCGGCCGGGTTCGTTGGACAGCTCCGAGAGCCCGAGGGCCTGGGCGAGCCGCTTGGCGGGGTCGATGGTGAGGACGACGACGGTGCGGCCGCGTTCGGCGGCGCGCAGGGCCAGCGCGGCGGAGGTGGTGGTCTTGCCGACCCCGCCCGAGCCGCAGCACACGACGATGCGGGTGTCGGGGTCGTCGATCAGCGCGTCGATGTCGAGGGGTTCGATGCGGCGTTCACGCGGTGTCACGCGGGGACCTCGTCGGTGTGGCGGACGCCGACTCCCTGTTCGGTGAGGGTGTCGGCGAGTTCGTAGAGGGAGCCGAGGTCGATGCCCCCGAGGACCTGCGGCAGTTCGAGGCGGCCCAGGTCGGGGCCGGTGGCGGCGTCGAGGCGGGCGGCGGCGGAGCTCTCGGCGGCGACGCGGACGGCGTGTTCGACGGTCTCGGCGACGAGCCCGTCGACGACCTCGGGGGGAAGGTCGAGCCCGGCGGCGGCGAGGCCGTTGCGGACGCGGGCGGCGTCGACACGGCCGTCCGCGGCGGGGGCGACGGACCGGTCGGGCAGCCACTGCTCCCGGACCTTGTTGACGATGACGGCGCCGGTGCGCAGGTCGGCGGCGGCGAGCTCCTCGGCGGCCTCCATCGTCTCGGTGACGGGGAGCTCCTCGAGCAGCGTCACGAGGTGGACGGCCGTCTGCGGGGAGTGCAGGAGCCTGACGACGCCTTCGGCCTGCTTGTGGATGGGTCCGGCCTTGGCGAGGTCGGCCATGGCCTTGGTGACGTCGAGGAAGTTGACGAGCCTGCCGGTGGGTGGGGCGTCGAGGACGACGGCGTCGTAGACACGCTTCCCGTCGCGGACCCGGGACACGCACTCCTTGACCTTGCCGGTGAGCAGGACGTCGCGCAGGCCGGGTGCGAGGGTCGTCGCGAACTCGATGGCGCCCATGCGCCGCAACGTCCGACCGGCGACCCCGAGTCGGTAGAACATCTCGAAGTACTCGAGCAGCGCGGCCTCGACGTCGACGGCGAGGGCGCGGACCTCACCACCGCCGGGGGCGACGGCGATCTTGCGCTCCTCGTAGGGAAGTGGCGGGGTGTCGAACACCTGGGCGATGCCCTGGCGGCCCTCGACCTCGATGAGCAGCGTGCGCCTGCCGCCCGCGGCCAGCGCGAGCGCCAGCGCGGCCGCGACGGTGGTCTTGCCCGTGCCGCCCTTGCCGGACACGACGTGCAGGCGCACGTCGGACATGGCCGCGGGCCAGACGGGGTTGCTCACGTGTCAAGGGTACGGAGCGTCCCGGGCCGGGCGCCTGGTGAGCACCCCCACGTCACCGCCTGCACCGGCCCCTCGTCGCCGCGGAGCCGCCGTCGGACACGGCCCGTGACGGAACTAGAGTCCCTGGCCATGAGCGCGTCCGGATCCACTCGGTGGGAGTACCTCACCGCTCCCCTGCTGATCCACAACACCAAGGCGATCCTCGACAACTTCGGCCGTGACGGCTGGGAGCTCGTCACGGTGACGACGACCGGTCAGCCCGGAGCAGAGCAGCTCGTGGCCTACTTCAAGCGCCCTCTGGAGGGCTGAGCGATGGCACACTCCGACAGGCTCCGTGAGCTCGGCCTCACCCTCCCGCCCGTGCCCGAGCCGGCGGGCGCGTACCTCCCCGCGCGGCGCTCGGGCTCGTTCGTCTACACCGCGGGCCAGGTCGCGGTCGTCAGCGGCAAGGTCCCCGCGCTGGGCAAGGTCGGCGCGGAGATCGACCTGGAGGAGGCCTACTCCCAGGCCCGCACCTGCGCGCTCAACGCGATCGCCGCGGTCGACGCACTCGTCGGCATCGACGCGATCACCGGCGTCGTGAAGGTCGTCGGGTTCGTGGCGTCGGCGCGCGGCTTCAACGACCAGCCGAAGGTCGTCAACGGCGCGTCCGAGCTGCTGGGCGAGCTGTTCGGCGACGCGGGCCTGCACGCTCGTTCCGCCGTCGGGGTCGCCGAGCTGCCGCTCAACGTGCCCGTCGAGGTGGAGCTGATCGTCGAGGTGGCCTGACCGTGGCCGGGCAGGCCGTCGCCGCGTGTCACGAGCTGCTGCTCCATCTCGCGGGGCGGCTGCCCGACGACGTCACCTGGCGGCTGCGCGACTGGCTGGCCGACGACACCGACCACGGCCGCGCGGCCGTGGCGGCGACGTTGCCGCGTGCGCTGCTGCGCAACCGGGTGGGCATCACCGACCACGAGCGTTCACTGCTCGTGACGGGAGCGGGTGACGACGCGGCCGTTCGCCGTGCCGTGCGGGCGGTCCTGCCGATCCAGTCGGCCGAACGCCCCCCGTTCGAGTTCCGCGCGGCGCCGGACGGCTACGACTCGGCGACGCTCGGCGTCCTCGCGGTCGTCCGTGGCGCGGCGGACGTGGAGGAGGTCCTGCGGAGTGTCCGTTCGGGACCGTTCGGCGAGCGGACGATGCTCGTCGTCCTCGGTGGCGACCGTCCGTGGGCGCTTGCAGGCACACTGCAACGGCTGCTGAGGGCACACGGCGACCGCACCCCGTGCGTCGAGGTGCTCCCGGTCGACCTCGATCCACCGCCGTACCACAAGGCCGCGATCGTGGGCTCCGCCCAGATGTGGTCGTCGACCGGCGCCGCGGTGGGCGCGTCGAGCTGACGCGTGCCCGGCGAGCACGGTGAAGGAGGACAGGTGGCGGAACTGCAGGCCACAGCCCTGACCACCCACGAGCTGCTGCTCGCACTCGCTGGACGGGTCGACGACGATCTGCTGGCCACGTGCCGCGAGCTCGTCGCCGTCGGCGAGGACGGACCCGCGTTCGAGCTGCTCACGGCCGCGCTCGTCGCCTGTGCGGCGCAGCTTCCGCCGCGGGTGCGCGAGACGTTGGTCGCGGCCGCCGGGCGGGTACGGATCGATCTCGACGCCGACCGGCTCCTGCCCCCGGCCGCCCCCGAGAACGGCACCCCGCACCGCTTCCGTGCCGACACCGACGTCCCAGGCCTGTCCGCGCGCATCGCCGAGGCGCTGTCGGCGCACCGTCCGGGCGGCGGGCACAGCTGGCTGACGTGGCGCTCCACCCCCGCGGGCAGCGCCCCCGGCCCGGTACCGCACCCGGTGCTGCTCGTCGAGATCCCGGGGACGCCGGGGCCCGAGGACCACGCCGCCGACGTGCTGGCCTACCGGCTGTCGGCGACGCTGCAGCGGGTCGGGCTGGCCGTGGGCGTGGAGGTGTTCGTCGCCGGGTCGGCGCTGCCCGCCTACCACGGCGAGGCGCTGAGCACGGCCCGTCCGGTGCCCTCGCCCGCGCCGGCCGCTCCCGTGGACCCGCCCGGTCCGCCGGCGACGGGCCTCCTCGCGGTGG
>MEGH01000084.1 GCA_001725415.1 Pseudonocardia sp. SCN 73-27
CAGGCTGACCCACTACACGCGGGTCAGCCCACCAGCGGGCATGTCAGTGTCCTCGATGTGTTGAGACAGCAGATGTCTCACATGTCCCGAGACTCGACAGGTCGCTACAGCGGCCATTGCCGCTCACGACCTCTTCTGCAGCGCTGCGAGCAGCGGGATCGCCGCGATCTTCTCGTCCGTCAGCGACGCCCACTCGATGTGGCCGGTCGGCCGGTCGCGCCGGCCCGCCCGGCAGTCGATGACCCTGTCCGGGGTGACGATCAGGTCGACGGGCGCGTCGTGCGACGACGTCGGGATCACCCCGGCGGGCCGGACCTGCAGCTCGTGCACCGTCGTCACGACAACCGTGTCCGGCCCGATCAGCCCCGCCGCGCTCGCGAGCGCGAACTCCAGGTCGGCGAACCCGCCGCCCTTGCCCAGCCGGGCCCCGTCCTCGCCGACGGCCACGCACCCGGTGACGACGAGGTCGACCGGTTCCAGCTCGTCGACGGCGACCCGGCGGGCCGAGCGCATCGCATTCTTGATCGACACGGCGCGCCGGGGCGGGTCGGCGAGATGGTCGGGGTCGAGCAGGAAGAACGGGTCGTCCTCGGCCAGGCGTGGCACGGCCATGTAGACGGTCTTGCCGTCCTCCAACGCCCGCTGCCGGACGGGGAGCTGCGCGGAGTCGGGGTTGGACTTCACCCGCCGCGCCGCCACCCACTCCGACAGCTCACGCAGCCGCTGGGCCGCGGCCTCGGCGCCGACGAAGTTGGAGATGCGGTTGCGGGCCCCGGGGAAGCGGGCGACGCCGCCCTCGGTCAGCGACGTCCACACCTCGTCGCGCAGCACGGCCTTGGCCGCCAACACCTCCGGGTCGCCGCCGGCGTCGTGGTCGTGCCGTCTCGTCGTACGCCCTGCCATGCGCGAACCGTAGCGGTGCCGTTCGTGCGCGCGGGGCGGGCCGGGGGGCCGGTAGCCCTCGTGAGTGGCGTTATTGGCTATAGCCAATAACGCCACTCACGGGTCTGTCAGGACGACGATCAGGGTGCGGGGGCCGTGGACGCCCTCGACGCGTTGCAGCTCGATGTCCGAGGTCGCCGACGGGCCGCTGACGAAGGTGATCGGGCGGGTCGGGGTGAGGGCGGCGATCATCTCGGGGACGGAGCCGACCACCTGCGACCCGTGCACGACGCACACGTGCACGTCGGGGACCAGGGTGATCGCGCGCCTGCCCTGGGCGGGGCCGCCGTCGAGGGCGATGGTGCCGGTCTCGGCGCAGGCGACCGCGCACCCGGTGACGACGGCGGCGAACCCGTCGAGATCGTGGGGGCCGAGCGCAAGGGAGTCGGGGGTGCCGTCGAGGTTCCACGGCGCGTCGGGTGGCAGCAGCACCGGCGTGTACGGCGCCACCGCCTCCGCGAGTGCTGCGTCGACCCCGTCGACGGGGACCCGGACGACCGTCGCCTTGTAGTCGACGAGCCGGTCGGTCAGCAGGTCGAGCAGCTCGGAAGGGGAGTGCGGGCTGCGGCGCTCGTACTCACGGGGGACCGGGGTGTCGGCGGCGGAGGCGTTGGCGCGCCGGATCGCGGCCAGCATCTCCTCGCGGGCGCTCATCCGCGCTCCCGGGCCCACCACTCGCGGAACGTCTCCGCGGGCGGTCTCGGTGCGTCACGGCCCGCGGTCCATGCCGAGAGCGGGGGCGGGAGCGTCGTCAGGCGTCCGGACCGGCGGCCGAACACCCGCCCGAGGCGCGACGCCTTCTCCGCCGCGGCGAACCGCGCCGGGTCGGACATCGTCCACGCGGCGGCGGCCATCGCGACCGCCTCGGCGCTCGGCACCCGTGACGCCTCCCGCCGCGCCTCGACGTGCTGGGACCGCAGCCGCACCAGCAGCGACGGAATGTCGATCCGCACCGGGCACGCCTCGAAGCACGCCCCGCACAGCGACGACGCGAACGGCAGCGACGCGTTGTCCTCCACACCCGTGAGCTGCGGCGACAGCACCGCCCCGATCGGGCCAGGATAGACCGAGCCGTAGGCGTGCCCGCCGGTGCGCTCGTAGACCGGGCAGACGTTCAGGCACGCCGAGCACTTGATGCAGTGCAGTGCGGCGCGGCCGACGTCGTCGGCGAGGGTGGCGGTGCGGCCGTTGTCGAGCAGGACGAGATGGACCTCGGCCGGCCCGTCGCCGGGGGTGACGCCCGTCCACACCGAGGTGTAGGGGTTCATCCGCTCGCCGGTGGAGCTGCGGGGCAGCAGCTGCAGGAACACCTCCAGGTCGGCCCAGCTCGGCACGACCTTCTCGATGCCCATCACCGTGATCAGCGTCCGCGGCAGGGTGAGGCACATGCGACCGTTGCCCTCGGACTCGACGACGACCAGCGACCCGGTGTCGGCGACGCCGAAGTTGGCCCCCGAGATCGCGACCTCGGCGCGCAGGAAGCGTTCCCGCAGGTAGGCGCGCGCGGCCATCGCGAGGCGGCGGGGCTCGTCGGTCAGTGCGGGGTCGACGCCGGGCATCTCGCGCAGGAAGATCTCGCGGATCTCCGCGCGGTTGCGGTGGATCGCCGGCACCAGGATGTGCGAGGGCAGGTCGCCGCCGAGCTGGACGATCAGCTCGGCGAGGTCGGTCTCCTGCGCGGCGACGCCCGCGGCCTCCAGGGCTTCGTTGAGGCCGATCTCCTGCGTCGCCATCGACTTGACCTTGACGACCTCGCGGCTGCCGGTCGCGGCGACGAGGCGCGTGACGATCTCGTTGGCCTCGTTCGCGTCGCGGGCCCAGTGCACCACCCCGCCGCGGCGGGTCACCTCGGATTCGAGGCGTTCGAGGTGCTCGTCGAGCCGGGCCATCGTGGACGCCTTGACCGCCTCACCTGCGGCGCGCAGCTCCTCCCAGTCGGCCCGTTCGGCGACGACGGCCGCGCGCTTCGCGCGGATCGTCGACGTCGCGTGGCCGAGGTTGCGGCGCAGCTGGGAGTCGGCCAGGGCGTCGCGCGCGGCGGCGGGGAAGGTCCGGTCACCACGCAGGTGCCCGACGCCCCGCGGGGCGAAGCGGGGGATGCCCAGATCCGTCATTCGGTCGCCGCCAGGATCTCGGCCAGGTGCACCGCGCGGGTGCCTGTTCGCAGCCGCGACAGCCCGCCGCCGATGTGCATCAGGCACGAGCTGTCCCCGGCGCTCACGGCCTCCGCGCCCGTCGAGATCACGTTCGACATCTTGTCGGCCAGCATCGCCGTCGACGTGTCCGCGTTCTTCACCGCGAACGTCCCGCCGAAACCGCAGCACTGGTCGGCACCCGGCAGCTCCAGCAACGTCATGCCACGCACGTTGCGCAGCAACCGCAACGGCCGGTCGCCGACGTGCAGCATCCGCAGCGAATGACACGTCGGGTGGTAGGTGACGCGGTGCGGGTAGTAGGCGCCGACGTCCTCCACCCCGAGCACGTCGACGAGCAGCTCCGACAGCTCGTGCGTCCGGGAGGCGACGGCCTCGGCGCGGGCGGCGAGCGTGTCGTCACCGGCGGCGCGGGCGACGTCGGCGTGCTGGTGGCGCACCGACCCGACGCACGACCCGGACGGTGCCACGATCACGTCGTAGGGCTCGAAGGTCTCGACGTGGTGGCGCACCAGGCCGAGCGCCTCACGTCGATAACCGGTGTTGACGTGCATCTGCCCGCAGCAGGTCTGGGCGGCGGGGAACGCGACGTCGTGGCCGAGCCGTTCGAGCAGCGTCACGACGGCCTTGCCGACCTCCGGGAACAGCGCGTCGGACAGGCACGTGACGAAGAGGGCGATCTTCATGGTGGTGACCTCCGGGACGTGGTCGACGGCCAGCGTAGACGGTGTGGTCCGACCACACCGGCTAGGCTGCCCGGATGCGTACCCACCAGGTTGTCCTCGCCCACATCGAGGACGACCTCACCGCGGGCCGCATCCGCCTCGGCGACCGGCTGCCGGGGGAGCGGGCGCTGGCCGAGCGGCTCGGGGTGTCGCGGCCGTCGGTGCGCGAGGCGATCAAGATCCTGGAGGCCCTCGGCGTCATCCGGACGGCCACGGGATCGGGCCCCGAGGCGGGCGCGACTGTCGTCGCCGACCCGGCCGCGGGGCTCGGCGCCGCGCTGCGCCTGCACGTTGCGACCGACCACGTGCCGGTGGGCGACGTCGTCGAGCTGCGGCTGCTCGTCGAGGGGGCAGCCGTGCGCGGGGCCGCGTCACGACCCGCCGCCGACGACCTCGACCGTGCCGCCGCCCTGCTCGACGCCATGGACGCCCCCGGCATCGATGTGGCGACGTTCCTCGACCTCGATGGCGCCTTCCACGTGACGCTCGCGGGGATGTCGGGCAACGTCCTGCACGCCGCGGTGCTCGGCGGCATCCGCGGGGCGGTCCGCGCCTACGTCGGCGAGGGTGCCGCCCGGGCCGCCGACTGGCCGGCACTGGCCGACCGGTTGCGCACCGAGCACCGCGCGATCCTGCGCGCCGTCCGCGACGGGCGCGCCGACGACGCCGAGGCCGCCGTCCGCCGGCACATCGAGGGCTTCCACCGCGACACCGACGTCGCCTGACCCGGGCCGGCCGACCCACCGTTCGGGAACCCCTGCCCGCCGTTCGGGTTCGCCCCCCTGCGACCCGAACGCCCGGGGAACGCGCCGTTCCTAGCGTCGGTGGCGAACCGATCGACCACGAGGTCGACGGCACCGCCACCCGCCCGGTCCTCGGACCGCCGGCCACCGACAGGAGCCCCGTCGTGCACACCGGACCCGAACCACCGCGCGCCGCCGCCCTCGCGCCGGCCCCGCTGCGGCCGGTCGTGCTGCGCGCCGCGGCCGATGCCGTCCCGGTCGTCGCCGCCTACGTCCCCTTCGCGCTGACACTCGGCGCGGCGATGGCCGGCTCCGGGGTCCCGCCGCTCGTGGCCTGGACGTCCTCGCCCCTGCTCTTCGGCGGTGCCGCCCAGCTCGTCGCCGTACAGCTGCTGGGCGGGGGCGCGAACGTCGTGCTGATCGTGCTCAGCGCGCTCGTCGTCAACTCGCGGATGCTGCTGTACAGCGCGTCGCTGGCCCAGCACGCCACGGGATGGTCTCGACGGTCCCGCTGGGCCGGGGCCTACCTGTTGGCGGACCCCGTCTACGCGCTGGCGCTGGGCCGGTTCACCAAGCCCGACGGCGGCGGCGACGCGCGGCTGCGGCTCGCCTACTACCTCGGCGCCGGACTGACCCTGTGGACCGCGTGGATGGCGATCACCGGTGCTGGGGTGCTGCTCGCGGGGGTGCTGCCCGCCGGGCTGAGTCTCGACCTCGCCGCGCCGCTGACGTTCCTGCTGCTCGTCCTGCCCATGCTGACCTCACGCCCGGCGTGGGCCGCGGCGGCCACGGGAGGGGCGGTCGCGGTGGCCGCGTCGGGGCTGCCGCTGGGCCTGGGCCTGCTCGTCGGGGCCGGTGCCGGGATCGCCGCGGGCGCACTGGTGGGACGCCGTCGTGGGTGAGCTGCTGGTGCTCGCCGCGATCGGCGTCGGCACCTACCTGATGCGCGCCGCCTTCCTGGCCACGGCCGGGGCGCGGCCGCCCGCCGCGGTCGCCCGGCTGCTGCAGTACGTCGGGCCCGCGGTGCTCGCCGCGATCGCGCTGCCGGCACTCGTCGCACCGCACGGCCGCATCGCGCTCGAGGCGACGGTGCCCGCGCTGCTGGCCGCCCTCGTCGCCGGGGTGGTGTGGAGGTTCACCCGCAGCCTGCCGCTCGCCCTGTTCGGCGGGCTGGTCGTGGCGTGGGGCGTGACGTGGTTGCTGACCTGACCGACCTGACCCGAATCGACCTGAACCGGACCGACCGACTCCTGGGGGGAGACGTCATGATCGAGGTTCGTGCACTGTGCAACGGGGAGTTCGACGTGCTCGACGCCGTGTTCGACGGCCTGTCCGCGGAGAGCCGCTTCCGCCGGTTCCACGCCCCGGTCCAGGGGCTGACCGCGGGCACCCGCAGAGTGCTGGCGGCCGTCGACGGGCACCGCCACGTGGCCGTGGCCGCGTTCGCCGACGGCCGCCCCGTCGGGATCGCCCGGCTCGTCGCCGACGACGCCGGCCGCTGCGACCTCGGCATCGAGGTCGTCGACGACGTCCAGCGCTCGGGCGTCGGCGCGCGGCTGCTCCGGGCGGTCGCCGCACTGGCCGCCGCCGCGGGCCACCGCGTCCTCGAGGCCGAGGTGCTGAGCACCAACCGGGCCGCGCTGCGCCTCGTGTTCTCGGTGTTCCCGGACGCGACGGCGTTCCCGGACGGCATCACGACGCGGCTGGTCGCGGCGCTGCCCGCGGCCGATGCGGTGGCCCTTCCCGTGGGGGTGGTGGCCTGCGCGGCGTGACCGCTCGTCCGCCCGGCGGCAGCCCGGGTGGGCCGAGCGGCCCTGGCGGGGACCGGGGCCGCCCAGCAGGCTGATCCAGGAAGGGGCCCGGAGGAGCCGCGATGCTGCAGGTCAACCTGCTGGGGCAGCAGTCCGTCACCGACGACGCCGGCACCGTGCGGGCGCGGTCGTCGCGGGCGCTCGCCCTGATCGGGTACCTCGTCGTGCACGCGGACTCGCCGCAGACCCGCCAGCGTCTCGCCGCGGTGTTCTGGCCCGACTCCACCGACGAGCAGGCACTCACGAACCTGCGCCGCGAGCTGCACAACGTACGGACGGTGCTGGGCGACGACCCGTCGCTCGTCGTCACGGCCCGCGACCTGTGCTGGACGGATTCGCCGACGTGCCGGGCCGACGTCCGGTCCTTCGCGCTCGTCCGGGCCGCGGCCCACGCGGCGGCCGCCGCCGGTGACGAGGAACAGCAGCTCGCCCGGGCGGGCGCGGCCGTCGCGTTCTACCGCGGCGAGCTCCTCCCCGGGAGCTACGACGACTGGGTGCTGTCCGCGCGGAACGAGCTCGAACAACAGTGCGTCGACCTGCTGGACATGATCGCCGGCCGCGGCACGGCCGAGGCCGCGCTCGCGGCCGCACGCCGGCGGGTCGGGCTCCGCCCGCTGGAGGAGCCCGGCTACCGCAGGCTCATGGAGCTGCAGGGCGACGTCGGCGACCGGGCCGGCGCGGTCAGCACCTACCACCGGTGCGCCTCGCTGCTCGAACGCGAGCTCGGCATCGACCCGGACCCGTCGACACGCGCCGTGCTCGACCGGCTGCTGGCCCGTTCCGCGCCCGAGGCCCGGCAGGACCCGGAGCCGCAGCGGACCGGGCCCGGCGCCGCGCGGCTCGTGGGGCGTGGCGCCGAGCTGGGGCACCTGCGTGAGGTGTGGCGGACCGCCGCGGCGGGCCGTCCCGGCCTGGCCGTCGTCCGGGGAGAGACCGGCGTCGGCAAGTCCCGGCTCGTGGCCGAACTGGCCGAGGAGTGCCGGCGCGCGGGAGCGGTCGTCGCCACCACGCAGGGCTTCGGGACCGCGGGCCGGCTGGCGCTGGCGCCCGTCGCGGACTGGCTGCGCACCCCCGAGATCCGGGCCGCGACCGTGCACCTGGAACCGGTGTGGCGGGCCGAGGTGGACCGGCTCGTGCCGTCCGCCCGGGCCCGCCGCGAGCCCGGCGGCGGGCCACCCGCGATGGTCGACGCGTGGCAGCGGCACCGGTTCTTCGAGGCGGTGACGCGGGCGTTGACGGCCGTGGACCGGCCGCTGCTGCTCGTCGTCGACAACCTGCACTGGTGCGACCAGGAGACCCTGGCGTTCCTCGCGTTCTGCCTGGGCATCGACAGCGGCGCGCCGCTGCTCGTCGCCGCGACCGCCCGCGACGACGACCCCGACCAGGTGCCCGGGCTGCCGGAGTGGCTCGCGCGGATGCGGTCGACCCACGACGTCGCCGACGTCGAGGTGCGCCCGTTCGAGACCGCCGACACGGCTGCGCTCGCCGCCGCGGTCACCGGCCATCCGCTCGGCGACGACGCCGCCGCGCTGCTGCAGGCCACCACCGGCGGCTTCCCCCTCCACGTCGTCGAGGCCGTGCGCTGCGGTGACCTCGACCCTGGGGACCTCGGCAGCGTGCTGCGACACCGCATCGACGGGGTGAGCGCCCCCGCCCGCACGGTCGCCGGGCTCGCCGCCGCCGTCGGCCGCGACTTCACCCTCGACCTGCTCAGCGAGGCCTCCGACCTGCCGGCCGACGCCGTCGTCGCCGCCGTCGACGAACTGTGGCGGCAGCGGATCCTGCGCGAGACCTGGGACGGTTACGACTTCGCCCACGACCTGCTGCGCGCCTGCGCCTACGAACAGGTCAGCCCACCGACGCGCTGGCTGCTGCACCGCCGCCTCGCCCAGGGACTGGAGCTGCTGCACGCCGCCGACCTCGACGCCGTGTCGGCCCAGCTCGCCGAGCAGTACGCCCGCGGCGGGCGCGGCGACCGGGCCGTGGGCTACTACCGGCGGGCGGCCGCGGTGGCGAGCGGCCGGTTCGCGCACGCCGAGGCGGTCCGGCTCCACGCTGAGGCGCTCGCGATCCTGGCCACGGGGCCCGCGAGCCGGGCCCGGGACGCGGCGGAGCTCGCGGTCCTGGAGGCGACGGCCGCACCGCTCAACGCGCTGCACGGCTACTCCTCGCCACAGCTGCGCGACACCCTCGAACGGTCGATCGCCCTGGCCTCGGCCCTCGGCGACCGCGGGGCGATGCTCTCGGCCCTCGTCGGGCTCTGGTCGTCGCAGTTCGTGAACGGTGACGCGACGGCCGCGCACCGCACCGCGTCGCGGGCCCTCGACCTCGTCGACGCCGGGTCGGAGCTCGCCGGGCCCGCCCACTTCGCGCTGGGCGGCTCGGAGCTCAGCCTCGGACGACCCGCCGAGGCGCTGCGCCACCTCGACCGGTCCGCCGAGGTCGGCGGCAGCCATCCACTGTCCGTCGGAACCCGCTCCGACGTGCACGGCCGCGCGTTCGCCGCCCACGCGCACTGGCTGCTCGGCCACGACGACACAGCCCTCGCGACCTGCCGCGACGCCATCGACCTGGCGCGCAGCACCGGCGGGTCCTACAGCCTCACCGTCGCACTGGGCTACGGCGCCATCACCCACCAGCTGCGCGGTGACCGCGACGCACTGCTCGCCACCGTCGCCGAGCTCCGCGAGCTGTGCGCGCGGTTCGACTTCACCTACTACCGCGAATGGGCGATGGTGCTCGACGGCTGGTGCCGCGGCGGCGCCTCCGGCATCGAGCTCGCGAGCCGCGGCATCGACGGGCTGGCCGCGAAGGCGGCGTTCGCGCGGATGCCGTACTGGCTGTCGCTGCGCGCCGACGTCGCCGCCCGCCAGGGCCGCCGCGAGGCGGCGCGAGCGACGCTGGACGCCGCCGTCGTCGGGGCCCGCGCCCGCAGCGAGGGCTGGTGGATGCCCGAGGTGCTGCGGATGCTCGCCGCGCACGACGACGACCCCGACGTCGCCGTCGACCGGCTCGCCGCGGCCACTCGGCTCGCCGCCGACCAGGGCAGCGTCGCGCTGCTGCGGCGCTGCCTGGCCGACTTCGCCGCCCGGGGCATCCCCCCGCCCGCGTTCGCCGTTCCGCGGGCCGGCTGACGCCGGCCCGGGGCGAACGCCTGCGGAACGGGGCGTTCCGAGCGTCGACGGCG
>MEGH01000085.1 GCA_001725415.1 Pseudonocardia sp. SCN 73-27
CACGATGTCCGACGACACGATCGGGTCCTCGGTGTACTTGAGGACGCCCTCGAGCGGGCCCTCGGCCGCGGCCTTCATCGCGGCGTTGACCTCCTCGGCAGAGGTCTCACGGCCCACGGTGGCGGTCAGGTCGGTCGCGGAGCCCGTGGGGATCGGCACCCGCAGGGCGAAGCCGTCGAGCTTGCCCTTGAGGTGCGGCAGCACCAGCGAGATCGCCTTCGCCGCGCCCGTCGAGGTGGGGACGATGTTCAGGGCGGCGGCGCGGGCACGGCGCAGGTCCTTGTGCGGGCCGTCCTGCAGGTTCTGGTCCTGGGTGTAGGCGTGGATCGTGGTCATGAGGCCACGCTCGATGCCCACCAGGTCGTCGAGGACCTTCGCCATGGGCGCCAGGCAGTTGGTGGTGCAGGACGCGTTGGAGATGATCGTCTGCGAGCCGTCGTAGTCGCCGTCGTTGACGCCCTTGACGATCGTGATGTCCTCGTCGGAGGCGGGCGCGGAGATGACGACCTTCTTGGCGCCGCCGTCGAGGTGCTTCGACGCGGCCTCGCGCTTGGTGAACAGGCCCGTGGACTCGACGACGACGTCGACGCCCAGGTCCTTCCACGGCAGGGCGGCGGGGTCGCGCTCCGCGAACGCCTTGATCGCCGTGCCGTCGACGACGATGTCCTCGTCGGTCGAGGACACCTCGTAGGGCAGCCGGCCGAGGATCGAGTCGTACTTCAACAGGTGCGCGAGCGTCGCGTTGTCGGTGATGTCGTTCACCGCGACGATCTCGATGTCCGTCGTCCCGGCGGCGCGCTGGGCGTCGACCGCCCGCCAGAAGTTGCGGCCGATACGACCGAATCCGTTGACGCCGACGCGAACCGTCACGAGTACCTCCCGGTAGTGGATTTCAGGCGAACCTGACCGCCAGACTAGCGTCCGCGCCGGTACCGGCCTGCACCCCTCACGGAATCGATACACGTCCTCCGACCTGCGCCGCCATCGACGTCAGGCGTCCTCGAGCATCTCCGGTGTGACTGCCGACTCGGTGTCGGGGATCCCGAGATCCGCCGCCCGCTTGTCGGCCATGTGCAGCAGCCGCCGGATCCGGCCCGCCACGGCGTCCTTCGTCATGGGCGGATCGGCCAGCTGACCGAGCTCCTCCAGCGACGCCTGCGTGTGCTCGGCGCGCAGCCGGCCCGCGGCCAACAGATGCTGCGGCACGTCGTCACCCAGGATCTCCAGGGCCCGGCTGACCCGCGCCGCCGCCGCGACCGCCGCCCGCGCCGACCGGCGCAGGTTGGCGTCGTCGAAGTTCGCCAGCCGGTTGGCCGTGGCCCGGACCTCGCGACGCATCCGCCGCTCCTCCCAGGCCAGCACCGACGAGTGGGCACCCATGCGCGTCAGCAGCGCGCTGATCGCGTCGCCGTCGCGGACCACGACCCGGTCGGCGCCCCGCACCTCGCGGGCCTTCGCCGTCACCCCGAGCCGGCGCGCCGCACCGACGAGCGCCAGCGCCGCCTCCGGGCCCGGGCACGTCACCTCGAGCGCCGACGAGCGGCCCGGCTCGGTGAGCGACCCGTGCGCGAGGAACGCGCCCCGCCACGCCGCCTCGGCGTCGGACACGTCGCCCGACACCACCGGCGGCGGCAGCCCACGCACCGGGCGGCCACGGGCGTCGAGCAGCCCGGTCTGCCGTGCCAGCCCCTCACCGTCGCGGACGACCCGGATCACGTACCGGGCGCTGCGCCGCAGCCCACCGGCCGTGATCACGTGCGCCTCGCACTGGTGCCCGTACAGGTCGTGGATCTCACGGCGCAGCCGCCGGGCCACCGAGCCCGTGTCGACCTCGGCCTCGATCACCACCCGGCCGCCGACGATGTGCAACCCGCCCGCGAACCGCAGCAGCGACGCCACCTCGGCCCGCCGGCACGACGGCTTCGTCACCGTCAGCCTGCTCAGCTCGTCCTTCACCGCGGCCGTCATCGCCATCGGTGACACCTCCTGACCTCACGTCCTGCCGGGCTGCACGGAGTGCGCACCTCAGGTCCTCCTCTCGCCGGCTCCCGCCGCGGCACCACGGTCCGGTCTGACCAGGACCGGACGCAGGGCCGCGGCGAGTGCTGCCGGGTCGTGCCTCGGAGCCGCGGGATCGTCCGCGGCCACCGGAGCAAGGTGCACCGTCCCGTCCGGGACGAGCATGGTGCGGGCGGCGCGGCGGAGCCGGTCGGGGACCGGGACCGCCGCCTCGTCGGCGAGCACCGCGTCCACGCGCAGGGCGGGAGCGTGCTGGGAGAGTACGTCGAGATGCTGCTCGGGCGAGAACCCGGCGGTCTCCCCCGGCTGCGGCGCCAGGTTGAGCACGACGACCCGGCGCGCGGTCGTCGTCGTCAGCGCCTCGCCCAGCCCGGGCACCAGCAGGTGCGGCAGCACGCTCGTGAACCACGACCCGGGACCCAGCAGCACGACGTCGGCGTCGCGGACGGCGGCGACCGCGTCCGGGCACGGTGTCGGCCGCTCGGGGCGCAGCCACACCCGCCGCACCCGGCCCGGCGTGGACGCCACGGCCACCTGGCCGCGGATCAGCCGCACCGCGCCCTGGTCGTCGTCGAGGCCCGTGACCTGGGCCTCGATCGTCAACGGGTCGCAGCTCATCGGCAGCACGCGCCCACGTGCGCCCAGCAGCCGGCCCATCTCGTCGAGCGCGGCGACGGCGTCGCCGAGGACGTCCATCAGCCCGGCGAGCATCAGGTTGCCGACGGCGTGCCCGGCGAGCGCGCCGGAGCCGCCGAAGCGGTGCTGCACCACGCGGACCCAGAGGTCGTCGGCCTCGGGTGACGCGGCGTCCGTGAGCGGTGCCGCCAGCGCGCACAGGGCCATCCGCAGGTCTCCCGGCGGCAGCGACCCCAGCTCGCGGCGCAGCCGCCCCGACGACCCGCCGTCGTCGGCCACGGTCACGACCGCGGTGATGTCGTCGACGACGTCGCCGAGCAGACGCAGTGCCGTCAGGGTGGCGTGCAGCCCGTGCCCGCCACCCAGCGCGACGGCCCGCAGTCCCCGGCCGCCACTCCTCGCGCCCCTGCTCATCGCCGTCTCATTCGCGTCCCAGGTCACGGTGCGACACGCTCACCACGACGTGCTCGGTCCCGGACAGCCTGCGCGCCAGCTCCTCGCTGATCGCCACGCTGCGGTGCTTCCCGCCGGTGCAGCCCACCGAGAGCGTCAGGTACCGCTTGCCCTCGCGCCGGTAGCCCGCCCCGATCAGGGCGAGCAGCTCCAGGTAGCGCTCGATGAACTCCTCGGCGCCCTCCTGGCTCAGCACGTAGTCGCGGACGGCATCGTCACGGCCGGTGAACTCGCGCAGCTCCGGGATCCAGTGCGGGTTGGGCAGGAACCGCACGTCGACGACCAGGTCGGAGTCCATCGGCAGGCCGTACTTGTAGCCGAACGACAGCACCGTCACCCGCGTCGCCGGGGACAGCTCGTCGCCGAACGTCCGCTCCAGCGTGGCGCGCAGCCGGGGCACCGACATCGTCGACGTGTCGACCACCAGGTCGGCGTCCTCGCGCAGCGGGCGCAGCAGCTCACGCTCGGCGGCGATCCCGTCGGAGAGCCGGCCGTCGCCCTGCAGGGGGTGGCTGCGTCGGACCTGCTCGAAGCGGCGCACCAGCACCGCGTCGGTGGCCTCCAGGAACAGCACCCGTGGCTTGTAGCCGCGCGCGTCGAGGTCCTTGATGACGGAACCCAGGTCGTGGGTGAACGCGCGGCTCCGCACGTCCATCACCACGGCGATGCGGGTGATCTCGCCGCGGGACCGGGCACCGAGGTCGACCATCGTCGCGATCAGCTCGGGCGGCAGGTTGTCGACGACGAACCAGCCCAGGTCCTCCAGCACCTTGGCCGCGGTGCTGCGGCCGGCGCCGGACAGGCCGCTGACCAGGGCGACCTCGATGCCTGCAGGCGCCGTCTCGTCCCGTGGGTCGTCCTTGCGGGTCTCCTCCGGAACGCTCATCCGGCCGGCTCGTTCCCGTGCAGGGCCGCCACGACGGCCTCGGCAGTGCGCCTGCCGAAACCGGGGACCGCGGCGATCTCCTCGACACCCGCGGCCCGCAGCTTGCGGACGGAACCGAACTGCTTGAGCAACGCCTGGCGCCGCGAGGGACCGAGTCCCGGGACGGCGTCGAGCTCGGAGACCACCATGCCCTTGGAACGACGCTGACGGTGGTAGGTGATGGCGAAGCGGTGGGCCTCGTCCCGAAGGCGCTGCAACAGGTACAGCCCCTCCGAGGTCCGCGACATGATCACCGGGTCGGGGTCGGCGGGCAGCCAGACCTCCTCCAGCCGCTTGGCCAGCCCGCACACCGCGACGTCGTCGATCCCGAGATCGGCCAGCACCTCCGCCGCCGCCTCCACCTGGGGCGGCCCGCCGTCGACCACGAGGAGGTTCGGCGCGTACGCGAACTTCCGCGGCCGTCCGGTGGTGGGGTCGATGCCCGTGCGGACGGTCGCGGCCGAGGAACTCGCCGTGTCCGTGATGCCGGGGGGTTCGGCGGCGGACGCCGCAGCGTTACGTGCCCGTGACCCCTCGTCGCCGACCGGATCCGTGGTCGTCGCCGAGCTGTCGTCCGCGCCGTTCGTCGCATTCTCCGGCTCGTCACCCGCGGTCTCCTGCAGGTAGCGCTTGAAACGCCGGCGCACGACCTCCGCGATCGCCGCGACGTCGCCACCCTCGGCGCCGCCCTTCACCTCGAACCGGCGGTACTCCGACTTTCGGGCGAGCCCGTCCTCGAACACCACGAGCGACGCGACGACGTCGGTGCCCTGGACGTGGCTGACGTCGATGCACTCCATGCGCAGCGGGGCCGAGTCGAGCTCGAGGGCGTCCTGGATCTCCTGCAGCGCCGCCGACCGCGCCGTGAGGTCGCCCGCGCGGCGCAGCTTGTGCCGGGCGAACGCCTCGGAGGCGTTGCGCGCCACCGTCTCCGCCAGGGCCCGCTTGTCGCCGCGCTGCGCCACGCGCAGCTGCACCCGCGAGCCGCGCAGCTCCGAGAGCCAGTCGACGAGCGCGCCGGCGTCCGGCGGCAGCTCGGGCACCAGGATCTCGCGCGGGACGGGCTGGTGCGCGTCGTCGGCCGCACCGGCGAGCGCGGCCTGCTCGCCGTAGAACTGGCTCACGAACCGGCCCACCAGCTGCGGCGTGTCGGTCTGCTCGACCTTGTCGATCACCCAGCCCCGCTGACCGCGGACCCGGCCGCCGCGGACGTGGAAGATCTGCACGGCCGCCTCGAGGTCGTCCTCGGCGAACGCGACGACGTCGGCGTCGGTGCCGTCGCCCAGCACCACGGCCTGCTTCTCCATCGCGCGGCGCAGGGCACCGATGTCGTCGCGCAGCCGCGCGGCCCGCTCGAACTCCAGCTCCTCGGCGGCGTCCTCCATGCGGCGTTCCAGCTCGCGGACCAGCCGGTCGGTGCGGCCCGCGAGGAAGTCGCAGAAGTCGTCGACGATGCGGCGGTGCTCGTCGGCGTCGACGGTGCCGACGCACGGCGCGCTGCACTTGTCGATGTAGCCGAGCAGGCAGGGCCTGCCCATCTGGCCGTGCCGGCGGAACACACCCGCGCTGCACGTGCGGGCCGGGAACACCCGCAGCAGCAGGTCGAGGGTCTCGCGGATCGCCCAGGCGTGGGCGTAGGGCCCGAAGTAGCGCACGCCTTTGCGACGCGGGCCCCGGTAGACGTGCAGCCGCGGATACTCCTCGTTCAACGTCACCGCGAGGACCGGGTAGGTCTTGTCGTCGCGGTAGCGGACGTTGAAGCGCGGGTCGAACTCCTTGATCCAGTTGTACTCGAGCTGCAGCGCCTCGACCTCGGTGCCGACGACGGTCCACTCGACGGCAGTCGCCGTCGTGACCATCTGCCGCGTCCGGGGGTGCAGGTTCGAGAGATCGGCGAAGTAGGAGTTGAGCCGGCTGCGCAGGCTCTTGGCCTTGCCGACGTAGATCACCCGGCCGCGTGGGTCGGAGAAGCGGTAGACGCCCGGCTCGTCCGGGATCGAACCCGGGGCGGGGCGGTACGTGGCGGGGTCCGGCATGACCACCCCAGCGTAGAACCGTCGTCACGCACCGGCTCACCGCCGGGGTTCACGGTTCTGTCGGCCCGGGGTGGTAGGACTCGGGGTGTTCGAACAAAGGTTCGGGCATTCAGGGTCGAGAATTCAGGGTCGAGACGGGAGCGCCACGTGACCGAGGTCGTCGACGAGGCCGTGTCCGGCCGCCGGGCTCCGGACCCGATCGCACGCGTGCGCAAGCTGCTGGCCAAGGCCGAGCGGGCCGGCACCGAGGCCGAGGCCCGGACCTACAACGCGAAGGCGGCCGAGCTGATCGCCCGGCACGGGATCGACGCCGCGCTGCTCGCCGCCGCGTCGCCGGGGTCCGACCCGGTGGGCGGCACGCGGGTCACGATCTCGGATCCGTACAGCGGGGCCAAGGCGCGGCTGCTGGGCTGGACGGCGGCGGCCTTGCGCTGCCGCTGGGTGCTGCACCGGGCCGCCCGCGGCAGGGTCGCGGCCGTGACCGTGTTCGGGCACTCCTCGGACCGGGAGCGGGTGGCGGTGCTGTTCGAGTCGCTGCTCGTGCAGGCCACCCGCGAGCTGGTGCGGTGCCGCCCGCCCGACGCGCGGGAGTCCGTCGCGGCCTACCGGCGGTCGTGGCTGCTCGGCTACGCCGCGCGGGTCCACGAGCGGCTCACCGCGGCCGAGCAGGCGGCGGCGCGCACCCCCGGCGGCGGGTCCGTGCCCGGGGCCGCTCTCGTGCTTGCCGACCGCTCCGCCGCGGTCGAGCAGGCGTTCGCCGCCGCGTACCCGCAGCTGGCCACGGCGCGGCGGTCCGTCCACTCGGGCAGCGGGTTCCACGCCGGTGCGCGCGCGGGCGGATCGGCCGACCTGGGCGGCCCCCGGCTGGCGGGAGCCTCGTGAGCGGCTCCGGTCAGGCAGGGAGCGCGAGCAGCCGGTCGACGAGCTGGTCGAGCCGATCGGCCCGCACGTGCGGCTGCTCCATCATCGCCGGCGGCCTGCCCTCGCCCCGGACGACGAGACCGGTCACCAGCCCCGCCCGGGCGGCCCCGTGCACGTCCCACGCGTGGACGCTCACCAGCGCCGTACGGGCCGGCTCCGTGTGCGCCACCCGGCAGCCGTGGTGGTAGGCCCCCGCGGCCGGGCGGAGCCGCGCCAGGTCGTCGACCGTGATCGTGCCGCGCAGGTAGGTGCGCAGCCCCGAGCGGTCCAGCGCGTCCGCCAGCACCCGGTCGTTGCCGTAGCCGAACGCGTACACCGCCACCTTCGCCCGCGTCAGCGCCATCAGCGCGAGTTCCGCGTCGGGCTGCGGCGGCAGGGAGGCGAAGCCGCTCATCACGTGGTCGAGCGCCTCCTCCGACAGCTTGTGCCCGGTCGTCGCGCGCAGGGCCTCACGGACGTAGGAGCCGAACGCGCCGTCGGCGCCCGCCATGCTGAAGGCGATGCCGTCGCGCATGGCGCGGGCCAGGAAGACGTCGCACTCCAGCTCGTGGCGGCCGACGTCGACGAACCGCCTGCGCAGGACGTCCACACGCAGCGTGGTGTCGTAGATGTCGAGCAGGACGGCGCGGGGCCGGTGTGCGGGCGCGCGGCCCGCCGCGGGTGCCGACGGTTCCGCGGACATCGCCCCACCCACCTCTCAGCCGGGCCGGCCGCGCCGCCGGCGGAGCACCACCGTACCGGCCCGGTCACCGCGGGTCGGCGGAACGACGCGGATCGGCTCGCCGTCCCCGCAGCGTTCGGCCGGCCCCTGGGACGGCGGCGGGGCACGTCAGTCGCGGGAGTCGGGCCCGGCAGCCGTGTCGGGGGTCTTCTCCGTGGCCGTCGTGTCCTCGTGGGCTGCGTCGCCGGCGTCCTTCTCGACCCTCTCCGTCTCCGCCTTCCGGGCAGCGGCGAGACGTGTGTGTGCCGCGGTGCGCAGGGCCCGCAGCTCGCGGATGCCCTCCACGGCGTACATGCGGTCGACGGCCTGCACCGCCAGGACCGGCAGGTACTCGTCGTCGGGCAGGTCCAGCCGCGCCCAGCTCGCCCCGTCGGGGAACGCGATGCCGACGATCTCGCCCCACGGGAAACGCCGGGTCTGCAGGATGTTGCGCACCTCGATGCCCTCGGCGTCGGCACGGACCCGGGGCCGGGCGAGCAGCAGCAGCCCGCCCGCGATCAGCAGGCCGAGCAGCACCATCGACACCTGGTCGGCGAAGCGGAAGTACACGCCGGTGTCGGTGTTGCGCAGCACGATCGCGATGGCCACGAACAGCGCGACGACGAGGACCGAGCCGGTCCAGGCGAGGCGCAGCACGCGGCGCGGCCGCAGTGTGATCGACGGGGTGATCGACGGGGTGATCGACGGGGCTGCGGCCGCCGCGGCCTGCTCCTTCGGGGTGTCCATGTGCTGGGGGCTCGGCCCGGGGCTCACCGGGACGCCGCCAGGCCCCGCAGCACCAGCGCGGTGTGCAGGGCCGCGACCGTCGCCTCGGCGCCCTTGTCCTCGGCCGAGCCGGGCGCACCGGAGCGGTCGACGGCCTGCTCGACGGTGTTGCAGGTCAGCACACCGTTGCCCACGGGCACGCCCTCGTCGAGGGAGACCCGGGTGAGGCCGGCGGTGACGGCGTCGCACACGTACTCGAAGTGCGGGGTGCCGCCGCGGACGACCACGCCCAGCGCGACCACCGCGTCGTGGGTGCGGGCCAGCGCCTGGCACACCACGGGCAGCTCGATCGTGCCGCTGACCCGCACGACCGTCGGGACGGCGCCCGCCTTCTCCGCCGTCGCGACAGCGCGCTCCAGCAGCAGGTCGGTGATCTCCGCGTGCCAGCTGGCGGCGGCGATGCCGACGCGCAGACCGTCGGCCCCTTCCAGGTCGCCGAGATCGACGGGCCGTCCCTCACCACTCATGGGTCCCATCCTGCCCCGCCGCCGCCGTAGGCGGCCACGCGCCCCGGCGCAGTCGTGCCCGGCCACGCGCCCCGGGGACGGCCACGGCCGCGCACCCCGTCGTGGGATGCGCGGCCGGGTCGTGGTCGCTGCGAGGTACGCCCGGGGCGCGTGGGGTCAGAAGCCGGAGCCGCCCGCGGCGCCCTCGGCCTCACCGAGGCCGGGGAGCTCGTGGCCCATCCGGTCACGCTTGGTGCGCAGATAGCGGAGGTTCTCCGGGGTGGGGCGCACCGGCATGGGGACGCGACCGTTGATCGCGAGCCCGTAGCCTTCGAGCCCCGCCCGCTTCTCGGGGTTGTTGGTGAGCAGCCGCATGCTGCGCACTCCGAGGTCGGCGAGGATCTGGGCGCCGATGCC
>MEGH01000086.1 GCA_001725415.1 Pseudonocardia sp. SCN 73-27
TCGTCGATACGTTCAACGACACCGCGGACGCTCTGCAGCGGCGCGTGGAGCGCGACATCCAGTTCGCGGGGAACGTCAGCCACGAGCTGCGGTCCCCGCAGACTCGGGCCATGGCGATTGATCCCACCGGCGGCGACCTCAAGGCTTTCCTTGCGCAGGAGCCGGACGAACCGGTCACGATGCTGTCCGCGCCTGACAATCCCTGACGATGGGCCCTCGACGATGGGCACACCACGCGGTCGCGGAGCGGGCAGGTCGGTGTCCGCTTGTCGGCGGATAACGTCGACCCGCGACGGACGACCGGGACAACCGGGACGACGTCGACGAGACCGACGTCATCAAGGGGGACGATGAACCTGTTGAGGCTGCGATTCACCCATTCGGACAATCTCACCGACTCCGAGATCCTCATGGCAGCCAGCGACCTCCGTAGCGACCACTACCGTCTGCGACCGCAGGACGTGGCACGGATCGTCGAGGCCGTCAGACGCAGGCACGACCTCACCGCCGCCGAGATCGCGACGCTGACCGGGTACCCCCTCCGGACGGTATTTCGCATCCTCCGACAGCGATGACGCCAGGCGAGCCCCCGCCCTTCCTCCTGAACGGGCCAAAGCAGCTCTCAGCGACGAACGCGGATGACCGTCTTTCCCTCGGCCCGCTCGTTGAGCGCCGCCACGGCGTCGTCGAGGGCCGCGACGGTACCGATGTTCGTCCGCAGGCGCCCGTCCCGGACCCGCCGGGCGATCTCGCCCAGCTGCACACGATCGGACACGACGACGAAGTCGATCGCCAGACCGTCGACGGGCCGGGCCTGCGGCGGCCCGGTGACGGTCACCAGCGTGCCGCCGGCTCGCACCAGGGCCGCGGAGCGCCTCAGGACGTCGCCCCCGATGACGTCGAAGACCAGGTCGACACGGCCGACGTCCTCGAGGGCGTCGGTCTCGAGGTCGACGAACTCGTACGCACCGTAGTCGAGCGCGGGCCCACGGCCGCCGGCGCGGCCGGTGCCGATGACGTGGGCGCCCGCCTGCGCCGCGAGCTGGGTCGCCATGGACCCGACCGCGCCGGCCGCGCCATGCACGAGGACGCTCTGCCCGACCTGGAGCCGGCCGTGGTCGAACAGGCCCTGCCAGGCGGTCAGCCCCGTCATCGCAACGCCCGCTCCGGTCATGAAGTCGACGTCGCCCGGCAACGGCGCGAGGTTGCGCGCCTCGACGACCGTGTACTCCGCGAGGGTGCCGTCGCGGGTCCAGTCGGTGAGGCCGAAGACCCGCTGGCCCACCGACAGACCGGTCGTCCCGTAGCTCAGGGCGGTGACCACCCCGGCCAGCTCGTGCCCCGGGATCGACGGGGTGCGGTCGTGACCGAGCCGATCGATCCAGGTCGAGGGCCACTGCAGCTCGTCGCCGGTGTAGCCCGACGCGTGGACCTCGACGACGACGTCGCCGTAGCTGGCGCCGTCGAGGCCGGCGAGCATCGCCGTGTCCGGGTCGGGACGCTCCACCAGGCGCATCCCGCCCGTTCCGGCGGCCCGGTCCGTCACCACGATCGCCTTCATGTCGCACGCCTCTTCGTCGTCGATCTCCGGGCTGCCGGGCGCCTGCGCTGCGGCGCGGTCACGGACGAACCTGGATGATCGTCTTCCCTGTCGCCCGCTCGGTCGGGTTGAAGGCGGCGACGGCGTCGTCGAGCGTCGCCACGGTGCCGATGTTCGTCCGCAGCCGCCCGTCGCGGACCCGCCGGGCGATCTCACCCAGCTGCGCACGGTCGGACTCGACGACGAAGTCGATCGCGAGGCCGTCGGCGGGCCGCGCCTCGGGCGGGCCGGCGATGGTCACGAGCGTGCCGCCGGCTCGAAGCAGAGCGGCGGAGCGCTTCTGGACGTCGCCGCCGATGACGTCGAAGACCAGGTCGACGCGGCCGACGGCCTCGAGGGCGTCGGCGTCGAGGTCGACGAACTCGTGCGCTCCGTAGTCGAGCGCCGCCTCGCGGTCGGCGGCACGTCCGGTGCCGACGATGTAGGCGCCGGCCTCGCGCGCGAGCTGCGTCACCATCGAGCCGACGCCGCCCGCCGCGCCGTGCACGAGGAGGCTCTGCCCGGCCTGCAGCCGGCCGTGGTCGAACAGGCCCTGCCAGGCCGTGAGGCCCGAGATGGGCAGGCTCGCGCCGACCGTGAAGTCCACGTCGCCTGGCAGCGGTGCGAGGTTGCGCGCTTCCACCTCGGTGTACTGCGCGAGGGTGCCGTCGCGGGTCCAGTCGGTGAGGCCGAAGACCCGCTGGCCCACCGACAGTCCTCTCGTGCCGTAGCCGAGGGCGCTGACCACGCCGGCCAGCTCGTGCCCGGGTACCGACGGGGTCCGGTCGCGGCCGAGGCGATCGGTCCAGTTCGAGGGCCATGTGAGCTCGCCCGGGGTGAAGCCCGACGCGTGCACCTCGACGAGCACGTCGTTGCCTGCCGGCTTCGGTACATCTCGCTCCACCAGCGTCATTCCGGCCGTTCCCGCGGCCTGGTCCGTCACCACGATCGCCTTCATCCGGCCACCTCTCTCAGTCGGTCTGCGTCCGCCGCACACCTCGAAGGATTGTGGACGATACCGTCCATAATTGGAGTCAGGCCACAGACCTCCGAACGAAGTGGGCACACCAGAGGTACGCCGAACGATCACTCTGTGCTGCAGATGATCGGCCCGACGTGTCGTCGATGACTCGACTTCCGCGTGCACTGTACGGCCTGGTCCATCCTCACTCCGCGGCGCACGGGCGGGAAGCTGCGACCACGGGCGGGCGACCCCACCTCTCGCCCGCATCGCGATGACCCTCTGAACAGCGTCAACAGGAATCATGTCACCCAAGGCATGATACGGACGGGAAGGAAGCTGCGGATCCATTCAGACTGAAAATGTCACGATGAACTGGACTTGACAGTTTGGATCTGCGTGTCCATATTCAGCCCGACAGCCGCGCTCCGGCCTGATGGCCGGACGCCGAGGTGCGCCCTCGGTGCGGCGCGCCGACGACGGAAAGCGATACTCCAGATGGCCCTGACGAGGGGATTCAGCGGGCGCAGCCGGGGCACGCACGACACCCGGTTGCCTCCCGGCCAGTACGACGCCGGCGCGAACTGGCCCGTGCTGCACGTCGAGTCGACCCCGAGCATCGACACTGCGCGATGGACGTTCGAGGTGGACGGTCTGGTCGACTCACCGGCTCGGTGGACCTGGGACGAGATCCGGGCACTGCCCGCCTCCCGGTACGAAGGCGCGATCCACTGCGTGACCACCTGGTCGAAGTTCGGGATGCGCTTCGACGGTGTCTCGGTCGACACCCTCCTCGACATCGCCGGAGTCGGCGCCGACGCGGCGTTCGCAGTGGCGAGATCGCACACCGGTTACACCACGAACCTGCCGCTGGACGACCTCACCGGCGGCAAGGCGTGGGTCGTGTGGGACGTGGACGGCAAACCCCTCGACGACATCCACGGCGGCCCCGCCCGCCTGCTCGTTCCACACCTGTACTTCTGGAAGAGCGCGAAATGGGTGTCGGGTCTCACCCTGCTCGCCGAGGACCGTCCAGGGTTCTGGGAACGCAACGGTTATCACGACCACGGCGATCCCTGGCTCGAGCAGCGCTACCAGGGAGACTGATGACCGCCGTCGACCGCGGCGCGGCGCCCCACCCCGGGCCCTGGCAGACCGCACGGGTGAACGGCATCCGCCGGGAGACCCCGACAGCGAAGTCCTTCACCCTGACCTTGTCCGAGCCACGAGCGTTCTGGCCCGGTCAGCACATGATCGTGCGGCTCACCGCCCCCGACGGCTACCGCGCGCAGCGGTCCTACTCGATCGCCAGCGCGCCGTCGGAATCGGCCGAGCTCGATCTGACGGTCGAGCTCCTGCCCGACGGGGAGGTCTCGAGCTTCCTCCACGACGCCGTCGAGGTGGGCGACGTCCTCGACGTGCGCGGTCCGATCGGAGGGCACTTCGCCTGGGACCTGCGGCCCGCGCTCGGCGTGGCCGGAGGCTCCGGCATCGTGCCGCTGATGTCGATGCTGCGCCGCGCCCGGGCCCTCGGCGAACCGGACCTGTTCCGGCTCGTCGCCTCGGTACGCGGCCCCGAGGACCTGTACTACGCCACCGAGGTCGGGGGCCCGCAGACGTCGATCGTGTTCACCCGCACCGTGCCCGACGGGTACGCCCGTCCCCCCGGCCGGCTGACCGCGCCCGACCTTGCCGCGGCGCTGGACACCGACCGCGAGCTCTACGTGTGCGGGTCGACCGCCTTCTGTGACGCCGCCACCCGGCTCGCGGTGGCGGCCGGGGTGCCCACCGGACGGATCAGGGTCGAGCGGTTCGGGGTCACGGGATGACCGCAACGCCGGAGGGAACGGCGTCGCTGACAGGAGAACGAGATGGCTGACGACAGCGACGGCGTCGACGGGGTCGACATCGACAACGGCCTGCTCGAGGACGACGACACCCTCGACGGACGCGGAGTCGACCTGCTCGACGAGGGCTACACGGTGCCCGAACGGCCGTGGGAGCGGGACCACTACGGCGTCACGGCGCGAGAGGCGCACGACCACGAGAGTCTCGCCGGCCGCCTGGCCCGGGAGCTGCCCGACATCCGGGACACCGACGACGGCGACGGGCTCGGCGACAGCGCCGGCACCGACGGCGAGCTGTACGACGACGAGGTCGGTGTCGCCCGCTCCGGGCGTCTGGTCGACGTCGAGCCCGCCGGTGAGCGGGACGATTTCGCCTACCTCAACGCCGTCGATGTCGGACGGGACGGCGGAGCGGCCAGCGCCGAGGAAGCCGCCGTCCACATAGTGCGCGACCCCGACGACGCGTGGGAAGGGAAACCGAGATGACGACCCAACCGCAACGGGCGATCCTCGCCGGAGGCTGCTTCTGGGGGATGCAGGACCTCATCCGCTCCCGCCCCGGCGTGCTGTCCACCCGCGTGGGCTACACCGGCGGCGACACCCCGAACGCCACCTACCGCAACCACGGCTCCCACGCCGAGGCCATCGAGATCACCTACGACCCGGCCGCGACGACCTACCGCGACCTCCTGGAGTTCTTCTTCCAGATCCACGATCCCAGCACCCCGAACCGGCAGGGCAACGACCGCGGCACGTCCTACCGGTCGGCGATCTTCTACCTCGACGACGAACAGCGCATGCTCGCCGAGGACACGATCGCCGACGTCGACGCGTCGGAGCTGTGGCCGGGCAAGGTCGTCACCGAGGTCACGCAGGCCGGTCCCTTCTGGGAGGCCGAGCCCGAACACCAGGACTACCTGCTGCGCTACCCGCACGGCTACACCTGCCATTTCCCGCGGCCGGACTGGGTGCTGCCACGACGCTCGGACGTCGCGACGCAGCCGTCGTCCCGGTCGACCTGACGGTCGCCCACCGTGGACGGATCGACGACGGGGACGAGCGCCGTGCTGGAGTGGATCCGGGAGGAGATCATCGCGGACCCGGCCAACCGGGCCGCGACGGCCGCGGGCCTGCTCCCGCTCTACACGGCGCACCCGTCGGCCCGGATCGTGCTGATCGGGCAGGCCCCGGGCACACGGGCGCAGCGCAGCGGGATCCCCTGGGACGACCCGAGCGGGGTGACGCTGCGGAGCTGGCTCGGGGTCACCGACGACCAGTTCTACGATCCGACACTGTTCGCGATCCTGCCGATGGACTTCTACTACCCGGGCAAGGCGGCACACGGTGACCTGCCGCCACGCCCCGAGTTCGCTCCACGCTGGCATCCGCGGCTTCTCGCGGAGCTGCCGCACATCGAGCTCACCGTCCTCATCGGCCGCTATGCGCAGAAGTACTACCTTCCCGGCACCGCCGGAACGACCCTCACCGACGCGGTCCGGGCCTTCCGCGACCAGCTTCCCGACCGCATGACCCTCGTCCACCCCTCACCGTTGAACTTCCGCTGGCAGAGCCGGAACCCGTGGTTCGCCGAGGAGGCCGTCCCGGCCCTGCGCGCTCGTGTGCAGGCAGTGCTCGGGTCGTGCTCCGCCCCGGACGGGCGATGACGACGGGCCGAGGGCGCGGGTCGTCGGCGGTCCGAGGCGGTGCGGGCACCGAGCATGCCGTCCCGATCGGACGGCCGTCGCAGGACGCGAGAGGACAAGCCATGAGCACGCCGAACGAACGGATCGTCGCGACCGCACGGGCGACGCTGGCGGCCACGAGCCGGCTCGAGACCGAGATCCGGGCCGGGGACTTCGTGGGGGTGGCCGACGACCCGGCGTTCGGGACCCCGGCGGCGGGACCGACCCCGACCGAGTACCTGATGATGGCGCTCGCCTCGTGCACGGCCATCACGCTGCGGAGCTATGCCGACCGCAAGTACGACTACGCCGGCGACATCACCGTGGACGTCACCTATCACGAGCCGACGACCGTGGGAGCCTCCCGCTATCTCCAGCGCACCATCCGACTGTCGGAGGAGGTCCCCGAGCAGGACTTCCAGTCGATGATCAACATCGCGGAGAAGTCACCGGTCACCCTGCTGCTCCAGTTCGCCTGGAGTGTCCGGACCGAGATCACGAACGGACCTCCCGAGACCGCAGCCACTCCGGCGACCGGCTGATCCGGGCCGACCGCGCAGCGGCGCCACACCCAGGTCGCCCGGGTCCGGCCCCGGGCAGGAGAGTTCTGTGTTGCCGCCCGTCCACGTTCGTCGGGACGGGCACGGGCACGGGCACGGGCGATCGTCGTGCTCGATGCCTTCGGTCGAACCGACCACGGCTCCTACGGCGTCGAACGCGCCGACGCTGCCGAGGTGGGGACGCAGCCGCCCGCCCCGCACTCGCCGGACGATCTCGCCGGGCCACGACTGCGGATTCGACGACGTGGACCGCCCGGCTGGCGACCGGCCCTCGGGGCCCGATGCCGGTCCGGGCCGGTCCGCCGGCGCGGACCGGCCCGGCGGACCGCCTACCGATGTTCGTCTCCGGTGGCCGTCCGGCCGACCATCGTTACGAGGTCCGGCTCGCGGCCCCGGTTCCCTCCGTGAGGGCTCCGTTGAGCCCGTTCGGGTAGAAGCCGCCGGACGCCTCGGCATCGGCATTCAGGTAAACGATGTTGAGGATCTCCGCCGGGCTCCTGCCGAACGTACGGCCGTACTCGTCCGTGGGGATCAGGTTCGCCTCGTCCCTCGTGCCGAGGTCCTGGTCGTCGTCGGCCGGGCCGCTGACGGCGTTGCGCACCGCGGAGATCTTGCGCACCGCGTCGAAGACCGAGTCGTCCGCCAGACCCTCGCTGAAGAGGGTGGCTCGCACGATCCCGGCGTGGTACGCCTCGGTGGCCAGCAGACCCGCCGCCGCATCCAGATAGGTCTTGTTCGAGATGAAGGGCGCTGCCCCCTTGAAGGCCGTGACGCCGACGTCCTCAAAGAGGAAGGCCGCGAAGAGGAAGCTGCGGTCGTCCGCGTAGGGGTCGAAGGTCTGGCCGGGCTCGATCAGGCCTGCCGCCGTGGCGGCGGCGGTGAAGCTGTTGTCGAGCGAGATCCGCGGGCGGGCGACGGCTGCGTCACCGAGTGCGGCACGGAGGAACGCGACGTGGGCCTGCTCGTCCATGGCGATCTCGCGCGCGATGTTCCTGACCAACGGGCTGCGGAACTCGACCTGCCGGCCACCGGACACCTGGCCGGGTGTTCCGGTCCCGCCGACCATGTCGTCGGGCAGCCCCTGACCCGTGGCGCCACGCAGGTAGAACTCCGCTTCGAGGTATTCGAGATTGAGCGCGAAGTTCAGGATCGAACCGTCGCTCGGCCCCGTCTCGGCCCCGGTCGACTCGCCGTCGCGGGCCTCGGCGACCATCCTGCGGAGCTCCGCGCGATCCTCCGGTTGTTCTGCGCTCCGCTCGATGGCTCCGTCGATGAACTGACTGTCGGACATCCCAACTCCTGTCTGTTTTTTTGATGGTCGCGCCGCCGAGAACGGTCAGGTCCGGCGCGCTCGGCGGGCGTTGTTCCGGAAGAAGAACGGGACCGGCTCGGAGGTCATTTCCGGTAACGGCCGACGAAGCCGCGACCACCGCCGTCGCCGACGAACCTGATTCCGATGACCTCGCCGTCGTCGACGATCCAGGAAAGGTCGTAGTAGGCACGAAAGTCCGGAGGCCAGAACGAGCAGAAACGGCCGTCGCCGTCGATGCTCCATTTCCCCTCGGCCGGCCGGCCGCGCTCGACGTACGTCGTTGCACCGGACGGCTCGAAGGTCTGCACGGAACCGTCCTCGAAGAGGAAGGTCCCCGCGAGCAGGGCTGTACGAATGTGCTCGGTGGCGACGACGGCGCCGTCCGCGGCACCGATGTCGTTCAACGTGGTCATTGCTCGCCCCTCCTGATGATGGCCGGTGGTCGCGTGTCCGTGAGGGGTCGGCTCCGCGCCGTCGCTGTCGCGCTGTGGGCCTCCTCGCGCAGGCGCGCGACCAGGTGCGGGTAGTGCAGCTCGAACGCCGGACGCTCGGAGCGGATCCGGGGCAGCTCGGTGAAGTTGTGCCGCGGCGGCGGGCACGACGTCGCCCACTCCAGGGAGTTCCCGAAGCCCCACGGGTCGTCCACGGTCACGACCCGCCCGTACCGGTAGGACCGGAACACGTTCCAGATGAACGGCAGCGTCGAGGCACCGAGGATGAACGCACCGATCGAGGAGATCGTGTTCAGTGTGGTGAACCCGTCGGTGGGCAGGTAGTCGACGTAGCGGCGCGGCATGCCCTCGTTGCCCAGCCAGTGCTGCACCAGGAACGTCATGTGGAAGCCGACGAACGTCAACCAGAAATGGACCTTGCCCAGCGTCTCGTCCATCATCCGGCCGGTCATCTTCGGGAACCAGAAGTAGATGCCGGCGTAGGTGGCG
>MEGH01000087.1 GCA_001725415.1 Pseudonocardia sp. SCN 73-27
GCCGCCGCGGGCTCGGCTGCTTCTTCACTGTCTGCCATGCATGGCTCCTGCTGCTCGCTCTCCGGTTTTTGTTGCACCATCGCTTGGTGTCAGAAGGTTTGGGGAGCGTAGTCTTATTAGGTGGTGGGCGGAAGGGTAGATGGCTCATGACATGTGTCGGTGGGACCCAGTTGTCGCATGCGCAAGCGGTGAGGTTGAGCCGACGAGTCATCGGAGGTCCGGCAGGCGCAGTCCTGTCCAGCTCCAAGCTGGCACCGTGACACGCCATGTGACGCGAAACGAGGGTGGCAGGAGTGCTCACCGCATCTGCAGTGCGCGATTGCGTGGACGTTGTTGCTGGTAGATGCTGCAGACCGTCCAGAGCGACGGTCTTGTAAGCGGTAGGTCGTCGGTTCGATCCCGACCTCCGGCTCTGGTATTGAGCTGCGGAGATCTCGACGCGAAGATCGTCTTCTGAGGCGTGTGGAGCGCCCCGGGCGGTTGGTCAGGCGCTCAGGGCACGTGGCTGGGTCGACAGGCCGGCTGCGGTTCTGCCCGTCCACGGATCAGAATTGGTCGGTTCGGTCGAGAGCCTTACGGCAGTGAGGTACACGACGTTCTGTACTGCCACCGACGGATCGGCGAACGGGACCGTGGGCTCAGAGTCGGTCGAGCGGTGTCGGCGGCTCGATCGGGGACGCAGTGTCGGGATCGAGGGCGTCGCGCTCTCTGGCGGCCCGGATGCGCTCGACCCGCCTGTCGTTGAGCCGCGTGAGCTGGACGGCGCACTCGAACAGCACGGTGAGCGCGGCGGCGAGGGCCGTCATCGAGATCGGGTCCGAGCCGGGCGTCGCGATGGCGGCGAAGACGAACAGCCCGAATATGATCCCGCGGCGCGACTTCTTCAACCAGACGTATCGGACGACGCCGACGCGGTTGAGCATGACGAGCAGCAGCGGGAGCTCGAAGCTCACCCCGAAGATGACGAGGAGCGCGACGACGAACCCGAAGTAGGCGTCGCCCGACAGCGCGGTGGTCTGGACGTTGCTGCCGATGGTGAGCAGGAACGCCAGGCCCTTCGATACGACGAGGTAGGCCAGCACGGCGCCGCCGACGAACAGGACGACCGCTCCGGAGACGAACGAGACCGCGAGCCGCCGTTCCCTGGCGTGCAGCGCAGGGGTGATGAACGCCCACAGCTGGTAGAGCCAGATCGGGCAGGCCAGCACGATGCCGGTGGTGCCGCCGACCTTGAGGCGCAACGTGAACTGGTCGAAGGGGCCCGTTCCGAGCAGCGTGCACGAGCCGTTGGCGGTGAACGCCGCCCGCGACGAGGCGGGCAGCGAGCAGTAGGGGTCCTTGAGGATCGCGCCCAGGCTGGGCGCGCCGAACAGGGCGACCTCGAACCAGATGTAGCCGAGGACGGTCGTCAGGGTGATCGCGATGAGGGCGACGCCCAGCCGGTTGCGCAGCTCGTAGAGGTGCGCGATCAGCGGCATCGTGGCGTCGGCCCCGCCGTGACGCTTGCGGGTCAGGGTGAGCGCCATCGACCTATCGCTCCGTCGGTGCGGTGGCGTGGGCCGCGGCCGCTGCGGGCGGGTCGTCGAGCAGGTGCTTCACGAGGGCCCGCCGCGGATCGCGCAGGGCGCGCAGCTCCTGCAGCGGGGCGCGGAGCTCGGCGAGCGGAGCCCGGAGCTCGTCGAGGTCCGGGCCGACCTCGTCGCGGACCTGCCGGCCGGCTTCGGCCGTGAACTCCTTGACCTTGCGGATCGCCCGCCCCAGCGACGCGGCCGCACCGGGCAGCCGCTCCGGGCCGAGGATGAACAGGGCCGCGACCAGCAGAACGACGATCTTCTCGAAGCCGAGGTCGAACATCGGCTGCGGCTCAGCCCGCGAGCGGGCGCTCGGCGGCGGCGATGGGACCCGCGGCGGGAGCGGTGACCGCGGCTGCCGGGGGCAACGCCGAGGCGACCACCGGGGCGTCGGGGTCGGTCTCGGTGGCGCCCTTCGTCGCGGGGGTGGACTCCATGTCCTTCACCTCGGCCTTCAGGATCCGGGCGGACCGGCCCAAGCTGCGTGCGGCGTCCGGGAGCCGCTTGGCGCCGAACAGGAGCACGACGACGCCGATCACGATCAACCAGTGGGTGGGGCTCAGTGCGCCCATGACATGACGACCTTCCGGTGGGAGTGGGCTGGGGGACGGGCCGGGAGCCCGGGAGCAGGGCGTCTGGAACGCCTGCTCCCGGGCACCGGCCACGCGACGGGATTGGCTCAGGCGCTCGCGACGCTGGTGTTGATCTCGCCGTTGACACCGTTCGGGAAGAACCCGCCCTTGGTGACCGCGGCCGGGTTGAGGTAGGCGATGTTGAGGACCTGACCCGCCGACCGGGAGAACGCGATGCCGTTCTTGTCCGTCGGCACGATGTTCGCGTTGCCCTTGGCGTCGACGATGCCCTGGTCGAGGTCGGTCTTGCCGTCGAGGCTGTCGCGGGCGTCGGAGATCTTGCCCGCCGGGTCCTCCAGGCCCTTGGCGAGCAGCACCGTGCGCACGAGGCCCGCGTGGTAGGCCTCGACGGCCAGGATGCCGGCGGCCGCCTCGAGGAAGGTCTTGTTGCTGACCAGCGGCGACGCGCCCTTGTAGGCGGTGACGCCCACGTCCTCGAAGATGAAGGCGCCGAGCAGGAAGCTGTCCTCGTCGGCGAACGGGTCGAAGGTCTGACCCGCCTTGATGACGCCCGCGGCGGTCGCGGCGGCGGTGAACGCTTCGCGGAGGTTGATCGCCGGGCGGGCCACCTTCGCGTCGCCCAGCGCGGCACGCAGGAAGTCGACGTGGGCGCGCTCGTCGCCCGCGATCTCCTGGGCGTACTGCTGGCCGAGCTTGGTCTCGAACTTCACCTTCGAGCCGCCGACGACCTCGCCGACCGTGCCGGTGCCGGTGACCTGTGAGTCGTCGAGACCCTCGCCGGTCACGGCACGCAGGTAGAACTCGGCCTCGAGGTATTCGAGGTTGAGGGCGAAGTTGAGGACGGCGGCGTCGCTGGGTCCCTGCGCGTCGTCCTCGGTCATGTCGTGGTCGCTACCGGCGAACGCGGTCCCCGCGCCGGCGGCGCCGAGCCCGACGACACCGGCGGTGATGCCGGCGGCCCGCAGGAACCGGCGGCGGTCGAGCGGGTTCTCCGAACTACGCCTGATGGCGTCCTTCACGAACGTCTGGTTGAAGCCCTCGAACACGACATCTCCTATGAGCGCGGTGCCCAGAGCGCCGGTCCGACGACCGCCGGCTCGGGCGGGGGAGCAGGGACTTGTTTCACGGAATCGTCGTCGACTCACTCGGACGCGCCGGGAACACACTTGCCAACGAGGGAACTCGGCGCCGCGGTTCGATCAGCTTCTTTTTTCACGGTTTGATCCGAACCTGAAGGGCGAATTCCCTGGTCGGCACGCAATTCTGCGATTCACACGAACGGGGGAGAACCGAATCCGTGCCCGGTACGAAACCCGTTTGTCCGGAACGTGCGAACGTCTGGATCCCTTGAGGAACGTTGCAGACCCCAGGCGGTGTCATGGACGGCCTTCCGGCGCTGTCGGCGCACGACGTCGCTGTCCTGCGTGCGCGAATCGCCGCGGACCGACCCGGCGGCACCGACGCCCGACGCGCCAGCATGGTCCTGATGTCGGCCGAGGGCATGCGGGCACAGGACATCGCCGAGGTGCTGGGGTGTTCCGAACGCACCGTGGTGATGTGGCGGGAGCGGTACCGGCTGATGGGCGTCGGGGGACTCAGGGACTCGGCCCGCGCCGGGCGACCGGTCACCGTCAGCGATGCCGTTGTCCTGCAACGCACCGTGGAGGCACCACCCGGAGGTCGCACCCGGTGGTCGTCTCGACTGCTGGGCGCGGACCTCGGCATCAGCAACGTGTCGGTCGCCAACGTGTGGCGGGCATGGGGTGTGCGGCCGATCGGGTCGGGAATGCTCCGGTTCGCCACGGAACCGCTGCTCGACGTGCGGATCCTCGGTATCGCGGGTCTTCACCTGGTCCCGCCGCGACGACGCTGCCTCGCCGTCATCGCGGCAGTTCCCGGCACCGTGCCGCGTCGATCGGGCCGCCACGACGTCGTGCTGGCGGGTGAGGACGTCACGGCGTCCGACTTCCTGGACCTTGCATCCGCTCGCGCTGCCGGGCCGGCAATGACCGACATGAGGCTTCTCGTCGCCGGTGACGAGCCGGCGGCGGGTCCCGCTGCGGTCCACGTGGTCCGGGACGGGATCTCCTGGGCCCGCGTCGCCGCGGTCGCGAGCGCGGCAGCGGGTCTGATCGCATCCGATGCCGACGCACTCGTAGCGCTGCGCGACGTCCTGGATGCCGACGACCTCGCAGGCTGTGCTGCTCTGCTCACTCCCCGTCGGACCACGTAGACGACGAGCCTCTACCCTGTTCCCGCAGGCCGCGTGCTCGCCCACCGAGCTGGTGGGCCATTCGGACTACGTAGCGTGCGCCACCATTTCTCAGTAGATCTACACCGAACCCGTCAGTGCTTTCCGCGCGAAGTCGGCGGAGATGTGCGGACGCAAGTTCAGTGGTCTGAGAGTTGCCGCCTCCGCGCGATCCTCGTGAACATCGAAATCGGTCCCGGAGTTCGAGAAGTCGGCCCGGGCCCACCGCGTGTCGACATTCTTGCGCGGTATCAGTCCGACCGTGATTTCACAGGAGGATCAACCATGTCCGACGCAATGCGCCACGACGAGCTCGAGTCCCAGGACGTCGAGATGCTGCCGGCTCGCACCCTGATGACCGCTGTCAACCTCGGCGGCAACGGAGGCAGGGGTGGCAACGGCGGCAGCGGCGGGATCGCCCTGAACTTCCTCAACTTCAGCCGCGGCAACCAGTGGAACGTCGCCGACGCCAGTGGCGGCAACGGCGGCAGCGGTGGCGACGGCGGCAACGCCTGGCAGTCGGTCACCCACGTCCGCGGTGGCGGCTGGGGTGGCTGGAAGCACTGATCTCCACAGGTGAGCGGTGACGGGCGGGCCCGGTATGCACCGGGCCCGCTCTCGCCGAGTTGACGGGACCGTCTGCGAGGGGGCGACGAGATGGCGGGTGAGCCGCTCACACTCGACCCTCCGACGCAGCGCATCACGGTAGTGACGGCCGTCCCGAGGCTCGCGGCGGGCGTCGAGCTCATCGGGGAGTATCAGGGTGCCGGCTTCCGTGAGACCCGGTTCCTGGCTGCGCGCGAGGACGGGCAGGTCGTCCAGCTCACCCGGCTGTTGTTCGTGCTCGCCTCGCACATCGATGGTCGGCGCGACCTGCACGATCTCGCCGCTGACGTCGGTTCGGAGTACGGCCGGGCGCTCGACGCGTTCCAGGTCGGGTTCCTGATCGACTCGAAGCTCGGGCCGGCAGGGCTGCTCGACATGCCTGCCGATGCGGCCCTGGAGGAGCGCGCCGGCGACGTCTCGGACCCGTTGCTCGCACTGCGCCACCGGGTCTCCCTCGTCTCCGCGCCGGTGGCCTGGCGCATCGCGGGTGTCTTCACCGGTCTCTTCCGGGGCGTCGTCCCGTTGTTGGGCGTCGTCGCGCTGCTGGCCGTCGACGTCGCGCTCGTCGTCGGTGGTGCGGTCGGGCAGGTCGTGCCGAGCGCGCTCGCACTTGTCGACATGCCGGTGCTGAGCCTTCTCGTCTTCGCATTGACCGTTGCTGCCGGGGCTCTGCACGAGTGCGGGCACGTCGCCGCCTGCCGTTACTCGGGCGCGCGGCCCGGGACGATGGGCGTCGGTCTCTATCTCGTCTGGCCCGCCTTCTTCAGCACCGTCACCGACTCCTACCGGCTCGACCGCGGAGGTCGGCTGCGGACCGATCTCGGCGGGGTGTACGTCAACGCCCTGGTCATGGCCGTGACGGGCCTCGCGTGGCTCGGGACCGGGGCGCCCTGGCTGCTGGTGTTCGTCGTCTACTGGCACATCGAGACGCTCCGCCAGTTCATCCCGTCGGTCCGTCTCGACGGCTACTACATCCTCAGCGACCTCATCGGCGTGCCGGACCTGTTCAGCCGGCTCTTCCCGGTCCTGCTGGGCATGCTCCCCGGACGCGAACCCGGTCCCCGCGTGCGAGACCTGCGGCCGCGGGCGCGACGGATCATCACCACGTGGGTCGTGCTCGTCGTGCCAGGCCTGCTCGTGATCGCGACGTTGTTCGTCCTCGCGGCCCCACAGGTGCTGCCCGTCGTGCTCGACTCCGCCGGCCGGTTCGCGTCAGGCACCGCCGACGCGGTGCGCGCGGGCGACGTCGCGGCGGCCACCCTCGGTGCCCTGCAGACGATCCTGCTCGTGCTGCCGTGGATCGGCGTCCTGCTCATCGTGACGTCGTTGATGCGTACTGTCCGCGACGCGCTCGAACGGCGCCGCGAACGCCAGGGCGCGGACCCGTTGCCGAACCCGCCTCCCACGTGGCCGATCCTCGGTCGGGCCGCGGTCCTGCTGGCCGGGATCGGCGTTGTCGTGCAGGTCGCCGCTGCCGCGCCGCCAGGGCTCCTCGCGCCCGCCGCCGGTCGAATTCTCGACGCCGCCTACGCCGGGGTGCACGGCATCGTCACGACGCCGCTCGCGCTCACCGAGTGGGCGACGCGCCTGCAGTTCTCGGGCTACGCGACGCTGACCGACGCGTTCACCCGGGCGACGTCGGTGACCGACGTCAGCACCGAGGTCGCAACGGTCGCATGGGTCGTGCTGCTCCTCGGCGTCGCCGCGGCCGCCTGGCGGCTACACGTACCGGCACTCGCCGCTGCCCTCGCGTTTGCGGTCCTGGCGGTGGCGGCACCCGCGGTCCTGGGCCCCGCGCAGGCCGTCCCCGGGCTCCTCGGTGCGGCGTGGTGCGCCGTCGGCGGGTCGCTCCTGCTCGGTCGTGGGCGGATCGCACGCTGGTCCGGCATCGCCCTCGCGCTGGTCGGCGTGGTCACTGCGCCGGTCCTGTTGGTACCGGTCGCGGTCGCCGTCGCGGCGGCCACGGTCCGGCGGTCGCCGTGGATCGCCTGCGCGGCAACAGCGATCGGGGGTGCGGCGGCGGTTGCGACCGCGGGCTCGATGCCGCTCGCGCCGGCCGGGCCCGCCGTGGCGACCCCACTCGCCCTGATCGTCGGGGCAGCCGCGATCGCTGTGGCCGCCGCGGTATCGAAGGGACTGCGTGGCGCATCCGCATCGGTGCTCGCCCTCGTCGCGGTGACAGCGGTCCCGGGGCCTGGAAGTGCGGTCGCCGGGCCGGCGCTCGCCGGCGCAACGGTCCTGCTCGGCTCGGTCCTGGTCACGGTTCTCGCCGCTCGGCTGTCCGGCCTGCCCAGGACCGCACGACGCGGCGCGGTCCTCGCGACGGCCGTCGCGGCGGCCGTCGGTATGGCCGTGACCCTGCCGAGGGCGAGCGGGTCCGACCCCACTGCCCATCGGGCCCTCGCGTCGTGGCTGCTCACAGGGACCGACGGCCCTGTGGCCGCGCCACCCGGGCTGCGGTCCGACCTGATCCGGGACGGTCTCCCCGCGAGCCGCCTCGACGCCGGCGCGCCCCTCGTCGTCGACGGTGCAGGCAGTGCGGTTGCCGCCTTCGGGTCCGGGGCCGGCGCTCTGCGCGTCACAACCCCCGACGATCCGGCGTCCGGGCCGGAGGCGGATGCCCGCCGCGCCGCCGGGGCCCAACTCGACGCCAACCCCCGACTCGACGCGCCGGCGGACGTGCGGGCAGGACTGCGTGCCGGTGCCGTCGACAGCCGGGTCCTGGTGCTGCTCGCGGGGCTCACCGGGCGCGGCGGTGTCCAGGTCGTCGCGCTCCCCGCCGTGCCGGGCGAGGATCCCGCCCTGCCGCGCCACGTCGTCGAGATCCGGTCGCTCACCCCTGCGGGTGCAGCGTGGGTCGCCGCGCAGCGCGCCCCGTACGCGCCCGACCAGACCGCCCGAACCGTTGACGGCGTGATCGTGAGCTGGCGGGTGCCGGCACCACTACCCCTTCTGGGCCCTCCGAGGGAGGCACGATGAGGCGACTGATCACAGCGCTCGGAATCGCGGTTCTCGCCGCGTTCGCCTGCGCCGGACCCGCGAACGCGGCCACGGGGACCTACCTTCGGCTGGCACACCTGTCGCCGGACACTCCCGACGTCGACGTGTTGGTCACATCTTTCAGTGGGACGACGACCCGGCTTGCGGGAGTCGGGTACGGCGACGTGTCCTCCTACACGCGCATCGAGCCCGGGACGTACACGGTGCAGATGCGGATGGCGGGCGCGCCCGACTCGACGCCGCCGATCGTGTCCACGACGCTGCGCGCGCAGGCCGGGGATGCCTATACAGCTGCCGGGCTCGGGATGCGCGACGGTCTGTCGCTGCGTGTGCTCGACGACGACCTCACCCCGCCACCCCCGGGTCAGGCACGCGTGCGGGTCGTCCAGGGCGCGGAGCAGTCCGGGCCCGTCGCGGTCCGTTGGGACGGCACCGCGATGGCCGCGGCCGTCGGCTTCGGCGACGCGACCGGCTATGTCGACGTCCCCGCAGGCCGGGGGACATTCGACGTGAACCCGACGACAGGTGATGCCGCGCAGCTGCCGGTCAGCCTGGACGCGGGGGGCGTGTACAGCGTCGTCCTCGTGCAACGCGCCGGCCGGCTGTCCGGTGAGGTGCGTACCGACGCCGCCGGGCCCGGCCGGGTCCCCGTCGGTGGGGTCGAGACCGGCATGGGCGGAACAGCGGGGCCGTCGACGGGACCGCTAATTGTTCTGCCCTGAGAGGTTAGGAACACGGCTTGCGGGTGGGTGACCGCCGATGCCGGTGTGTCGGCGGTGGTGATTGTAGAAGTGCAGCCATCCGGAC
>MEGH01000088.1:0-8156 GCA_001725415.1 Pseudonocardia sp. SCN 73-27
AGATCCCGCACGAACACCTCAGGCTGCCGTGCCATCGCCCACCTCCGACGACAGCCTCTCAGCCGATCACCGCAGCCGGGTTACAACGCCAACGTTCTCGATCGAGGCACTAGTCGTGGGGTGGGAGGGGCTGTCGAGTACGAGATCGTGGCTATCGTTGCTGGTGGCGGCCAAGGTCGACGTTGTCCGACTGCCTTGTAAGCGACAGGTCGTCGGGAGTGCGCGAGTACCCCAACGAGACGACCGGTCCACGCTCACGCCCTGACCGATGCGCAGCCCGGCGCCACAGCGAGTTCTCGCGGACCATCAGGCCACAGGCCATCACGCGATACCCGTCAAGACCTACGGTCGCGGACTGGAGGAATGAGCCCGCTCGGCGTCTATGTCTGCAGGAGTTCATCGGCCCGGTCGTCCCTCGGCTGTGACGTGGCTGCGGTGATGAGCGCCTGAGCGGACCAGCGTTGTATCTCAAGGACCTCGTCCGGCCCGAGGCCGCAGATGTCGCGCAGGACGATTGTCGACTCGATGCCGATCACCGCGGCGAGCCCGTGGGTCAGGCGCGCGAGCGCGGCGTCATCGATACGGCCGTCCAACGGGGCGACGGCGGGCTCGACGTACTCCAGTCGCCGCGACGGTCGGGGCGGGACGCCCGGTTCGATCGGGTCGCGGGTGACCGTGTGACGGATGATCTGGCGCAGCAGACCCTCGTTCTCGCCGGTCATGGTGTGCAAGGCGACGACCAGCCGGTCGACCCGCGCGGTCACCGGATCGCCCGATCCGCCGGCGTCGATCGAGAGCTCCCTGCCGTGGCGCGTCGCTTCCAGGGCTGCCTCGACCACGAGTTGCTCGGCGCTGGGGAAGTAGCGGTAGGCGGTCCGTCGGGAGATCTCTGCGGCGTCGGCGACCTCGGCCACGGACGGGTTGGCTCCTTCGGTGAGGAGTCTGCCTGCCGCCTCGACAAGAGCGCGGCGGGTCCGCCGTTTCTGTCCGTCCCCACTCGCCACTCCGGCCCCACCCTTCTTGACACACATGTGCCATGACGGCATTCGTGCGCCACCATAGCAGCGTCGGGAAAGGACCTCGTCATGTCCGAGTCGTCGATCGTGCAACCTGCCGGCCTCGTCATCGCGCCCGGCAGTGGCCGAGAGCTGCCTCTGGTCGGTCGGATGGCGGTGAGCGGGAGCCAGACCGGTGGGGTGTTCGAGATCATCGAGTTCCGCGGCAACGCGGCCTGCCCGCCGCCGCACATCCATCGCGAGCGTGAGGAATGCATTCAGGTCCTGGAGGTCAAGCCCGCTGGCGTGGTGTGTGACGACGACCGCGTGATCTTCTCGTTTGGTTAGGCGCTCAGCGCCGGGATCGTGTCGGTAGCGCTCACCTCCTCGCCGCTGGTAGCGGTGTCGGGGACGGCCGTGACTCGAGAGCGGGCGAGGACATCGAGGCCGAGGTAGCGGCGTCCCTCAAGCCATTCGTCGTGTTGTTCGGCCAGGACGGCGCCGACGAGACGGATCAGCGAGTCGCGGTCGGGGAAGATCCCGACGACGTCGGTGCGACGGCGGATCTCGCGGTTGAGGCGCTCGGAAGGGTTGTTCGACCAGATCTGGCGCCAGATCTCGCGTGGGAACCCGGTGAAGGCCAGGACGTCGGCGCGGGCGGTGTCGAGGTGCTCGGACACCTTCGGCAGCTTGTCGGCCACGGCGTCGAGGACCCGGTCGAACTGGGCGTGCACTGACGCGGTGTCGGGCTGGTCCTAGACCGAGTGCAGCAACGCCCGCACCCACGGCCAGGACGACTTCGGGGTGGCGGCCATCAGGTTCGCCGCGTAGTGCGTGCGGCAGCGTTGCCAGGCCGCGCCGGGCAATGTCGCCCCGATCGCCGCGACGAGCCCGGCGTGGGCATCGGAGGTGACCAGCTTGACGCCGGTCAGGCCGCGGGCGGTCAGGTCGCGGAAGAACCCGAGCCAGCCGGCGCCGTCTTCGGCGGAGCTGACCTGAAGCCCGAGGATCTCCCGGTGCCCGTCGGCGTTGACGCCGGTCGCCAACAGGGCGTGAACGTTCACGACTCGTCCGCCCTCGCGGACCTTGAGCACCAGGGCGTCCGCGGCGACGAACGTGTAGGGCCCGGCGTCGAGCGGGCGGGACCGGAACTGCGCCACCTGCTCATCGAGGTCGGCGGCCATCACCGAGACCTGCGACTTCGACAACCTGGTGATGCCGAGGGACTCGACGAGCTTCTCCATCCGCCGGGTCGAGACGCCGAGCAGGTAGCAGGTGGCGACCACGGTGGTCAGCGCCCGCTCAGCCCGGCTGCGTCGTTCCAACAGCCAGTCGGGAAAGTAGGAACCGTTGCGCAGCTTGGGGATCGCGACGTCGATGGTGCCTGCGCGGGTGTCGAAGTCACGGTGGCGGTAGCCGTTGCGGGTGTTCGTGCGGGCGTCGGAACGCTCGCCCCAGGCCGCGCCACACACGGCGTCGGCATCGGCGGACAGGAGGGTGTTGACGAACGTGGTCAACATCTGACGCAGCAGGTCAGGACTCGCCTGCGAGAGTTGCTCGTGTAGGAACTCGGAGGGGTCGATAATCGACGGTGCGGTCATCGCGTGATCAGCCTTCTGTAGTGCTGTGAGAGGTTCTTCAGAAGATCACGCGGTGGCCGCCCTACACGTCTACGCCACGCCCCTCACCAGGGGCAGGTCGTACACCACCTTGGTGGACGCCACTGTCCTGGAGGGCCGGTTCACCTTCACCCTCGGTGAGGAGGAGCGCGAGGTGGAGCCGGGCAGCTGGGTGCTCGTTCCGCGTGGGACGCGACACGGCTTCACCGCGACTGGCCGATGCCCGCGCACTGATCCTCGTGGCCCCTGCCGGGCTCGAGGGCTTCTTCGCCGAGCTCGGTGGCGGACTTGCCCGGGGCCTGCCGACTCAGGAGATCCGGGCCGGCCTGAAAGGCCGCTTCGACTCGATACCTGCCTGATCTGCCGCGGCAAACAGCCCTGGTTCGTCGCGTCGCTCTTGACGGTTTCGACGATCACGGCGGCGGGCTCGTTACGCGACGATCCCCCCGTCAGCGTTGCGATCTCGCCCGCAGCGAGGTCGTGTTGCCGTCGGACGGCCTCGACGATCCGTGTCCCATCCTGCGGGCGCAAGGCAGATTCGTGGCCGCCTGATGCCGCCTCCCACGGACCTCAGCTTGATCACCATCGCCTCTTAGAGACGCCACTCGACACCGCTCGATCTCATGGCTGGCGAGCGGTTCCGCGCGGAGTGAAGGTCCACGTCGGCACTCACCGGCTGTCTAACGAAAATCTGTAGTTCTGCGTCGTCGCCGCCCAGCCGGCCGGCAGCCGCGCCGCCGCGGTCCCGAGAGCGGAAGTCCCGCGCACGCGGATAGGTCAGCTCGCCGTGTCGGGCGCGGGTTTCGGCGCGACGGCGAGTGCCTCGACATCGCGGATCGCGAGGTCGAGCGCCAGCGCCATCGGCTGAGCACTTCGCCTAGCCTGTGAGAGCAGGTACCCGCCCTGGTAGGCGGCCAGGATGCCGGTGGCCAGGGTGGCAGCGTCGGAGGTGCGGTCGATCTCGCCGCGTTCCTGCATCCGGGCGATTCCGGCGGTGAGGTACGACTCCCAGCTCTGGAACGCCGCATTGATCAGAATCCGAGCCGGTTCGGAGCGGTCGGACAGCTCCGTGGCGAGCGAGCCGACCGGACAGCCGTTCGCGCCGTGCCGCTCGTCGACGAACCGGACGATGGCATCGCGCCATCGTCGCAGGCCCTGCAACGAGTTGATCTGTTCGAGATGGGGTTCCTGTATTTGCATGACGCGTGCAGTCTGGAGCTTGATCACCGCGGTGACGAGGGCGTCCTTGTCGTCGAAGTAGTGGTAAAGCTGCGACTTGCTGGTGGCGGAGGCCTCGACGACCTGGTCCATGGTTGTGCCGGCGACGCCGTTGGCGTGTATGAGGTCGGCTGCGGCCCGGACGATGCGGTCGCGTGTGAGTGCACCGCGGGCGGTCAGGCGCCGCAGGGGAGGCTCGGCTCCGGCACTCGTCGCTCCGGCACTCGTCACGGACTCGATCCTAGTCTAGGACTTGATCCTTATCGCCGCTCGCGCACTACGCGACTGATTAGTCTAGAGCGGCTCCGCCCAGAACGCGACCGCGGAATGGCGGCCGCCGCCTGACGAGGGGACGGACTCGGCCCGGGCAGCATTCTGACCTCGGTGATCGGGTCCGTTGGCAGGTGCGCACGGTTCGCTGATCCGGTTTCCGACGGGGCCCGCGGGGTGGCCGTTGAGATGGACCAGTTAGTACGCATTGGCTAGCATCCGTGCGTGTCGAGGGAAGAACCTGCCGGACGACCCCCGGAGCAGCGCCGCTCTATGGCGACGCGCATCCGAATCGTCCGGGCCGCGTCGGAGGTCGTCGCCCAGCTCGGGCTCGCGGGGATGAACGTCGAGCGGGTCTGCGCCGTATCCGGTGCCAGTCGGTCGCAGGTGTATCGCTGCTTCCCGGCCAAGAGCGAGTTGGTCTCCGCCGTGGTGGACCTCCACGTCGCCGCCGTGCTGGGTCGGCAACGCTCGTTGCTCCTCGAGGTGGTGTCCCTGGCGGACTTGCGTGCATGGGCAGCGGACCTGGTCGGGCTGAGCAGCGCGGACAGCTGCGAGAGCGGGCTCCTGCTCGGCTCGCTCCTGACCCAGCTGGCGGAAGTGTCCGACGACCTGCGGGCCACGCTCGACGACGCGTTCCGGACGTGGCAGTCGTACCTGGCCGCGGGGCTGCGCCGGCTGCAGGAGCACGGCGAGCTCGACCTCGGCGCCGATCCGTGCGAGCTCGCCGCCGGGATCGTCGCGGTGCTCCAGGGCGGTCTGATCCTCGCCCAGGTCGCGCCGGACGCGGAGCCGCTGCGGGCGGCCCTCGACCTCGCGCTCGCCGGTCTCGCCCGCGCCGCTGCGCCGTCGGCGGGACGTGCCCCGGGGCGCAGTGGGTGCGCCTCGGCCCCCGGGGCCCGGGACGGGCGACGGCGGACCGTTGCTGTCGACGGGGGCGGCCCGCACACCGGGAAACCGTGAGCAGGCGAGCCCGTCACCGGTGAGGACGGTGACGGGCGCGTGCCCGGACGGACCCGGTACCGGCTCCGGTCGGTCGTCCGGGACCGCCCGTGGCTCGTGGGCGGCGGGGGGCGGTCAGGCCGGGTGGTCCGGGTAGTACTGCGGGGCCTCGCTGCGGTTGTAGAGGCTGTAGTAACGGACGATCCGGATCCGGCGGATGCGCGGGTTGCCGGGCACGTCGGCCACCGATTCGAATTCCGCCGCGGCCGCCTGGTCGCGCCACACGGTCCGGGCGAGGAGCACGCCGGGGCTGTCCACGGGTTCGTAGACGTCCCAGGACGTGAGGCCGTCGGCCTCCAGGTCGAGACCGAGGTGCGAGGCGATCTCGCCGGCGTCGTACGTGGTGGACGGAGGGTGCAGGGTCGTCGGGCCGACGAGGACGACGGTGCTCCCGGCGCCCGAGGCGGTCTCGTCGAATCGCTGCTCGCGAAGCTTTGCGCTGCCGGGTGTGCCCGTGTCGTGGGTGAGCTCACCGGTCCGGACGGTGTAGTCGACGAAGATGTCGTTGCGCCCCGTCGCCTGGGCCAGCTGATGGTTCGGGTGCGTCCGCCACCTGACGAGTGCCTTCTCGTCCTCCCATGTCGAGAGCGAGAGCGTCCAGCCCGGCCGGATCACGCTCCGGTGGAGGTCGTGGTCGACCAGGCCGGTGTTCTGGCGCAGGTCGCCGTCGAGCAGCGTCGCCAGCTCCGGGTACGCGTCCCGACGGTCGGGCCTCGCACGGGCCTCGAACAGCACCGCGAACATGTTCCTCCTGATGGATGCTCTCGCCCGGGCCGTCGACGTCCGGACGTGTGCTCGTGCGGGTGCGCCGACCCGGTGGGCGCGCGACGACGTGACTAGACGATCTAGTCTAGCCCGTGCGCACGGTGAGCTGCTCGTCTGAGCAACTCGGACCTCGTGCGCGGCCGTGCGACGAGAGCTCGGCGACCTGCTCGGACACGGTGCCGGCACTTGTTTCGGCACGAAGCGGTTCCTGCGGCCGCGTACCGGACGAGGGGCGGCAGGTCGGCAGCTCCGGACTCCGTCGGTGCCTGCCGCGATGTCGAGATCATCGATCTGGGAGCAGCTGGTCCATTCGCTGCGCGCCCTGGCCTGAGGCCGCCCGCGGGTGGGAACGTTCGCGCGAACGCGGGCCTCTTCGTCGGAACCCGTCCGTCGTGGTCGGCGGCACCGCGGTGCAGGGTCAGCATTTCCGCAGCTCACAGGGGTTCTTTGCGGCAGTGCGGGTCTCGCGCCGTTGACGCGAGGAAGCGCGGGTGTCACGATTCGCGCCGCACGAGGCCCCAGCCCGTGGGTGCCGGAAGGTCGCGAAATGCTGGACGTTATAGTCCAGTGCACGATCGGCTGATCGTCACTCGGGGGCCTCATCCGGACGAGATCGACGCTGACGTCGCCCCGTGGAAGTCCGGGCACCGAGGCCGGCCCAGAGGAGAAGCGTTCGTGGCACCTGACCGACTTGCCGGGCTCGCCGATGCGGGCGTCTCGATCTGGCTCGACGACCTGACTCGTGCGCACCTCGTCAGCGGCCATCTCCGTCGGCTCGTCGACGACTGCCATGTCGTCGGTGTGACCACCAACCCGACCATCTTCGCGGCCTCGCTGGCCCGCCCCGAGCCCTACGACCCGCAGATCCGGGAACTCGCGGCGGACGGGGTGACGGTCGGCGACGCGGTCCGTCGGCTCATGGTCGGGGACGTCCAGCAGGCCTGCGATCTCTTCCGCGAGGTCTGGGAGGCCACCGGCGGGGTGGACGGGCGCGTCTCGCTGGAGGTCGATCCCGCACTGGCCGGCAACAGTGAGGCGACGGTCGTCGATGCCGTGAGCCTCGTGCGAGCGGTCGGCCGCCCGAATCTGTCCGTGAAGATCCCCGCGACGAGGGCGGGCCTCCCGGCCATCACGGAGGCACTCGCACTCGGCGTCGACGTCAACGTCACGCTGATCTTCTCGGTGGAGCGGTACCGGGCGGTCATGGCCGCCTATCTCGCCGGGCTCGAGCGAGCGCTCGACAACGGCACGCCACTGTCCGGGATCCACTCCGTCGCGAGCTTCTTCGTCTCCCGCGTCGACGTCGAGGTCGACGAACGCCTCGACAAGATCGGATCGGACGACGCACTCGCGCTCCGGGGGATGGCCGGCGTCGCGAACTCGCGGCTGGCCTACCAGGCGTTCCGCGACACGTTCACCGGCCCGCGCTGGGAGCGCCTCCAGGCCGCAGGCGCTCGCGTGCAACGCCCGCTGTGGGCCTCGACGGGGGTGAAGAACCCGGCCTACCCCGACACGAAGTACGTCAGCGAGCTCGCCCTGCCGGGAACGGTGAACACGATGCCCGAGGCGACGTTGAAGGCCTTCGCCGACCACGGCTCACTGCGCAGCACGGACGACGCGCAGGCCACGGCCGGTGACGCGGCGCAGGCCCAGGAGGTCATCGACGCGGTGGCTGCCGCGGGCGTCGATCTCACCGAGGTCCTGACGGCCCTGGAACGCGACGGTGTCGATCGGTTCGCGCGATCGTGGGCCGAACTGCATGACACCGTCGGGCGGGGCCCTCACGGTCGCGACCGGGTAGCAGTCCACCCCGCCCTCCGGGCCGCTCGATCCGAACATCGACGCGCACGGCGTCGACCACCCCTACGAACCGAGATTCACGAGGAGTGAGCGCATGACCGCGACCCAGGACGGGACGCAGCAGGTCTCGTCGTCGAGCCAGCCGTCGCTGCATCAGCACGGCGGCGGCGAGATCCAGACGTTCGGCAGCGTCAAGCAGTTCCCGATCGGTCTGTCCTACGACTCGCGCATGTACGCGGCGGAGAAGCTGAACCGAACTCTGGCGGACACGCAGATACTCCACGCGCTCTACAAGAAGTGCCACTGGAACGTCCGCGGGGCGACCTTCTACCAGCTGCATCTCCTGCTCGACAAGCACGCCGGCGAACAGCTCGCCCTTGTCGACACGATCGCCGAACGCATCCAGAGCCTCGGTGCCGTCGCGGTGGGCGATCCGCGACACGCAGCCGAGCTGACCAGCATCCCGCGGCCGCCGAACGGCGTCGAG
>MEGH01000088.1:8181-9108 GCA_001725415.1 Pseudonocardia sp. SCN 73-27
GGCGTCGAGCCGGTTCCGGCGATGCTCTCGCGGCTGCTGGACGCGCACGAGCAGATCCTGATCGACGCCCACAAGGCGGCCGCCAAGAGCGCCGAGCTCGGCGACGACGGTACCAACGACCTGCTCGTCTCGCAGGTCATCCGCACCGGGGAGCTGCAGTGCTGGTTCCTGGCCGAGCACCTGGTCGACACCCCTCTCGTGCGCATCTGACGATCCCCGTCACCGCTGCCGGCGCGCGCCGCGCCCGTGCATGCGAACTCCCACCGACTCACTCGAGAGGGCGTCATGACCCAACTCGCGCCCGCTCCGGGGACCCGACCGCGACCCGTGCGCCGCCCGGCGAGGGGCTCGGTGTTCCTCGGGATGTTGCGGACGACCGACCCCAAGGACATCGCGGTCCTGTACCTGGTCACGTCGTTCGGGTTCTTTCTGGTCGGCGGTGCGATGGCGCTGCTGATCCGCGCCGAGCTGGCCCGGCCCGGCATGCAGTTCCTGTCCCCGGAGCAGTACAACCAGCTGTTCACGATGCACGGCACGATCATGCTGCTGCTGTACGCGACGCCGATCCTGTTCGGCTTCGCCAACTACATCGTGCCGCTGCAGATCGGCGCCCCCGACGTCGCGTTCCCCCGGCTCAACGCGCTGTCGTACTGGCTGTTCCTGTTCGGCAGCCTGATCGTCCTGTCCGGGTTCCTCACACCCGGTGGGCCTGCAGCATTCGGCTGGTTCGCCTATGCCCCGCTGCATTCGACGGCGTTCTCCCCGGGAGCGGGCAGCGACCTGTGGCTCGTCGGGTTGATCGTGTCCGGACTCAGCACAATCCTCGGCGGCGTCAACTTCATCACCACGATCGTCTGCATGCGCGCGCCCGGCATGACGATGTTCCGGATGCCGATCTTCACGTGGAACATCTTCGTGACGGCGATC
>MEGH01000089.1 GCA_001725415.1 Pseudonocardia sp. SCN 73-27
CAGCCAAGTTCGAGCAGGCGTTCTACGCTGCCCAACGGGACGACCGCGCGGCGGTCGAAATCCCATGAGCCGGGCCTCCATCAGACCCAGGGCGACTCAGATCCCACGACTGGTCGGGTTGTGGGAGGACAACTATCGCGTCTATGGCGCGCGCAAGCTCTGGAAGTCGGGCCGGTCTGGCTGTGGGCCGCGACCAGGTTGCCCGTCTCATGCGTGCTGCCGGGATCGAAGGTGCTCGACGGACCAAGAAGACGCGCAACACGCGGGCCGATCCGGCGGCGGCTCCTCACCCGGATCTGGTCGATCGCTACTTCCGGGCCGAAGCGCCGAACCAGCTGTGGGTCACCGACCTGGCCTAATGGGAGTGCCAGCCACCGCGCTGGCGCCCGAGGTGGCTGACGGGTGGGCCCTGAGACTTGACCGGCCCGGCGCCTGCGCGAGGCTGACGAACGAGCCCGCTGGCGGGTGTCCACTCATCAGACGTGCCAGGTCGTTCGAGGTCTGTACGTAGACGGTGGTCCCGCCAGTTACCACGGGGTCGTGATCGGCTGGTGAGATGCCGCGCCTGGAGCGCTTCCATTAGGTCGCCGCATTACCCCGCGGGCCCAGGAGAAGCAGTCGAGGTTCGGAGAAACGTGAGCATCACCTGCGGGATCGACTGGGCCGAAGCCCACCACGACGTCGCCGTCTCCGACGAGCACGGCCGGATCCTCGCCCGCCGCCGCATCGCCACGGGGCTGGACTGCTACAGCGAGCTCCTCGCGCTGCTGGCCGAGCACTCCGACGATCCGACAGCTGTCCCGGTGGCGATCGAGACAGACAAGAACCTTCTGGTCACCGCCCTGCAGCACTCTGGGTTCGACGTCTACGCGATCAACCCTCGTGCGGTGGCCCGCTACCGCGAACGCCACGGCCAGACCGGGAAGAAGTCCGATCCCGGCGACGCGGCCGTGCTGGCCGGCGTCCTCCGGACCGACCGGCACGTGCACCGGCCATTACCGCCGATCACCGACGGGGCGTTGGGGATCAAGCAGCCGCCCGCCAGCACCAGGAAGCGATCTGCGCACTGCACCAGACAATCAGCCAGCAACTCCTCTGAGCACGCGATCACACACGTCAGGTGATCTCCACGGCACGGGTGCCATCGAGCTTGCTCCCAAGGTCAGCGGTGTGGTCGTCGGCGTGCCATCGAGCTAGCTCGTAGGCGCGGGCGTCAGCCTCAGCCTGATGATCCGTGAGGTTGGGGGCCTCGATCTCGGCAAGAGCCCGGGCTGCGCGGTCGAGGGACGCCGCAACGTCGTTCGCGTTTGGAACCCTTACGACGTCCTCGTGGGCCTGGCGCGGCTCGCCGGCGGCAACGTCGCGAATGTCGTCCACCCCCGTCTCGGAGAGGACGCTGTCGACTGCGCGCTCTATCGTAGGCATTCGGTCCCGGTCGGTGGCGTGGTCGATGTCAGTTTCGGTGATTTCGCGGTGGAGGTCGTCCAGACGGTCGGCATCGCGCGCGGCTGCCAGCCATTCTTCGGCGGTAACTGCCGGGTCGCGGTCGGTGTCCGCGTGCCGCTGGGCCAGGATGGCGGTCGCTTCCCCGGCGGCGGCGCGGCTGCCGGCGGTGTGTGCCAGCCAGCGGGAGCGGGCGTCGTCGAGCTTGATCAGGTCGTCGACACGGCTGTCGAGGACCGCAGCAAGCGCGGCCGCCTCAGCCGCTTCCTGCCGGAATCGGGCTTGGTCGGCGGGCAGCGCGGTGTCAGCTTCGGCGTGCCGGAGAGTGGCGTCGCGGCGCTGGTTGTCGGCTGCCTGCCTGGTGGCGGCGAGTTCGTTGCCAACGTAGCGGGGGGCGAAAGACTGCTCGCGTTCCCAGGCGCGCACGCGCATCCGCAGCTGGCCATCGGTGAGCTCGGCGACATCGCGGCTGATCTCGGGGCGTCCCAAAGCCCTCCAGGCGTGCCGGTAGGCGGCGTAATACTCGACCTGACGCGCACGGGGTGCGCGCCCGACCACGTCGCCGTCTCCGGTGTGCTGGACGAGTTCACGGTGGACCGCAACCGCTGCCACGGCTGCCTGCCATTCCCGCCGCTGTTCGGGCTCGTCGGGTGGCCGTCCGAACTCCTCCATGGCCCAGGACGGTGGTTCCGCCGCTGCCGCGGCTCCGAGCTCGTCGACGCGGTCGTCGGCGATAGCGGCGAGCCGATGGAGGTAAACATGCCAATCGGGGTCGTCGACGAGCGGGACCCGGGACGCCCATGTTTCGCCAGTGGGGTCGAGAGGCAGCCCACGGTCGGTGATTCGGGTGTGGAGGACACTAGAAAGATTCCGGGCTCCGTCGAGCGGGCGGTCGCTGATGGCGGCAGTGAGGACGGCGCGGGGGTCGTGGCCTGCGAGCTCGACGCGGCGCAGAATCCGGGTCAGGGTCGCGGCGCCGTCCTCGGCCGCGATCCGCTGCCGCGCCTTAAGGGTGAGGGTGCCGGCGGCGGTGAGGTCGTCGAGCCAGCGGGCGGTGCGGTCGGTGGCCGCGAGCTGGGCTGCGTCGGCGAGCAGCTCGACCACCGCGCGCACGCTGCCGTTGTCGGTCGTCGAGCCCGCGGCGACGGCCAACGCCGACCGGGCCACCCGGGTGTCGTCGGGGTCGAGCAGGCCGGCGAGCATGGCGACCGGATGACGATGCAGGGTCTGGTCGGGCCGCCCGTGGGCGGGGTCATCGATGGTCGCGGTGGTGGCGATGTGGGCGGTGTTGTTATGCCGGCCGCGGGACATGCCGACGTAGAGCGCGGCGGGGCCGGTGCGGGTGGTGACGACGGTGTGGCTGGTGTCGACGGTGGCGCCTTGGGCGGCGTGCACCGTCGAGGCGTAGCCGAGGGCCAGGTGCTGGTCGACGTATTCCTAGGGGAGCACGATGGTCTCGCCGTGGGTCTCGCCGTCGGGGCCGTGGCCGGTGATGACAGCGACCTCGAGGCCGCCGTCGTCGCGGGTCGCGGTGACGCGGTAGGTCTCGCGGTTGATCGGGCCGCGGCGGTTGCCGTTGAGCCCGGCGAGGTGCCAGCCATTGCGGCGGGCCTCGACAAGGTCCCCAACTCCGGCGTAGGTCCCCTCGAGCCCGAGGGGCACTCCGGCATCCGAAACTATCCCGAGCCGGACCAGCTCGGCGCGCAGTTGCGCGGACAGTCGTGCGGCCTGGTCGTTGGTGTCGACGATCAGCAGCGAGTGGTGCCCGGCCAGGGTGTCGCCCAGCCAGGCCCGCGCCGCCGACGCTTCCGCTTGATCGACGGTTCCGGCGTCGACGAGCCGGCCGTGCTCGAAGTAGGCGCGCAGCGCGGTCTCGTCGCCGGCGCGCAGCTGCAACGACGCGCCGCCTTCCCACTCGGCGATGAAGCGGCGGGCCTCGGCGAGCTCGCGCCGGCTGCCAGAGCCGGCGAGCAGATCCATAGCGCCACCGGCCCCGACCGCGGCGAGCTGCTTGTGATCACCCACGAGCAGCAGCTTTGCGCCCGCGTCGTCGACGTAGCGGTGGATCATCGAGAACGCTGCGGTGTCGGTCATCGCCGACTCGTCGACGACCACGAGGTCGCCGGGGTGCAGCGCCCATCTGCGATCATCCTCCCGGGCGGCGCCTTCGGCCGGCGGGGCGGCGAGCCGCTCCTGGATCGCGACCCAGCGGACGTTGCGCGCGGTGAGGCCTTCGCCGGTGAGGACGTCGGTAGCGACCTGGCTGGTGGCCAGCCCGAACACCCGCCGAGACGGCTCCCCCTCGACGGTCGGGGCGGTCTCCCAGGCACGGGCGATCACGCCGACCACGAACGACTTCCCGGTGCCGGCCGGGCCGACGAGCGTCTCGATCCGGGCGCCCGAGGTGAGGACGCCATGGACGGCGGCGGTCTGGTCGGGGCCGAGGGTGATCCCGGCAGCGGTGAGCTCGGCGAGGAATTGGCGGGCGTGCGCGCGGGGCACGGTGGTAGCGGTGCGGTCGGTGGTGGCGGCGACGAGGAACCGTTCGGTGTGCACCTGGTCCGGTGTAGCGAACAGCTGCGCACCCGGCTGCTGGTACACCGAGTCCCCGTTCGCCAGCCGCAGCTCCGCGGGCAGCGACTCGTCCGCCGCGCGGGTCGCGTCGAGCGGTGTCGCGGACGGCACCGCTAAAGCGGTGAGCTCGTCGAGCAGGCGGCCGACGTCGGGCGCCGTCGGTCACGCCAAGGTGGTCGGGCAACGCAGCGTTGATCGCCGCGGTCAGGTCCGCGCGCGTCCACGCCGCCTTGCGAGACTGCACGTCCGCCAGCGCCAGCTCGATCACCGCCGTCGGCGACCACTCCTCTACAGCCGGGCCACCATCGGCGCGCGCAGCGAGGGCAGCATCAGCGACCCCGGCAAGCCCGCCGGTGACCTCCCCGCGGACGCGGGTGTCGATCCGGTCCAGGAGCTGGTCGCGAGTCTCCCCGGTATGGGACTTCGCCCGGCGGGTGACCAGGGTGGCGTGCTGGGCGATCCGCTCCCGCTCATAACTCGTCGGCGCCCGCCCGTGCCTCGCGTCGAAAGCCGCGATCAAATCCGCCGCCTTCGCGGTGACCGCGCGGCGGCGGGAGGAGATCAGCGCCATCGCCTCCGGCGCCACTCCGACCACCTCGCGGGCCTTCCCGTCGGGGCGGGTCGCGATCAGCAGCCCGAGAGCGCTCGTGAGGCGTTCCTCGGTGGTGCGTTCGGCGACCGCCGCGCCGGCGGGGCGCCAGCGGTGCAGGCTGCGCCCGTCCACGGTGCGCCATGCTCCGTCGGGGCCTTCGACGCGGTTGAGGATCGTGTTGTGGATGTGCAGCTGCGGGTCGTGATCGCGCGAGTCGTGCTGGAAGAACGACGCCACCACCCAGTCATGCGCATCCGCATGCCGACCCGCCGCACCACCGTGATGGCCGAGGCGGGTGTAGCCGGCCTTCTCCGCCATGTAGTCCAAGCCGGCGTTGTTGCCCGCCCAGATCGCGTCCTCCACCGCCGACCGGAACCGCCCCCACGCCTCCGCCGCGACGTTGTCGCCGGCGTTGCGGGCGGCGGTCTCCTTGGCCTCGAACGCGGTGTGGACCAGCGTGATGGACTTGGCGACGCTGAACGTCATGTCGTAGAACGCCACGTTCCGGCGAGCCGACTTCCCCGCTTCTGTACGGAGTTCAACCCGGCGTTCAGCCGACGCGTTCGGCTCGCGTTCAACCGCCGCGGCGTACAACTCGTCCTCGGACTGGTAGCGGCGGCCGGTGTGCCCGAGCGTGGTCACCTCGTCCCACCGGGCCGGGTCGGTGAACGCCTCGTGGCGGGGGTCGAGGAAGCGTTCGTAGACCGCCTTCATATCCTGGGCCTCGACCAGCCCCCGCAGACCGAGTTTCTCCGCCCCTGCACCCCACCACCGGCCCGGAGGCTCGCCCTCGGTGACCGCGCCGGTGTAGTAGTTCTCCCGCCCCGCGGCGACCTGCTTGAGCAGGTAGTCAGGGCTGTAGCCGTTGTTGATCCTCAACACCCCCGCCACCCCTGTGACCTGCCGATCCGGTCGTGTCGGGGTCCGGCGACGCGGAGCGCGCCGTCAGGTCGGCCGCAGGCCGGCCCTCCCCGTCGGATCGTGATGCAAAGGTGTGATGGCTTTGATCTTGTAGCTCTTGGGTCTGTTTCGGTGGCTTTGTCGGTCTTACTGGAGTGCTGGGTGGTCGTGGTCTGATCGTTCGTGAGGTGAGTGCTCGGTCGGTGCTGGGGAGCTGTGCTGGTCATGGCTAGGTGTCCTCGTGCTCGGTGTCATGGGCGGTATCCGGTGCCGCAGCGGCGGCGCGGCTGGAGGACCGGTTGTGGGTGGTCGCGGAGCGCCTTGAGGACGGTCGCGGCGGTGCCACGGGAGACCCCGGCCTCGGCCTCGACCTCCGACACCGTCGGCAGGGCACCGGTGCGCGCGGCGAGGCGCGCCGCAGCGGCCAGCGCCCGGTCCCGCGCTGGTGCCTCGGCACCGCGTACGGGGCTGCGTTCAGCCCGTCCAATGAACGGAGTGACCACCGCATCGGCGTCGTTCAACTCGTCCCGCTCGACGGGACGGCCGGGGCCGGATTCGAGGACGGGAAGGGGCGCGGTCAACGCGTCCGGGTCCCCGGTTGGACGGGTTGAACGCTGCTCTGAACTGTTCAACCGGACCTGTTCAACGCGGACTGCTGAACTCTGAACGGGCTGCTGAACACCTGAACGCCCAACGGCCGCGGCCGGGCTCGCGGGCGCGCTCCTCATCGGGTTGGGGTCTGCTGCGAGGAGATGCAGGAGGTGCGCAGCGAGGGCGGCGGCGATCGCCGGCCACGCCCCGATCCCGAACCTCAGCGCCCCCGGCACCGCTAACCCACCCGACTCCCCGACCACCCCAGCCGGAGCGACGGGCGGGAGGTCGCTCGCCAGGAACACCGCCTGCGCGAGCCCGGACAGCCCGGCCGACAGGACGACAACCGACCATGCGTAGCCGCGCGCGGAACCCTGCAGGCGGGCGGTCGCGGTGTAGGCGACGACAGCGAGGCCGTCGGTGATCAGCGGATAGATCCAGGCGATCGGAGTCGGGACCCGGGCCGCGACAGCGACCTCGAACAGTCCGTGCGCGGTCGCGGCCGCGGCGCCGAGAGCGACGATCAGGCCGGGCAGCCACAGCACCCACCGGCTTCCCGCACCGCCACCGTTGGCGTTCGTGGTTGTCGTGCTCATCGAGGCCGCCGCGTCAGCTCGTCGCCGTTGCCGCGCTGGACGATCCGTCGGGCGACGGCGGACCAGTCACCGGCGGCGGAGATCGCGTGCGAGGCCTGCCGGGCCGCGGCCATCCGCGACGCGCGCAGTGTTGCGACCTCGGCCGCGAGGCGGGCGGCGATGACGATGGGCTCGCGCTCGACCAGGCACCCGATCACGAACACAGCGACCGCAGCCAACCTCGTCTCGGTGTCGGCGTCGGCCCACTCCTGGGTACCGAGTAGCGGCACCTCGACGTCTTCTCCGCGTGAGGTGACGGCGGTGATCCAGGGATCGAGGAACTCCGCGACGGCCTCGACGTCGCGCTCGCACAGGAAGCTCGGCCGGCCAGTCGGTGCCGTCCCGCTGGCGAGGTGTCCGGTGGTGGTCATGTCCAAGCTCCTTCCGAAACAAGCTCGGCGGGTTCGGGCGGTGCGTAGTCGCGGGCGGTGGCCCACCAGGCGGCGATCTCGCTGATCTGATCGCGGCCAGGAATGTCGGGGCGGCCGGTGGTGATTGGTGGGCGGCCGGGGCCGTCGCGGTGGCGCTCGATCGAGCACGAGCCGTGGTTGGCGCGGATGCGCCGGACCACGCCGGGTCGCTGCCGGTCGTGCCAGTCCCCAGCCAGCGCCACTGAGGCGGCGGGGCCTTGGTAGGCGGCGGACCAGGCGTGCATCAGCCAGACGAGTTCCTCGACGACGTCGGGGTGCCAGAGCCAGCAATCCGGCAGCGCGGCAAGTCCGTCGGGGTATCGGAGGTAGATGGCGCCCAGCCAGGCGGTGAGGTCGTCGAGCAGATTCGCCGTGTCGTCGGGGGTTTCGGGGGCGAGGAGCCAGGTGGGGGCGGGGCTGGCGTTGCGGCGGGTCGCGACCGAGGCGACGGTCTCCGACAGCCGGGCCATCCAGCCGGACCATCACCTCGGCCAGCTCGTCCACCCTGCCCGGGAGCCCGGTGAGGGGGTCGACGTCGCGGCGCAGGCCGTCGACGAGCCGGGCCAGCCCCGCGACCGGACCCGACCAGCCGCCTTCGTCGCCCGCGCCCGGGTTCGCCGGCGGGGTGTTCGCGCTCATCAGCGTTCTCCAGAAGCGTTCAGTGGACGCGCACGACCAGACCCACCCGCTCGATGGGCAGGCCCGGCCGCGGCATGAAGCCGGATCGAGCAGTGCGGCTATCCGGTGGGGCGCTGGTCCCGGTCGTCCTCGTCGAGCGGAAGGGCGTCGACAACGACCAGGCGCGGGCGGCCGTGCGGCGGCTCGTGCGGGCCGACAGTGAGTGCCCCCCGGATCGGGCGGGCCAACGCACGGCGACGGCAGATGCGACGGACGCGCCGGCCGATCCACGCGTGCAGCGCGCGGCACCACTCGCCGAGCTGTTCGACGTGCTCGACGAACTCAGGGTGGTCATCGGCGAAGTTGGCCCAGCGGATCTCGCGGCGCTGCCAGATCATCTGCGCCCGCCCGATCACCGGCGGAATCCCCCGGCGGATCACCAGCACCCGCCCCGCGGGCAGGTTCGCGATCTGCGCCGGCGAGAGCACCGCCGTCTTCCGCGTCCCCCTCACCAGGCTGTGCCGAGCCGGGTCCTCGGTGTCAGCCGGCTCGTCACGCTCACCGGTGAGTGTCGACCAGAACTGCAGATCGTCCCGGTCCCGCGTCCCACCGAACACCATGATCGAGCCCGAGTTGTTCAGGATCGTCGCCGCATCATGGGTGCCGTAGCGGGCCAGGAGTTGGGCGCGGGACTGGAACGCGCAGATGATGTTCACCCCACGCCCACCCATGTCCGCCGTCCACGACTCCAGCGGCACCGGGCAGATCAGCGCCGCCTCGTCCAGCGCCAACCGCAGCGGCGGGTCCAGCCGCCCGCCCGGGCGGGTTGCAGCAGTGCGTCGCGCCGCCCGGGCGATGTGCCCGGTCAACGCACACACCAACGGCGCCACCTGCGCCTCCTCACCACCCAGGAGATAGACCGTGCCGTTGGTCGCGAGGAGCTCGTCGACGTCGAGCGGGCGCGCCCACCGCGTCTCCTCGCCCAGTCCGGCCGCCGCCGATGCAGCCGGCGACGTGAGCCACCCGAGGGCGGGCATGATCGTCGAGGTGATCGAGGATCGGGTGCGGTCGTTGGTGCCGAGGAACTGCCCGAGGTCGAGCTCGAACGCCGGCTCCGGGCTGCGCCGCAGCAGCACCGTCACCTCCCGCGACGCCGCCTCCGGATCCGCCAACCACCCCAGGACATCGCGCATCGACTTCTGACCGAGGGCAGCGGCATGCAGGAGCGCAGCGAGGACGCGACGGCCCTGAGCATTCCAGAACTCCCGATCCCCGCTGGCGCCGGCGCGCGTCGTGGCGGCGAGCATGTCGGTCGCCCGCTCCCCCGCCGTCACCGGATCCGCGCACCCAGACACCGGGTCGAACGTGACCGTCGAGGGGAGCCCGGCGAGGCCGACGGCGTTGAACACCCACACCGGGCCCCGCCCCCCTCGCCTGCTCGAGGTGAGGTCGTAGAGGTCGCCGCGGGTCGAGGCGACCAGGGCGGCGCCGGGGGCATCGAGGATCTGCCCGGCCAACCACCCCGACTTCCCGGTGCGAGGGCCACCGAAGATCAGGGTGACGTCCTCGACCGAGGACCACACCCACAACAGGCCGCTGCGGCACAACCGCACCGCGACCTGCGGCACCGGCAGCCGCCACCGATCCCGACGGTCCATCCCCGCCAGCGACGGGCGGACCCCGCCCGCACGGCGGCGCATCGCCGCACTCCCGGCGAACCGCAGGATGTCCAGGCTCGACGCGACCCCGGACTTGCGCCGCGAGCGGGAGCCCCACCGGTTCACCGTCGCCGACGAGCGGGTCCAGCGATGCCAGGCCCACACGGCGCCTGCTGCGGCGAGGATCAGCACGAGCGGCAGCCCGACGACGAGCACGAGCGCGGTCAGCGGGAGCAGGGCGACCAGGGCGAGGCCGCCGGCGAGCAGCTTCGCGCCCCGCTTGGCCGCCACGACCGCGCCGCCGATGGCGGCTAGCGGGAGCAAACGGTCCAGAGGTTCATCGGGTCACCCACACAGCCTTGGCGACGGCCTCGGCGATCGCGCGGGCGTTGGCCAGGCCCATGCGGGAGAACCGGAACCGGTCTTCCCCCAACGCGATCGCCAGGTCCAGCACGGCGATCTCACTCGTCGACGCATTCGCGAAGTGGCCGGCGTCGAACGCGGCGCGGGCGTCGAGCCAGTCGATCCAGCAGGTCCCGTCCCGGTCCCGCTCGACGCACGCGCGGAACTCCTCACGCGCCGGCCAGATGCCGTGGGCGACCAACAGGCCCACCACGGCCGCGACGTGCGGGCTGTGCCCACGGGCCCACCGCCGCAGCCCGACAACCGCGGACGTCGCCGAGGTCGGGGCGCTCACTGGTCCACCCTCCTTGCGTCCGGGACGGATCGTTGATCCAGGATTCGGACGCACCCCAGGTCCCCACCGGACCATCGCCAGGAGCGC
>MEGH01000090.1 GCA_001725415.1 Pseudonocardia sp. SCN 73-27
GAGGCCGGCGCTGTGGTCGCGGTGGCGGGTGGAGCGATCTACAGCGCTTCTGACCCGGGCGCCGCGGCGGCCGAGCTCAAGAAGCGCTCCAGCAACTGAGATGAGGCGCGAGTGACTGAGGATCGATCTGGGCGCCCGACGTTCGCGCAGGACGCCCACAGCACCTTGATGCTGCAGGCTGCCCGAGTGATCCGTATGCGCTACGTGAAGGGCAGCCGCGACAGCGCTTTGTCCCCAGCCGCAGCGAGCAAGCTCGCTGACGTGATGGAGGGCCTCTCTAACGGAGACCCCGCCTTCGACCGGATCGATCCGAACGAGGCGACCGCCCTGGCCCATCGTCTGATCGACGATGACCACCCGGAGGTGTCGAAGCTGTGGCCCGTAGCCACGTGAGTGGCTGACCGGTCACGACCTTGCGACCGGTGAGCTGCTCAGGGGGCCGCTAGGGAGGTCCTGAGCGGCGAACCGGCGGGATTCGCCGAGAGGTGCGGGACCACGCTAGACCGAGCCGATCCACTCACGGATCGATCTCACTGGCGGGGTCCCGCACACAGCTCTCCGGCCCTCCGCCCGGGCCTGCAGCGTTTTCTCGTCCAGGCCGGTCGGGGGCGGCGGTCCGGGTCGCGATGCTCGGCTGGCCCCGGAAGGCCGCCGCCTGCGGGACCGTCGCCATCGCGACTTGACAGAGCACCGCGGCCGGCCTCGCTCGCCCGACCCATCCCGGCCAAGCCGAATCGGCGATCGTCGCTTTGTCCGTCGTGCCCACAACGTGTGCCGGCGACCCGACGGCCGTGGTCCAGACCTTCGGACCCTGCGGGGCGGTATCACCGACGGCGGCACGGAGCGATGGGACCTGGGAGGTGCGGCGTCGGCCTGTTCCGCCGCGGATCGCTGAACCTCGCTCGACGGCCATCGACCAGCCGGTCGGAACGAACAGAAGACGAGGATGCACATGACCCCGCCCGCCGGGACCGCGACGAACCGTAGCCGGCGTCTGATCGTCGGCAATTGGAAGATGAACCTCACCCACGCGGACACAGTTGGCTACCTGCAGAAGCTCGCTCGAGGTCTGCCGGCGAGGTACTACCACAACGTCGAGGTGGTGGTGCTCCCGCCATTCACAGCGATCCGCAGCGCTCAGACCATGGTGCTGAGCGACGGCTTCATGATGACCTACGGGGCGCAAGACGTCAGCCAGCACGAGTCGGGTGCCTACACGGGCGAGGTTTCGGGTGCGATGCTGGCCGAGCTGAGGTGCCGCTACGTCGTCGTCGGTCACTCCGAGCGCCGTCAGCACCACCACGAGGACGACACGGTCGTCAACGCCAAGGTGCGCGCGGCGCTCGCCCACGGCATCCCCCCGATCTTGTGTGTCGGCGAGGGCTTGGAGGTCCGTGACGCCGACAGCCACATCGGCCACTGCACCGCGCAGCTCACTGCGGCCCTGGAGAAGGTCATCCCGGAGGAAGCGGCGACCGTCGTCGTCGCCTACGAGCCGGTCTGGGCGATCGGCACCGGCCGGGTCGCCGGCCCGAGCGAGGCCCAGGAGGTGTGCGCCGCGCTGCGCACTACGCTCGGCGAGCTGTACGGCCAGACCGTGGCCGGGGCCGTGAGGGTGCTCTACGGCGGCTCGGTGAAATCGGACAACATCGGCGAGATCGTGGCCGAGCGCGACATCGACGGCGCTCTCATCGGCGGCGCGAGCATCGACCCCGACGAGTTCGCGAAGCTGTGTGCGATCGCCGCGGGCGGCTCGCTGCGTTGATTCGCGATTGACTACGACACCCCAGGACCAGAGCGCACACAGACCGCGGTCAGGCCGCGTCGTCGTCCCCCAGGGCACACTCGTCGGGGACTTACGCGTTCGGCGGCGGTCGCCAGCCTGGTGCCCGTCGCGTGACGCTACGGGGACGGCAGTCCGAAGGCGAGCGCGCAGCCGGTGGAGATCGGCGAACGCGGCAATCGTTCGTCACCCGGATCGCTCCATTCGACCTCGCTGCTCTACCGTCGAACAAGCTCGGAGCCATCTCGCGTCCGGCCCTGGAGACCCTCGGTCCCCGCATTGCACCCGCCTCTATGGAGTCCTCGACCTGCACGCAGCGAGCAGGCTGAGCAGGTCGCCACCGGCGGCCCCCGCCCGGTGCTGCGGAGAGCCAGGCTTCGGACATCACTACAAGCGAGTACCGCCCCCGCCCACCGTGGCCGCAGCGGACCTGGTACTTGTCGCTGACCACCTGATCGTCCTACAGGTGTGGGCCCGCCCGAGACCGCCGCGGCGACACACGTCCGGACGCCGAACCGGCCCACGTCGGGAACCATCAGAATCCAGACCCTGCTACGCCACTTGAACCCGATTCGCTGTGAAATCACCAGGTCTAAACGGGTGCACATCAGCCGGATGCGAACGAAGTGCGCCAGACAGAGGACGAACGGAGTCCCTAGCCCAACGAACGGCAGCATGAGCCTCATCACGGCCGCCCGAGGCATGGCTCAGACCGTAAACGCGCTGGTACACGCCGTTCATGCGTGCGCCACGTGCGTTCGTATCCGGTCTCTTGACCATGGGCGCGGGCTTGAGCAGTGTCACCGGTCACGTGAGCAGAAGGATCTATGCGAGAGGGTGAGATCAGTGGTGCTCCCGTCCAAGATGCCGCAGCTCGCTGACCTCGACCTGCTGCTGTCGGTAGCCAGCTGCGGCAGCGTGGGGAAGGCAGCGCAGGCCCACAGTCTCTCCCAGCCGGCCGCCAGCACCCGGATCAGCGCGATGGAGCGGAGGCTAGGCCTCCGCCTGCTGGAACGCTCCCCCACCGGTTCGAAGCTCACCGAGGAAGGGGAGATGCTGGCCAAGTACGCCCGCAACGTGATGCAGGCGGCACGCGAGCTGCTGGAGTTCGGCTCCCGTGCCCGGTCCTCCGAGGCTAAACGGATTCGCGTCGCGGGAACGCCTGCGATTGCCGAGCATCTGATCCCGGAGTGGTTGAACCGCTCCGGATTCTCGTTCGGCGAGGCGAGGGTCGAGGTGCAGACCGGTGGCATCGACGAGCTCCGGCAGCTCATCCTCGCGGGCGATGTCGATCTCGCGTTCATCGACGGGTGGGGCCAAGCGGGTGGCAAGGGATGGTGGGAGCAGGATCACGGCGATGTGGTGACCCGCTATATCTGTGACGATCAGCTTGCGGTCGTGGTCGGTGCGACGCACCCGTGGGCAGTGCGGAGCACGACCTTGACGGTGTCGGAGCTCGCAGCCGCCCCGCTGGTTCTACGCGAGCGAGGGTCCGGGCTGCGAGAATTCACCGACGGGCTGCTGAAGGCCGCAGGAGCCCCGCAGGCCTATGTCGAGCTCCCGTCCACCGGCGCGATCAAGCAGGCGATCGCCACCAGTCAGCGAGTAACGGTCCTCAACGTCTCCACTGTGCGGGCCGAGCTCGACGACGGGCGGCTTCATCTTGTCGCGGTCGACCGGGAAATGCCCTTCAAGCCGATCTACGCGGCATGGAGCGGGCAACGGGGCCTCCCGGAGTACGCAGCGAATCTGGTGGAGGCCGCTGCGTCCAAAGTCACCTCCAAACCTGCACTCGAGTCGATTCACCAGCCACGACAGATCAATTCACGCACTCGAACGCGACCGCAAAATTCTTTGGCGGTCGACGCCCACGAGGCGATCGCTTGATCGCCGATTTCCGAACCGACTAGAGAGGCTTGAGGACAGTGGTGGATCTGAACAAGATTGCACGGACCATGGTGTCCAACAGACGCGGCATTCTCGCGGCCGACGAGAGCATCGCGACGATGTCCGCCAGGCTGGAGAAGGTCGGCGTCGAGCCGACTGCAGAAACCCGCCGGGTCTACCGGGAGCTCATCGTCACTACTCCCGAGCTCGCCGACTCGATCAGCGGCGTCATCCTCGCCGACGAGACCTTCCGCCAGAGGGTGACGGACGGGCGCACGTTCCCGGACTACCTCTCAGACATCGGGATTCTTACCGGGATCAAGGTCGACACCGGGGCGAAGCCGCTGGCTGGAGCGCCGAACGAGACGGTGACTGAAGGCCTCGACGGGCTGCGCGAACGTGTCGCAGACTATGTGCGGCTCGGTGCGACGTTCGCGAAGTGGCGCGCAGTGATCACAATTGGTGACAGCACGCCGACGGATCGCGCGGTCCACGCGAACCTGCACGCGCTGGCTCGCTACGCGGGGCTGTGCCAGGAAGGTGGCCTGGTGCCCATCGTGGAGCCCGAGGTCCTCATGGACGGCACCCACTCCCTTGCGCGTTGCCAGGAGGTCTCGACCGCTGTGTTGAGGGCGCTCTTTGAGGAGCTCGACCTCATGCAGGTGCAGCTGGACGGCATCGTCCTCAAGCCCAACATGGTCGTCGCCGGCACCGGCAGCACCGACCAGCCCACGGTGGCTGAGGTCGCCCAGGCCACCGTCGAGACGCTGCGGGAGACCGTGCCCGCCTCCGTGCCGGGCATCGCCTTCCTCTCTGGAGGACAGCGCCCCGAGGTGGCGACGCAGCACCTCGGAGCGATGCAGCAGCTCGACCCCCTGCCCTGGGAGCTCACCTACTCCTTCGGCCGGGCGCTGGTTGGACCGGCGCTCGAGACCTGGCGGGGCGAGGAGAAGAACAGGGGCCCGGCACAAGAGGTCCTGTCCGGCCTGGCGCTCGCCAACGCCGCAGCGCGTTGAATAGCTGAGCTTTGGGACAGGCGGCCGGCTTCTCCCGGGTGGTCGGCCGCCCGCTCCACTCCCACCCAGTGTCTCTGCCCTACGAGTGGATCGAGAATCATGACTACTCAGGAATGGGGCGCCGTCAGCGCCTCCAAAGGGCCTGACCAGGCCCTCGCGCTAGAACTCGTGCGGGCGACGGAGACCGCCGCGATCGAGTCAGCCCGGTGGGTCGGTCGCGGTCAGCAGAACAGCCGCAAGACCGCGACCGCAACTGCCCTGCACGAACGTCTGATGTTCGTGCCCATGTGCGGCGTCGTGGTGATCGGTGACGACGACTCGGTCGACACACCCCTTCTGTGCACCGGAGACGAGGCGGGGTTCGGCGACTCGCCCCTCTACGACCTTGGCATCGGTCTGGGCGGCCCTCAGGCGCCGCTCCAGAACGCCCCGAGCGCGCTCGTGTCGATCGTCGTGGCCGAACGCGGCGCGCTGAATGTCCCGTCGCAAGCCGGTCTTGTGGACATGCTCGCCGTCGGTCCCGACTGCGTGGACGTCGTCGACATCACCCAATCAGTGGCGACGAACCTGTGGGCGATCGCAGCAGTCAAGCGTATCCGGATCGCAGATGTTGAGGTCGCGGTGCCCGATCGATCGCGGCAGGACCTTGTGAACGAGGTCCGAGAAGCCGGCGCACGGGTCCGGGTGCCGCAGGGAGGCGAGATCGCAGGGGCGATCGCGGCAGCCTGGCCCGACAGCTCGGTCGACCTGCTGCTGGGCACCGGAACCGCGGCGGAGTCGGTCATAGCCGCGGCGGCCGTGTCCTGCCTCGGCGGATCATTTCAGATCCGGCTACGGACCGGGGGCGTCGAGGAGGTTCTCCGCACTGACGATCTGGTGCGGGGCGAACGAGTTCTGTTCAGCGGCACCGCGGTCACCGCGAGCGAACTGCTCCGTGGGGTCCGGTATAAGGCCGGCCGCGTCACCACACAGTCCATCGTGCTCTGCTCCCGGCCGGAAACATCGTGGACGATCACGTCCGAGCATCGACACCCCTGACAGAACAGCCCGAGCCGGCCCAGGTCGGCTCGGCCGCCCCAGGCGTTCCGGCCTCCGTCACGCACTACCTCAGACCGCACAGCCGCGGCGCAGCCCTCGCGACTACGGCAGCCACCTCCTCGTCGCTCTGAGGGCACGGCGTTTTCACACGGCGGCGGTGACACAAGCACCACTTCCTGCTTCTGCACAGACCATGGTGGCGATCGAGCTAGATGACCCACGCCCATTGGGCGTAGGCAGGTGGACACGCGACGCGGCCGTCGGGAGCCGACGAACCGAGATGGATCGCGCTCCGCCGCCCTCGCAGAAAGAGGAACTAGTGGATCACGATCCAGGAGCGTGGGGACCGATGCGGCGCAGAAGGACCGCGCACCTGGCATCCGGGGCCGGTCATGTCGCGCAAGAGATCTCCCCGACAGACGACGAGCTGCAACCTCAACCTCCGGCTGAGAAGACTCATCGAGTGATTCGAGACCTTCCATATGGCGACGACGATCATCATCGCCTCGATGTCCACCTGCCTGTCGTGCGCCGCCACGCCGCTCGACCTGTACTCGTCTTCCTGCACGGGGGTGGGTTCGTTGCTGGCGACAAGCGAGGTATGAGTAGCACCGAGCACGACAACATCGGTAGGTTCGCCGCCGAGTCCGGGTTCATCGGAGTGATGATGAACTATCGGCTGGCGCCGGCCGTCACGCATCCGTCTGGGGCCGAAGATGTGGGTCGCGCGGTTGCTTTCTTGGCCGGACGGATCGCGGACTACGGCGGTGCCCCCCGGCAGATCGTTCTTATGGGTCACTCGGCGGGTGCGGCCCACGTCGCGACCTTCCTCGCAACACCGACACTGCGGAACGCGACCACGGGGGTGGTCGGCGCGATCCTGTCGTCGGGAATCTTCGACCCGGGCGACCTTGCCCCCGGTGCGTTCGCCTCGTACTACGGGGCAGACAGACGGCAGCGGACCAACGCTTCATCGATTGAGGGCCTGCTGGAGAGCGGAGTCCCGCTCCTGGTCAGCATCGCCGAGTTCGATCCGCCGGAATTGCACGACCAGACGGTGAGGCTGCTGGCTGCTGCCGTGCAGGCCACCGGTGAGTTTCCGGCCACCCTCTATGGCGTCGGACACGACCACTTCTCGATGATCGCTCAGATCGGGACCGACGAGCACACGATCGGCGACGGGATCGTCGACTTCATCACCGCAATCACGCAATTTCACGAGTGTGCACCCGCTTCGGCGTGCCTGGGCTGAATCCCTGCCGGCTGGAGCACGCCGGCACAAGCAGCCGCGGGGCGACCGTCAGCCCTCGTCTGGCGCAGCCCTAAGAACTTCTGGATCCACAAGTCCCACGAACACAGTTTCCGGACGGCTGTCGTCGCGCTTCTCGACGGCACCGGCGGACACCCGATGACATCCCGGAGGAACACCCCCATGCCGATCGCCACTCCCGAGGTCTACAACGCGATGCTCGACGGTGCCAAGAAGGGGGAGTACGCCTTCCCGGCGATCAACGTGACCAGCAGCGA
>MEGH01000091.1 GCA_001725415.1 Pseudonocardia sp. SCN 73-27
CGTTGTACCCGAACACCATCTCCCACGGGTCGTTGCCGAGCGTGCTGCCGATGTACGGCCGAGCGCTCGCCGGGATCATCGCCACGATCGCCACCCACCACAGCGACGCGACCGCGCTGACGGTCCCCGCCACGACGAGGTGTCCGATCCGGCGCGCCCAGGGCTGCGCGGTGGCCAGGTAGGCCGCGGCCAGCGCCGGCCAGACCGCCCAGGCCTCCAGCATGTAGAACTGGAAGGACAGGCCGATCGCCGCCCCGGCCACCACCAGCCAGCCGAGACTGCGCTGCTGGAGTGCACGAACGGCCGCCCACGCGGTGATCGCCAGGCCCAGGACGAAGAACGACTCGGGCTGGTTCGACCGGGAGACCGCCACGAAGATCGGGGTGACCGCCACGATCGCCCCCGCGAGCAGTCCCGCGCGCACCCCGGCCAGACGCCGCGCCGCGACGGCGGTGATCAGCGCCGCGCCGACGGCGGCGAGGGCGTTGGGGAGGATCACCGCCCACGTCGAGTAGCCGAAGACGCGGACGAAGAGCGCCGGCACCCAGAACGAACCCGGGATCTTGTCGAGCGTCACGGTGCCGGAGGGGTCCATCGCCCCGAAGAAGAAGTTCGACCACGACTGGCTCATCGACAGCGCGATCGAGGCGTAGTACTCGGACGGCGCGCCGTCCCAGACCTGCCACCCGGTCAGGACGAGCGCGAGCAGACCGATCGCGGCGAGCCCCCACGGCCACGCGCGCCGGCGGCGTCGCGACATCGCGGCGGGCCGGGCGAGCGTGGGGCGCGGGATGCTGAGGGTGGCGGTCACCGCGGCATCGTAGGCAGGCCGACCACCCTCAGGACCAGCCCGAAAGCCCCGTCGTGACCCTCCTGACCCTCCTGAACGTGACATTTACGGTCTCGTTCACCGACCGTTCACCCGGTCGGGGGGTCAGGACCACACGCCCGGGATCAGCGCCCCTGGTTCGCGACGGCCGTGATCGCCGCGGCCGCCGCCACCGGGTCCAGGTAGGTCCCGCCGGGGTTCGTCGGGCGCAGGTCGGCGTCCAGGTCGTAGCGCAGCGGGATGCCCGTCGGGATGTTGAGGCCGACGACGTCGTCGTCGGACATCCCGTCGAGGTGCTTCACCAACGCGCGCAGCGAGTTGCCGTGCGCGGTGACGAGGACGACCTTGCCCGCGCGCAGGTCGGGGACGATCGCCTCCTCCCAGTACGGCAGGAAGCGGGCGACGACGTCGGCCAGGCACTCGGAGCGCGGCATCACGTCGCCGAGACCGGCGTAACGGGGGTCGCCGTCCTGGGAGAACTCGTCGTCGGCGTCGATCGGGGGCGGCGGCACGTCGAACGAGCGGCGCCAGAGCATGAACTGCTCCTCGCCGAACTCGGCCAGCGTGGCCTTCTTGTCCTTGCCCTGCAGCGCGCCGTAGTGACGCTCGTTGAGCCGCCAGTCGCGGCGCACCGGGATCCAGTGCCGGTCGGCGGCGTCGAGGGCGAGGTTGGCGGTGGCGATGGCGCGGCGCAGCAGCGAGGTGTGCACCACGTCGGGCAGCAGGTCGTTCTCGACGAACAGCTCGCCGCCACGGCGGGCCTCGTCCTCACCCAGGGTGGACAGCGCGACGTCGACCCACCCGGTGAAGAGGTTCTCCGCGTTCCAGACGCTCTGCCCGTGCCTCAGCAGGACCAGTGTTGACATGGCGGACAGCTTGCCAGCCCGCGTGCGCCCAGCCGATCCGGCGGAGGGCGGTGTCACGCGAGACGTTGGGCACCCCGGTCGCGCCCGGCCGCCTCGACCGATCCCCGCAGGGGCCCCGCCCCGGGCTGGCCCGCCATCCGGTCGAGCGCGGCGGCACAGATGTCGCGCAGCGAGCCGACCTGCTCACGCGTCAGCCCGTCGAACAGGTTCTCCCGCACACACGCGACGTGCCCGGGGGCCGCGGCCTCCAGCACGGCGTAGCCCTCCGCGGTGAGCTCGGCGATCGTCGACCTCCGGTCGGCCGGCGAGGGCCGGCGCCGGACCCAGCCCGCCGCCTCCAGCTTGGCGACGGCGTGCGACACCCGGCTCTGCGAGCTCTGGGTGATGGCCGCGAGGTCACTCATCCTCAGCGAACGACCCGGAACCTCCGAGAGCATGGCCAGAATCTGGTAGTAGGCGTGCGGCATGCCGGCGTCGCGCTGGAGCTGGCGGTCGAGCGCGGCCTCGAGCAGTGACATCGTGGCCAGCAGCGACCGCCAGGCCTCGTACTCGTCGTCGTCGAGCCAGCGGGTGTCGTCGATCACCGGATCACTGTAGCCCAAAAAACTTGAACTCTCATGCTTCGCGTCGTACAGTCGTTGAACGTTGAAGCGTTTTGTCCCGAGGAGGTCCCCATGCCGGTCCAGCGGCTGATCCACGCAGTGCTCTACGTCCGCGACGTCGACAAGAGCGTCGCCTTCTACAGCGAGGCCCTCGGCTTCCGCGTCAAGGTCTCCATGCCCGGCCGCGCCGCCTTCCTGCAGGCCGAAGGCTCCACCAACGACCACGACCTCGGCCTCTTCGCCATCGGCTCCGGCGCCGGCGCCTCCCAGGCCGGCCGCTCCACCGTCGGGCTCTACCACCTGGCGTGGGAGGTCGACACCCTCGCCGAGCTCGCCCGCATCCGCACCGTGCTGCTGGAGAACGGCGCGCTGGTCGGCGCCTCCGACCACGGAACCACCAAGGCCCTCTACGCCCAGGACCCCGACGGAATCGAGTTCGAGGTCAGCTGGCTCGTCCCCGCCGACCTCGTCCCCGCCGACGTCCAGATGAAGACGCTGCCCCTCGACCTCGACGCCGAGATCGCCCACTACGGCGCCGAGACCTTCGGCGGCGTCGGCGTCTCCGTGCCCGTCGCGCACTGAGCCTGCCGCCGCACTGAGCCTGCCGCCGCACTGACCCTGCCGCCGCGCTGAGCCCGGCCCTGCGCGCGCGGCTGTCGCGGTCGGCGCGTGCCTTTCGTGGTCGACGCGCGGCCTGCGGTGCGTACGGCGACCGGAGAAGGAGCGCAGCGAGCACGCGCACGGATGCCGGGCTGCCCGCACTTCCGGCAGCGCCGGGGGGTCCACGAGCAGGCGCGGCCTGTGGGAGGGGCGCCCCTGCACGGCGAGCGACGGCCGGAACATGAGCGTGCCGGGGCGCCCGCACCCGCCCTCGCAGCTGGGCGCCAGGCAACGGGTGCAGCCGTCGCCTGGTCCTCTACGAGACGTTGCGGGCCGGGGCTGCGCTGGACGGTGCTCGACCCGTCGGGCCCGGCCACGCAGGGTCGACAGTCAGCGGGCAGGTTTCGTGGACCGCCCGTCATCTGCGGGGCGCGCAGCGACCTCGGAGGGTGCGCGGCGACTCCGAAAGGTGCGCGACGGCCGGACTGCGAGTGTGCCGAAGCCCGCGCACTCGTTCCGCAGCCGCCGCACCCCTGCAAGGGGTGCAGCACCGACACAACGGGTGCGGCCCTCGCCGGCCCGCAGTTTCCACGGTCAGCAGGCACGGTCCACGGACGACGCATCGTCTGCGGGACACGCAGCGTCCGCACCCGTGGGCGCGGTAGCTCCCATCGGCGTGCGAGCCGCTGGTCGGGCGGCGTACCGACACCACGCCGAGTTCGACGTCCGACTGGTCCTGACCATGATCGACCAATCTCCTGTCGAAGTCGGCGGGACTTCTCGTCGGAGCTGCCAACCGTTCCGGGTGTCCGTTGCGTCCTCTCCCCGGAGAGGGGAGACACCATGACGACGACCATCACCCGCGACGAGGCCGACCACACGGACAAGGCGGATCACACGGACAAGGCGGCCCCGCCACCGTTCCCGCCCGCCGCTTCCCCGACGCAGCCTCGCCCGCCGCGCCCCCGGCGGACGCTGAAGATCGTCGCGCTGGTCGTTGCGATCGTCGTGCTGGCGACGTTCGTGGTGGCCGCGGTGTTCGCCGCACTGTCCCCCTCGAGCAGCGGCGGGTACTACTCGGGCACGGCCGACCGGGGTGGCTCGGAGTCGATGGCCGGCTCGCCCGCGGTCCCGCAGTCGTCGGACGCCGCCCGCACCGCCGACCCCGGCGTCGGCAGCCCCGGTGTCGGTAGCCCGGCCCAGGACCGGTCGGTCGGGCCGGACCGCGCGGTGGTGCGGACGGCGAGCGTCCGCGTCGAGGTCGCCGATCCCGCCGGGACCGCCGGTGACGTGCGTGCCGCCGTCACCACGACGGGCGGCTACGTCGCGGACGAGCGTTCGACGAGCAGCCGGTCGAGCCTGACCGTCACGGTGCCGGCGGCGCAGCTGGATGCGTTCGTCAGCCGGGTCGCGGGCTTCGGCGCGGTGACGGACCGGTCGTCGACGGCGCGTGACGTGACCGACCAGCTCGTCGACACCGACGCGCGGGTCGCGGCGCAACGGGCGAGCGTCGACCGGGTGCGGGCGCTCCTGGCGCAGGCGAACTCGATCTCGGAGGTGGTCGCGATCGAGTCGGAGCTGACGCGACGTCAGGCGGACCTGGACTCGTTGGAGCGCCGGCTCGCGAGCCTGAGGTCGAGCACGGAGATGGCGACGGTGGACGTCGCGCTGGTCGGTGCCGGTGTCCCGCCCGCAGCCGACTCGGGCACGGGCTTCGGCGAGGGTCTCGGTGTGGGCTGGGACTGGCTGCGCGGTCTGGGCACGGGTCTCGCCGCGGCGGCCGGGTTCCTGCTGCCGTTGCTGCCGGTCGTCGCCGTCGTGGTGATGGCGGTGTGGGGTGTGCGCCGGATCGTCCGGGCCCGCCGCACGCGCCCGGCCCCGACACCGGCTCCTGAGGACAGCTGACCGGAGAGGTCAGGTGAAGAGGTGCTCGAAGGCGCGCAGGTTGGCCAGCGACTCGCCCCGCTCGGAACGCCAGGCGTACTCGCGGCGGATCGACGACGCGAAGCCGAGCTCGAGCAGGGTGTTGAAGTCGCCGTCGGCGGCCTCGAGGACCTGGCCGAGGATCCGGTCCAGCTCGGCGGCGGTGACGGCGTGCAGTGGCACGCGGCCGATGAGGTGGATGTCGCCGATGCGGTCGAGCGCGTAGTGCACGCCGTAGAGGCGGGCGTTGCGCTGCAACAGGAACCGGTACACCCCGTCGTGGTTCTCGTCGGGCTGACGGCAGACGAAGGCCTGCACGAACAGGGTGTGCTCGCGGATCAGGAGCCAGCACTGGGTCTGGAGCCGGTTCGTGCCGGGCAGCGTCACCAGGAACTCGCCACGGTCGCGCCGGGTGTGTTCGACGTCGAGGTCGCGCAGGGCTCCCTCGATCACGGCGGCGGCGTCACCGGTGGGAGCGGGATCGGTCATGGTGATCGGGTTCCCCGCTCAGCGCTCGCGCACACCGGAGATCCCGCCCAGTCCTGCGAGCGCGGCGGCGGCCCGGCGGGTGAACTCCTCCCCGGCCTCGGCGTAGGTGGCGAGCAGCGCGTCGGTGGTGCGGTCCCACGAGAACCGGCGGGCGTGGGCGACGGCGCCGGCGGAGAACCGTTCGCGCCGGATGCGGTCGAGCGCGACGGCGGCGAGGGCGTCGGCCCAGCGGGCGGGGTCGTGGCCGTCGACGAGGAGCCCGGACCCGCCGTCGGACACGGCGACGGGCAGCCCGCCGACCGCGGCGGCGACGACCGGCGTCGCGCAGGCCTGCGCCTCCATGGCGACGAGCCCGAACGACTCGTTGTGGCTGGGCACGGCGACGACGTCGGCGGCGCGGTAGACGTGCACGAGGTCGTTGCCGCCCTGCGGGGGCAGGAAGCGCAGCACGTCGTCGAGACCGAGTGCGGTGCCGAGCTCCTGCAGCGCACGGGGTTCGGCGAGACCGCTGCCCGACGGCCCACCGGCGACGAGGACGACGAGCCGTGACCGGAGCCCGGGGTCGCGGCGGAGCAGCTCGGCGGCGGCACGCAGCAACACGTCGGGGGCCTTGAGGGGCTGGATGCGGCCGACGAAGGCGAGGACGACGGCGTCGGCGGGGATGCCGAGGCGGGATCGGGCGATGGCGGCGGAGCCGGGGGTGAACCGGTCGAGGTCGACACCCGGCGGGATGGTGACGGTGCGCAGCGGGTCGGCGCCGTACAGCTCGACGAGCTGGCGGGACTCGATGTCGGTGTTGGTGATGAGCCGGTCGGCCTCGGCGACGACCTGGTCCTCACCGATGACGCGGACCATCGGCTCGGGCGGGTCACCGTCGGCGAGCGCGGCGTTCTTGACCTTGGCCAGGGTGTGGGCGCTGTGCACGAGCGGCACGCCCCAGCGGTCGCGGGCGAGCCAACCGACCTGACCGGACAGCCAGTAGTGCGAGTGGATCGTGTCGTACCAGCCGGGCTCGTGGCGGGCCTCGGCGCGCATGACGCCGGCGGCGAACGCGCACAGCTGGGCGGGGAGGTCGTTCTTGCCGAGACCCTCGTAGGGTCCGGCCGCGAGGTGGCGGACGATCACGCCGGGCGCCATCTCGACGACGGGCGGCAGGTCCGACGAGGTCGCCCGGGTGAGGATCTCGACCTCGACGCCCCTGCGGGCCATCCGTTGTGCGGTCTGGACGATGTAGACGTTCATCCCGCCGGCGTCGCCCGTTCCGGGCTGTTCCAGCGGCGAGGTGTGGACCGACAGCACACAGACCCGGCGCGGACGCGCGGGACGCGGACCGCCACGGCGATCGTTCACGGGGTTCTTCCTAGCACGCGGCTGCGCGGTTCACCCATCGTCGGAACCCGGGGCCGGCGGGTCCGCGAGGACCCCGATCAGGGCCCGCAGCGGGTCGGTGGCGTGCCAGCGTCCGTCGGTGTCGGGCCAGGCCGGGACGGCTGTGCGCCCGACCGCGGGTCGCGTCACGACGACGGTGAGCTCGTCGTGGACGACCAGCTCGCCGGCCGGGACGGGGGCGCCGACTGTGTGGGAGGCCACGACCACGTCGGGTAGCGCGGACCACGCGACGACGCGGCCGCCCGGGCCGGGTTCGAGGGTGGCGGCGACGTAGTCGGAGGCGAGCGGGAGGTCGAGCAGCTCGGCGAGTGCCGCGGGGTCGCCGCCGGCGACGAGCTCGTCGGCGGGCAGGACGGCGGCGAGCCACGGCTTGTCGAGGACGACGACGTCGTCGACGGGGACGACGGAGCCGTCGAGGACGCGGACGCGTTCGGGCAGCGCGAGGTCGGCGGGGTCGACGCGGCTGTCGGCGACGGCGTCGGTCAGCGCCTCGTGGGCGGCGAGGACGGTGGCTGCGTCG
>MEGH01000092.1 GCA_001725415.1 Pseudonocardia sp. SCN 73-27
CGCACTCACGGCGACCCCGGCCAGCAGCACGGCACTGAGGAATCGGAGGGTGCGGTCCAGCTCCGACAACGAGAACATCTCCAGGTAGACCGCCCCGCCGTCGTCCACCGGCAGCGCCACCACGAGCACCGGAATCCCTCCGGACACGGTCCGCTGCCGGACCGCCACACCCTGCTTGGCGAGGTCCCGCAGCTGCGCGGGCAGCGCGGCGAGGTCAACCCGCCGTCCGCTGGTCGTCCACGTTCCGGCCCGGCGCACGGCGATGGTTGTGTCGGGGCCTCCCGCCAGCCCGGTCAGAAGATCGTCCAACGACGCCGTCGTCCCGCTCCGCAGCGCCTCCTCGACGAGCAGGGCGTTGACCGACGCCTGACGGGTCGCGCTCTGCTCGCGTTGCGCCACCAGATAACTCGACGCCAGGTTCCATGTCACGGCCGCCAACAGACCCGTCACGACCATCGACACCAGCGCGAACGCAACGGCCACCCGCCTGCGCAGCGTCAGCCTCGCCCAGACACCACGCAATGGCCTGCGCCCCACTGTCATCCCTGCTCCGTCATCCCCGCACCGTCGTCATCGCTGTAGCGTCATCCGCGGGCGACCTTGTACCCGGCTCCACGGACGGTGAGAACCAGGCGCGGCTCGTCCGGGTCTGTCTCGACCTTGCGGCGCAGGCGGCGGATGTGCACGTCGAGCAGCCGGGTATCGCCCAGGTAGTCATAGCCCCAGACCTGCTGCAGCAGCGCCTCGCGGGTGACCACCCGGCCACCGGCCGACAGCAGCTCGACGAGCAGCCGCAGCTCCGTGCGGGTCAGGTGGATCTCGAGCCCCGCCTTGCGGACGACCCCCTCGTCCGGCAGGACCTCGACGTCGCCGAGCACGAACCGACGGCCCACCTCGCCGACGGCGGGACGGCGGCGCCGCAGCAAGGCCCGGATGCGCGCTGCGAGCTCACCCGCGTCGAGCGGCTTGGTGACGTAGTCGTCCGCGCCGGCCTCGAGTCCCTCGATGATGTCGCCGGAGTCCGATCGCGCCGACACGATGATGATCGGCAGGTCGCTGCGGGCACGCAGGGTCCGGCACACGACCAGGCCGTCAACACCCGGCAGCATCAGATCCAGCAGCACCACGTCGACATCGCTGTCGCGTAGCACCGTCAACGCCTGCTCGCCCGACCCGGCCGCCTCGACCGAGAACCCCTCGTCGTCGAGAGCCAGCCCGAGCGCCTGCCGGATGCGCGCGTCGTCGTCGACGAGCAGCACTCTCGTCCGCTCGACGTCGACGACAGCCCCCATGGTCTCGATCATGTGTTCCCCTCCGGCCCGATCGAAACCGGTCCCGGCCCTCCGCGCCGCACCGACAGCCACATCGTCAAACAATCGTCAGCTTTCGCCCACCCCGGACCCGCCGGCCCGGCGGTCCCGACACGACGAGCCGCCTGAGGGGACACGATGCTGCCCATTACTCGCTGACACGGCCGCACCACCGGCACGCGCTCGCATCCAGAAGATAGGCCCACCAGCGGTCTTTGCTTCTCGGCGGGCCCGTCTGCTCAGGTCGAACTCGCGTCGGCGAGGGGCTGGAGGACGGCCTCGACGAGCGCCCTGGTGCGTAGGTGGGTGCCCGCTTGATAGTCGGCGTCGCGCACCATGTCCGAGAACGCCCGACGGCTCGGGTAGCGGACCACGAGCACGGCGTCCCACGACTGACCCTGTTCGGCCACGACCGCCGCCCGGCCGTACCCGTAGTAGACGATCTCCGCCCCGTACGGGACCGACGTACGCCGGAAGTGCTCGATGTACTCGTCGTAGAGGGCCTTTCCCCCGTCGACGAACCGCAGCAGGTTCAGCATCGTGACCGGTTCGTCCGGCTCCTGCGCAAGGAAAGCCTTGAGGTCGCCGCCGGTGGGATCAATCGCCATGGCCCGAGTCTGCCCGCACCGGCGCGCTGGCCGGCGTGATGTCTCAGTAACCGAGGGCGAATAGCCGATCGTCAGCCGATCGTCAGGCGGGCCGGGTTGGGTCCGCCATCTGACGGGAACGACCATCTGGTGAACACGAAGCCGACTCTGCCCCGACGGGGCCGTGCCCGTCGCGACATGCTCGACAGCTGCGTACCTGTCGGCACCCCGAGTCGCCGCTGAGAGCCGCGCTGCTGTGCTCGTCACCGCGCTCGATGCTCTCGGCCAGACGCTCACCCCGGCTGGCTCGATGGCCTGGAGCATCTTGTCGGTACCGGTGCTCGGCTTCTTCCTGTCCGCGGTCGTGCAGGCCGCGTCCGGCGCCGCACGGTCGTACGACTTCTGGGGGATGGGTGTGCTGTCCTTCGTCTGCTCGGTCGGCAACGTCCCGCTCGCGGTCGTGCTGCGGAAGGGCGGCATCAGTTTCGGCGGGGTTGTCGCGTTCGTCTTCACCGACCTGATCATCCCGATCTACCGACGCTACGACGGGTGGCGGTTGACGTGGCTCCTCGCCGCTTACCTGTACGTCTGTGCCGCGATCGCGGGGTATGTGATCGGCCTACTGTTCGAGGCGCTCGGGCTCGTACCGGATCCCTCAACGGCCACGCTGCCCGACGGCGGTGTCTCCTGGGACCACACGACGTGGCTGGACACCGCGACGCTCGTCCTGGCCGTTCTGCTCGTCGTCCGGTTCGTGCGCAGTGGCGGAACGGCCATGCTGCGCAGGATGGGGGACAACCCTGAGCCGTCGGAGACGGGTGGGGCCGGATGAGCGGGCTGCCTGGCCGCATGCGCGGGCTTGCCCAGGAGCTGCGCAGTCTGCCGACGGTGGTCCTGCTGCTGTGCTGCCTGTTCGTCGGCCTGCCGCTCGCTGCCGCGGCGACCCCCGATCGGCACGTGGCGATCGCCGGCCAGGACATCGCCGTCGGTGCCCGGGTCCCCGGACCCACCCTGTCCGGCCCCGCCCAGCTCGTCCAGCTCGGCAACACCCGGTTCGACCTCTCCGCGATCCAGGTGTGGGGGCCACTACGCCCCCAGCTGTCGCTCGGTCCTCTGCAGCGCAACGATGCAGCCGCCGCAGCCGTCGAACCCGACACCTTGTCCTCGTCAGGCTCAGCGGCGATGAACACCCTGATACAGGGCTTTCTCACCTGGTATCTCTGGGCGACATGCTCCGTGGTGATCTTCGCCGTCGCGGTCACCGCCATCATCGCGTGCGGCCGGATCGTGGTGACGTTACGCCGGAAGGGTTCCGCACCGACGCCCTCCGACCTGTCCGAGGTCAGCCGCACGCTTTCCGCCACGATCGGCCGAATGGCAGTCCTCGCGATCGCTGTGTCGTTGCTGGGGTGGGCCGCCAGCGGTGTCGCCGCGTACCAGGGAACCGTCGAGGGTCTGCGCGGCGTCGGCTCGTTGTCCGATCTCGTCGGCACGAGCGAGATCACTCCGAGCCCGGTCGGCCCGCCCCTGTTCGGCTACGCCGGCGCCGTCATCGGTGACTCCAGAGTCGCCCGCGTAGGTGGACCACCCCTGCCCGAGGCAACCGCAGACGACATCGCGTGCGAGCGCAGCGCCGACTCACCAGCGGCCGCCTTGGCCCGCATCCGCGGTGAGAAAGTCCTCAACCTCGCCTGCTCCGGCGCCAGCATCGCGGCCGGGCTCCGCGGGCCCCAGCAGCGCGGCGACACCGAGATCGCCCCCCAGATCGGGCGCCTCAAGCAAGTTCGGGGACTGGACTGGGTCGCTGTCGCCATCGGTCCCAACGACGTCAACTGGTCGGATTTCCTGCTCTACTGCTACGGGCTCCCGACCTGCGACGACCAGCTCTCCGCAGGCGAGTTCGATCTCAGGATGGCCGGCTTCGACCGCGACTGGGCTGCGCTGCTCGCCGACCTCGCCGACCTGCCCGGCCACCCACGCATTGTCGTGATCACCTCCTACGATGCCTTTCCCGCGAACCCGCCCCCCGCGTGTCCCGACCTGCTGGGGCCTGCCGGCACACCAGGCCTCGACCCGACCAAGGTGGCGCTGTTGGCCGACCGCAACTCCCAGCTCAACGACGTCCTCGAAACCGGCGCACGCCAGTACGGGTTCGCGATCGCCCGACCCGCACTGACACCGCTGTGCGGCGGTCCTTCCCCCCTGCTCGGGCCCGACCTACAGGGGCTGGCGGGCCCCCACCCCTTCCACCCCACCGCCGTCGGCTCATTGCGCCTGGCCGCGTCGGTCGCGAACGTGATCGGCCCCCCCTCATGACACGCGACGGTCAGGCGGTGCCGGGCCGGTCGACCGCAGGCGGCTCTGGGTCCTCGTGCTCCTCATCGGGTCGGTCATCAGGTGGTCCGTTGCCCGGAAGGTTCGATGTCGGCGCCACCTCGGCCAGCTCGAAAGCCCTCGCGACAGGCACGTCCGTCGAGGAGTGCACCACGATCGACAGCGCGATCGTGACCGTGACCAGGGTGAACACGACCTCGCCGTCAGGAATCCCGGCCTGCAGGACGAGCAGCCCATAGACCACGGACGCGAACCCCTTCGGGCCGAACCATGCCGCCGTCGCCCGCTCACGGGCAGGCATCTCGCTGCGCAGCAGTGACACGAGCACCGTGGCCGGCCGGATGAACACGATGGCCACGACAGCGGTGACCCAGCCACCCCAGCCGACCGCCGCGAGCCGGTCCGGGGTGATCAGTGTCCCGAACACCAGGAGCGCCGCGAACTTCGCGAGCTCGGACAGCAGGTCGCCCAACCGCTCGAATCGTTCGGCGGCACGCGGATTGAGCGTCGCGATCGTCGAGCCTGCCGCGAACGCGGCCAGGTAGCTGTTGGCGTGGGTCAGATTGCACAGCGCGTAGAGGATGACCGCGACCGCGAGTGGACCCAATGGCTGCAGCTTCGGCTCGGCGCCGAACAATGGGAGCCGCCAGGCCCGCGAGACGAGGAACGGGAGCATCACACCGAGTACGACCCCGCCCACGAGTTCCAGCACGATCGTCCCGACCGCGGCCGGCTCGTGCTCGGCGATTGCCAGGAACACCAGGACGAACGGGAGGGCGAGCCCGTCGTTCACGCCGGACTCGATGTTCAGGAGCCGACGTAGCCGCAGCGGGACCCTGTCCTGACCGACAAGTGCAGAGGCGAACACCGGATCGGTCGGGGACAGGATCGCCCCGACGAGCAACGCGGTGACCCAGTCGAGGCCCGCCAGAAAGTGCGCCGGGAGGGCGACCAAACCCATCGTCAGCGGCATGCCCACGCCCAGAGCACGACCCGAGAGCCGCCATCCCTCGCGCAACGCCGGCAGGTTGGCACGCTGACCATCGGTGAACAACACGGCGAACAGCGCCAGGTCCGCCAGTGTGCGCACGGCGCCACCCTGCGGATCCACGTCGATGAGCCCGAGTGCCCCGGGTCCGATGACCGCACCACCCACCAGGAAAAGCAGCGCCGTGGACAGCACGGTGCGGGCGGCCAGCCCCGACAGCGCAACACTGACCAGCAGGACCACGCCGAACGCGAGGAGAGGGATCACGGGGAACCCGCGGCCGATCGCACACGATGAACGGTCATCGCCGTGACCGTAGATGGTGGGTCATGTTCTCGCCGATCCCACCGCTTTGCCGGGAGATCGTCAGACGATCGTCAGGCGACGACGGGTCTGCGCCTGGCGTGCCGAGAGATAGCGTCGAGCCGCTACGGACGACCGGGCCATGACGGTTCGCCAGAGCCCGGTGCCGTCCCCGAAAGCTGTTCGACGAGACCGGAGGCGGGCCGATGAACCTGCTGAGACTGCGCTTCACCCATCCGGACAATCTCAGCGATTCCGAGGTCTTGATGGCAGCAAGCGACCTTCGCAGCGACCACTACCGTCTGCGCCCGCAGGACGTGACACGGATCGTCGAGGCCGTCCGACGGCGACACGACCTCACTGCGGGCGAGATCGCGACGCTGACGGGGTATCCCCTCCGGACGGTGTTCCGCATCCTCCAGCGATGACGCAGGATCCCCGGCGCGAGCCACACACTCCGTCCGCGCAAGGTCGAGCACGGCAGAACCGCGCGCCTCGCCTGCCGACCTGGCTACGGGTGGCCTTCAGCCTGCCGCGGGTGCTGTATCGGCACGGACTTGGTCGTCTGCTCGGCTCTCGCTTCCTGCTCCTGTCGCACAGAGGCCGGCGCAGCGGCCGGCCCTACGCCAACGTTCTCGAGGTCGTCCACCATGACCCGCTCAGCGGTGAGTACGTCGTCGTGTCGGGCCTGGGCCACCGATCCGACTGGTACCGCAATGTCCGGGCCGGTGGGCCGGTGACCGTGACCGTGGGCAGTCGATGCTTCCCGGTCGATGCGCGCGAGCTCGACCCTGACGAGGCCGTCGCCGTGCTCGGCGACTACGAGCGGCGCAACCGTCTCCTGCGACCGATCGTGCACCGCGTGCTCTCCAAGCTCGTCGGGCGCCCGTACACCGGTACCGTTGACGAGCGCAGGGCTCTGGTCCGCGACATCCCGCTGGTGGGACTTCGGCCCACTATTCGAACGATCAAGACGTAGGCGCCTGCGACCCTGCGGCGTCACACCTTGCGAGTGGCCGCACCTTGCGAGTGTCTGACGAGGACATGGCTCCCGTGCACGGATCCGGGGTTCCGGGTAGCTCGGAACCGGGAGGTGTGACGATGCGGGAAGGCTACAGCCCACTGCCGTGCTCGGCGGGACCGGCGTTGACGCTGGCCGCGGTCGAATCTCTGTGGGGCTCGGCCACTGCCGGTGCCGCCATGGTGGTCGGTGCCGCTGTCCTGGCCGCTTCCAGTCTGTCGAGACGTGCGGACGCTCGCCCGGAACGCCGGGGCGGGAATCCCGGTTCGTGGTGGGACGCATCCCCTCGCCGATCAGACTGAGTTCGCTACACCCCGCCACGGACGACGCCCTATGCCCCTGCGTCAACGATGCGCGCGGTCCCGGTCGTCAGCGGATCGCAAGGTCCACCGCCGACGTCAGCCGTGAGCATGGTCGTGTGAACGGTTTTTCCGCTCCCCCCTCACCCGTGCCCGCTTTGTTCGAGAATCTCGAATCGGAGGTCCGCAGCTACTGCCGTAACTGGCCGGTGGTGTTCGACACCGCCCGCGGCAGCCGCCTCAGCGACGTCGACGGCCGAAGCTACCTCGACTTCTTC
>MEGH01000093.1:0-7063 GCA_001725415.1 Pseudonocardia sp. SCN 73-27
TGGAAGACCGTTGAGGACGTCGAGCTCGCCACGTTGGGCTGGGTGCATTGGCACAACACCAGCCGGCTGCACGGCTACCTCGACGACCGCCCTCCAGCCGAGTTCGAGCAGGCGTTCTACGCTGCCCAACGGGACGACCGCGCGGCGGTCGAAATCCCATGAGCCGGGCCTCCATCAGACCCAGGGCGACTCAGCAGGAACAGGAGATACCCGGTCGCGACGTACAATCCTGCCTCGAGGAGGCGCACCGTCGGCCGCTCAACCGCGGTCTGCTGGAACCCGGTCAGATGGGTCAAAATTACGACTGCGGCGTAGGCCAAGCACGTCAGCGGCGGAAATGTGAGCACACGAGAAACTGGTGAAACCAGGAGCCGCCCCCAACGATCGGTACGACCAGACACAGCGATACTCAGCAATTCCAACGGCTTCGACCACACCGCCAATACCGGAACCACCATGATCAGAGATAAGTGTCCGATCATGTGGACCCACAGCAACACGTTCCCGTACACCGCGACAGGACCGTTCAGAACTACCACCGCGACGAACAGTGCGGCCGCCCATGCCAATGAACGCTGCGAAGGCCACCGACCGACCTGGCGAGCCAGGAGTGCGTAGCCAACTGCCGCGGCAAGGATGCAGACGTTGGCAACAGGTGCGAGCTGCCAGGACGCAAGGACATCGAGCGGCCCGGGGGCGACACTGGCGATCATCCCACCTCCCCGTCGAAGGATCAGGGCGATTCTACGTGCCGTAGAAGATGAACCACGGTTGGCCCCACCGCTCCCCCGTAGCCAGCGAAGGTCGCGCCTCGCCTGGTGGCAACCTGCGCCCGTCCCGCAGCCGCTCCCTGCATCCGGCGCGATGAGCGACGGAGGGAGATGTCGCTGGCCCGACCACCTCAAGGTCAGCTCAAGCGCGAAACCACATCAACGAAGTGGACGGATAGGACAGCAGGCCCCTCGCGGTGGAGGAGCGCTAGAGCAATGCTGGCCGGACCACGAGCCCTACGACCCGGCCTACCGCACCGTCCTGGAGAACCAGGCCGCTTTGCAGGCCTGAACCCGTACTTCGAGGGACCGATCCGCGCCCTTGCTCGCCAGCGTTACCAGGTGAGGTCAACGTGGAGCGCGCCCGGAGCGAGGTGAGGACGAACGACGTTGAGGCCGACGATCAACGGTGCACACTCTCCGGCCGGATCGACCACGGGTGACAGGGCCCTGAGGGCCGACAGGCCCCGCCCGAAGGGCGGCCACCAGCACTTCTCGCGGCCCGCGCGGCCCAAAGAAGCCCGGTGTCAACCTCTACGCCGCGGATTCGTCCCTCGGAAGGTTGATCTTGCTTCGAGAGTCGCTGCAGGGCGTTGTGCTGCGCGGGGTCAGAACTGACGCCGTCTTGCCAGCACCGCCAGATCACATGCAGCCACGCCCGAGCAAGGACCCGCACCGCATGCGGGTGATCGTGCCCGCGGGCGCGGGCACGGTTGCAGAGATCCGCGACCCAGACGTTGGACGGCCCGGGAATCAACGGCGAACTTGCAGACCGCGTCACGCAGCTGCCTGTCGGCGGACCAGCGGAAGCTGACAATCGTGACTTTCCCGGACTGCCGCGTCGAGGGAGTGATCCCGGCCGCGCAGACCAGCGCCTCGGGCGTCGGATACCGACCACGGGCATCGCCGATCTCGACCCGCAGCCGAGCAGCCCAGACGCGCCCGGCCCGAGGAAGGCTGGTGAAGATATCTCCGTCGACGTGGGTGGCCAGCTGCTCATGGATCTGCTCGGTCAGCGCGGCGCTCTGCGCCACGATCTCACTCAGCGTGGCGAGCTACGCCCGCGTGACATGCGCCGCGGCCGCGCCGCCGTCACCGGTCAACCCACGCGAAGCGGCAGTCAGCCGGGCATACATCACTTCGGGATCGGTGTGACCGCTGTAGCGGATCCCGGCCAGAAGCCCGGCGAGACGCCTCGGGGAAAGCCAGTCCGCGCGGTCCTGACAGCCGAACCGGGACAGGAACTTCATGCTCATCGCGCCGTCGAGCTCGTGGAACAGCCCGACCGGCCCGGGATAGAAGTTCCTCAGGTGAGCGCGCAGGACATCCGCGCAGGCTGCATAGTCTGCAGCAACGACCAGTTCGGCGAGGGATCCGCATTGCCTTCGTCGGCATCCCAGACGTCTCGAGCGAGGGCGAGAGACGAGTGAGTCTGCAGCGCAGGCGCAAAGTCCCTCGGAGCTGTCAGGGTCGTGTGCGACCCTCAAACGGTGTTGGTCGCCGAGAACGACCTCGAGCGCGTGCGGCTGGAGAATCTCCGCGTCGGTCTCGCCGAGTTCGGGTCAGTCTGGAGCGCTGCAGAAGGGCGCGTGTCCGCGCAGGCCCGCGCGGGCGTGACGGACTGGTTCGCGGGCGGTGTCGTCTTGACCTGCCGGTGGCTGGCCGGTGCTGCCGTGGAGTACCGCGGCCGCCGCCGGCCGCCCGTCGCACCGATCACCAGGTGCACCTCTGCCGCTATAGAGGAGCTGATCGAAGCGGAGTACCTCGCCGCGGTGACTCTGACCGGCAACCCGGTCTCACCGCTCGTCATCGACCGACCGGGCTTCCTCGATGCGATTGTCGCCACGCTGGCCTGGGCGTGGCGATGCTCCGGCCCGGCGCCGGACCTGAGTCCAGGTCCGGCGCAGCCGGGTCATGCGTAGTCGAGCACCTCGTTCCGGGTCCGTTCCTCGCTGCGGTCCTCCGCACCCCACTCATTGAGTGCCGCGGCTCGGTCCGCGGCCTCGTGCTCCTGCTCGTAGGCGTCCCGGGCGCTGATCTCCGCCATCGCACGATGGGTTCGGTCCAGCGCTGCCGCAGTCTCGACTGCGGTGGGCACCCGGACCGCGTCCTCCGGTGCCTGCGGCCGCTCCCTCCCGGCGTCTTCACGGATGTCCCTCGGCGCAGCAACTTGGTCATGTCGCTGCGGCGGAGCGAGCTCGTAATCGGCGGTGATCTTCTGGTGCTCCTCGTCGACCTGTAGGGCGTCGCGGTGGGACTGGAGCCATTCGTCGGCTGTGACTCGCTGTTCGGGCTCGGCGTCGCCGGCATGGCGCAGCGCCAGCTCGGCCTGCGCGCGCTCACCCGCGGCCCGGGTGGCAGCGGTGTGGGCGAGCCACTGCGATCGGGCTCCGTCGAGCTGCTCGAGCTGCACGACCTGCTGGTCAAGGGCATCAGCGAGTGCACGAGCCTGCTCGGCCTCGACCCGCAGCTCCGCCTGCACGGTCGCGTCGGGCGCCGCCGTAGATTCCTCGAATCGCAGCGCTGCGGTCTGGCGTTGGTGTTCAGCGGCTTGCCGGGTGCCGGCGAGCTCGTTGCCGACGTACCGGGGCGCCCACAGGGTCTCGCGCTCGGCGGCGCGAACGCGCATGCGGAGCTGACCGTCGGAGAGTTCGAGTTCTTCCCGGTCGACCTCGGGCCGGCCCAGCGCCCGCCAGGCTGCGCGGTAGGCGGCGAACTGCTCGACCTGGCCGGGCTGTGGCGCCGGCCCGAGGACGTCGGTCTCGCTGGCGTGGTCGCGGAGCTCGCGGTAGGCGGCCACCGCGCCGACGTCGGCGACCCATGCGTCGCGCACGTCGGACTCGATCGGCGGCGTACCAAAGGCGGCCAGCGCCCACTCCGGTGGTGCGGCGGCTGCGTCCCGGCCGAGCTCGATCGTGCGGTCGTCGACGGCGTGGGCGAGCTGTGCGAGGTAGCGCTGCCAGTCCAGGTCGTCGACTCGGGGCATCCATGCCTCCCAGCTGGTTCCTACGGGGTCGAAACGGTGTCGGTCAGCGATGCGGGAGTAGATGACGTTGGTGGTGTTGCGCGCGCCGTCGAGCGGGCGGTCGGCGATCGCCGCGGTCAGGACCTCGCGAGGGTCGTGGCCTGCGAGCTCGGCGCTGCGCAGCACGCGGGTCAGGGAGGCGGCGCCGTCCTCGGCTGCGATCCGTCGTCGATCGTTGAGGGTGAGGGTGCCGTCGGCCGTGAGCTCGTCGAGCCAGATCGCGGTGCGGTGGGTCGCGGCGAGCTGGGCGGCGTCGGTGAACAGCTCGGCCGGGGTCCGGACAGAGGTGGCCTCGTCGGCGGATCGGGTGGCGGTAGCAAGCGCTGACTGCGCGGCGGTGGGGCCGTCGAGGTCGAGGATCGCGGCGACGGCAGCAACCGGGTCGCGGTGGACGATCTGGTCATCGCGGCCGTGGGCGGGGTCGTCGGGTCCGGTGACGGTGGTGATGTGGGCGGTGTTGCGGGCACGGCCGCGCGACATCCCGACGTAGAAGGCCTCATGCCCGGTCCGCGGGGTCACGACAGTGTGGCTGGTGTCGACCGTCGTGCCCTGCGCGGCATGCACGGTCGAGGCGTAGGCCAGCGCTAGGCTCTCGGCGACGTAGGCCGCTGGAAGGACGAGGCGCTCGTCGGCGTCGGTGGCGACCTCGAGACTTCCGTCCGGACAGGTGGCCGTGACCCGGTAGGTCTCGCGGTTGATCGGGCCACGCCGGTTCCCCTCCACACCGGCAAGGCCCCAGCCGTTCGCACGGGCCTGCACCAGGTCACCGACACCGGCGTAGGTGCCCTGCCGTCCGAGCGCCACCCCGTCCTCGGCCACCCGCCCAAGCCGGACCAGCTCCGCCCGCAGCGCCGCGGACAGGCAGGCGGCCTGGTCGTTGGTGTCGACCAACAGCAGCGAGCGCTTCCCCGCGACGGTGTCGGCCAACCAGGCCCGGCTGGCGCTGGTCTCTGCCTGCTCCACGGCGCCAGAGTCCAGCAGGCGTCCATGCTGGAAGTAGTCGCGCAGGACGGTCTCGTCACCGCTACGTAGGCGCAGCGAGGCGGCGCGTTCCCACTCGTCCGAGAACCGACGGGCATCGGTCAGCTCATAGCGGGCACCGGTGCCGGCGATCAGATCCATACCGCCGCCGGCGCCGACCGCGGCGAGCTGCCGGTGGTCCCCGACGAGCAGCAGCTTCGCTCCCACCTTGTGCACACGGCTGTGGATAGCCGCCAGGGCCGGGGTGTCGGTCATCGCGGACTCATCGACGACAACCAGGTCCCCGCCGCGCAACCGCCACGCCTGGTCCCCATCGCGCTGCTCGGCCGGCGCGGCGTCGAGACGCCGCTGGGTGGCCAACCAAGCGGCGACGTTGCGCGCGGTCAGGCCTTCGGCGACCAGGACCTCGGTCGCGATCTGAGAGGTCGCCAGCCCGAACACCCGCCGCTCGACACCGTCCGCGACATGCACGGGATCGACCCACGCCTTCGCGAGGGCGCCGACGACGAACGACTTCCCGGTTCCCGCCGGACCGACGAGGGTCTCGACGCGGGCGCCGGAGGTGAGGATGCCGCGCACTGCTGCGGCCTGGTCGACGCCGAGCTCGATCCCGGACTCGCGCAGGCCATCGATGAACCGCTGCGCCACCAGCGGATGCACCGCGACCCCGGTGGTGTCGCCGGTGGCGGCGAGCAGGACCCGTTCGGTGCGGACGTGTTCCGGTGTGGCGTAGAGCCGTCCACCAGGCGCTTGATAGACGGATTCGCCGTTGTCGAGGCGTAGCTCCGCCGGAAGCGCGTTGTCGCCGGGCCGCGCGGCGTCGAGCGGTGTCGCGTAGGTGAGCGCTTCGTCGGCGAGCTCGTCGAGTAGCCGTGCGACGTCGACACCGTCTGAGGTACCGAGGTAGTCGGGCAGCGCGGCGTTGATGGCGCGGGTCAGGTCGGAGCGGGTCCAACCGGCCTTGCGCTGTTGGACGTCGGCGAGCGCGGTCTCGATCACCGCCTGCGGCGACCACTCCTGCGGCGCCGGCCGCCCCTCCCGCGCAGCGAGCGCAGCTTGCGCGACCCCGGCCAGCCCGCCGGCCACCTCCGAACGCAGCTGGGCGTCGACACGGGTGAGGAGCTGTGCGCGGGTCTGGCCGTCATGGGACTTCGCCCGCCGAGTCGCGAACGTCGCCTGGCGCGAGAGCCGGTCGTGTTCGAGCCCGTTCGGGGTCCGGCCGAACTGGGTCTCGAACGCCTCAATCAGCTCCGCGGCCTTCGCCGTGACCGCCCGACGGCGGGAGGAGATCAACGCCATCGCCTCGGAGCTCACGCCGACGACCTCGCGGGACTTGCCGTCCGGGCGGGTCTCGAACGCCACGCCCAAGGTATGGGTGAGGCGTTCCTCGGTGGTGCGTTCGGCGACCGCGCCGGCGGCGGCGCGCCACTTGTGCATCGCGCGGGAATCGACGGTCCGCCAGACGCCGTCGGGACCCTGGACGCGGTTGAGGACGGCGTTGTGGATGTGCAGCTGCGGGTCGTGATCGCGGGAGTCGTGCTGGAAGAACGACGCCACCGTCCAATCGTGCGCGTCGACGAACCGGCCCGCCGCGCCCCCGTGGTGCCCGACGCGCGAGTAGCCGGCCTTGTCCGAGAGGTAGGTGAGGGCGGCATTGTTGCCGGCCCAGATCGCGTCCTCGACCGCCGCGCGGAACTCGCCCCACGCCTTCCCGGCCGTGTCATCGCCGGCGTTCATGGCTTTGACCTGTTCGGCCTCGAACGCGGTGTGCAGGAGGGTGACCGACTTCTGGACGCTGAACGTGACGTCCAAAAACGCCACGTTCCGGCGAGCGGCCTTGCCGGCTTCTGTACGGAGTTCAACGCGGCGTTCAGGGCTGGCGTTCGGCTCGCGTTGAACAGCCGCGGCGTACAACTCGTCCTCGGACTGGTAGCGCCTGCCGGTGTGCCCGAGGGTCGGGAGCTCGTCCCAGCGGGACTCGTCGTTGAAACCCTCGATGCGCGGGTCGAGGAACCGCTCGTACAGGCCGGTCATATCGTGGGCATCGACGAGCCCGTTCAGACCCAGCGACTCTGCGCCGGCACCCCACCAGCGACCTGGTGGCTCTCCCTCGACGACGGCGCCGGTGTAGTAGTTCTCCCGCCCGGCCGCGACCTCCTTCAAGAGGTACTCCGGGCTGTACCCGACGGCGATGGTCAGCACGTCAGGCTTCGATCGGCGCAGCTGATGCGACACAGGGAAGACCCGCAACGGCGGGCCATCTCCCGTGGCGGCCGCAGGCCGCCCG
>MEGH01000093.1:7106-12698 GCA_001725415.1 Pseudonocardia sp. SCN 73-27
CGGCCCCTTCGGATCGTGATGCCTAGGTGTGATGGCTTTGATCTTGTAGCTGTTGAGTCTGTTTCGGTGGCTTTGTCGGTCTTGCTGGAGTGGTGCGTAGTCGTGGTGGTGTCGTTCGCGAGGTGAGTGCTGGGTCGGTGCTGGGGAGCTGTGGTGGTCATGGCTGGATGTCCTCGTGCTCGGTGTCGTGGTTGGTGTCCGGCGTGTGCGCGGCGGTGCCACGCGGGTGCGGGGACGGGTGCGGGTGGTCGCGCAGGGTCTTGAGGACGGTCGCGGCAGTGCCGCGGGAGACCCCGGCCTCGGCCTCGACCTCCGACACCGTCGGCAGGGCGCCGTTGCGGGCGGCCAGGCGCGCCGCGGCGGCCAGCGCCCGGTCCCGCGCCGGGGTCTCGGCACCGCGTATGGGGCTGCGTTCAGCCCGTCCAATGAACGGAGTGACCACCGCGTCGGCGTCGTTCAACTCGTCGCGCTCGGGGGTCCGGCCGGGGGCGGATTCGAGGACCGGCAGGGGCGCGGTCAACGCGTCCGGGTCGCTGATTGAACGGGTTGAACGGTGCTCTGAACTGTTCAACGGGACATGTTGAACGCTGACCGCTGAACTCTGAACGGGCGGCTGAACGTCTGAACGCCCGCCGTGCGCGGCGGAGCTCGCGGTCGTGCTCCTCGTCGGGTTGGGGTCGGCGGCGAGGAGGTGGAGCAGGTGCGCGGCGAGGGCGGCGGCGATCGCCGGCCACGCGCCGATCCCGAACCGCAGCGCCCCCGGCACCGCCAACCCACCCACCTCCCCAGCGACCGCCCCGAGAGCGGCAGGCGGGACATCGCTGGCCAGGAACACCGCCTGGGCGAGCCCGGACAGCCCGGCCGACAGGACGACGACAGCCCAGGCATAGCCGCGGGCGGAACCGGTGAGCCGGGCGGTGGCGGTGTAGGCGACGACGGCGAGCCCGTCGGTGATCAGCGGGTAGATCCAGGCGATCGGGGTCGGGACCCGCGCGGCCACGGCAACCTCGAACAGGCCGTGCGCGGTCGCCGCTGCGGCGCCGAGGGCGACGATCAGGCCGGGAAGCCACAGCACCCACCGGCTCCCACCGCTGTTGGCGTCGTGGGCGGTCATCGGCGGAGCCGGTCGTGGCGGGCGATCCGGTCGCGCTGGACCAGCCGCTGCGCTAGTGCGGTCCAGTCGGCTCCGGCGGAGATCGCGTGCGAGGCCTGCCGGGCCGCGGCCATCCGCGACGCGCGCAGGATTGCGGTCTCGGCGACCAGGCGGGCGGCGATGACGATCGGGTCGCGCTCGACCAGGCAGCCGAGCACGAACACCGCGACCGCAGCCCGCTGCGTCGTGTCGTCGGCGGCGACCCAGTCGGGGGTGCCCAGCAGCGGGATATCGACATCGGGCCCGGTCGCGGCGATCCAGTCGTCGAGCAGCGCTTCGATCGCGTCGACGTCGCGCTCGACGAGATAGGACCGCGGCGCCTGGCGCTGCGGGGCGGAGTCGTGGGACTCGTAGGTGTTGTCGGGTGTGGTCATCGGTGGGCTCCGTTCACGCTCTGGTCGGCGGGTTCGGGCGGGGCGCTGTCACGCGCGGTGGCCCACCAGGCGGCGATCTCGGCGAGCTGCCCGAGCGCGGGGACCGCCGGGGCCGTGGCGGTCAGCGGTGGGCGGCCGCCGCGGGTCTGGTGGCGCTCGACCGAGCACGACCCGACGTTCTGCCGGATGCGCCGCACCACGCCCGGCCTCTGCCGGTCGTGCCAGTCCCCGGCCAGCGCCACGGAGGCGGCGGGGCCTTGGTAGGCGGCGGACCAGGCATGCATCAACCAGACGAGTTCCTCGACCACGTCGGGGTGCCAGAGCCAGCAATCCGGAAGCGCGGCAAGTCCGTCGGGGTAGCGGAGATAGATCGCGACCAGCCAAGCGGTGAGGTCATCGAGCAGGGCGGTGGTGTCCTCGGGGTTGGTGGGGGCGAGCAGCCACGACGGGGCGGGGCCGGCGCTGCGGCGGGTCGCGATCGAGGCGACGGTCTCTGACAGGCGGGCCAGGACCTCGGCCAGCTCGTCCACCCGGTCGGGCAGTCCGGTGAGGGGGTCGATGTCGCGGCGCAGGCCGTCGACGAGCCGGGCCAGCCCCGCGACCGGCCCGGACCAGCCGTCGCCGTCGCTTGCGCCCCGGTTGGCCGGCGGGTTATTCGAGCTCATCGGATTTCTCCAGGGACGTTCGTGGGCACGCCCGGGCCAGACCCACCGCAAGGGCGGGCCTGGCCGGCGGCTGCAGGGACAGGCGGGGTGCGTCAGCCAGTGGGGCGCCGGTCCTGGTCGTCCTCGTCGTCGAGCGGAAGGGCGTCGACCACGACCAGCCGCGGCCGTCCATGCGGCGACTCGTGCGGGCCAGCAGTGAGCACGCCCCGGATCGGACGAGTCACCTCGCGACGCCGGAAAATTCGACCGACCCGCCGCCCCACGCGCGAGGGGAGCTCGCGACACCACTCGGCGAACTGCTCGAGGTGCTCGACGAGCTCGGGGTGGTCGTCGGCGAACTGGGCCCAGCGGACGTCGCGGCGTTGCCAGATCATCTGCGCCCGCCCGATCACCGGCGGAATACCTCGCCGGATCACCAGCACCCGCCCCGCCGGGAGATTCGCGATCTGCGCCGGGGAGAGCACCGCCGTCTTCCGCGTCCCCCGCGCCGTGCTGTGGCGGGCGGGGTCGACGGTGTCGGCGGGTTCGTCGCGCTCGCCGGTGAGGGTGGACCAGAACTGCAGATCGTCGCGGTCGCGGGTGCCACCGAACACCATGATCGAGCCCGAGTTGTTCAGGATCGTCGCCGCGTCGTGCGTGCCATAGCGGGCCAGGAGCTGGGCGCGGGACTGGAATGCGCAGATGATGTTCACCCCGCGCCCACCCATGTCCGCCGTCCACGACTCGAGCGGGACCGGGCAGATCAGCGCGGCCTCGTCCAGCGCCAAGCGAAGGGGCGGGTCCAGTCGCCCACCGGGGCGGGTGGCGGCGGTGCGGCGGGCCTGACGGGCGATGTGCCCGGTCAACGCACACACCAACGGCGCCACCTGCGCCTCCTCCCCACCGAGGAGATAGACAGTGCCGTTGGTGGCCAGGAGCTCGTCGACGTCGAGCGGACGCGCCCACGCCTGCTCGTCGCCGAGGCCAGCCGCGGCGGACGCGGCCGGGCTGGTGAGCCAACCGAGGGCAGGCATGATCGTCGAGGTGATCGAGGACCGGGTGCGGTCGTTCGTGCCGAGGAACTGGCCCAGGTCGAGCTCGAACGCCGGCTCGCTGCTGCGACGCAGCAGCACCGTCACCTCCCGCGATGCCGCCTCGGGATCGGCCAACCACCCGAGGACGTCACGCATCGTCTTGCCCCCGAGGGCGGCGGCGTGCAGGAGCGCGGCCAGGACGCGGCGGCCTTGGGCGTCCCAGAACTCCCGATCACCAGACGCCCCCGCGCGGGTCGTCGCGGCGAGCATGTCCGTCGCGCGCTCCCCTGCCGTGACCGGATCCGCGCACCCCGACACCGGGTCGAACGTGACCGTCGAGGGCAGGCCGGCGAGGCCGAAGGCGTTGAACACCCACATCGGCCCACGACCGGCTCGAGTCGTGGACGTGAGGTTGTAGAGGTCGGCGCGGGTCGAGGCGACCAGGGCGGCGCCGGGGGCGTCGAGGATCTGCCCGGCCAACCACCCCGACTTGCCGGTCCGCGGGCCGCCGAAGATCGGGGTGACGTCCTCGACCGAGGACCACACCCACAACAACCCGGAGCGGCACAACCGCACCGCCACCTCCGCCACCGGCAACCGCCACCGATCCTGACGATCCAACCGGGCGAAGGAGGGCCGGACGGCGCCCGCGCGGCGACGCATCGCCCCGGACCCGGCGTGACGGACCACATCGAGGGTCGACGCGACACCGGACTTCCGCCGAGCGCGGGAGCCCCAACGGTTCACCGTGGCCGACGAGCGGGTCCAGCGGTGCCACAGCCAGACGCCGGCCGCGACCCCGGCGAACAGCAGGACTGGCAGCCCGACCGCCGTCGCCAACGCGGCCAGGGGCAGCAGGGCGACCAGGCCAAGCCCGATGGCGGGCACTGTTGCGCCGCGCTTGGCCGCGATCACCGTGCCGGCGACCGCTGCGACCGGGATGAGGACGGTCCAGAGGTTCATCGCAGCACCCCCAGGGCGTAGGCGACGGTGTCGGTGATCGCCCGGGCGTTGGCCGGGCCCATCCGGGAGAACCGGAACCGGTCCTGCCCCAACGCGATCGCCAGATCCAGGACCGCGATCTCACTCGTCGACGCCCGAACGAACTCGCCGGCCTCGAACGCGGTGCGGGCGCGGGTCCAGTCGATCCAGCACGTCCCGTCCCGGTCCCGTTCGATGCACGCCTGCCGGAACTCCTCCCGCGCGGGCCAGGTGCCATGCACGATCAGCAACCCGACCGCCGCCCCGACATGCGGGCTGTTCCCGCGCGCCCAGCGCCGCAGCCCGATCACCGCCGAGGTCGACGACGTCGGCGCGCTCACCGGGCCACCTCCGCCGCGACGTTCGTGCTGCCGGTCGAGTCGGTGGTGGCGTCGTCGACACCGATGTGACTGATCCGCGACCAGAACGTGTTCGCGACCTGGTCCGCGCCGCGCAGACATGCGGCGAGCTCGTGCAGGTCCATCGCCGCCGCGTCCAGACGCTCACGCGGGTCGACCACCCGCGAGTCGTCATAGACCGGGCGGGTGTCGCCGTAATGGGCCACCTGCCACGCCAGCACCTCAGCCAGGCCCGCCACCGCCGCGAGGGTGTCGACCACGTCCGCGGTCATCGCGTAGAAGTCCGCGTGATCCGGGACGGCCGTCCGCTGCGAGAGCACGGCTGTACGCCAGGACTTCGCCCCGGCCCGGGCCTCGCGGACTGCTTCGGGGGTGTCGGGGTCGTGGTCGTTCGTGTGGGTGTTCATCTAGTCTTCGTGTCCTTCCGGTGCTGTGTTGCCTGCCAGGGCCTGCCGTGCTGTGGAGATTCGGAGGGGAGCTCCGGTAGCCGCCGGACTCCCCTCCCCCACACCCCCTGCGTGCGTGGGTGTCTGAGATTTGTGGCCGGCGTCTGAGTGCCAGCGCTGCGCGGTCTCCCGGACCACGCCGAAGCGGCCCATCAACTCCGACGCACTCATCCCCGCGGCGGCCGCGCTGCGGCCGGCCGCGGCCCGCTCCCGCTGCCCGTCCGGCGGGAGCAACCCGACCCGGACGTCCACCAGCTCCAGCCCGCGTTGGCGGCGTAGCACGTTCCGTTCGGCCGGGGTCGTGCCGCCGGCGATGCCCTCCGGCAGCACCCGCAGCGCGTAGTCCAAGCACTGGGTGCGGACCGGACAGCCCGCGCAGACCCGCTTCGCCGCGGTCACCTGGCGGTCGAACTCGGTGCCGCGGTCGGTGTCGGGGAAGAACAGGTCCAGGTCGACCTGGACACACAGCGCATCCGCGCGCCAGTTCCGGCCCTCGTTGATTGCGGCGGTCATCCCACCCTACCTTTCGGAGATGTCCCGATCTGGCCAAGATGGGGACGTGCTGGTGGGGCGAGGATGGCTTTCATCCAGACTGCCGTTA
>MEGH01000094.1:0-6203 GCA_001725415.1 Pseudonocardia sp. SCN 73-27
GGACCCGGCCGTGCCGGCCGCCGGGGGTGCGGTCGGCGACGGCGACGGCGAGCCATTCGTGGTCGGCGAGCCCGCCGGGCGCCTCGACCGCGGTGCCGCCCGCCATGAGGAAGACCCCGCCACCGGTGGCGCGGCGCCGGGCGAGCCGTTCCGGGTGGGCGAGCGCGACGACCTCGGCGGCCCCTGCCCCGGTGCCGGGCGTGGTCGGGACGAGCCGTTCCAGGCGTCGCGCCTCCGCCCGCCCTCGGCCGGAACGCAGGGCGCGTAGGGCGTCCTCGACGTCCGTGCCGGTCGCGAGGGTGTCGTCGTCGAGCAGGGCGACGGTCTCGGCCGCGAGCCGTGTCCCGGCCGCGGGAGCGCCGTCGAGCAGGGCGCGAGCGAGCCGCGGGTGCAGCCCGATTCCGGCCATGGCGCGCCCGCGGGCGGTGACGGCGCCGGAGCCGTCGACGGCCCCGAGGGCGCGCAGGACGGAGCGTCCGGCGGCGAGCGGGCCCTCGGGCGGCGGGTCCCACCAGGTGAGGCCGGTGCCGTCGGGCGTGCCCCAGTCGGCGAGGTCGAGGGCGAGTCGGGTGAGGTCGGCGGTACGGATCTCGGGCTCGGGGAAGCGCGCGAGGACCTCACCCGCGGGCCAGCAGCGCACGGCCCGTCCCGGCGCCTCACGGCCCGCGCGTCCGGACCGCTGCTCGGCGACGGCTGCCGACACCCGCACGGTGACCAGCCCGGCGAGGCCGCGGCGGTGGTCGACGCGCGGCACCCGGGCCAGCCCGGCGTCGACGACCGCGCGCACCCCGGGGACGGTGAGGCTGGACTCGGCGACGGCCGTCGACAGCACGATGCGCCGCCGCGGGCCGGGGGTGAGCGCGCGGTCCTGCTCGGCGGCGGGGAGCCTGCCGTGCAGGGGCAGGACGTCGGCGTCGATCCCGTCGAGCGCGGCGGCGGTGCGCCGGATCTCGGCGACGCCGGGCAGGAAGGCGAGCACGTCGCCGTCGACGGGCAGCCCCCGGACGGCACGGGCGACGCACGCCTCGATCCGTTCCCCCCGCACCGGCGGGACGTGGGAGATCTCGACGGGGTACGTGCGCGCCGCGACCGACCGCACCGGCGCGCCACCCAGCACCTCGGCCAGTCGGGCGGCGGCCACGGTCGCCGAGGTGGCGAGCAGCCGCAGGTCGGGGCGCAGCCCGGCGCGGGCGTCGAGGAGCAGGGCCAGCAGCAGGTCGGCGTCGAGGTGGCGTTCGTGGCACTCGTCGAGCACTACCGTCGTGACGCCGGCCAGCTCGGGGTCGCCGGCGAGGCGGCGCAGCAGCAGTCCCGACGTCACGACCTCGATCCGGGTGTCCGCCGAGACCTTCCGGTCGCCGCGCACCGCGTACCCGACGGTGCCGCCGACCGGTTCGCCCAGCAGCGACGCCATCCGCGCGGCCGCGGCGCGGGTGGCGAGTCGGCGCGGCTCGGCGACGACGACACGTCCCTCGCCGGCTGCGGCGAGGGCGAGCGGGACGAGAGTCGTCTTGCCGGTCCCGGGCGGGGCGACGAGCACCGCGGTGCCGTGCGCGTCGAGGGTCGCGACGACGTCGTCGAGGTGCTCGCGCACGGGGAGGTCGGGGAGTCGGGGCAGGCGCATCGGATCGCAGTCTGCCCCGCCCGCGACCGCGCCATGAGCGCGCCCGTGTCCGGGCACGGTGCGCGTGACAGGCTTGGACGATGCTGCGCACCGTTCCCGTCGACGGCTCCCCCGGGTCGGTCGCCGCCCTCGCCGACGCGCTGGCCGCCGCGCTCGACGGCACCGGCCCCGTCGTCCGGCCGGTCGCGGCCGACGCCCCGGCCACCCCCGAACCCACCGGCGAGCTGCCCGAGGGCGCGGCCGTCCTGGTGTCGACGTCGGGGTCGACGGGCGAGCCCAAGCACGTCGTGCTGACGGCGGCCGCGCTCACGGCCTCGGCGAAGGCGACGGCCGACCGGTTGGGCGGCCCGGGGCGCTGGGTGCTGCCGCTGCCCGCCGAGCACGTCGCCGGGGTGCAGGTGATCGTGCGGGCGCTGCTCGCGGGAGCACCGCCCGAGGTGCAGGACGTCCGCGACGGGTTCCGGCCCGCGGGGTTCGCCCGCACGACGGCCCGGCTGCCGCACGGCGCCCGCCGCTACACGAGCCTCGTCCCGACGCAGCTGCTGCGCATCCTGCACGACGGCAGCGCCCCGCTGGAGGCGTTGCGCGGGTACGCGGCCGTGCTCGTCGGCGGGGCGGCGCTCGACGCGGCCTTGCGTGAGCAGGCGCTGGCGGCGGGCGTCCGCGTCGTCACCACGTACGGGATGAGCGAGACCGCCGGCGGCTGCGTGTACGACGGCGTCCCGCTCGACGGCGTGACCGTCGACATCGACGTCGACGGACGCATCCTGCTCGGCGGCCCCACGGTCGCCGCGGGCTATCTCGGTGACGCCGCCGCGACCGCGGAGTCGTTCGTGGGCGGCCGGTTCCGCACCGGTGACCTGGGCCGGCTCGACGACGGCAGGCTGACGGTCCTGGGCCGGGCCGACGACGTCGTCGTCACCGGGGGCGAGAAGGTCGCGCCGGCCGCGGTCGAACGGGTGCTGTCGGCGCAGCCCGGAATCGCCGACGTGTGTGTTGTCGGGGTGCCCGACGCGGAGTGGGGCGCGGTCGTCGCGGCGGCGGTCGTGGCCGACGAGAATTTCCGACGCGATCGGGCGGCAGCGGCGGTGCGCGCCGAGATCGGCCGGGCCGCCGTTCCCCATCGCTGGCTCACCGTCGCGGAGATCCCCTTGCGCGGCATCGGGAAACCCGACCGGGCCGAGGTCCGACGACTCCTCAGCGCGACCGCAGCGACGGAGTAGACGCCCCCGATCCGGTGACGATCACCGCCACTCCTTCGGTGGTCGTCACTCTCCGTCGGTTGACCATGCCTCGTTCATCCGGTCTGCTTCGCGTCAGACGGCACACGAACACCGGCCGTCACACCAGTCACACGGCTGACACACGTCGGCGGGGTCGGGGGGACTTCGGATGCGAACGGGACTGCGTGCTGCACTGCTGGCCACCGTGACGGCGGCGCTCGTCGCCGGGGCCGTGACACCGGCGGTCGCGGCCGAGTCGACGGGATCGGGCGGCGCCTCCTGGACCGCCGACCTCGCCGCGGGCGACGGCACCGGCGTCGACACCGGCTCCGGCAGCGTCACCCTCGACGCGACCGACGCCCACGAGGCCCCACGCGACGCCGCGAGCCCGCGCGGGGCCGAGGGCGGCGCCGACGCGCCCGGCACCGGCTACCTGACGCTCGAGCCCCGCACCCTGTCCCGGCCCACCGACCAGGTCGACTCCACCCTCGACGCCGACCTGCCGCCCGGCAGCGACGTCACCGTCGACGTCCGCGGCCGCAGCGCCAACGGCGGCTGGACCGAGTGGATCCCCAGCACCGCGAGCTCCCCCACGAAGAGCTCCGCGCGGCTGCCGGAGACCACGTCGCAGGTGCAGAGCCGGCTCGTGCTCACCGGCACCCCCGGCGCCGAACCCGTCGTCGACGGGCTGCAGCAGGACGCCCGCCCCACCGCCGTGTCGGAGGGCGAGGAGGACGCCACCACCGAGACGGCACCGTTGAGCTACAGCGTCTTCGCGACGCGTGAGGGCCTCGTCGGCGGCACCACCGCCAACGGCCATGTCATCGTCGAGCGCGACAAGTTCGTCGCCCTGCCGTCGCGGCGCGCCCTCTCGCCCCGCGACACCAACGACTACTCGGTGAAGGTCTGCGCCTCCAACGGCCGCTGCTCCTTCGCCCCCGTCTGGGACATCGGCCCCTGGAACACCCGCGACGACTACTGGAACCCGGGCAACATCCGCCAGAACTGGGGCGACCTGCCCCAGGGCGTCCCGCAGGCGCAGGCCGCCTATCGCGACGGCTACAACGGCGGCAACGACCAGTTCGGCCGCAAGGCCCTCAACCCCGCCGGCATCGACCTCGCCGACGGTGTCTTCTGGGACGACCTGGGGCTCAAGGACAACGCGACCGTGACCGTCGACTACCTCTGGACCGGCTCGACGAAGCTGTCGAAGGTCGACACCGCTGCCGCCGACGACACCGGGGCCGACACCGGATCGGTCGAGGTCCGCTCCGCGCCGAGCGGCACCGCCGCCGTCGTCGGTGGTGCCGCGGACGGTGCCGCCGTGCCGATCATGTGCATCACGGGGGCCTGGCTGCAGATCGGCCCGGGCCAGTACCTGCCCGTCGGCGCGGTCCCGGGGGCCACGGCTGCGAGCGCCTGCACCACCGCCGGATAGATTCGACGGCGTGGCCACAGCGGCGCAATGGATCGAGGGAGCCCGTCCGCGGACCCTCCCCACAGCGATCTCCCCCGTCCTCGTCGGAACCGGTGCCGCGCTCGGCTCGGGCGTCGTCACCCCGGGGCGGGCGCTGCTCGCGCTGGTCGTGGCGATGAGCCTCGTCATCGCGGTGAACTACGCCAACGACTACTCCGACGGCATCCGCGGCACCGACGACGACCGCGTCGGCCCGCTGCGGCTCGTCGGCTCGAAGGCCGCCGCGCCGGCGCAGGTGAAGCGGGCCGCGTTCATCGGGTTCGGGATCGCCGCCGTCGCCGGGCTCGCACTGGTGGCGATCAGCGGGCAGTGGTGGCTGCTGGTCGTCGGCGCCGTCTGCATCCTCGGGGCCTGGTTCTACACCGGCGGCAAGAGGCCCTACGGCTACGCGGGCCTCGGCGAGGTCGCCGTGTTCGTGTTCTTCGGCCCGGTCGCCGTGCTCGGCACGGTCGTCACCCAGAGCGGCGCGCCCAGCCCGCTCGCGATCGTCGCGACGGTCGGTGTCGGCCTGCTCACGTGCGCGGTGCTCGTCGCCAACAACCTGCGCGACATCCCCACCGATGCCCGCACCGGCAAGCGCACCCTCGCGGTCGCACTCGGCGACGCCGACACACGCAAGCTCTACGCGGGCCTGATCCTCGTCCCGCTGGTGCTCTCGATCGGCGCGGGGACGCGCAGCTGGCCGATGTTCCTGGGGTTGCTCGCGGCGCCGCTGGCCGTGCCGCCGGTGCGCCGGGTCCTGCAGGGTGCCGACGGTCGCAAGCTCGTCAAGGTCCTGCAGGAGACGGGCGTGGTGCTGCTGGCCTGGTCAGTCGCGACGGCCGTCGGTCTCGCCCTGGGCCGCATCGTCTGACGGCGGCTGCGGCGCGCGGGACGGTTCGTCGTCGCCGCGCAGGTGGGCACGGACGTCGGCGCGGCGGGCCCGCGACGCCTCGACCGCCGCGTCGAGCCGTGCGCGCAGCCCGCGGAACAGCACCATCGACAGGGGCAGCGCCACCACCAGGCCGATGAGCAGCGCCAGCAGGAACGGGACACCGGCGAGGCTCAGCAGGCCCGCGACGACGGCGACGACAGCGATTCTCGCCACAGCGTAAAGAGCGATGGTGCTCGCGAGGCCGGGACCGTCGCCCGGGGCGCCGGCCTCCGGCGGTGTGGGCGCGGGTGTGGACATGCCGCGAGCCTACGACTCCGCCGGATCGTTCGTTGACGCCAGCGCTGAGCAGCGGAAACGCAGCGTGTGGATGTCCGGGAACTCCGGGACGTCCCTGGTCGTTGATCCGTCAGCTCCTTGACGAGGCCGGTCCTTGACGTCCGATTAGTCCTTTAAGAGCCCTTTACCTCCCGAGAACCGTTCGAGTACCCGGTATCCCAGGTGTCACGATGGCCCGGTAATCGACGAATGTGGGAGGTACGAATGTCCACCCCGGCCCAGAACCAGAGCGAGCGGCTGCTGACCCCCGGCGAGGTCGCGACCCTGTTCCGTGTCGACCCGAAGACCGTGACGCGTTGGGCGTCCGCCGGTCGGATCGGCTCGATCCGCACCCCCGGCGGTCACCGCCGCTTCCGCGAGTCCGAGGTCCGCGGCATGCTGGCCGACCTCACCAGCGAGGCGACCGTCCCGCACTGAGCCGCCGCCCGACCGGCCGTGCGAGGCGATGCCCGGCAGAGCATCGCTTCGCACGGCCGGTCGCCCGGTCACCTCACGTGATTCTCACGAGGTCCTCGCCCGTCCTCCGCTAGTCTCGTGGGAGGAGGTGGTGGTGGTGCTGGTCTTTCTCGTCGCGTTCGTCGGCGCCGCGGTGATTGCGCTGCTGATGTGGCGAGCGATGAACACCGAACGGACCTCCGATCGCACCGGAGTGCCCGGCCCGACGCGGTC
>MEGH01000094.1:6237-8606 GCA_001725415.1 Pseudonocardia sp. SCN 73-27
GACGCGGTCGGCACCCGTCCGCCCGCCGCAGCGCCGCGCCACCGGCCCCGACGACGATCCCGATTTCCTCCGCCAGCTCGACGAGACCGTCAAGCGCCGTGAGGACCCGCCACGGGGCGACCAGCAGTCCTGAGCCGCCCCCGGGCCCCTCCCTCAGGAGGGGAACCCGTCGGCCACCGACGCCGCCAGCTCCAGCAGGGCCAGCCGCGTCCCCGGCTGCAGCCGGTCCAGATCGATCTCCGCGCCCTCCTCCAGGTGCCCGTCGAACGGGATGCGCACCACCGCGCGGCAGCGCAGCGCGAAGTGCTCCGCCACCCGGTCGAGATCCACACCTCCCGACGAGCGGTGCACGCAGTTGATCACCGCCACCGCGTTGGCCACCAGGTCGGTGTGTCCGTGCGCGTCCAGCCAGTCCATCGTCGCCGACGCGCTGCGCGCCCCGTCGATCGATCCCGACGACACGATGATCAGCTGGTCGGCCATCCCCAGCACCCCGTACATGGCGGAGTGCATCAGTCCGGTGCCGCAGTCGGTCAGGACGATGTTGTAGAAGTGCTCCAGCAGGTTCACCGTGCGCCGGTAGTCGTCCTCGCTGAACGCCTCCGACACCGCCGGGTCCTGCTCGCTGGCCAGCACCTCCAGCCGTGACGTCCCCTGGGACGTGTACGCCCGCACGTCGGTGTAGCGGCGCACCCGCTGCGCGTCCCGCAGCAGGTGGCGCACCGTCGCCGTCGTCTCCAGCGGGATCTTCTGGCTCAACGTGCCGCGGTCGGGGTTCGCGTCGACCGCCACGACACGGTCGCCCCGCAGCGACGCGAACGTCGCACCCAGGGTCGCCGTGACCGTCGTCTTGCCGACGCCGCCCTTCAGGCTGAGCATCGCGATCTTGTAGCAGCCCAGCAGCGGCTGGTTGACCCGCGCCGTGAGCTCCCGGCGACGGATGTCGAGCGGGCTCTCACCCGGGTTGATCAGCTTGCCGGACAACACGTAGACGGCGCGTCGCCAGCCCGACTGCGGGGGCCTCTTGCTGGGCCTCAGCAGCCGCGCCGACGACAGGTCGCCGCCGCCCAGGTCCACCTGCCCGGTGCGGGCGCGCTGGGCCTCCTGGGCCGCCACGGCGCCCGGTTCGGTCCAGCCTGCGGGACGGCGGGTGGTCTCCTCCCGCCGCGGCCGCGGCCACGACGGGGGCGGCGGCGGTGGCGGCCACGACTGTTCGACGCGGGAGCCCCCGGTCCGCGGGTCCGGTCGCGGCGGGTTCTGCGGGCCGGGCCGGCGCCCGGCCTGCTCGTCCGGGGCCTGGCCGTCGGCGGGACCGGCGGGGCGGGACCCGTTCGGCGGGGTGTCCGTCGACGCCCGCGCGGCGGCGGCCACCCCTGCGGCCGTCGCCGCTGCTGCGGCTGCGGCGGTACCCGGGGTGCCGTTCGGGGGTGTGGTCGTCGAAGGTCCGGTGGCCGCAGCGCCGCGGGGCGGGGTCAGGGGGTGGCGACGGGCGGCGCCGTCAGGCATGTCCTCCCCCGCCGCGCGACGTCCACCACGTGCCGGGGCGTCGCTACGGGTCTCGCTGCGGGCCGGCGTCTCGTCGCGCCGCGGCTCGGGGCCGGAGACGCCTGCGGCGGGAGTGTCTGCACGCTCCCGGGGTGGCTCGGCGGTCCGCGCCGGGGCCGACGGTCCGCGCGCGCCGTTCGTCTCGGCGGTCGTCCTGCTCGCGCTCGCCCTGTCCGCGCCGGCTCTGTCCACGTCGGCCGGGTCCGTGCCGGGGCGGTCCGTGCCGGGGCGGTCCGTGCCGGGGCGGTCCGTGCCGGGGCGGTCCGTGCCGGGCCGGGGCGGTCCGTGCCGGGGCGGTCCGTGCCGGGGCGGTCCGTGCCGGGGCGGTCTGTGCCGTTCGGCGGGACGGTCGGGTCGGCGGTGGGTCGGGCGCCCGGCCTGTCGGCTGGCCGGGCGGCGGCCTCGTCGGACCGGGTCGACCAGGCCGCGGCGGCGCGCTGGGCGGCGCTGCTGCTCTGCGCCTGCGTCGGCTGTGCGGCCGGCGTTCCCGATGCCGCGTCGTCGCCCGCGTCCTCGCCGGAAGAAGTCCCCGCGACCGTCGACTCCGCGGGCTTCGAGTCCGTGGTCGTCGCGTCCGCGGCGGGCGGGTCCACGTGCGTCGCCTCGTCGGCCGCCGGTCCGCGGGTCTCGTCCGCGGCGCGGCCGTCGTCACCCGTCCTCCGTCCGACGGCCCTGGCCACGGCGGCGTCGACAGCGGGATCGTCCCCCCGGCGGACCGGCTCGCGGCTCGGGTCACCACTCGCTCGACCTGCGGGATCCGGCGAGGCGGTGCGGGCGTCGGCGGTGCTGCGGGCGACCTCGGCGGCCCGCGCCGCGGCGGCGAC
>MEGH01000095.1:0-6062 GCA_001725415.1 Pseudonocardia sp. SCN 73-27
GCCGCTCCCGTCGACGGTTCCGAGCCGCACCCGTGGTTCGGCGGCGGGAAGCACTCCCGCCCCGGCAGCTCGGGCCCCGGCAGCTCGGGCCCGTCGACCGCCCAGCCCGGCCCCGGCCGCCACACGACACCCGCCGCCGCGGCGGCCCCACAACCCCCTGCGGCGCACGACCGCCCGGTGCCGCCCCCGCGCGCGGCGGAGACGCCGGTCGACCGCGTCGTGGCCGCCGCCCTGCAGGGCGGCGCGACCAACGGCGGGACGCCCCCGTCGTCGGCGGGATGGTTGTTCGAGCCCGCCCCGCGCGCCCGGACCGACGTCGGTGCCGCCCCGCAGCCCCCGGACAGCGCTCCTGCCGGTCCCGGCGAAGGGCAGGACGGCGGGAACCGGGTCGACCCCGGGCGATAGCCTCGACCGCACACATCCGTACGTGTCCTTCGGAGGCAAGTCGTGTCCGCACCATCCGCCCAGCCCGCGTCCGCCACCGTCCAGGTGCCGGCCGGTACGACGGCCGGTGCCGCGGTGCGCGAGGCAGGTCTGCCGTCCAACGGCCCGAGTGCCGTCGTCGTCGTCCGTGACTCCGAGGGCACGCTGCGCGACCTCGCGTGGACCCCGGACGCCGACGTCACCGTCGAGGCCGTGGGTGCTGACACCGAGGACGGCCGCGCCGTCATCCGCCACTCCGCCGCGCACGTGCTCGCGCAGGCGGTGCAGCAGACCAACCCCGACGCGAAGCTCGGCATCGGTCCGCCCGTGACCGACGGCTTCTACTACGACTTCGACGTCGCGCAGCCGTTCACGCCCGAGGACCTGTCGAAGCTCGAGTCGGCGATGAAGAAGATCATCAAGGCGGGGCAGCGGTTCTCGCGCCGCCGCTACGACTCGCTCGACGAGGCTCGCAAGGAGCTGGCCGACGAGCCCTACAAGCTGGAGCTCATCGAGCTCAAGGGGGCTCCGGAGGACGACGTGGTCGAGGTCGACGGCTCGGGCGAGCTCACCGCGTACGACAACGTGCACGCCCACACCGGTGAGGTCGTCTGGTCCGACCTGTGCCGCGGCCCGCACGTGCCGACGACGAGGTACATCCCGGCGTTCAAGCTGATGCGGTCGGCGGCGGCGTACTGGCGGGGCAGCGAGAAGAACCCGATGCTGCAGCGCATCTACGGCACCGCGTGGGAGTCCACCGAGCAGCTCGACCTCTACCTCGACCGGCTGCTCGAGGCGGAGAAGCGCGACCACCGCCGCCTCGGCGCCGAGCTCGACCTCTTCTCGTTCCCCGACGAGATCGGCTCGGGCCTGCCGGTGTTCCACCCGAAGGGCGGGGTGGTGCGCAAGCAGATGGAGGACTACGCGCGCCGCCGCCACGAGGAGGCGGGCTACGAGTTCGTCAACACCCCGCACATCACCAAGGCGCAGCTGTTCCACACCTCGCGGCACCTGGAGTGGTACGCCGACGGCATGTTCCCGCCCATGCAGGTCGACGCCGAGTACGGCGCCGACGGGGAGCTGCGGCGGCAGGCCCAGGACTACTACCTGAAGCCGATGAACTGCCCCATGCACAACCTGATCTTCCGGTCGCGCGGGCGGTCCTACCGGGAGCTGCCGCTGCGGCTGTTCGAGTTCGGGCAGGTGTACCGCTACGAGAAGTCGGGCGTGGTGCACGGCCTGACCCGGGCCCGCGGCTTCACCCAGGACGACGCGCACATCTACTGCTCCCGCGAGCAGATGCAGGACGAGATCCGGTCGCTGCTGACGTTCGTGCTCGACCTGCTGCGCGACTACGGGCTCGACGAGTTCTACCTGGAGCTGTCGACGCGCGACCCGGAGAAGTCGATCGGCAGCGACGAGGACTGGGAGATGGCCACCCAGGCACTGCGCGAGGCCGCGGAGGCGTCGGGCCTCGAGCTGGTGCTCGACCCGGGCGGCGCGGCGTTCTACGCGCCGAAGATCAGCGTCCAGGCCAAGGACGCCATCGGCCGCACCTGGCAGCTGTCGACGATCCAGGTCGACCTCATGGAGCCCGGCCTGTTCGACCTCGAGTACACCGCCGGTGACGGCTCCCGCCAGGAGCCGATCATGATCCACCGGGCGCTGTTCGGGTCGATCGAGCGGTTCTTCGGCGTGCTGCTGGAGCACTACGCGGGCGCGTTCCCGGCATGGCTCGCGCCGGTCCAGGCCGTCGCCATCCCGGTGACCGACGACCAGGTCCCGGCCGTGCAGGAGATCGTCGCGCAGCTCAAGGCGCGCGGGGTGCGCGTCGAGCTCGACGCGGGCGACGACCGGATGCAGAAGAAGATCCGCACGCACACCCTGCAGAAGGTGCCGTTCATGCTGCTCGCGGGTGCGCGCGACGTGGAGGCGGGTGCGGTGAGCTTCCGGTTCCGCGACGGCACCCAGGTCAACGGCGTCCCGGTCGCCGACGCCGTCGAGGCGCTGTGCGGCTGGATCGACCGCAGGGAGAACGCCTCGCCGACCGCGGAGGCGTTCGGCGTCGTCGCCCCGTAGTCGCTGCATAGGATTCGGGGCATGAGCGAGCCGGTGCTGGAACCCCAGGACGGGGTGGGCACTCCCGACGGTTTCCGTCGGTTGTGGACGCCCCACCGGCTCGCCTACATCAAGGAGGCGGGGGAGAGCGGCTGCCCGTTCTGCCGCATCCCCCGTCTGCCCGACGACGAGGGCCTGGTCGTCGCGCGCGGCACGAGCGTGTTCGCGCTGCTCAACCTGCACCCGTACAACCCGGGGCACCTGATGGTGCTGCCGTACCGGCACGTCGCGGAGCTCGAGGACCTCACGCCCGACGAGTCGGCCGAGCTGATGACCTTCACCCAGCAGGCGATCCGGGCCATGAAGAAGGTCGCGGCGCCGCACGCGTTCAACGTGGGGCTGAACCTGGGGACGGTGGCGGGCGGCTCCCTGGCCGACCACCTGCACCAGCACGTCGTGCCCCGCTGGGGTGGCGACGCGAACTTCATCGCCGTCGTCGGCCAGACGAAGGTCATCCCGCAGCTGCTCTCGGAGACCCGTGAGCTGCTCGCGCAAGCCTGGGAAGCTCCTGAGAGCGGCGTGCCCGCCACCGGTGCGAGGTCGTCGCACGACTAGTCTGGGGACGGTCAGGTCCCTCGCCCGATGTCCGCCCGAACGCCAGGAGTCGGCTGCAGCCGATGCTCAACGTCTTCGCCCGTGCCGCCGTCAGCCGTGTCACCGACCCGATCGGTCGCGTGCTGGTGGAGCGCGGGGTCACACCGGACGTCGTCACCGTCATCGGGACGGTCGGGAGCGTCGCCGCCGCGGTCTGGTTCCTGCCGCGCGGCCAGCTCGCCATCGGCCCGTGGATCATCACCCTGTTCGTGCTGTTCGACCTCGTCGACGGCGCGATGGCGCGCGCCCGCGGCCGGTCCACCCTGTTCGGCGGCGTGCTCGACTCGGTGTGCGACCGGGTCGCCGACGGTGCCCTGTTCGCCGCGCTCGCGTGGTGGTGCCTCGGGGTCGGGGAGCAGCGCACCCTCGGCATCGCGGCGCTGATCTGCCTGGTCGCGAGCCAGATCACCTCGTACGTCAAGGCGCGCGCCGAGGCGTCGGGCCTGCGGGCCGACGGCGGGCTCGTCGAGCGCGCCGAACGCCTGATCATCACTCTGCTCGGCACGTTCCTCGAAGGCGTCGGTGTGCCGTACGCGCTGGCCGTGGCCCTGTGGTTGCTCGCGGCACTGTCCATCTGGACGGTGGGCGAACGGATCGTCGCGGTCCACCGCAGCGCGCAGGCCGCCGAGCGGGCCGAGCAGTGAGCGCGGCCGGCGCCCGGCTCGCGGGGCTCGCCTACGGTGCCGGCTGGGGCGTCGTGAAAGGGCTGCCCGCGGGTGTGGCATCCCGGATCTTCGACCGCGCGGGCGTCGTGGCCGCCCGTCGCGGCGGCCCCGGTGTGTCGCGGCTGCGCGCCAACCTCGCCCACGTCGTCCCCGACGCCGGGGCCGACGAGCTCGACGCCCTGGTCCGCGAGGGGATGCGCAGCTACGCGCGCTACTGGTGCGAGGCGTTCCGGCTGCCGGTCATCGCGCCGGCCGATATCGTCAGCGGCACCACCGCCACCGGGCTGGGGCCCGCGCTGGAGGCGCTCCACGGCGGGCGCGGCGTCGTGTTCGCGTTGCCGCACAGCGGGAACTGGGACGCCGCCGGCGTCTGGATCATCGAGATGCTCCGCCGCGACGGCCTGCCCCCGGAGTTCGGCACGGTCGTCGAACGGCTGCGCCCCGAGCAGGTCTACCGGCGGTTCGTCGCCTACCGGGAGTCGCTCGGGTTCGAGGTGTTCGCCGCCGACGACGGCGCGTCCGTCTACCGCGGGCTCGTCGCCCGGCTCCGCGCGGCCGGCGTCGTGTGCCTGGTCGCCGACCGTGACCTGTCGGCGGCGGGTGTCGACGTCACGCTCCTCGGCCGGCCCGCCCGCATGCCCGCCGGGCCTGCCCGGCTCGCGGCGATGACCGGCGCGCTGCTGCTGCCCGTCCACAGCCGGTTCACCCCGGACGGCTGGGGGGTCACCATCGGCACGCCCGTCGACGTCGCGGGCCGCGCCGGCATCGCCGCGGCCACCCAGGCCCTCGCCGACGCGTTCACCGCAGGCATCCGCAGCGCCCCGCAGGACTGGCACATGCTGCAGCCGATCTTCACCACCGACGTGCCCGACGCGGTCGGTGTCGCATGACGCCGCTGCGCATCGGAATCGTCTGCCCCTACTCGTTCGACGTACCGGGCGGGGTGCAGGCCCACGTCCTCGACCTCGCGCGGGCGCTGATCCGGCTGGGCCACAGCGTCGACGTGCTCGCCCCCGCCGACGACGACCGCGATCCCGGCGAGGCGCCGCTCCCGCCGTTCGTCACCCCCGCCGGACGCGCACTCGGCGTGCCCTACAACGGCTCGGTCGCCCGCGTGACGTTCGGCCCGGTGTCCTACGCGCGGGTGAAGCGCTGGCTCGCCGAGCACACCTTCGACGTCCTCCACCTGCACGAACCGACGACCTTCTCGATCTCCGTGCTGGCTCTGCTCGCCGCCGAGGGGCCGATCGTCGCCACGTTCCACACCTCCACCGAGCGCTCCCGCGCCCTCTCGGCGTTCGGCGGGGTGCTGCGCCCGCTCATGGAGAAGGTCACCGCGCGCATCGCCGTGTCGACCCTGGCCCGCCGCGTCCAGGTCGAGCACCTCGGCGGGGACGCCGTCGAGATCCCCAACGGTGTGGACGTCGGGCTGTTCGCCGACGGCCCGCTGCTGCCCGGGCGCCCCCTCCCGGGCGTCGAGACGGTCGGGTTCCTCGGCCGGTTCGACGAGCCCCGCAAGGGCATGCCCGTCCTGCTCGACGCCGTCGCCCGGCTCGCGCCGCACCGGCCCGGGCTGCGACTGCTCGTCGTCGGCCGCGGCGACGCCGACGCCCTCGTCCGCCGCGCCGGCCCCGTCGCCGACCGGCTCGACATCCTCGGCCCCGTCGACGACCCCACCAAGGCCGCCGCGCTCCGCTCCATGGACGTCTACTGCGCGCCCAACCTCGGCGGCGAGAGCTTCGGCATGGTCCTCACCGAGGCCATGGCCGCCGGCGCGCCCGTGCTCGCCAGCGATATCGACGCGTTCCGCCGCGTCGTCGCCGACCCCCACGGCGGCCCCGCCGCCGGAGTCCTCGCCGCCGCGGGCGACCCCGGCGCGCTCGCCGCGGCCCTCGACGCACTGCTCGACGACCCCGCCCGCCGCGCCGCCCTCGGCGCCGCCGGCCGCGTCCGCGCCGCCGCGTTCGACTGGCCGGTCGTCGCCGCCTCCGTGCTGCAGGTCTACCGGGCAGCGGTGGCGGCCGACCCGCGCCGCGTCGTCGCCACGGCCCGATGAGCGTCCTGAGCTGGCTGCTCCTCGCCGTCGGCGTGATCCTCCTCGCCACGGTCGTCGTCTCCTGCGTCGGCCGCGCCCGCCGCCTCGACCGGCTCCACGTCCGCACCGACGCCGCCCGCGACGGCCTCCACGACGCCCTCGACCGCCGCGCCGCCGCAGCCGTGGCGGCCCTGTCCGGGCTGCACGGGCCGGCGGCCGCCGGGCTG
>MEGH01000095.1:6076-8579 GCA_001725415.1 Pseudonocardia sp. SCN 73-27
GGCCGCCGGGCTGCGTGCCGCGCTCGACGCCCGCACCGGGCTGCGGCCCCCACCCGGCGACGGCCGCGCCGAGACCGTCGAGAACGCCCTGACCAGGGCACTCGCCGCAATCGACCGCACCGGCCTGCCCGCCGGCCCCGCCGCCGAGCTCACCGACGCCGAACAGCTCGTCATCCTCGCCCGGCGCGTCCACAACGACGCCGTCCGCGACACCCTCGGACTGCGCTCCAGGCGGCTCGTCCGGTGGCTGCACCTGGCGGGCACCGCGCCCGTCCCGGAGTACTTCGAGATCGCCGACCCCGACGTCGGCCGCAGCACGCCTGCCGCGGCGCCGGGTGACCCCGTTCACTGACGTACGATCGATGCGTCGTTCTGTCGTGAAGAAGGGTTCCACCGTGTCGTCCGACCAGGCCGTTCCCGTGAGTTCCAGCGCCGAGACCAGCGACGCCGTGCAGGGCACCGCGCGCGTGAAGCGCGGGATGGCGGAGATGCTCAAGGGCGGCGTGATCATGGACGTCGTCACGCCGGAGCAGGCGAAGATCGCCGAGGACGCGGGCGCCGTCGCGGTCATGGCGCTCGAGCGCGTCCCCGCCGACATCCGCGCCCAGGGCGGCGTCGCGCGCATGAGCGACCCCGACATGATCGAGGGGATCGTCTCCGCGGTCAGCATCCCGGTCATGGCCAAGGCCCGCATCGGGCACTTCGTCGAGGCCCAGGTGCTGCAGTCCCTCGGCGTCGACTACGTCGACGAGTCCGAGGTCCTCACCCCGGCCGACGAGGCGCACCACATCGACAAGTGGGCATTCACGGTGCCCTTCGTCTGCGGTGCCACCAACCTGGGCGAGGCCCTGCGCCGCATCGCCGAAGGCTCGGCCATGATCCGCTCGAAGGGCGAGGCCGGCACCGGCAACGTCGTCGAGGCCACCCGGCACATGCGCCGGATCCGCTCCGACATCCGCCGCCTCGGCACGCTCGACGAGACCGAGCTGTTCGTCGCGGCCAAGGAGCTGCAGGCGCCCGTCGAGCTGGTCCGCGAGGTTGCGACCGCAGGCAAGCTGCCCGTCGTCCTGTTCACCGCCGGCGGCATCGCCACGCCGGCCGACGCCGCGATGATGATGCAGCTCGGCGCCGAGGGTGTCTTCGTGGGTTCCGGCATCTTCAAGTCGGGCGACCCGGCCCAGCGCGCGGCCGCGATCGTCAAGGCCACCACGTTCCACGACGACCCCGACGTCATCGCCAAGGTGTCGCGCGGTCTGGGCGAGGCCATGGTCGGCATCAACATCCCCGACCTGCCCGCCGAGCAGCGCTACGCCGCCCGCGGCTGGTGAGCTCCGGCTAACCCCGCACGCGCCGGACGGCCCCGCCACGCACCGTGGCGGGGCCGTTCCCGTGCCCGGGCATGTCGCTCGAACGGGTCGATCTGCCGGAACCGGCGACGCACCGTGCCCGCGGTGACCGAGCGTCACAACGATGCGGCCCACCTGGCCGTCCCGTGCGCGTCGGCGATCACGGACGGCGAGGTCGGGCTGGCCGGCGTCCCCACGGACCGGTGACGGCACCCCACGGTGGTCACGCAGCGCTCTTAACCTCCCGGTGGTTCTTGTGACAGGAGTGAGGGAGGAGCCTGATGAGGCGTTACGTGACCATCGGCGGCATCATGATCGCCGGGACGTTGTTCGGCGGGTCGCTGGCGTTCGCGGCGTCCACGGACCCGGTCCCGCCCACCGCTGCGTGCAGCAGTCAGGCGCCCGCGGCGCCCGGCCTCGTGCCGCTGACGACCATGCCGCCCGGCGCACCCGCCGCACCCGCGGTGCCGGGAGCGCCGCCGCTCGCGGGTACGCAGCAGGCCGGGGGAGTCGAGGGCGGTGACGACGAGGACTCCGACGACTCGGGCGCCTGGGACGACGACGACTCCGGCGGCGACGACCAGTCCGCCGGTGACGACGACCAGTCCTCCGACGACCCGTCGGCTGGTGACGACGATCAGTCGTCCGACGACGACCAGTCCGTGGACGACCAGGACGCGGGGGACGACCAGGACGCCGGGGACGACCAGGACCCGGGCGACGACCGGTCGGCCGACGACCGGAGTGCAGGGGAGGACCAGAGCAGCGCCGACCAGGGCAGCGACCAGGGCAGCGACACGGGCACGGCCCAGGCCCCGCCGTCGACGACCTGCGCGCCCACCGCCCCGGCCGTCCCGGGAACGCCGGCCCTGCCGGGCACGCCCGCGGTTCCCGGGACCTCGGGCACCGTCGCGCCGCCCACCACCCCCGGCACCGCCGGGGCCGTTCCGGCCGACCAGGGCGCCACTGCCTCCTGATCGGTACCCGCACCACCAGCAGCTGACCAGCGATGAGGTTGCGCCCCGCCCGCCGGGCGCAACCTCATCGTTGTTCTCGGCCGGGTGGATTCAAGGGATTGTCGCAACACCCTGACTGTTCAGGGGTGATGTTCATGATCGGTCCGCCGAGAGTGCCGCGTGAGCGTGTCCGCCAGTTCT
>MEGH01000096.1 GCA_001725415.1 Pseudonocardia sp. SCN 73-27
GGTCGCAACTACCCCAGCAATCTGCAACAGCATCGCAGCGTCGTTCGCATAGACGTCGCGCAGATGCTCGCGGACCTCGGCATTCGGCTGAGTCGCTTTGATAACCAGTCGGGCCATCTTAAAAGCGAGTTCGCGGCCTTCTTGCGGTGTGGTGGTCTTCAGAGATCCGCCTGGTACAAGTTCCACCAGTTCACCATCCTCATATTAGGAGCTGGCTAGCGGCGAGGCGCAGCCACGACGACAGCCCACGTGCGTAGTTCGGTCGGGACAGCAGCAGGAGCGCTGAGGGAGAGGTGTAGCAAAGAAAGGCGGGGCGGGCAGCGGCTACGCCCGCCCCGCCTGGAGTGCTTAGGCCGCGAGGTTAGCGGGTGGGCCCAGGCACGGTGCCGATTCCCTCCATCTCCTTGGTGAACGGCACGAACTCGTGGTTCATCACTGCGCGGGGATCGAAGGACGGGTCGGCCATCACACCGTGGACGCGCCTGCGCTGCATCCCGAAGTTGCCCGCGTCGTAGAGCGGGAAGACCGAGGCCTCACGCAGCCAACGATGGAACGAGTACTTCTTGTCCAGCGAGTTCACACCCACGACCTGCATGCACTTGTACACACAGTCGAACATCAGCTCGGTGGAGAAAACCTTGTTCTGGGCGCCAATGAGCTCACCGTGGTAGTCGTGCGTGTCGATGTAGTGCGCTGTCTTGTAGCAGTACGCGCGCGCGGCATCGATCTTCGCCGCCACGTCTCCCAGTACATAGCCGGGGTACTGGAAGTTGATGATGGGCGACGGCCCGCCAGCAGTGTAAGTCTTCGCGAAGTCCAGCGCGGCCTCGTAGGCAGTACGCGCGATAGCGACTGCGCCGATGCCAGCCACCGGGCCCGACCAGGCGAAGTTCCGATTGATCAGGAAATCGGCGTTGACCGCCGTACCTTCGATCAGGTTGTCGGCGCGGACGCGGGCGTTGTCAAAGATAATCTCAGCGTTGGGCGCACTGCGCTGCCCCGAACTGCTGATCATGTTGTAGGTAACACCCGGCGTGCCGCGCTCGACGATGATCGCCGAGAGTCCCGAGGTACCACCCGCGTTTGAATCCGTGCGCACAACCACGAGGTTGAGGTTCGCACCCTGGCCGTCCCAGCCAGCGACATTGCACGGCCAGTACTTGCGACCGTTCAGGACGTACTCGTCTCCGTCCCGCACGGCAGTCACAGCAATCCCCGCGCCGCCGACGTTCGGAGCATCGAAGTTTGCGGTACCACCCGGCGAACCGGGCGGCTCGCTCGCCGCGTACCCGACGATGAATTCTCCGGAGGTGTCGGTCGCTGCCTGGGTGATGAATCGCTGCTTCTGCTCTTCAGTCCCGTAGTACCAAACCGGCATCAAGCCGAGACCGTTGACCAGGAGGGTCGTGCCGAAACCCGGATCGACAGCCTGGATCTCCTCTGCTGCCACAAGGAAGTCGACGTTGCTAAGCCCGCCGCCGCCGTACTCCTTCGGCAGCATCCCGTACGCCATGCCATGCTTGACGGCTTCAGCATAGACCGGCTTGAGCAGCTGAAAGCCCTTGAGCGGGTCGGGTTCCTCGTCAACCGCTTCGACAACCGGTGCGAGGACCTCGAGCGCGAACTCACGCGCTGCGGCCTGGATCTTCTTCTGCTCAGTGGTCAGTGTAAAATCAAACGCCATTGTTGGAACGACCCCTCATCATCGACGGATTTCAGCAGCGAACTCGGTTGGGATTGCTGTGCGTCTGGGCGGGCCGGGTCGCGACCCGGGACCTGACGGAGCGCGCCGGACTAGGTGCTAAGGAAGCCCGAACACCTCGGTCAGCATGCCAATCGCGGGCGATCGGCGGAAGGTCCAACGAACGGATAGCGGTGTGGCGTCACGAATGACGGAGGCTCGTTCTCAGAAGGAGGCCGACAGTCGCGGAAACTATTGAACTCGTGCCTGAGGTGTTCCCGCTGAGGAGCAGTGAGGTGCCCAGGTTTGGTGTTCCTTCTGCGACCAGTCTCGGCAGTGGTGGTGAACCGCCGCCGACCTTGACGGTGTGCACCCGCCTACTGGCAGGCGGGACCGAGTCCAGACCGAGCGCCTGGCGGATGACCTGGGCGCTCGGGCGCGAGACAGGAATATTCTTCCCGCTGGCCAGTCTGCGCTGAGCCCTTTGACGCTGTTGCCCTATGGTCGATGCATTGAACCTGGCCTGGATTGAGGGCGAAGGACCTCCCGACGCTGTGGTCGTGGCAGGCCCGCCCCCGTCGCCCCCGTTACCTTCTTGATCAAGCCCGGTGAGGGCTTGCAGGCCACCGGCCACGGCATGACTTGTTGCCCCTGTCGTTGATGATCTGGGGGGTGTTGTCACTGTGGTCGGCGGGCGCCAACGACCGCTGATAGAGACCTGACCCGCTCGCGTGGTCTGCTCGTAACGTGGCTGCCGGCGCGGGTGTCCCGGTCGGCCTGCGACGGCGAGCGAGGAGACCTACTTGTCGGGAGTCGACAACATCGTCGAGAACGGCTTCGACGTGTTCTGCGGCCTGGACGTGGGCAAGTCCGTCCACCACGCCTGCGCCGTGAATCGAGTTGGGCAACGGCTGCATGACAAACCGTTGCCCAACGACGAGACCGCACTGACCGAGGTCTTCACCCACCTCACCGGGCACGGCCGAGTCTTGGTCGTGGTCGACCAGCCCGCCTCGATCGGCGCGCTGGCCGTCGCGGTGGCCCGCTCGCTGGGCATCGAGGTGGCCTACCTGCCCGGGCTGGCGATGCGCCGCATCGCCGACCTGCACCCCGGCCAAGCCAAGACCGACGCCCGCGACGCCCACGTCATCGCCGACGCCGCCCGCACCATGCCCCACGCCCTGCGCCGGGTCGGCACCGACGACGAGACCCTCGCCGAGCTCACCGTCCTCGCCGGCTACGACGACGACCTCGCCGCCCAGTCCACACGGCTGACCAACCGGCTGCGCGACGCCCTGCTCCACGTCCACCCTGCCCTGGAGCGCCTGCTCGGACCCCGGATGGACCGCGGCGGGGTGCTCGATCTGCTCGCCGCCGCACCAACCCCGCAGGCCCTGCGCGACCTCGGCGAGGACGGGATCGCCGCCGCCATGCGAGCTCGGTCGCCGCGGCTGGCCAAGACCCTGCCCGCCACGATCCTGGCCGCGCTCGTCACCCAGACTGTTGTGGTCCCGGGCACCACCGCGTTCGGGAGGGTGATCGCCGGGGTCGCCGCCCAGCTGCGCGAGGTCCGGATCGAGCGCGACACCCTCGCCGCCGAGCTCGAGGACCTGCTGGAGGCCCACCCTCTTGCCAGGGTCCTGACCTCGATGCCCGGCCTCGGGTTCAGGACCGCCTTGAAGATCCTCACCATCGTCGGCGACGGCGCCGCGTTCCCCACCGCCGGTCACCTCGCCGCCTACGCAGGGCTGGCCCCGGTCACCCGCCGCTCCGGCAGCTCGATCAAGGGCGAGACTCGTTCGCAGCGCGGGAACCACGCCCTGAAATCGGCGCTGTTCTTGTCGGCCTTCGCCAGTCTCGCCGACCCGACCAGCCGCGCCTACTACGACCGCAAACGCGCCAACGGCAAGCGACACAACGCCGCCCTGATCTGCCTCGCCCGACGCCGCACCGACGTCATCTACGCCATGCTCCGCGACCGCCGCCCCTACGCACCACCAAGCGTCCCGACGCTGCCGCCAGCGGCCGCAGCCGCTTGACAACCCCATAGAGACACCCCCCCGTCGAGAACGTCGACCTGCTTGCGACCAGCCGGTTCCCCAGGCGCCGCCCGGCGAACGGAGCCGGGACGGGCAGTTTGACTGCCGGACCGACACCCGGGCCGGCGGATCGATCAAGGTGATAACAGCCGAAGAGGCTTGTCAGGGCAGTGGCATCAGCGGCGACGGTTCCGCAGCGAAGGCTGCTGCGACGGAGACCGGGCGCGCGCTGATCTCTGTGCAAATGTGTCTGGGGCCATCACCTCGATCCCTGCCAATCACCAGCTCGCGGCGCAGCCTGACACAGCGGCTCACCGCTACCTCCGAGCAACTCGCGCCGTGCTCGGCGACCATCCGCGGCCAGACCCCCGGCGGGCGGTGTGGCGCTGCTGGCGGGCATCCCGATCGGCCGCCAGCCAGCAGTCGATGATCGCGGTCCACGGCTCGATTGCGGGACGCGGCCGCGGCGAGTACAGGGCTTCCGCTGCGACGAGACCCTCAACAAGAGCCAGGCGCACGGTCCGCCGGTATACCTGATATCGCTCAGCGAGCTCCGTGATCGACACACGCTCCCGCCCCGATGCTCGTGCCGGTTCTGTCGAACAGCCCCACCCGCGACCCCAAACTGACCGCCCCCAGCGCCGACAACATCAACTCCGGAATCTGAACCCGGGAGGTGACCCACCCAGTCACCCAGGCAACGAGCACATCGCTACCGACGAGGACGAAATTCGTGATGCCACATGGCCGACGTGGGTGCTAGATCTGGTGATCACACGCACTGCGGACCTTGTCCTGGTCGAGGAACGTAGCCTCGATCGTCTCCGTCGGCACCGCGCCATGCACGGGTCCTCGGCGGGGCCATGGTCCGCACGGGCGTACCGGCCCGACAGCGACCGCGACACGGTCCGCGGGCAGGACAGCGCAGATCGGCCCGACCTCGCATCGGTTGCTTGTGACGTCGAGTAGAAAACGATTATCGGGTACCCGGCCGAGGTCCACCGCTCCGAAGGAGGCCTACGCGGTCCTAAGGATGACAACGCCGGCGCGCCTCGGCGTTCTCCTGCCGCAACCGCTTGAGCTAGTCGGACTCCGCCGTGGTCACGCTGTGGCGAGGTCGCCGTCGATGTCAGCGTGATGGCAGCAGTTGGGCAAGGTCTTGGCAGGATCCCCTGCTGTGGCCCATCCGTTGCCCGCGGCCTTGATCGACACGTCCGGCCAGGCCTGACGGGCTCGGCGGACTGTCCACGGCGCACGCTCCAGCATCTCGTTGGGTCACCCGCCGGGCTGGAGACCGCTCATCAACGTGAACGAGCGCCGAGACCGAGCCGCAGGAGACAAGCAATACGATTCCCGACGAACCTGAAGCGGTTCAGGACTCGCGGTGCCGGCGCGCCAGCCGGTGCAGCGTGTGACCTTCGGGCACGGGTCAGGCGCTCGGCAGCGGCGGGTAGTCGTGGTCCTTCTCGAACCCGGCCAGGATGTCGATGCGGCGCTGGTGGCGCGGCTCGTTCGAGAACGGCGTGTTCACGAACGCGTCGACGATCGCCTTCGCCTCGTCCTCCGAGTGCATCCGGGCGCCGATGCCGACGACGTGCGCATTGTTGTGCTCCCGCGCCAGCGTCGCCGTCTCGACACTCCAGGCCAGGGCCGCGCGGCAGCCCGGCACCTTGTTCGCCGAGATCTGCTCGCCGTTGCCCGAACCACCCAGCACGACGCCCAGCGAACCCTCGTCGGCGACGACGCGGCGACCCGTCTCCAGGCAGAACGCCGGGTAGTCGTCCTGCGCGTCATAGGCCAGGGCCCCGACATCGACGACCTCGTGACCGGCACCCGACAGGTGCTCGATCAGCACGGCCTTGAGCTCGAAACCGGCATGGTCAGATCCGAGATACACGCGCACGGGGAGAATCCTCCCCCATCGGCGAGACCGTACTCGCCGGTGGGGTCTGGAGGGCGACAGTCGAGCGTGGCAGTGGGCACTGACTCTCGCCTCACCTAGACTTGGAG
>MEGH01000097.1 GCA_001725415.1 Pseudonocardia sp. SCN 73-27
CGATCACCTTGCCCGCCGCGCCGGGCCGAGCCCCGAACAGCAGATAGGGCACCTCCTCGTGGCCGGCGCCGAGAAGCCCGGTCAGGCCGACGATCTCGCCGCGTTGGACCGAAAAGGACAGGTCGCTGACCCGCTGACCCGACAGGGCTTCGGCACGGAGCACGACGTCGCCGGTGCGCTCCTGATGGTCCGGATAGAGGTCGCCGAGCTCGAAGCCGAGGATGGCGTGCACGAGTTCGCGCTCCGCAGTGCGCGCCGTGTCGGCCACGTGAGAGATCCGACCGTCGCGAATGACGGAGGTGCGGTCGGAGATCGCGAAGACTTCGTCCAGCCGATGCGTCACGAGGATGACGCAATGCCCTCGTTCGGCCACCTGCCTGATCGCGGCGAAGACGCGGTCGACGCCGTCGCGCGGCAGATGCGCGGTCGGCTCATCGAGAATGAGGACGCCCGGCCGATCGGCGGGAAGACCTTGCAGGCCGCGGAGGATCGCCAGCATGGCGCGGTCCGCTTCGGCGAGCCCCTGCGCGGGCTGGTCGGGCTCTCCCGATATGCCAAACTGCTGCAGCGCCGCCGCCGCGCGCCGTCTCTCGCCTGCCCAATCGATGCGCCAGCCGCGACCAGTTCGGAAGCGGCCGATGCGCAGGTTCTCCAGTATGCTGGCGGAACCGACGATAGGAAGGTCCTGATGGACGGAGGTGATGCCGGCAGCAGCGGCCCGGGTGGGGTCGAGCGGCAGTTCAAGCCGCTCGCCGCGGAGCAACAGGCTGGGCTGCGCTCCGCTTTCGTTCCTGTCCGGCTCATAGATGCCGGACAGGATCTTGATCAGCGTGGATTTGCCGGAGCCGTTCTGCCCCAGAAGGGCATGAACCTCGCCTCGCGCCACGTCGAGATCCACCCGATCGAGAACCTTGCGGGTCCCGAACGACTTGGAAACGCCGCGCAGCGCAATGACGGGGTCCGCGGGCCCGGCCACGATCATGCGCCCCAGAGCTGGCGATAGAAGCTGCGGAAATCGAAGCCGTACCACTCCGACGCGGGCTTCGTCAGGTCCACATCGCCGATATTGTCGACGGTGAACAGGCGCATCGGCTGGATCGCGACCGCCGCCTGCTGACCGCTGAGCAGACGGGCGATCTGGTCGACAGTGGCCCAGCCCATGCGCTCGTTCGAGGCGCCGATATTGGCGACCTCCTGATCGGTCTTGGTGGCGATCGCCTGCATGTCGGGTAGCGACGCATTGTTGCTGACGATCTTGATCCGGTCGCCCGCGCCGACAGCGATGACGGCCGGCTTGACCGACGGGACCATCGCGTCAACCGAAGGCACGATGTAGCTCAGCTTCGGGTCCACGGTCACCATGGTCCGCACCAGCGCCGGCAACGTCGTCTGCCACTGCATGAGCGGCGAGTCCTTCGGCGTGACCTGGCAATCCGGGCAGAGCCGCGCCAGCTCGGCCGTGAACTCCTGCACGAACAAGGCGTCCGAGCGGAATGTGGAGGAGGAGATCAGACCGATATGCGCATCCCGCTCGGCATTGGCGGCAATGAACGCCGCCAGCTTCTTGCCGACCTCGACGACGGAGAAATTGACCGCGCCGCCGAGGCCAGCGGCCGCGATGTCGTCCGGAACCGGGCCGGCAGGGAGCGCGGCGGTGCTGACGACCGGGATGCCGGCGGCCTTAGCGTCCGAGATCGAAGCCTTGACGGTATAGGGATCGATGCCCTGGAGGACGATCGCCGCCGCTCCCTGCCCGATCGCGCGGTCGATATAGCTGGAAGCTTTCGACGAGTCGCCCGCGGCGTCGGCGGTGGTTACGCTCATGCCGAGAACCTCGGCTCCTCCCTTCACTCCGCTCAGAACCTCCTGGCTGAATGAGAAGCTCAGCCCCGCGGAAATGTAGAAGATCGACTTGCCCGCCAGCTTCTGCCCGACATCGACCTTCGGCACATCCGGCGCATTTGCGAGAGGCGCGGACGCTTCCGCGACGATCTTCTTCGCTTCTTCCACGAGCGGATCCGACTGGGCAGCGGCGACAGACGTGCCGAGTATCAGAGCCGCTATCGCCGCCGTGAACATCCGCCCCGGGCTGCCGAAGAGGCCAGGTTCTGAAATGTGAGTTCGATGCGTTCCCATCTGTTTTCTCCTTGCTTCGAAGGGTTCAGTGCATGCTTCCATCAGCTCTTCAGCCGATCGGCGGCAATACGCGAAAGCGTGACGGCAAGGACGAGCGCCCCACCGTAGAAAACCTGCTCGATCCAGCCCGACAGGCCGAGGATCTGAAGGCCGACGATCCCGGTAACGAGGAAATAGACCGCGATGAATGCGCCCCACGGATTGAACCGGCCCGGCGTGATGGCGGTGGCTCCGAGGAAAGCGGCCGCGAAGGGCGGCAGAAGATAGCCGTTTGCCGCGTTCGGATCCGCGGAGCCGAGCACGCCGGCGAGCAGCATGGCCGCGAACGCGCCGGTCAGGCTCGATGCAATCAGCGAGCCGGCGCGCAGCCGATCGACATCGATCCCCGACAGCCGGGCGACCTGCGGGCTCGCCCCCGTGAAATGCATATTGCGCCCGAGCGGCGTGAAGCGCTGGACGTACCACCAGATGAGGGTCAGCAGCAGGCCGAAGTAGAACGCCATCTGGATGCCGAACAGCCTGGTGCGGGCAATGGCGGTCAGGCTCTCGGAAATGCCGATGATGCCCACGCCGGAGATGCCATAGGCGGCACCCATCAGGAGCGTTCCCATGCCCAGGGTCACGACGAGGGAGTTCACGCCGATCCGCACGACGATGAAGGCATTGAGCGCTCCGACGACGAGCGCGAGCAGAAACACCGCCGCCAGCACGGCCCCGATCGGCCACGCATAGTTCACGTTGAGGACGCCGATCAGCATCAGGCAGGTGGAGACCAGCCCCGCCATGGAGAGATCGAACTCACCCACGGTCAGGGGCACGATCATGCCCATCGTCATGACCACCAGGATCGCCTGCGAGCCGAAGATGTTGGCGAAGTTGGCGCGGCTCAGGAAGATGTCCGGGCTGGCAATCGAAAATCCGAGGATCAGCAGCAGCCACGCGATCGGCAACCCGTAACGGCTGGCGATCTCGCCGACGTCCAGGCGGCCCGGACGACGGGCAACCGAGGCGGACGGCTCCGCCTGGCCGCTTTCGGAGATTCCATCGTTCTGCCCGCTCATCGCATCTGTTCTCCTCGGCGCTTGGTCACCGTCACATAGGCAGCGGCGATACCGGGACGCCGGTTCGGAAGGCCGCCCGGACCTCCGCCCGCAGGCCGTCGTCCGTCATGAAGTCGACCGCCGTCATCGCGAGCGCAAGCGCACCATCGACGGCAGCCTTCATTCCCTCGTCCGAGGCGGACCAGGTCGCAAAGTCGCGATGGTGATGGACGGTCCCCTTCGGCGCCATCCCGATCATCGGGTGAATCGACGGCACCAGATAGGAGACGTTGCCCATGTCGGTGCTCGCCGCGCGCGACAACGGCACATCCTCGAAGCGCTCGAAGACCCTGCCGAGCGCTTCGGCATTGCGCTGATAGACCCCGGCGAGCGGCCAGTTGGTCCGCATGTCGGCGTAGACGATGTCGTTCCAGTCGATTTCCGCACGCGTTCCGGTGGCAAGCGCGCCTGCTTCGAAGCAGGCGTGGACGCGGGCGCGAAGAGCATTCAGCCGCTCGATATCGGGGGCACGGACCACGAATTCCCCTTCGGCAAATTCCGGCACGACATTGGGCGCGCTGCCGCCGTCGGTGATGATGCCGTGGATGCGATGACCGGCGGGAATGTGCTGACGCAATGCCGCGATCGATTGGTAGGCGGCGACGAGCCCGTCGAGCGCGTTCAGGCCCGCTTCGGGGCTCGATGCGGCATGCGAGGCCCGGCCATGGTAGCGCACCGTCACCCGCGCATTGGCGATCAGCGGGAAGGCAGGCAGGTCCTCCGTTGAAGGGTGGACCATCATCGCGCAATCGAGCTGATCGAACGCGCCACGTCTGGCCATCAGCTCCTTGCCTCCGCCCCCTTCCTCGGCGGGCGTTCCCAGATAACGGATCCGCCCCGGGAGCTGGTCGCCGAGGGCAGCCAGACCCAAGGCCGCGCCAAGGCCGGCGACGGCTATGATGTTGTGCCCGCAGGCATGGCCGACATCGGGGAGCGCATCATATTCCGAGATGACGCCGACATAGGGTCCGGCACGGCCGATCTCGGCGGCAATTCCGGTCTCCAGGCCGTAGGCCGGTCGTCGTGCCGGAATCCCGTGAGCGGAGAGGACTTCGCAAAGGGTGGCCGATGCCCTGAATTCAGCAAAACCCAGCTCGGGGTTCGAATGAATGTCGCGACAGATGCCAACAAGCTCGGGTGCCAGCGACTCGATGGTCGCCCGTATTTTCCGCTTGAGCTCCCCGGCCATTGCGCAATCGCCTCCCGCAGTGCAAAGCCTGTCGAAAGATGATTATATGCGATTTGCGCATATTGCAAGATGCACACATAGGGGAGCGCGAATGACGACTCTCAAGCACTCGTTTGGACGCTATATCAACATGCGCCTGGAGCGCGTTGCCCTGACTGCCCGCGGCGCAGCCGATCGCGTCTACCGGCGAGAGCTCGGCATGGATATCGAGCACATCCGGATCCTCAGGATCGTCTCGTGGAAGCCGGGCAAGCCGGTGAGCTGGGTCGTGCGGGAGTCCAATCTCGATAGGACGCTGGTCTCGCGCATAATAAGTACGCTGGTGAAGCAGGGCCTGCTGCAGCGGACGATCTCGCCCAGCGATGCGCGGCAGTTCCTTCTGACGACCACGCCGGAAGGCGAGGAGCGCGTCCGGGAGGCCAACGTTCTCGGGGATGCGCTGAACCTCGACCTCCTCAGCGTGCTCGATCAACATGAGCTGGAAACTCTGGAGCGTTGCCTTCAGAAGCTTTCCCAGTGGAAACCCAACTACTGACGATCTCGGGGAACCGGCGTACGGTTGGCGCATCAAGAGGAACGACCTGGCGGAGGTGCCATAACCCGATGCCTGCCTCGAAGCCTCTAGTGGACCAAGCGGAGCGCATCTCCTGATGAGCCGCATCCTCGTCCTCGGTGGCTATGGCGGGTTCGGCGCGCGGCTGACGCGCCGCCTTGCCGGCAGCGGCCA
>MEGH01000098.1 GCA_001725415.1 Pseudonocardia sp. SCN 73-27
CCGCCTCGGCACCGTCGTCGCCCAGCCACACCGTCTCGCGGCCGACGGCGTCGAACACCGGCGCCACACGGTCGCGGACCTCCGGCGGACCGGCCGCGAAGACCTGCAGCTGCCCGTTCTCGGCGGGCGCTCGGGTACCCAGGACAGGGGCGTCGACGAACACGAGCCCGTGCTCGCGGGCCAACGCCGCGAGGCCCGCCAGCGGGGCGACGCCGACGGTCGTCATCTGCGCCCACACCTGCCCGTCGGCGAGCCCGGGGGCGGCGCGTTCCATGACGGCGCGCACGTCACCGGCGTCGCCGAGCATCGTGACGATCACGTCGGCACCGCGGACCGCGTCGGCGGGCTCGGCACTCGCGGTGGCCCCGGCATCGACCAGCGGGCGGGCCTTCTCGGCCGTCCGGTTCCAGACGCGCAGGTCCAGCCCCGCGGCGAGCATGTTCTGCCCCATGCCCGCGCCCATGATCCCGGTGCCCAGCAACGCCACTGTCGTCATGCGGCCGAGGCTAGGCCGATCACACCCTGTGCGCCGGACCGCGCCCGATAGGCGAGGATCATCCCGTGTTCGCCGTGCTGTCGCTGGTGCTCTTGCTCGTGACGCACCTCTACCTCTACAAGCGCGCGGTGCACGACGTGTTCGTCACCCGTCGTGCCCGCCGCACCGGTGCCGCCGTGATCGTGGTGCTCGGGCTCGTCGCCGCGGCCGCGTTCACCACGCAGCGGACCCTCCCGCCCGATACCGCGCGGCCGTTGGCGCTCACCGGCTACCTGTGGCTGGCCGTCGCGCTGTACGCGTCGTTGCTCCTGGTCGTCGGCGAGGTCGGACGGCTCGGCCTGCGCGCCGTCGGCCGCACCGCCGACCCCGAACGTCGCTGGTTCCTGTCCCGCGTCCTCGCCGGCACCGCGCTCGTCGCCGCGGCCGGCACCGTCACCTACGGCGCCATCGCCGCCCGGCAGGTCCGCGTCGAACGTCGCGACGTCCTGCTCGACCGCCTCCACCCCGCCTTCGACGGCTGGACCGTCGCCGCCATCAGCGACGTCCACCTCGGACCGCTCGTCAACCGTGCCGACCTCGCCGGGTTCGTCGCCACCATCAACGACGCCGCACCCGACGCCGTCGCCGTCGTCGGCGACCTCGTCGACGGGGACGTCGAGACCCTCGGCCCCTACGCCGAACCCCTGCGCGACCTGCGCGCACCCACCTATTTCGTCACCGGCAACCACGAGTACTACTCCGGTGCAGCGCAATGGCTCGAACACCTGCCGACGCTCGGCGTCCGCGTCCTGCGCAACGAACGCGTGACCCTGCGCCGCGGCGACGCCGTCCTGCACATCGCGGGCTGCGACGACCGCACCGCCGCCCGCTCCGGCGTCCCCGGCCATGGCTTCGACCTCGCTGCGGCGCTCGACGGCCGTGGCCCCGACGAGCCCGTCGTCCTGCTCACCCACCAGCCCGTCATGGTCGACGAGGCCACCCGCGCCGACGTCGACCTCCAGATCTCCGGGCACACCCACGGCGGCCAGCTCTGGCCGCTCACCCAGACCGCACTCGTCGACCAGCCCGTGCTCGCCGGGCTCGCCCGCGTCGGCAACACGTGGCTCTACGTCACCCGTGGCGTCGGGTTCTGGGGGCCGCCCGTGCGCGTCGGGTCGCCGCCGGAGATCACGCTTCTGACGCTGCGGGCGCGAGGTGTGGCACCGTGAAATCGTGGGGTCGCAGGAGTTCGAGTACGACAACCTGACCGGCCGACCGCCCGGTCGCTTCGTCTCCGCGGCGTCGCGAGTCCTCCGCGGCGTCCGCGAGGTCCAGGCGCAGGTCGTCCCCTACGCCGAAGCGTGGCAGGCACACAACCGTGCGGCGATCGCCGCCGACGGCCCGCTCTGGGTGGCGCTCGGCGACTCCATGACCGTCGGCATCGGAGCCCCGGCCCACGATCGAGGCTGGGTCGGCCAGGCGCTCGGCATGGTGGCGTCGCCCCTGCGAGTCGTCAACCTCGCCATGAGCGGCGCCCGCGTCCCCGATGTCCTCGACCGCCAGCTCCCCGCCCTGCGCACCCTCGACGAACCCGCCGTCGTCACCCTCATGATCGGCTCCAACGACCTCATGAGCCGCGAACACAGAGACCGGCTCCCCGACGGCATGCGCCGGCTCCTCGACACCCTGCCCCCTCGGTCCGTCGTCTCCAACCAGCCGCGCAACTCCGCCCCCGCCCTCGAGGTCAACCGGCTGATCGACGCCGCCGTCCGCGACCGCGGCCTCCGCCTCGCCGACATGCGCGGCCCCCGCACCTCGTCCTGGGTCGGGAAGCTCGCCGCCGACCACTTCCACCCGAACGAGCTCGGCTACACCGGCATCGCAGAGGTCTTCGCGGAGGCGATCGACGAGCTGCGAGGCTGACGTCGCCGCATGCCGCTGCTGTGCCCGGTCTGCGGCACGGTTCTTGCCGACGGCACCTACCGCCGCTTCCCGCCCAACCTCACCCTGCGCGCCACCGACGGCAGCGTCCTCCTCCAGCCCACCGCGTCCCGTGGTCCTTCCAGCGGGTCCGGACGGCAGCCATGGACCCGTCACTCGTTGGTGTGAACACGAGTGATCCCGACGGCGGCAACGTCCTATCGTTCCGCCGAACATGCCGGGGGGCGTGTTCGCAAGCGGAGCGGAGTCGGCCGATGAGCGCAGCGCTTCGAGTGGCCGCCGTGACCGCGTCGGTGATCCTGGCGGCGGCCGGGCTGGAGACGTCCACGGCGTCCGCCGCAACCCTTCTGATGCCCCAGCCCGTGACGCCCACGGCACAGACGTCCGCGCCGTGCGATCTCGCGTCGTCCACGAGCTGCACCTACACCGGATCGGGCGAGCTACCCACGGTGACCATCCCGTCGGGCGTCTCCCGGCTCACCGCGATCGTCACCGGGTCCCAGGGCGGCACACCGCGCGGGCACGACCCGGACGGCGGCGAGGGCGGTGGTGCGGGCCAGGTCATCGCCCAGCTCGACGTCCACGCCGGGCAGCAGCTGCAACTCTGGATCGGCCGGCGCGACCCGCAGGCGGGCTACACGCACGGCGGCGGCGGCGCCACGTCGTCCTCGTCGCAGGGCGGCGCATCCGGCGGCGGATCGAGCGCCATCGTGTCCGACAAGAAGCCGCTGGTCGTCGCCGGGGGCGGCGGCGGGGGCGGCGGGGGCGGCGCGACCACCACCATCGTGCGTGCCGGGAGCGGCGGCTCCGGCGGCTCCGGCGGGAAGCCGGCGCAGAACGGCCGGCAGGGCAACGGCAGCTACTCGGGCGGCAAGAGCCCCTACAAGTGCAGCGGCGGCTCCGGAGGATCCGGCGAGAAGGCCCGCTCCGGCAAGGGGGAGAGCGCCATCGCGAACTTCGTTCTCGGCGGCGGGGGCGGAGGGGGCGGCGGGGGCGGCTACCCGCACGGCGGCACCGCCGGCTACTCCGGCGACGGGACGCTGACCTGCGGTGGGGGCGGCGGGGGCGGTGGTGGTGAGTCGTTCGTCGGCAACGGTGCCCGGCTGCTGGCCTTCAACGGGGTCGCCAGCAACGGCGACGGGAGCATCGTGCTCAGCACGCACCTGACCGCCGCGGTCTTCCACTGCAAGCACGGCAAGGAGACGTGGCGGGTTCCGGCGACAGTGACCTCGGTCGACGCGATCGTGGTCGGCGCGGCGGGCGGCATCCCCACCGACCCGGGCGTGTCCGGGCGTCCGGGCTACGGCGCGCGCGTCGCGGCGACGATCGCCGCGCCGGCCGACTCCGATCTGACGGTGACCGTCGGCTGCGACGGGAACAGCGGCGCCGGATACGGCGACGCCCACGGGGGTGGCCGCGGCATCGCCCACACCTTCACCGGCTTCAACGGCGGGGGCGGCGGAGGGGCCAGCTCCATCACCGACGCGGCGGGCACCAGGCTGGTCGTCGCCGGTGGTGGGGGCGGTGGGGGCGGCTCCACCTACTTCGCGCCCCAGGCCCGCGGCGGCAACGGCGGCTCCGCAGGCCACGGTCCCGGGCGGGCCGGGGCCCATGGCGGCTCGCGGGGCCAGGGGATCTACGGCCACGGTGGCGCAAGCCGCCGTTGCTCGGCGGCGGGGGTGGGGGCGGCGGCGGTGGCGGGTACGCGCACGGCGGCGGCCGCGGCGAGAGCGACAGCTTCGGCGGCGGTGGGGGTGGCGGCGGTGCCGGCGACTCCTACGCCGATTCCGCCCGTACCCGCGGGGCCACCTTCGAGCCGGGCGCCGACGGCGGCAACGGCGTCGTCATCCTGCTCTACACGCCGTGACCCGGCCTCCGGCCCGGCCATGATCGCCCGGCCGGCGCGACAAGAAGGTGGTCTGCACGGCCACCTGTTCCCGGACCGGCTCGACGACCCGGCCGACCGCATGGACTCCGCGGCATGTGCCACAGATGTGCCCCACGACGCCGACGGCGGCGACGACGGGACGGGGAGCCCCAGGTAGGCTCGACGCAGGCCCTCGTAGCTCAGGGGATAGAGCACCGCTCTCCTAAAGCGGGTGTCGCAGGTTCGAATCCTGCCGGGGGCACGCAGTTCAGAGGCTCACAAGAGTGCTCCGACCACCGGGTCATGGAGCTATTCGTGGAGCCATCGACGGGTACGCTTGCTCCATGACTGTCTCCCCGAGCCGGTCGAAGCGCCGCAACCGCGGCGAGATCGAGAGCCTGCCGAGCGGGTCGTTTCGTGTTCGCGTCTACGCCGGTATCGATGCCCTGAGTGGCAAGCGCAACTACCTCGTCGAAACCGTCCCGGCCGGTCCCAAGGCAGAAGCCGAGGCGGAGCGGGTCAGAGTCAAGCTCGTCAACCAGGTCGACGAGCGACGCAGTCCGCGGACAAAGGCGACGGTGAACCAGCTCATGGACCGCTACCTCGAGCTGCTCGACGTCGAGGAGACGACCAAGGAGCGTTACGAGCAAGCCATCCGCGTCCACATCAGGCCGCTGCTCGGCGATCGGGACTGCCCAGACTTTGGTTGACCCGGGTTCAGGTAGGAGCTCAGGCCGCGTGAGCGGCCGAGGCGAGTATCTCGAATTCCACCGGGGTGAGCCGGCCGAGGCTGTCCTGTCGTCTGCGGCGGTGGTAGGTGGTCTCGATCCAGGACACGATCGCCAGCCGGAGCTCTGCGCGGGTGTGCCAGCGGCGGCGGTTGAGGACATTCTTCTGCAGCAGGCTGAAGAACGACTCCATCGCGGCGTTGTCCGCGCACGTCCCCACTCGTCCCATCGACCCGCGGAGCTGCGCTTCCCGGAGAATCCGCTGGTAGGCGTGTGATCGGAATTGGGCGGACTCAATCGGTGGTCGCAACACCAGTTCGCAATGAGCGTAGATGGTCGTCAAAGGCCTCTGCCGGTGTTCTCCAGCCGAGGATCTTCCGCGGGCGGGAGTTGACCGTGGCCGCGACCGCGGCGATCTCGTGGGCGTCCCAGCGCGACAGGTCGGTGCCCTTCGGAAAGTACTGGCGCAACATCCCGTTGGTGTTCTCATTCGTCCCTCGCTGCCACGGACTGTGCGGATCAGCAAAGTAGACCGGCAGACCCGTCTCGATCGTGAGCTGGGCGTGCGCGGACAAGTCCTTGCCCCGGTCCCACGTCAACGACCTGCGCAGATGCTCGGGAAGCTCCGCCATGGTCAAGGCAAGCGCATTCTTCATCGCGACCGCTCCGTAGCCGGCCAGAGCAGGCCCGTTCTTCGTCCGCGGGATCGTGCCGTATCCGGCAGCGCGTGGCAGGTGCACCAGCATCGTGAACCGAGTCGTGCGCTCGACCAGAGTGCCGATCGCCGAGCGCTGCAGCCCGATGAGAAGGTCACCTTCCCAGTGCCCGGGCACCGCCCGGTCCTCAACCTCGACGGGTCGTTCGCTGATCAACACCTCCGGCGTGACGTGCGCCCAAGCCCGCTGCCGGGCGCGGGCCCGGGGAACCCGCAGCGCCCGCCCGGTCCGCAGACACGCAACGAGCTCACGCTTGAGCGCGCCGCGGCTCTCGACATAGAGGGCCTGGTAGATCGCCTCGTGGCTGATCCGCATGGACGCATCATCGGCGAACTCCGCCTTGAGCCGGTGCGAGATCTGCTCCGGGCTCCAGCCCTGCACCCAGCCACGGTCCCCACGATGAGGCTTGTTGCGACCCGTCCGCCGAGGGCCCGTCGGGCCGACGACACGACCCTCGGCATCACGGACCACACCGGCGAGATGGTCCTCGACGTAGCGACGCAGCCGATCGTTGATCACGAGTTTGGCGATCTTGGGCCGGCGGGCGCGTCGCTCGGTGTGCCACTGCGCGATCGACGCCTTGTAGGTCAGCCGGTAGGTGCGGGTGGAGGCATTGCGGCGCAACTCCCGCGAGATCGTCGAGGGACTGCGACCCAGCCGTCGGGCGATCTCGCGGACACCCGCGTCCTGAGCCCGCCACAACGCGATGTCCTCACGCTCTGATGAGGACAGATAGCGGCCCGAGACCGGGCCCAGCGCGGGGTTCACCCCGCCAGCGTTGCGGAACCACCGGAACGCAACCGGTGACGACACGCCAGCCGCCGCCGCAGCGTCCTCGGTCTTGATCCCGCACGCGATCCCGGCCCAGAACCGAACCCGGTCCTGGCGCCACGCCACGGTCGGGCGTCCCGGCGAGGGCACCTCCCCGCGATACAACTGCACCGCTCGCTGTCGCTTGCCCACTCCCACGTCGCAACACCTCCATGATCGAGGTGTTGCGACGACCAGTTGAGTCCGCCCTGCGACCCGGCATCGGAGTGGCAGCGCAGCCCGTCGAGCCTGGTCCCGCGTGACCAGCGGGCCATCTCAACCGCGTCGAGCACCATCGTGGTGCGCATGTGCGGTGCGACCCGCCACCCGACGATCGTGCGGGAGAACGCGTCGACGATGAAACACACGTAGGCCATCCCAGCCCAGGTCGGGACGTAGGTCAGGTCGGTGACCCACAACTGGTTTGGCGCCTCCGCCCTGAAGTAGCGGTCGACGAGATCGGGGTGACGCGCAGCGGTGGGATCCGGGCAGGTCGTGCGCGTCTTCTTGGTCCGCCGGGCGCCTTCGATCCCGGCCGTGCGCATGAGCCGGGCAACCTGGTCACGGCCCACGACCAGACCGGCCCGGCCGGCCGCCTTCCAGAGCTTGCGCGCCCCGTAGACGCGATAGTTGCTGTCCCACAACGCGATCAGTCGCGGAATCAGCTCGGCGTCGCGGCATGCTCGCGCCGAGAGCGGGCGGGTCTTCGCGGCGTAGTAACTACTGGGGGCCACCTGCAGGACCCGGCAGATGGGCTCGACCCCGAGCGGTTTGCCCTCGACCACCACATGGCGGTGAGCGTCGATGAATGCCACTACCTGCGGTACTGGCGGTCGAGCTCCGCCCCGAAGAAACTCGCGGCCCGCTTCAAGATTTCGTTCGCTCGGCGCAGCTCGCGGATCTCCTGCTCGAGCTCGCGGACCCGGGCCGTCTCGTCGGTGGTGATGCCGGGCTGGTGGCCGTCGTCGATATCGGCCTGGCGCACCCACAACCGCACCGACTCGACGCCGTAGCCGAGCTGGTCAGCGACCCGCTTGATCGTGCCGTGCTCGTTGCCTAGCTCTGCCCGCAACGTGCGGACCATCCGCACCGCGGCGGCTTTCTCCTCCTCGGAGTACCGGCGCGTGGTCGGCTTGCCCGGCGACTGCTCTCTCGGCATGGCTCCATCCTCGTTTCCAAGGTTCGGAGCCTCCATCAGACCCAGGGCGACTCA
>MEGH01000099.1 GCA_001725415.1 Pseudonocardia sp. SCN 73-27
AGGTCCGGCCGCTCGCCGAGCCGGCCCCGTGATCGAGGAGGTCTTCCGCGCGGAATGGTCGCGGGTCGTCGCGACGCTCGTCGGCTTCTGCGGCGACCTGCACGTCGCCGAGGACGCGGCGCAGGAGGCCTTCGCGGCCGCGGCCCGGCGCTGGCCCGTCGACGGTCCGCCCGACGCGCCCCGCGCATGGCTGGTCACCGTGGCCCGCAACCGGGCCGTCGACATCCTGCGCCGCGAGCGCCGGCACGCCGAGAAGCTGCGGGAGCTCCATCCCCCGGACCGACCCGTCGAGGAGGTGGCGGACGTGGCCGAGCCGGCTGTCGTCGACGACGAGCGCCTGGAACTGATCTTCCTGTGCTGTCACCCGGCGCTGGCCCCGGAGGCGCAGGTGGCCCTGACCCTTCGCGCCGTCGGCGGCCTGGACACCCCCGAGATCGCGCTGGCCCTCCTTGTCACCGAGGAGACCATGAAGCGCCGGCTCACCCGCGCCCGGTCGAAGGTCCGCGACGCCGGCATCCCGTTCCGGGTGCCCGACGAGACGCTGCTGCCGCAACGTCTCGACACCGTGCTCACCGTGCTGTACCTGATCTTCAACCAGGGCTGGGGCGACGGCCGGACCGACCTCGCCATCGAGGCGATCCGGCTCGCCACCCTCCTCGACGAGCTGCTCCCCGACCAGCCGCAGGTGACCGCGCTGCGCGCCCTCATGCTGCTCCACGACTCGCGGCGGGCCGCCAGGTTCCGCGACGGGGCGATCGTGCCGCTGGCCGAGCAGGACCGCACGCTGTGGGACACTGGCCGGATCGCCGCCGGGCGCGAGTTGCTCGGCCGGGCCCTGGCCCGCGGCGCCCGCGGACCGTACGCACTGCAGGCCGCGATCGCGGAGCTGCAGACCTGCGACCCGATCGACTGGGTCGAGGTCCGCCGCCTCTACGACACCCTGCTCGCGACGACGGGCTCGGCGGTGGTCGCGCTGAACCGTGCCGTCGCCGTCGCCGAGACCGACAGTCCCGCCGCGGCGCTCGCGATCGTCGACGGCCTGGACCTCGGCGACTACCGCTACCTGCACTCGACCCGCGCCGAGCTCCTGCGCAGGCTCGGCGACCGCGACGCCGCACGCGCCGCCTACGACGAAGCCATCAGGCTCGCCGCGGGCGACGCCGAGCGCCTCTTCCTCACGCGCCGCCGCGCCGACCTGTGACCGCCTCCCCGCCGGGCGCGGTCAGGCGGCGGGGTACCCCGCGTCGGAGAGCGCGGCCGTCGCGATCTTCATGTCGTCGGTGTAGTGCCCGCCCGACACTCCGATCCCACCGACGACGGCACCGTCGACCCTGATCGGGTAGCCACCCCCGAACACGACCAGCCGCGAGGTGTGGACGATGCCGTCGGCGAGCGGGGCGTCGTCCTTGATGAAGTCGTGCCACTCGTGGGTGGCCAGACCGAACGACGCCGCGGTGTAGGCCTTGTCCTGCGCGATCTGCACGGTGAGCAGCGCGGCGCCGTCCATGCGGACGAAGCCCTTCAGCACACCCGAGTTGTCGACGACGGCGACCGCGCCGGCCTGGCCGTGCGCCTCGGACGCCGCGACCGCGGTGTCGAGCAGCCTCCGGGCGAGCGCGGCACTGACCGTCGGCGGGGCGAAGGTGGGATCGGACATGGTGGTCACCTTTCCGAGGTTCGACGCGGGGGCGCGGACAGCGCGAGGATGCGTTGCACCGCAGCCTCGGAGACGTTGACGTTGGGGGCGTGCACGGAGCGGACCCCCGGGACGGCGCGCACGATCGGCGCGACCTTGCTGAAGAACGTGGCGGCGACGGCGGGACACGCCCGGCAGGCCCCGTCGAACTGCAGGGTGACGTCGCCGTCCGCGGTCACCGACGCGCTGGCGACGGCTCCGCCGTGCGAGTCGAGAAACCGGGCGATGTGCTCGCGGATGGCCGCGTCGACCCGCTGTCGGAGATCGGCGTTCGCGGTCATCACGGGGTCCGTTCGTCGCTGCCGTGGATCGTCTTGAGCTTCTGGCCGACGTCGATCCCCATCAGCCGGGCATAGTTCTCGCCGAAGATCTTCCGCTTGGTGTCGCGTGTGATCTGCGGATATCCGTAGTCCTCCTGCAGATTCTCGGGCATCTCCATCTTCGCGAAGAGGTCGATGTAGCCCTGGACGTTGGGCCACACGAACGCCTCGGAACCCCAGACCAGCCGGTCGGGTCCGACGTTCATCAACGCCTTGCCCAGCCGCTTGAGCGCCTCCCTGGGCATGATCGGATAAATGTTGATCCATGCCGACAGTGCCAGCCAGACGTTCGGGTTCCGCGCGGCGACACTGATCGACTCGTCGATGTAGGGGTCGCCGAGATGGTGGATGACGAACGTGAGCTCGGGGAAGTCGATCGCGGCCTGCTGGATGTCGGTGGGGTGCATGTGTTCCATGCGCTCGGTCCCGAACGGCACCCCCTTGTGGAACTGGACGTTGGTGATTCCGAGCTCGAGCGCCTTCTCCCACATCGGGTAGGCGATCTGCCGGTCGTCGATCCGCCAGCTCAGCGAGTTGTCGTGGGCCTGGTAGAACTTGAAGCTGACGGAGCCCCATTCCTGGGCCTGCCGGGTCATCTCGTTGCACGCGCCTTCGACGCCCTGGAACAGGGGATCGACGCCGCCGCAGAACAGCACGCGATCGGGGAACGCCTCCTTCAACGCGTACTGACGCCGGGCCGGCGAGAACCCGTCCTTCCACCAGCCGAACAGTGGCACGGTCTGGGCCATTGCCATGTCGGTCTGCGATTCCTCGAACAGGATCCGGCCGGCCTCCTCGACGCTGAGTTCCTCGCCGAGGAAATGGTCGTTGGCCGGGTACTGCTCGTTGGAGAGAGCGACGCCGAATCCGTGCAGGTTGCGCGCGACCTGCTCGCCGCGCGGCCCGATGTTGCTCGCTTTGTTGTCGTACATGTGGACGACGTTGTCGAACACGAACATTCCGTCGCGCATGGTGGGAGGCTCCTTCTCAGTCGTCAGTTCCGGAAGCGTGCTGTCCGTTCGTCGAACTCGGGGCCGGTGAGCAGGCTCGCCTGGATCGAGCCGAGGGCCGCGAGCTCGGTGTCGGCGCCCTGGGCGAGAGCCCGCCGGAGCGCCTGCTTGCTGCGGGCCAGCGCCACGGGTGGCAGCGCGGTGAGCTCCCGTGCCCACGCGGTGGCGCACGTGCGTTCGGCTCCGTCGGGTACGACCTCGTTGACGAGGTTCCATAGCTCTGCGGTCGCCGCATCGATTCGGCGCCCGGTCAGGACCATCTCGGCGGCGCGGGCCCCACCGAGCAACCTGGTGAGCCACAACGCCCCGCCCATCCCCGGGACCAGTCCGACGCCGATCCAGGAGCTGGCGAAGGTCGCTCCCGCGCCGGCGATCCGCAGGTCGCAGACAGCGGCGAGGTCGAGGCCGGCGCCGAGGGCCGGTCCGTTGACCGCGGCGATCACCGGTACGGCCGTGGTGGTGATCGTGCGGACCAGGTCGTGGAACCGGGTGTAGATCGTCTCACCGACCGCCATCGCGCCCTGCGCCGCGATCGCCGACAGCTCGGTCAGGTCGCCGCCCGCGCAGAAGGCGGGCGGTGCCCCCGTGAGCACGACGGCGCGCGCTCCGGCGCCGGGCGCGGTCGCGACCGCCTCGGCCAATGCGGCGACGAGGCCGACGGTGAGCGCGTTGCGACGCTCCGGCCTGTCCAGGGTGAGGACCAGGACGTCGTCCTCGCGTTCGACGAGCAGCCCGGTCACGTCCGCCTGCCGAGCTCGTCGCGCAGCCGGTACTTGGCGATCTTCCCGGCGGCGGTGCGCGGGAGGTCGGCCGCGAACACGAACTCGCCCGGGACCTTGAACGACGCGAGCCGCTCCTGGCACAGCTGCCGCACGTCGTCGGCGGACGGTGCCGCTCCCCGGCACTCCAGGACGGCGACCACCGACTCTCCCCAGCGCTCGTCGGGGACGCCGAGGACGGCCACGTCGGTCACGCCCGGGACGGCCGACAGGACGCTCTCGATCTCCTGCGGGTAGATGTTCTCTCCGCCGCGGACGATGAGGTCGCGGCTGCGGCCCATGTAGTAGTGGTAGCCCTCGGCGTCGCGGCGGGCGAGGTCGCCGGTCCACACCCAGCCGTCGCGCAGCACCTCGGCGGTGGCCTCGGGCAGTTCGAGGTACCCGCTCAGGGCGCCGTCGGTGCGGCAGACGATCTCCCCCACCTCGCCCTCGGGGACCTCCTCGTCCTCCGGGTCGAGGATGCGGACGTCGACGCCGGGTGCCGCCCGGCCGAGCGAGCCGAGCAGCTCGTGGCGGCCGGCGTGCGCGGCGCGGTGGTCGGCAGCGTCGAGGACGGTGACGAGGCCCGTCTCCGAGCTGCCGAACAGGTTGAACATCTCGGCGTCGAGGTGCTCGATGGCGCGCGAGAGCAGCCGCGGTGAGATCGTCGACCCGCCGTAGTGCAGCTGCGGGAGGCGGAACGTGCCGGGGCCGAGCTCGTCGAGCACAAGGTCGAGCATGGTCGGCACGAGGAATGCCCCGTCGAGGGACGCGGAGCGCACCAGGTCGGCGAGGGTCGCGGCGTCGAACTGCGGCAGCAGGACCGAGGTGAACCCGCGGGCGAGGTGGGTGAAGATCGTGCGGTGCCCGGCCACGTGGAACATCGGCGAAGCGGAGTAGCGGACGTCGCCGAGTGAGCCCGGGAACTGGCTCTGCCGCCAGATCTCGGTCTTCATCGAGCGCTGCGACTGCATGACGCCCTTGGGTCGGCCGGTGGTGCCGCTCGTGTAGCAGACGGCGACGACGTCCTCGTCGCCCGGGCGGTGCTCGGACGGACGGTCACGGCCGCTCTCGACGAGGTCGCGGAACTGCAGCTGTCCGCGTCCGTCGGGGTCGAGCGCGACCGTCGTCGCCTCCCGCCCGGCCGCCGACGCCTCGACAACCGGGGCGTAGCGGTCTCCGACGAAGACGAGCTCGGGCCGCGCGTGGGTCAGGATCGTGTCGAGCTCGGCCCCGGCAAGGCGGTAGTTCAGCGGCACGTAGACGATCCCGAGTCGCATGCACGCGAGGATCACGACCATGTACTCGTAACTGTCCGTGGCGAGGATCGCCGCCCGGTGGCCGGCCCGGAATCCCTTCCCCGCCAACGCGTCGGCCAGCCGGTGGACATCGGTCCACAGCTCCTCGAGCTCCCAGGTGCGGACGCCGGGGGTCGTGAACGCCACGCCTGCGCCGGGACGTCGCCGGCCCAGCTCCAGCATGTCGACGAAACCGATCAAGGTCGCCTCCCGCGACTCGCTGCGACGTCGGGCCTCCCGGCGAACACTATGCGGGCTGCGTCGGCGCGGAGAAGTCCGTGCGACGAGCGATCTCGTCAACGGCGGCAAGGTATTCCGCCGACCGGCTCAGGGGCGTGAGCGTTCTGAGCAGTGCGACGTCGCCCTCGGGGCGGATGCGTCCGGAGCGGAAGGCCTCCTTCTCCGGCAGCCCGCCCGTGAGGTGCAGGATGCTGTCGTCGTAGGTCGAGTAGAGGACGACGTCGGGTGCGCCGTGGTCGGCCAGCACCGAGCGCAGGAGCCGGCCGTCGTCGAAGACGCGGTGGAACACGACGTCGCCCCCGCCGGGCGCGTCCGTCATGACGCACTGCATCACGAACGTCGCGCCCGGGCAGGGCGGCATCGGCTCCATGACCGCCGTCGACATGTCGAGCCATTCCTGGGTGAGGTACGGGATCCCGCTCATCGGACTCCTCTCGGGCACGTCAGGACCCGGCCGGTACGACGGTCGCCGTACCCTGCGCGGCGGGCAGGTCCGGGTCGCAGACGAACCGGATCGCGGGCAGCGTGATGTCGACCGTCGCCGACGTCGCGGAGATCGGCCAGGTCGGTGCGAGCCGGTCGTCGACCAGCCCCGGGTGGTGCCTGACCTGCGGGCGGCCCCGGGCGACGGTCTTGACGAGGTACTCGGGATCGACCTGCAGCAGCCTCGTCCCGAGCGGTGTGCGGGCGAGGTTCATGCTGGGTGCGTAGTAGACCGACCCGCTCGCGATGGGCGCCGGGTCCTCGAGCTCGACGTCGAACGGGGTGTTCCCGCCGACGTCCGCCCATCCCGCGATGCGGTCGTGGCCGACGCGGAGTCCCACCTCCGCATCGACGCAGGGGAACCCCCAGGAGTCCCGCAGCGCGGCGCCGGCCTCGGGGTTGTCGACGAACGCGTGCACCAGGAAGCTCCGGGACTTCGTCGCGGCCCGGGCCCCGACCCGGATGCTCGCCAACCGGAAGGCACCCCACGGGCTCTCGCGCACCTCGAGCAGCTGCCAGATCGCGATCGGCGGGCTGGTCGGGTGCAGGGCCGGTGGGAGGACGGCGAGCTGGCCGGCCACGCCGATCTCGCAGATCACCTGCAGGAGCGTGGCGTCGGTGATCGCGACCGGCTCCGTGACGAACCGGTCGACGGTGGGCGCCTCCGTCGCTGGGACCGGGAGGGTGCCGAAGTCGGGCATCAGGCGACCTCGTCCGCCGACACGGAGCCGACGGCGGGCCGGTGCCCGAAGGCCGGCATCACCTCGCGGGCGAAGAGCCGCAGGCTGTCCAGCACCTCGGCCTGCGGGATCGTCTCGACGCTGTTGAGGATGAACACGACGCGGTCGACACCGATGGCCTCCCACCGCTTCAGCGACCGGATGACGCGGTCCGGGTCACCGATGGCGATGCCGTCGGGAATCTTCATCGGGTCGCCCGAGCTGGTCGACTCCTGGCGGAGCGCGGAGAACAGGCCGTCGGTCGCGTACGACTGCGTCGGATAGATCTCTTTCACGAAGAGCTGCTGGGGAGCGAGGTAGTTGAAGTGGTCGGAGAGCTGGGCCCCGCGCTTCATGGCGTGGGCCGGGTCCTCGTGGCAGTACATGAAGTTGACGGTGTTGACCTGCTCGTTGACGAAGCTGCCGACGGGGTCGCACAGCTGGATCCGACGCCGGTAGGTGTCGATCGTCTTCTCCTGGCGCTTCATGCCGCCCACCACCAGGCCGAGGCAGCCGAGCCCGCGGTCGGCGGCGTCGACCTCCGTGCCGGGTGACGTGACCGCGACCCACAGCGGCGGGTGCGGGTCCTGCAGCGGCTTGGGGACGATCGCCCTCTCGGGCATGGAGAAGCTGCGGCCCCGGTGGCTGTAGGTGGGCTGCGTCCACATCCGGGGGATCGCGCGGACGTACTCGTCCCAGGTCTTCTTGGTCTCGTCGGGGTCGGCGGCGAAACCTCCCAGCTCGGTCCAGGTGGCCGAGCGCCCGGTCCCGATCTCGGCGCGGCCGCCGGAGAGGACGTCGAGCATCGCGGCGCGCTCGGCGATCCGAGCGGGGTGGGAGAACTGGGGGACGCACACCGCGATCCCGAAGCCCAGCCGAATCTGCTCGGTGCGCATCGCGATCGCGGAGAGCAGCATCTCCGGTGCCGAGCAGTGCGAGATCTCCTCGAGGAAGTGGTGCTCGACCGCCCAGACCTGGTCGAATCCGAGCTGGTCGGCCAGTGCGGCCTGCTCGATGCAGTTGTCGACCACCTGCTTCTCGACGCCCGGGTGGAAGGGCCGTGGAACCGAAATCTCGAACACGATGCCGAACTTCACGAGGCCCCCTGCGGCGGTCGGCGCAACTCATGTGGGAGGACGTTGAGAAGTCCTCACCTGACATGTCGTCAAGTTAGCTACGCCGACACGCAGCGTCAAGACCGCAGTTAACAGCACAACCGGGGATGAACTGGGTGGGTCGTGGCGCGGGCCTACTTGAGAGACTGTCCAGCGACCGCGGCACGGGGCCGGACGGTGCTCTCGGCCAGGTCGATGGCGTCCGCCCACAACGTCGCCAGCAGGTGCGCGGTGTCGCTCACCGACGGCGTCTCCCCCGAGGAGCCGAGCACGAAGACGTCGTAGCAGTAGCGCTCCATCATCAGCGTCATCGCGCGCGCCATCCCGTACGGGTCGAGGTCGCTGCGGACCAGGCCGAGCGCGACGCCCTCCTCCAGGTAGCGGGCGAAGGTCTCCTGGAATTGCCGGTTGTACTGGACGTACTGCTCGAGCATCCGCTCCTCGGCATGGATGACGGACTCGCGGATCGCGAAGAACTCGGCATGCCTGGCGAAGCTCTCGACGTAGGACGTCACGACCCGCGACAGCCCGGCCCGGCCGCTGCGCGGGTCCCACTTGCCGACGCCCTGACGCATCACGTCGCCCACGACCTCGTCGAGCAGCGCGATCACCACGTCGGACCGCTCGGCGAAGTACACGTAGAAGGTCGCCAGGCTGACGCCGGCGCTGCGGGCGATGTCGGAGACCGTCGTCGCCACGTAGCCCTTCTCTCGGAACAGCTCGGTCGCGCTGTCGATCAGACGGCGCCGTGTCTTCAGTGCCCTGGGGCCCAACGTGGCGGTGTACCGGTTGAGCTCACCCCGAGGCTCGGACGCGCCCTCGTCGAGCCGCGCCGCCGCACCCTCCCGGCCATCATCGTTCCTGGTCATGAGCCGCCTCCTCGGAGCGCTGATGGCGTGAAGGTGGGAGCGGCGAGCGTACCCGGACGGCCCCGCACGGTACCGGCCGTCGCCCGACGACCCCGTGACGACGCTGCTCCGGCAGCCCCGGTGAAGTGGTTGACATGAGAGGGTGTCAAGCGCGATTCTCTCGATGCTCGCCGCTTTGGTTCATGTCGCACAGCGTAGCGCGGCTGGGCTCGACACCTTGGTGACCAGGAGTGTGACGCCGTGTCAACGAACCGCAGCCGGCCGTTGCCGATCAGGTCGCCTCATCGCGGCCGCACCGATCACACGCTCCGGATCGCTGGAACTCTGCGAGACCGTCAATTTCCGCGACACGTGCCGAGCGCGCCGTCGAGCCCGACCGGCCCCTGACGCGCGACCGATCCCTCCGCCTGCGGTCCCACGGTCCTTCCCCATCGATCCCGTGATCTCGCGGATTCCGCCACCCCCCTCGAAAGGGATCCACTCCATGAAGATGCGAACGATCTTCACCACCTGCGTGACAGCGATGGCGCTGGCGGTCGCGGGCTGCAGTTCGGGCGGTGAGAGCGAGTCCGGTGGCGCCGGAGGTCTCACCGGCGATCCCATCGTCATCGGGGTGCAGGCGCCCTCGAAGGGCACCACCGCCGCGTACCCCCAGAGCGAGTACGGCGCCCAGGCCGCCGAGTGGTTCATCAACAACAAGATGGGCGGCATCAACGGTCGGCCCGTCAAGCTGGAGATCTGCCAGGGCGACGGCAGCCCCGAGACGTCGGTCAACTGCGCCAACCAGTTCGTGACGTCGAACGTGCCGGTCGTCTTCGACGCGAACGACCCCTCGTCATCGGCCGGCGTCCCCGTGCTGACCGGTGCGGGCACCCCGATCGTCGGCGAGCTGAGCGCCACCGCGATCCCCGACGCGCTGCCGTGGGGTCAGGCGTTCTACTTCTCCGGGCCCCTCGAGACCAGCGCGCTCGGCCTGGTCACCGTGGTCCAGCGCCTCGACAAGCGCGTCGTCACCCTCGCGGCGTCCGACAACGCGGGCAGCCACGCGTTCATCGACAAGCTCGTCCAGCCGGCGGCCAAGAACCTCGGCGTCTCCGTGTCGGCCATCTACACGCCGGCCAACAGCGTCAACTTCCAGGTGCTCGCCGCGACCGCGCTGTCCGGCAAGCCCGACGTCGCCGGGAACCTGTCGCTCACCGAGGACGGCTGCACCGGCTTCTTCCAGGCACTGCGCCAGCAGGGCTACAGCGGCACCCTCTACGCCGGTTCCTGCTCGCAGTTCATCGCGGCCATGAAGGAGCAGGCGGCCGGCGCGATCCTGCAGCCCCGCCTGTGGCTCCCGGCCTCGCGGCCGCACGCTCCCGCCGCCGTCCAGCAGCAGCTCGACGACTTCGCCTCCTCGATGAACGAGGTGAACCGGGAGAAGGAGCAGTCGGCCCGCTCGCTCTACTCCTTCGCCGGGATGATCAACCTCGCCAACGTCCTCAAGACGGTGCAGGGCGACCACACGCCGGAGTCGGTCACCACAGCGCTCAAGGCCGTCAAGGACATGCCGAGCTTCGCCGGACCCGCCATCACCTGCGACGGCCGGCAGTGGCCGGGCCGCCCGTCGGCGTGCAGCAAGAAGGCCATCTTCTTCAACGTCCAGCCCGACGGCAGCCTCGCGCCCGTCAACCCCGACGGGTTCATCGAGCTCGACCCGAAGGCACTGCAGAGCGCCTGACGCCCGATCGCCCGAACGACAGGGCACGGAACGGTTCGGTAGGGAACGGAAGGAGCCAACGTGGGTACCGTCCTGCAGTTCGTGGTCCTCGGACTGGGGCTCGGGGCCGTCTACATCGGCCTCGGCAGCGGACTGCTTCTCGTCCACCGCGCGACGGGAATGATCAACTTCGCACAAGGTGCGATCGCGACCTGGGGCGCCTACGTCTTCGCCGAACTGCGCAACACCGGGACGCTTGTGTTCCCGATCGGCTCCGTCGACCTCGGCGAGCCGCCGTCGACGGCGACAGCCCACGTGATCGCGCTGGGCTTCGCCGTCCACTACCTGGCCTTCCGGCCGGTGCAGCAGAACTCCGTGCTGGCCCAGGTCGTCGTCTCCGTGGCGCTCCTGATCACCATCCAGGCGCTGGTCGTGCTGCGGTTCGGCCCGAACAAGATCGACGTCGAGTCGTTCGTCCCCGGCGGGACGGTGACGCTGTTCGGCGCGGCGATCCCCACCCGGGAGCTGTTCATCGCGCTGGTGATGATCGTGCTCGCGGCGCTGGTGTGGTGCTATATGCGCTTCACGCGCATGGGGATCGCCACCCGCGCCGCCTCGGAGAACGAGCGCGCCGCGGTGCTGATGGGCTTCTCGCCCAGCTGGCTGGCGGCGATCGCGCAGGCGGGGGCGGCGTTCGTCGGCACCGTCTCCGTGATCCTCGCGAGCTCGCTGACCGGCCTGAACGCCGACTGGTTCGGGCTGCTCGTCGTGCCGGCCCTGGCCGTGCTGCTCGTGGCCAAGCTCGAGTCGATCCCGGTCCTGGTCGTCGCGGCAATCGGGCTGGGCGCGTTCCAGTCGCTGATCGGCCTGCTCGTCACGCAGCCGTGGTGGCCGGTGTGGGCCCAGTCCGGGCTCGACCAGGTCATCCCGTTCGCCGTCGTCATGGTCATCCTGTTCGTGACGGGCAAGCGACTGCCCACACGCGGTGCGACACAACAGATCCGGCTTCCCGACGTCCCCATCCCCCGGATGCGGCCGCTCGTCGCGATCGGGCTCCTCGTGGCGGCGGGGCTCGCGCTCGCCTTCACCACCGGGACCATCCGGTTCGGGCTCACGACGTCGCTGATCCTGTCGCTGCTCGCGCTGTCCTACGTGGTGCTCACCGGCTACCTGGGCCAGATCTCGTTGGCGCAGAGCGCCTTCGCCGGAGCTGCGGGGTTCGTCCTGTCGAAGGCGTCGGTCGACTGGGGCATCCCGTTCCCGATCTCGATGGTCCTGTGCGCACTGCTGGCGACGGCGCTCGGCATGCTCGTCGCGTTGCCCGCCTTCCGGATCCGCGGCGCGCAGCTGGCCATCGTCACGCTCGCCGCCGGGCTGGGGATCGAGCGCTTCATCTTCAACAACTACAGCCTCAGCCCGCCCGAGGGGAACCCGATCGCCGACGCGAGCCTCTTCGGGCTGAACCTCGCAGTCCGTGAGGGCCGCGACCTGTCGCGGCTCGCGTTCTCCCTGATGGTGCTCGTCATCGTCGCGGTAGTCATCTGGGTGTTCGTACGGGTCGCGTCGGGCGACATGGGCCGGGCGTTCCTCGCGGTGCGCGCCAACGAGCGCGCCGCCGAGTCGAGCGGGATCAACGTCCGGCGCACCAAGGTCATCGGCTTCGCCCTCTCGGCCTTCGTCGCCGGCATCGCCGGCTGCCTCATCGGGTTCAGCCGCGGCCAGCTCTCCGCCGAGTCTTTCACCGTCATGGCCGGGCTGCAGCTGCTCGCCGTCGCCTACCTCGGCGGGATCACGACGATCGGCGGCTCCCTCGTCGCCGGGCTCATCGGGCCGCTGGGCATCAGCTACGTCCTCATGCGGACGTGGCTCGACCTCGGCGAGTACTACGAGCTGGTCCTCGGGCTGGCGCTCGTCCTCACCGCGATCCTCAACCCCGTCGGCATCGCCGGGGCGGTGCGGCACCAGGTCGAGTTCGTCCGCAGGAAACTGCGACGGCCGTCCGCGTCCCCACCGGTCGACGGCGCACCGCGCCGCACGGAGGAGGCCAGCCATGTCTGACGGCCTCCAGGCTCGTGAGCTGACCGTCCGCTACGGCGGGCTCGTCGCCAACTCGGCGGTGTCGGTCGACGTGCGGCCCGGCGAGATCGTCGGCCTCATCGGCCCCAACGGCGCCGGCAAGACCACGTTCGTCGACGCGCTCACCGGCTTCACCGCGATGACGGGTGAGATAGAGCTCGACGACATGCGGATCGACGGTCTGCCCCCGCACGAGCGGCGGGCCGCCGGGCTGTCCCGGACGTGGCAGTCCGGCGAGCTGTTCGGCAACCTCTCCACCACCGAGAACCTGCTGGTCGCCGCCCGCAGCGCCGGGTGGGCCCCGCTGGTGCGCGACGTGTTCGGGCGCCGACGGCGCGGCGGGCGCGAGGTCGTCGACACCGCGCTCGAGATGGTCGGGCTGACCGACGTCGCCGACACACTCGCCCGCGACCTCTCGCTCGGGCAGCAGAAACTCGTCGGCGTCGCACGCGCCGCCGCGGGCGGCTGCACGGTGCTGCTGCTCGACGAACCCGCCGCGGGCCTCGACTCCATGGAGAGCCGCGCGTTGGCGCAGCGGCTGCGTGCGATCGCCGACGCCGGACCCGGGATCCTGCTCATCGACCACGACATGTCGCTGGTCCTCAACGTCTGCGACAGGGTGACCGTGCTGGAGTTCGGACAGCAGATCTTCACCGGCGACCCCGCCGCGGCCCGGACCGATCCGCGTGTCGTCGCGGCCTATCTCGGCACGCCGACGGAGGTCGGCCATGTCTGACGCACCCGTCCTCTCGGTCAGCGGCCTCACCGCCGGCTACAACGGCGTCCCCGCCATCCGCGACCTGTCGCTCGAGGTGCGCGCGGGTGAGGTCGTCGCGCTGCTCGGCCCCAACGGCGCCGGCAAGACGACGTCGCTGCTCGCGATGGTCGGGCTCGTCCCGCTCCTCGGCGGCGAGGTCCGCGTGCTCGGCGCCCCGCTCGGCCGGCGACGGCCACACCAGCTGGCGCGCAACGGGGTCCTGCTCGTGCCCGACGACCGGGGGCTGTTCCCGTCGCTGTCGATCCGCGAGCACATGCGCCTCGCCGCCCGCAGGCGCGACGCCCGCCACGAGCAGGAGGTGCTGGAACGTTTCCCGGCGCTGCTCGACCTCGGGTCGCGGCACGCGGGCCTGCTCTCCGGCGGGGAGCAGCAGATGCTGGCGATCGCCAAGGCGCTGCTCGCCCGGCCGAAGGTGCTGATCGTCGACGAGATGAGCCTCGGGCTCGCGCCGAAGATCGTGCAGGACCTGCTGCCGATGATCGGCCGGCTCGCCCGCGCCGACGGCATCGGCGTCGTGCTCGTCGAACAGCACATCGAGCTGGCGCTGCAGGTCGCCGATCGCGGCGTCGTCGTCAACCACGGGCGCGCCGTCCTCGCCGAGGACGCCGCCGCGCTGCTGGCCGACCGTGACCTCGTCGAGGAGGCCTACTTCGGGACCGGGCGGTTCGCCGAACCCCTCGGCGAGACGGCGTGAGCGCGTGGACCTGACGCGCTCACCGCAGGAGGAACAGTTCAGGACGCGGGTGACGACGTTCCTCGCCGATCAGCTCCCGGCCGGCTGGGAGGGGTACGGCGCGCTGTCCCCCGGCGACCGCGCGTCGTTCCTCGTCGAGTGGCGTGTGCTCCTGCGCGAACACCGGCTGCTGGGCGTCTCGTGGCCCGTGGAGTACGGCGGTGGCGGGCTCGGCCTCGCCGAACAGGCCGTCCTCGTGGAGGAGTTCGCGCGGGCGGGTGTCCCCACCCACCCGCACCCCAACGACACCTTCGGCCTCAATCTCATCGGCCCGACCCTGCTCGCCCTCGGCACCGACGACCAGCGCCGACGCTTCCTGCGCCCCACTCTCGACGGCGACATCGCGTGGGCGCAGGGCTACTCCGAACCCGAGGCGGGATCCGACCTCTTCGCGCTGCGCACCCGCGCCGACCGCGACGGCGACGAGCTCGTCCTCCACGGCCAGAAGGTCTGGCAGACCGCCGGCCTCACCGCGAACCGGATGTTCACCCTCGTCCGCACCGACCCCGACCAGCCGCGCTCCCGCGGGCTCTCGTTCGTCCTGCTCGACCTCGACCAGCCCGGCGTCGACGTCCGCGGCATCCGCACCATCACGGGCGAGACCGAGTTCAGCGAGGTCTTCCTCGACGGCGCCCGCGCGCGGATCGACGACGTCGTCGGCGGCCTCGGCGCCGGCGCCCGGGTCGCGCTCGCGCTGCTCGGTTTCGAACGCGGCGCCGTCGGCCTCGCCGCGGCGGTCGGGCACCGGATCGAGCTGGGCCGGCTGATCGCGCTGGTCCGCGCGCAGGGTCTCGCCGCCGACCCGCTGGTCCGCCAGGACGTCGTGCGCTGCTGGACCCGCGTCCACCAGCTGTACTGCCTCGCGCTCACCGCCCTCACCGCCGGCCTGCGCGGCGACCCGCCCGGCCCCGAGTCGTCGCTGGTCAAGCTGCTCACTGCCGAGCACCACCAGACCGTCACCGACCTGGCGATGCGTGTCCTCGGCCCCGCGGTCCTGGCGCCGACCGGCCCGCGCGCCGCCGAGTGGCTCCGCCCGCAACCGCTCGGCACTCCCCCCGACTCCGCCGCCCCCTGGACCGACGACTACCTCAACGCCCGGGCACGCACCATCTACGGCGGCTCCAGCGAGATCCAGCGCGACACGATCGCCACACGGATCCTCGGGCTGCCCCCGGCGCGAGGAGCGTGACGTGCACTTCGGACTGAGCGACGAGCAGGACGACCTACGCCGGACGGTGCGGAAGTTCCTCGACGACGTCGCACCGCTCTCCCCCGGGAACGGCCGCCGTACCGGCGTCTGGGCCCGCATGGCCGAGCTTGGCCTGCCCGGGCTGACGGTCGCGCCAGACCTCGGCGGAACGGGCGCCGGACCGGTGGAGCTCGTCGTCGTCATGGCGGAACTCGGGCGGGTACTGGCGTGCGAGCCGGTGTTGAGCACCGTGTACGCCGCCGAGGTGCTGGGGAGCTGCGACGACCCCGTGGCGTCGGACTGGCTCGTCCGCATCACGTCGGGGACGTGCGTCGCGACCGTCGTCACGGGCGGTCGCGTTGTCGCGCAGGGTGATCGGCTGACCGGTGAGGCGTCGTGGGTGGTCGACGGCGCGTCCGCCGACCTGATCGTCGTCGGCCGTCACCTGGTCCAGGCCGACAGCCCCGGCCTGGTGCGGACGCCCCTGCCCACCTTCGACAACACCCGATCGCTTGCCAGGCTCACGTTCACCGACGTGGCCGCCATCCCTTTCACAGGTGCCGCCCCGTCGAGGGCCGACGACGTCGCGCTGCTCGCGCTCGCCGCCGAACAGATCGGTGGCGCCCGCGAGTGCCTGCGGATGGCGACCGACCACGCCACGAACCGGCACGCCTTCGGCCGGCCCATCGGCAGTTTCCAGGCGATCCAGCACACGTGCGCGACCCTGCACCTGGAGATCGAGGCCGCCTGGGCCGCCCTGCTCCACGCCGCCTGGACCGCCTCCGTCGCCGGCCCCGACCTGCCGCTCCTCGCCGCGACCGCCGCCGCGTCGGCGTCCGAGGTGTTCGTCCACGCCGCCACCGAGAACATCCAGATCCACGGCGGCATCGGCTTCACCTGGGAACACCCCGCGCACCTCTACCTCAGACGAGCCCGGTCGAGCTACGAGCTGTTCGGTTCCCCCCGCCTGAATCGGGAACGCGCCGCCGCGCTCATCGAGCTGTAGAGCTTGCCGAGGACCACGCAGATCGGGATGATTGCGCCGAACGGCGCAGCCCAGCAGCGTGACTACGACCGACCACTGTGGCGCGATGTGGCGGTTCCGGGGGGCATGGACGACGTGGTGTTCGAGAACCCCTCGGGTTGTCCGACGGTGCGCGAGCGCTGCCGCGGTCTCCCCGACCTCTGGCTGCTCGACGCCTTCGCGCGCGGCGGCGTGATGATCGACGGCATGCTCGTCCGCGACCTCGACAGGAGGACCCTGCCAGGCAGCGAGATCACCATCGGCTGACCCCACACGCACTCGGGGCCGTTTCCAGCCCTGCTCCACCCACCGTCGTCAGCCGGCACCCGCACCTCCTCGTGCTCGGCCTCGGCTGCCTGGCCGACCTGAGCCAGGTGCCGCCGGTCGACCTCGGCAGCAGCATCAGCAACGCCCGGGGAACCGGCCCGATCGACGTCACCTGGTCACCCGGTCACCGGCGTCACCGATCCAGGCCCGCTCCCGTAGTGCAGCCACGCAGTGTGCCGCCAGTTCCGGTGCGCCGTCGACCTGCTGCACGAGCGCGAGCGCAGCGCCGTCTCCGAGGAGCTGCCAGGTCGGAGTGCAGTCCCCAGCTCGATCACCGCGGCCGTGGCCGCGGTACACGGCACCTCGAAGCTGTCTCGCCCATCCGCTCACCACGCCGGATCCCGCGACCAGATGTGAGCGAGCCGCGTCGCCCGTGGGAGGAGGGTCCGCGCCGAGGGTCCGGCCCGCCAGATCCTCCAGTCCCCCGCGACCAGGTCGAGCGCCGTCAGTTCGCCGACGAGCAGCGCGATCTCGCGGTCGTAGTCGGCGCCTACCCCGTTCTGATCGACCCAACGGTCTCCCATCAGCCCGCCGACGAGGTCCACCACCTCTTCCGCGGTCAGCGGCCCTGCCGCCGCCAGCACGCCGACCGTGATCGCGCCGAGGTAGTCGCGGAACTCGTCGTCGTCGAACCACCCACGTAGCCGTCGGATGATCTGGGCGTCGTCACCGGCCGCCCTCGTCGGTGTCAGGACCCCGCGGGACAGTCGGAGCAGACCGACCTTCCGCAGGATGCCGTGCAGGACGAACAGCGCGTGCAGATGCTCCTCGAACGTGGCAGGCCTGCCGTCGGCGGACCATTCGGGCCGCTGCGCCTGCACCGAGCGCACGACCACCCGAGGGAGTCGACCCCCCGGCGTGAGCGTGACGCCGTCCTTCACCACGTCCAGCAGGATGCGGACGCTCTCAGGGACCTCACCGGCGGTCTGCCGCACGTAGACATCCGTCGCCTCCCGGTCGAACGTCGGCAGGTCCCCGGCCCAGTCCTTCAGGTCCACATGCTCCTCGTGGTTCGGATCGGCGAGGACCTGCAGCAGACGCGCGTAGCCGCGAGGGCCGCCGCAGTCCTCCGGCGGGCAGCCCCCACTTCCCTCGACGCACCCCGGCACCTCACCGCCGGGACCGACGAACTCGACGTCGTGATCCCAGCAGTCGCCGAGGTCGTAGAGGTAGTCGAACCGCGACGGCATGTCACGGAGAAGCGACGTCGCCTCGTCCACGACCGGCTGGCCCCAGTCGGGGTCAGGCGCGGCGTGGACGACCCCGCCGGCGGTGAACTGATGAACGTGGACGTCCGTCCAGCCGAAGGCCGACTGCAGCAGCAGGTGCAGCTCCGCGAGCGTCACCACCTCCGGCACGTCGATCACCCGCACGACTGACGGGTCGACGCCCCGCAGGGTCGTTCTCAGTCGTGTCGTCCGCACCGGCGGACCGTACCGCTCGCGCGCCGCCCGGTGAGGGCGGCGCGTCACGGATGCAGGTCGGACCTCAGCTCAGCCGTCGGCGACTGCCCGGCGCAGCGGCGCCGCGTTCGCCGTCGCCCACTCCAGGGCCTTGTCCGCCACGGCCTCCCAACCCGGCGCCGCGCACGTCCAGTGGTCGCGACCCTCGAGCTCGATGAACTCCGTCAGGGCGGGCGACCGGTGGTAGTGCTTGGCGTTCGACCGATTCACCGACGGCGGCATGATGTGGTCCTTCTCCCCCGCGATGAACAGCAGCGGGGCCCGGTCGGCGGAGTAGTCGACCCAGGTGTCCTGGTGGCCGGGCTTGTAGTTCGCGAAGAGGCCGTACTCGAAGATCCAATGGCCGGGGGCGGCGATGGCGTAGCGCTCCCACGCGGCCCGGGAGTCCTCCGCGCTCAGCGTGTTGGCGAAGGCGTAGTGGAACTCCTCGGGGGTGAAGCCGACGGCCTTGTGCCGGTTGGCCGGGTTCTTCAGAGCCGGGAACAGCGACCTGGCCTGCGACAACGGGTTGACCCGGACCCCTTCGGTGGGTGCAGAGTCGATCACTACGCCGGCGGCGCCCAGGCCCCGCGCCAGGAGCAGCTGGGTGAGGGTGCCGCCGAAGGAGTGGCCGATGATGATCGGCGGTGCATCGAGTGACTCGATCACCGACGCGAGGTGGTCCACGGTGTCGGCGACCTTCAGGTCGGCGATCACCTGGGGGTTCTCGCGTAGGGCCTCGACCTCGATCTCGAAGCCGGGGTAGGCCGGCGCCAGGACCGTGAGACCCCTGGCCTCGTAGTGGTCGACCCAGTGCTCCCAGCTGCGCGGGGTCATCCAGAGGCCGTGCACGAGCACGACGGTGTCGGGGTGGGCGGCGGAACTCTCGTCGGTCATGCGGGAACCCTCCGGGGCCGAGGCGATCGGTGCTCTCGGACCCGAGCGTGGGGTCGGCGCTCGACACGCACAAGGACACGAAGACCGCGGATCACGACATTCCGGGCTTCAGTCGGCTCAGCCGGCCTGCACACCCGTCGTGCGGAAGCGGGCCCGGTAGTCCCCGGGCCCGATCCCGACCGTCCGGACGAAGGCACGACGGAGAGCGTCGTCGGAACCGAGCCCGCACCGCCGGGCGATCGCCGCGAGCGGCAGGTCCTCCGCCTCGAGCATCGAGCGTGCCGCCTCGACCCGGACCTGCTCGACGTAGCGGGCGGGCGTCGTGCCCGTCTCCTTGACGAACACCCGCAGCAGGTGCCGCTCGCTGTAGCCCACCTTCGCGCTCATCGCCGCCAGCCGGTGGTCACCCGCGGGGTCGGCGGCGACGTCGTCGAGGAGCCCCCGCAGCACCGCATTCCGGGTCGGGCTCGTCTCGAGCCGCACACTGAACTGGGCCTGCCCGCCCGGCCGTTGCATGAACACGACGAGGTACCGGGCGACCTCGCGGGCCAGCTCCGGGCCGTGGTCTGCCTCGACGAGCGCCAGCCCCAGGTCGATCCCTGCGGTGACGCCGGCCGAGGTGTGCACCGTTCCGTCGCTGACGAAGATCGGGCCGCGCTGCACGGCGGCGGTCGGGAAGGTGTCCTGCAGTTCGTCGAGGAACTGCCAGTGCGTGGTCGCCCTGCGGCCGTCGAGCCCGCCCAGCGCCCCGACCAGGAACGCACCTCCGCACACCGCGGCCACCCGACGGGCCCGTCCCATCCCCTCGCCGAGCGCGGCCAGCAGGTCGGGATCGCCCATCCGCGTCCTGAACGCGTGGGTCCCGGGGACGACGAGGGTGTCGAGCGGCTCGGTGAGCTCGCTCAGGGCGCTGTGCACCCCCATCCGCACCCCGGAGCTGCCGATCACATCGGCACCCGTCGGCGACACCACCCGGACCGCGTAGGCGTCACCCCCGGCGATCGTGTCGGCCGTGGCGAACGCTTCGGCCGGCCCGGTGACGTCGAGCAGCTGCACGTCGTCGAACGCCAGCACGGCGACCGTCCGGGTTCCCATGGGAGATGTCTACCGCGCGCGGGCCCACGTCGGCAGGGGCGATTCGTCCGTGACGGGACCCCACCGGCAGCACCCCGGCAGAGCGCACGCTTACTCCATCGCGCTCACCCGCGGCTCATGTTCTTGTTGGACCCGCTACGCAGGGCTACCGTCGCCCTTCTGGCAGGCCTGCAGGTCAGCACCTTGTGTTCCCCCGGAGGAGGGCTCGTGTCCGTCCAGTCACCCGAGGTCCGCACCGGAACGACCAACCCGCTGCAACCGCTAGACCCGGCCGAGATCCGGCGAACGGCGGAGATCCTGCGCGAGCAGCAGCACCTCGACGAGAAGGTCCGCTTCGTGACCGTGTCACTGCACGAGCCGGACAAGCGCGAGGTCCTCGACCATGATCGCAATGGCGGTCCGGTTCCCGAGCGGGCGGCGTTCGTCGTCCTCTACGACCGCCGTCAGCAACAGACCGTCGAAGCGGTCGTGTCGCTCACCAGCGGTGACGTGACGTCCTGGCGGGTCGTCGACGACGTGCAACCCAGCGTGATGCTCGAGGAGTTCTTCACCGCCGAGGAGATCACGCGGGCCGACCCACGGTGGCAGGAGGCGATGCGCAAACGAGGGGTCACCGATTTCTCGCTCGCGATGATCGACCCGTGGGCGGCCGGTTACGACATCGAGGACCCGGCGGGACGACGGCTCCTGCGGCCGTTGACGTTCGTCCGCTCACGTGAGGACGACAACGGGTACGCCCGGCCGGTCGAAGGCCTGATCGTGCTGCTCGACATGGACCGGATGGAGGTCATCGACGTCCGCGACCACGGTGTCGTGCGGTTGCCGCCCACGTCCGGGAACTACGTGCCCGAGCTGATGTTCGACGACGACAACAGGCCCGCGTTCACGCAGCTGCGCGACGACGTGAAGCCGCTGGAGATCACGCAGCCGGAAGGCCCGAGCTTCACCGTCGACGGGCACGCGGTGAGCTGGCAGAACTGGCGGCTGCGCGTCGGCTACACCCCGCGCGAAGGTCTCGTCCTGCACCAGGTCGGGTACGAGGACCGGGGCCGGCTCCGTCCGGTGCTGTACCGCGCGTCGCTGTCGGAGATGTACATCCCCTACGGGGACCCGGCTCCCACGCACCGGATCAAGAACGTGTTCGACGAGGGCGAGTACGGCGTGGGGATGCTGCTGAACCCGCTGACGCTGGGCTGCGACTGCCTCGGCGAGATCTTCTACTTCGACGCGACCGCGAACGACCAGGAGGGCCAGCCGGTCACCATCCCCAACGCGATCTGCATGCACGAGGAGGACTACGGGATCAGCTGGAAGCACACCGACTTCCGCACCGAGAAGGTCGAGGTCCGCCGTTCCCGCCGGTTGGTCGTCTCGTGCATCGCGACGGTCGGCAACTACGAGTACGGCTTCTTCTGGTACCTCTACACCGACGGCAGCATCCAGTACGAGGTGAAGCTGACCGGCGTGCTCTCGACCGGCGCGCTGGCCGACGGGGTGGAGCCACGGCACGGCGTCGTCGTCGCGCCCGGGCTCTACGGTCCCCACCACCAGCACTTCTTCAACGTCCGCCTGGACATGCAGGTCGACGGGGACCGCAACTCGGTCTACGAGGTCGACGCGGCCGCGGTGCCCCTCGGCCCGGACAACCCGTACGGCAACGCCTGGGTGTCGCAGAAGACGTTGCTGGCGCGGGAGAGCGAGGCCCGGCGGCTGATCGACCCGCTGATCGCACGGGTCTGGTACGTCGTCAACCCGAACGAGATCACCGAGCTCGGGCACCCGACCGGCTACAAGCTGATGCCGGGCGACAACGTGCTCCCGCTGCAGCAGGAGGGGTCGCAGGCGTTCGCCCGCGCCCAGTTCGCCTACAAGCACCTGTGGGTGACCCGGTTCGACCCGCACGAGCGCTACGCCGCGGGCGACTACCCGAACCAGCACGGCTCACCGGGCGGGCTGCTGGAGTACCAGAAGGCCGACCGGCCGCTGGAGAACGAGGACGTCGTCGTCTGGTACAGCTTCGGCGCCCACCACGTCGTCCGGCCCGAGGACTGGCCGGTCATGCCGGCGACCTACATCGGGTTCACTCTCAAGCCCGTCGGCTTCTTCGACGGCAACCCCGCGCTCGACATGCCCCGCTCTGCCGCGGCCTGCCACGAGGGCGACGGGCACTCCCACAGCGAGAACGGTCGTGCGGTTCCGATTCAGGAGGTGACCGAATGAGCGCGCCGGAAGCGAACCAGCACCCGGCCCACTCCGACACCGGGCTGGCGCACGGGTCGATGACCCAGATCGACGTGCTGGCCCAGTCCGTCGCCGGGATCGCCCCGAGCGCGGCGATGGCCACCACCCCGGCGCTGATCGCCCTCTACGCCGGCAACGGCGCGTGGCTGTCCTACGTGTGCGCAACCGTCGTCGTCATCCTGGTCGGGCTGGTCGCGACCCAGTTCGGACGCCGGTTCGCCTCCTCCGGATCGCTCTACAGCTACGTGGCGCGCGGCCTCGGGCCGGCCAGCGCGTTCGCCGCCGGATGGGGCCTGGTCATCGGGTACGCATTCATCGCGATGATCGGGGTCGTCGGCTCCGGCCTCTACTTCGGCGCTTTCCTCACCGGACTGGGCCTGCCCGCCGGCGGCACGCTCGCCGTCTGCATCATCCTCGTGGTCGCCGCGATCGGGGCCGCCGCGTTCGCGATCATCGGAATCAAGATCTCGACCCGGGTCGGACTCGTCCTGGAGATCATCTCGGTCGCCGCCGTGCTCGTCGTCCTGGTCGCCGTCCTGGCCGGGAACCCGACGGGTGGCAACAGTGCGCAGTTCACGTTCTCCGGCCTGTCGTTCGACGGTGTCGCCTTCGGCATCGTGCTCGGCGTGCTCGGCTTCGTCGGGTTCGAAAGCGCCGCCAGCCTCGGTGCGGAGGCGCGCAACCCGCACCGCGTCATTCCCCGCGCCGTGCTCGGCAGCGCGGTGCTCGTCGGCATCCTGTACGTCTTCGCGGCCTACACGATGGTCCGCGGGTTCGGCGACCCGAACGCCCTCGGCCAGAGCTCGGCGCCGATCAGCGACCTCGCCGGCCGGTACGGGCTCGGCAGCGTCTCGTGGATCGTCGACCTGGGCATCACCGCGTCGTTCTTCGCGGTGACGATCGCCTGCATCAACGCGTCGTCGCGCATCCTCTACACGATGGGCGAGGAAGGCATCCTGCCGCGAAGGCTCGGCCGGGCGCACCCGACGCACAAGACCCCGCACGTGGCGATCGCCGTCATCGCGCCGGTCGTGCTCGTCGTGCCCGTCATCCTCGTGCTCGTCGGCTTCTCACCGCTGGAGGTGTTCACCTACACCGGCACCATCGGGACCTTCGGCTACATGCTGGCCTACGTACTGATGGCCATCGCCCTGCCGGCCTTCCTACGCAGACGCGAGGAGTTCAACCCGTTGTCGCTGGTGCTCGCGGTCGTCGTCGTCGCGGCTCTCGTCTACGTCTTCTACAAGAACGTCGTCCCGGTGCCCGACTACCCGCTCAACCTGATGCCCTGGATCTTCCTCGGGCTCGTCGTGATCGGGCTGGCCTGGTACGCGGCGATGCGGGCCCGGACGCCCCGGCTGGGCGAGGAGGCCGGCACGTACGAGGAGGACCCTGTCCCACCCGGCACCGTGCACCCGCAGCACCCGGCGCCGCCCGGACGCGGACCCGAGGGAGGCACCGGACAGACGTGACCCGGATCCGGGTCGCGGGGCGCCTCAGCGGGGTGCGGCGATCCGGGCCAGGACGGCCTCGGCGATCCGGGCGAGCGCGTCGACGTCCGCGTCGTCGAGGCCGTCGAACACCAGCTCACGGACGGCCGCGACGTGGGGCGGTGCGGCGGCGTCGATCGCCCGCCGCCCCTCGGCGCTGAGCAGTACGAAGGCGCCCCGGGCGTCGTCGGGGCAGTCCTCCCGCTCGATCAGTCCGCGCTTCTGCATGCGGGAGAGGTGGTGGGAGAGCCTGCTCTTCTCCCACTGCAGGGCCTCGGCCAGCTCGAGGACGCGCATCCGCTCGGACGCACGGTCGGTCAGTGCGACGAGGACGTCGAAGTCGGCCAGTGACAACCCTGACTCCGCCTGCATCCGCCGGTGCAGCTCGGCGTTCAGCTGCGCCTGCATCGCGATGTAGCCGCGCCATGCGCGCTGCTCCCGCGCGTCGAGCCATCGAGTCACGCGGATCACTCTACCGGAATAGTTGACATGTCACCAATCGTTGGGCAAGGTAGATGACACATCAACAAGATGTACCGGAAAGGATCGACATGACCACCGCGACCGCCCTCAGCGCCCTCACCGGCACCTACGCCATCGACCCCACCCACACCCGCATCGGGTTCGTCGCCCGGCACGCCATGGTCACCAAGGTCCGGGGCGCCTTCAACGAGTTCGCCGGCACCGCCCACATCGACGGCGACGACCTCGGCCGCTCCTCCGTCGAGCTCACCATCCAGGTCGCGAGCATCGACACCCGCAACGCCGACCGCGACGGACACCTGCGCAGCAACGATTTCCTCGCCCTCGACGAGTACCCCGAGATCGTCTTCCGCTCCACCGGGGTCACCCCGACCGACGACGGCGTCGACATCACCGGCGACCTCACGATCAAGGGCGTCACGAAGTCCGTGACCGTGCCCTTCACCTTCGAGGGCCAGGCCACCGACCCGTTCGGCAACGAGCGCGTCGGCTTCGAAGGCACCACCACGATCAACCGCAAGGACTACGGCCTGACCTGGAACGCCGCGCTCGAGACCGGTGGCGTCCTCGTCAGCGACAAGATCGTCCTGGAGTTCGAGATCTCCGCCATCCGCCAGGCCTGACCCCGTTCGCCCCCACATCGCCCTCTCGGAGGACCGGACATGAGCACCCCCACCCTGACCCCTCGGATCGACGTCCGGCGTGCGGACGACCGGTTCTCCACCCGGATCGACTGGCTGGACAGCAAGCACTCCTTCTCCTTCGGCCACCACCACGACCGGGAGAACACCCACCACGGGCTCCTGCTCGTCAACAACGACGACGTCGTCGCGGCCGGCAGCGGGTTCGAGACCCACCCGCACCGCGACATGGAGATCGTCACCTGGGTCATGCAGGGCTCACTCGTCCACCAGGACAGCACCGGCCACAACGGCGTCATCTACCCGGGCCTCGCCCAGCGGATGAGCGCCGGCACCGGGATCCTGCACAGCGAGAAGAACGACTCCTGGCGGCTGCAGGGCGGCGACGAACACCGTGACGACGTGCACTTCGTCCAGATGTGGGTGGTGCCCGACGAGGGCGGCGTCACCCCCGGCTACGAACAGCTCGAGATCGACGACGCGCTGCTCAGCGGCGGGCTCGTCCCCGTCGCATCCGGGATGGAGAAGCACGGCGACGCCGCGATCCGCATCCGCAACCGCTACGCCGCCCTGCACGTGGCGCGGCTGCAGCCCGGCCAGGGCGTCGAGCTGCCCGAGGCTCCGTTCCTGCACCTGTTCGTCCCGCGGGGTGCCGTCACCCTCGAAGGCGCCGGCGCGCTGTCCACCGGCGACGCCGTCCGCTTCACCGCCACCGGTGGCCAGCGGGTGACCGCCACCGAACCGGCCGAGATCCTGGTGTGGGAGATGCACGCAGGAGTCGGCGCCTGAGACGAGAGGACCACGCCATGACCACCACTCCCGACACCGTCGCGCTCGACGACGAGCGCGCCCGCATCCGCGCGGCACACCTGCGGCCCACCGGCGAGCGGCCCGCCTCGACCGCCCGCGGCCTGCACCACACCGCGCTCGTCTCGGCCGACGTCGAACGCACCGTCCGCTTCTACCAGGACGTGCTCGGCTTCCCGCTGACCGAGCTGATCGAGAACCGGGACTACCCCGGCTCCTCGCACTTCTTCTTCGACATCGGCAACGGCAACCTGCTCGCGTTCTTCGACTTCCCGGGCCTCGACGTCGGCCCCTACGCCGAGGTACTCGGCGGGCTGCACCACATCGCCATCAGCGTCGAACCCGAGCGCTGGGACGAACTCGTCGGGCGACTCACCGACGCCGGGGTCGAGCACGTCGTCCACAGCGACGTGTCCGTCTACTTCCGCGACCCCGACGGCGCACGCATCGAGCTGATCTCCGACCCGCTCGGCGAGATGTACGGCGAGCACGTCCTCTGACCTGCCGGTCCCCGGCACCATCGCCCCACCGACACCGATGGAGACGATCCGATGACGAACCCCGAAGCCACCGACGCCTGGCCCGCGCTGAAGGTGGCGGACTGGACCGCGACCCGCGACACCCTGCACATGTGGACCCAGATCGTCGGCAAGATCCGCATGGCCCACGCGCCGCTGGTCAACCACTGGTGGCAGGTCACCCTCTACGTCTCACCCCGCGGGCTGACGACGTCGGCGATCCCGTTCCGCTCGGGCTCGTTCGACATCGAGTTCGACTTCGTCGACCACCACCTGCGCATCCGCAGCAGCGACGGCGGGACCCGGGAGATCGCGCTCGTCCCGATGTCGGTGGCCGAGTTCCACGACCGGACCCTCGCCGCGCTCGGCGAGCTGGGCATCGAGGCCACCATCTCGGCAGGCCCCAACGAGGTCGACCCCGCCATCCCGTTCGCCGAGGACCACGAGCACGCCTCCTACGACCCCCAGGCCGCCCACCTGTTCTGGCGCCAGCTCCTCGCCGCCGACCGGGTCATGGCCGAGTTCCGGTCGCACTTCGTCGGCAAGGTCAGCCCCGTCCACTTCTTCTGGGGCGCGATGGACCTGGCCTGCACCCGCTTCTCCGGCCGGCCCGCCCCGACCCACCCCGGCGGCGCCCCGAACTGCGGGGACTGGGTGATGGTCGAGGGCTACTCCCGTGAGCTCTCCAGCTGCGGCTTCTGGCCCGGCGGAGGCGAGGAGGGCGCCTTCTACGCCTACGCCTACCCCGAACCCGACGGCTTCCGCGAGCACCCGGTCCTCCCCGAGCAGGCGTTCTTCAGCGAGCAGTTCCAGCAGTTCCTGCTGCCCTACGAGGCGGTCCGCGCCTCGCCCGACCCCGACGAGCTCGTCGCCGAGTTCCTGCACTCCACCTACGAGGCCGCGGCCGAACACGGCAACTGGGACCGCGCGTCGTTGGAGGACGACCCGCAGCGCTGGCAGGAGTTCCGCTAGGGCGCGCACAGGACCTGGGTCGACGTCGGGGACGCCGTCCGGACACGACCTGGGTCCCTGTCGGGAATTCGCGCGGCTGCCTATCGTCGGCCGGGCGGTCCGTCGGGCCGGTCCCACCACCTGGCCCCAGGAGCCGACATGCGCCGCGCCCGCCTCGCTGCCATCGCCGTCGTGACGGCCGCGGTGCTCGCAGGATGCGCCTCCGCACCATCGGCTCCGCCTCCGGCAGGCTCGCCCGGCCTTGTCACGCAGGACCCGGCGACGTTCCTCCCGCTGGTGATCACCCCGAACGATCAGCCGCCGTCGCCTGTCCGCGGCACCGACGGCCGTTTCCACGTCGCCTACGAACTGCAGGTGCTCAACGCCGGGCCGCGGCCGGCGACGCTCACCTCGGTCGAGTCGCTCGCCGACGGACCGGACGGGCGAGTCGTCGGCTCCCTCGACGGGCCTGCGGTGACGGCACGATCACTGATGGTCGGCGACTACCCGCTCCCACCCGTCCCGGTCACGGAGATCCCCGCAGGCCGCACCATCCTGCTGATCCTCGACGACGTCTTCGACTCCCGCGAGGCAGCGCCCGCCGCGATCGTGCACCGTGTCCGGGCCACCTTCGGGCCCCTGCCGCCCGGGCAGGCCGAGTTCGCGAACAACTTCCCAGCGTCGAGCGAACAGGTCACCTCCCAACCGGTACGGGTCGACGGCCGCGCCCCGGTCGTGGTGGGGCCGCCGCTGGCCGGACCGGACTGGGTCGCCGTCAACGCGTGCTGCGAGCTCTCACCCCACCGCGGCGCGATGGTGCCGTTGAACGGCCGCATCAACGGCGCCGAGCGCTACGCGGTCGACTGGTCGCGGTTCGACCTGGCCCGCCGCCCGATCGTCGACTTCGCCGCAGGCACGCAGGCCACCTTCACCGGCGACCCGACGCGCAACGAGGACTACTTCACCTTCGACCAGCCGGTTCTCGCCGTCGCCGACGCGACCGTCGTCGCCGTCGTCTCCGACCTCCCCGAGGCCGCACCGCACCAGTTCCTGAGCCTCCCGGTGAACGACCTGGGAGGGAACCGGATCGTCCTCGACCTCGGCAACGGCGTGTTCGCCTTCTACGGCCATCTCAAGACGGGGTCGCCGGAGGTTCGCGTCGGCGACCCCGTCCGGCGGGGGCAGGAGATCGCGCGCACCGGGAACTCCGGCAACACCAGCGAGTCGCACCTGCACTTCGGACTCATGGACACCCCGGCACCGCTCACCGCGACCAACGTACCGTTCGAGATCGACACCCTGACCTACGTCGGAACCGTGACCCCCGAGACCGTGCTGGCGGACCCTCCTCCGGGCGTCCGCTCCGGGGAGCTCCCCCTGATCAACAGCGCCGTCGACTTTCCCGAGGCCCCACCGAGGTAGCCCGGCGCGGAGGAATCCGGCGCGGCGTCGCGAGGCCGGCACCCCGAGGTCACTCCCCCTGCGTCGCGCCTGATGCCGGCGTCGGAGGGTCCGCCGGTCCCGTCGCGGCGTCCGCCTGCCTGCGGCGGGCCAGGAGGAACTTCACGCTCTCCATGGCGAGGAAGGCGGTGACGACGGCGATGAGGACGGGGGCGGTCTGCAGGGCTCCCACCTGGGTCAGGAACGCGGTCAGCAGCACCATGGTGAACGGTGCCGCCACCATCGCCCCCGGAAGCGCGGCGAGCATGCAGCTGAACGCCAGTCCGAGGGGCACACCGGGTATCACCTCGTGCACGAGCAACCCGGCCACCCCGCCCATGAACAGCGCCGGGAAGATGGGGCCGCCCACGAAGCCGCTGCCCTGGCTGACCGCGAAGGTGAGCATCTTCGCGACGAGTACGGCGACGAGCAGCCCCAGCCCGAGCGCTCCTGCGCCGAGCATCGTCTTGAGCTGGTCCGAGCCGCTGAACATGGTCAGCGGCAGGACCACACCGACGACCCCGAAGATCACCCCGCCCAGCACGGACTTGACGACGTCCGGGACCTGCAACCGGTCGAACAGCGTCGCCGCCCCGCGGACGAAGACGGCCAACACCGTCACCAGCACGGCCGCGAACAGGCCGAGGGGGATCGCGGCGAGCAGGTGCCAGTCCTCGAACCCGTATTGGGGCACCGTGTACTCGCCGAGGAAGACCGCTCCGGCGATCGCGAAGTAGACGCCGAACGAGACGCTGGACGCCACGATCTGCGTGGCGAGGGCCTTGGTGAACCGCTGCCCGCCGGGGCGCGCGATCTCCATGATCAGCATCACGACGATGACGGTGCTGGAGAACAACCCGCCGTAGGCGCCTGCGAAGCCGGCGAGGGTGTTCGCCTGGGCGTCGGCCTTCGCGAGCTTTCGCCGCCGGGCGAGCCAGGTGCCCGCCCCGCCACCCATCGACCCCAGCGCCTTCTCCGGACCGAGGCTGGCGCCGCCGATCAGCGACACCAGGGAGACGGCCACGATCCCGGGCACCAGCTTCGTCTCGACGGACCCGGTCTGCAGATCGTCGAACAGGCCGGGGGTCGTCCAGGGCAGGCGGGTCAGCCGGCGCGCGATGCCGACCGCGACACCCGCGGCAGCGGCGACCGCCACCCACCACCAGTGCCCGCCGAGCCATCCCGGGTCGGCAGCGTCGTACCACTTGCCCCCGAAGGTGATCGCTCCGACGAAGATCAGCGCGGCGAACGCCCCGAACACCCCGAGGACCACCGCGTACCCGACCAGGGCCCAGAACTCCGGCCTCTGCAGTGCCGGTGACGTCGGCGGTGTCGGTGCCGCGCTCACGACGTCGGCCTCGGCGGGCTCGAGCCCGGGCGTCGGTCGCCCACACGCGGCCGGAGTCCTGGGCATCGCCCACTCATGCGTCACCGACTCTCTGACGACGAAGGTCCTGCCGGGCCCGGCCGCAGCCCGCCCGTCACCGACACCGTGTGACCGTTGTCCGTCCGACACATCGTCCGTCGTGGGTGACAGGCTGCGCGCAGGCGCGAGCGATCAGCCATGAGGCGATGTGCTCGGCGACGGCGGCTGCCGTCACCTCGGGGTGATCGACGTGCGCGTTGTACCCGGCCCCGGCGAGCTCGTGGACGTCGACGCCGAACCGCTCCTCGTCCGTCATCGCCGCGGGTCGTGGTGGGCACCGTGGAGCCGGTGCACGACGCCGGTCGCCCGGATTCTGCCTCGGACGCCCGCCGGTCGTGATCTCCTGGTGATCGGCGGTGCCATGGGCAGAATGTGCGGGGCGGGAGCGGAAGGCGCCTCCCGGACCCGGATTCCGGAGCTGCTGATGGCCGTCGTCCCGAACGTGTTCGATCCCCGGATCTTCGCCCGGCGCGTTCCGCACGAGGCCTTCCGCCGGGCGGTGTGCTGGCGCTGTGCGAGCATCCGGAGCAGCAGCTCCTTCTCCGTGAGCGGCCCGAGCCGCTCGGAAGCGCGATCGAGGAGATGCTGCGCTGGCATCCGCCCGTCCTGTCCTTCCGGCGGACGGCGACCCGGACGACCGAACTGGCCGGCCGGCACATCCGCCGCGGCGACAAGGTCGTCGTCTACCACGTGTCGGCGCACTACGACGAGCGGCAGTTCCCCGACCCGATGCGCTTCGACATCACCCGCGAGCGACCCCAACGACCACCTGGCGTTCGGGAACGGGCCGCACTCGTGCCTCGGCGCACACTTCGCCCGACTGCAGATGCGGGTGTTCTTCACCGAACTGCTGCACCGGCTCCCGCCGGTGTCCCTGGCCGGCGAGCCGAAGCGGCTGACCTCCAACTTCATCAACGGCCTCACCCACCTGCCGATCGGTTGGGGCTGACCGAGTCACGTCGACCGGCAGGACGGCGCCCACTCTCGACGGGTGATGCCGCGCGGCGCACCCGTCCGCAGCCTCGGTCAGGGCGATGCGCAGGGGAGGCGGGGTGAGCAGAGTCGGCTTCGGCACCGACGAACGGACGGCCTCGGCTTCAGCGATTGCCTGGGAGAGCCGCATCGAGGAAGTCGGTCGCCCCTTCGCGGCAGCCGACGCTCCTTGCCCTCGCGCCGGCCCGTCAGCGCGACGACGACACGAGCAGCGGGCGCCGTCGCTGTGCTGGTCGAACTGCGGACCGACGTCGTCCGTCGATATCTGCTACTTCTTCTCGATGGCCAGATGACGGGGATGTGTGCCGGCCGGTGACAGGTCGGGTGTCCGGTCCGCGAGCGAGAGCAGCTCGGCGTAGCGGCCGAGCATCTGCTCGCTCACATGACGATAGAACTCCGGCAGGGCGGCGGTACGGCCCTCGTGGAACGCCAGGAACTCGGGGTCGGACCGCAGCAGGCTGAGAATGCGCCGGAAGCTTCTGATGTCGGCGCGGAAGCTCGCCGTGCGGGCCCGGTGGACGTACCCGATGATCCGGTTCGAGGTGGTAGTGAGGCGGCGGCGCAGCATCGCCGGGGACGCCGCGTGCGCGTAGAGCTCGACGAGCTTCTCGTAGTAGGTCACCGGGTCGTAGTGCTTGATGGTCGTCACCAGGTAGGGCGCGTAGTAGAAGCTGAACGGCATGGCCTCGAGGATGCGTCCGCCGGCGGCGAGCTCGTCGTGCAGCGGGGTGCCACCGAACGGCACGGGGATGTTGATCGTCGGAAAGGCGAACGGGGCCAGGTCCATGAAACGCTTGGTCAGTTCGACCGGTTCCTCGCCCTGGTCGGTGTCCAGCCCGAACATGAAGTTCGCCTGCAGGTAGGGCACGTTCTCGGCCAGCTGGGCGAAGTGCGCGGCGACCCGCTCGACCTTCCCCGCCCCGCCGCTACGGCCCACACCGGCCTTGTTCGAGTAGTCGGTCCACGACTCGACGCCCGGCGCGACCATCGCGCAGTTCGTGTCCTTCAGCCGTCGCGGCCGATCGCCGCGCAACACGGTGAGCGAGCTCTCGATGATGTACGGCGGCCGCTCGCCGGGAGGCTGGGCCTCGAGGGTCTCGAAGACATCGTCGAACTTCACGGCGAAGTTGGGGTCGTGGAACACGATGAGCCGGCCCGGCAGGTGCCGCCCGAGGTAGCGCAGGTCGGCACTGAGCCGGTCGGCCGGTAGCGGTCGGTACGTGCTGCTCCAATCGATGCAGAAGTCACACCGGTATGGGCAGCCCATGCTCGCGAGCATGGGCACTGCCGAGAGCAGCAACGGCTTGCGGCCCCAGAAGAATGCCGACGAGCGGATCTCGGGCATCCGCTCCTCGACGGTCGGTACGTCGTCGAACGGTTGAGCGGCCGAGATGACGGCGCCAGGATCGAACTGTCCAGCCAGGATGTCGCTGACCAGCGCCGGATCGCACTCCCTGACGACCAGGTCGAAGAAACGCAGGCAGTCCACCGGGAACGCCTTGGCGTGCGGGCCGCCGATCACCGTGCGGACGCCGGCCCGGCGGTAGAGCTTGGCCAACGCGTAGGCGAGGTGGCTGACCTGGGTGTAGCAGGAGATGAACACCACATCCAGGTCGGCCGGAAGCAGACGGTGCGGCCGGCCGAGGCCGTAGTACGTGGCGTAGAACGTCTCGTGCCCCATCCGCCGGCACCACACCGAGATGGCCTGCGGAGTGATGCTCGCGTACTGCTTGGTGATCAACAGCTGATAGCCGAGATCCACCGGGCGCCGGGCCGGCGGACCCAGAAGATCGAGGATTCCAATTCTCACAACATGCCCCCCTCGCCGGTCGAGCATGACCACAAGGCGACGCGCGCATCCTGGTCAGCGTTACAGCGTCTCACGTTCACCGCGGCCTGGGAGCTGCCTCCAACATTGACGTCCCTACTGCTCGGCCGCCGCCGGCGACGGGCCTTCGGCACACCCCCTGCATCACGGCAGCGCCATCACGGCCACGCCGTCTGTGTGTTTCGTTCCTGGCACCGCCGAGTGCAGGCTGGTTTCCGCAGGCGGTTGACGCACGCGTGCACGCCCGACGGATCGTCGGCTCGGGCGTGCTGCAATACGTTACGCATTGGCTGCGGGCTCGGCCGGCGAGGCCGTTGATTCGGTGACGTCGTCCGGGCGGTGGGGGCTGCGGAGGGCCAGCGTGGCGATCAGACTGACGAGCGCGGCGACCGCCACGTACCCCGCCACCGCGGTGAGACCCCCGGTCGAGCTCGCCAGCAGCGTCGCGACGATGGGAGCACACGCGCCGCCCAGAACCCCGCTGATCCCGTACGCGACAGAGGCGCCGCTGTATCGCACCTCGGCCGGGAAGGCCTCGGTGAGGTAGGCGCCGTACGGCCCCGTCATCAGGGCGATGGTCAGCGCGGCGACGATCGACCCGACGAAGACGCCGACCGTCGAACCCGACTCCACCAGAGCGAAGTAGGGGAACGCCCACACGCCCATGGCCACGATCCCCGCGACGAGGACCGGCCTGCGGCCGTAGCGCCCGGCCAGCACCGCCGCGAGCGGGAGGGCCACGCTCCAGAGCAGCGCGGCGACCATCGTGACCGTCAGCATCGTCGAGGCACTGTGCAGCTTCGCCTGCGCGGCGTACCCGAGCACGAAGGCGAGGAGGAGGTTGCCCAGCACCGAGGCCGCGATGGTGACCCCGGAGGCCGGGACCCAGATCCGCGGGGCACGGAACACGTCCGCGATCGGGGCGCGTCGGACCGTGTTCCGCGCCCGCAGCCGCTCGAACTCGGGGCTCTCGTCGATCTTCAGGCGGATCACCAGGCCGACTACGACGAGCACAGCGCTGGCGAAGAACGGGATCCGCCAGCCCCAGGCCACGAAGCCCTCGTCCCCGGTGGACAGCCGCACGAGAAGGAACACCATGCTGGACAGGACCACGCCCAGCGGCAGGCCGACCTGGGGCAGAGAGCTGAACAGCGTCCGCTGCGCGGGCGTCTTGGCGTGCTCGAGGGCCAGCAGCGTCGCACCGCCCCATTCGCCACCGACCGCGAGCCCCTGCGCGAGCCGCACCACCACGAGGAGGATCGGGGCGCCGACGCCGATGGTCTCGTAGGTCGGGAGCACACCGATCAGCGCCGTCCCGATCCCCATCACGAGCAGGGACAGCACCAGCATCTTCTTGCGGCCGACCCGGTCCCCGAAATGTCCGATCAGTGCGCCGCCGATGGGCCGGGCGACGAAGCCGATGGCGAAGGTCGACAGCGCGGCCAGCGTGCTCGCCAGGCTGGACGTGCTCGGGAAGAACTGCGGGGCGAACACCAGCGTGGCCGCCAGCGCGTAGATGAAGAAGTCGTACCACTCGATGGTGGTGCCGATCAGGCCGGCGACCGCGACCCGCCAGGGACGGCCGGTCCTCGTCGCGGAGGTGGTGTCAGACATCGTTGTCCTCTCGGGGTGGTGTCAGAGGTCGAGCACGAGCCGGGAGCCGAGGCATCGCGAGACGCACGGCAGGAACCGGTCCCCCGCGGCCTGTTCCTCGTCCGTCAGCACGGAGTCGCGGTGATCGGGGACGCCGGCCACCACCGTGGTCTCGCAGGTTCCGCAGGTGCCCTCCTCACACGAGGTGAGGAGGTCGACGCCGGCCGCCGGCAGGACGTCGGCGATCGACCGGTCGGCGGGCACGAAGTACTCCGAGCCCGTCGAGGCGATCGTCACCGTGAACGCACGGTCCACGGCGGCCGGAGCCACGTCCTTGGGCGCGAAGCGCTCCGTTCGCAGCGGGAGCCCGCGGGCGGCGCACGCCGCCTCGGCGGCGGCGAGCATCGATTCGGGACCGCAGCAGTAGACGACGGTGCCGGGTGCGAGCGGGTCGAGCGCCGCCGCGAGGTCGAGCGGCCCGGACTCGTCCTGCGGGACGACGGTGAGTCGCCCGCCCGCGACGTCGGCCAGCTCGTCGAGGTAGGCCATCGTGGACCGGCTGCGGCCGCCGTAGTGCATCGCCCACTCGGCCCCGGCCGCCGCCGCCCTGCGGACCATGGTCAGCAGGGAGGTGACGCCGATGCCACCCGCGAGGAACAGGTAGCGCGCCGCCGGCTCCAGCGGGAAGTGGTTGCGTGGCCCGCGCACGGTGAGCTTGTCGCCTTCGTCGATGTCGTCGTGCAGGCGCGCCGACCCCCCGCGGCCCGCCTGCCGGCGCAGCAACGCGATCCGGTAGCGCAGCTCCTCACCCGCCACCGCGCGCAGCGCGAACTCCACGACGTCGTCGGCGAGCCGGGTGCGCGCCTCGACGACGACCCGGATCTCGCCCGTCATTCCGGGTTCTCCGCGGTGAAGGCGACGGGAAGGACGTAGTGCGTCATCAGCGATCCGCCGACGAGGCCGCTCTCGACGGGGTCCCCGTCGAGGCGCAGGTCCGGCAGCCGGTCGAGGAGCCGGCCCGTCGCGATTCGCAGCTCGGCCCGGGCCAGGTGCTGACCCTGGCACACGTGCGTGCCGGTCCCGAAGGTGAGGTGGCGGTTGCGGCTGCGGCCGCGGTCGAAGGTCTCGGGGTCGCCGAACTCGCGCGGATCGCGGTTGGCGGCGGCCAGATCGAGCAGTACCCGACCGCCTTGCGGCAGCTCGTGCCCACCGACCTGCGCCGGGCATCGGACCGTGCGGGCGAACAGCTGTAGCGGAGTGGTCAGCCGCAGGCTCTCCTCGATCACCGCCGGCAGCGCCTTCCGGTCGGCGACCAGTTCGTCACGAAGCCCGGGCACGGTGAGCACGTGCCGGATCAGTCCACCCAGGGCCGACCCGGTGGAGTGGTGGCCACCGAGGATGTAGGCCAGCAGCAGACCGGCCGCGCCGACGTCGTCGATCTTCCTGCCCTCGATCACGCCGTTCGCCAGGTGCGTCAACATGTCGTCGCCGGGGTGGCGGCGGCGGTCGGCCAACCACCCCTGGGTCGTGTCGTGGAACTCGGCGTACCGATCGGCGAACTCGGCGGTCCCCATCGCGGCGTACAGTGCGGCGGCAATCCCGCGGGCCCGCACCGCCTCCGTCTGTTCCAGCCCGATCATCCGGCCGATCACGATGGCGGGCAGGGGTTCGGCGAGCTGGTCGACGAGGTCGGCCTTCCCCGATCCGGCGAAGTCGTCGATGAGCAGGTCCGCGACCTCGGTGATCACCGGCTCGAACGCCCGCACGGCACGCGGGGTCAGCGGGCCGTCGAGGACCCGGCGCCACTCGCCGTGCTCGGGCTCGTCGAACTCCAGCGCCGGGACCGGCGGGAGCAACGAGTTGGCCGGGATCTTCACGCCGTCGGCCGAGGAGAACGTCGCCGGGTCGCGCAGCGCGGCGCGGACGTGCTCGTAGCGGGTCAGGTAGTCGAAGCCGCCGTGGCGGTCGCTGTGCACCACCGGGCAACGCTCCCGCATCTCGGTGTGGGCTCGGCGGACGCCGGCGGCGGGCAGGGTGCCGTCGAGGTGGTCGAAGGCGGCAGGTGTGGTGGTCATGGCGACTCCTTCGTCTTCGCTGACCGGCCGACCCAGCCTGACCTGGGAGATTCGGGCGGTCTATCCCGTCGGCGCGGCGATGTCCGCAGGGCGCGACCCGGTCGGGGGGCGCGCGACGCTCACCGGCGCGCGGCGCATTCCGCGGCGAAGGCGAGCTGCCCCAGGTGGAACGCCCTCGAGAGCCGGTGGTGGTCGAGATCGTGGCCCGCGCCGCCCTGGGTCCGGGCGTGCACCCACGGGGCCGACGTGAAGGCCCCGGCGAACGCCGCCAACCGCTCCTCGTCGACGATCCACAGCCCGTCGTGTTCGGCGAGCGTGTACTGGACGGGGACGACCACGTCGGCCGCCGGCCTCACGTTCGCCGTGGGCCACCCGTCGACGATCTCCAGCATCTCCGCGAGCGGCAGCGGCGCGACACTCGCCCTGGCCGCGTCCACAGCCTCCTCGTCGACCGTGCCCGCCGGCCCGTAGAGCAGCGCCCGCCGCTGCGGAGCCGGGAGCTCCACCGGCCCCGCGCCGGGCGGAACGCCGTGCCAGGCGTCGACCACACGGGCCGGCGACCGGTCCGGTGCCCCGACCCGTGATCCGCCCCGCGGCGGTGCGCAGCCGCACCGTCGTACGTACCGTCGTGGTGAGGGCCGGCGTCGTGAATGCCGGCGTCGTGAATGCCGGCGTCGTGAATGCCATGGTCGTCATGCCCTCGTCCTGCGGGGCCGCCCGTCCCGCGCGACGCGACGGGCGCCGTGCAGCGTGACGGACGGCGGGATGCCGTAGTGGGCGCGGTAGTCCTGCGCGAACCGGCCCAGGTGAACGAACCCGCAGGCCAGCGCGACATCCGCGACCGTCGCCTCGCCCGGGGGACCGGTCAGCATCCCGTGGGCGCGCACGAGCCGCTGCTCGCGCTGGAAGCCGGTGAGCGTGGTCCCGAACCGCGACCGGAAGCCCTCCTGCAGCGTGCGCAGCGAGACCCCCGCCGCCGCGGCAAGCTCCTCGGGGCGCAGCGGCGCGACCGGGTCCGCCGCGACCCTCTCGGCCACGACCCCCGCCGCCCGGTGACCACGCGCTCCACCGCCCCGGGTCAGGGCGGCGGCGTGGTCGTGCGGCTGGGCCAGCAGGAGGGTGGTGACCAGCATGCGTTCCAGCTCGGCACCCGCACCCGGAGGCAGGACGCCGCTGTCGAAGCGGTCCACCGTGGAGGCCGCAAGCCGGAGCACCCCGGGCCACGGTGAGTTGTCCGGCACACGCAGGTCGAAGGTCAGGTCGTGTGGCGGTTCCGTCCCGACCCGGGAGAACGCCTGGTCGACGACGGCCTGCGGCAGCTTCGCCGCGACCTGCGCCGTCCGGGGGCCGAACCGCAGACGCAACCGTTCTCCCGGTGAGATCACGCAGGCCCGGCCCGCGGCGATCCGGTGCCGCCCCAGATCGGTCGTGACATCCATCCCACCGCTGAGCGCGAGCACGACGGTGTAGTACTCCATCGGGACCCGGCCTGTGAGCTCGGCCTCGCCCTCGTACAGCGCGGAGAGCAGCGTCGACGTGCCGATCGCGACGGCGTGCACGCGCGACCCGAACTCCCGGGGACGAGTCGCGCGCAGCCGGTGCGCCGACATCACCCGGCCCGCCACCTCCTCGGCCTCGTCGAGTGCGGTGGTCTGCATCCGGGTGTGTCTGCGCAGCGGCAGGGGCGTCGTCGTCATCTCGGTCCTCCGTTGACCCTCACGATGATCGTCGTGCCCGAAAGGTGCCCGTTACGAGCCGGCCCGCGGGGTCAGGTCCTCGGCGAGCCGGCGGAGGCGGATCCGGTCGATCTTGCCGACCTGGCTGACCCGCGGCATCTCGGCCAACACCTCGACGCGTTCGGGCCATTTGTACTTCGCGACCTCCAGGCGCTCGAAATGGGCCCGGACGGCGTCGAGGTCGATCTCCGCACCCTCCCTCGTCACGACGAACGCGCAGGCCCGTTCGCCGAGCCGCGGGTCGGGCATCGCGACCAGTGCCGCCTCGGAGATCGCCGGGTGTGAGCCGAGCAGCAGCTCGACCTCCTCGGTGTTGATCTTCTCTCCGCCCCGGCTGATCATGTTCTTGATCCGGCCTTCGACGGTGTAGCAGCGCACGCCCGCGATGGTCCGCTCGGCCATCAGGTCGCCGGTGCGGTAGAACCCGTCGGCGGTGAAGGCCCGGCGGTTGTGCTCGGCGGACTCGTAGTACCCGCGCAGCGTGTATGGGCCTCGGGTGCAGAGCTCACCCACCTCGCCGGGCGCCACCTCGTCCTCGGTACCGGGCTCGTACAGGCGGATCTCGTCAGCGCTCGAGATGGGGACACCGACGCTCTCCGCCCGCGCGTCGAGCGGGTGGTCGAGCGGGGTGGTCAGGCACAGGCCCTCGCTCATCCCGAAGATCTGTCCGGCCCAGACCCCGTGGGCGTCCAGGGCGTCAACATGGGTGCGGGGGACCTTCTTGCCGCTGAAGAGGACCCGGCGCAGGGAGCCCGCCGCGGCGAGCCCCTCGTCGAGGGCGATGTCGTAGGCGAACGGGCCGAGGAGCAGGTCGGTGGCCTCATTGCGGACCACGAGATCGACCACGGCCCGCGCGTCGGGCACGCCGAGGACGAGCGTCGCGCCGACGCTGTGCGGACCCTGCAGTCCGATGATCACTCCAGCGTTGTGCACGATCGGCATCGTGAAGGCCATCCGGTCGCCCGGGCTCCAGCCCATTGCCCGGGCAAGGCTCGCACCGTAGAGCCAGTACGGGGCCTGCAGGCACGGGATCACCTTGGGCACGCCGGTCGTGCCGCCGGACAGCTGGAACGCCGCCAGGGACTGCATGCCCAGCCCCGCCTGCACACGCTCCACGACCGCACGGGCCGCTGCGGGATCGATGTCGTCCCCGAGGTGGTCGAGCTCGACCGCACGCGGGTCGGACGTGGCGCCGTCGGACACGAGGACCGTCCGCTCGGTGCCGGCCGCCTGCTCGAACGCGAAGGCGACCAGGTCGAAGCGCGGGTCCGCGGCGGCGACCAGGTGGGCGACGGGTGAGGTCTGGCGGGCAATTTCACCGATCTCGTGTCCACGGTGGAGCGGCAGCGTGCAGACCGGCACCAATCCGGCCTTCAGAAGCGCGTACCACACGACCACGGTGTGGACGGTGTTGTGCACCTGCAGCAGGACGGCACCGCCGGGTTCGAGCCCCAGCCTGTGAAGTCCCGCCGCCCGCAGGTCGCTGAGCCGGTCCAGCTCGGCAAAGGTCAGGCGGGCGGCACCGCAGACCACTGCGTCGGTCGTCGGGTGCTCGAGGGCGATCGTGTGGAGGTGCTCCGCGATAGTAGGTGCCTGCCAGAGGCCGTCGCGGACGTAGCGTGCCTCGACCTCGGGTGGGTAGAGGACGATCGTGGTGTCGGAAGCGAGCGTCATCGCACGTCTCTCTCGTGGGGCGTCAGCGTAGGTCGCGCTCGTAGCCGAGCACCACGTCGCGGTTCTGGCGGCGGAAGTCGCGGTAGGACACCCGGCCGGTCCGCATGAGGTACTCCAGCGCGAACTTCGTGGGGTGGGTGATCGTGCGGCCGGGCAGGCCCTCGTACCAGTCGATGCTCCGCTTGGCAGCGGCCTGGAAGGCGTCCGCGACGGGCTTGCGGGTGCGCTCGAACTCCTTGAGGCCCACCTCGACGTCCCAGCCGGAGCCGGCGAGGGCCTTCGTGAGGTAGACGGCGTCCCGCATCGCGAAGCGGGTGCCCGACCCGATCGACGGGTGCACCGTGTGCAGCGCGTCCCCGATCAGCACGAGGTTGCGGTGGGTCCAGTGGGCGCAGCTGAGGAACTTCGTCTGGAACCACGGCGAGTGGTTGCTCCTCAGCGGCGCGCCGTCGAGCGAGCCGGCGAACAGTTGCTCGCACAGCGCCCGCGACTCCTCCTCGGTCATCTCGCCGAACCCGAGGTGGTCGAAGGTCTCCTGGCCGACCTCGACGGTGAAGTTGCTCATCTCCGGGGAGAACTGCGAGGCATGGCTCATCAGCAGGCCGTGGTCGCTGTTCTGCAGGATGATCGACGGCGGGTAGGCCTTGGGCGTTCCGTACCAGGCCAGCCAGTTCGTGCCCAGCTCCTCGGTGGGAGCGAACTGCTCGGCGAACCGCTCCCGGGTCCGGCTGTTCACCCCGTCCGCGCCGACCACGAGGTCCGAGTCCGCCAGCTCGGCCTCGCTGACGGCGGCCTGCGCGTCGTGCTCGACGGTCACGCCCGCCTCGCGGGCGACCCGCTCGAGCGCCGCCAGCAGGGTCCAGCGGGCGTTGAGGAAGCTCCGCCCGACGTGCACCGGAACGTCCGTCCCGTCGAGGCTGAGCACCATCTCCTCGTGGCTCATGCCCGCGGTCAGGGCGTCGACGACGTCCGGGGCGGCGGGCCGCAGCGCCTCGGCCGCGCTCTCGCTGAAGGCCACCCCCCAGCCGTAGGTCACACCGGGCGGGTTCTGCTCGCGGACCTGCACCGTCGCCGTGGGGACGGCCCGCTTGGCGAGGAGCGCGAAGAACAGACCGGCGGGTCCGCCGCCGACCACCAGGATCCTCACAGTCCGGTCCCCTTCCACAGCGCCACTTGACGCGCGACGCGCTCACCGAGCGACGCGGCGGTGCGCAGGTCGCTGTCCTTCATGCCTTCCAGACCCTGGTCCGAGTTCGACTGGGCCATCGCGCCCGCATAGGCGCCCAACCGGTTGAGCTCGGCGTCCGAGCCAGAGCTACGGCCGTTGCCGTCCAGCAGGCCCAGGCCGATCCAGACCATCCCGTGCTGCATCGCGAAGAGCCACAGCTGGGTCAGAGTGCTCAGCTTGTCCCCGGAGTGTCCGCTGGAGTTGGTGAACCCGGCGGCCAGCTTGCCCTTCCAGCCCTGGCCCAGCCAGATCTTGGAGCTCGCCTCCATGAACGTCTTGAACACGGCGGAGCCGCTGCCCATGTAGGTGGGGGTGCCGAAGACGAGCGCGTCGCACCCGTCGAGCTGTCGGGGATCGAGGGCGACCTCCTCGGCGAAGTACAGCGAGACCTCGGTCCCGGGGACCGAAGCGGCCCCCTCCCCGACCGCCCGTGCCTGGGCGGCGGTATGGCCGAAGCCGCTGTCGTAGACGACTCCGATGGAGCCCATGTGGGTCACCTCGTCACGTGTCGTGCTTGAGTGCCGAAGCGCTCGGCGAGCCAGTGGTCGACGTGGACGGCGGCGGCGGCGTAGCCGGTCGGCTCGCCCTCGGCCACGGGCTGGCCGAAATGCTGTCCGCGCACGACGTGGTGCGTGAGATCGGCCGCCCCGAGAGCGGCGACCATCCGGGCGCCCGCGGCCGGCCGCGCTGCCTGGTCGCCGCTGAACTCCAGGTACAGCGTCGGGACCGTGACACCGGGGGCGCAGCGCACGAAGTCCGCGCGGGTGTGGTTCGCCGACCAGGTCGAGAGCCAGGAGTCCGGGGTGGTGAGCCTGCCGAACCCGACGAGCCCGTAGTTGATCAGGTCTGGCCGGTGCCCGAACAGCGACCCGTAGTGCCGGTCGTTGGGCTCGATGGTCGGGTCCACGTACGCCGGGTCCGCGTCGGTCCGGTAGGTGGTGAGGATGTGCGGAGCCAGAGCCGCTCGCCGGTCGGCCGGGTCCTTGCTCCTGCTGAACCGGGCTCGCGCTCGTGCCACCTCGTCGGCCGCGGCGAGCGCCCGCGCGTCGATGCGGGCGATCCGCTCGGCCTGCGCGGCGCGGTATGCAGCGACGAAGTCCGCCGAGTAGCGGCTCGGCTCGGGCGGCGCAGCGAACCCGTTGCGGCCCGCGTACATGTCGAGCGCGGGATCCACCGACATCGGGTCGGCCTCGTCGACGACCGACGGGTCGATGCAATGGCGCAACACCTGCCCCTGTCCGGGGTGCGGGGCGAGGAAGATCGCCCCGTCCGGCAGCGGCATCTGTGTGCCGGGCAGCGGGACCGGCCTGCCGGCCGGAGTCACGTCGAGCCGCCGCTCGGGCTCCGTCCCGGCCTGCTCGATGTAGAAGGCGGACAGCGTGCCGCCGCCGGAGTGGCCGAAGGTCAACACCGCCTCGAAGCCCAGGTCGCGCAGCAGGACGTGTCCGGCCGCCGCGTCGAGCAGGGCCTGCTCGTGCACGAGCGCGATGTCGTTGTTGGGCGACCGGGTGCCCTGGGTCCAGACCGACACTCCCGCCCGCAGGAACTCGGGGATCATGGGGTGATGGGTAAGGGACTGCCGGGGGTGCATGACCGTGACCACCGCAGTGGCGCCGTCGACGGCGTACAGGACGCCTTCCACCTTGGCCCCGTCCGCGGTCGTCAGCTGGTTGGTGGCGATCGTGACGCCCGGTGGCGCCTCGGACGTGTCGACGTCTCGCCCCGCGCCGAGACGGTCGACGGCGACGGGGCTCACGGTGTGTCGTCCCGCGGCTCGACAACCAGCTCGACCTTGTTCCAGCGCGACACCCGGCCGTCCTCGACGGCGGCGACCGAGCTGTACCAGACCGCGTTGCGACAGCCGGTCGCATCGCGTTCGATCCGGATCTCGCCGACCGTTTCGATCTGGAGGTAGGGCCCGCGGTGGCGGACGATCGTGTCCGGATCCTTGCTCGCGACCTCGGCCAGTGGCCGGAAGTCCTCGACGTCGAGGACGTAGAGGGTGGTCATGCGAACGTCACCAGCTCGGCCTCACCCGCGTAGCGCTCGGCGATGAGCTTCGCCTTGCGTGCGAAGAACTTCTCCAGCGTCGGCTCGTCCTCACCCGCCACGTCCATGAGGGCGTCGACGCTGACGTTCGCGTCGATGTCGTCCTCGACCGTGATCGCCCGCAGCGGGCGGGTGATCTCCATCAGATGGCCGTTGGGGTCGGTCACGTAGATCGACTCGACCGTCTCGTGCCGAACCTGCAGCTCACACGGCCAGTCGCTGGCGTCGAGCCGACGGCGGTACTCCTGCAGATGCTCCTCGGAGTCCACGTGGATCGCCAGGTGCCGGGCCCGATGGATCAGCTCCGGGATCTCGGTGTCGCGGTAGGGCTGGACGCCGAAGTAGTAGAAGAACGCCAGCCGGTCACCGTTGCCGATGTCGAAGAAGAAGTGGATGAAGTCCGGGTGATCACCTGGACCCCAACCCAGGGCACAGGTCGCGTGGACGACGGGAAACCCGAGCACGTCCCGGTAGAACCTGATGGTGGCCCGGGGGTCGAACGTCGGGAACGCCGCGTGGTCGACCCCTCGGACCACGTGCGCTCGTTCCGAGGTGGACATCGGATGACTCCTCCCGAATCGAATGGTTCGGGCAGGAGCGTAAGGCGGTCTGGCATATACGTCAATAAACTGACGACCGTGTAGCGCTCAGTCTGCTTCGCGGAGCAGCCTGGCCAGGTAGTCGAGGTCTTGCTGCAGGAGCGCCACGGCGCCGAGCGGCGTAGGCGCACTGGGGCGGCGCTCGTCGACCTGCACGACCATGGCCACGGCGTTGGCCGCGATCTGCTCAGCCACCGGGCCAGCGGGATGAGCGGGTGCAGGGTGGAACCACCAGGCCACCCAGTTGCACATGCCGATGATCGACAATGCCGTGACGCGACTGTCGAGGGGCCGGAACAGGCCGGCCACGATGCCCTCGTCGAGCACCCCGGTGACCTCGCGCAGGACGGCCCGGCGCGAGTCCAGGTGACGCTCCGCGATGTCGGAGGGCAGCGCCTGCTCGCTGCGGTCGAGCGTCCGGAACTGGGCCGGGTTGTTGGCTCGCTGCAGGACAAGAGCCCGCACGAGCGCCTGTAGCTTCTGAGTGGAATCGAGGTCCGATCGTTCCCTCAGCGCACGGAGCGAGTTCGCGGCCTCCTGACTAGTCGCCTCGACCATCGCGACAAGCAGTTCCTCCTTGCTCCGCACGTAGTTGTAGAGGTTCGGCCTGCTCAGACCCACCGCATCCGCGACGTCCTGCAGCGTCGTCCCCTCGTAGCCGCGCTCGGCGAACAGCTGCATCGCCTGCTCGAGGATCTCGCTCATCATGAGCTTGCGCCGCGGCGCCTGCTTCCGGGGACCCCGGCCGTTGCCGCCCCGCTCGACGTCCTCCGTCACCCGGTCACCGTAGACGCCGTCCACTCCGGAGACCGGCGGCTCCTCCACGTCGACCCGGCCGCCGCCGGGCCGAGGGGTGACGACCCGGCCCGGGTCGGCCCGGTGGGCAGGTCAGGCCGTCTCGCCCCGAATGGACCGAGGATCGCGCAAGTCGCCCCGTGAGTGGCTGTCCGGACCTGTCGGACACCACGTCGGCGCATCCGTGCCCAGCGCGGTGATGATCTGGGCGCCGTAGGAGTGGCCCGCGACGATCGTGGGACCGTCCTGACGGGCCAGGCCCTGACGGACCCGCGCGACGTCGGCCGCCAGCGAGGACTCCGGGAACTGCGGCGCGGTGACGGTGAAACCGTCGGCCTGCAGGCGCTCGATGACCGCCGCTCCAGCTGGAGCCGTCGGCCCACGCGCCGTGGACCAGGACGATGTTGACTCGGCGACTCATGGCGTTCCCTTCCGGATGGCGGCCGCCGGGCCCAGGTGGAACGCCGCGGGCGGCCGAGCAACGGTGCACGCCCGTGAGCTGTCGCTGGTTCTCCCCCGAGGGCCGCGCCGGCTCGATGGCCGGGCAGGTCCGCGCGCTGCTGGCCCGGCAGGACCCGGGGTACTTCGCGGCCTGCTGGGACCCGATCTCCCGGCTCGACGTCGCCGCCGGCCTGGCGGCGCTCGACCTGCCCGTCCTGGTGCTCACCGGGGACGCCGACATCAGCCTGCCCCCGGCGCGGCGGAGACGCTCGCCCGCACCGCCGGGACACGACGACGTTCACCGTTGCGGGCGGATGGCACCTCGGTGCCCACGAGCACCCGGAGCCCTACCGGGACGCGATCGAGGCCTTCCTCGCCATGCTCCCGACCCACCCGAGCGGCACTGTCCTGCGGTAGGTCCGCACGAGGGCGTCGTTCGCGCGCGATCCGATATCACCGCTGGTAGGCGGCTCAGGTCGTGGGGCCGGCGCCGCGCGGCCGGCGGTCCGCGGCGCGCAGGGGGCCTCCGGACCCGTACTGCATCGTCGAGGCGTAGCAGGCCAGGTAGAGCGCGAGGAACTGGCTCGGGTCGTCGAGGTCGACGCCGAGCACGTCGAGCACCCGCCGGATCCGGTACGCCACCGTGTTGCGGTGGAGGTAGAGCTGCTCGGAGGTGCGGCTGACCGATCGGTTGTTCTCCAGGTAGACCCGCAGCGTCGTGGCGTACTCCTTCTGCTTGGCCTTGCCCAGTTCGGCCAGCGGGGCCATCAGGTCGTCGATGCTGTGCCGGACGGAGCTGGACGAGTACCACTCGACGAGCAGCCTGCTCAGCCCCGGCGCATCGAACAGCACCGGCTCGTTCAGCGCGCCGCGCAGCCGGGCGCTCTGCAGGGCGGAGTCCGCCTCGGCCCGGGAGGCGCGCATCCCCTGGAGGCCCTCGTGGGACCCGCCGATCCCGCAGAGCACCTCGAGGCCGGGCAGCGACGCGACCATCGCGTCGATCACGGTCTGCGCCGCGGTCCGCAGCCTGCGCAGCTCGGCCGGCCCGTCGGGACGGCTGCTGCTGCGCAGCAGCAGCACGCCACCCGCGCGGGGCGCCATCGTCCACCGCCCCTCGTGGTGGGCCACGGTCTGCACCGCGACCCGGCCGAGGGTCTGCGTGTGGTGATAGCTGGCGACGGGGTCGTCCTGCGCGAGCGCCGGCAGGTTCGCGAACTCCAGCTGCACGATCTGGTGCCACGCCTCGACCCGGACGCCGACGTCGGCGGCGCGGCGGATCAGCGGTCCGCCCTCCTCGGTGGTGGCGTCCAGCAGCTGGTTGAGCAGCTCGCCCGCGGACATGAGGGACAGCTCGTGCGCGCGTTCGGTCTCGATCGAGCGCCGCGTCATCGCCGCGGCGATCCGCCACATCGCCAGCTGCGCGAGCGCGTCCTCGGCGGCGGTCGTCGACTCGCGCTGCAGCCAGGGGCCTTCCGGGTCGGTCAGCACGGCGGGGATCCCGGTCAGCTGCGGGTCCCTGGCCACCAGCTGCAGGCCGAACGTCCGGGCGGCGCCGCTGCGCCGCAGCAGCGCCGCGTCGGTGAGCTGCTCGGACTCCAACGCGGCGACCTCGGCGCACACGCCGATGGCTCGATCCAGCAGCGTCGGCAACTGCGCGTCGAGCATCCGGACGACGGTCGTCAGCAGCCGGGTGACGTCGGCCGGTCTGGTGAGACGGATCAGCGACAGGTCCTCGCGGCGGGCCAGCGCAACCGCGCTGAGCGAGGGCCGCGGCGCGTCGGACTGCAGGACCAGGCCCGCGACGTCGGCGCCCAGCCGGCGCAGCGCGACGTCGAGCTTGTAGCCCTGCGCGTCACGCGACGCCGCCCGGCTGAGCACGACCAGCGCCTGCGGCGGGCTCTCGCCGATGTCGTGCAGGTCCTCGGCCAGCCACACGGCCCGGACGTCACGGTCGGTGGTGCCCGCCAGCACGTCCACGAGCGCAGGCTCGCGCCGCTCCAGCTCGGCCAGCACGTCCGAAACGGTCAGGCGCACCCATCGGGCTCCCTGCATCCGGTAGTTCACCACTGTGCAGCCTGAACAATCAAGGCTCCGAGCTTGTGCACAGCGCCATGGCCGCGAGTGGTCCACGCCACTAACGTCGTCGCAGCTCACGCGAAACGGACCGGACGTGGAAAGGACACTCGGTGGCAGCATCGCGTCTCGGCATCCTCCTGCTCAGCACCACCGCGCCGGAGCGCCTCGGTCAGATGTCCGCTCGGTGCGAGGACCTCGGTTTCGACGAGGTGTGGCTGGCCGAGGACTACTTCTTCTACGGCGGTTTCAACGCCGCTGCCCAGGCGCTCGCCGCCACCGGTCGGATTCGGGTCGGGCTCGGGGTGATCTCCTGCGTCGCCCGGCACCCGGCTGCGACGGCGATGGAGATCGCGTCGCTGGAGCGTTCCTTCCCGGGTCGGCTGTTGCCGGGGATCGGGCACGGCGTCCCGGCCTGGGTGGCGCAGATGGGTCTGACCCCGAAGTCACCGATGCGCGCGCTGACCGAGGCCGTCACCGGTATCCGGACGTTGCTGACCAGCTCGGAGCCGTTCACGACCGAGGGCGAGTACTTCACCTTCCGCGACGTGACCCTCTTCCACCCGCCGGGTGGCGAGGTGCCGCTGTACCTGGGAGTGATCGGGGCCAAGGGCTGCGAGCTGGCCGGCCGGATCGCCGACGGCAACGTGTTGTCGGTACTCGCGCCGACCGAGTACGTCACGTGGGCGCGCGACCTCGGGCAGCGCGGAATGGATGCGGCGGGCCGATCGGGCACGTTCAGCGTCCCGACCTACGTGCTCACCGCGGTGGACGAGGACCGCGACCGGGCCCGCCGAGCCGTGCGCGAGTCGCTGGCGTTCTACCTGGACGCGATCGGTCCGACCCCGCTGACCGGCGTGATCGGCATCAACGACACCGTCGCCGAGCTGGCCGCCGGCGGCTTCGCCGCGCTCGTCGACGGCATGCCGGACGAGTGGGTCGACCGACTGGCGATCTGCGGCACCCCTGACGAGGTGGCCAAGCGGATCGAGCAGTACTGGGCCGCGGGCGCCGACAGTGTCGTCCTCTCGCCACAGCCTGCCGGCACCGTCGAGTCCCAGCTCGAGCTGATCGCCGCCGAGGTGCTGCCGCGGTTGAGCCGGTGACGGCGGTCGAGGTGGGCACGCGGATCGACCTGGACAACCTACCGGCACTCTCCCTGGGCTGCACCGTCTTCGCCGGGGGCGGCGGCGGGGACCCGCGCATCGGCGAGCTCATGGCGATGGAGGCGATCCACCGGCTCGGACCCGTCGAGGTACTGCCGCTGGAGGCGCTCGCCGACGACGACCTGATCATGCCGTGCGGGATGATCGGGGCCCCGACGGTCATGGTGGAGAAGATTCCGAACGGGGCGGAGGGGCGGGTCATCCGCGAGACCTACGAGGACCGTTTCGGCCGGCACGTCGCCGCGGTGATGCCGTTCGAGATGGGCGGGATCAACGGCGTACTGCCGGTCGCGTGGGCCGCCTACGCCGGCCTGCCGCTGCTCGACGCGGACTTCATGGGCCGTGCCTTCCCCGAGCTGCAGATGCTCACCCCGCACCTGTACGGGATGTCCGGCTCGCCGGCGGTGATCACCGACGAGCGGCTGCAGACCATCGTGTTCAACACCCGCGACAACATCTGGCTCGAACGGCTCGTCCGCAACTGCGTGGCGACGCTCGGTGGGTCCGCCTGCGGCGGCCTCTACCCGATGACGGCCGGGGCCGCGCGCCGACCTGCCATCACCGGCACGGTGACGCGGGCCATCCGGATGGGCGAGGCGATCCGGCGCGGGGGCGAGGACCCGCTCTCCGCGATCGGGCAGGTCGCGCCGCTGACCCGGCTCGGTCAGGGCAAGGTCGTCGACATCGAGCGGCGCACCAGCGGCGGTTTCGTCCGCGGCTCCGCGCTGGTCGAGGGCCTCGCCGCGGACAAGGGTCGGCTCTTCCGGCTGGAGTTCCAGAACGAGAACCTCGTCGTGCTCGAGGACGGGGAGCCGCTCGCAACGGTCCCGGACATCATCACGCTGCTCGACCTGCACACCGGGCACGGGATCGTCACCGAGGGCATCCGCTACGGGCAGCGGATCGAGATCGTCGCGTTCCCCTCGCCCGAGGTGTGGACCAGCGCCGAGGGTCTCTCTGCGGTCGGCCCGCGGGCGTTCGGCTACGACTTCGACTACGTCGGTGTAGGGGTCCGTCATGGCTGAGCCGGGCCGGCTGCGCGTCGGCATCGACGTCGGCGGCACCAACACCGACGCCGTGATCGTCGACGACCAGGCCAAACTCCTGGCCAAGGTCAAGCACCCCACCACCTCCGACGTCACGACCGGCATCCTCTCGGCGCTGCGGCTGGTGCTCGCCCAGCTCGACGGCGCCGCCGCAGGGATCAGCCACGTGATGCTGGGTACGACCCACGCCACCAACGCGATCCTGGAGCGCCGCAACCTCAACAGGGTCGCCGCGATCCGCCTCGGCGGCCCTGCCACGCACTCCGTCCCCCCGTTGGCCGGATGGCCCGCCGACCTGCGCGCGGCGATCTCCTGCGGCGCGACGATCGTCGACGGCGGGGTGGAAATGACCGGGGAGCCGATCGTCCCGCTCGACGAGGACGCCGTGCGCCGCTTCCTCGACGAGGTGGCCGAGCAGGCCGAGGGGGTGGCGATCTCCGGAGTCTTCTCGCCCGTGCTGTCCGACCAGGAGTACCGGGTCGAGGAGCTGGTCCGGGAGGTGCTCGGCGACGTCCCGGTCTCGCTCAGCCACGAGATCGGCTCGCTGGGGCTGCTGGAGCGGGAGAACGCGTGCGTGCTCAACGCCGCGCTGGTCGCGGTGGCGGCCAGGGTGACCGCCGGGCTGGGCGACGCGATGACCGTCAACGGGATCTCGGCCGAGGCCTACATCGCGCAGAACGACGGCACCCTGATGAGCCTGGACTACGTGCGCCGCTACCCGATCCTCACCATCGGCAGCGGTCCCACCAACAGCATGCGCGGGGCCAGCTACCTGACCGGGGCGACCGACGCGCTGGTCGTGGACGTGGGCGGCACGTCGACCGACATCGGCATCCTCACGGCCGGCTTCCCGCGGGAGTCGTCCACCGCGGTCGAGATCGGCGGGGTGCGGACGAACTTCCGGATGCCCGACCTGGTCTCGCTGGCCATCGGCGGCGGCACGATCGTCGGCCCGGCCGGCGACGACGTGCAGCTCGGGCCGGGCAGTGTCGGGTACCGCCTCACCTCCGAGGCGCTGGTCTTCGGCGGGACGGTGCCCACGTTGACCGACGCGATCGTCGCCGCCGGCCGGGCGCACGGCATCGGCGACCCCTCCCGCACCGCCGCGCACGAGCGGCTGCTGCGCCGGGCCGTCGCCGCGTCCGACGCCCGGATCGAGGAGGGCGTGGACCGGGTGAAGACGTCCGGCCGTGAGCTGCCGCTGATCGCCGTGGGCGGGGGCAGCGGGCTCATCCCCGACTCGCTGGCCGGGGTCGCCGGGGTCGAACGGCCGGAGAACTACGACGTCGCCAACGCGATCGGCGCGGCGATCGCGTCGGTGTCCGGCGAGCTCGACCGTGTCTTCGCCTACGGCAAGGACGGCCGCGACGAGGCCATCGCCGAGGCCGTCCGGTTGGCCAGGGACGAGGCGATCCGTGCGGGCGCCGATCCAGGGCACGTCGAGGTGGTCGAGATCGAGGAGGTCCCGTTGGCCTATCTCACCGATCCGGTCGCCAGGGTTCGGGTGAAGGCGGCCGGGCCGTTGAAGACACATTGACCTGTGCCGGCCGCACAGGTGCGGCGACGACCTCGTGCAGCCGGCACACAGCCTCAGGTGACCGTTCCCAACTTTGGCCGACACGACCGTCGGAAAGGAGGTGTCATGGAACTGAGTACAGCGGACTCGGTCGACGCGGCCCTCGACGAGCTGTCGCGGCGGGGCGAGCGGTGCCGGGTCCTCGCGGGTGGCACCGACGTGATGATCCAGCTCGCCCGCCGGGAGATCACACCGGAGCACCTGCTGCACGTCGAGCGGCTCGGCGAGCTGCGGGCTGTCGAGACCGAGGGCAGCACCCGGCTCGGCGCGCTGGTGACCCACCGGGACCTGGCCGTCGGCCGGCTCGGACCCGGCTATGCCGCGGTCGCGGAGTCGGCCGCCACCGTAGGCGGCCTGCAGACCCAGGTCGTCGGCACGATCGGCGGCAACGTCTGCAACGCCTCGCCCGCCGCGGACACGTTGCCCGCGCTGCTCGTGCACGACGCCGAGGTGACGCTGCGCAGCGTGCGGGGGAGCCGGACCGTCCCGCTGGCCGAATTCGTCGTCGGCAGGCGGGTCACCACGCGGGCGCCCGACGAGCTGCTCACCACGATCACCCTGGGCCGGCCAATACCGCGCACCGGGGACGTCTATCTCAAGGTCGGCAGGCGCAGCGCGATGGAGGTGGCGATCGTCGGGCTCGCGGCACGGCTGACGTTCGACGGCACCGGCGTCGTCACCGACGCCCGGATCGCCGTCGCGTCGGTGGGACCGCGCCCGCTGCGCTCGGTCGGCGCCGAGACAGCCCTCGTCGGCGGCACCGGGGACGCGGAGTCGGTCCACGCGGCCGCGAAGGCCCTGCTGCAGGACGTCGACCCGATCGACGACGTGCGCGGGACCGCGGACTACCGGCGCCGCGTGATCCCCGGGCTGCTCGGTAGGGCCGTCCGGGTCTGCGCAGAGCGAGCGGAGGGATGAGCCCGGTGGACGTCACGTTGACCGTCAACGGTAGGCGGGAGCAGGTCGAGGTCGGCCCGGCCGAGACGCTGCTGGGGATGTTGCGCGAGCGGCTGCGGCTGACCGGCACCAAGGAGGGCTGCAACGAGGGCGAGTGCGGCGCGTGCACGGTGCTGGTCGACGGGCTCCCCGTGGACTCCTGCATCTATTCGGCCGCCGCCACGTCCGGACGCTCGGTCGAGACCGTCGAGGGTCTCGCCGACGACGACCTGGGCCGCGACCTGCAGGCCGCGTTCGTCGCCGCCGGCGGCGTGCAGTGCGGGTTCTGCACGCCCGGCTTCCTGACGACCCTCGTCGCCGTGCTGCGGGAGAACCCTGAACCGTCCGAGCCGGAGCTGCGCGAGGCGCTGGCCGGCAACATCTGCCGCTGCACCGGCTACAGCCAGATCCTCGACGCGGTCGCCGCGACGATCTCCGGGAGGAACCGACGATGAGCGTCATCGGCGAGCGCGTCCCGCGCAGCGACGGGCGGGCGAAGGCCAGCGGCGACGCCGAGTACGGCGTCGACCACGCCGAGCCGGGCATGATCTGGGGCGCGCTGGTGCGCTCGCCCGTCAGCTCGGGCCGGATCACCCGGCTCGACACCGCGCCGGCGCTGGCGATGCCCGGGGTGCACGCCGTGGTCACGGCGGCGGACGCGCCCGACACCCGGGCCGGCTGGGTGCTGCGCGATCAGCGGCTGTTCGCCGCCGACCGGGTGCTCTACGAGGGCCAGCCGGTCGCCGCGGTGGCGGCCGACACCCTTGAGCTGGCCCGGGAGGCCGCGGCAGCCGTCGTGCTCGAGATCGAGCCGCTGCCCGCGGTGGTCGACCTCGACGCGGCGCTGCGTCCCGACGCGCCTCTCGTGCATCCCGATTGGGAGAGCTACGTCCCGGCCCTCGGCCCCGACGCCGACTACCCGCGCCACGGGAACCTCGCAGCCGAGTCGGTGTCCGACCCGCCCGGGGTCGACGACGCCTTCGCCAGGGCCCACCGGGTCGTCACCGACGAGTTCGTGGTGCAGCGCCAGTACCAGGCCTACATCGAGCCCAAGAGCGCGGTCGGGACCTACCGCGACGGCCGCTACACCGTCCACACGGCGCACCAGTTCCCCTACAACGTCCGCGACCGGGTGTCGCAGTTCCTCGACGTCCGGCCGTCCGCGGTGCGCATCGTCGGGCACACGATCGGCGGCGGGTTCGGCGCCAAGCTCGACGCGGCACTGGAGCCGTACGCCGCGCTGCTGTCGAAGGCGGCGCGGGGGCGGGCGGTCAAGCTCGTCAACACCCGCACCGAGGACCTGCTCACCTGCCCCAGCCGGGAGGGCGCGATCACCCGCGTGCGGTCCGCGCTCGACGAGGACGGCACGATCATCGCCCGCGAGCTGGAGGTGATCGCCGACAACGGCGCCTACAGCGGGGAGATGCCCTGGCTGGCCAGCATCGCGCTGCACTGCGCGCGCGGCGTCTACCAGGCCGGACCGACGCGGGTGACCGCCCGGCTCGTCTACACGAACACGGCTCCGACCGGCGCGTTCCGCGGTGTCAACGGCACCTACCTGTACCACGCCGTCGAGCGGCACATGGACCACATCGCCGCCGAGCTGGGCGTCGACCGGCGGGAGTACCGGCTGCGCCACCTGTTCGACGACGGTGAGGAGCTGCTCAACGGCCAGGTGCTGACCGACGCCGGGATCCTGCGCGAGGGCTTCGACGCGATCGAGGCGGCGGCGCCGTGGGCGAAGCTGGAGGCGGAGCGGCGGCCTTACCGCGGCGTCGGGATCGCCGCGGCCTGGTGGCTGACCAACCCGATGCCCGGCACGGCCGTGGTGAAGCTGCACGAGGACGGAACCGCCGCGGTGATCACCGCGGCCACGGACAACGGCTCGGGTGCGGTGTCCATGGGCGTCACGCAGATCGTGGCGGAACGGCTGGGCATCCCGCCGTCGGACGTGTTCGTCACGCTGCCCGACACCGACGTCGCCGGGTTCGACGCGGGGTCGCAGGGCAGCCGCACCACCCGGATCGTCGGAAAGGCCTCGCAGATCGCCGCCGACGAGGTGATCACGAAGCTCAAGGATGTCGCGGCGGGGCTGTTGGAGGCCGCGGCCGACGACCTCGAGGTCGCCGACGGGACGGTCCGGGTCAAGGGCGCACCGGGCACCAGCGTCCCGATCGCCGTGGTCGCCGCGACGGCGACGAACACCGTCGGGCCGATCCAGGGCACCGGGTCGTTCGTCACCCCGTTCCCGGACTTCAACCCCGGCTGTGCCACCGGGTTGATGCTGCCGTCGTTCCCGACGCCGACCTACCACGTGCACCTGGCCGAGGTGGAGGTCGACCCGGTCACCGGCACGGTGCAGGTGCTGCGCTATCTGGTCGCGCAGGAGGTGGGGGCGGTGATCAGCCCGGACGGCACCTACGGCCAGGTGATGGGCGGGGTGACCCAGGGCATCGGGTACGCGCTGCACGAGAGCCTGCGGATCGGCGAGGACGGCCGCTACCGCGAGCGGACGCTGGAGAGCTACCGGCTGCCGCTGGCCGGCGACGTGCCCCGCGTCGAGTTCTTCCCCCTCGAACACCCCGACCCCGACGGCCCGCACGGTGCCAAGGGCGTCGGGGAGGGGCCGATCCTGCTGCCCGCCGCGGTCATCGCCAACGCGGTCGGCGACGCGATCGGCCGACCGCTGAACAACATCCCGATCACGCCGGAGGAGGTCCTCGCGGCGCTGCAGACAGCCGAGTTGAGGAACGTCGAGGAGCACATGCGATGACCATCGTTGAACCCGACAGGACCACCTACACCGGCACCAGGGTGCGGCGCACCGAGGACCCGAGGCTGCTCGCGGGCCGCGGCCAGTACGTCGACGACGTCACGGTGCCCAAGATGATCGAGGCAGCGGTGCTGCGCAGTCCGCTGGCGCACGCCCGGATCACCGGCATCGACGTCAGCCGGGCCCGCGAGCTGCCCGGCGTCTTCGACGTCATCACCGGCCGCGACCTGGCGGCCGTCGCGGGCGAGCAGCCGGTGATCTGGTTCCCGATCCCCGACCAGCGGATCGCGCGCACCCACGCGCTGGCCGTCGACCGGGTCCGCTGGGTCGGGCAGGCGGTTGCGGCCGTGGTGGCGGTGAACCGCTACGTGGCCGAGGACGCGCTGGAGCTGATCGAGGTCGACTACGAGCCGCTGCCGGTCGTCGCCGACCTGGACGCGGCGCTCGCCCCGGACGCGCCGAAGCTCTACGACGACTGGCCCGACAACGTCAGCGGTTCGCTGACCTACACCGCCGGCGACGCCGAGGCCGCCTTCGCCGAGGCCGACGTGGTCGTCCGGGAGCGCTTCACCCACGGCCGGGCGTTCGGCTGCCCGCTGGAGCCGCGGGGTTGCATCGTCGAGTGGGACGACTTCGCCGGGACCGTCGACGTCCACCTGTCCACGCAGTCGCCGAACCTGGCCCGTGACCTGCTGTCCGAGGTGCTCGGGGTACCGGTGCACAAGATCCGGGTGCGCACCCCCAACCTGGGCGGCGGTTTCGGCAACAAGTTCGACTTCTACGGCGAGGAGGTGATCGCCGCGGTCCTGTCGCGGCGCACCGGTCGCCCCGTCAAGCTCATCGAGGACCGGCTCGACAGCTTCGTGGCCACCTCGCACTCCCGCGACCAGCGCCTGGACTTCGAGATGGCACTGCGCAACGACGGCACGATCCTCGGGCTGCGCGGGATCTCCTACGGCGTGCTCGGCGGAGCGCTGGGCACGGTCGGCGCCGGGCCGCCGTGGGCGTCGGTGCTCACCTGCATGGGCCCCTACAAGATCCCGAACCTGGACGTGACGGTGAAGGCCGTCGTCACCAACCGGTCGCCGTACGGCTCCTACCGCGGCTGGGGCGTGCCGAAGGGCAACATCGTGCACGAGCGGCTGATCGAGATCGCCGCCCGGGAGCTGGGGATGGACCGCGCGGCAATCCGCCGCAAGAACTTCCCGGCGCCCGAGGAGTTCCCGTTCTTCAGCGGGGTCGCCTTCACCTACGACAGCGGTGATTACGCCGCCTGCCTGGACCTGGCGATGACCAAGGTCGACGAGCTGGGCTGGCGGAACCGGCAGACCGCGGCGCGGGCGGAGGGGCGCTCGCTCGGCATCGGCTACTCGTTCCACGTCGAGCCGAGCGCCTACGGGCCGAGCCGGATCCTCAACCTGGTCGGCCTGGCCCACTCCGGCTTCGACGAGGTGACCGTGCGGATGGACTCCATCGGCAAGGTCACGGTCTACTCCGGGCAGATCAACATGGGTCAGGGGACGCACACGATCTACGCGCAGCTGGCCGCCGACGGGCTCGGCATCCCGATGGAGGACGTCGTCGTGGTCACCGGCGACACCGACTCCTGCCCCTACACCGGCTACGGCACCGGCGGCAGCCGGGCCGCCCCGCTCGGCGGCGCGGCGATCCTGCGGGCGACCGAGCGGTTGCAGGCCAAGATCCTCCGCGTTGCCGCGGAGCTGCTCGAGGCCTCGCCCGACGACCTGCAGATCGAGAAAGGCGTGATCAGCGTCAAGGGCACGACGTCGCGCTCGGTGACGACCCGCGACGTGGGCGACGCCGCCTACCGCAGGCTGCTGAACAAGATGCCCGAGTCGGAGATGCCGACGCTGGAGGAAGTCGACGTGTTCGACCCACCCAACATGGCCACCTCCTACGGGTGCACGGCGCTGCTGGTGGAGGTCGACCGGGGCACCGGCGCGGTCACCCTGCTGGACTGCCTGCAGGCCCACGACTGCGGCACGGTGATCAACCCGATGCTGGTGGACGGCCAGCTGGCGGGCGGGCTCGCCCAGGCCCTCGGCGGGGCGCTGCTGGAGGAGCTCGTCTACGACGAGGAGGGCCAGCTGCGCACGGCCAGCTTCATGGACTACCTGCTGCCGACGGCGATGGAGATCCCGCCGTTCCACTTCTTCCACCAGGAGACGCCCGCCCCGGACATTCCCGGTGGGATCAAGGGGGTGGGGGAGGCGGGCACGATCGCCGGCGTCTCGCTCGTCGCCAGCGCCGTCGACGACGCGCTCAGCGACCTCGGGGTGACGGTGACCCGGTTCCCGATCACGCCGCCGCGGCTGCTCGACCTGATCCAGGCCGCCCGGACCCCCACCGGGCAGGCCCACACCGAGGAGGACGCGCGATGAAGCCACCTGCCGTCCGCTACGCCCGGGCCGGCGACGTCCGGGAGGCCGTCGCACTGCTCGCCGAGCACGGCTCCGACGCGAAGGTGCTCGCCGGCGGCCAGAGCCTCGTGCCGCTGATGAGCTTCCGGCTCGCCCGACCGTCGATCCTCGTCGACATCAACAGGATCGGCGGGCTCGACCGCATCGAACAGGACAACGGCAGCCTGCTGATCGGAGCGATGGCCCGACAGCGCGACGTCGAGCTCAGCGACGTCGCCGCGGCGGCGGTGCCGCTGCTGCCGCAGGCGCTGCGTTACGTCGGGCACGTCACCATCCGCAACCGGGGCACCGTCGGCGGCAGCCTCGCGCATGCCGACCCCGCGGCGGAGCTGCCCGCGGTGGTCACCGCGCTCGGCGGGGACCTGGTACTGGAGGGCCCCGGCGGCACCCGGTCCGTCGCGGCCGAGGACTTCTTCACCGGCACCTTCACCACCGTGATGGCACCCGACGAGGTGCTGGTCGGCGTCCGGCTGCCACGGCTGCCCGATCGCACCGGCGTCGCCGTCGAGGAGCTGGCCCGCCGGCACGGCGACTTCGCCGTCGTCGGGGTGGTCGCCGCGGTCCACCTCGCCGCCGACGGCACGGTCGACCTGGTGCGGCTGGCCGCGAGCGGGGTCGACTCCGTCCCGGTCCGGCTGCACGCCGCGGAGGCCGCGCTCAGCGGGGCGCGGCCGACCGCAGATGTCCTCGAGGCGGCGGCGGCGACCGTCGACGCGAGCATCCATCCGACCGACGACGTCCATGCTCCGGCGTCGTACCGGCGACACGTCGCCCGGCTGCTGGTGCAGCGGGCACTGGGAGCAGCCGTCGAGCGGAGCGGAGCGGAGCGATGACCGAACTGGCGAGCGAGTCGACTGCACAGCGCGACACCCTGTCGATCACGGTGACCGTCAACGGTCACGCCTATACCGCCGACTGCGAGCCGCGGGTCACTCTGGCGGACTTCCTGCGGCACACGTGCGGCCTCACCGGCACTCACCTCGGCTGCGAGCACGGCGTCTGCGGAGCCTGCACAGTCCTGGTCGACGGCCGGTCGGCGCGGGCCTGCCTGACGCTGGCGGTGCAGGCGGACGGCGCCACGATCACAACCGTCGAGGGACTGGCCACCGGCAACACGCTCAACCCGCTGCAGGAGGCCTTCTGGGACAACCACGGCCTGCAGTGCGGGTTCTGCACGCCGGGCATGCTGATGACGGCGACGGAGCTGCTGGCCGACAACCCGGACCCCGACGCGGCCGAGGTGCGGGAGTGCTTGTCCGGCAACCTGTGTCGCTGCACGGGCTACGACTCCATCGTGCGCTCGGTGCTCGACGCGGCGCGGCGGATGCGCGGCTGAAGGAGCCGCCGGTGGTCGCGCCGAATCACGCGACTCCTCGGCGGCGCAGGGGCCGGGCCCGGGGTGCCGACCCGCCCCGGGGCCGGCCGGGCGTCACTCAGCGCCGGCCGGCCTCGGCCAGGTCGTCGGTGCAGTGGAGCCGAACCTTGTAGTAGGCATCGGTCGTGAGCCAGTTCGTCGCGCTGGAGTTCAGCGGGCCTGTCTTCGTCCCCGTGATCAGGCTCCAGTGCTGCGGGTCCCTCGGATCCGGCGTCAGCTCCCACCCGGTGATCGAGACGCCGATCGGCCACGGCCGGCTGCTGTCCCAGGGGCTCTCGAGAATCTCGAGCCCCGGCGGCAGCGTCGTGAAGTCCGGTGCGTACTTGTCCTTGGTGAGGTAGGGGTGGTCGGCCGGACAGCTGTAGGCGGGGACCGACTCGCTGGTCCAGCCCTTCATCAGACGCCACTCGCCGTCGACGGTGATCGTCCCGGAGGCCGTGGTCGGCGACGGCGTGCTCGCCTGCGCCGCCGTCGCGCCGAGCACCCCGGTGACGACGACGCCGACGGCGACGGCCGCTGCACGCCGCCGCCAGCGCCGGCCGGGCTCGGGGGTCTGTTCCTGGTTCGTCATCGCTCCTCCTGGTGGGTGTGTCCCGTCCGGTGCCCTCCGTGTCGGGGCGTCCGGTGTGACCACCATCTCCGAGACGAGCAGGTGCGACCGTCGTTCGATCGGACCCCGCCCAGGGGGATCCCCCACCCGTCCGATCGGCCGACACCGCGCCCACAGATGGGCTGGGCTCCGCCATCCGCGGCGGGCGGTCAACCCGGCACACAGTGCTGACACGCCGCATCCGGGTAACGACGCGCAGTGCACGACCGAGCAACCCGCCACACGCCGCAGATCCGATGCAGTGCGCCAAGGGGGGACGTCATGGCCTTTCCGCTCGGAGGAGCCGAACTCGGCACGCCACGCTGCCGAAAGGCGAATCCTCCCGGGAGCAGTGGCCTGCACCCCAGCGCCTACGGCCCGCCCGCGGGCCGCTGGCCCGGCACCGACCTGACCTACTCCGTCGACCCTTCCGGCGGCGGCGTCGAGTACGACGCCGGCGGGAGACTCTCCTCGCAGAACATCGCCGACTGGATCGCCGATGCGTTCGAACTGTGGGCCGATGCGTGGTCCCCGCTCACCCTGACCCGCGTCCCGCCCGACAGCAACCCACCCGCCGACATCAGGGCCGCGTTCGTCGGCGCGGACGTCCAGCCCGACTTCTTCGACACCAGCAGCGTCGGGAACGGCGAGTTCCCACCCGATGGCACGATCCATTTCACGACCGCGCGCAACTTCACCGCGACCTCGATGAAGGCCACGGCGATCCACGAGATGGGTCACGCCCTGGGGTTGACCCACTCGGGCGACGAGGCGTCGGTGATGTACCCGTTCGGCCTCGACGTGGTGGTCATCGACCAGGACAGCCGCGACGCGATCAACGACGTCTACGCGCCCTGGTCGCCGCAGGCTCAGCTGGGCGACCGCGCCACCGACGACCGGCCGGCGCTCGCGGCATCAGGGTTCGCGAGCTTCGGCGGCAGCAGCCGCGAGCTCAGTGCCGTCTGGCGCGGGTCGAACGGGGACCGCACGATCTACCACTCCCGGTTCCGCGCCGGCTCGTGGACACCGCAGGAGCGCATCGCGGGCGCAGCCTCGACCGACGGGCCGGCGCTCGCGTCCTACGACCTTCGTGACGGAACGCCGTCGACGGGGCTGATGATGCTCTGGAAGGGCGCCGCCGGTGACTCCACGCTGTGGTGGAACGTCAACCCCGGCAACGGCTGGAGCCAACCCCGGCAGATGCCGGGCGCCGGCACGAGCGCGCGCCCCGCGTTGGCCTCCTTCACCGACTCCGTCGCCGCCTGGAAGGGCGCCGGCGACGACACCGGCATCTACTGGTCGCTGTGGCAGGCGGGCGGCTGGGCTCCGCAGCAACGCGTTCCCGACGCGGCATCCGGGCACGGCCCCGCCCTGGCGGTGCTCAACCGCCGCCTCTACCTGTTCTGGCGCGGGGTCGGGGACGACCATGCCCTCTGGTACAGCTCCCGCGGTTCCGGTGAGGACCAGCTCTGGCAGCCCCGCAGGCTGATCCAGGCCGAGGACTTCAGCCTCGACATCGGCGGAGGCGTCTGGATCACCCCCGGGTCCACGCACGGACCGGCGGCCGCGCACCACGTCGACCGGATCCTCCTGGCCTGGAAGGGCGTCGAGGGCGACTCCGGCATCTACTGGTGCGCGTTCAACGGTCGCGAGTTCTCTCCGCAGATCCGCGTCGAGGACGTCGGTACCAGCCGCGGCCCGGGTCTGGGCAGTCTCGACGACCGCACCTTCATGATGTGGAAGGGCGTCTCCGGCGACAACACGCTCTGGTGGTCCCTCTACTGACGCGCACCGTCAGCCCGCTGCCGCGCCATCCGCTCGCCGGTGGCGGCCCGACGGGGCCGTACGCGCCCGATTTGGGGAGTCGAACCCCAGACCTACGCACGAAGGGAATTGCGATCGGCGTGTTCAGGGTGCCCGCTGAGTCCATCGGCGCCAGTCACGGCGTCCCCCGTGAACACTGGTCACACCGGGCACCGCCGTTTCGTTCCACGATCCGTTCCACGGCAAAGATCGTTGTGCCGGTCGCTGAGACCCGCTCTACGGCACGATCCTCAGCCCGCCCCGAGGGCCCACCTCACAGGTCGTGACGGGCATGGGCGATCTCCTCAGTGACGGAGGCCTGCCTGCTTCAGCAGCGGTAGGGCGTTGTCGCCGAAGTAGTCGATCTCCTGGTTGTAGTCGAGCATTCCCATGATCATCCCGTCCATGCCGCCGATGTCGTGGATGCGCTGCATCTCCTCGACGACCTGCTCCGGGGTGCCGACGATCGGGTAGCCACCCCAGCCGGCGATGAAGCGCTCCTGGTAGGACGCGAGCTGGGAGGCGAAGGACTCGCTCTGCATGCCGAGCACCTTCATGACGTTGTTCGCGCCGTCGCGGTCGCCCATGTCGACGATGTGCTGGAAGTCGCGCTTGGCCTCGTCCTCGGTGTCGCGACAGACGATCAGGCCATAGGTCATGGTCTGGATCTCACGCTGGTGGTCGTCGCGCGCCTTCGCCTTGAGCTGCGAGGTGTAACCGCTCATCGTCTCGACCGTGTCCATCGCGGCGAAGTTGACATCGACGTTGCGAGCGGAGAAGTCGATGCCCGACTTCGAGTTGCCTGCATTGATCAGCGCCGGCCGCGGGCCCTGGTAGGGCTTCGGATAGGACTCGACGTCGAGGCTGCTGAAGTCCTGGGTCACGAAGTCGAAGGAACCCTCCTCCGTCCAGAGCTTGTTCACGAAGTCGATCCACTGCTGGCCGTAGACGTAGCGCTGGTCGTGCTCGCGCTGCTCGGCGCCGAACATCTCCATCTCCGGGGTGAACCAACCCATGACGAGGTTGAGCCCGAAGCGACCGTGGGACACGTGATCGGCAGTCGTCGCCATCTTGGCCGCGACGATCGGGTGCAACGTCGGCAGGTGCGAGGTGGCGAAGATGCCGATGTTCTCCGTGAGCGCGGCCAGACCGGTCGCCCACGTATAGGTCTCGAAGCAGGTGCCGTTGAAGTTGGTGCTGCTGCCGAAGCCACGCCAACGGGCCACTGGCACGAGGGCCTCGAAGCCGAGCCGGTCGGCCTTCTGCGCGATCTCGAGCGTGTGCTCCCAGGTCGGCTCGTAGGTGGTCTCGGCGTGGCTTATCGTCAGCCCGTACGAGCAGTTGGTGCCGAACAGCCCGAGCTTGAGCGGCTGATCGTTGAAGATCGGGTGCGTGGTGCGCCCGTCGGCGACCGGCCTGCGTTGGCCGTCCGGCCGTGGAGTGGCGGGGACGAGACCCAGACGTTCTGCTGCGCTGCTCACGGGGTTCTCCTCAGATGTCCGGAGTTACTGGAGGCCGACGGCCTGCAACGCGCCCTGCGCGACGGCCATGTCGTCGGTGTAGTGACCGCCGCTGACGCCGATCGCGCCGACGACCTCACCGTCGACGACGAGCGGGTAGCCGCCGCCGAAGGTCACCAGGCGGGCGGTGTGCGGGATCCCGATCCGCAACGGTTCGTCGTCCTTGATGAACTCGTGCCACTGGTCGGTCGGGATGCCGAACGCGACGGCCGTGTAGGCCTTGTCCTGCGAGATCTGCACCGACAGCAGCGGCGCGCCGTCCATCCGGACGAAGGCCTTGAGGGTGCCCTCCCTGTCGCACACCGTGATCACCATCGGCGTGCCGTTCCCGGTGGCCACCTCGGCCGCCCGTACGACGAGCTCCTGGGCGAACTCTGCGGTGATCGTCGAGACGCTGGCGGTCCTGGTCACATCGGTCATGTCACTGCTCCTCGGATGGGGAATCGGTTCATCGGACGGACCAGCCGCCGTCGATGGGGATCGCGGCGCCGGTCATGAACGTCGAGTCGTCGCTCGCGAGGTAGAGCGCGAGCGAGACGATCTCCTCGGAACGGCCGAGCCTGCCCACGAGGTGGCCGTCCTCGAAGCCCTGCCAGATCGCGTCCTTCTCAGCGAGCCCGCTGATGAAGTTGCGGGGCATCGGGGTGTCGACGACACCGGGGCAGATCGCGTTGACGCGGATCCCGTAGGGCGCGAGGTCGACTGCCGCGGCCTTGGAGAACATGGCGAGCCCGCCCTTGGCGGCGCCGTAGGCCGCCATGTTCTCGAACGCCACGAGCCCGCCGACGGACGACACGTTGATGATCGAGCCGCCGTGCTCGAGCATCAGGGGGGCGATCTGCTTGGTGAGCAGGAAGACGCTCTTGAGGTCCACGTCGTGGACGAGGTCCCATTCCTGCTCGGTGGTCTCCAGCAGCGGCTTGCCCAGGATGATCCCGTGGTTGTTGTAGAGGACGTCCACCCGGTCGAACCGGGCGCCGACCTCGCCCGCGAACCGCTCGACCCCTGCCGATCCGACGAGGTCCGCGGTCACGAACGCGAAGTCGTGTCCCTTCCCGCGCAGTTCCTCCGCGAGCTGGGCACCGGCCTGCTCGTCGAGATCGGTGCCGAGCACCCGGCCGCCCTCCTCACAGAACAGGTGGCACGCGGCCTGCCCCTGCCCACCGGTGGCACCGGTGATGACGACGTTCTTGCCATCGAGCTTTCCCATCGGGACCTCTCCTCAGATGATTCCGCGCGCAGCCCACTGCTCGCGTCGTTCCCCGGCGACGCCGAGCAGGCCGCCGTAGATCTCGTCGTTGTGCTCGCCGAGCTCCGGCCCCAGCCACCGGACCCCGCCCGGTGTGTCGGACAGCCGTGGCGCCACGTTCTGCATCGGGAACGAGCCGAGCCGGTCGTGCACGAGGCGGACGATCGCGTGCCTGGCCCGGAAGTGCGGGTCGTCGAGCATGTCGGCGGCGGTGTAGGTGAGGCCGGCAGGCACGCCGGCCTCGTGCAGCAGGCCCAGCAGGTCGTCGGCATCGAGCGTCCGGCTCCACCGGGCCAGCAGCGCCATCACCGTGCCGAGCGCGGCGAACGTCCCGGCGAGGGAGTCGCCCAGCGAGATCCCGGCGCGACTCGGGGCCCGGTCGGCCTCCCCGGTGACATGGCGGATCCCGCCCATCGCCTCGCCGATGGACCCGAACCCGGCCCGCGACGCGTACGGGCCCGTCTGCCCGTAGCCGGTGACCCTGGCGAGCACCAGCCCCGGGCCGCGGGTCGACAGCTCCGGATAGCCGAGTCCCCAGCGTTCCAGCGTCCCCGGGCGGAAGTTCTCCACCAGCACGTCCGCGGTCGCCACCAGATCACGCATGATCTGCTGGCCCTCCGCCGTCCGCAGGTTGCAGGTCACCGACTTCTTGTTGCGCGCGATGATCGGCCACGACAGCGAGATGCCCTGCGGACGCGTGCTTCCCCACTGACGCATCGGGTCACCGCCGCGTGGGTCCTCCACCTTGATCACCTCGGCCCCGAAGTCGCCCAGCAGCTGGGCGCAGAACGGGCCGGCGATCAACGAGCCGCACTCCACCACCCGGACCCCGGCCAACGGGCCCGCTGCCCCGCCATCCGTCTGCTGCTCGTCAACCCGCATGCAGGAGAGCCTGCGGCGCACACCCCGGGACCGCGTATCCCCGAAACGCACGTCCCGGTGTCACCACGCGCACGCCCGCCGGGGATGTCCGCTGCACGCACCGGTCATGTCCGGGAAACGCACGCGCGGCCCGGCAGCAGTGCTCCGGTGCTAGCGTCGGCCGGACCGCCACCAGGTCGGGGACGACGGAGTCCGGTCACGATGACACAGCAGGCAGAAGCGATCCCGGGAACTGACCCGGCGCCGATCCGCGAGGCACACGACCTCGCCGAGGCCAGGCACCACATCACCACGGTCTACATCCCCCACGAGCTGACCTCGCACGACAGCCGGCCGCTGGACTTCAGGCTGGCCTACCTCCACTCGCGGCAGCTCACCCTCGGGCACGTGCGCTACGGAGCCGACGTCGAGCTCCTCTGCCCACCCATGCGCTCCTGCTACCACGTCAACCTCACGCTGGCCGGCAGCACGCAGGTGCGCCAAGGCAAGCGCTCGGCGGCCACCGACGGCGGCCGCGGTGGAGCGGCGTTCGGCTTCACCGAGCCCTACCTCGTACGGTGGAACCCGGACGCGGTGCAGTACGCGATCAAGATCCCCCGGACCGCCATGGAGAGTCAGCTCGCGGCCCTCGCAGGCCGACCGGTCGACGCGCCCATCCGGTTCGACCTGGGTTTCGACCTGAGCTCTGCGCACGGGCAGAGCCTGCTCGCCGCGGTGCGCCACCTGCAGGCCGAGCTCGCGCGACCGGGCGGCACGGCCGAGCTCCCCCTCGTCCGGGCGCAGCTGGAGTCCTACGTCATCAGCCAGATGCTGCTGGTGATCCCGCACGACCGCCAGGACCTGCTCACGACCACCGGCCGAGCGGCAGGCCGCACCCACGTCCGCATCGCGATGGAGTATGCCGACGAGCACGCCGCCGAGCCGATCACGGCACCCGACCTGGCCCGGGCCGCGTGCGTGAGCATGCGGGCGCTGCAGGTCGGATTCCGCGACGAACTCGGGGTGTCGCCGGGCACCTACATCCGCAACGTGCGCCTTGATCGGGCTCGTCAGGACCTGCTCGCCCGCACCGAAGGTGTGCCGATCAGTGAGATCGCCCACCGCTGGGGGTTTCACCACCTGGGCCGCTTCGCAGAGCACTACCGGCGCCGGTTCGGCTGCCTGCCGTCCGACACCATCGTCACCGAGAAGACTGCCCGGTCATCGGTCGAACTCGGTCGGGTCGTGCGACCGAGGGCCGGACGGGAACCCGACCACTCGTTCGTTCCATGAAAACCGGGTGTGACCTGCGCGAACAAGAGCCACAGTCTCCACGCACCGTGCCGTGCGGATTTCAAGATCGCTCTACAGGAGCTGACCTGCGGAGACCGAGACAGGTAACCAGATGGAGGCCACGAAGGAGGCCACGGCGCGGCCTCCTGGTTCACCAGATCGTCTCGACGACACCGGTGGCGGTGATGGCCCGATCCTTGGTCACCAGCGGCACGCCCAGATGCGAACGACGTCGATGCCGACGATCAACCTCTGGAACGACCAAAGGCCCCTCAACGGGCCTCTGACCGGCGGAGCCGCCTTGGGGAGTCGAACCCCAGACCTACGCATTACGAGAATTTCCGTCGCCGGGAACACTATGGTCGTCGATGGCATCTGCGCAGTTCAGAGGCTCGTGGCTGTGCATGATTGGATTCACAGGAATCAGGTAGAGGCCACGAAGGAGGCCACGCCGCTCGGCACAGCGTGTCGAAGTGGAGGCCCCTGAGCCAGGGTAGTCGGAGCTGATCGGCGCCTGAGCGCGCGGACTACTTGCCTCGGCGATGCGCCGGCCGTCTCGGCCTTCGCGCTCCGACTGACAGGCTTGAGCTACGCGGCCGCGGCGGGTCCAGGAGCGTCCACGACCCATCACTGACGAAATTGATACCCGTCTGAGCTGGACGAACGCCGATGACTGGCCCAGACTCCCCCCACCGACACACAGCCCGACCGCCTGTGCTGGGGAGCGAACGGCGGTTTCCCTGCGGCCGGGGTCGTCGTCTGGGGGACATCGGCCCTGGCTGCTCCCGTGTCCTCAGGAGCACCGCCGCAGCGGCACCCGACCACACCGGCGACGGCCATCGCCGCGCCTGCGCCCCATCGCGCTTGCGTTCAGCCGGGTGGTAGTCGCGTCAGGATCTTCGAGACATATCCGAGCCCCGTTGCTAGCGTCGGCCGTCACCGCCCGCGCGTTCACGTCGCAGGCCCTGTGCGACAGGTGGACCACGTGTCACATGCGCTGCCCACAAAGCCCGCCGATCGCGGTGACCCTCCCGAGGACTGGGTCCCGGTCGAACGTCGGTGGCTGGGTCTGGACCGCCGCAGCCTGCCGGCCGGGATCACCGTTGCGGTCATCGCGATCCTGTTCACAGCCGTCCTCCCGTTCCTCAACGACTCGATCTCGTGGAACAACCCGATCGTGGCCGGGGACCGCATCGCACTCGGCCCCCAGGCCGTCGTGACCCCGCCGCTCGGCTGGCAACTCGTCAACGGTGTACGGGTCGGCGAGCAGACGACCGCCGGAGCCGCAGCTGTCCTGACCGACGCGGGTGTGACGATGAACCTGGCCGTCGAAGCGCTCCCGGACGGCGTCGACATGCTGCTGACCACGATCACCGGCGACATCAGCCGCTCCGCCCAGGGCACGGGACTGCGGGCCGACAGCACCGCGGTCCACCTCACCACTGCCGGCGGCCTCACCGCCGCCGTTCAACGCTGGAGCTCACCCTCGACATCAGGGGTCGTCGCCGTGATCGCCGATCCACCGGCGGACGGGTCCGGGAGCCCGACCGCCGTCGTCATCCAGGCCTCGGGGCCCGGGTCCGCCCTCGACACGGTGATCGCCGACGTCGACCGGACCATCCGCGGTGTGACCCGAGGGGGGAACCGATGAGCGAGTCCGTGGTCACCCCGCTCACCCCGAACGGCCCGTCGGGCGAGGCCATGGACCGTCGCTTCCTCGCGATCCGCGAGTCCGGCTGGGGAACCCCGTTCCGGCTGGTCCAGCCCCGCAACCTGTGCTTCTGGATCGTCCTGTGGGGCCTGGCCGCGGGCGCCGTGCACATGGTCCAGTACCTCGTGCCGGCCGCGGGCCAGTACAGCGTCGCGCTCGGCAGCGGCGTGCTGCTCTTCGGCATCTACACGGTGCCGTGGCTGTTTCTGCTGCACTACCACAACCGCTACACCTCGATCCCGGGCCGACCGCTCGTCCTGGCCTTCGCCTGGTCGTTCGTGGCGGGCACCTTCTGGATGGGCCTGCAGGTCAACGCCGCGGTCCTGTCGTTGTACGGCAAGGCGTTCGGGCCGGCGTTCGTGCGGGACTGGGCCGCAGGGCTCACCGCCCCGATCACCGAGGAGATCATCAAGGCGACGGCCCTCGTGCTCGTCATCGGGCTGGCGCCCCGCCTGGTCAGCAGCGCCTATGCCGGCCTGATCATCGGCGCCTACTCCGGGCTGGGACTTCAGATCGCCGAGGACCTCATCTACGTCGTCAACGGCGCTGCAGGGGCGCACGGCACCAACCAGGTCGGCGCTGCCGTCAGCACGCTGCTCAACCGCGGCTACGTGGGACTTTTCCAGCACGTGCTGTTCAGCGCCGTGTACTGCGCGGGGCTCGTCTGGCTGCTGGGCCGCGGCGGTCGGCACCGGGCGCGCGGGGCGCTGCTGGTCCTCGCCGTGATCGTCCTGCACTTCTGCTGGGACGACGCCGCCTCGCTCGGGACCGCCGTCGCCGGGCCTCTCGGCCCCCTCGCACTGCTCTGGGTCGTCCTCCCGATCGTCGGTCTGCTCCTGCTCTGGCTCACCTTCCGCCTCGCCGCGCCACGCGAGCAGGCCTGGATGCGCGACCTGCTGCGCCCCGAGGTCGAGCGCGGAATCATCAGCGAGGCAGAGCTCGTCGCAGTCAGCGGCGGGTTCCGCGCCCGCCGCCATCACCTGCGTCAGGCCGAGCACCGGCGCGCCGAGAAGCACGTCCTGCACGCCATCGCTGACTTCGCAGGCGAACTCGCCCGCGGACGTGGCCGCGAGACCGACCGGATCGACCATGCCCGGGCAGAGATCCTCCGCCTCCGCGCGGTATAGGCACCGGCGTCCGTCGTGCACCATCGGCGCGGGCGCTGCGGTGCTGTCGCTGCTGCGGCCCAGCGCGATCGGTATTCGACTGAGAGCAGAGGATGATCACGCTGCAGCACGTGCGGGTGTGGTGGTCCGGTGCGTTCTGGGTGATCCCGCTGGTCGGCGTCGTCGTGGGCTGGGCCGGTGAGGACACCGTCACCCGGCTGGACGATCTCCTGCGCAGCCGGTTCACCGGGACGCTGTCCGCCTCGGCTGCCCAGACATTGCTGGCGGCCGTCGGCGGCGGAATGGTCACCTTCACGGGGTTCGTCTTCTCCGTCGTCCTGCTGATGGTGCAGTTCGGCTCGGGCACATATTCGCCCCGGACCGTTTCGTGGTTCCTGCGGGCCCGGACCGTGCAGTGGGTGCTGGCGATCTTCCTGGGCACCATCGTCTTCAGCTTCCGGGCACTCATCTCGGTCGGGTCGGGCGGGCAGGAGGACTTCGTGCCGCTGTTCGGCGTCCTGGTCGCTCTGGCGTTGCTGGTGGCGAGCCTCGTCGGTTTCCTCGCGCTCATCCAGGTGGTCGGGCGCAGCCTCAGGGTGGATTCGGTCCTCTCGTCGATGGGGCGGATCGCGCGTCGTGGCGCCCACCTGGCCGGTCGGCCGGCGGGGTCGTCGGCCCCCACGTCGGCGATCGCCCCGGCGCCTGACGCCGAGGTGGAGGTGGTCCGCTTCGTGGGCCGCCCGGGACAGGTCGTGAGCATCTCGGTCGGGGATCTCGCGCGCCTCGCCGGGCGTCACCGCACAGACATCGAACTGCTCGTGCGGGTCGGCGACGGAATCAGCGAGGGAACCCGCATCGCGCGTCTGCACGGTTGCGGGCCGGACCACCGCGCGGTGCGCCGCACCCTCCTCGTCCGGCGGGAGCGGTCGTTGACCACCGACCCGCTCGACGCGTTGCGGCTGCTCGTGGACGTGGCGATCCGCGCCCTGTCACCGGCCGTCAACGATCCGACCACCGCCGTCCGGGCGCTCGACGAGATCGACGGCGTTCTGCGCGCCGTGGCGCCGCTGTCACTGGGGCGCGCGGAGATCCAGGCCGGCGCAGGCAGGCTGTTCCTCCCGGCCGCGACCTGGTCGGACATCGTCGAACTGGCCTTGATCGAGATCGCCGAGGCCGGCCACGACGCGCCCCAGGTCACCCGACGGATCAGCGCGCTCCTGGACGACCTGCTCGAGGACCTGCCCGACGGGCGCCACGAGCCACTGCTGCGCCACCAGCGCCACATCGCGGCGCGAGTGCCCGACCGGTCGGGCATCGGCGATCAGTCGACCTGGCTCACCCCGGACCGCCAGGGACTCGGCGGCGCCGTCCAGGACCCCGACGGACGCCCGATCCGGTGAGCTCGGTCCTCGTCCCGCTCGTCGCCTGATCGGGCCGTTCATCTCGTCGCCACGCGACGAACGTGTTGTGTCGCTACGTTCGTCGGACCGACTCACTCGTGGGGGTGGCGTTGTCCGAGGACCTGGACCTGCTCGACGCGTACTGGCGGGCGGCGAACTACCTGTCGGTCGGCCAGATCTACCTGCTGGACAACCCGTTGCTGCGTGAGCCGCTCCTCGCCGAGCACGTGAAACCGCGGTTGCTCGGTCACTGGGGGACGACGCCGGGGCTGAATCTGCTCTACGCACACCTGAACAGGGCGATCCGCGGGCGGGACCTGAACGCGCTCTTCGTGACCGGCCCCGGTCACGGCGGGCCGGGGCTCGTCGCGAACGCCTATCTCGAGGGCACCTACTCCGAGATCTACTCCTCCATCGGTGAGGACGAGGACGGTCTGCGGGCACTGTTCCGTCAGTTCTCGTTCCCGGGCGCAATCCCGAGCCACGTCGCGCCGGAGACCCCGGGATCGATCCACGAGGGCGGAGAGCTCGGCTACGCCCTGGTCCACGCCTACGGCGCCGTGTTCGACAACCCGGACCTGGTGGCGCTCTGCGTCGTCGGGGACGGGGAGGCGGAGACCGGGCCGCTCGCCGCGAGCTGGCACGCGAACAAGTGGATCGACCCGCGTCGCGACGGCACCGTGCTGCCGGTCCTGCACCTCAACGGATACAAGATCGCCAACCCGACGATCCTGGCCCGCATCCCGGAGTCGGAACTCGCGGACCTGATGCGCGGCTACGGGTACGCGCCGCGGTTCGTCACCGGGGACGACCCGATGGCCGTCCACGAGGAGCTCGCCACCACCCTCGACGACGTCCTGGACGACATCGCCGCGATCAAGGCCGACCCGCCTGCGGGCAGGCCGGCCTGGCCGATGATCGTGCTCCGTACGCCCAAGGGCTGGACGGGGCCGAAGGAGGTCGACGGCAAACGGGTGGAAGGCACCTTCCGCGCCCACCAGGTACCCCTGGCCGGCACCCGTACCGATCCCGGGCATCGCGCCCAGCTCGAGGAGTGGCTGCGCTCGTACCGCCCGGAGGAGCTCTTCGACGCGGACGGCAGGCTGATTCCCGAGCTGCGGGCGCTGGCGCCCGAGGGTGCGCGGCGGATGAGCGCGAACCCGCACACCAACGGCGGCCTGCTGCTGCGTGACCTGGCGCTGCCGGACTTCCGGGACTACGCCGTCGATGTCGCGGCGCCGGGTTCGGACACCAGTGCCGCGACCGCGGTACTCGGTGAGTTCCTCCGTGACGTCGTCGCCCGCAACGCCGACCGTTTCCGGCTCTTCGGGCCGGACGAGGTCGCGTCCAACCGTCTTCAGGCCGCATTCGAGGTGACCGACCGGGCGTGGAACGCCTCCGTGGTCGAGGGCGACGAGCACCTCGCCCCGGACGGGCGCGTCATGGAGGTGCTGTCGGAGCATCTGTGCCAGGGCTGGCTCGAGGGCTACCTGCTGACCGGCCGCCACGGGCTGTTCACCAGCTACGAGGCGTTCATCCACATCGTCGACTCGATGCTCAACCAGCACGCCAAGTGGCTCAAGACCACCCGGCACATCCCGTGGCGGGCGCCGATCGCGTCGTTGAACTACCTGCTGTCGAGCCACGTCTGGCGCCAGGACCACAACGGTTTCTCCCACCAGGATCCTGGCTTCCTCGACCACGTCATCAACAAGAAGGCCGAGATCACCCGGGTCTACCTGCCGCCGGACACCAACACCCTGCTGTCGACGATGGACCACTGCCTGCGGAGCAGGCACTACGTCAACGTCGTCGTGGCCGGCAAACAGCCGCAGCTGACCTACCTGTCGATGGACGAGGCGATCGCGCACTGCACGCGCGGTCTGGGCATCTGGGAGTGGGCGTCGAACCCGTCCGACGACACCGTCGGCGACCCGGACGTCGTGCTCGCCTGCTGCGGTGACGTGCCCACGCTGGAGACCCTCGCGGCGGCGAAGCTGCTGCGCGAGCACCTGCCCGAGCTGAAGGTCCGGGTGGTCAACGTCGTCGACCTCATGCGGCTCCAGCCCGAACGCGAGCACCCACACGGGCTCTCGGACCGGGAGTTCGACGCGCTGTTCACCGTCGACAAGCCGGTGATCTTCGCGTTCCACGGCTACCCGTGGCTGATCCACCGGCTGACCTACTCCCGGACGGGCCACACCAACCTGCACGTGCGCGGCTACAAGGAGGAGGGCACGACCACCACCCCCTTCGACATGGTCATGCTCAACGACCTCGACAGGTTCCACCTGGTCATGGACGTCATCGACCGCGTCCCCAGCCTCGGCTCCACCGCCGCGGCGCTGCGTCAGCGGATGTCCGACGCCCGTCTCGCCGCCCGCGCGTACACCCGCGAACACGGCGAGGACGACCCGGAGATCACCGACTGGCGGTGGGAGTGACCCGCGTCCTCGTCGTCAACGCCGGGTCCTCCTCCCTGAAGCTGCGGCTCCTCGGCCCCGACGACACCGTGGAGCGGACGGCCGAGGACCTGGCCGAGGTGCGCGACTGGCCCACACCGGACGCGGTCGGGCACCGGATCGTGCACGGCGGCATCCGGTTCACCGATCCCGTCGTCGTGGACCGGGATGTGCGGGCGGCACTCGACGAGCTCACCGCGCTGGCCCCGCTGCACCAGCCCAAGTCTCTCGACGGGCTCGACGCCGTGTCCGCGCAGTATCCGGACGTTCCCGCGGTGGCCTGCTTCGACACGGCCTTCCATGCCGCGATCCCCGACGCCGCGGCGACCTACGCGGTCCCCGCGCAGTGGCGCGAGCGGTACGCCATCCGCCGCTACGGTTTCCACGGCCTCTCCCACGCCGGGTGCGCGCGGCAGGTCGCCGACCTGACCGGGGCACGGCGGATCGTCACGGCCCACCTCGGCGCGGGTGCGTCGCTGTGTGCCGTGCTCGACGGCCGCAGCGTCGACACCACGATGGGCTTCACCCCGCTGGAGGGGCTGGTCATGGCCACCCGCTCCGGCAGCGTCGACCCGGGTCTCGTGCTGTGGCTGACCGAGCACGAAGGGCTCTCGCCGCACGAGGTCGCCGAGACCCTGGAGAAGAAGTCGGGCCTGCTCGCCCTCGCCGGCACCGCCGACCTGCGGGAGGTCGACGCGGACTCCCTCGCCATGCAGGTCTACGTCCACCGGATCGCCGCCGGCGTTGCCGCGATGGCGGCCTCGGCGGGTGGGCTGGAGGCGCTGGCCTTCACCGGCGGCGTCGGCGAGAACTCCACGGTCGTGCGCGCGAAGGTCGCCGAGCGGCTCGCGTTCCTCGGGGTGGCGGTGGACGACCCCGGCACGACCGACGGCGAGATCACTGCCCGGGGCGCGGCGGTACGGGTGCTGGTCGTCCCCGCACGGGAGGACCTCGAGATCGCCCGCGGCACCCGGAACGCCCTGCAGCGCCACGGCACCGGATGATGGACTGGTTCTCCCGCGCCCTCGTCGGGCACTCCGAGATCGCGGTGCTGCTCGCCGTCGGCCTCGGTTTCGCGCTCGGCCGGCTGCGCTACCGGTCGATCTCCCTCGGCGCCGTCACCGGCACCCTGATCGTCGGGGTGGTGCTCGGAGCACTGGTCACGGTGCACCGCCCCGACGGCACGGTGGCGACACTGTCGGTGGACGGGCCGGCCAAGAACATCTTCTTCCTGCTGTTCCTGTTCGCGCTCGGGATCCGTCTCGGTCCCCAGTTCGTCGCCGGCCTCAGGGGAACCGGTGCGCCCCAAGCGGTGTTCGCCGTCGTCCTGGCGTTGGTGGGCTTCGGCGTGGTCCTGGTCGTCGCGGCGGTGACCGGGCTGAACCCGGGGCTGGCCGCGGGGATCGCCGGCGGCGGGCTCACCCAGTCCGCGATCGTCGGCGTCGCGCAGGGCTCCATCGCCGGCCTGGCGCAGGACCCCGCCACACTGAAGGAGTGGAGCGACCTGGTCCCGGTCGCCTACGCCGTCACCTACCTCTTCGGGACGATCGGCACCGCCCTGTACTGCGCGAACGTCGCGCCTCGGCTGCTCGGGATCACCGACCTCCCCGCCGCCGCGGCCGCGCTGGAGCGTCGGCTCGGGCTCGCCCGGACCTCCCCGGACGTCCAGACCGCCTACCTCGACATCACCCGCCGCGCCTACCGGCTCACCACCCTGCCGCCCGACGTCACCACCGCCGCCGATCTCGAGCAGCACCTGCGCTCGGGCGACCACCACGTCTTCGTCGCCCGGATCCGCACCGACGCCGGCCCGGCCGACGCGACCCCCGCCACCCCGCTCGCACCCGGATGTTCGGTGGTGCTCACCGCGCGCCGGATCGACCTGTTCGCCGCGTCGCTCGCGGGCGTCGCCGAAGAGGTCGACGACCCCGAGCTGTTGGGCTTCGCGATCGAGGACCTGTGGGTCGTCGTCAGCGCCCGGGGCGCCACCGGGCGAACCGTCGGACAGCTCCGCGCCGACCCGGGATTCCGCCGCATCTATCTGCGCGGGCTCCGCCGCAGCGGCCACGACCTCCCGGTCGGCGACGCCGTCACCCTCCACTCCGGCGACGAGGTCCGGCTACAGGGGCCGTTGCCCCTGCTGGAGTCGGTGATCCCGCTGGTCGGACACGCCGAACGGGCGAGGGTCGAGTCGAGCATGGTCGTCCTCGGCCTCGGGATCGCCGCGGGTGCGCTGATCGGCGTCCCCGCGCTGCGCGCCGGCGGCATTCCCGTCGGGCTCTCGACGAGCGTCGGCGCCCTGCTCGTCGGGCTGCTCGTCGGCTGGTATCGCACCCGTCGCCCCCTGCTGGCCCGGATCCCGCCCGCCGCGGACTGGTTCCTCGAGTCCGCCGGACTCGCGTTCTTCATCGCCATGGTCGGCATATCCGCCGGGCCGTCGTTCGTCTCCGGGCTCACCCGCTACGGCGTCGGCATCCTGCTGGCCGGCGTCGTGGTCACGCTGGTGCCGCTCGTGGTGATGACCCTGCTCGCGCGCTGGGTGTTCCGCTTCGACCCGGTCGTCGCCCTCGGCGTCCTCGCCGGCTCCCGCTCGTCCTCACCGGCCGCAGGCGCCCTGCGGGACGCCTCGCGCAGCTCGGTCCCCATGCTCGGTTACACCGTCCCCTACGCGGTGGCCAACATCGTCCTGACCGTCGGCGGCGCCGTCGTCGTCGCCCTGACCGCCTGAACGGGGACACGTCCATGACCGAGCTCAGCCGCGCCGACATCCGCGCGCTGCAGACCCTCTCCCCGTTCGAGCTGAAGGAGAAGCTGCGCGAGATCGCCGGCGAACACGAGGGCCGCACCGCGTTCCAGCAGCTCAACGCCGGCCGCGGCAACCCAAACTTCATCGCGCCCACGCCCCGCGAGGCGTTCTTCCGGCTCGGGTTCTTCGCCCTCGAGGAATGCCGGGCCACCGTGACCTGGGACCCCGAGCTCGTCGGTGTCCCGCAGAAGGACGGCATCGCCGCCCGGTTCCGCGACTGGCTCGACACGCACACCGGCGAGAGCGGCGTCGACCTCCTGCGCCGTGTCCTCGACCTCGGTGTCGACGAGTACGGCTACGACCCCGACGCGTTCGTCTGGGAGTTCGCCGACGCCGTCATCGGCGACCACTACCCGGCGCCGGACCGGATGCTGCGCCACGCCGAGGACGTCGTGCGCCGCTACCTCCACCAGGAGATGGGTGCCGGGATCGGCCCCGTCGACCTGTTCGCCGTCGAGGGCGGGACCGCCGCGATCTGCTACATCCTGGACACGCTCGTGACGAACCGGCTTCTCCAGCGGGGTGATCGCGTCGCCGTCATGACCCCGATCTTCACCCCGTACCTGGAGATCGCCCACCTCTCCGAGTACGGCTTCGACGTCGTCCGCATCCACGCCGAGCCCGACACGTGGCAGTACCCGGACGCGGAGATCGACCGGTTGCGCGACCGTTCCGTCAAGGCTCTGCTCTGCGTGAACCCCACGAACCCGCCGTCGGTGTCCGTCGCCACCAGCGCCCTCGAACGCATCGCCGGCATCGTCGCCGAGGACAACCCCGACCTCGTCGTCGTCACCGACGACGTCTACGCCACGTTCATCGACGGCTTCACCTCGCTCGCCGCCCTCATCCCGCGCAACACCGTGCTCGTCTACTCGTTCTCGAAGTACTTCGGCGCGACCGGCTGGCGCCTCGGCGTCGTCGGCGTCTCGCCGGACACGGTCCTCGACGAGCTCATCGCCCGGCTGCCCGAACAGGACGGACAAGCCCTCGACGCCCGCTACGCCACACTCAGCCTCACTCCACGCGACATCAAGTTCGTCGACCGCCTCGTCGCCGACTCCCGCGACGTCGCCCTCAACCACACCGCAGGCCTGTCGCAACCCCAGCAGCTGCAGATGCTGCTGTTCGCCGCCTACTGCCTCCTCGACGACACCGACCACTACAAGCAGCAGGCACAGGCGCTCATCCGCCGCCGGCTCGGCGACCTGCTCGACGGCATGCGGATCACGCTGCCCGAGGACCCGCAGCGCGTCGGCTACTACGTCGAGCTCGACCTGCTCGGCTACGCCCGCCGCCACTACGGACCCGAGTTCGTCGCGTTCCTGCAAGCCAACTACGAACCCACCGACATTCTCTTCCGGCTCGCCGACCAGACCGGCGTGATCGCCCTCAACGGCGGCGGATTCGACGCACCGCTCTGGTCGATCCGGCTGTCCATCGCCAACCTGCGCGACCACCAGTACGCCGAGATCGGCCGCGCCGTCCGCACGGTGGCCGAGGAGTACCTCACCGAGTGGCGGGCGAGGACAGGCGTCGACGATTGACCGGCTTCGTACGATCATCCGGAAGCTGCCGGCAACTCCACGCGACGACTGCCTCGTCGCTCGATCCGAAGCGAGTGTCGATGACCGTTCCCCGAGCGCACCGGCCGGGCAGTGTCACCCTCGTCGTCGTCCTGACGTGGATATCGGCGCTTCTGTCGAGCCTGTGGGGACTCATCATCCTGCTGCTGTCCCCCGCCACGGGCAGCCTCGCCTACGGCCGGGCCTACTTCGTGGTGGGGGTGGTGCTACTGGTCTTCGGCCTGATCACCGCAGCGGTCGCCTCCCGGCTGGGCAAGGGCGGCAACGGTGCCAGGATGCTCGTCTCCGCGCTCCAGGTGTTGCAGATCGCCGGAGCGATCGCCGGGATCGCCACCGCCGGAGGCACGTCCACCGTCGGTCAATCCGTCCTCACGATCGTCCTCGCCTTCGCCATCCTCGGCCTGCTGTGGAACAGCCGGGCCAACGCCTTCTTCGCCGCCGCCCCGCAGGACCGCACTACGCAGAGGTAGTCACACGCTCACAGCGCTGGGCGCCGAGGATCGGACAGCAGCGCCTTCGGGCCCGGCGACACCTCGACGAGGTCGTGTCGGCGCTTCGTGATCGGGTCGACGCCCGCGAAGAGCGTCCGCGTCACACCTTGTGCCACGTCACCGGCAGCCGCTGGGAACGGCTGTACGTTTCAGCTGTTCAGCGGTGGTGGAGACGAGGGGAATCGAACCCCTAACCCCGCCTTGCAAAGGAAATCGGTCATGTGACGTGCGTTGTACTTGCCCGGTCAGAGCAACCCGGCGGTCCGCTTCTTGCCTGAGATGCCTCCGGACGCGAACACTTCATTGCCATGGACAGCGCCATCGCGTCCATACTGGACAGTCATGTAGGCCACTCGGGGACATAATCTCCGCCGAGCGCCGCACTCGGCGGGGCCCGCTGCACGCGTAGGACCGGCATTCCGGGCCGCATCGTCCCCGGCTGGGGTCGAGGTGACAGCCCTTGAACCGCACGACACCCCCATTCCGGGCAGCTGGCTGGTCGGCCGCGGGCGAGTCGGCGGCTGCGGGGCTGATCGCTGCCGCGGCGGCGACTGCCCGGCCGCGTGCTGCTGCGCCAGCATCGCGACGAACGCGGCTCGGTGCTCGGGCTCGACCAGCTGGGCCCAGCCAGCGTGCATCCGTGGCACGGTCTCGCCCGGCCACTGGGAGTAGAACGGCGGGCTCAGTGGTAGTGGTGGCGCGGCGCCCCTGCCCCGAGCGTCTCGAACATCCATCGCGAACGCCCAACCCAGCCAGATGAAGATGCCGATGACCCCGACGCCGATCAGGCCCATCACTACCGAGACGGTCGTCGGCTGCGTGAACATCTGGACGATGAACGCGACGGCGAAGACCAACACGCAGATCAGGTGAGCACCGCGCTTGCGGGCGTCATGGGCTTGGCGGGCCGCTCGCGTCCGCCGCCGATCGGGGCGCTGTAGCTGAACGGCCCCGGCAGCGGGATGTTGACTCGAAACGGCACGTCGGATCGTTCGGACAGGCAGGGACGCTCGTTACACCGCGGCGGCTTCGGGGCGACGCCGGTCAGGGTGACGACGACGGCGTGGTGTCGCGGGCCGCCCACAGCAGCCGCACGAGCGGCGCCACCGTCGGCACGCCCCACCCGGCCAGTCACTCGATCGCGGCCGGCTGCCGGGCCGATACGTCGATACCGTCGAAGGGCTCCAGTAGCGCGGTCACCTTGTCGAGGTGCACAGCCCGCTCCCACGCGTGCGGCTCGCGGTCACGGAGGTGGTCGAACCGCACCGCAGCCTCCTACGGCACCGCCACCATCGCCGACATGGGCACCATCACCCTTACCTGGCAGTACTAGTTGCCCACGACGCCGGCGCAGGGGCGACCGTGACGGACAGCGCCTCGGTGCCCGGCCAAGACCGTTCAGTGCCGATCGGCACCATGGGCATGATTGTGCAGCAGTGGCGGGCGTCTTCGTACACCAGAGACGCCTGCCCACTCCTGCCTGCCGTGCACGTAGTGACGAACGCACACCACGAGGAGGCCACGCCACACCGGCCTGACCAACGCAAATCTTCCAGAAGGAGGCCACGCCCCAGAGAGGTTCGCGACCAAGACGCCGACATAACGCCCTGACCTGCGAAAATGGAGCCGCCTTGGGGAGTCGAACCCCAGACCTACGCATTACGAGAAAATGTGTCGTTAGCTACATGAAGCCCATGTCGTCCATCGGTGCACGTCAGCGAGTTCAGCGTGCTCAGGATGCTCCGCCACACAGCCACATTTCGTGCCACGACCCGTGCCACGGCAGGGTCGCCAGAACATCTTCCGGCCCGCGCGCCAGGCCCTCGCCGCCGATGAACACCTCGGGCAACGTGCTCCCGACCTCACGAGCGGCGTCGGCGTGGCGCCAGCGCATCGCGGCGAAGTGCCCCAGCTTCAGACCCGCACCAGTCCCCGAGCCGGCGCCGAGCACGATCACCGCGGCTGGCACCTCGGGGTGCCGCGCCTGAATCGCCGCTCACGCGCCCTCCAGCGCGGCGACCATTGGTGAGCTGATCCCGGGCGTTGACCTCGTCGTGTCAGTGGTCGTGTCACCGATCGCGTCGATGCCGGTGGTGGTGTTGTCGAGTGCGGTCATGCTGGCCTCCGCGAACGCCGAGGGCCTGTCGGCCCGTCCCCTTGGGGTGGCGGGGCGTTGTGTTCCCCGCCGCCGTAAGGCGTCCCAGCGCGGCCGTCGAGGCTCGCGCTCAAGGGCGGCCGCAGGCCGTCGCCGCAGGCGATGCGCAGCGCAGCGGAGCACCCTTGACCGGGAGGTCGGCCGTGCTAAGCCAAGGGCCGACAGGCCCCCGCCGAAGGCGGTCGACCATCAGTTGCTCGCCTGCGCAGCCCTGAGCGCCGCCCTGATCGCGGCTACGCTGACGCGGCCGAGCCTGTCGATCACCGTGCCGGCCAGAACTTCGCGGGAGGTAGCTCGTGACACAACTGCCGAAGGCAGAGCCGTCCCAGCCAGGCTCGCCGCGCTGCTGGGGCTGCGATGGCGAGTTCGCGTAGGTCAGGGTTGCCCGGTTGGGCCCCAGACCGGAGGTGATGATCCGCCTGGGCTGCGCGCGCTTCGTCCACCGGCGCGCTCTCGCTCGTCGCAAACGTGCACCGCTGGACACCCCTCCGCGCGGTCCGTAACGGCATCCAACGAGCGCGACTGATCATCGAGAATGGCCGACACCGACACCGATCTACGCATTCCTGCACACGCTGGCCCGGTTCCGACCACGACTCACCCCGTCCGGCTCGAGGTACTCCACCACGAGGCTTGCCCGTTGGTCGCCCCGCCTCTGGAGCTGGCGCATGCGTGCGTTAGTCGGGCGTCGACGCAGTCGTCAGCGCGCACATGGCGAGTAGCCGTCCCCGACCGTCATTCTTGACGGTCGCGACGTGATGGGTGTGCGACACGTGCAGGCTCCTCGACATACCGACCCGAGAGCAGCTCGTCGGCGCCGTACTGGCTGCGGCGTCGCAGCGCTAGAAGTTTTGGGGAGTGCCAATGGCCTTCGCGAGCAGTTCGTCGCGGAGAGGGTCGACCCTGCGGTGGATGTCGTCGCGGATGAGGCGCATCCGCTCGGCTCCGTCGATACCTCGTTCTGACGGTTCGTCGGTGTCCCAATTCCGCAGCTCGACACCGTCGGGCACCACGACGGTAGCCTCACGGCCAAGGGTGACGACGAGGTCGACGCTGCGCAGCAGGTCTGGGTCGATCGGCTTGGGGTGTTCTTCACCGATGTCGACGCCCACCTCACGAAGGGACGTGACGGACTCCATGTTGAGGCGCGGGCCCGGGTCGGTGCCCGCGGAGTGGACCTCGACGTCATCGCCGGCGGCGTGGCGCATGAGCCCGGCAGCCATTTGGGACTTGCCGCCGTTGCGGACGCACACGAACAGGACCGACGGCTTCTGCTCGGTCACGAGGTGCTCACCTGGGTCGTGAGTTCGGCGAGCAGCTCGCGGACGCGGCGGTCGATGTCGTCGCGGATGGGGCGAACCTCGGCGACCGACTTGCCAGCCGGGTCGGTGAGGTCCCAGTCCAGGTAGCGCTTGCCCGGAAAGACAGGGCAGGCGTCCCCGCAGCCCATTGTGATCACCACGTCAGAGGCCTGGACGGCGTCCGTTGTGAGCTTCTTGGGGACCTCGCCGGCGAGGTCGATACCGACCTCGGCCATGACTTCGAGGACTGCGGGATTGACCTCATCGGCTGGGGTCGAGCCCGCCGACCGGACGCTGACGGCGCCGTTCGCGTGGTGCTGCAGCAGCGCTGCGGCCATCTGCGACCGGCCGGCATTGTGGACGCAGACGAACAAGACCTCAGGAATCTCGGGCATCAGAGTCTCCTCGAATTGGCGGGTCAGCGGTCCACGTCGGTTCGTGCGGGCCACCAGCGGCGCCGCAGCGCAAGCGAGACGTAGACCAGAGCGACAAGGACCGGGACCTCGATCAGCGGCCCGACGACACCGGCGAGGGCCTGACCTGAGGTGACACCGAAGGTGGCGATGGCAACGGCGATGGCAAGTTCGAAATTGTTCCCTGCGGCGGTGAAGGCGAGCGTTGCGGAGCGTTCGTACTGCAGGCCGACAAGCTTGGCCAGCCCTAGGGACCCGAACCACATGAGCGCGAAGTAGACGAGCAGGGGCAGCGCGATCCGTGCAACGTCGAGGGGCCGGGACGTGATGGCGTCGCCCTGCAATGCGAACAGGATGACGATGGTGAACAGCAGGCCGTAGAGCGCGAATGGACCCACCCGGGGAATGAACTTCTCCTCGTACCAGGTGCGGCCCTTGGCCTTCTCCCCCAGCCTGCGGCTGAGGTACCCGGCGACCAGCGGGATACCCAGGAAGATGAGCACTGAGCGGGCGATCTGCCAAGCGGACACATCGAGGTCGGCCTGTGGGAGACCCAGCCAGCCCGGCAAGACAGACAGATAGAACCAGCCCAGGCCGGCGAACGCGATCACCTGAAACACGGAGTTGATCGCGACCAGGACAGCTGCGGCTTCGCGGTCACCGCAGGCGAGGTCGTTCCAGATGATGACCATGGCGATGCAGCGTGCGAGACCGACGATGATCAGGCCGGTCCGGTACTCGGGCAGGTCGGGCAGCATCAACCAGGCCAGGGCGAACATCACCGCCGGCCCGATGATCCAGTTAAGGACGAGTGAGGTGATCAGCAGCCGGCGGTCGCCGGTCACGGTGCCGAGGCGGTCGTAGCGGACCTTGGCCAACACGGGATACATCATGATCAGTAGGCCGAGCGCGATCGGCAGTGAGACACCGTCGATGGCAATGGCATCGAGAGCGGAGCCCAGTCCGGGGATCAGCCGGCCGGCGCCGAGCCCGACGACCATCGCGGCAATGATCCAAACGGGGAGGAACCGGTCGAGAGTGGACAGGCGCTTCGCGACGGGGGCATCTGGCCCCGTCGAGGAGGTGTTGGTCTCGGGGGTGGCGCTCATTCGGGGCGGTCGCTTTCCTCAGGCGTGCAGCGGCTTGCCAACGGTGTGGTTGTGGGGTCCAGGACGTTGGCGAGGTGGCGAATCACGTCCGGGACGGTGCGGTAGTAGATCCAGGTGCCGCGACGCTCGCCTGTGATGAGTCCGGCCGTACGCAGCACCTTCAGGTGGTGGCTGATGGTCGGGCCCGTCAGCTCGAAGGCGCCGGTCAGGTCGCACACACAGGCTTCGCCGTTGTCGTGGGCCGCGATCAGCGAGACGAGTCGGAGTCGCACGGGGTCGCCGAGCGCCTTGAACGCTAGAGCGAGTGCGGCGGCCTCGTCGGCGCTCAGCGGGACCGGACCGCCCATGGGAGTCGTGCCCAGCGACATCAAGTTCGACACGCGCCTATCTTCACGCTTGTCGAAACACATCCACAACCCATGATCGAGTGATGTGGACAACGCTCGTCACGGTGCGGCGGGGACATTCATCTCGTCGAGGAGGTTCCGGACCCGCCGTTCGACGTCGTCGCGGATCGACCGCACGTCCTCGACGTCGAGGCCGTCGGGGTCGTTCACCGGCCAGTCGATGTAGCGGCGGCCCGGGAACACCGGGCAGGCATCGCCGCAGCCCATCGTGACCACGACGTCCGCAGCCCGCACTACCTCATCGGTCCACGGCTTCGGGTACTCGTCCGCAATGTTGATTCCCCGCTCGGCCATCGCGACGACCGCGGCGGGGTTGATCCGCTCCGCAGGGTCGGAACCGCCGGACCAGGCGATGGCTCGATCGCCTGCGAGGTGCTCGAAGAAACCGAGGGCCATCTGGGAACGACCAGCATTGTGGGTACACAGGAACAGCACGACAGGAACACCTTCGTCGCGCTTGCCCTCAACCTTCGCAAGCGCTCGGAGGCGTTGGCGCGCAAAGCGTTCGGCGAGCAGCGGCAGGTAGTTCAGGACGACAGCACGGCCGGCGAACTCGTCGTAGGAACTGTGGAGAAACCGTTCGATGGTCTCGGTCCCGAACACTCCGTCGAATGCGCGCTGGAGGTTCGAGGCGGCCGTCTTGAGGGCGATCTGCTGATCGACGGACAGGTCGGGGTGGCTGTAGACAGACCTCATGAGGTGCTCCGTTCTTCGGGGTGGGTGGTCGTGGGCACTCGGACGGACGAGGACAGTCGCGCTATGCGATCGCTCAGGTCGTCGACAACGCCGTCGAAGGCTGCGGGATCGCCGTCACGGACCGGGTCGGGGATCGACCAGTGCACGGCCGAGCGGCCGTCGTGGTCCGCCAGGTGTTCGTGGGCGTTGTCGCACACCGTCACAACTAAGTCGGACGGCGCGAGGACTGCGTCGAGGTGCTGTGGCCGCGCCTGGACCAGGGAGAGGTGGCGACGCCGCGCTGCGGCGACCGCGCCCGGGTGCACCTCCGAGGCGGGGTCGGTCCCTGCCGAGGTCGCCGGCACGGTGCTGGCGTCGTTCCACAGCGCGACGGCGAGTTGCGAGCGGGCAGAATTCTGGGTGCAGACGAAGACGACCCGCTGAGCGGTCAGCGGGGCCCCGAGCGCACAGAGGTCGCCGAGCCGTTCCCGGACGAGGGCGACATAGGTTCGGCGCCGGTCGCCTTCGGAGCGATGCCGCGCCACCAGCCCGACGCCGTCGAGCACACGCAGGTGGTGAGCGATCAAGTTTGACGGCATACCCAGCCGTTCGCCGAGTTCCCCTGGGGACGCCTCACCGATCGAGAGCGCATCAACGATGGCGAGGCGGCCGGCGTCGCCGAGCGCCGCGTGGATGGCAGCACGCCGCTCCACGTCCCTGGCACCACTCTCAGCGTTCATTGACTCAATGATGACTGAGGCATTGGGACGGTGTCAATCGGTAGTTCTGTCCGAATCGGCCTCAGCATGCTCGGGCAAGGTGCGCACATGCGCCGGGACCGAGCCGACCGCAAGCGCGGCGCCCGCGGCTGCAACTGCGGCGAGCAACCAGAACACGGCCGTGTAGCCGCCGAACACCACGGCGAGCGCGGCACCCGCCCATGGCGAGACCGCCGTGGCAATCATCGAGGGCGCGGACAGCAGTCCGTTGAGCCTCCCGTAGTGGGCCGCGCCCCAGCGGTCGCTGATGGCGGTGGCCTGCAGCAGGGTGAAGATTCCCCGTGCCGCGCCGGCCAGCATCGCCACGGCGATCAGCAGACCGGCCGGGCCCGGAATCAGCGCGAGCAAGGCCGTCGCCGCCGCCGACAGCCCCAGGATCGTCACGCCTCGCGCCTTGACGCTGAGTACTCGGTCGAGTCGACCGTAGAGGAGCCGCCCGCACACCTGACCCACCCCGCCCAGGCCCAGCGCCCACGCCGCGAGCGAAGTCGACAACCCGCGCTCGATAAGCAACGGGACCTGGTTGACCACGACCGCGAATGCACTGAACGTGCCCAACGCGACGGCCGTGACCAGCATCCAGAAAGCGCGGCTGCGCGCCACCGCCCCCGGCGCCGAGGCGACGGGACTGTCGTCCTCGGCGCGGTCCACGTCGGTAGCTTCGGGTTCAGGCCAGCGACCGTGCAGGCCGAGCACGTGCGCGGGGATCGTGACGACGGCGAGGACGATCGCGAGGACGACATAGGTGTGCCGCCACCCGAGGGGACCCAACAGCGCCGCGGTCAGCGGGGCGAAGATCGTGCTCGCGAGTCCTGCAAGCAGGGTCAGGATCGTCAGGGCCCGGACCCGGCGCGGACCCCACCACCGGGTCAGGGCGGCGAAGGCCGGCGGGTAGAGGGTGCCTGCCATCGCGAAACCGGCCAGTACCCAGGCAGCAAAGAAAATCGGCAGGGTCGGCGCCCACGCGACCCCGAGGGTTGCAGGAACGGCCAGTACCGAGCCGACCGTCATCACCGGTCGAGGGCCGACCCTGTCGAGCAGCCGTCCCGACCAGATCCCGACCAGCGCGGACACGACGAGTCCCGCCGAGAACGCTGCTGTGATCGTAGAGACCGGCCACCCTGTGTCCGTGGCGATCGACGGGGCCAGCACCGGGAAGGCGTAGTACAGCACGCCCCAGCTGACGATCTCTGTCACGCACAGCACGGCGAGCACCCGTCGCAGTCCATCGCCGGTCAGCGTCTCGGCGCTCGCCTGCTGCACGCTCGATCCTCCCGCCTCAGTCCTGTGGGCGTCCCATGAACAGGCTGACAGGCTCGGCCGACGCTCCGCAGCATCCGCCGGCCGCCGCGCCGTCCGGGTCGTCGAACAGTCCCGCGCCACCGCACACCCCGGTGTCGGGCAGCACCAGCTCCACGCGCTCGGCAGCCTCCCGGTCACCGGCGATGGCGGCGACCACTGAGCGAACCTGCTCGTAGCCGGTCATCGCCAGGAACGTCGGCGCCCGGCCGTAGGCCTTCATCCCGACCAGGAACACGCCCGGCTCGGGCTGGGCGAGCTCGGTCGCGCCGTGCGGGTACACGGTGCCGCACGAGTGCACGTTCGGGTCGATCAGCGGGGCCAGCGCTCGCGGCGCCTGCAACACGGGGTCGAGGTCCAGGCGCAGCTCGGAGAGCCACGACAGGTCCGGTCGGAACCCGGTCACCACGACGACCTCGGCGACCGGGTCCAGGCGCCGTCCGTCGTCCCCGACGACGACCAGGCCGTCGCCGACCGTCTCGACGGCCGCGGTGCGGAACCCGGTCACGGTGCTGATGTGCCCGGCCGCCACGGCCTGCGCGGCCCGGCTGCCCAGCGCGCCGCGCGCCGGGAGCTCGTCGGCGTCTCCGCCGCCGAAGGTGTCGCCGACCTGGCCACGACGCAGCAGCCAGTCGACGTGCGTCCCCGGCTCCTGCTCGGCGAGCTCGGCGAAGGCGACCAGCGCGGTCAGCGCCGAGTGCCCGCTACCGGCCACGGCGATCCGCCGGCCCGCGTAGCGGCTGCGCACGGCCGGGTCGGTCAGGTCGGGGGCCTGGTAGACGATCCGGTCCACCGCCGACGTCTCCCCCAGCGCGGGCAGGCCGTCGGCACCCAGCGGGTTCGGGCCTGTCCAGGTGCCGGACGCGTCGATCAGCGCTCGCGCCGTCACCCTCTGCTCGGTGCCGTCGGCGCCGAGCACGTGCACCGTCAGCGGCTCGCTGTCGCGGCCGGCGTCCACAACCCGGTCACGACCTCGGCGTGCGACCCCGACCACCCGGGAGCCGAACCGCACCCGCTCCCCCAACACTCCGGCCAGGGGCTCGAGGTAGCGCTCGGCCCACTCCTGACCGGTCGGGTAGCTCTCCGGGTCCGGTGCTGTCCACCCCGTGGGCGCCAACAGCTTCTCCGCCGCCGGGTCGACCAGCTCGGCCCACCGGGAGAACAGCCGGACGTGGTGCCACTGCCGCACGCTCGTCCCCGCACCCGACCCGGCCTCCAACACCAGCACCGACAGGTCCCGCTCGACCAGCCGCGCCGCGGCAGCCAGCCCGACCGGCCCCGCGCCAACCACGACGACCGGCAACTCGGTCTCGTCCACGACAACTCCTTCATCGACGCTCATCGATATGCCGCCGCGGACTGTATCGACGCTCATCGATTGACGCAACCATCGATGAGCGTCGATACTGGCGGCATGAGCGTCACGACCGGACGAGCCGAGCTGTCGATCACCGACGTCTCGACGACCACACCGGGCCAGCTCGGGCCCGGTGACGCGAAGGTCTACGCCGAGTGGTTCGCCTGCCTGGCCGACGCCACCCGCGTCCGCCTCCTGCACGCCGTGGCCGCTGGCGGACGCGAGATCACCGTCGGCGAGCTCACCAACCTGCTCGGCATCAGCCAGTCGACCTGCTCGCACCACGTCCGCAAGCTCGCCGACGTCGGGTTCGTGACCGTGCGCCGCGACGGCAACGCCACCCTCGTCGCCGTCAACCCTGCGTGCTGCACTGGCCTCCCGCACGCCGCGGACATCGTCATGGGCCTCCTCGCACCCCGCCCGTGCTGTCCCGAGGACCTGCCCGACGACGTCACCGTCCGTGCCATGACCGACGCCGACTGGGCCGACGTCCGCCGCATCTACGCCGAAGGCATTGCCACCGGCGACGCCACGTTCGAGACCGACGTCCCCGACCGCCGCCACCTCGACCGCACCTGGCTCCCCGACCACCGCTGGATCGCCGAGCTCGACGGCGACGTCGTCGGCTGGACGGCGCTGAGCCCGGTGTCCGTGCGCCCCGTCTACGCCGGCGTCGCCGAGTCCTCGATCTACGTCGCCGACGGCCACCGCGGCCGCGGCGTCGGCAAGGCGCTCATCCACCGCCAGGTCTGTGCCGCCGACGACGCCAGCCTCTGGACACTGCAGACGTCGATTTTCCCTGAGAACCGGGCATCCCTCGCCCTGCACCACTCCGCCGGCTATCGCACCCTCGGCGTACGGGAGCGCATCGGCCAACGCGACGGCCACTGGCGCGACACGGTCTTCCTCGAACGGCGCCGGGCCGCTGACCTGGCCTGAGGCGAACACCTACATCAGCCGCGCCTCCAGTCACGGAAGTGACGGACGCGTTTGCAGATCGACCTCGACTCCATCGCCGTCCACCGACGCGCGACCGACGCACCAGGGCCCCTCCGCCGAGCCGCGGGACCCGGCAAAATTCCTACTGAACGTCACCTTCAGCGAGCCGCCGGACTGACGACGACCCAACCGTCTGTCACCCGTCGATCTCGTACGCCTGACGCAGTCCGGCCCGACTAGTCGAAGTCATCCCACAGTCCGCGGCGGCTCGGCTCGACGAAGGTGAAACGTACCCCGACTCGAGCGACTTCCTCGATCAATGGCGGCACCAGGGGATGCACGGAGAGACGACGTCGAAGGCGACGGCTCAGGCGACGGACGCGGCGATCTCGACGGCCAGAGGCCGCCTCCGAGATGCCAAGCCGTTGCGCGAGTTCGCTGTACGCGATGACGCGCCCCGGGCTACGCATCAGGATCGAGAGAAGGAGTGCTTCATTCGACGGCAGCACAACAGTCCAGGCGTCGACACTCGCCCTTCGACGGCCCAAGTCAAGCCAGACCGGCCCGACCGACAGTCGACCCATCCCGTTCGGCCTCTCCCCGGACCCTTCCGAAGAGCCCGATCCTTCGACGTCTCGCCGGATCCACCGCATGGCGACACCCCTTCGATCACACTTCCGCCAGTACATCACTCAATGAATATTGAGTCAACGGTTACTGACCGGGCCGACTGCAGGACCAAGCGGCCGATGTCACCGCATTCAGGAGGGGCAAGACTCAGAGCCGGGCGGAGACCCAAGGCGCCACCTCGGGCCCCAGCTAGACGCCGGGCAAGACGATGGAGGCGGTCGAGCCCATTGCGAACATCAGCCGCCGCACTCGACCTACCCATGCGGCCTCTGTCACAGTCAGTTGCGACTAACCCCGAAGAGCGGGGCTAGCGCCCTCTCGATCACCTTGAAGCGCCAGCGCCAACGACTGACAGTAGGCACATGCTGTGCTGCGTTCACGCTTCGTTCACGTTGACAGCAGCCTGCATTCATCGTCGAACCCTAGGTTTTCGAACCGAAGCAGCGGAGACCCGTTGTGGCGCGAGACCCGCGCCGTCTGGCGAGGCCGCACCCCGGTAAGCGGCCCAAGTGCATAGAGGGAACTGAGGGAACTAGGTGAAGCTCAAGCGATCTGGCCTCGTCGTTGGCGTAATGGCCGCGGCTGCAGTCCTGCTGGCCAGCTGCGGCAGCGACAACAACACGTCGGCCGCAGGGTCCGGCACGACCGGTGCGGGTTCCTCCAACGTGCAATGCGGTGGCAAGCCCACCCTGAAGGCGAGCGGCTCCACAGCTCAGGCGAACGCCATGACCCGCTTCGTCACAGCGTACGAAGCAGCCTGCTCGGGTCAGACCCTGAACTACACGTCGAACGGATCCGGCGCTGGTGTCTCGGAGTTCGTCGGCAACCAGACCGACTTCGGCGGATCGGACTCACCCCTTAGCCAGTCGAAGGGCGAGTACGACAAGGCCAAGGCACGGTGCCAGGGCGCCGACGCGTGGAACCTCCCGGTCGTGTTCGGCCCACTCGGCATCACATACAACCTGCAGGGCGTCGATGGCCTCGCGCTCGACGGCGCCACCGCAGCGAAGATCTTCAATGGGTCCATCACGCAGTGGAACGACCCGGCGATCGCCGCGCTCAACAGCGGCAAGACCTTGCCGGCCGAGAAGATCACCGTGATCTACCGCAACGACGAGTCCGGAACGACCGACAACTTCCAGCAGTACCTCGTCGGCGCCTCCGACGGAGCCTGGGGCAAGCAGGCAGGCAAGACCTTCAACGGCGGCGTCGGTGAGGGAGCGAAGGGCAACGAGGGAACCTCGGCTGCCATCAAGTCCACCCCCGGCAGCATCACGTACAACGAGTGGTCCTTCGCCAAGGCACAGGGTCTGCAGATCGCTGACGTCGTGACCTCGGCCGGGTCGACCCCTGTCTCGATCAGCACCGAGTCGGTCGGCAAGACGATCGCGGGCGCGAAGATCAAGGGCACCGGGAACGACCTGGTTCTCGACACGTCGTCGTTCTACAAGCCCACTGACGCCGGCGCCTACCCGATCGTTCTTGCGACGTACGAGATCGTCTGCTCCAAGTACCCCGACGCGCAGACCGGCACGGCAGTCAAGGCTTTCCTGCAGGCGACGATCACGGGCGGTCAGGCTGGTCTGACCGACAACGGGTACATCCCGATCCCGGACGCCTTCAAGGGCAAGCTGACCACCGCGATCAACGCGATCGCCTGATAGCAGGAGCCTGATGGCCGCCAACAACGAAGCGGCCCAGTCCGGGGGCCCGTCGCCAGTCGCGACGGGCCCCCGTCCCGGGCCCGATGGAAAGACACCGCCCATGCCACAGACGACGAAGGGCACCAAGGTCGAGCGCGCCCGGCAACGCGGTGACGTGATCTTCTCGCGGCTCGCCACATCGTCCGGTTTGACTATCGTGGTCGCCATCGGCCTCATCACGGTCTTCTTGCTGATCCAGGCTGTTCCGTCGTTGCTGGCGAACCACGCGAATTTCTTCACCAGCACTGAATTCTCGACATCCGATGCAGACAACCTGCGGTTCGGCATCCGTGACCTCCTCGTTGTCACGGTCCTGAGCTCAGCCTTCGCGCTGGTGATCGCCGTGCCACTGGCCATCGGAATCGCTGTCTACCTCACCCACTACGCCCCGGCACGCCTGTCACGTTGGTTCAGTGGCGTTGTCGATCTCCTCGCTGCCGTACCCTCGATCGTGTTCGGGCTCTGGGGAATTCTGGTGTTAGCACCGGCACTGACGCCTTTCGCCACCTTCCTCAACGACATTCTCGGGTGGTTCCCGCTTTTCGCCACGGGTAACGTGTCGATTGCAGGCGGTGGCACCATATTCACCGCCGGGATTGTCCTTGCGGTAATGATCCTGCCGATCATCACCGCTGTAACACGCGAAGTCTTCCGACAGACTCCCCGTGGACACATCGAGGCCGCCCAGGCGCTCGGCGCGACACGCTGGGAAGTCGTACGAATGACTGTCCTGCCGTTCGGCCGAAGCGGCACCGTCGCCGCCTCGATGCTCGGGCTGGGACGAGCACTCGGCGAAACCGTCGCAGTGCTCATCATCTTGCGTTCTGCCGCAGAAGCCTCGCACTTCAGCCTCTTCGACGGCGGCTATACGTTCGCGTCAAAAATTGCGTCCGCCGCCGCTGAATTCAGCGCACCGCTGCCGACCGGTGCATACATCGCCGCAGGCTTCGTCCTCTTCGTGCTGACCTTTGCAGTCAACGCGGTCGCGCGCAAGATCGCAGGCGGAAAGGTCAACGCATGAGTACCGTCGCCAAGGTCGACGTTCTTGATCAGCCGGCATCAGGGCCAATCTTCCAGCCCATCAGCTCCCGACGGCGAACGACGAATGTCATCGCTCGCGTGCTGGTGACTCTCGCATTTCTGATCGCAGTGGTTCCCCT